>NZ_JAOSZE010000001.1 GCF_025630775.1 Actinoplanes sp. KI2
GAGCCGGGAGCCGGGAGCCGGGAGCCGGGAGCCGGGAGCCGGGAGCCGGGAGCCGGGAGCCGGGTTTCACGTGAAACCAATCGCTTCCCCGGCGCAGCCGGAGCCCGGCGGAGTCCGGCCGTTGGTCGCCTCCTCCGGCTGGGCGGTGGCGCGACCTCCGCCAGCAATGCACGTCGGGCGAACCTCGATGCCAGCCCCACGGACAAACGGGAGTGACGAAGACGGCGACGCCTGCGGCAGGCCGGCGTAGCCGATGGCCGTCGTTACATCGGTCCAGAGATCGAGGCCGAGCCGGCCATACAGCGCCGCCGAGCCGCGCCTGCCTTGGGTGGGAAGTCGCATCGGGTCAGCCGCAATATTCCGACGCTGCTGGCGTCGACGTCGTCGGCATTGGCGCCTGCGTGGGCGGCCCGGCGAGCGGGCGGGCGGAGGCAGCTCGCGGAGCGCGTGTGCGGAATTGCATGGCCGGTGTAGGGCGGGAGCCAGGACTCACGAGCGACGGAAGGCTGCCCCGCCATCCATAGCTACGGCCGGGCGCTTGCTCGGCGGTCGACGTGGACGCCGACTCCGAGGGCGAGGCGAGGGCAGGGCAGGGCGAGAGCGCAGGGCGCAGGGCGCGGGGCGCGGGGCGCGGGTGGGCCCAGGGCGAGGCGAGGGGTTGGCCCATGGCGAGGGCGAGGGTGCGGACGAGGCGAAGGCACGGACGAGGCGGCGAGGGCACGGACAAGGCGGCGAGGGCACGGACGAGGCGGCGAGGGCACGGACGAGGCGGCGAGGGCACGGACGAGGCGGCGAGGGCACGGACGAGGCGGCGAGGGCACGGACAATGCGGCGAGGGCCACGGACAAGGCGGGGCGGGCGGAGGGCGAGGGCGGGCGCGGGGCGAGGGCGGCCGCGGGGCGACGGCGGGCGCAGGGCGCCGGCGCGGGCGCGGGCGCGGGCAAGGTTAGGGCAATGGGACGCGAGGGCGAGGCCGACAGGCGACAGGCGACAGACGACAGGCGACAGGCGACGGAGACGGCGAGGGGACGGGATGGCGACGGGATGGGACCCCATCCGGGAACGGCACTCGGGTGGGCCGGCCACGGCCCTTGGTCGCCATCGAGGCCTGTTCACTTGGGTGGGCGGAAAGTGAATGCGAGTCTGGCTCCAAGACTCGGCGGGCCGGCATGCTCGGGCGCTGCCTCGGCGGTTATCCACAGGCTGTGGGTAACGGCTGTTGAGAAACCGGCTGGGGCGGTTTCACGTGAAACAACGTTGATGGAGGGGTGGCCTTCCAAGGGTTCATCCACAGGGCGTGCAAGGCTGCGACGTCGTGTTTCACGTGAAACCGGGCGGCCTGTGGATAACTTCTGTGGATAACTGTGGGGGTTGCTTGGTGTCCACGGACCGTGATCGGCATCGATGGTGATCTCGGTGATGAGACGGCCGACGCATGGTTACCGTGCCGCCGGAAAATTGACCCGGGACACACGCCTTGACCTCGGCTAAAGTCACGCCGTGCCCGACAACGCCGCCCCTCTGCCCGACTTCACGCGCTGGCCCTCCTTCCCGTTCGAGGGCGACATGCGGGTCAAACCCCTGGCCGACCCGGTTGAGGTCGAGCCGCCGCGCAGCGGTGAGGACGCGGCGGACTGCGTTGCCTGCAACACCCCTGATGAGGCGTACATCTGGGTCAGTGAACGGTGGCGAGTCCGGGCCATGGATCGCCCCACAGGGCTGCCGATGGTCCTCATCCTCGAGTGCCGGTCGCACCTCGATCTCGGCGACCTGCCCAACCTGCTCGCCGCCGAGCTCGGTGTGATGACGGTGCGCCTCGAGCGGGCGATCCGATCGCTGGACGGCGTGGCGCGCGTTCATGTCAACCGATGGGGTGACGGCTCCGCACATTTGCATCTGTGGTTCCTGGCCCGCCCCTACGGCCGGCTACAGCTCCGCGGCACGTTCCTTTCGCTCTGGGACGACATCCTTCCGGTGATCCCCGAGCCTCAGTGGCGGGAAAACCTCGCCCTGGTTGCCGCGTGGCTTGCGGAGTTCGGCGGCCAGGCGATCGCCGAGCCGCCGCACATCCAATGGGAGGCGCCTTCCACGATCACACATAGCCCGTCCGCGGCGCACGACGCCGACGACCACCGCCCCGCCACCCTGGGCGACGTCGAAGCGAAGACCGACGCCGAAATCGGGACCGGGACGGAGACCAAGACCGAAACCGAGGCGAAGAACGGGACCGGGACGGAGGCCGAGACCGAGGCGACGGTCGCGACTGAGGCCAAGACCGAGACCAAGACGGCGTCAACGATCGCGGTCGCGAACGACATGGTGGAGGACGTCCCTGCCGTGCAACCCAGGGCGATCACGTAAAAGCGGCGCCGCGATTCTGCCCAGGGACCTGCACGCCGGATCACGCTAGCGGCCCGGCGATAACCCGGGCGCCCGCGAGCAGGTCATTGCGCGCGGCTGCCCAGGGCCAGCGATAACAAGGCAGCCCCAGAGCCGGCCAGCCCGACCCCCGCGCGGGACGCGCGACTACGCCCGGGCCACAGCCCGCCCGATCAGCGTCGCCAGGATGTGGCCCAGATCGAGGCCGGCCGCCTGCACTGCGAGCGGCAACAGCGAGGTCTCGGTCATCCCGGGCGACACGTTGATCCCGAGCACCTGCGGCGAACCGTCCTCGGCCACGATCAGATCGACCCGGGACAGGTCGCGCAGGCCGAGCGCCTTGTGCGCGGCGAGCGCCGTCTCGGCGACCCGCGCGGTCGTCTCGTCGTCGAGCCGGGCGGGCGTGTGCCACGTGGTCAGGCCGGCCGTGTAGCGGGCCGCGTAGTCGTACACCCCGTCCCGGGGCACGATCTCGACGATCGGCAACGCCTGGGGGCCGGAGCCGAGGTCAACAATCGACACGGCGACATCCTTGCCCCGCACGTACCTCTCGACCAGCGCGGTCGAGTCGTACGCGAAGCACCCCACCATCGCGGCCGGAAGATCCACCTCTTCCCGGACCACCGCGGCTCCCAGGCCGGAGCCGCCCTGCGCCGGCTTGACCATCAGCGGCAGGCCGAGCCGGTCGACGATCCGGTCGAGCACCGCGACCGCGCCCAGCTCGGAGAACCGGTCGTGCGGCAGCGCCACCCAGTCGGGCGTCGGGATGCCCGCCTCGCGCAGCATCGATTTGGCCGACGGCTTGTCCCAGGCCAGCCGGGAGGCGCGCGCGTCGCAGCCGACGTAGGGCACCCCGCACAGGTCGAGCACCCCGCGCAGCGACCCGTCCTCGCCGGTGGCGCCGTGCAGCGCGATCACCACGGCGTCCGGTGGATCCGCCTGCAGAGCGGGCAGCAGCGAGACGTCCGCGTCGTGCATCTCGGCGTGCACACCTGCGTCGCGCAGCGCGTCGAGCACGCGGCGGCCGGAGCGCAGCGAGACGTCCCGTTCGTACGACAGGCCACCGGCCAGAACCATCACGCGCACATCGTCACCTGCAGCCATAGAAGGGATCATGCCAAGTCGGGGCCGGGGGCGTCGGCGGCGGCCGCGCCGCGACGACGATGGTGGTGCGGCGCCGAGGCCGGGCCGAACACCGCCCGCATCGCGAGCTCCTGCTCCATCACGCCGGCGAGCCGACGCACACCCTCACGCAGGCGGTCGGGCGACGCGTACGAGAAATTGAGTCTCATGTTGCTCGTTCCGGTGCCGTCCGCGTAGAAGCCGGTGCCGGGCACGTAGGCCACCCTCGCCGCGATCGCGCGCGGCATCATCGCCTTGGAATCGAGGCCCTCGGGGAGGGTCGCCCAGACGAACAGGCCGCCCGCCGGGTTGGTCCAGCTGGTGCCGGCCGGCATCAGGTCGCGCAGCGCGGTGAGCAGCACGTCGCGGCGCTCGCGGTAGATCTCGCGGTACGACTTGATCTGCTCGCGCCACGGCATGGTGGTGAGGTATTGCGTGACGGCGCCCTGCGCGAAGGCGCTCGGACACAACACGTTCGCCTCGCTCATCATCACGAGCTTTTCCCGCACCGCGTGCGGCGCGAGGATCCAGCCCACCCGCAGACCGGGAGCGAAGGTCTTGGAGAACGTGCTGACGTAGAAGACCCCATCGCGCCGGCGCGCGCGCAACGGCAGCGGGGCATCGCCTTCAAAAGACAGCATCCCGTACGGGTCGTCCTCCACCACCAGCAACCCGGCCCGCTCGCAGATCTCGAGCACCCGCTCCCGCCGCTCCTCGGTGAGCGTCACGCCGGCCGGGTTCTGGAACGTCGGGATGGTGTACAGGAACTTCGCCCGGCGGCCGGATCGCGCCACCGCGGCGATCGCCTCCTCGAGCGCGGCCGGGATCAGCCCCTCGTAATCCATCGGTACGTGGTGAACCTGTGCCTGGGCGGCCTGGAAGACGCCGAGCGCGCCGACATAGCTCGGGCCCTCGGCGAGCACCACGTCGCCCGGGTCGAGGAAGAGACGGGCGAGCAGGTCGATCGCCTGCTGGCCGCCGACGGTGACCACCACGTCGTCGGGGGAGGCGCCGCGGATGCCGGAGAGCGCCATCACCTCGCAGATGCGCTCGCGCAGCTCGACCGTGCCCTGGCCGATGCCGTACTGCAGGCTCACCGCGCCGTGCTCGGCGGCGAGGCTGCCGAGCATCTCGCCGACGGCGTCCAGCGGGAGTGCGGCGATGTATGGGGAGCCGCCGGCCAGCGACACCACCTCGGGACGGCTGGCGACGGCGAACAGTGCGCGGATCTCGGAGGTCGTCATCCCGCGCACGCGTCGCGCGTACACATCGGTGTAGTCGTCCTGGGTGGTGCCGGTCATCTGTGCCCTCCTTAAGGCAGGCCGGGACCACAAATGCTAGTCGGCTCCCGCACGGGAGGCCCTCGGATAACCGGGTGGATGCCCGACCTGGTCCCGTTCATGGATTTTGCGGCGTAGGATCCTGCCCGGGGCCGGTGGGGGCCTGGCAGACGTACGCGCCGTGGCCCAGTGAGGGGGATGGCTGTGTCGCGACGCCTGGTCAATCTCACGCTGGACACCCTCGAGGACCTGCCCCGCCCATGTCGGCAGTGCGTCTACTGGGAGCTGGACCCGGTCGCCGCCGAGCGGGCGTGCGCGTCCGGCGACCCGGGCCTGGAAAAAGAGGCGTGGGTGTCGCAGACGCTGCTGGAGTGGGGCTCCTGCGGCAAGCTCGCCTACGTGGATGGCATGCCGGCCGGGTTCGTGATGTATGCCCCGCCCGCGTACGTCCCCCGCTCGATGGCTTTTCCCACGTCGCCGGTGAGCGCCGACGCGGCGCTGATGATGACCGCGCACGTGGTGGCCGCGTTCGCCGGTGGCGGCTTGGGCCGCATGCTGGTGCAGGGGGTGGCACGCGATCTGACCAAGCGCGGGGTGAAGGCGATCGAGGCGTTCGGCGACGCGAAGTTCGGCGAGGCCGACGACGACAAGCAGACAGGCTGCGTTGCGCCGGTCGATTTCTTCCTCTCCGTCGGCTTTAAGACCGTACGCCCGCATCCGCGCTATCCGCGGCTACGGCTGGAGTTGCGGACGGCCCTGTCCTGGAAGTCCGACGTCGAGTACGCGCTGGAGAAGCTGCTCGGCTCGATGAGCCCGGAGACGCTGCTGCGCCCGGTGCGGCCCGCGACGGCTACGCGGAGCGCGGAGAACTGAGGGCCACGCGGAGCTGCCGCACGTCGATCGAGCCGGTCGGCACGTCGATCTCGACGGGGTAGTACATCCGCTGCACCGCGGCCAGGATCGCCTCGACGATCTGATCCCGGAACAGTGGATTCACCAGCCGATCACGGTCGGTGGGCGAGGTCAGGTAACCCAGGTCGACGCGTACGGCCGGCATCTGGGTCAGCCGTAGCAGCTCCCAGGTCTTGGCGTGGATCCGGCAGTCCCGCATCCCGGTCCGCACCACGATCTCGCGCTGCACCAGGTTGGCCAGCCGCTCGCCGACCGTGGAGCTCAGCCCGTTGCCGGTGCCGTAGTGGTAGGTCGCCACCCCGTGCGCGGCCTCGTTCTCGTGCCCGTCGACGTGCAGCGAGATCAGTAGGTCGGCGCCCAGGCTGTTGGCCAGCGTGGCCCGCTCGGCGCCGGTCATCGGCCGGGCCGGGTGCGGGCCGCGGGTCAGGTGCACCCGCATGCCGGCCGCGGCGAGCCGGCCCTCGAGCCGGGCGGCCAGGTCGAAGACGAGATCGGCCTCGGTCCAGCGCAGCGGGCCCTCGGGGACCACCACGCCCAGGTCGTCGCCGCCGCCGTGGCCCGCGTCGATCACGATGGTCTTGCCCATCAGGTTGGTGCCGGCCTGGCGGAACGCCTCGGCCTCGCGCAGCCACTGGGGGCGGCCGCCGACGACCTTGCGGCCGAGCCGGCGCAGCGCCTTCATGGTGTTGGGACCGCACGACCCGTCGGGGGTCAGGCCGACCTCGCGTTGGAACTGGGCGACCGCGCGGGCGGTGCGCCCGCCGTAGATCGAGTCGGCGCGGCCGGTGTCGTACCCCATCTCCAGCAGCCGCTCCTGCAGCGCCCGGACGTCCTCGCCGACCAGCGCGGCCGGTACCGAGTGGTAGAGCGTGCGGGCGCCGAGCCGCCAGCGCGCCGCATCCAGCGCGCCCCAGGTCTCGTCGCCGACCAGCCCGTCGACGCCGATGCCGCGGCTCTGCTGGAACGCGCGGACCGCGGTGTCCATGGCGTCGTCGAAGGCGTCCGAGGGGCTGTCGAGCAGATCCAGGCCAACCAGGATGGATCTGATCTCGGCAACGGCCGGGCCGCTGTCTCCACGTCGGATGGAACGCACGCGGGACTCCTTGCATGGGTCCGAGGGAAATGAAGAACGACTTCGGAGCGTACTCCCCAACCGCCGCACCCACCCGGTGGCGCAATCCGCCCGGGGCACGACAACGCCCCGCATCCGAAAGGATGCGGGGCGTGACTATCGGTTCAGAGAGCCGACTCGATGAAGCTCACCAGGGCGGTCTTCGGCTTGGCCCCGGTGACCGAGTTGACCGGTTCGCCACCCTTGAAGATAGTCAGCGTGGGGACCGACATCACCCGGTACGCCCGGGTGGTCTCCGGGTTCTCGTCGATGTTGACGCTGACGATCTCGACCCGGTCGCCCATCTCCTTGGCGATCTCGCCGAGCAGCGGGTCGACCTTCTTGCAGGGCATGCACCACTCCGCCCAGAAGTCCACCAGCACCGGCTTGTCCGACTGCAGCACGTCACTGGTGAACGTGGCGTCGGTGACGGCCTTGCCTGCTCCCACGACGACCTCTCCCTTACAGCTCTACGAATGAGGCGATGAAGCGTTCGGCGTCGAGCGCCGCGGCACAACCCGTGCCGGAGGCCGTGATGGCCTGACGATAGGTGTGGTCGACGAGGTCACCGGCGGCGAACACGCCCGGGATGTTGGTGCGGGTCGAGGGGGAGTCGACCTTCACGTAGCCCTCGTCGTCGAGCTCGATCTGGCCCTTGAACAGCTCACTGCGCGGGTCGTGGCCGATCGCCACGAACACACCGGTCACGTCAAGCACCTTGGTCTCGCCGGTCTTGACGTTCTTGAGCCGGACGCCGACGACCTTGCCGTCGTCGCCGAGGATCTCCTCGACGACCGAGTCCCACTCGATCTTGATCTTCGGGTTGTTCAGGGCGCGTACCTGCATGACCTTGCTGGCCCGGAAGCTGTCCCGGCGGTGCACGATCGTCACGGTCTCGGCGAAGCGGGTGAGGAAGGTCGCCTCCTCCATCGCGGAGTCGCCGCCGCCGACCACCACGATGTGCTGGTTGCGGAAGAAGAAGCCGTCACAGGTCGCACACGACGACACGCCGTGGCCGAGCAGCTCCTGCTCGCCGGGCACCCCGATCGGGCGCCAGGCGGAGCCGGTAGCGAGGATCACGGCGCGGGCGAAGAACTCCTTGTCGCCGACCCAGACGGTCTTGAGACCCTCGGTGCCGGCCTCGGTGGGCTTGTCGGTCAGCTCGACCCGGGTCACGTCGTCGGTGAGGAACTCGGCACCGAACTTCTCGGCCTGCGCCCGCATGTTGTCCATGAGCTCGGGGCCCATGATGCCGTCCCGGTGCCCGGGGAAGTTCTCCACCTCGGTGGTGGTCATCAGCGCGCCACCGGACTGGACGCCCTCGATCACGAGCGGCTTGAGATTGGCCCGGGCCGCGTACAACGCCGCGGTGTAGCCGGACGGCCCCGAACCGATGATGATCAGATTGCGGACCTCGTCCACTGCCGACTCCCTGTCGTCAAAAACTCGCCGGGTCAACGCCCGGCGACACTGCACGCTAGAACGTCATGCTAGGCGCATGCCATTCCCGCCAGGGCGGGCCGTGGCCGACCTCACCGGGGTGTGGCGCTCAGCGTACCGACACCTTCGCCCGGGTGTCCGCGCCGCGGTCGGATGTGCCGCACGCGGGGCCACTCGCCCAGGCCCAGGTGCCATTCTTGGCGGTGAAACGCACCACGATCGCGGGCATTCCCTCGAACTTCGCGTAATCCACCGTATCGACCGTGATCGGGCCGGCACCGTTCGCCTCGGCGATCTTGTCAAGGCACTGCTGAAGGTTGACCGGCGTGCTCAGCCGGCGCAGTACGCCGCCCGCCATCGACGATGCCGAGGCGGCCAGCGGCTGCGGCGCCGGCTCGGCGAGTGTCGCCTCGGTGTAGTCGATGCCGGTGTAGCGCAGCTGCGGCAGCGCGGTGGTCTTGCCGGCGTCCGCGTTGTCCTGCGCGGCGTAGGGCTCGGAGCGCTCCGGTTGCCCACCCGCAGCGGCGGGCGCCTCGGCGGTGTCCTGCCGAGCCTCGCCCGAGCCGGCGGCGCTGGTGTTCGAAGCCTTGTCCGAGGCGCCACGCTCGAGACCGGCGAGGTAGTCGAGGCCGAATCCGACAAACGCCACCGCGCCCGCGGCGATCGCGATCGGCGTGACCCACCGCAACTTCCTTTTTTCCCGTACGGGCGAAGCGGCGTCCCCGTGGATCAAGGTGAGCTGCGGTTTCGTCGTCGCTTCGGCCAGTGCCACGTCGAGCCTGGCCACGATGTCGTCGGGCATCGGCACTGCCTCGAGGCGGCCCAGCTCGGCCTCGACCGCCGCCATGTCGCCGCTGAGGGACTCGTAGGCGGACCGCCAGGCCGGGTCGTCGGCGATCAGCGCGGCGACCATCGACTCGTCGGGGGTATCGACCAGCGCGCCGCCGATGTAGTCGGCCAGCAGGTCGACGTCGACCCCGCGGAACTCGGCCCCGGTCACCTCTCGTCCCTCCCCTCGGCCGGCGTGGGCAGCGGATGGTCCGCTCCCGGTCTGGATGGGACGGTCTGGGCGGCCTGCTGGTTCCCGCCGGCGGCGTGACCAGCGTCTCCCGAGCCTCGTCCGGCGCCTTGTCGCGCGTCGTCGGGTGCCGCGCCGCCTTGTCGCGCGTCGTCGGGTGCCGCGCCGCTTTGTCGCGCGTCGTCGGGTGCCGCGCCGCGCAGGCCGGCCAGGGCCAGTGCCATCCGGGCGCGGCCGCGCGCGCAGCGGCTCTTGATCGTGCCCTCGGCGACGCCCAGGATCTCGGCGGCCTCGGCCACCGGATAGCCCTGCACGTCGACCAGCACGATCGCGGCCCGCTGCTCGGCCGGCAGATCGGCCAGCGCCTGCCGCACCACCAGCCTGGTGTCGTGATCCTCGGGCGGTGCGGCCGGCTCGGGCGCGGACGGCCGGTCGTCGGCGCGACTGCCGTCCGGCAGCGGCACGGTCGGGTGCGCCTGCCGGCGACGGATCCGGTCGAGGCTGGCGTTCACCACGATGCGGTGCAGCCAGGTGGTGACGGCCGAGTCGCCGCGGAACTTGCCGGCGTTGCGGTGCGCCGAGAGCAGCGCGTCCTGCACCGCGTCGGCGGCCTCCTCGCGATCGCCGATCGTGCGCAGGGCGACCGCCCACAGCCGGTCCCGGTGCCGGCGGACCAGCACGGCGAACGCCTGCGCGTCACCGTCGAGGTGCGCACGCAGGAGGTCGGCGTCGCTCGGCCCCTCAGTCACGGGAGCAATCTAACCTGTGGGCGGGTCAGTAGCCGTAAACCGAGACCTCGTTGACGCTGACCTTGAAGCCGCTGCCGTCGTCGTTCGGCGGCAGTTCGGTCAGCCAGACGAGGATGTACTGGTACTGGGTGTTCGGATCGAAGACCGAGAAGATGCGGTTGGTGCCGTCGCCCTTCGCGTCGGCGTCCGGCTCACCCAGCCTCTTGTACGTGTCGACGATCTTCTGGTCGCCCTGGCTGTTGTCGCCCGGGTCGATCGTGCCGTAGCGGATGTCCATGCCCACGCCGGACGACGAGGTCTCGACCCGCACGTCGGCAAGGTTCCGCTTGGCGCCCAGGTTGATCAGGACACCCATGCCGGCCTTGAGGTTGCCGAATTTGGCGGACTTGAAGCTGTGCGTGGTCCACGACGTGCTCGGGTCGCCGTCGACGACGTTCTTGGCCTCGTCGGAGTCGCTGCGGTCGCCCGACGGCGGGTCGACGATGCGCACCATGTCGGGGGTGAGCTTGATCTGCACCGGGTTCTTCGCCGGGGCCTGGGTGTCGGTGCCCGCGCTGGTCGGCGCGCCGCCGGCGTTCGCCTGGGTGGTCGACTTCGACTGCGGCGTACCCGAACTGGTGATCGCGCGGATGCCGAAGACCAGGCCGATGATGGCGATGACGACCAGCGCCGCCACCCCAATGACGATCTTGGAACTGTTCCGCGGCGGCTCGGAGGTGGCATTGCTCTGGGAGAAGCGCAGCGGGCCGACGTCCTCGTAGTCGTCGTCGGCGGCGGCGTCCAGCCGGGCCAGCTCGGCGGAGAGTGCGGCGGCCTCGGGGGCCGCGACCCGACTGTCGAGCAGATCCATCGTCAGATCGTCGAGGTACGCCGGGACGCCCGCGCGGATCTGCCGCGGGGCGGCCGGGTTGCCCGATCCATCGCGGTTCGCGTCGGGAATCGACGACCGGCCGACCTCGGCGTGCGGCCAGCGCCCGGTCAGGGCGTAGTAAAGAATGCCGCCGACGGCACGAGCGTCTTTCTCCGCGCTGTCGGCCGCGTCGGCCCGCGCGTCGGCGAGCACGACCCGGCCGTCGTCGGCGATCAGGGTCGTGCCGGGGTGCACGTTGCCGTGCACCATGCCGGTCGCGTGCACGGCGGCCAGCGAGTCGGCGATGGCGTGCGCGATCGTGGTGGACCGGGCCGGGTCGAACGGGCCCTCCTGGGTGACCAGCTCGCGCAGCGACGCGCCGTCGACCCACTCGCGCACCACGTAGGCGCGGGTGCCCTCGTCGATCGCGTCGTAGACGCCGACCAGGTTGGGGTGGATCACGCGGCTCGCGTCGACCGCGGCCTGCAGCATCTCGGTGGCGGAGTCACCGCCCGGGTAACGCAGCACCACCGCGACGGGACGACGGAGGATCACGTCGACACCGCGCCAGACCTGGCGGCCGGCGCTGTCGTCGTTGACGTGCTCCTCGAGCTGATAGCGCTCGGCCAGGATCTCACCGACGGTGGGGTTACCGCGGGTCATGACCGGTCCGTCCGCATCGGCCGCGGTCTCGTGGCCTTCGCCGACCTGGGTCACCCGTCCTCCCTCGGTGCTCCGCGCACGCCGATAGCGCGCTGGGTGCAACTGACGACGTGCGCTGCGCACATGCCGACACTGACCATACCCGCCCGTACCAACCCTACGGCAGGTCGTCCCCCCGGCGCGGCACTCGGACTTGCCCGTCCGAACGGACTTTTCTCGACCCGAAACGGCGGAGAAGCACCTGATCAGATGGTGCCCCGAAGGTAGTCTGGGTCCCGCCGCGACCGATTTGGAACGGTGGACGCTTTTTGCCCTGCCGATCAGCGCTCGATCCTCACCCGTACGGTCAGCGCCCGATCTTGCGGCGGACCATCCCGATGACCTGGTTGATCTCGGGGAGCCGGACCACCGCGGCCACCGCCAGGAACGCTCCGAAGCCGAGCACGCATTGCGCGGCCAACAGGATCGCGGACAGCACGAAGCTGTCGTTCACGTGCGGGCCGACGACCAGATGGCCGATCTCGGCGACGGCGAGCGCGGCCAGGCTGCAGATCGCGGCCTTCGAGAAGAGGGTCAGAATTTCGCGCCCGCCGAGGCGCCCGACCCGGCGGCGCAGCAGCACGACGGACACGAGGCAGCCGAACGCCCAGGAGATGCCCTGCGCGCCGGCGATGCCGAGCACCACGTGCTCGGTCGACAGCACCCGGGAGAACACGATGGCGGTCAGCGCCCCGATGCCGGTCGAGAAGATCGCGACCAGGCCCGGCGTGCGGGTGTCCTGCTGGGCGTAGAAACCCCGCTGCAGCAGCTGGAGCACCGCGAACGGGGTCAGGCCGATCGCGAAGACCCGCAGCACGTTCGCTATCACCTCCGCGCTGGCCGCGCTGGTGTTGCCGTGCGCGAACAGGACGAAACAGATCTCGCTCGCCGCGCCGAAGAGCAGCGCGACCGCGGGCAGCATCAGCGCCAGCGACAGTCGCAGGCCCTCGCGAAGCTCTCCGGCGAGCCGGCTCAGCTTTCCCTCGGCGGCGCTCTGTGTCATCCGGGGCAGGATCGCCGTGATGATCGAGATCGCGACCACGGCGTACGGGAGCTGGAAGAAGGCGTACGCGTTCGTCCAGGGCGTGAGTCCGACGCCGGTGTGGCTGCCGGTCTCCTTGGCGTAGCGCGCGCCGGCCGCGTTGGCGAGGTTGGTGTAGACGACCAGCGCGACCTGCTGGGCCACCACGTAGAGCAGGGTCCAGCTGGCCATGCCCCACATCTGGGTCAGCTCGGCGCGCCGGAAGTCGAAGCGCGGGCGGAAGTTGAAGCCGAGCGCCCGCATCGAGGGAATCAGACCGAACGCCTGCGCGCCCACGCCGGCCGTCACGCCGATCGCCAGGAAGCGGAGCTGACCGTCGCCGATCGTCTCCGGAGTCAGCTTGTCACCGTGGGTGATGACCATGAAGGCGCCGAGGACCCCGATCACCACGATGTTGTTGATGACCGGGGTCCACATCGGCGCGGCGAACCGGCCCCGAGCGTTCAGCGAGGCGCCGGCGACCGCCGCGAAGCCGTAGAAGAAGATCTGCGGCAGGAAGAACAGCAGGAACAGCACGGCGATCCGATGCTGCGCCGGGGTGAACTTGCTGCCGTACAGGTTGATGAGCATCGGCGCGACCGACATCGCGGCCACGGTGATCAGAGCGAGCGCGCAGAGCAGGACGGTGAACAGGCGCTGCTCGAACTCCTCGCCGTACTTCTCCGACTTGTTGCGCGCGCGGATCAGCAGCGGGACGTGGGCCGCGGTCAGCACGCCGCCGAGCAGGAGGTCGAACACGATGTTGGGGATCGTGTTGGCGGTGTTGAACGAGTCGGCCAGCAGTCCGGTGCCCAGCGCCGCGACCAGCAGCGCCGACCGGAAGAAGCCGGTGACCCGGGACGCCAGCGTGCCGACCGCCATGATCGCGCTGGATCGCAGCAGGCCGCCGCCGGCCGCCGGCCGCTGGCTCTCGGCCGGCACCTCCTGCGGCGGGAGATTGTCCTGCTCGAGCGGCACCCCCGGCATGGACGTGGTGACCGGGCCGATCACCGCCTCCGGATCGACCGGGCGGCCGTACACGCCGGGCGGGTTCTGCCGGGTCTGCTCGAAGGTCCCCGGCTGCGGCTGGACCTCCTCGTCGCTCGGCACGTCGTCCGCGGACGGCGGCAAGCCTCGCGAGTTGGCACTGTTATAGAGGCCGCCGGTCACGCCGCCTCCACCGGGGATGAGAACACAGGGTCACCATAAAGGGGTACGTCATACATGGCGTCGCAGGAGGGTGCCGGGGCGCGCGCCCGCGAGAGTCTCGACCATCCAGCACGCCTCGGCAGCAACCAGGGGCTCACTCAGCGCATCCAGCACCGTCGGGTGATCGCAGCCGGCCTCGGTCAGCGCACCGAGCAGAGCGGGAACGGGTGCCAGGTCACCGGTGTCGAGGATGTGCCGGGCCAGCGGGACGGTCGTCGCATACCAGGACTGGCGCGGCAGGCGATCAAGGTGCGCGGCGGCCAGGCGTACGAGATCGGCCAGGCTCTCCCGCGGGAAGCGCGACCCTTGTCGCACCTCTGGGAACCGCGTCACGGTACGGGTGAGCTCGGCGATCGCGGCCTCGTCGAGCACCTGCGGTGACGGCGCGGGTGGCGCCGGCCACCACTCGGCGCTCGCGAACAGGGGCAGCGGCGCCTGTTCGGGACCGTGCGGCGTGACCGGCGGCACGTCCCGGCGCAGCGAGCGGTAGGCGACCTCGCGCACGGCGGCGACGAGGGTCTCGTCGTCATCCGGCGTGGCCGGGGCGAACGGGGACAGCAGCGCGACCACCAGGCCGGGGTGCGGCAGGGTCGGATCCTCCAGGGCGATCACCCGGGCGCACAGGTCGAGCTCCCACCAGCGCAGCGCCGCGGGGTAGGGGCCGGCCGCCTCGGCCCAGCCCAGCTGGATCGGCTCCGAGCTGGCCGGGACGCGCAGGCCCAGCGTGCGGTCGCCGGTTGCCAGATCGAGCTCGAACACCAGCGCATAGCCGCCGGTGACCGGCAAGGTCACCCGCAGCTCCCTCGCGTCGAGGCCGGCGGGGGTCGCGCTCGCGCCCGTCCAGAACCCGGGGTCCTCACTCAGGCGACGCAGCGCCTCGGAAACGGGCACGGGTTCATACTGCCTGCTGTCTGCGGCTCCTGCCACGCGCCCGCCCAGTGCCCAGGGGCGTACACCGCACCGCCATCCGACCACCCCGCCCACCACCCAAGACCGGACTGAAGACCCGATACGCTGGTCGTCCCATGTCTGTGTTGAATGCTGCCCAGCGCAAGGCCGTCGCCGAGCTGCTCCGAGTGTCCCCGGTCGCGGATGAGCTCGGGCGCCGGTTCGAAGCGGCCGGCCACGAGTTGCACCTGGTCGGCGGCTCGGTGCGAGACGCGCTGCTGGGCGCTCTCGGTGACGACCTCGACTTCTGTACCGACGCGCCGCCCGAGCAGACCCTCGCGATCGTGCAGGGCTGGGCGGACGCGATCTGGGAGACCGGTCGCGAGTTCGGCACCATCGGGGTGCAGAAGAACGGCCTGCGGCTGGAGATCACGACCTTCCGGGCCGAGGCCTACGACGGTGTCACCCGCAACCCGATCGTCCGCTACGGCAAGTCGCTCCTCGAGGATCTCGAGCGGCGCGATTTCACGATCAACGCGATGGCGGTGTCGCTGCCCGGTCACGTCTTCACCGACCCGTTCGGCGGCCTGGCCGATCTCGCGGCCCGGGTGATCCGCACGCCGGCCGCGCCCTCGATCTCGTTCGGCGACGATCCACTTCGGATGCTGCGCGCCGCCCGGTTTGTCGCGAAGCTCCGCTTCAAGGTGGATGAATCGGTCATCGCGGCCATGGAGCGCATGGCACCCGATCTCGACCGGATCACCGCCGAGCGGGTCCGCGACGAGTTCACCAAGCTGATGTCCGGCGCCGACCCGATCACCGGGCTGCGGCTGCTCGTCGACACCGGCCTGGCCGACCGCTTCCTGCCGGAGATCTCCGGACTCAAGCTCGAGATCGACGAGCACGCCCAGCACAAGGACGTCTACGAGCACACGTTGACCGTCGTGCAGAACGCGATCCGCCTCGAGGGCGCCGACGGTCCCGACTTCGTGCTGCGGATGGCCGCGCTCATGCACGACGTCGGCAAGCCGGCCACCAAGGCGGTCGGCCGCGACGGCCGGGTGAGCTTCCACCACCACGAGATCGTCGGGGCGCGGCTCACCAAGCAGCGGATGAAGGCCCTGCGATACCCCAAGGACGTCATCACCGACGTGGTCGATCTGGTCGCGCTGCACCTGCGCTTCTACGGGTACGGCCGGGGCGAGTGGACCGACTCCGCGGTGCGCCGTTACGTGACCGACGCCGGGCCGCTGCTCACCCGGCTGCACCGGCTCACCCGCTCGGACGTCACGACCCGCAACCGCCGCAAGGCCGCCAACCTCGCGGCCGACTACGACGCGCTCGAGGAGCGGATCGCCCGCCTGCAGGCCGAAGAGGACCTGGCCCGGGTCCGCCCCGACCTCGACGGCAACGCGATCATGGAACTGCTCGGCCTGCCGCCGGGCCCGGTGGTCGGGCAGGCGTGGCGTTACCTCAAGGAGATGCGGCTCGACCGCGGCCCGCTGAGCCGGGAGGAGGCCGAGGCGGAGCTCCTCAAGTGGGCCCGGGACAACGGTCACCTGTCGTCCTGATCGGGTTTCTTGTCATACCCCCGGAGCAGAATCGGTGGCATGTTCGTCGTCGATTCGCCCATCGGCCCGCTCGGCGTGACCGTCGCCGGTGACACCGTGATCAAGGTGCGCTTCGGCGCGCGCCCAGGTCCGTCCGCGGAGCATCCGGCCGCCGCGCAGCTGACGGAGTATTTCGCCGGCGAGCTCACCGACTTCACCGTGCCGTTCGAGCTGCGCGGCGGCTCCGAGTTCGAGCGTGCCGTCTGGGCCGAGATCGCCAAGATTCCCTATGGCGAGATGATCACGTATGGCGCGATCGCCACTGCCCTGGGCGACCCGGGCGCGGCCCGCGCGGTCGGCACGGCCTGCAACCACAACCCCGTTCCGGTCATCGTCCCGTGCCACCGCGTGGTCGGCGCCGGCGGCAAGATGGTCGGCTTCGGCGGCGGCCTCGACCGCAAGCGGAAACTGCTGGAGCTGGAGGCGCGGGTCGCTTTGGCACGCGCCTGGGGTTGACCGGCGGACATCACCGCGGGCCGGGTCACCGACGTCCGCGAGATCGCGATGCGACTGACGCCGTACCCGCGGAGCTGGTGAGGAAACGGCAAAGGCCGGGTCGCCTCGGCGGCCCGGCCTTTGCGTTGCTCGCCGTGTCAGCGCTCGATCTCGCCGCGGATGAAGGCCTCGACGGCCTCCTTCGCGTCGTGGTCGTTGTACTGGACCGGCGGGGACTTCATGAAGTAGGAGGACGCCGAGAGGATCGGGCCGCCGATGCCGCGGTCCTTGGCGATCTTCGCGGCGCGGACCGCGTCGATGATGACGCCGGCCGAGTTCGGGGAGTCCCACACCTCGAGCTTGAGCTCGGCGTTCAGCGGGGTGTCGCCGAACGAGCGACCCTCGAGGCGGATGTAGGCCCACTTGCGGTCGTCGAGCCACGGCACGTGGTCGGACGGGCCGATGTGCACGTCGCTCTTGACCATCTCGTGCGGGATCTGGCTGGTCACTGACTGGGTCTTCGAGATCTTCTTGGAGACCAGGCGGTTGCGCTCCAGCATGTTCATGAAGTCCATGTTGCCGCCGAAGTTGAGCTGGTACGTACGCAGCAGCTCGACGCCTCGGTCCTCGAACAGCTTGGCGAGCGCGCGGTGCACGATCGTCGCACCGACCTGGCTCTTGATGTCGTCGCCGACGATCGGGAGGCCCGCGTCGGTGAACTTCTGCGCCCACTCGGGGTTCGAGGCGATGAAGACGGGCAGCGCGTTGACGAAGGCGCACCCGGCGTCGATCGCGGCCTGGGCGTAGAACTTGTCCGCCTGCTCGGAGCCGACCGGCAGGTAGGAGACGACCACGTCGACCTGCGCGTCGCGCAGCGCCTGGGCCACGTCGACCGACTCGGCCGGCGACTCCTCGATCATCTCGCGGTAGTAGGTGCCCAGACCGTCGAAGGTCGGTCCACGCTGGACGGTGACGCCGGTCGGCGGCACGTCGGTCAGCTTGATCGTGTTGTTCTCGCTGGCGACGATCGCCTCGGCCAGGTCCATGCCGACCTTCTTGGCGTCCACATCGAACGCCGCGACGAACTGCACGTCGGAAACGTGGTAGTCGCCGAAGGTCACGTGCATGAGACCCGGGACGCGGTCGTTGGGGTCGGCGTTCTTGTAGTACTCCACGCCCTGGACCAGGGACGAGGCGCAGTTACCCACACCGACGATGGCGACGCGGACGGAGCCCATCGCGTTTGCCTCCTTGTTTCATCACGGCCGGTCCTCGTGCGGACGCGGGGTTTGGGGGGATGCGTCCCCGGCCACTCGCTTTGGTGACTCAGCGGCGGGGAGGTCGAAGGAGCCGGGGGTAGCCGGCGCGCGGCCGGAGCGCTCGTTGGTGATGAGCTCCTCCAGCCACCGGACCTCGCGCTCGCAAGCGTCGAGTCCGTGGCGTTGCAATTCCAGCGTGTACGCGTCGAGCCGTTCACCGGCGCGGGAAAGAACCTCGCGCAGGCCCTCGCGGCGCTCCTCGATCCGCCGTCGGCGGCCCTCGAGGATGCGCAGGCGGGTGGCCTGATCGGTGCGGGCGAAGAAGGCGAAGTGCACCCCGAAGCCGGCGTCGTCGTACGTCTCCGGGCCGGCCTGGGCGAGCAGATCGGCAAAGCGTTCCTTGCCCTCCGCAGTGATCTTGTAAACAACCCGCCCGCGTTTGCTGGTCATCGGGGGGATGATCGACGGATCCGACGCCGACTCGGTGATCCAGCCGGCGGTCTGCAGCCGCTTCAAAGTCGGGTACAGGGTGCCGTAGCTGATTGCCGCGCGGATCGTGCCGAGCTTGGTCGCCAGCTCCTTGCGAAGCTCGTAGCCGTGCATCGGGGTCTCCTGCAGGAGACCGAGGATCGCCAACTCCAACACTGGCCACCCCCTCTTCGTACCCGATGTATCGGCCCGATACATCGCAACAGTAGATCTGCTCGGAGATGGACGCAAGAAGAACAGAACGTGGTGCCGGTTACGCGATCACCACGCCACGCAGAGTGATGGCTGTCGCCGCGCCGCCGTGGACCGCGTACTCTCTTCGCCATGCGCACGCAGCGGCAGGTCGTCGACTACTCGCTACAGAAGCGGGCAGTGCTGCGTGACGTGCACAACGGCCGGATCGGGACGCTTGAGGTCTGCGATGCGTCGCCGTACCTGAAAAACGCAGCTCTGTTCCATGGCGAGCCGACCGACGACCGCTGTCCGGTCTGCCGCCGCGACAATCTCACCCTGGTGCACTACATCTACGGGGATGAACTCAAGCAGTCCGCCGGGCAGGCCCGAAAGCTGGCCGAGCTCCCCGTCCTGGCGATGACTCTGCGTGAGTTCCAAGTCTTCGTCGTGGAGGTGTGCCGCTCCTGCGCGTGGAATCACCTGACCCAGCAATACGTGCTCGGCCGGGACGCGCTGACTGCCGACGAGCTTGATCAGGCCGAGGCCACCGCCTCGGCCGTCGCGGGCCGCCACCGCGAAACAGGGTCGTCATCGCAACGCCGGGAGGGCCGCCGATGAGGTGGCTCGAAATCGGTACCGTGTGCACGACCCCGACCGACTCGGGCATCCAGCGCCGCAATCGGTCATCGAAGACATCCGACAGGGCGGCTGCCGGAATGCAGCCCAAATCTCCCGCGCGCGGCGTCGTCGGCGGGGGCCCGTCCAGGGCTCTCGCGATGCACGCGGCCGTGACCGAGGTGTGACCGCATGACTTCGTACGGCGAATCGCAGTCTCCGCGTGCCCGGGCCGGGGTGCCCGTGCCCGGTGCCTCCGCGCCTGACGACCCCAGCAGATCTATGGGCGCGGCCCGTCCCGCCCCGGACGCGTACCGCCGTGGGTCCGGCGGGCGTGCCTCCGTCGGCAGCGCCTCGGTGGGCGCTGCCCGGGTGGGCGGGAGCCCGGGAGTTGCTCCGGTCGGTCAGGCGCCCGGCGCCACCGGTAGTGCCTCCGTGGGCGGCGCCGCGGGTTCGGCCCGGGTGGGCGCCCGCGCCTCCGTCAGCGCCGGAACCGGCTCCGTCGGCGGCCGGGCCTCGGTGGCCCGCGCCGCGGTCCGGCCGGGGCCGGCCGCTCCCGGCTCCCCCGGTGGTCCCGGCGGCAAGGACAGGTCCAAGGCGGCCAAGCGCCGCCGGCGTACCAACATCCTCACCGCGGCGGCTGCCGTGCTCGTCATCATGCTCGGCGCCGGCGTGGTCGGCGGCACCTACTTCTTCGACGACGTCGCGCTGCCGCCGCCGGTCACCGAGGACCAGTCCAACGTGATCAAGTATCAGGACGGCACGGTGCTCGCCAAGATGGGCGAGCAGAACCGCACCGTGGTCCCGGAAGAGAAGATCAACAAGGTCGTCGAGCACGCAGTCGCCGCCGCCGAGGACAAGAACTTCTACAACCACCACGGCATCGACATGAAGGGCATCGTCCGCGCCGCGTGGAACAACTTCACCGGCGGCGCGACCCAGGGCGCCTCGACGATCACCCAGCAGTACGCGCGGCACGCGGCCGACCTGAAGGCGATCAGCATCAACCGCAAGCTGCGGGAGGCGGTCATCGCCCGCAAGCTCGAGTCGACGTACAACAAAGACCAGATCATGGGCATGTACCTGAACTACATCGACCTCGGTGAGGGCAGGTACGGCATCGAGGCCGCGGCGCAGGGCTACTTCGGCAAGTCGGTGACCACGCCGGCAGGGCAGAAGAACGCCATCTCGGCGTCCGAGGCCGCGGTGCTCGCCTCGATCATCAAGCAGCCCTACCCGACCGCGAGCCACAGGGGTTACGACCCGAACTACAACCCCACCGACGCCAAGGATCGGTGGGAGTACACGATGAAGAACATGCTGGACATGGGCTGGATCAGCCCCGCCGAGTACGCGGCCCGGAAGTACCCGACGGTCCGTAAGCCCACCGCGAACTCCTGCAAGACCTGCGCCGCGGACAAGCCGGTCGGCATGATCCTGCGGCACGTCAAGGCCGAGCTCGCGAAGATGGGCGTCAGCGAGGACGAGTTCAACCAGGGCGGCCTCACCGTCACCACGACGATCGACCCGGTCGTGCAGAAGGCGGCCGAGGACGCCGGCTCCGCCGCTCGTGAAACCTCGCCGATGCACGGGTTGCCGAGCACCTATCAGGCCGCGGTGATCGGTATCGATCCCTCGAACGGTCGGGTGCTGGGCTACTACGGCGGCGACAAACCTACCGGCACCGACTACGCCGGCTACATGTCCGGCGACGGCGACGGGATCACCGGCGGTCAGTCCCCCGGCTCGAGCTTCAAGATCTACACGCTCGCGGCCGGCCTGCAGGAGGACCTGTCCTTCGACAGCATCTGGGACAGCACGCTGAAGCGGCCCAACGGCAAGGCGATCAACAACGCCGGCGCCGACCCGGGCACGATCTGCAAGAACCACACCAAGGACTGCGACCTCGAGACGGCGACGATCAAGTCGTACAACTTCCCGTTCTACTGGCTCGCCGACGCGATGGGGCGGGACAAGGTGATCGCCGCGGCCAAGGCGGCCGGGCTCAAGCACATGTACACCGACAGCGGCAAACTCGTCGACCTGACCACGACCGACAAGTCGACGTGGTTGCGGAACGGCTACTTCGACAACGAGGTCGCTTTCGGCCAGTACCGGGTGATCCCGCTGGAGCACGCCGAGGGCGTCGCCACCATCGTCAACAACGGTGTGCACCACGACGCGCACTTCGTCACCCAGGTGAAACGGGTCAACCCGGAGGACGGCAAGGTCGAGGTCCTCAACGCCGAGAAGTCGGCCGGCAAGCAGGTGTTCCGCGCCGACACGATGTCCAACCTGCAGGGCGTCATGTCGAAGATCGTGCAGGTCGACAACCGTGACCTGGACGGCGGCCGCGAGGGCATCGCCAAGTCCGGCACCTGGGAGTTCAACGACGGCAAGGACAAGCACACCGGATCCGGTGACTGTTGGTTCGTCGGCGGCATCCCGCAGTTGGCCGTGACCGTCTGGGTCGGCGGCAAGGGAAACAAGGTCGAGCTGCATGATCCGAAGAGCAGCAGCAGGTTCAAGGACATGTTCGGCGCCGGTGTCCCGTCGAAGATCTGGCGACAGTTCATCAACCAGGCCGCGGAGGCGAAGGACTGGAGCAACAAGGACTTCCCGGAGCGCATCCGCACCGGCGTCGCGACCAAGTTCGGCAACGGCGTGAAGCCGGTCGTCGTGACCCCGCCGGACCAGAACTGCGCGGCTGCCCTGCTCGGCCTGCCCTGCCCCGGCGACAACAACGGCGGGAACAACGGCGGGAACAACGGGGGTAACAACGGGGGTAACAACGGCGGCCCCGGCAACGGCGGCGGGAACAACGGCGGCCCCGGCAACGGCGGCGGGATAATCAACGGCAATGCCGTGACGGGGACACAAGCCGCCCAAGGCGGTTAGCGGCTGACCCTTGCGTCCTGACGGCCGGCGTGCACCCTGCGGGGGTGCGCCGGCCGTTGTCGTCCCGGCGCGGCGTGCCGTTTCATCAGGCTTTCTCACGTACGCCGGAAGTTGTGTCCGACTATTGCGTCCCGATGCGGCATGATGCGTTGTCATGAGCACCCAACCGTCCGAGGACATCGACCGCCCCGAGGATGCGCCCGCCGCCGCGGCGACCGGTGATCCGTTCGTGCGCGGCCTCTCCGAGGCGATCGGCGGACCGCTGGGCGGGCACGCCGTGCGACCGGATGCGAGACGCGGACGGTTCTGGACGGCGGCGCGGATCATCATGGCGCTGATGTGCATCACGCTGGCGTTCTCCTGGGTGCAGAAGTCGCCGTGTCAGACCGGGGACTGGCAGAAGAACATCCAGTACACCCGGTTCTGCTACACCGACGTGCTCGCGCTGTACTACGCCGAGGGGCTCAACGAGGGCAAGGTCCCCTACAAGGACCACGCCGTGGAGTACCCCGTGGTCACCGGCTACTTCATGGGCGCGCTCGGGCTGCCGGTGCACGCGTACGGGGTGAAGCACCCGGAGATCAACCAGGGCCAGTGGTTCTACAACGTGAACGCGCTGGTCCTCTCCGCGCTGGCCGTGGTGACCGCGGCCGTGATCCTCGCGCTGCGCCGGAGACGGCCGTGGGACGCGGCGATCTTCGCGCTCTCCCCGATCATCTTCTTCACCGCCACGGTCAACTGGGACTTCCTGGCGATCGGGCTGGCCGCGATCGGCCTGTACCTCTGGGCCCGGCGACATCCCGCGTGGGCCGGCGTGTTCTTCGGGCTGGGCGCGGCGGCCAAACTCTGGCCGCTGTTCATCCTCGGCCCGCTGCTCGTGCTGGCCCTGCGGTCGCGCACGGTCGACAAATGGCTCTGGGCGTTCCTGGCCACCGCCGGCACGTGGATCGCGGTCAACTTCCCGGTCTGGTACCTCTACCACGACAGCTGGATGCGCTTCTTCCAGCTCAACAGCGAGCGGCCGATCGACTGGGGCACGCTCTGGTATGTCGGCCGCTACCTGGACGGCAAGTGGCACACCGGCGGCGTTGCGCAGGGCCCGTTCCAGTGGCTGAGCAACCACATTCCCACCCTCAACATTCTTACGTACGGGTTGTTCGGGCTCGCCTGCGTCGCGATCGCGCTGCTGGCGTTCCTGGCGCCCCGCCGCCCGCGCCTGGCCCAGCTGGCCTTCCTGGTCGTCGCGGCGTTCCTGCTGTTCAGCAAGGTCTGGTCGCAGCAGTACGTGCTGTGGCTGCTCCCGCTGATCGTCCTTGCCCGGCCGCGCTGGGGTGCGATCCTCGCCTGGACGGTCGCCGAGTTCGGCTACTTCACCGCGTTCTACGCCGAACTGCTCGGCGCCGGCGGCAAGCCGGTCATCCCCGAGGGCACGTTCGTGCTGGCCGCGACGCTGCGCATCATCACCGTCGCCGTGCTGTGCGGCCTCGTGATCCGCGAGATCTGGCGACCCGAGCTCGACGCGGTCCGGCAGACCTACTCCGACGATCCGGACGGCGGCCACCTCAACCGGCCCGACGCCGGCTGGATCGAGACCTTCCGGCGATCCTTCGTCCACAACCGCAGCAAGCCGGCCGAGGCACCCGAGCCGCCACCCACCCCCGAGCCCGCCGCCCTGGCCGGCTGACACCCGACGCCAACGACGCCCGGGCCGCCTCACGGCCGCCCGGGCGTCACCTTGCGAACACCCGTCGACATCGGCGACGCCAGGGCGCACCCGCGGCGATTCCGGCGACCGGGCGGCGGGGGCAGGTTGCGGCGGGGCACCTTGCGGCGGGGACGCCCCAGCGGCGGCGCGCCCAGCGGCGGGAGCGGCCCAGCGGCGGGAGCGGCCGTGCGGCGGGAGCGGCCGTGCGGCGGGAGCGGCCGTGCGGCGGGAGCGGCCGTGCCGCCGGCTACGCCCAGCGGCCGGGACAGCCCTGCGGCGGGCGGGGACGCCTGCGGGCGATGACGACGACAGGGCCACCGCGACAACGGCGACGCCAGGGCGACGGACGACGGGGCGAGGCGGGAGACAGGGCGCCCGCGGCGGCGACGGCAGGGCGGCCGCCGTGACCGCTGCGACGGGGGCTGCGGTGACCGCGGTGACGGTGACAGCGGCCCCTGCGGTGACGGTGACAGCGGGACCTGCGGTGCCGGTGACAGCGGCGCCTGCGGTGACGGTGACAGCGACGCCTGCGGCGACGGGGTGACAGCGGCGCCTGGGCGACGGGTGTGGGGTCGACCCGCGGTCCGGGACGAAGGTCGTGGGTGGGTGACGGTCAGTTGATGGCGGCTAGACCGCGCCGGGCGGGCCACCGGGTGGGAGGTTGCCGGGTTGGTTGCCCTGGATCGGGAACAGGCCACCCGGCGGGGTGGTCGTGCCCACGCCCGGTTGGGTCGTCGTTCCCACGCCCGGTTGGGTGGTGGTGCCTATGCCGGGCTGGGTGGTCGTGCCGGGCAGTACGCCGGGGCCCTCACCGGGCTGGGTGCCCGTGCCCGGCTGGACTCCGGTGCCGGGCTGGGTGCCGGTGCCAGGTTGGGTGGTTGTCGGCGGCTGGTTGAGGCGGAACAGGACGGCGTCGTCGAGGTCTTCGCGACTGATGCCGAGCGCGTCGACCGGGACGTCGCCGGAGCGTTCCCAAGGGGTGCCGGCCACGTATTTCCGGAGCAGGACGACCGTATTGATCCCCTGGGACTTGAGGTATTGGATGCTGGCGGCGTCGGGGAAGGTGACGACGTTCTTGCGCATCTCGGCCTGGTGAGCGCTCGCCGGACCGCCCGAGCCGTTGGCGATCTGCTGGAAGCGGGTCGTCGACCAGAACATGATCATCTGGTCGGTGAGCTCGGCGGTCGGCAGCACCAGCATCGGGCCGGTCACCGTCCGCATGGCGGCCGGCTGGGCCGGGACCACCGGGTGCGCCGTCGACGGCCAGCCCTCGAGGAGCACCAGGGCGAGCGGGATCAGTGTCGCCAGCCGTAGCCACGGGCTGGGCCACGGCGGGACGCGCTGCTCGGCCCAGTTCTCGGCCCGCCGGACGAACTCGGCCACCGCGCCGGCCGCGAGGATTGCCAGCAACAGGGTCGTCCAGACCATCAGGCGCCCGGGGATGCGGACACCGACCGAGGCCGGCAGGTGACCGAAGAGTGGCAGGTAGGTCCAACGACCGTCGAAGAAGTTCGTCCCCAGGGTCAGGATGGTCGTGACGGCCAGGCCGGCCAGCAGCAGCAGGCGCTGCCACAGTGTCCAGATGGAGAAGGCCAGACCGGCCAGCGCCAGGGCGTACAGCACGAAGCCCGGCAGCAGCGACATCTCGGCCGGCCAGCTCAGCGACGAGCGGGGCACCTGGTGCGCACCGCCCCACAGCCGTGACTCGGCCGGGCCGATCAGCAGGCTGCGCAACGGCGGCGAGAAGAACTTGATCTCGGCGGTGGCGGTGCTGGTGTCGCCGCCGCGAAAGTACGGAATGGCGGTCAAGGCGGCCACACATGCCACGACCAGCGGACCGATCGTGTCGGCGGCCAGCAGTCGCCAGCCGAGCACCGGCCGCTCGAAGGGCCGGCGCAGCCATCGGATCGGCACCCGGATCAGCAGCACGAGCAGGATGAGCGCGAGCACGCCGAGGAACGGCAGGCCCAGCGAGAACCCGAGGCTGATCTGCCAGGCTGCGACCAGCCAGCCGGCCGCGGCCCAGGCGACGCTGCGGTGGGTACGCCGGTAGCCGCGCCGCATCGACCAGCCGTGCCCGCGGGCGAGCATGGCCAGCGCGAGCGGGATGCCGCCGGCCGAGATGATGTCGAGGTGGCCCTCCTGGGCGAGGCGCCACGGCGCGTACGCGAAGGCGACCGCGGCCACGGCGGCGCCGGTGCGGCCCGCGCCGAGCTGGCGGACCAGGGCGTAGGCGCCGATCAGCAGCAGCGCGTGGGCCAGCACGAACAGAATGTTGTAGCGCAGCGCGGCGGCGAGCGGACCGTGGCCGAGCATGCCGGCCGGGGCATAGCCGAGCAGACTGTCGCCGAACGCGAAGCTGTTCGGTTGGGGGAAGAACGCGTTCGCCTGCCACAGCTTGACCGGGTCGGTGAGCAGGATGTGCCCGCTCCAGGCGACCTGCCACGCCTGGCGGGCCGGGTCGCCGAGGTCCTGCGGCAGGGTGTGCAGCGGGTACTGCAGGGTCGGCCAGGTCATCGCCACGGCGAGGGCGACCGCGATGTAGGTGACCACGGCGTACTCGTGGATCAGGGCGCGGCCGACGGCCCGGATGGCCCGGCGGATGCGGCCCGGCTGGCGGTCCTTGGTGGTCGCGAAGGCCGTCCAAGGGTCGGGCGGAGCGTTGGCGGGACGCTCGCTCGGCAACGGCTCCTTGAGGCGGACGCTCGGCGTGGCCTCCGAGGAATCGGCGGGCGTATCGAGCGCACCTGGCGCGGAAACGGATGTATCGGGCGGGCGGGGCACGGCGACGCCGACGCCGACGAGCTCGCGGGCGGGAACGGCGGACCGTCGTCGACCGGTGACGCGAAGGAATCGCCGCCAGCCCGAGTCGGCGGGAGCGGCCCCGGCCTCATCCTCCAGCGCGACCGTCAGGCGCGCGGCCCGGGCCGCCTCACTCATCGGCGGCGCCGCAGCCGGCTGGGCGGATGCGCCTGCCGGATCGGGGGCGGCACCGGCGGGGCTCGGGGATGCCTCAGCAGGGGTGGCGGAGGGCTTGGTGGATGTGTCGGCCGGGGTGGCGGAGGGCTCGGCGGTGGACTTGGTGGATGTGTCGGCTGGGGTGGCGGACGGCCCGGCGGTCGGATTGGCGGGCGGGTCGGCCAGGGTGGCGGACGGGCCGGCGGCGGGTTTCGCGAGCTTGTCAGCAGGGGTGGAGGCCGTGGCGGGGGGATTCGCGGGTGCGCCGGCCGGAGGGCGAGGTGCCTCGGCCGGTGTGGGTGGCGCGCCGGGCGCTTTGGGCGGCGCGGCGGCCGCTCCGGGCGGTGGAGCAGCCGAACCGGGGCGCGTGGCGGCGGGTGCCGGCTCGCCGGGGCGCTGGGTGGGAACCGGCGCGGCAGCCGGGCGGCGAGGTGTGGGCTCGCCGGTGGCCGGAACCGGCGCGGCGGCCGGGCGGGGCGGTGTGGGCTTGCTGGGCGTGGGAGTCGGCGCGGGAGAGGGTTGGGGCTTGCCGGGGCGTTGGGCGGGAACCGGCGCGGCGGGGCGCAAGGTCTCGGCCGCCGGGGCGCGGGGCGGCGGCGTGGTGGCCGGCTGCTCCTGCGGCTGGTCGGTGGTCATGGTCCTCTCCCCAATACCGGCTGGCTCGGCCCGAGCCGTCAGCGGCCCGCCCGCTCACGCAGGAGTGCGATGTCGGCGGTCTGGCCCTCGACGCCGCCGGGCGTCTCGACGACGGCCGGAGCGCCGGCCGCCCGGATCGCGGCCACTACCAACTCCGGGTCGATCTTGCCATTTCCCAGATTGTCGTGCCTGTCCTGACCCGAGTCGAAACCACCCTTCGAGTCGTTGGCGTGGATCAGGTCGATCCGGCCGGTGATCGCCTTGACCCGGTCGACGATGCCGACCAGGTCTTCGCCGCCCGCGAAAGCGTGACACGTGTCGAGGCAGAAGCCGGCGCCGAAGCCGCCCACGGCGTCCCACAGCCGGGCCAGATCGTCGAAGCGCCGGGCGCAGGCGTTGTCGCCCCCGGCGGTGTTCTCGATCAGGATCGGCAGCGGCAGACCGCCGTCGGACTCGGCGTACTCGAACGCCTTGCGCCAATTCTCGAAGCCGGCCGCCAGGTCGGCGTCCTTGCCCACGTGGCCGCCGTGCACGATCAGGCCTTTCGCGCCCAACTCGGCCGCGGCCCGGGCGTGCGCCATCAGAAGCTTGCGGCTGGGGATGCGGATGCGGTTGTTCGGCGAGGCGACATTCACGATGTACGGCGCGTGGATGTAGATATCCACCTCGGACTCGCGCAGGGCGGCAGCATCTTCTCGCGGTTTGGGCGATTTGTAACCCTGCGGATCGGTCAGGAAGAACTGCACGGCCTCGGCCCCGCGCGCACGTGCCGCGTCCAGGGGGTCGGCGGGATCGACATGAGCTCCGATGCGCATGGGAAGAGCCTACGACGGGGGTCTGACGCTTTCCCCGCGCGTCACCGTGCCCCGGCGGACCTCGTTAGCTCAGATCGAGACTCGTTCACGGACTGGGAGATGGTGGATGTCGCGGCGGTTCCGCTACCGGATCACGGCGTACGTGTTCGGCGGCCTGGTATTCGGCGCACCGATGCTCGCTACCGGCGTGGCGAGTGCCGAACAGACGAGCCCGTCGCGAGACGCCGCCCGGCAGGCGACCTTCTCCGGCGGTGCGCCGGGACCTTCCTGCCGCTCGCGGCCGGACATCGAGCGCATGACCGTGCCCGCCGGCAGCCCGGTGTGGCTGATCAACAAGACCGGGCACAGCGCGCAGCTACGGGTCGGTGGCGCGCGCAAGGGAGTCGTGCCGGACGACTCGGCGACCGAGGTGGTCTTCCGCCGGGGCACGACCTCGGTGCTGCTCAAGCCGACCTGCACCCTCGACGACGAGGCGACGCCGGTGCTGATCACGGCGACCCCGTCGGCGTCTGCTCCGGCTCAGCTGCCCGACTCGACGCCGGTGCCCTCCGCAGGCGGTTCGAGCGCGTCCGTGATAGCCGTCACGAGCTCGCCACCCGGTTCCGCGTCGGGCGGCACCCGGACGCATTCGGCGTCGAGGGTGGCGCGGCACCGGCGGCCGGCATCGACGAGCCGGCCGAGGGTGCACGCGCCGGGGACGTTGCGCGGTTCGGCCGTGACCCAGGTGGCGTCCGCCGGCCCGGGCATGCCGCGCGATGGCGGCGTCGGCCAGGTTCGGGTCAGCGCATCCGGTACGCCCGGCGACCAGGTCCGGGTGGTCGCCGGTGTGCCGTCCGGCGAGCGTAAGGAGCTGGCCCCCGGCGTACGCAAGCTGGGTTTGAACTCGGCCATGCGCAAACCCGCGCCCGCGGCACCGGCGCCGGCAACCGCCGAGGTCGCGGAGCAGGTGGCTGCGGTGGCGTCGATCCCGGAGCGAGGGCCGGTCGGGCCGTTGGCGCTGACGGCGGTGGTCTTCGTGATGGGGGTAGGCGCGGCGGCAATTCGGGCGATCGTGTCGCAGCGTGCAAATCGGGCATAAGTGGCGTAAGCTAGTTGTCAACAAGCTCCGCGGGGCGGCCGCGTCCAACCTCATCGGTGTGGTCGTTCCTCCCCAGGTCCCACCCAGCGAAAGCGGAACGGACGCCCCGCGGCTCCCGAACGAAAGAGGACCTCGTCCACCGACGGGGTCCTCTTTCGTGTACTCGCCCGGATTTGGGCAGGTCGAGACCCGTGGGTATGCTTGCTCGGTTCGCAGTGTGACCGCCGTGGGCATCCACCCACGGTTTTTCTCTGCGATCGACACAAGACCTCCTGCCACGGAGAGACCGTGGCCGTTCAGCCCACAGGAGGTGAGAACGTCTTGCGTCATTACGAACTCATGGTGATCCTCGATCCGTCGCTCGAGGAGCGCACCGTCGCCCCGTCGCTCGACCAGTACCTGAACGTGATCAGGACCGCGGGTGGCTCGGTGGAGAAGCTCGATGTGTGGGGCCGTCGCCGGCTCTCGTTCGAGATCAACAAGAAGGCCGAGGGCATCTACGCCGTCGTCGACCTTCAGGCGACCCCCGAGGCCGTCGCCGAGTTGGACCGTCAGCTGCGGCTCAACGAGTCCATCCTGCGTACCAAGGTCATCCGGCCCGAGACCCGCTGATCCCTCGTTTTTGTCAGGGGGTTCTGCGACCCTCCAACGAACGAGAACAGCGGCGAGGAGTAGATCATGGCAGGAGAAACCGTTATCACGGTCGTCGGTAACCTCACCGACGATCCCGAGCTGCGCTTCACCCCGTCGGGTGCGGCGGTTGCCAAGTTCCGCATCGCGTCCACGCCGCGCACTCTGGACCGGCAGTCGGGCGAGTGGAAAGACGGCGAGCCACTGTTCCTTGCGTGCAACATCTGGCGTGACGCCGCCGAGCACGTCGCCGAGTCGCTGCAGCGCGGCGCTCGGGTGATCGTGCAGGGTCGGCTGCGCCAGCGGTCCTACGAGACCCGCGAGGGAGAGAAGCGCACCGTCTACGAGCTCGAGGTCGACGAGATCGGCCCGTCGCTGCGGTACGCAACGGCGAAGGTGCAGCGGATGAGCCGCTCCGGCGGTGGTGCCGGCGGTGGCGGCTTCGGCGCCTCCAACGGCGGTGGTAGCGGCAGTCGGCAGCCCAGCGGTGGCGGCGGAGGCAACTTCGACGACCCGTGGGCGACGGCGGCTCCGGCCCAGGGCGGCCGCTCCGGCGGCGGCACCGGCTCCTCGTTCGACGACGAGCCTCCCTTCTAGCCCTGTCGGGCTGTCAAAAGAGTTCAGGAGTAAGAGCAATGGCTAAGGCTGCGGCACTTCGCAAGCCGAAGAAGAAGGTGAACCCGCTCGACAAGGACGGGATCACCTACATCGACTACAAGGACACCGCCCTGCTGCGGAAGTTCATCTCCGACCGCGGCAAGATCCGCGCTCGCCGGGTGACCGGGGTGACCTCTCAGCAGCAGCGGCAGATCGCCCGCGCGGTCAAGAACGCCCGCGAGATGGCGCTCCTGCCGTACACGGCGACGGCGCGCTGAGGGGGATCCGCGACATGAAGATCATCCTCACTCAGGAGGTGTCGGGTCTCGGCACCCCCGGCGACATCGTCGAGGTCAAGGACGGCTACGGCCGTAACTACCTGCTGCCGCAGGGCTTCGCGATCCAGTGGAGCAAGGGCGCCGAGAAGCAGGTCGTCGTCATCAAGCGGGCCCGCGAGGCTCGCGAGATCCGCGACCTGGGCCAGGCCAACGAGGTCAAGGCGCAGCTGGCCGGCCTCAAGGTCACGCTGTCGGCGCGTTCCGGCAACGGCGGCCGCCTGTTCGGCTCGATCACGCCGGCCGAGGTCGTCGACGCGGTCAAGGCCGCCGGCGGTCCGTCGCTCGACCGTCGCCGGCTCGAGCTGCCGGGCCACATCAAGACCACGGGCGCGTACAACGTCCAGGTCAAGCTGCACCCCGAGGTGACCGCGACGTTCCCGGTGAACGTGGTAGCCGCCAAGTAGTTTCGGTTCAGAGTCGAGGCCCCGTGTTCGCGCTTTCCGCGGACACGGGGCCTCTTCGCTTTTGGGGGCCTTCCGAAGCGAGCTGGTCGGCTCAGCTGAGGCTGTTGCCGGTGATCGCGGAACTGATCACAGTGGCCAGTCCGCCGCCGACCACCGCGGCGGCGAGGCCGACGCTGATCGCCTTCCAGGAGCTGCTGAACTTGCGCAGGCCCAGGGCGACCACGACGCTCAGCACCAGCGAGATCAGGAACTGCGGGGCCGCCTTGGCGAGGGTGCCGAGGGCGTGCGTCTGCGAGCCGGTGTCGACCACCAGCATGTAAACGACGAACAGGACGAGCGGAACTCCGTACCAGATGACGGTGTAACCGATCGCGGCGAGTGGGCCGCCCGAGTCCTGATCACCCTCCTCGTCGTCCGGATCGAGCAGGTCGCTCCTCCGGCTCATGGGGAAGCCGCCGGTGACCGGGCGACGCTCGTAGGAACCGGTCTGACTCTGCTGGAACCCGTTGCCGGCGCGCTGCGGGCGCACCATCGGATCGCGGAAATCTCGCTGCTCGCGCGGCACCGGCGAGATCAGCGAGGTGGAGGTCATCGATAGGTTCGAGGATCGCGGGACCGCTGCGGCCCCGCCGGACCGAAAGGGCACGTAATCCGAGGTGCCGTAGCGCCGGGACTCACCCTCGGCGAGATTACCGCCATCCGGCGAGAGGTCTCGGCGCCAGTCGTCGCCGCCGCCCTCCCGGTAGGGGGCCGAGCCGCGGCCGCTTTCGGCCGGCTCGGCGAACTCACGACGCCAGTCGTCGGCGGCCGGACGGCGGCCGGGCTCGGCGAAATCGGCACGCCAGTCGTCGGCCGCGGGACGCCGGCCGGCGTCACCGAGGTCTTGGCGCCAGTCGTCGGCGACGGGTCGCTGGCCGGGCGACTCGGCGAGGTCGCGGCGCCAGTCGTCGGCAGGCCGCTGGGCCGGGCCGGCGCTTGACCACGACGGGGTCTCGGCGGCGGTGCCCAGGGCGCGGCTCTGCCATGACGGGCCGGCATCGGGGGTACGGCGCCAAGCCTCCGGGCTCAGCGGCTCGTCGTAGCCGGCGGAGCGGCGACCGCCGCCGGTGGGTGGCTCGTCGTCGTCATCGCGGCGACGGCCGCCGGATCGGTAGTCGGCGGAGCCGCCGTAGGTCGAGCCGCCCGCCGGGGCATCGCCGTAGGGCAGACCGCTGCGCGGAGCGTTGCCCGGTCCGTCGTCGCGGCCGCTGGGCAGTTCCCGGCGCGCGCTGCCGTAGACCGGGCCACTGCTCGCTGGACTGCCGTAGGTGCGGCCACCGCCGTAGGACGGGCCGCTGGCCGGGGCGGTGCCGAAGCCGGTGTCGTCCGGGCGGCGGCCGCTCGGAAGCTCCCGGCGCGGGCTGCCGTACGAGGGGCCGCTGGCCGGGGCGGTGCCGAAGCCGGTGTCGTCCGGGCGGCGGCCACTGGGCAGCTCGCGACGCGGTGTGCCGTACGGGGCACTGCTGCCGGCCGCGCTCGGGTAGGTCGGCTCGTCGTCGGGCGGGGCGCCGTACGGCGTGGCGCTGCGGGGAGCGCTCGACGGCATGCCGCTGCGGGGCGCGGCGGGCATCGCGCTGCGCGGGGAACTGGCCGCGCCGGGGTCGTCGCGCCGGGTACGCCAGTCGTCGGCGGGTGGTTCTGGCTTGGCCGGGGCGGCGGGCAACTCACGGCGCACGGGCTTGCCGTCGCTCATTGCCTCGCGGCGCGCCGCCTCTTCCCGCCAGGCGAGCACGCGCGGGTCGTCCTCGGAGCGGCTCCACTGGCCGGTGTCGGGGTCACGGACCCAGCTGCTGGTGTCGGGCTCGGCGACCCAGGAGCCGGTCTGCTCGCGCCAGTCGTCGCTGTGCGTCTCGTTGTACCGAGCCTTGCCGCCGCGCGCGGGCGGGGCCGGCCGCTGCTCCGCGCGGGACGGACGGCCGCCGGGCATGCCGCGGGCGCCGCCGTCGGCGGGCTGGCGGCCGGGCTCCTCGTCGGCGAGGTTCCGGCGGCGACCGCCGGCGGGCGGCTGGTCGGCCGGATAGGCCGGGGCGGCGCGGCGGCCGAAGCCGGTGGTGGGGGCGGCGGAGGGTGGTTCGGCCAGGCCGGTGCCGCGGCCGAAGCTGCTGGTCGGGGCGGCGGGCGGGGGCTCGATGGGTGCTGATCCGCGACCGAAGCCGCCGGTGGGCTGCGGGTCGCCCGGGTAGCCGGCCGCTCCCCGGCCGTAACTGCTGGTCGGGGACGTGGACGGTGGCTCGGCGGTGCCGCGGCCGACACCGGAGCCGGAGGGGGTGTCACCGGCGTAGCCGCGCGGGATCTCGACCGGCGGGGCGTCGTCGGCGTAGCGGCCCCGGCGTGGGCCGGGCGCGGGCTCGCCCGCGTGGCTGCCACCGGGGCGGGTGTCGTAGCCGAGCGGCATCGGGACCGAGGCGGCGCCGCCGGCCGGGCGGGCGGTCGGCGCCGTTCCGGGGTCCGCGTGCCGGCTGCGCCGGGTGGGCTCGCCGTAGGGGGACTTGCGGGCCGGATCGTCGTAGGCGGACCGCCGCGCCGGGTCGTCATAACCGGACCGGCCGGCCGGGTCGTCATAACCGGACCGGCGGGCCGGGTCGTCATAACCGGACCGGCGGACCGGGTCGTCATAACCGGACCGGCGCGTCGGGTCGTCGTAGGGGGCGCCGGCGCCCTCGTAGGAGCCGCCCGAGAGCGCACGGCGGCCGGTGTGGGACTCCGGGCGGGTCGTGGGGTCGGCGGCGGCCCAGCTTGGCGTGCTCGGCGTGGCTGGGTCGGGGTAGAGCTGGATGTTGCCCGTGTCGGTGTGCCCGGCCCAGTTGTCGGAGTCGGAACCGGCGTCCCAACCCGTACCGCCCTCGGGAGCCCGGCGGCGGCCGATCGGAGGCGACTCGGCACCCAGTTCGGCGCCGCGGCGCCAAGCGGCGCGGTCGTCCTCGCGTACGAGATGACGGCCGTCGTCGCGCGGGGTCTGCCAGCTCGGCGTCTCGGCCGGGTCGTCCATGCGCAGCCAGCTGGACATCGAGTTGGGGTCTTTGGTGGAGCTGGCGGCGCCCGAATCGTTCCAGGTCGCGGTGCCGTCGATGGCGTCGCGCTGCCAGGACGGCCGATCGGCCGAACCGCGCGACTGATCGGACGAACCGCCACCGACCAACTGCTGCCAGGACGGGGAACTTTCCGCCGGAGTACGCGGCGCGGGCTGCTGCCAGCTGGGCGTGGACTGCTGTGGCTGCTCCCACGGGCGCGCCTGGCTGGTGAACTGCTGCCACGCCGGGCGCGTCTCCTCGGCGGGCGGGTCGGCGGACCACGCGGTGCTGGAGATCGCCGGCTGCGAGGTGGGCGTCTCGGCGGGCGGGTTGTGCCCGTCGGCGCCGCCGGTCTGCCAGGCCTCGGTGGTGGAGCGCCAGCCGTGCGAGCCGGTGGTGGAGCGCCACTCGGTGGTCTGCCGCCAGCGGGCGCCGGTGGCCCGCCACTCGGCCGTCTCGGTGCGCCAGCCCATGCCGTCGGCCGGGAACGTGGTGCGGCCGGTCGAGGCCACGTCGGACCAGCGGTTGGTCGGCTCGATCGCCTGCCCGTCGGGCTCGGGCTGCTGCGCCCATGCGTCGGCGCGGCGCTGCCAGGCGAGCGCCTCGGGGCTGGGCTCCATGCTGCCCGTGTCGGTCAACGACTGCCATTTCGGCTCGGGCTCGGCGAAATCGGTACGCTCCGGACTCTGGGAAGGCCACGGTTGCGCAGCGCGACGATCGCGCGGCATGCGGGCACCGTAGTCCCATTCCCGTTGGTCCACCCAGAAAGCGTGACGTGCAAGCGTCCGAACCGCAACGCCTCCGGGCGATGGCTTGCTCACGCGCGGCAGCTTTTTCTCCCCCACAAGCTGTTGACGACGTATTTCCTGCTGAATATGGGCCAGGACATGGCACCCGGAAAAGTTGTGCACAAGCTGTACACAGGGCCGCCCACAGGCTGGGGCCGGATGTCCACAGGTTGTCCCAAGACTCGTCCACCGGCGCGCTTGGGCAGGTGACGGCGTCTTCGTAGAGTGATGCAGCCGCGCTGCGTCATTCTTTGTTGATCGCCGGTGGGGTTCAGCCGAAAGTGTCATACCCGGGCTGTTGGATCACGGGAGAACGGCACAGCGAACGAGGGAGGTCCGGGTGTCGATCACCGACGACGCGCGGCCGGAGTCGCGGCCACCAGCCCAGTCATCCGCCGGTGGGCCGCCGCGCGGGGGCGGCGACGGGCCGGCGGCCGGCGGCTTTGACCGGTCCCCGCCGCAGGACGTGGCGGCCGAGCAGGGCGTGCTCGGCGGCATGCTGCTCTCCAAGGACGCGATCGCCGACGTGGTCGAGATCCTCAAGGTGCAGGACTTCTACCGTCCGGTGCACGCCACGATCTTCGACGTCGTGCTCGACCTGTACGGGCGGGGCGAGCCCGCCGATGCGCTGACCGTGGCCGCGGCCCTTTCCGACGCCGGTGACCTGCAGCGGATCGGTGGAGTGCCTTATCTACACACGCTGATCGAGAGCGTGCCCACCGCGGCCAACGCCTCCTATTACGCGCGCATTGTGTCCGAGCGCGCGATCCTGCGCCGCCTCGTCGAGGCCGGTACGAAGATCGTGCAGCTGGGCTACGGCACCGGCGGCAACGGCGGGCGGGACGTCGACGACATCGTCGACCTCGCCCAGCAGGCCATCTACGACGTCACCGAGAAGCGGGTCAGCGAGGATTTCGCGGCCCTCGGCGACATGCTGCAGCCCACCCTCGACGAGATCGAGGCGGTCGGCGCGCAGGGCGGCGTGATGACCGGCGTGCCGACCGGGTTCTCCGATCTGGACCGCCTGCTCAACGGCCTGCACCCCGGTCAGCTCATCATCGTGGCCGGTCGGCCCGGTCTCGGTAAGTCGACCGTGAGCATGGACTTTGCCCGTAACGCCGCGATTCGGAGCAATTGCGCCAGCGCTATCTTCTCGCTCGAAATGAGCAAGATCGAGATGGTGATGCGGCTTCTGTCCGCCGAGGCCCGGGTGCCGTTGCACGTGCTGCGCTCCGGCCAGCTCACCGACGACGACTGGAGCAAGCTGGCCCGCCGGATGGGCGAGATCAGCGAAGCACCGATCTTCGTCGACGACACGCCGAGCATGAACCTGATGGAGATCCGGGCAAAGGCGCGGCGCCTCAAACAACGGCACGACCTCAAGCTGCTGGTGGTCGACTACCTCCAGCTGATGACCTCGCCGAAGCGCACCGAGAGCCGGCAGCAGGAGGTCGCCGACCTGTCTCGTGGCCTGAAGCTGCTGGCCAAGGAGATCGAGTGTCCCGTGATCGCGGTGTCGCAGCTGAACCGTGGTCCCGAGCAGCGTACGGATAAGCGGCCGCAATTGTCCGATCTGCGGGAGTCAGGCTCCATTGAGCAGGATGCGGACGTGGTGATCCTGCTGCATCGTGACGACTACTACGACAAGGAGTCGCCGCGGGCGGGCGAGGCGGACTTCATCGTCGCCAAGCACCGAAACGGGCCCACCGACACGGTGACCGTGGCGGCGCAGCTGCATTTGTCCCGCTTCGTCGACATGGCGATCGTCTAACCAGGACCGACCGTCGACTGGTCGTGATCGGCGGGCCGCTCGTCGGGGGTGGATCGGCCGCCTGCGAACGCTGTGGTCGCTCGGCTGCGCGACTGCTGCGCGGCGGGTGCGCGGCTGCGCTGTGGTTGCTCGGCTGCGCGGCGGGTGCGCGGCTGCGCGGCGGGTGCGCGGCTGCGCTGTGGTTGCTTGGCTGCGCGACTGCTGTGCGGCGGCTGCGCGGCTGCGCTGTGATCGTTCGTCTGCGCGGCGGCTTGCGCGGCTGCCTGGCTGCGCGACGGCGTGCTGGCTGCGCGCGCTGCGCGCGCTGCTGCGCGGCGGGTTGTGCGGTTGTGCGACGGCTTGCGCGGCTGTGCACGGCTGTCTGGCTGCGCGGCGGCCGCCCGCCACCGACGACGGTTCCGGTGGGGCGCCGCATGTCGGTTGGCGGGCGGGTCGCTCGTCGGTCAGTCGAAGAGGTCGTGCAGGAAGCTCTTACGCCGTCGGTAGTGGCCGTGGTAGCCACCCTGCTGGCGGTAGTGGCCGTGGTGCCGGTAGTGGCCGTGGTGACCGTAACCGGGCGCCGGATAGCCGTGGGCGGCCGGCGCGCCATAAGCCGGCGGCGGGGCCGCATAGCCGCCGCCGTGGGTCGGTGAGGCCGCATAACCGCCGCCGTGGGCCGGCGGGGGCGGGGGCGGCGGGGCGTAGGCGCCCGGGGGCGGCGTCGGAGCCCCGGAAGGGGGCGTGGCCTGCCGACTGTTCCAGGTCGACTCGGCCTCGAAAAGTTTCTCCAGTTCGCCGCGATCGAGGAAGATGCCGCGGCACTCGGTGCACTGATCCACCGTGACGCCGCTGCGCTCGTAGACCCTCATCTCGCCGTGACACTTCGGACAGGTCATCTGCATCTCACTGACGGTACAAGCCGACGGCACGCATTCGGGGCTGGTCAGGCTGTGTGCTTGCTGAGTGCTCGATGAGAAACATCGGACGTGAGGGCGGGCGCCCAGACCAGAAAGGCGATCGGATAGAGCAGGTAACCGAAGCGGGTCGTGGGGAGCAGCAGGATCGCCGCGAGCATGCCCCAGCCGATGATCAGGGCGGCGGTCGTCGCCGTTCGCGGTGGGCGGCGCAGCAGCCGTATGCCGATCACCACGGCGACCGTGGCCAGCAGGGCGATGGTGATGAATCGGCCGCCCGGCAGGTGCCGCGCGATCAGGTAGCCGGGAAACGGCGACTGTGCCGGGCTGGTGACCACCCCGTGACCGAGCGGGAAGCGGAGCACGTTCTCGACGACCGCCGCGGCGTCGATCAGCAGCGGCGGAATCAACACCAGGATCGGTAGTCCGACGGCACCGGGCAGGAACGACCGCCCGCGGCGGGACGCCACCGCGTACGCGGCGAGCACCACGACGACCGGGAAGGCGAACAGCTTGCAGGCGGCGGCCGCGCCGACCGCGACGCCCGCCCAGCCCCACCGGCCGGTCGCCGCGAGCGCCAGGGCGAGCAGGCAGAGCGTGAGCACCGGCAGGTCGTCGCCGCCGGTGGCCAGCGTGAGTGCGCAGATCGGCAGCACCGCGACGGATTGGATCGCCCGTACCCGAAGCGGGCCGGCCGGCAGCAGCCGGACGGCGATGACGAGGGCGGCCACCGACACCACGGCGAACCACACCCGCGCGTCCGTCCACCAGTGGTCGCCGAAGATCGCTCGGGGCAGGCCGAAGACCGCCATCCCGGGTTGGTACGGGCTGTAGCCCATCAGCCGCTCGTCCGCGGGCAGCGCCGCGATTGCCTCCCGGGACAGGTAGGGCGTGCCGTGGTGCAGCAGCCGCGCGCCCATCTGCTCGACGACCAGCACCTCCTCCTGTGCCCGGTCGATGCGCCCACCGGCCCGCTGCACCGCCTCGATCAGCAGCGGCAGCAACGCCGCGAACGCCCCGGTGGCCCAGGCGAGCGCGGCGCGCCCGGCGGTCGAGCGGGTCGCCAACTGGACGACGACGACCACCGCCGCCGCGGCGTAGGCCCAGACCGCGACCGCGCCCCACGCCCGGTGCGGCAACAGCGTCGAGGTGAGCGCCGTGAGCAGCGCGAAGGCGGCGGACAACGCGTACAGGAAAAGGTCGGTGGTCAGTCCGTCGCCCGCCCGATCGATGCGCTGGAGCAGGTGGACGGCGCGTCTATTCACGCGGGCCAGTGTGTCAGAGCAGATCGGCCGCGGTGCGCGTCAGGATCGCTCAGGCCGGCTGGTGCGGCGACCCGGCGCGGCAGCCGGACCAGGGCGCCACCGTCGTGCAGCTGCGCGTCAGGATCGCTCAGGCCGGCTGGTGCGGCGACGCGGCGCGGCCCGAGCCCGGCGGGCGTCGGCGCGGCAGCCGGACCACGGCGCCGCCGTCGTGCAGCGGGGTGGCCAGCGTGCCCGGGCGACCGCCCGAACCCCGCTGCAGCGTGCCCATCAGCCGGGCCGCCGGCATCGGCCGGGCGAACAGGTGGCCCTGACCGGCGACACAGCCCAGCTCCCACAGGGCATGCCGCTGCGGCTCGCTCTCCACGCCCTCGGCCACCACCGTGAGGTGCAGGCTGCGGGCCAGGTCGACGGTCGAGCGGATCACCGCGGCGGCCTCCGAGGAGGTCTCCACTGCGGTGACGAACTCGCGGTCGATCTTCAGCTGGTTGACCGGGAGGTGCGACAGCACCGAGAGCGGCGAGACGCCGGTGCCGAAGTCGTCGAGCGCCAGGCCGACCCCGGCCTCGCGCAGTTCGGCGAGCGCCCGGCCGACGGTGTCGAGCTGGCTGATCGTGAGCGTCTCGGCGAGCTCCAGGACGAGCCGGTCGGACGGCACGCCGTGCCGGGACAACTGGGCCAGCACGGTGGCCGGGAAGCGCGGGTCGAGCAGGCTGCGCGGCGACACATTCACCGCGACCGGCAGGTCGAAGCCGGCCTCGCGCCACGCCACCGAGGCGGCCAGCGCCTGGTCGAGCACCGCCTCGGCGAAGGCGGGCAGCTGACCGGAGCGCTCCACGGTCTCGAGGAACTGCATAGGAGTGAGGTAGCCGTGCTCGGGGTGCTGCCAGCGGGCCAGGGCCTCGGTCGAGATGATCTCGCCGCTGCCCAGGTCGACGATCGGCTGGAAGTCGACCACGAACTCCTGCTCGGCGATCGCGCGCTGCAGCTCGCCACCGAGCATCAGGCGGCTGACGTCGGCGGTGTCCTGCGAGTGCGCGTACGTCGCGGTGCGCTGGCCGGCGCGCTTCGCCTGGTACATCGCCACGTCGGCGCGCCGCATCAGCTCGTTGATGCCGCCGCTGCCGAGGGCCAGGGCGATGCCGCCGGCCGCCTCGACGGTGATCTGCATGCCCTCGACCTCGAGGGTCGCCTCGAGCGCGCTGAGCATCTGCTCGGCCCGGTGCGTGGCCAGGGCCGGGGTGACCAGGTTGAGCAGCAGCACCGCGAACTCGTCGCCGCCGAGCCGGGCGACCAGGTCGCCGGGGGCCGCCGCGTCGTCGAGCCGGCGGGCCACCTCGCGCAGCACCGCGTCGCCGGCGCCGTGGCCGAGGGTGTCGTTGACCTCTTTGAAGTGGTTGAGGTCGATCAGCAGCAGGGCGACCACGCCGTCGTCGGTGCGGCCCGCGAAGTATTCCTCGGCCCGCTCGTACAGCTCGCGGCGGTTGGCCAGGCCGGTCAGCGGGTCGTGCGCCGCGTCGAACGCGTTCTGCTCGTTGAGGCGCTGCAGCTCGGCGTACGCGGCGGCGTTGCGGATCGCGGTGCACAGCGCGGACGCGAACGTCTTGAGCTTGTACCGCTCGAACTCGGTCAGCTTGATCTTGCCGTGGAAGTCGAGGATCAGCGCGCCGGCCTGATAGCTGCGGTCGCGCGTCTCGAGGTCGGTGGTGATCGACGAGTCGCCGCCGAACTTCCGCGGCCCGGGGCCGTCGTAGTTCACGCCGTCGGCGTCGGCGCGGACCACTCGGTCGACGCCGCTCGCGGTTAGGTCGATCTCGACCACGTCGGCCGAGAAGAGCCGCTTGCCTTGCGCCGCGGCGACATGGAGCACCTGATTGAGGTCTACGGAGCTGAGCTCGTCGGTGGTGTCAGCGAGTTGCCGCCAGGCATCGCGCTCCTGCTTGGTGCGCTGCCGACGCGAATCCCACAGGTGCAGGCAGGCCACCACCATGGGCACGAAGGCGAGCAGCAGAAGGCTGCCACCGTGAACCAGCACCTCGATGACGTAGACGGCGGTCACGAGCCTGGGCAGGTGGGTGGACGCGCGTTCGGCCAGTCCGTGCCGGAAGGACGCGAGAATCTTCGTCTGCAGGGCGACCGCGAAGACCGGATGGAACACGAGCTCATCAACGATCCAACTGACCAGGTAGGCCAGGACGATCGCGCCGACCGCCACCTGTGGATGGGTCGCGCTGGGCGTGTAGCCGAGGAGCGTGAGCGTGGTTCCGGCCGCGGTGACGACGAGAATCTCTTTGGCGATCGAGAAGACGCCTCGGAGGAACGGCTTGCTGTTGAACAGGCGAATCGACAGCTGGCCGGCGACCAGGCACAACACGACCCATGGGGTCGGCATTAAGACTAAGCCGATCATGGTCGGCACTTCGGTCCATGTCGAACTCTTGAGGTTCGAATAGATCCGAACACCGACCAGCACCCGGTAGGCAACCACCGCGAGTACGTATATCGCGAGCAGCAGCAGCGGATTGGGAAGGCTGGCGTGCGTGACCACCGTGTGCCAGATGCTGAGGCTGAGCGCACCGAGCGCCAAAACGACGACGAGACCGATGAGCAGCTTGAGCTGCCGATCGGTCACGTCGTCGTTAGAGCGTTGGTGTCGCAACGTAGTCATCCTGTCGCCGAGCGCAACGGTGCTATCCGGGCTCAAGCGTATTCGTGTGCGCTAGGAGCGCACCACCCGTCTCAGGACCAGTCGATTGTGCGCATTGCTCTTGTCTCCTCGCGGTGAAGAGCCCCCCAAGCGGGCCCCCAGATTGGATCTTCGGTACGTCGCGACGAGTGAGACGTTAAGAGCGATGCGTCATGATGGGAACCGATTTGTGTCGGTATGCGCAGAAAGCGATAATCGGGGAACGGGCCGTTACTGCCTGTTCCGAATGCAAAACTCTCCGCTACTTGAATTGACGTTTTGGTCGCAGTGTCCGAATAGCTGAGAGTGCAGTTCGACTAACGCTCTGGAATGACGGATCTGCCCGTTATCCGCAATCTCTGCAAGCTCCTGACCTGCGCATAGATCATGAATATTTGCCTACAGGAAATTGTGTATCTTGCGCTGCGATAGAGCTAACGCAGTGATCCACCGAACGTTCTATAAACTCCCGGTATGCCCGACCGATCCCCGCTTACTCACGTTGACGAGGCCGGCGCAGCGCGCATGGTCGACGTTTCGGCAAAAGACATCTCCGCCCGGCGAGCGACGGCCGCCGGCCGCGTCGTCACCACCCCGGAGGTCATCGCTCTGCTACGCGGAGATGGCCTGCCCAAGGGGGATGCGCTCGCCGTCGCCCGGCTCGCCGGGATCATGGGTGCGAAGCGAACTCCCGAATTGATTCCTCTCTGCCACCCGATCGGCCTGCATGGCGTCACGCTCGACCTCGACCTCACCGACAGTGCGGTTGAGATCACTGCGACCACCAAGACCGCCGACCGTACCGGTGTAGAGATGGAGGCGCTCACTGCCGTCGCGACCGCCGGCCTCGCCATGGTCGACATGATCAAGGCGGTGGATCCGGCGGCGAGCATCGAAAACGTGCGGGTCCTGCGCAAAGAAGGTGGAAAGACCGGCGATTGGGTACGCCCGGAGGACCGTCCATGAGGGCCCGAGTGATCGTCGCCAGTAACCGGGCGGCGAGCGGCGTCTACTCCGACACGAGCGGTCCGCGCCTGGTCGCGGGCCTGCGCGAGCTCGGCTGCGAGGTCGGCGACCCGATCGTGGTGCCGGACGGCGAGCCGGTCGCCGAGGCGCTCCGCGCGGCCGTCGCCGACGGAATCGATGTCGTCCTGACCAGCGGCGGAACGGGGGTGACCCCGACCGACCGGACCCCGGAGGCGACCCGTGGGGTGCTCGACTTCGAGGTTCCGGGCATCGCCGAGGCGATCCGTGCCTACAGTCGGGACAGGGTGCCCGCGGCCGCCCTCTCCCGGGGGCTCGCGGGAGTCGCCGGGCGTACGTTAATTGTGAATTTGCCGGGTTCGTCCGGTGGGGCCAAGGACGGCCTGGCGGTGCTGAAGCCCCTGCTCAGGCACACGGTCGACCAGATCAACGGCGGGGACCACCCGCGAGGCGACCAGCGGCGAGGACTGTACTCGGAGGATTAAACCTCAAGTCCTAGACGGATAGTGCAAAACTCGACAACGGCGATCTTCCATATAATGGGACGCTGCCTAGCCGGGCACCTACCGGCGACCACCCGGGGTGATCCCGGATAGGCTCGCACGGTGAGTGTTGACGCGACTCCGGTCGACTGGGAGCACGCCCGCGCCCTCGCGTACGAGGCGGGTCGGCAGGCTTCCGGGCCGGCCGAGCTGATCTCGCTGCCCGAGGCGGACGGCCGCACCCTCGCCGAGCCGTTGCGCGCGCTCACCGACCTCCCCGCGTTCGCCACGTCGAGCATCGACGGCTGGGCGGTGCGCGGCCCGCAGCCCTGGCGCGTCGTCGGCCGGGTGCTGGCCGGCGGCATCGCCCCCGCACTCGACGCGGACGGCGACTGCGTCGAGATCGCGACCGGCGCGATGGTGCCGGCCGGCGCGACCGCTCTGGTCCGGGTGGAAGACTCCGCCCGGGACGGCTCCGGCCCGGTCACCGGCGAGCCGCGGGCGCTGCCCGACTGGCGGCTGCCCGGCGAGGAGGCGCACAAGGACGAGGAGCTGCTGCCGGCCGGCACGGCCGTCGACCCGGCGGTGATCGGCGTCGCCGCCACCTGCGGGTACGAAGCGCTGAGTGTCCTGCCCCGGCCGCGCGCCGGGGTGCTGGTCTTCGGCGACGAGCTGCTCACCGCGGGCACGCCGGGCGCCGGCCGGGTGCGCGACTCGCTCGGCCCGCAGGTGCCGGGCTGGCTGCGCCGCTGCGGCGCCACCGTCGAGCCGCACGCGGTGGCCGGGCCGGTGCGCGACACCCTGGCGGCCCATCTCGACGCGGTACGCGGCGCCCTGGCCACCGCCGACCTGGTCTGCACCACCGGCGGCACCATGCACGGCCCGGTCGACCACCTGCATCCGACGCTGGCCGAGCTCGGCGCCGAGTACGTGGTGAACACCGTCGCCGTCCGCCCCGGCTTCCCGATGCTGCTCGCCCGCATCCCGGGCCCGGACGGCCGCCCACGCTTCCTGGCCGGCCTGCCCGGTAACCCGCAGTCCGCCGTGATCGCCCTGATCACCCTGGTCGCTCCGCTGCTCGCCGGCCTCCAGGGCCGCCCGGCGCCGGCCCTGACCCGGGTCGAGGCGTCCGCCGCCGTGCCGGGTCGCGGCGGGTTCACGCATCTGGCCCTGGCCCGCCTCGACCGCGACGGACGAACCGCCACGCCGGTCGGCCACGTCGGCTCGGCGATGCTGCGCGGTTTGTCCAACGCGCACGGCTTCGTAGTGGTTCGTCCGGGCACCGAGGCCGCGGCCGGTGACCTCGTTCCGTTCCTGCCGCTGCCGCTGCTGGCCGGGGAGAGGCCATGACGCGCGATCCCGCCACTGTCGGCCGGGGAGAGACCATGACGCACGGGCCCGCCACTGTCGGCCGGGGAGAGGCCATGACGCACGGGCCCGCCACTGCCAGCGGGGAAGAGGCCATGACCGGTGACCTCGCGCCGTTTCTGCCGCTGCTAGCCGGGGAGACGCCATGACCGGCGCAATCGTTGCCATCGCCCAGGTGCTGGACGTGCCGCTCGAACTGGCGGCGCACGAGAAGGCGGTCACCGAGGCCCGCGCCGGAGCGGTCGTCTCCTTCCAGGGCGTCGTGCGCGATCACGACGCGGGTCGGGGCGTGACGCTGCTCGAGTACGAGGGGCACCCGACCGCCGAGGCGATCCTGCGGGAGGTCGCCGCCGAGATCGCCGCCGACCCGGAGGTGTACGCGGTGGCCGTGTCGCACCGGATCGGCCGGCTCGCGATCGGCGACGTGGCGCTGATCGCGTCGGTGAGCACGGCGCATCGGGCGGCGGCCTTCGCGGCCTGCGCCCGGTTGGTCGACGAGGTGAAGGCTCGCCTGCCCATCTGGAAGCGGCAGGTCTTCACCGACGGCACCGACGAGTGGGTCAACTGCCCCTAGCCCGGGTCCGCGGCCGCGCGGTCCGACGGCACCGATGAGCGGTTCCTAGCCCGGGTCAGCGGCCTCGCGGGCCCGGGATGGCCGGCACCCGGCGCACCTCCTGTGGCACCCGACGAGCCGGCACCGCCGACGCCGCTCCCGGCCGCCACGGCAGAGCGTTGAGCAGCAGAATCACGGCGAACGCATAGCCGTTCCACCCGCTCGTCCACCGTGGATCGACGACCAGCAGCAGGTAGACCGATCCCGCCCAGACGGCGAACCCGATGCCCGGGAACCGGCGCGCGCGCCGGGTCGTGGCGATGACCCTCCGCCGGGCCGCGGCGTCCACCAGGACCAGCACCGCCGGCAGGAGCCAGATCATCTCGTGGATCCGGGTCACCGGCCCCACCACCGCCGCGGAGAGCCCCACCAGGGTGAACGCCGTTACCTCGTCGCCATCGGCATGAGCCGACCGCGCCCGGATCAGCCCGACCGCCGCCAGCAGCCCCGCGAACGAGAGCCAGATCAGCACCGGCGTGCTCGCCGAGTGGTAGAGCCGGGCCAGCACCCCGGCCAGCGACTGGTTGAGCGGGTCGGCCAACGGCGCCGACCGCCGCAGGAACGGGCCCGGCGCGATCAGCGCCGCCCCGCCGAGCAGCGCGACCGCCGTGCCGAGGGCGGTCAGCGCCGCCCGCCACTGCCGGGTCACCGCGAAGTAGGCGACGAACAGGCCGGGGCCGAGGGTCAGTGCGGTGGCGATCCCGGTGCCCAGGCCGGCCCAGGCTCCGGTGTGCCAACCGCGGCGCAGCAGGGCCGGCAGCCGGCCGCCGGGCGCGCGGGAGGCGCGTGGGCCGGGCCACCACACGGCCCGGCTGCGCGCCCAGGCCGATCGCCGCAGCGCCACCACGTCGGCGATCACCAGGCCGAACAGCAGCAGATCCAGGCAGCCGAGGCCGAGCGTTGCGCGCACCGGCGCGACCGGCAGGGCCAGGCCGATCGCGGCGAGCACGGCCCAGAAGCGGGACTTGCCGTAACGACGGGCGACCGGGCCGGCCAGGACGATCATGGCGAGGCCCAGTGCGACCACGCCGACCAGCGCGAGTAGCAGACCGGCGAACGGGACCGGGAGCGCGGACAGGGGAGACAGCAGCAGCGCGGCGAGGCCGGAGGCATGCCGGTTGGCGGCGACCGACTTCATCCCGTACGCCTGCTGCAAGTCGATGATGGCCAAGCCGGCGGCGATGCCGCCCAGAATGACCACGACGGACCTTGTGTGCTTCGCCGGCATGGCGCGACCCCCGTCGCTCTCGAAGACGCAGACCAGCCCGCGCGGCCCTCGATCGCTTTAACGCTGGGATCGCTACAAGGTCACCGGCGAAGCCGAGATGACCGTGCCGTTCTGTTGGCAGATCACCCGGGGAGCTTGCGGGCCATCGTGGCCGACATCGCGGCGATCTTGGCATCCCGCTTGGCGGCCTTCGCGGCGCGCTTCACGGCTCGCTGCGAGCGGTCGACCGCGTGCGTCGTGCGGTAGTGCAGGCTGGGCCGGCCCTCGGTGTCGGCCGCGGCGAGCAGCAGGCCGCCGAGCAGGCCGAGGTTCTTGAGCAGCGAGGTCGGCATGTCGCCCCGGTCGGTGGCCGCGACCGGCAGCAGGCCGACGGCGAGCACCGCGGCGGCCGGCCGGGTGAGATGCCCGGTGGCGAGCGCGAGACCGGCCACCACGTCGGTCGCCGCCTTGGCCCGCACGATCGTCCGCGGATCGGTCGGGATGCGGGGGTCCGCCTTCTCCAGCATCGGGCCCACCTTGTCGAGCACCCGGCGCGCCGTCTCGACCTTGGCCTCGGGGTTGATGAGATGACGGACGCCGTCGACCACGAAGATCGAGGCGAGCATGGCACGGGCCGCGGTGCGTACGGGTCTCATGAAAATGGTTATACCCGGCGGGCGGCCCTCATACCGGCTGGGTACGCAGGTATCGGCCGAAGTGCGGCACCGTGAACGCGACCGTGCCGCGCTCGCCCGAGTAGATCAAACCCTTCTTGATCAGGGCATCCCGGGCCGGGGAGAGGCTGGCGGGCTTGCGCCCGAGCGCCGTCGCGATTTCCGCGGTGGGCACCGCGGCGTCCATGTCGTTGTCGGGATCGCCGGAGAGCGTGGCCATCGCCCGCATGTACTCGCGCTCGGCCGGGGTGGCCCGCTCGAAGCGCGAGCCGAAGAAGCCGACCGCGAGCTCGGCCTCGGCCTCGGGGGCGGCGACCCGCACGTCGGCATCGGTGACCGGGGACTGCGGGGCGTGGTCCCAGGTCGCCTTCCCGTACGCCTGGACGAAGTACGGATATCCGCCGGACTTCTCGTAGAGCAGGTCGAGCGCCTTCGCCTCGTACTCCACGTCCTCGCGGGCGGCCGGCGCGCTGAGCGCAAGATCGGCGGACACCCGGTCGAGGCGGTCGATGCGCTGGTAGCGGAAGAGTCGCTCGGAGTACGACTTCGCCGCCGACAGCACGGCCGGCAGGTGTGGCAGCCCGGCGCCCACCACGATCAGCGGGGCGCCGAGCTGGGAGAGCTCATGGCAGGCGGCGCAGAGCGCGGAGACGTCGGCCGGCCCGAGATCCTGCATCTCGTCGATGAACAGGGCGATGCCGGTGCCGACGTCGGTGGCCACCGAGGCCGCGTCGGTGAACAGCTCGACCAGGTCGATCTCGATGTCGCCGGAGTCGGCGCGGCCGCGGGCGGGCGGCACGTCGATGCCGGGGGACCAGCGATCGCGGATCTTGCCGTTCGGGTCGTTGACCCGCAGCGCGAACGCCTTGAGCACGCTCAGCACCTCGTCGACCCGGTCGGGGTCGCGGTGGTGCGGTGCCAGCTCGCGGATGGCCATGTGCAGGGCGGCCGAGACCGGGCGGCGCAGCGACTGGTCGGGACGGGCCTCGATCTTGCCGGTGCCCCAGAGCCGGCCGATCGCCGCCGAGCGCAGCGTGTTGAGCAGCACCGTCTTGCCGACGCCGCGCAGGCCGGTCAGGACCAGGCTGCGCTCGGGCCGGCCGCGCGCGACCCGCTCGAGCACCACGTCGAAGGCGTCGAGCTCACGGCCTCGCCCGGCGAGCTCGGGCGGGCGCTGCCCGGCGCCGGGAGCGTAGGGATTCCGCACCGGATCCACGCATTGCACCGTATCGGGTCATCTAGCGAAATAGCTAGAGTCCGCTAGTAAAACCTCGCGAGCGTCATCTACCGGAATCTAGCGTTTGAGCTAGAACGAGCTAGAGCGTCTTATGCTCTTTGAGGCAGAGCACGAAGTCCAGGTCGTCGAGCGGGCTGTCGTAGAAGTACCACTTCGTGTAGCCCGGCACCTTCGAGCACTTGGACTCGGCGTCCTTCTCCCCCGTGGTCTTGCCGTCGACCCGCTTGAGCACCTCGTACGTCCCCGTGGTGCAGGCGGTCGCGCGCATCTCCGGCCGATCGTCGGTGCCCTCGTTCACCACGCAGTCGCCCTGTTTCACGTTGAAGCGGGCGTCCTCGCTGCCCAGCGGCGCCGGGCCGGGGTTGGTGGCGGCATCCGACGGGCTCGGCGCGGCGGCCGGCTTGTCGGCACGCTCCTTGAGCAGCCAGCCGGTGGTGCCGAGGCCGATGACGATCAGCACGCCGAGGGTGACCACCAGCGCGATGATCGGCGTGTTCCGGCTCGGCGGCGGCGAGGGCGGCTGCTGCTGGCCCCACATCGACTCGGAGGGGTACGAGATCGATTGCTGGGGAACGGACGTCTGGCCACCCCACGACGGATCCGGCGGCACGGCCGCGCCCTGGTCGCTCCAGGGGTCGGCGGGCTCGCCATACGGCTCGTCGGAGCCCCCGTGCGACCATGGCGGGCCGGAGTGCGGGCCGTTCTGCGACATGGGGGGTTCCTCCGGGTGCGGTCAAACGCTGCCTGCCACCGTAGCGTGCGGGGGTGATACAAACCGGTACGGAATCGCCGCAGGTGTCGGCAACACGACGCCCGCCGGGTGGCTCCGGCGGCTACGGTCCACGGTCGTGTCGCCCCTCCTCGTGATCTTCGCAGCCGGGTTCGGCGCGTCGTCGGGCGCGTTCCTGCCCCGGGTCGCTCACCGCCTCGCCGTCGGCTACGCCGACGAGCCTCGTCGGCACTGCGCGGATTGCTTGCGGCCGTTTCCCCCGGGGCTCCCAGGGTGGGTACGGGCGGGAGCCGCGTGCCCCTGCTCCGGGAGTGGTGGCTGCACGGTCCTCGCCGGCGGGACGGTGGCGGCGGTGCTAGCGATCGCGATCGGGCCCTCCCCGATGCTGCCGCCCTACCTGCTGGCGGCCGTCCCAGCAGTGCTGCTCGCGGTGATCGACCTGCGCTGCCGGCGACTGCCCGATCGACTGGTCGGCGCCGTGGCGGTGCTGGCCGGCGCGCCGTTGGCGGTGCTGCGGCCGGAGCGGATCGGGCCGGCGGTCCTGGCTGCGGGGACGGTGCTCCTCGCGTACGCAATCCTGGTTTTGCTCGGAGGTCTTGGACTCGGCGACGCCAAGCTGGCCGCCGTGCTCGCGTTGATCCTGGGTTTCGCCGGTTGGCCGGCGGTGCTCACGGGGGTGCTCGCGGCGCACCTGATCAACGGGCCGATCGCGCTGTTCCTGCTGGTCAGGGGGCGGCGCCGAGCGCTGCCGTTCGGGCCGGCGCTGTTGGTCGGAGCGCTGCTGGCGCTCACAACAGCCTGAGCTGCCGGTCCCTCGGACGGGCCGGGACGATGTCGCCGAGGCGCTCGAACAGCCCCGAGTCGATCGCGTCGAGGAACGGGGTCGGGCTCTGCTCGCGTTCGCTGCCGTGCCGGAACCGCCGCGCCGCGTGGGTGACGTAGAGGCGGTCCTGGGCGCGGGTCAGGCCCACGAAGAACAGCCGGCGCTCCTCGGCGATCTCGTCGTCCGCCGGCGCCGAGCCCGGCCAGCGCAGCGGCAACAGGCCGTCCTCGCAGCCGACCAGGAAGACCACCGGGAACTCGAGGCCCTTGGCGGCGTGCAGGGTGAGCAGGTTGACCGCCTCGGCGCGCGGGTCCAGCGCGTCCACCTCGGCACCTGTCTCGATCTCCTGCAGCAAGCGCGGGAGGTTGTTCCCGACGCGCTGGGCCAGCGGCGTGAGCAGGTCGGCGGCGGTCCAGATGTCCTCCGGGGCGAGCTGCTCGGCGTCCAGCGTCGGCGCGGCGAAGCGTTGGGCCAGCACCTGCGCGGCCAGCTTCACCCGGGCCGCGAGCGAGCCGCCGGGACCGCCGGGACCGCCGGGACCGACTGAACCGCCGGGACCGACTGAACCGCCGGCGTGCCGCAGCTCGCGGGCGATGGCCTGGACACCGGCGCGGTCGCGCAGCCGGTTGTGCGAGCGCTTCTGCACCGGCACGCCGGCCCGCGACAGCGCCTCGACGATCGGGCCGGACTGGGCGTCGGTGCGATAGAGCACGGCGATGTCGGAGAAGGACAGGTTGCCGGCGGCGGCTGCGCGGGAGTCGATCCGGCCCGAGTCCAGCGACCGGTGCGAAAGGCCGCCGACCAGCTCGTCGATCGTGCGAACCACGAAGTCGGCCTCGTCGGCGACGCTCGCCGCCGGATAGCGGCCGACCAGCGCGGCCTCGGGGTCCAGCCGGGCCGGGTCCAGCCGACGGCCGCTGACCAGCGAGGACGGCGCGATCGCCTGCACGGCGGCGGCCAGGATCGGGGCGCTCGACCGGTAGTTGCGGGTCAGACGGACCAGGCGGGCGTCGACGAAGTCCTCGTTGAAGCGCAGGAAGTACTTCACGTCGGCGCCGCGGAACGAGTAGATCGCCTGATCGGGGTCGCCGATCGCGCACAGGTTGCCGTCGGCCGGGCTGAGCAGGCGCAGCAGTTCGTACTGGACCTCGTCGACGTCCTGGTACTCGTCCACGAAGATCCACTGCCACTGCTTGCGGTACTTCTCGGTCAGGGCGGGCTCGTCCCGCAGCAGCTCGACCGGCAGCCTGATCAAATCGTCGAGGTCCACGAGATCCTGCTGGCGGAGCAGCTTCCGGTACGCGAGATCGTCGTCGCCGGCCTGCTCGCGAGCCTCCTTCTGCTCGTGCTCCTCGGCTATGCGCCAATGCGGCCCGAGCCCGGCCGCCTTGGCGTTCTCCTTGAGGATGGTCAGCCCGACCGAGTGGAAGGTGCCGACCGTGATGTCCTCGGCCACGTCGCCGAGCAGGGCGTCGAGGCGCTCCCGTAGCTCGGCGGCGGCCCGGCGGGTGAAGGTGATGGCCAGGCAGCGGTGCGGGAAGACACCGAGTTCGGCGCAGAGGTACGCGATGCGGTGGGTCAGGGTGCGGGTCTTGCCGGTGCCGGGGCCGGCGACGATCAGGAGGGGGCCGCCGGGGGCGCTCGCGGCGACTCGTTGCATGGCGTCGAGGCGGTCGAGCAGACCCGTTCCTACCTCTTCCATGCCGGCGAGCATCGGCTCGAAGGGTTCGTGCGGGCTCGGGGGCGTGGCGATGGGCGGTTGCGGCTTAGCCTTGACCGATTTTGTCGCCTTTTTCGCGATATTTGCTGGCTTTTCAGGCTGGCGCTGCTGCGGGACCTCGAACATCGCGACGTCGAACAGCGTCTCGGTCTGCGCCGGGGCGGACTTGTGCTTCAGTTCGCCGGGGTCGAACAGGGAAATAACGCCATATTCGCCGTCATAGCCCGGAACGCGGCGGACGTCGCCGCGGCGCAGCCGGGTGATCGCCTCCTGAAGATCGTCCCCGCCGGCCTGGCCGATCTCGTCGAGCGGCGTGCGGCGCAGGATGTCCAGCTCCGAGCCGAGCGTGGCGACCAGGTGGTTGAGCTGCGCCTCGACCGTCTTCGACTTCGGCCCGACGCCGTTGATCTCGCCGAGCACCTCATGGAGCTGGATCAGGTGCTCGACGTGACCGTTCTTCCGGTAGCCGGCCGGACGGTCGGCGAGATCCTCGACGCGGCTCAGCACGCCCACGGTCAGCGGCTTGCCGCATTCCGGACAGCGGCCGCCGGCCTCCCGGGTGCGCTCCGGCTCCCAGTTGACCCCGCAGACCCGGTGCCCGTCGGCGTGGTACTTGCCCTCCTCGGGGAAGAACTCGAGCGTACCCGCGAGGGTGTTTCCGTTCTTGACGGCCTCGTAGTCGGGGACGCCGGCGAACAGCGTCGCCTCCCGGGCCAGCGCGGCCGGGGAGTGCGCGTCGGAGTTCGAGACCAGCCGGTATCGGTCCAGACTGGACACCCGCCAGTTCATCTCCGGGTCCGAGGAGAGGCCGGTCTCCACGGCGGTGATGTGCTCGGCGAGATCGGCGTAGCAGTCGGCGATCGCGTCGAAGCCGGACTTCGAGCCGAGCGCCGAGAACCAAGGCGTCCAGATGTGCGCCGGGACCAGATAGCCGCCCGCCTCCAGGGTGATCTCCAGCAGGTCGCGGGAGTCGAGCCCGAGGATCGGCCGGCCGTCGGCGGTGAGATTGCCGATCCGGCCCAGCGCGGTGTTGAATTTTCCGGCCGCCGCGAAGTCCGGCATGTAGATGAGGTGGTGCACCTTGCGGGTGCGGTCATCCCGCTTGTAGATCGTCGAGATCTCGACGCTCAGCATGAACTTCGCTTTTTCCGCCGCCTGCAGCGATCCCGGCAGACGGTGGGTGACCTCGTCCTCGTCCCGGTAGCGGAACAGGCCGGCGGCGTCCTCGACCAGGCTCTCCTTGAGATGGTCGAACCAGGCGGGGTGGGTGAAGTCGCCGGTGCCCAGCAGGGCGATGCCCTTACGGCGGGCCCACCAGGCCAGATTGGGGAGCGTCAGATCGCGGCTGCAGGCGCGGGAGAACCGGGAGTGGATGTGCAGATCCGCGACGTATGTGTCCGCGGCAACCGAGGACCCTGCGTTCTCCGAGGGCACGCGCTGCATCCTGTCATGCCCTCCGGTTCCGCTACCAATCGCCACGCGCTGACAAACTTACGGATCTTGATGCCCTCACGTGGTCCGCAGCTCGACGACCGTGACCTGCGGAGGTGCGCCGACCCGTACCGGCGGGCCCCAGGTGCCGGCGCCGTTGGTCACGAAAACCGGGACGCCGTCCACCTCGCCGTAGCCGGAGACGACAGGTTGTTGCAGCTTGACCACCAGATTGAAGGGCACCATCTGACCGCCGTGGGTGTGCCCGGAGACCTGGAGATCGACCCCGAACGGGGCGGCCTGGCGGGCCGCGAGCGGCTGATGGGCCATCAGCACGACGGGCCGGGTGGTGTCCCGATCGCCGAGCGCCTTGGCGAAGTCCGGCGCATCGCCGTACGGCGTACCGCCGAGGTCGTTGACCCCGGCCAGATCCAGCCCGTTGATCTCGACCCGCTCGTTGCGCAGCGGCTTCACGCCCAGCTGCGCGACCTCCTCCACCCAGGGCGCATAGCCCGAGTAGTACTCGTGGTTCCCGGTCACGAAGTACGCCCCGAACCGCGACTCGATGTCGGCCAGCGGTGTCGCGAACCGCCCGAGCTCGGCCACCGTCCCGTCGACCAGGTCACCGACGACGCACACGATGTCCGCCCCGACCGAATTGATCAGCTCAACGATCCGCCCGACGTGATGCGTCCCCGCCAGCGGCCCGAGGTGAATGTCGGACACGACGACCAGCCGCGTCCCATCCATCCCCCACGGGAGCTTCGTCATCGGCATGGCCCACCGATTGACCTGCGGTGGCCCGAGGGCGGTCTTCATCCCGTACCCCGTGATGCAGGCGGCGGTCAGTCCGGCGAAGATCGCCATCCCGCGGGCCAGCACCAGCCGCCGATCGACCCCGGGACTCTCCTCGCCCTCGCTCTGGGCGTTGCCGCTCGTGCCCACGTCGCCCTCGGTGTTGCCGCTCGCGACCACGTCGCGCTCGGTGTTGCCGCTCGCGACCACGTCGCGCTCGCCCTGGGCGCGGGCGCTCACGCTTACTGCCGGTTCCGCCGTACGCCTCCGCGAGCGCCACAAGAGCAGCACGGCCGCGCGCAGGACCTCCAGCAGAACCAGCGTCACCAGCAGATAGAACATCAGGGCCAGCCAGAGATAGCCCGGCCAAGCCAGCCATTCGGCATAACCGGTCCGGGCGCCGATCAGCGTCGCCGGCAGCAGGACAGCCAACCCGACGGCCACGATTCCACCCAGCCGCCGATCCCGGCCGGACCCCAGCGGATCCCGCACAAGCCGCTTCCACAGATAGAAGTGAACAAGCCCGACGACGCCAAAGATCAGCCCAACGAACGCGACCAACACCGCTCCCTCAGCACCTAAGGCGTCAAGTTTGCCGCCGCGGCCGATCGCACCCACCACCGACGCCGAGTTTCACGATCAACCCGATGCCGCGCGAGCCGATGCGCGCCGCGCCCACCCGCGAGCCCGCCGCGGACCCAGCCCGCCGCGCCTGCCCGCGCCGACCCGCCCGAGCCGAGCACGCCCGCGCCGCGCCTGCCCGCGCCTGCCGGCTCGCGCCGCGCCCGCTCGCGCCGGGTCCGCCCGCGCCCGGCCTGCCGCGCCCGGCCTGCCCGCTCGCGCCGCGCCCGCTCGCGCCGAGCCCGCCCGCGCCGCGCCCGCTCGTGCCGAGGCCGCCCGCGCCGAGCCCGCCGGCCCGCGCCGAGCCCGCCCGCGCCGCGCCCGCTCGTGCCGAGGCCGCCCGCGCCGAGCCCGCCGGCCCGCGCCGAGCCCGCCCGCCCCCAGCCCTCGCCCGGCCGCGCCGCCCGGCCGCGCCCAGCCCGCCCCGCCGTGCCCGCCGGCGCCCGGGCTCAGCCGCCCGCGAACGGCGGCAGCACGTCCACCGTGACCCCGGCGGGCAGCGGCGCCTCGCGGTCGTGGCAGACGAGTCCGTCCACCAGGAAGCTGGCCGACTTCAGCACCAGCCCGAGCCGCTCCCCGTGCCGATCGGTCAACACCTGCACCAACTCCCGCAGCGACCCGGCCTCCGCCCCCTCGGACGACACCCCGCCCGCGGCGGCACGCGCCCCCGCGAAGAACCGCACGGCGATCACGTCAGCCCCCGATCGCCGACATCGGCCGAGCCGGCTGAAGGAAGCTTGGATCGTCGATCCCGTGCCCGGCCCGCTTGCCGCGCATCGCCGTCCGCCAAGCCTCCGCGATCTCCGGGTCGGACGCCCCGGCGCGCAGCAGCTTCCGCAGGTCGCTTTCGTCGGTGGCAAACAGGCAATTGCGGATCTGCCCGTCCGCCGTCAGCCGGGTGCGGTCGCAGTCGCCGCAGAACGGCCGGGTCACGCTGGCGATGACCCCCACCCGGGCGGGCTCTCCCGCCGCATCCACGTGCCCCGGCACGAGCCACGTCTCGGCCGGCGAGGTTCCACGTGAAACGGGATCGGGCTGTAGATCGAACGGCACCAGCGCTGCCAGGATCTCGTCGGCGGTCACCATTGTGTGCCGGTCCCACTGGTGCTGTGCGTCGAGCGGCATCTGCTCGATGAACCGCAGCTGATATCCGTACGTCAATGCGAACTTCAGCAGCTGCGGCGCCTCGTCCTCGTTGATCCCCCGCATCAGCACGGTGTTGATTTTGACCGGCGTCAGCCCCGCCGAGGCCGCCGCCTCGAGTCCCCGCAGCACGTCATCGAGCCGATCGCGCCGAGTGAGCCTGTTGAACCGCTCCGGATCCAGCGTGTCGAGCGACACGTTGATCCGGTCGAGCCCTGCCTCCCGAAGCCCAGCCGCGACCCGCTCCAGCCCGATGCCATTAGTGGTCAGCATCAGACGAGGTCGAGGCTCCAGCCGGGCGGCCGCCGCCACGATCTCGAGCAGCCCACGCCGCAGGAGCGGCTCGCCGCCGGTGAGCCGCACTTCGGCGATGCCCAGCAGCTCCACCCCGATCCGGATGAGCCGCCCCACCTCGTCGTCGGTGAGCTGCTCCTCACGAGGCAGCCAGGCCAGTCCTTCGGCCGGCATGCAGTACGTGCAGCGCAGGTTGCATCGATCGGTCAGCGACACCCGAAGGTCGGTAGCCACCCGACCGAACCGATCCACGAGCCCGGTCACGAGCGCCACCCCACGCCCGTACCTGATCTCGTCCTGTCATCCACGCTCCAAAAATAGCCGCTCCCGCCTGCCCGCGCCCGCGCTGATTTCGACCTGTGGACAAGCGCGCCCGGAGACGCCTTCCGCGCGGCGAAACAGGTTGATCAGAGCTCTGGGGGCCGGGAAAGTGGCGGCATGGCGACGTTCGAAGAGCTGGTGGCCGAGGGGTCGGCCGTTCCGGTCGACGGGTGGGACTTCTCGTGGTTCGCCGGCCGGGCCACCGAGGAGCGGCCGTCCTGGGGTTACGCGCGACTGATGGGCGAGCGGATGGCTGCGGCCCGGCGGGCGCTCGACCTGCAGACCGGCGGTGGCGAGGTGCTCGCCTCCATCCCGACAGCGCCCGAGGTACTGGTCGCCACCGAGGGTTGGCCGGCCAACGCGGCGCTGGCCCGCGAACGGCTTGCCCCGCTCGGCGGAAAGGTCGTCGAAGTGGGCGAGGACGAGCCCCTGCCGTTCCCGGACGGCGCCTTCGACCTGGTGGTCAGCCGCCATCCGGTCGCGGTGAACTGGGCGGAGGTGGCTCGGATCCTCGAGCCGGGCGGCACCTATTTCTCTCAGCAGGTCGGCGCCGGCTCGCTGAGCGAGCTGATCGACTTCATGCTGGGCCCGCAGGAGGTGGGCCGAGCCCGCGATCCCGAGCTTGCCCGCGAATCGGCGACCGCCGCCGGACTCGACGTGGTCGACCTGCGCAGCGAAGCCCTCCGGATCGAGTTCTTCGACGTCGCCGCCGTCATCGTCTTCCTGCGGAAGGTCATCTGGACGGTGCCGAAATTCACCGTCGACGCCTTCCGCGACCGCCTCCGAGCCCTGTACGACCAGGTCGAGCGCGACGGCGCTTTCGTGACCCACTCGCAGCGCTTCCTCATCGAGGCACGCAAGCCGGCCCGAGCGGCGACCTAGCGCTGTCCGGCCACTACCCGGAGCCGCCCGGGCGCCTAGATGACAGCCCGGAGCAACCGAGGGGTCGTCTAGCCGATTGCTCGGAGGGCCGCTTCGGCGGCTGTCGCCACCGCACTGCGATAGGAAGCACCGAACGCCGCGGTGTGCACCAGTAAGAGGTGTAGCTGATGCAGGGGAACGCGGGCGCGCCAGCCGTCGGACAGCGGATGCACCTCCTGGTACGCCGCGAGGATGCGATCCAGGTACGGGGCGCCGCCGAACAGGGCCAACTCCGCAAGGTCGGTCTCTCGATGGGCGCCGTGGGCCGCCGGGTCGATCAGGTAGGCCCTCGACGCGGACCACAGCAGGTTGCCGGGCCAGAGATCGCCGTGGGTACGGCTCGGCCGCTCTGGGTCGGAATAGGCATCCAGCGCGGCCAGGAGGCGGTCCAGCAGCGCGACATCGTCCGAGGTCAGCGCGCCGCGGTCGGCGGAGCGCTGGAGGAACGGCCGGAGGCGGCGGGCGGCGAACCACCGCCCCCACGGGCCCGGATCCTGGGTGTTGTCCAGCGGGAGCGGGCCGATGTAGCCGGGCCACGGGGCACCAAAGCTTTCGGCGCCGGTTTGGTGCAGGTCGGCCAGGTCACGGCCCAGACGCTCGGCGGATTCGGGCGTGGGTGACGCCTCGTCCAGCCATTCGGTGGCCAGCATCTGGGGGAGACCGGCGATCAGCTCCGGAACCGGGGCGCCCGCCTCGGCCAGCCAGCGTAGGCCGGCTGCCTCTGCCTCGTAGAAATCCGCAGGTGGAGAGCCGCCTGGCCAGGTCTTCGCGAAGATCGAGGTGCCGTCGTCCAAGGTCAGGCGGCTCGCGGTGGAGACGCTGCCACCACCCACCGGAGTCTCACGGATCCGCTGGTGGGTGAGAAATGTCGGGAGATGCTCGGGGTGCGTGCGTAAGTACGCCTGGTCCACGTGGTTATCTTCCACTTCGGCTTACGGACGTCCGGAAACGGAGTCAAAATGTCGGCATGACCCCTGTCACAGCGCGTTCGTACCGTCCGAGTGACCACTCCGCGGGTCGGCGGCTGTGGTCGGAGCTGACCAACCAGCACAACCGCATGTACGGCGAGCCCACCGACGACGGTGGCGAGGGTTTCGAGGAATACCTGACCCGGCTCGACCTGTGCGGGCTCTGGGTGGCCGACCATGCCGACGACGGGGTCATCGGGCTGGTCGGGCTGATCATCCGGGGCCGGGCCGGCGTGGTCGAGCCGATCGTGGTGACGATCTCGCACCGCCACAAGGGTGTCGGGCGCAAGCTGCTGCGCCACGTCGCCAACGAGGCACGCAAGAGGAACATGACCGCGCTGACGATCTCGCCGGCCTCGCGGAACGTGGATGCGATCCGCAGCCTGCACGCGGCCGGGTACGACGTGGTGTCATCCATCGAGCTCACCCTCGATCTCGAACGTAACCCGCACGAATGGCAGGAAGACGGGCTCGAACTGCACGATATGCAGTTCCGCTCGTAGCCGCCCGAACTTCTTCACCAGCTGTGGACAACCGTCGTTGTCCACAGCCCGGCGAATTGGCACCCGCGCGGAACGCCGGCCGAGGCACCATGCCGGACATGAACCCGGACTGCACGATCACCGCCTGCTCCTCGGCCGAGGCCGTCGCCGTTGCTCCCTACCTTCTGGGCTTCCACCCCCACCACAGCCTGGTCGTGCTCGGCCTGGTCGGCCATGCCGTCGACTTCGCCGTTCGCTACGACCTGCCGTCGCGAGTCACCGACTTCACCGAGCCGGCCGAGGTGATCGCGCGGCAGGGCGCCGATCGCGTGATCCTCATCGGTTATGGGCCGCCGGGGCTCGTCACGCCGATGGTCCTGGAGGTCGGGCGCGCCCTGCGGGCCGCCGACGTGACGATGGCGGATGTGCTCCGGGTGGCCGACGGCCGGTGGTGGTCCTACCTCGGCGGCCCCGCGGGTGGCACCCCGCTCGCGCCCGGGCTCGCGGCCCAGGCCGTCTATCAGGGCATGGTGGCGCTGCCCGACCGGATGGCGCTGGTTGCCAAGGTGTCGCCCGTCGAGGGCCGACAGCGGGCGGAGATGCGGGAGGCCACCGGTCGCGCTCGGGCGAGGGCCACCGACCTGGCCGCCGATGACCTGCAGGCGGGCCGCGGCGGCCAGTGGATGCGGCACGCCGGGCGGGCGGCGGTGCGCGAGGCCGAGCGGGCCGCCCGAGCCGGGCGCGCGCTGAGTCCGGATGAAATCGCTTGGCTCGGCGTGCTGCTCGTCAAGTCGGTGGTGCTCGACTACGCGATCGACCGGTCCGGGCCGGAGGAGTGGCGGATTCGGTTGTGGAACGAGGTGGTTCGTAAGGTCCAGCCGGAGCACGCGCCCGCCCCGGCCTGTCTGCTGGCCTATGCCGCCTGGCAGGGCGGTGACGGGTCGCTGGCCCGGGTGGCGGTGGATCGGGCACTGATGGAAGAGCCCGCGCACCGGATCGCCGGAATGCTCGACCGGCTGTTGGCGGCGGGGATCCGGTCGCATTCGGTGGTGAGGTTCACGCCGCCGGGCCGGTCGGAGCAGCTCCGCGGAGGCGAGGTACGGCGAAAAGAACGCCGCGGAGCGACGCGCCGCGAGCCAAGAGCGCCGCGCGGGGCAAACGGCGGCGGGCAAAAGCGCCGCCCCACCCGCCGCCGCTCGCTGTAGGACGCCGCCGCGTCGCCGCTCGCGCCTGCCGGTGGCCGCGCCGCTGCCGCTCGCTGCTGGTGGGCGCGCTGCTGGTGGGCGCGCTGCTGGTGGGCGCGCTGCTGGTGGGCGCGCTGCTGGTGGGCGCGCTGCTGGTCGGCGCGCTGCTGGTGGGCGCGCTGCTGGTGGGCGCGCTGCTGGTGGGCGCGCTGCTGGTGGGCGCGCTGCTGGTGGGCGCGCTGCTGGTGGGCGCGCTGCTGGTGGGCGCGCTGCTGGTGGGCGCGCTGCCCGTCGCCACGCCGCTCGTCCCGCCGCCGCGCCCCCTGCACCGGCCGCGTGCCTGCCCCGCGGCCTCGAACCGATGCGGTTGCGCCACCGGGGTGTCGGCGCTGGCCTCGAACGCGCCGGCAAACGCCGCCGCTTGCCCGAGGGCGGCCCGGGGGGTAGCGCGGGCGGGGCGGCGGCGCCGGCCGCCGTCGGCGTGGCTGGCGGGGACGGAGCGCGGGGGTGGGCGGCGCTGGTTCCCGTTGGCTGGCCGACCGGGGGCGTGCCGGGGTGGGTGGGGCGACGCTGGTTCTGTTGGCTGGCCGACCGGGGCGTGCCGGGGTGGGTGGGGCGACGCTGGTTCTGTTGGCTAGCCGACCGGGGCGTGCCGGGTGGGTGGGACTGCGCTGGCTGCGGCGGATGGGGCGGGGCCGGGAGGGGCGACCTGCCAGGAGACCGGCAGATTGCGTGCCGCGGCAGAGCCGAAGTGTCGCGGGACCCTTTGTGTTCAGACGGTGATGCGCTGTGGTGAGGTGTAGACGTTCATGGTCTCGCCACGAAGGAACCCGACGAGTGTCATTCCGGCCTCCTCGGCCAGCTCGGCGGCGAGGGTGCTGGGCGCCGACACGGCTGCCAGCAGGGGAATCCCGGCCATCCACGCCTTCTGGGTCAGCTCGAAGCTGGCCCGCCCCGACACCAGCAGCAGATGGCCGGCCAGCGGCAGCCGGGCCGCACGCACCGCCCAGCCGATCACCTTGTCCACCGCGTTGTGCCGGCCCACGTCCTCGCGGAGCACGACCAATTCGCCCGCGGCGGTGAACAGGGCCGCCGCATGCAGGCCGCCGGTCCGGTCGAACGTGCGCTGCGCCGCTCGCAGCCGGTCGGGCAGTTCGGCCAGTGTGCGGGCCGGCATCACCAGCGGATCGCCGGACACCTCGTACGGCGAGCGGGTCCGCACCGCGTCGATGCTTGCCTTTCCGCACACCCCACACGAACTCGTCGTGTAGAAATTCCGGCCGGGGTCGGTCAGCGGCGGCGGCACGTCCGGACCGAGCGACACGTCGACCACGTTGTATGTGTTCGGCGCGTCCGTTCCCGCGCACAACTGGGCGGTCACCACGTCGGTCGCCGATCCGATGATCCCCTCGCTGAGCAGGAACCCCATCGCCAGGTCGATGTCGTGCCCCGGGGTGCGCATGGTCACCGCCAGCGGCCGCTTGCGTACCCGGATCTCCAGCGGTTCCTCGGCCGCCAACTCGTCCGGGCGCCGCCGGGGCTCCCCGGTCGCCAGGTTGATCCGTACGACCGGTCGCCGGGTGGTGGAGCGCGCCATAGCGAGAGCCTATGCCGACGAGAAAGTGATCCACGACCGTGAAGTGAGCGCCCGGTCACGCTCGACACGCGCTCGGGATACGGTACGTACGTGGGAGGGTTTGCGGCGGTGGTGCTGGCCGGTGGCGCGGCACGGCGGATGGGCGGCGCGGACAAGCCGAGGCTGCCCGTCGGAGGCCAGTCCATGCTGACCCGGGTGCTGGCCGCGGTGCATGACGCCGACCCGCGCATCGTGGTCGGCCCGGTCCCGCCGGACCTGCCGGTGCCGGTGCACTCCACCCGCGAGGACCCGCCCGGCGGCGGCCCGGTGGCGGCCACCTCGGCCGGTCTCGCGCTGGTCCCGGCGGAGGTCACGTTCACCGCCCTGCTCGCCGCCGACCTGCCGTTGCTGACCGGCGAGGCGATCGACGTGCTGCGGCTGACCGCGGAGTCGGCGCCGATGCAGGGCGCCGTTTACCGGGACGCCGAGGGTCGCCGGCAGATGCTGTGCGGGGTGTGGCGGACGGCCGCGCTGCGCGACGCGGTCGGCCGGCTGGAGGAGGAGCGGGGCGACCTGCACGGCGCGTCGGTTCGCGAGCTGATGGAGCATTTGCGGGTGGCCGAGGTGTCCTGGCGCCGACCCGGCCCGCCGCCCTGGTTCGACTGCGACACCGACGACGACCTGCGGACGGCCGAGGAGTGGGCGCGATGAGCAGCGAGCCGGACGGCGCGATGAGCAGCGAGCCGGACGGCCGAGGAGCAGGCGCGATGAGCCGAGGAGCAGGCGCGATGAGCAGTGCGGCGGACGGCCGCGGAGCAGGCGCGATGAGCAGCGAGCTGGACGACTGGATCGCCAAGGCCGGCCGGGAACTGGGCCTGGATCCGGCGGACGTGCCCACGCAGGCGGTGCTCGACCTCGCCAAGGACGTCGCGCACGGCGTATTGCGCCCGGGTGCCCCGGTCACGGCGTACCTCATGGGGGTTGCCGTGGGTCGCGGAGCGGATCCCGCGGTCGTCGCCGAACGCCTCAGCAAGCTCGCGCTCTCCTGGCGGGCTCCAACCCTCTGAGGACGCTCGGTAGGGTGGCGGAAACGGAGGTGCGCGATCATGACGGCAGACAGCGCCGCGGGCGAGTCGAACGACAACATCCTGCTCGACGAGCCGACCACGGCTGACCTGCGGGCGAAGGTGACCGAGGCCTGGCGGGACTTCGCCGCGGCCCTCTCCTCGCTGCTGTCTTCGCTGGCCCCGGGATCGCACATCGATCTGACGCTCGACCCGACCGCGTCCGGCACGGGCATGGCCGTCTATTCGGTGAGCATTCGGGTGCTGCCGGAAAAGGTGGTCGAGGCGCTCGCGGTCGGCAACGCCGGCCTGCCCGAGGGCTACCGGATGGATCGCGCCGCGGTCGCCGACCTGGTCGCGCTCGGCTGGTCGCCGCCGGGCGTGCTGGCCGGCTCCGGCGACTCGTTCGGTCTGCGCTCCAGCCAGGACAGGTCGGCCCAGCTCGCCGCGGTCGTCTCCCGCACCCTGCGCGACGTGTACGGCGCACCGCACCCCGCCTTCCTGGTCTACCTCGTGCACGACGAGGAGGACGAGCCGATCGAGACCGCGCCGCTGGCCACCGCCCGCAACGAGCCGAACATCGGCGAGGTGCTGGACCTCGACGACCTGGACGACGACGGCGAGCTGTCCGCGGCGCTGGCCACCGCGGCCGACGAGGTCGTGCCGTTGGAAGAGCGGGTGCGCACGGTCGTCGCGACCATGTCGAAGACGCCGGTCGACCAGCTTCAGGTGGACAACGACGGCGACATCGGCATCCGGGCCGGCTCGGCCATGGTGTTCGTCCGGGTTCGCGACAATCCGCCGCTGGTGGATGTCTTCTCGCCGATCCTCACCGAGGTCGAGCCGACCGAGCAGCTCTACGTGAAGCTGTCCGAGCTGACCAACCGCATGCCGATCGGCCGTCTCTACTGCGCGAAGGACACGGTCTGGGCCTCGATCCCGGTCTTCGGCCGCAACTTCCAGGCCACCCATCTGATGCTCGCCGTGCAGGTGATGACCGGCCTGGCCGACGAGCTCGACGACCGGCTGCACGGCGAGTTCGGCGGCAAGCGCTTCTTCGGCGAGGGCGACAAGCCCAGCCCGACGAAGCAGAGCGCCGAGGACCACCGCACCGGCATGTATCTCTAGGTCAGCGGCACGAAGCCGATCCGGTCCAGGGTGGACAGATCGGCCACGCCCAGGCCGGTGTCGCCGAGCATCCACAGCTGGTCCCCGATCACCAGGGACCGGCGGATCGGCGCGCCCGTCAGGTTGCCGCCCGGCCGAATCGTTCCGTTGCGCACGTGCACGGCGACCGCGCCGTTGGTGCGTCCGTTGACCGGCACCACGAGCAACTGCGTCGCCGGCCACCACAGCACCGCATGCGGATCGAACTCGGCCTCCGATGTGGAATCCGCCAGCACGTGCTGCGCCAACCGTCGCGGGTGCGCCGGGTCGGCAACATCGAAGAGCGAAATTCCCAGACCTTCCCGTACGCCTTGAGCACTGGCCTCCTGGCCGATCCCGACCAGCAGGTCGCCCCCGACCGGCTGCAGGTGCGCCGAATAGCCCGTGATCTTGAGCGACCCGCTGACCGTCGGGTGCGCCGGGTCGCTGAGGTCGACGCTGTAGAGCGGATCGGTCTGCCGGAAGGTCACCACATAGCCGCGGGGGCCGAGGAAGCGTACGGCGTAGATCTGCTCACCCTTGCCGAGTCCGTCCACCGTCCCGACCTCGGCGAGCGTGGCACCGCGGGTGGCCAGGACCCGCACCGCCGAGGACGACGACCCGGTGGTCCGGGCGGCCGTCGCGACCCGCAGGTAGCCGTCCCATTCGGACAGTGCGTACTGGTTGAGCAGGGTCCCGGGCACCGAGCCGCTCGCCTGGAACCGCGGCTTGTCCGCCCCGGCCAGCGCGAACTTGTAGATGTCGGTGGTCGTCGCCGCCTTCGCGGTCAGGTCCACCATCTTCCAGCGCTGGTCGTTGGCGATGTAGAGGCTGGCCGGCGTCCCGTACACGATGTCGCCGTCGGCCACCACCGAGACCGGGCTGCCGTCGGTCAGCGCGGGCCCGGCGAGGTCGAAGGTGACCACGGTGAGCATCTGGGCGCCGGAGTATGAGGCCGGCCGGTTGACCGAGCCGCAGTCGACGTGCCCGCGGGTCGTGGTTGCGCCGGTGGTGACCTCCCACTGCGGCAACCAGGCGTTCACGTCGGTGCGGTTCACCACCGCCTGGTTCTGCCGCAGCCGGCTCTGGTCGTTCCCGCGCAGGATGGGCGGGAAGACGATCCGCGGGCCGCTGCTCAGCACGATCCGGGCCACGCTGCCGGTCTGCCGCGCGTCGACGATCCGGCCGTCGGCGTGGTATCGGCTGACGAGCCGCGGCGAGCCGGTCAGGTCGACCAGGAGCGCCTCGGCTCCCGCGACGTCCTCGCGCTGGAGGACGCCGTCGGCAGCCCTGATGGTCCCGTCGAGGCGCAGCCCGCCGTAGCCGAGCACCAGCGCCTTGTCGCCGGCCAGCAGCAGCCGGGCGTCGCCGGCCAGCCCGAGGGTCAGCTTGCCGGTCTCGCGACGGGTGGCCGGGTCGATCACGTGCAGCGTGCCGCCCTCGACCGTGACGATCCGGCGGCCGTCGGTCTTGACGATATCCGGCTCGTCGGCGCCCTGCTCGTGCGCGTTGGTGCCGGAGAACGTGGGTCCCGGCGCGGGAACGGGGACGGCGACCGCGTCGGCCGCGCGCATCGAGTTGCCCTCGGCCGCGAGGGGCTCCGGCTGGGCGACAGGGAAGCCGTACGCGGTGATCGAGCGCAGGGCGGCGGCCCGCAGCTCGGTGAGCAGCCGGTCGCAGGAGTCGAAGGCGACCAGCTTGAACGGCGGTGTCGGCGGCTGCTCGGGGGGAGTGGCCCGGTCGGGGTCGGGCGCGGTGCAGCCGGCCAGCGGCAGCAGCAGAACGGCGCAGATCCAGAGACGACGACGCATGGCGGTTCGACGCGTCCCGCCCGGCGCCGGTTCCGCTACTCGGACGGGGCGGGCAGAACCGTCGGGGTCTCGACCAGCCGGGAAAGAACGATCATGCTGCGGGTCGAGGTGATGAACGGCTCGGCGCGCAGCCGCTCGAGGGCCTGTTCCAGGTGGGTGATGTCGGCCGCGCGGAGGTGGATGAGCGCGTCCGCCTCGCCCGAGACCGTGTACGCCCCGACCACCTCCGGGTGTCGCCGGGTGGCCACCGTGATCTGGGCGGGGGTGGTCCGCCCGGTGCAGAACAGCTCGACGAACGCCTCGGTGGTCCAGCCCACGGCGGCCGGCTCGATCACCGCGGTGAAGCCCTTGATCACGCCGCTGGATCGAAGCCGGTCGACGCGCCGCTTGACGGCCGGTGCGGAGAGGGCGACCTTGGAACCGATCTCGGCGAACGACGCACGGGCGTCCGCCACCAGCAGCGCAATGATTCGCTGGTCAACCGCGTCCATCTGCAACGATTCGCCCCCAAGACACAAGATTCCTCGCTGTTTCGTGCACCTCAGCCTACTTACGCTTTACCTCATGAGCCAGAGGGAGCGGATGCCGCGAGTCCGGACATATCTGATGTGTCCGCCGGAGCACTTCACGGTCGAGTACGCCATCAACCCGTGGATGGACACGACCGTCCCGGTCGATGCCGCGCTCGCGGTCAAGCAGTGGGACCTGCTCCGCACCACCCTGGTGGATCTCGGGCACACCGTGCACCTGCTCGACCCGGTGGCCGGCCTGCCCGACATGGTCTACGCGGCCAACGGCGCCTTCTCGGTCGACGGCCAGGTCTACGGCGCCCGCTTCCGCTATCCGCAGCGTTCCGCCGAGGCCGACGCCCACCGCGCCTTCTACGCCGGCCTGGACCAGAACAGCTGGCAGCTGGTCGCGCCCGAGCACGTCAACGAGGGCGAGGGCGACTTCGCCTACCTGCCCGGCGCGCACGGCGGCCTGATCCTGGCCGGCTACGGCTTCCGCACCGAGCCGGCCGCGCACGCCGAGGCACAGGAGGTGCTCGGCCGCCCGGTGATCTCGCTCCGCCTGGTCGACCCGGCCTTCTACCACCTGGACACCGCGCTGGCCGCGCTGGACGACCACAACATCACCTACTACCCGGACGCCTTCTCGCCGTCGGCGCAGCGGGTGCTGGCCCAGCTCTTCCCGGAGGCGGTGCTCGCCGACCGGGCCGACGCCGAGGCGTTCGGGCTGAACCTGGTCAGCGACGGCCGGCACGTGATTCTCAACACGGAGGCCACGGCGATGGCGGATAAAGTCCGCGCTGCCGGGTATGCGCCGGTACACGTCGAGCTCTCCGAGCTCAAGCGGGGCGGCGGCAGCGTCAAGTGCGCGGTGGCCGAGCTTCGCCCATAGTGACACGTGCGAGAAGATGGATCGCATGACCGACGACAACCGCACCGCGGAAAAGCAGCAGGACGGCTCGGTAATCGTGGTCGGGCCCGACGGGCGTCCGATGGGCACGGTCGAGCCCGACGGCACGCTGAGCCCCGAGGAGCCCGGCAACCTCATCGAACAGCCGGCCAAGGTCATGCGCATCGGCAGCATGATCAAGCAGCTTCTCGAGGAGGTGCGGGCCGCGCCGCTGGATGAGGCGAGCCGCGGCCGGCTGCGCGAGATTCACCAGCGCTCGATCACCGAGCTGGAGGACGGTCTCGCGCCCGAGCTGCGCGAGGAGCTGGAGCGCCTGTCGCTGCCGTTCGAGGGCGACACCCCGCCGAGCGAGTCCGAGCTGCGGATCGCCCAGGCCCAGCTGGTCGGCTGGCTCGAGGGACTGTTCCACGGCATCCAGGCGGCGCTGGTCGCCCAGCAGATGGCGGCCAGGCTGCAACTCGAGCAGATGCGCGGCGGCACCGGCCGGCCGGCGCTGCCCGTGGGCAGCGGCGGTCTCGTCCCCGGCATGCCCGGCCAGCAGGGCCAGGGCGGCCCCGAGGGCCGCACCGGGCAGTACCTCTAGAGCCGGAACACCCCGCGCAGGTACGTTGCCACCCCGTCCTCGTCGTTCGTCGGGCCGATCTCGTCGGCCACCGCGCGAACGGCGGGGTGGGCGTTTCCCATCGCCACCGAGTGCCCGGCCCAGGTCAGCATCGGGATGTCGTTGGGCATGTCGCCGAACGCGATGACCTCGTCGGCCTGGATGCCGTGCCGCTCGCAGAGCCACGCCAACCCGGCCGCCTTCGTCACGCCGGCCGCCGAGATCTCCACGAGCGCGCTCTTCGACGAGTGTGTGGTCTCCGCGAACCCGGCCAGCGTGCGGCTCACCAGCTCGGCGAACTCGTCCGGCTCGTACCGTTCCGAGCGGGCCAGCAGCTTCACGGCCGGTACCGAGGTCAGCTCCTCGGGACTGGCGAGCACGCGTACGAGATCGGTGTCCGTCTCCCAGCGGAGCGGCCAGGCCTCCTCGTACCAGAATCGGCGGCCCTCATCGACCTCCACCGCGAGCGCGATGTCCGGCACCGCATCGCGCAGCCGCTTGGTCACGTCGAGCAGCAGGTCGACCGAGAGCGGGTCGGCACGCAGCACCTCGTCGGTGTGCGGGTCGTAGACGACCGCGCCGTTGGCGCAGACCGCGGGCACCGGCTCCGGCATCTGGTCGTAGAGCTGCCGTAGCCAGCGGACCGGCCGGCCGGTGACCAGCACGAGGGGCACCGGCAGGGCGTGGATCACGTCGAGCGTGCTCGCGCCGAGCGTCCCGTCCTCGTGGATCAGGGTGCCGTCGATGTCGGAGGCGACAAGCCGAAAGGGGAGCTGTGGTGACCTGTCGTTCATCACCTCGACAGTAACCTGTCGAGGTAGACGGCCACGCCGTCCTCGTCGTTGGACAGCGTCACCTCGTCGGCCACCGCCATCAGCGAGGCGTGCGCGTTCGCCACGGCCACCCGGCTCCACCCGGCCCAGGCGAACATCGGCAGGTCGTTGGGCATGTCGCCGAAGACCAGCACGTCCTGGGGGTCGACACCGACCGATTCGGCGACCACCGCGAGGCCGGTGCCTTTGTTCACGTTTGCCGGGCAGATCTCCACGTAGTCGAGGCCGGCCTGGGTGACCGAGGCCACCTCCGGCGGGACGATCCGGTGGGCGATCTCCAGCAACTCGTCGACGTGGTGGTCGAACGAACGGACGAACGCCTTGATCACGTCGCCGGTGAGGCAGGCGGCGCGCGGGCGCCGCTCGACCACCACCGGGTAGCGCCAGGTCGGGTCGAAGTCGCCCCAGAGCGGCGAGTCGTCGTGCTCGAGCGCCTCCACCATCACCGACAGCCGGCCCACCTCGGCCTCGAGCCGTGCCAGCACCTCGGCGAGCGCGGGGCCGGAGAGCCGCGAGCGCAGCAGGTATGCCGACTCGGCCTGGTCGAGAACCCAGCCACCCTGGGCGAGCACGAGGAAGTCGGCGACCCGGATGTCCCGGCGGGTGAGCGACGTCAGCCGCGGCCCGCGGCCGGTGGCGCCCACGATCCGGATGCCGGCGGCCCGGACTCGATCGAGGACCTCATGGGTGTACGCGGACACGGTGTCGTCGTTGCGCACGAGCGTGCCGTCGAGATCCGTCGCGATCAGCTTGGGGAGTCCAGGCTTGACCATCGATACCTCCGAGGGTGGGGCGTACCCCCGCGGAGGGCGGAAGGAAAACGGTACACCCGGCCAGCTAGCTGCGGCTATGACTTCTGGTAGCGGCCGGATGTATTACCCGTTAGCGAATTGGGTCAAGGACGTCACGTCCGCCTACGTACGGCTGAAGGGCCTTCGGCACCCGCACCGAGCCGTCCGGCTGCTGGTGGTTCTCGAGAATCGGGATCAGCCAGCGGGTGGTGGCGAGCGTGCCGTTCAGCGTCGCGGCGATCTGCGGCTTGCCGTCGGCGTCCCGGTAGCGGATGTTGAGCCGGCGAGCCTGGAACGTGGTGCAGTTCGACGTCGAGGTGATCTCGCGGTACCGCCCCTGCGACGGCACCCACGCCTCGCAGTCGAACTTGCGGGCCGCGCTCGACCCGAGATCGCCGGCCGCCACGTCGATCACCCGGTACGGGATCTCGACCTTGGCGAACATCTCCTCCTCCATGGCGAGCAGCCGCAGGTGCTCGTCGGCGGCGTCCTCCGGCCGGCAGAACGAGAACATCTCGACCTTGTCGAACTGGTGCACGCGCAGGATGCCGCGCACGTCCTTGCCGTACGACCCGGCCTCCCGGCGGTAGCACGACGACCAGCCGGCGTAGCGGGTCGGACCGGCCGACAAATCCAAGATCTCATTCGAGTGGTACGCCGCGAGCGCCACTTCCGAGGTCCCCACGAGGTACAGGTCATCGGCCTCGAGCCGGTAGACCTCGCTGGCGTGCGAGCCGAGGAAGCCGGTGCCCTCCATCGACTCGGGCTTCACCAGGCTCGGGGTGATCGACGGGGTGAAGCCGTGCTCCACCGCCTGGGCGATCGCCATCTGCAGCAGGCCGAGCTGAAGCAGCGCGCCCACCCCGGTGAGGAAGTAGAAGCGCGAGCCCGAGACCTTGGCGCCACGCTCGGTGTCGATCGCCCGCAGGCCCTCGCCGATCTCCAGGTGATCCTTCGGGTCGTCGATCGCCGGGCGGTCGCCGACCTCACGCAGCACCACGAAGTCGTCCTCGCCGCCGGGCGGGGCGCCCTCCTGCACGACGTTGGGCACCGCGAGCTGGGCCAGGCGCAACGCCTCGTCGGCCGCGCTGGTCGCCGCCTCGGCCGCCTTGACCTCGGCGGCCAACTCCTTGGTGCGGGCCAGCAGCGTCGCGCGCTCGTCCGGGGACGCCTTGGGGACCAGCTTGCTCAGCGATCGCTGCTCGGCCCGCAGCGCCTCGAACCGCTGGGTCGCGGCCCGGCGCTCCTCGTCGGCGTGCAGCAGGTTGTCGACCAGCTCGGTGGGCTCGCCACGCAGTCGCTGGCTGGCGCGGATCAGCTCGGGGTCCTCGCGGAGCAAACGCAGGTCAATCACGATTGCTGAGCCTACCGGCGGTGCCGCCCGGTCCTCACCCGGATATCCCCCATCGTCACGATCGAAGAGCTAGTCGCGGTCGCTGCTGGGTTTGTCGCGGTCGTCGCCCAGCGAGGTGAACGGCTTGGCCGGGGCGACGGTCAGCTCGAGCGGCTGGTCGGGGGCCGGCTCGTCGCGGGCCGCGGGCGGTCGCCGCCAGCCCCAGGCCGACTCGTCGACCGGCGGCGCCGGGTCGCCCGCACCTCTCGGTGGGGACGATGACCTCGGCTGGTGGCGGTCGGCGAGGTAGAGCGCGAGCATGGCCAGCACCACGCCGGCGGTCGCACACCACAGACCCCGCCCGTACGCCAACTGCACCTGATCTTTGTCGACTTGAAGCCGGGCGAGGTTGGGCACCACGCGACTCTCACTGCCGAGCGACGCCGTGGTCGCGAAGAGCACGGCGAGGAGCGTGCCCCCGACGCTCAGACCACCGAGCCGGGCCCAGCGGCGGCCGGCCACCGGGCCGAACATGGTCAGCACCACCGACACGACCAGTGGGAACAGACCGAACAGGTACGCGGCGCCGAGCGCACCCAGGTCGACGACGCCGGTGGTGACCGGATGCGAGCCGACCCCGTCGCCGAGCACCTCGGCGTCCACGGTGGTGACCTGCCACTCGGAGATCAGCGAGGCGAGCGCCGCGACCGCCGCGAGCAGGGCGGTCAGCGGCACGACCCGCCGGTCGGTGGCCAGCGAACGCAAGGCTCCGCTCGCCTGCCGGCGCCGGTTCGAGGCGGGCGGGTCACCGCCGAACTCGACAACGTCCCCGGGGGCCGAGGAGGGCACCGATACGGGCGGGATGTCGAGATCGATCGGCCGATACTCGGGGGGCATGTGACCCATGATGACCCGTGCCCTGGTCGACAGGCCAGGGCTCGTTCCATGGACTAGCGTTTCGGATATGCCTATTCGCACTGCTACGGCCCGCTGGGAAGGGAACCTCACCGAAGGTTCCGGGACTATCAAGACCGGCAAGGGTGGCTACCAGGGGAACTACTCGTTCAAGTCGCGCTTCGAGGAGGGCGAGGGGACGAACCCCGAGGAGCTCATCGCCGCCGCACACTCCGGCTGCTTCTCGATGGCCTTCTCGAAGGGCCTCGCGGACGCCGGATTCACCCCGGCCTCCGTCGAGACCACCGCGAAGGTCCACCTCGACAAGGGCGACGCCGGCTTCGGCGTGACCCGGATCGACCTCGAGACCGTGGGCAACGTCCCCGGCATCGACGAGGGCACGTTCCAGAAGATCGCCGAGGGCGCCAAGGAGAACTGCCCGATCTCCCGGCTGCTCTCGCCCGGCGCCGAGATCACGCTGAAGGCCACGCTCGCCTGAGTTTCACCGCCGGTGCGGTCGGGGATTTCCGGTCGCACCGGCGCACAATGTCGGTGTGCCCGTCGAGATGAGTCGTGAACGGTTCGAGGAGCTCGTCGGTGAGGCGCTCGACGAGGTCCCGGCCGAGCTCCTGTCGATGATGAACAACGTGGTCGTCCTGGTCGAGGACAAGCCGTCGGACGGCAGCGACGACCTGCTCGGCCTGTACGAGGGAACGGCGCTGACCGATCGCGGCTGGGACTACGCCGGGGTGCTGCCCGACCGGATCACCATCTACCGCCTGCCGACGTTGCGGGTGTGCGAGACCGAGACCGATGTCGTCGACGAGGTCGCGATCACGGTGGTGCACGAGATCGCCCACCACTTCGGTATCGACGATCACCGGCTGCACGAGCTGGGCTGGGGCTGACCCCGACCGGGTGAAGATCCGGTCAGGCGATCTCGCCGGCGCGCAGCCGGGCCGGTCAGCCGATCTCGCCGGCGCGCAGCCGGGCCGGTCAGCCGATCTCGCCGGCGCGCAGCCGGGCCGGTCAGCCGATCTCGCCGGCGCGCAGCCGGGCCAGCCACGCCGACGAGTCGGCGAAGTCGGCGTCGGAGAGCCCGGGAACCGACGGCTGCGGCTCCTCGCGGGTGAGCCGGTGCCGCGGATAGCTGCCCAGGAAGCGCACCTCGGCGCAGATCCGGCGCAGGCCCTGCAGCGCCTCGCCCATCCGGGTCTCGGCCACGTGACCGGTGCAGTCGAGGAAGAAGAAGTACGTACCGAGCTGTTCGCCGGTCGGGCGTGACTCGATGCGGGACAGGTTGATCCCGCGGACCGACAGCTCGGTGAGCACCGCGAGCAGCGCGCCCACCTGGTCGTGCCGGATCGACACGGCCAGCGAGGTCACGTCGTCACCGGTCGGCTCGCCCACCGGGCCGGGACGGGCGAGCAGGGCGAAGCGGGTCACCGCGTCGGCGTGGTCGGCCACCTTCTCGGCCAGCACGGTCAACCTGTTCCGCGGCACTCCGATCGGTGCGCACAGGGCGGCGTCGCACTCGCCGGCGGCGGCGCTGATCGCGGCGGCCGCGTTGGAGAGCATGTCCACCACGACCGCGTCGGGCAGGTGGGCGAGCAGCCAGTTGCGGCACTGGGCGGAGGCCTGCGGGTGGGCCGCCACCGTACGGATGCGGGCGAGGGGGGTCAGCTCTCGGGCGGCCAGCACGAACTCGACGGGCAGCACGACCTCGCGGGTGATCACCAGCGGGGTGCCGGTGACCAACTCGTCGAGGGTGACCGGGATGGCGCCGCCCACCGAGTTTTCCAGCGGGACCAGGGCGGCGTCGGCCTCGCCGGCACGCACCGCCTCGAGGGCCTCGGGCACGCTGCGGGCCGGGGTGCGGACCCCGCGCTCGGCGGCCGGCAGGGTGCGAAGGGCGGCCTCGGTGAAGGTGCCCTCCGGACCGAGGTAGACGAAGCGAGTCGGCGGCGTTCCCGGCATGCGGTGAGTGTAGGGCGTGTCCGGCCGGTCACGCCGCAGCCCCGGGCGACCGGCAGGACGGGCCCTCGGGCCTCAGAAGCCGCAGGCCAGTACTCGGATGCCGGGCGGCGCGGTGGTCTGCACCTGGTCCACGCACACCTCGGAACCGGCCGCGACCAGCGTCAGCGTGGCGTCCTTGCCGGTCGCCACCACCATCAGCGGCTCCAGCTGATCCTCGTTCGCGCCGGCCTTCTCCACCGTGGTGAACGACCAGTCGCCCGAGCAGTACGGCCCCGAGTCGACCTTGAGGGTGGTGTTCGGGATACCGGGCTTGCCCTTGATCAGCGTGAGGATCTGCGGGCCGGTCGGCGCGCCGGTGCAGCGCGGGGCGTGCGACGGAGTGGGCGTCGGCGAGATCGTGGTGGCCGGCGTCGTGGTGGCGGTCGGCACGGTGTACGTCGGGTTCGTGGGGTAGGCGCCGCCGCCGAGGGTGGGGGTGGCCGCCCCCGTCGGCTGGATCGTCCCGATCGGCAGACCGGGAAGCTGCGACGGGCCGAGCGAGATCGGTGCCGTGCTCACATTCACGTACGGCGGCGAGGTGGGCTGCGGCTGGGGCGGCTCGCCGCAGGCAGCGGCGAGCGCCAGGGCGCCGAGGGAAAGAGCGCCCAGGGGAATGAGGCGTGTGTGGGGGGACACGCCGCACATGGTAGGCGCGCCGAGGTCAGGAGGCGATGCGATGGCCGGCGGCGTGCAGCGTGTCCATCGCTTCGGCGAGACGTACCGAGGGCACCAGCAGGTAGTCCGACGAGTATGTCGAGAACGTCACGATATTGACCCGTGCGTCGGCGAGCGGCCCGATCAGCGAGGCGATCACCCCGCTCAGCGCCAGCTCGACCTGGCTGGCCACCCGCAGACATCGCCAAGCGGTGTCAGCCTCCGCGCCGTCCGGCACCCGGTCGGCCGGGCAGATGATCGACAGCTCGTCGGGGGCCCAGCTCAGCGAGATGACACCCTTCTCATCCGGACCCGCGGCCAGCGAAGCCGGAATCGGCGAACCGACCGGCAGGCGGCACACCGCGTACTCCTGCGGCAGCAGATCTAGATCGAGCATGAGGGCAGACTACGTTTCCGGATCGACCCTTGCCCAACCCTCCAAGGTGCGGCAAACACCACACCGGCAGAACAGGCGCTACCTGATCGGCGAGAAGAAGGTCAACGAGCCGACCAGCCGGTCGCCGCTCAGCAGCGGGGTGGTGATGGCGTCGACGGTCACCGGCGGCTCACCGGGGCTCGGCACCACTCGCAGCAGGCCACGGGACAGTCGCTCGCTGCGGATCGCCAGCAGCGGGGGGATCTTCTCGGCGTCGCTCTCGTCCAACTCACGCCCGTCGGCCGTGAAATCGATCATGTGGAGCGCCGACCCGAGCGGTTGCCCGATCGACTCCGCCGGGTTGCCCAGACCGAACAGCTCGCAGCACGAGACCGACACGGCCAGGATCGTGGTGGACGTGTCGATCACCAGGCATGCCTCGGCGGCGGCTGCCACCGTGGATGTCCACCGGTCGAGGCTCGGGATGAACTCCGACTCGGCAGGGGTGCGCGCCTGGGGCACGAACGGTGTCGAGAGGGAAAGCTCGACGTGTGCCACCCGATCCTCCTCGTTCCTCCGGCTCGACGGCGCCGCTGCGGGGGGCGGCGGCGACCCGTCGAGTACGCCGGAAGGAACGTTACCGGCGTGCTGTCCGCTTGTCAGCGGGCGTTTGTCCGTCAGCGTGCCAGCGGTAGTCACCGTCCGGGCGGTAAGGCGCGTTTGCCCAGGTCCCGGGGTGGTTGGCGACCGCTGAGAGCTTGCCGGCGGTGGCCGGCGAGATGCGGGCGCCGCCCGCGATCAGCAGTCGGTCGAGCTCCTTCTCGGTGGCGACCAGAACCTCCTTCGGCAGGCCGTGCACGCTGATCACGCCGGAGCCGACGAAGGTCAGCACGGGGGTGACCGGCACGCTCAGGCCGACCGCGGCGGAGAGTGCCTTGCTGGCGCGGCGCGCCTCGCGACGGGCCTCGGCCACGTACTGCGGGCGCTTGCCGTTGATCTGCACGACGTCGCCGGCGATCAGCACGCGGGCGCGGCCGTGGTCGGCCACGGTCACGGCGTACACCCCGCCGGGGCCGATGGCGAGGAAGCCGGCCCGGTCGTCGGCGAGGTCGGGCTCGTAATAGCCCTGCGCGTCGGTGCGCGGCCAGTCGACGATGTGCCAGTTGGGGCCGAGCCGGTCGAGGCGGGTCAGCGCGCGGGCGCCGGCGGCCTCGAGGCGGCGGGCGTCCCGTTCGGCGCGTCGGCGACGGGCCCAGTCGACGGGAGAGGGGCGGGTGGTGTCGATCTCGGTGGACGACGGGCGACGGGTGATCGCGGGAGGCGCCTTGACGGGTACGGGCAGAGCAGGGCGCGAGAAGACAGTCACTTCGACCTCCGGCAAAAGGTCTCTTCGGGCTCTCTAGTCACTACCGTACGTGCTCGACCCCACACGGAAGCAAGACACTGGGGTGAAAGAGAGGCGAGTGAGTAGGGATGAATGCCACATTCACGCACGACTTCTTCTTGCGGATAGTGCATGGGTGGGCCTTTGTCTCCCCGGTTCGGCAGCTTCACCGACAAAGTTAGTCTCCCCTTCGCTCGCGCGCACCGATGTCTCATGATCTAGTCAGAACGTCATCGGTCGACTGCGAGGAGTGCCGAGATGGTTCACTACGTCGACAGTGAAGTGAGCCCGCTCAAGACCGTTCTGCTCCACCGCCCGGGGCTGGAGCTCGCCCGGCTGACCCCGCGCAACAACGACTCCCTGCTCTTCGATGGCATCCCCTGGGTGAGCCGGGCGCAGGAGGAGCACGACGCGTTCGCCGCGGCGCTGCGCGGCCACGGGGTCGAGGTGCTCTACCTCGGCGACCTGCTGGCCGAGACGCTGGCCATCCCGGCGGCCCGGGCCGAGCTCACCGAGGCCGTGCTCGACGACCGCCGGCTCGGCGAGAGCCTGCGTGCCGGCGTCGGCCGGTACCTCGCCGACCAGGACCCGCGCCGGCTCGCCGACGTACTGATGGCCGGCCTGGCGCACGACGAGCTCAAACCGGGGGCCCGCGGCCTGGTGTACGAGCTGATGCAGCCCAACGACTTCGTCATCGACCCGCTGCCCAACCTGCTGTTCACCCGGGACTCCTCGGTCTGGATCCGGGACCGGGTCGCGGTGACCAGCCTCGCCATGCCGGCCCGCAGCCGGGAGACCACGCTGACCCGGGCGATCTACCGCTACCACCCGCGCTTCGCCGGGGTCGAGCTGCTCTACCACCCGGGGCTGGAGCACGTCGAGGGCGGGGACGTGCTGGTGCTCGCGCCCGAGGTGCTGGCCATCGGCGTGGGCGAGCGCACCACCCCGGCCGGCGCCGAGCGGCTGGCCCGGCGGGTCTTCGGGGAGGGGCTGGCCCGGACGATCCTGGTGGTGCCGATCGCGCAGGAACGGGCCACCATGCACCTGGACACCGTGTGCACGATGGTCGACGTGGACGCGGTGGTCATGTATCCGAACGCCGCCGACTCGCTCCGGGCGTACACCGTCGTCGCGGACGCCGACGGCGAGCCGCACGCCGGACCGCCTCGACCGTTCCTCGCGGCCGCGGCCGCGGCCATGGGCATCGAACGGCTCCGGACCATCGAGACCGGGCTCGACCCGGTGACGGCCGAACGCGAGCAGTGGGACGACGGCAACAACACCCTCGCGATCGCCCCGCGGCTCTGCGTCGCGTACGAACGGAACGTGGAGACCAACGCCCAGCTGGAGCGCGCCGGGATCGAGGTGGTCCGGATCAGCGGCTCCGAGCTGGGCAGCGGCCGGGGCGGCCCGCGGTGCATGAGCTGCCCGATCGAGCGCTCCCCGCTGGCCACCGCGGGCTGAGCCGCACCGGCTACCGCGGGGTGAGCCGACGGCCTACCGCGGGGTGAGCTGACGGCCTACCGCGGGGTGAGCTGACGGCCTACCGCAGGGTGAGCTGACGGCCGATCAGGCCCTGCTTGGCGCGGCGGGCGTCGGCGTCCAGCGGACCGGTCTCGGCCAGAGTGTCGGCGTACCTCTTCGCGAAGTCGGCGAGCGGCGCCTCCCAGTCGGCCGACTCCGGCTCACCCGGGATGTCCCAGACCGGGACCAGCAGGCCGTGTGCCCGGAACATGCCGGCGAACTTGGTGTGCTCACCGAGCAGCAGCTCGCCCGCGGCGCTCAGCCGGGACAACGCGTCCAGCGCCTGGTCCTCCGGCTCGGCCAGCACCCAGCGAACGTGGCCCTTGTCCGGCGCGACCCGGCACCAGTACGCGGCCCGGGCCGCCGCCATCCGCACGGTCGGGTAGATCGACGCGTTCGCCCGCTCGAGCGACGCCTTCACGTTCGGGTCGTCGGCCTGCTCGGCGTCCAGCCAGTACTCGAAGCCCTCCTGCATGGTCACCTCGAGCGGGCCGTCGACGAGGATGTCCTGCAGGCGCGGGCCCTCGCCGGGCAGCGCCGGCACCGACACGGTGTCGCCGGGCTCGGTGCCCAGCGCGCTCAGGATTGCCACCGCCAGGTCGCGGGAGACGTCGCCGGACTGGACGTGCCGTTGGAGGCCGATGAAGACCCGGCCGTCCGTACGCGTCATCGCCGGCCACGCCATCGGCAGCACGGTCGACAGCGTGACCGGGCGGTCGCCGTACTCCTCGATGATCTCGGGTCGGAGGGTCAGCGGCGCCGAGGCGGCCGGGACCAGCTCGCGCAGAGCGATCCACTCCGGTTCGTCAGCCAGGCCCTCGAACGGTCGGGCGACGAAGATGTCGCGCACCTTTTCGCGCTTCGGTGCGGTTTGGCGTTGGTTGCGGCGCTTGCTCACGGCGAGACAGCCTAGGCGGTACCGGCGGGAAGGAACACTCAGGCGCGCGGCAGGCACACCTCGGCGGTGGTGCCGCCGCCCTCGCGCGGGCGCAGCGACACCCAGCCCTGCTGCCGCTCGACGAGCCGCCGCACCAGGTAGAGCCCGAGACCGGCACCGGGGTGGCGGCGCCGGCCGTCCACCTCGGCCTGCCAGTACCGCTCGAAGGCCCGCTCGACGTGCTCGGGGTGGATGCCGACGCCCCGGTCGGAGACCTGGAACCGCAGCGTGTCGCCGTCGGCGGTGGCGCTCAGGTCGATCGGCGAGTCGGCCGGTGAGTTCTTCTCCGCGTTGGTGGCCAGCTCGGTGAGGATCGTGGCGATCGACTCGCGCTCGCCGTACGCCTTGGGCAGCCCGGCCGGCAGATCGCCCGGCACGATCCGGCGGCGCAGGCCCTCCGGCAGCTCCTCGACCGCGCCGCGCAGCGCCTCGGGCAGGTCGTACGGCTCGGCCTCGGCCTCGTCGATCTCGCCGTCGTCGCTGGTCGCGGTCAGCAGCCGGTCGACCAGCCGGGCCAGCTCGCCGGCCCGGGCGCCGATCACCCGGACGGCCTCCTGCCGGCCCTGCTCGCCGAGCGTCTCCCAGTGGTTGGTGAGGGTGTCCGCGTAGCCCTTGATCACAGTGACCGGAGTGCGCAGCTCATGGCTGGTCACGGCCAGCCAGAGGTCGCGATTTTCCTGGCGGCGGGTCGCGTCGGGGTCGCGTGGCTCGGTGGCATAGAGCCGGCCGAGAATTCCGGCGAGAACCTCTAGGACGGACTTGTCGGAATTATCGGAGACGTGCAGCGCGCCGACCACCGTGTCGCCATCCCGGCTGTACGCATACGACCCGCACGGAAAGGAATCGTCGACGCGGCGCCCGATGGCCGGCACCCAGGTGCCCGCCGCCGCGACGACCCGCTTCTCCCCGCCGGCGGAGTATTCGACGAAGCACGCGGCGGCCGCGCCCAGCACCTCCTGGGCGAGCCGGACGATCTGCTGCGCCACCGGCAGCCCCGTCTCGCCGGCGTTGAGCCGATCGAGGACCGCGAGCTGACCCAGGGTCAGCGCGGTGTAATCGGGTCGCTCCGGCATGACTGCGAGTCTGCCTCGGTTCCGAGCTTTTGGGCAGACGGTTGCACGCTGATCTTGAAATCTTTCACCGTGACGTGTCAGACGTCACATGTCGGCCAGGCGGTCCAGCACGAACTTGGGCCGGTCAGTGATCACGCCGTCGACCTGATGGTCGAGCACCATCTCCAGATCGTCCGGCTCGTTGACGGTCCACACGTACACCTGGTGACCGGCCTGCTTGATGCTCGGCACCAGGCCCGGCCGGGCGCGCACCAGGCCCACCCCCGGCCCGGCGATGCGGGCGCCGAACGGCAGACGGCCCCGGCCCACCCCGGGCGGCAGGATCTCCAGCAGGTAGACCGTCGGGACGGCCGGGGCCTGCGCGCGGATGCGGCGCAGCGCGAGCGCGGCGAACGACATCACCGTGACCTGCACGTTGCCGTCCGGCAGGCGGTGCCGGCGCAGCGTCTCGACCAGCTTGCGCTCGACCTCGGCGCCGTACCGGGACGGGTGCTTGGTCTCGATCAGCAGGCGGACCGGGCGGCCGCAGTCGCGCAGCGCCTCCAGCAGCCGGTCGAGGGTGAGCAGCCGGCTGAGGTCGGGCAGCTCCTCGTCGGCCGGGTAGCCGGGGTGCCACGAGCCGAAGTTCAGCGCGTCCAGCTCGGCCAGCGTCTTGCTGCTGACCAGGCCGCGGCCGTTGCTGGTCCGGTTGAGGTTGCGGTCGTGCACGCAGACGAGGTGACCGTCCCGGCTGAGCCGCACGTCGCACTCGAGGCCGTCGGCGCCCTCCTCGAGCGCGCGCAGATAGGCACCGAGCGTGTGCTCGGGCAGGGCGTCCGCGCCGCCCCGATGCGCAAAGACCAGCGGGCGATAGTCGCTCACTCCGTCACAGCACCTGAGCCGGTTGCCCGTTCTCGCTGACGACCTCGCGGCCCGAGGCGGCCCAGAGCTGCATGCCGCCGTCGAGGTTGCGCACGTTGTCCCAGCCGTTGCCCATCAGGTAGGACACGACCTGGCCGGAGCGGCCGCCGGAGCGGCACACCACGACGACGTCCACGTCGGTGGGCACGTCGGCCATCCGCGCCGGGATCTGCATCATCGGCAGATGGTGGGCGCCCGGCGCGTGGCCGGCCGCCCACTCGTCGGGCTCGCGTACGTCCAAAAGGTAGGCGCCATCCGTGACCTCGCCGGGAGTCACGCTGGGAACTTGGGGTCCGAACACGGCTCTCAGCTTACGAGGTCGGCTTGGTGTGGTTCGCCGCCATCCAGGCGCTCATCTTGTCCTGGGCCACCGCCTGGTAGAGGGCGAGCGCCTTCTCCCGGTCGGAGACCACCACGGACTGGCCGGCGATCATGTCGCTGCCCTTGTTGGGGCTGGTGATGAAGGTGAGGTTGCCCCCGCGCAGGTCGCGGAACTGGACCGCCATGTCGGTGAGGGAGAAGTCCTGGTCGACGGTGACCGCCGCGGTCGCCGACTTGAGGAAGTCGTTGAGCTTGCCCGGGTTGGTCAGCGTGCCGGTGCTGGCCGCCTTGTCCAGGATGGCCTTGAGGAACTCCTGCTGGTGCTGCATACGGGCGAAGTCGCCGCGAGGGAACTGCTTGCGCTGGCGCACCCAGTCCAGGGCCTGTTCGCCGTTCATGTGCATCATGCCCTTGGTGAACACCCGGTGCGGCTTGTGGATCGACGTGATGGTCTGGTCCACGTACAGGTCGACGCCGCCGAGCGCGTCGGTGACCTCCTTGAAGCCGCCGAAGTCGATCGCCATGACGTGATCGACCTTCACGTCGGTGAGGCACTCGACGGTGTGCACGGCGCGCGGCAGCCCGCCGAACGCGAACGACGCGTTGATCTTGGCGCGGCTGCCGTCGCCGCACGCCGCGGTGTTGCTCTTCGGGATGACCACCCACAGGTCCCGCGGGATCGACACCAGCTGGGCCGTCTTGTGGTCGGCCGGGACGTGCATGAGGATCAGCGTGTCCGCCCGCCAGGCGTTGGCCTGGTTGTCCTTGGTGTCCGGGTCGCGGGAGTCGCTGCCCACCAGCAGGATGTTCAGCGCGCCCTTCACCTGCGTGGCCGGCCGGTCGCCGGTGAGCTGGGAGAAGGTGTCGGTGCGCTTGAGCTTGTCGTCGAGGTCGCTGGCGTAGCCGTACAGCGAGATGCCGGCGATGACCGCGATGATCAGCACGGCCAGGCCCCCGAGAAGGGCGATGCGGCCCCAGCGTGGTTTCAACCGGGGCCGCCTCGCCGGCGGTCGATCAAAGGAGGGCGGCTTCACCGAGGCTCGTCCGACGGTCGTAGACATGAACCCAGGTTACGGAGCAGGTGCCGTCATGCCTGGTGATCGACACTCCATAGGCACAAACGGGGGAGTCAGTGCGCTCCGTAGCCGGTGAGCGAGCGCACCTCCAGTTCGGCGTACTTCGCCGAGTCGTCCTCCTTCGAGAGCACCGTGCCGAGCCAGCCGCAGAAGAAGCCGAGCGGGATCGAGATGATGCCGGGGTTGTTGAGCGGGAACCAGTGCCAGTCTTGGTCGGGGAACATGGCCGTGGGCGAGCCGGACACGACCGGCGAGAAGAAGACCAGCACGACGGCGGAGGCGAGGCCGCCGTAGATGGCCCACATCGCCCCGGCGGTGTTGAACCGCTTCCAGAACAGGCTGTAGAGGATCGCCGGCAGGTTGGCCGACGCCGCCACCGCGAACGCGAGCGCGACCAGGAAGGCCACGTTCTGGCTCTGCGCCAGGATGGAGAGGAAGATCGCCACGGCGCCGATGACCAGGGCCGAGATCCGGGCGACCCGCACCTCGTCCCGCTCGCTCGCGGTGCCCTTCTTGATCACGTTGGCGTAGAAGTCGTGCGCCACGCTGGACGACGACGCCAGCGTCAGGCCGGCCACCACGGCGAGGATCGTGGCGAACGCCACCGCCGCGATGATCGCCAGCAGGACCGCGCCGCCGGTGTCCCCGCCGAAGTACTTGATGCCGAGCTCCTGGGCGAGTTGCGGCGCCGCGGTGTTGCCCGCCTTGTCCTGCGCGGTGATCGCCTTACCGCCCACCAGGGCCGCCGCGCCGAAGCCGAGGGCCAGGGTGAACAGGTAGAAGGTGCCGATGATGCCGATCGCCCAGAGCACGCTCTTGCGGGCGATCTTGCTGGTCGGGACCGTGTAGAAACGGGTCAGGATGTGCGGCAGGCCGGCCGTGCCGAGCACCAGCGCGATGCCGAGCGAGACCAGGTCCATCTTGCTGTAGAAGGTCTCCACGGCGGTCGCCTTCTCCACGCCGTACCGCAGGCCCGGCTCGAGGAAGGCCGAGCCCTTGCCGGACTGCGCCGCGGCGTCGCCCAGCAGCGTGGACAGGTTGAACTTGTAGTGCACGAGCACCAGGAACGTCATCACCAGCGCGCCGATCATCAGCATGAACGCCTTGACGATCTGCACGTACGTGGTGCCCTTCATGCCGCCGACCACCACGTAGATGATCATCAGGGCGCCGACCAGGATGATCGTGGCGACCTTGGCGGTGTCCGCGTCCATGCCCAGGAACGTGGTGCCCGGCTTGATCCCGAGCAGCAGCGACACCAGCGCGCCGGCGCCGACCATCTGGGCGATCAGGTAGAAGATCGACACGACCACGGTGGAGATGGACGCCGCCGAGCGCACCGGCCGCTGGCGCATCCGGAACGCCAGCACGTCGGCCATCGTGTACCGGCCCGAGTTGCGCAGGAACTCGGCGACCAGCAGCAACGCCACCAGCCAGGCGACCAGGAAGCCGATCGAGTACAGGAAGCCGTCGTAGCCGAACAGCGCGATCAGGCCGGCGATGCCCAGGAAGGACGCGGCCGACATGTAGTCGCCGCTGATCGCCATGCCGTTCTGGAAGCCGGAGAACTGCCGGCCGCCGGCGTAGTAGTCGGTGGCGGTCTTGGTCTGGCGGCTCGCCCAGATGGTGATGCCCAGGGTGATCGCCACGAAGATCAGGAACAGCGTGATGGTCAGTCCACGGGTGGTGGACGCGGAGGCCTCGGCCAGCAGGTGCGAATCCATCACTCAGCACCCTCTTCCATCTTGTTGCGGATGCTGTCGGCGATCGGGTCGAGCTCGCGGTTGGAGTAGCGGGCGTAGTACCAGGCGATCAGGAAGGTCGACACGAACTGGAGAAGCCCGAAGACCAGGGCGACGTTGATGTTGCCGACGATCTTGGTGCTCATGAAGCCGCGGGCGTACGCGGACAGCAGCACGTACAGCAGGTACCAGAGGAAGAACGCCGCGGTCATCGGGAAGATGAAGCTGCGCAGCTTGTGGCGCAGGCGCTGGAAATCCTCGGATTTCTGGACGTTGAGGTATCTCTCGGTGGAGGACTCGGAAGGTACTTCTGTCGTCACCGGGATTCACCGCCTTCGGTGGGGACGAGCGGACTTTCGGGCAACGTACGAAGCCCTCCGCCCCGGTGACCGCCGCCGGTCGCCCTCTGCGCCGAGTGGTGGTCTGAGTGCGCCGAGTAGGTCAGCGGTATCGCCCGCGGTAGTGGATCAGGGGTTCCTCCGCGCCATCCAGGGTGACCGTTTCCAGCACGCCTTCGACCAGCAGCGCCCAGCCGCAGTCGCGGCTGCTCGCCAGCCGGCACCCGGCCCAGGCGCCGACGTGCGCCGGCACCGGGCCGTACTCCGTGGGCGACCACGAGCCGGTCGCGAAGAGTCCACCCGGCGCCGGCATCAACCCGGCAAATCGGTCGGCCAGCTGCCGGTCGCCCTGGCCGAGCGGCGCCACCGCGAAGCGGCCGGTCGATTCCACCGCCGCCCAGAGCTCGCTCTCCTCGTCGATCAGGCCGAGCACCCGGCCGGGATCGCCGTCGGCGACGAGCATCGACGACACAGTCAGTCCGTACGGTCCTGGGGCGGTCCAGAGCGTGACCGAGGCGGCCAGCCTGCCGCGTAGCCGCCGGACCGGGGACCGGTCCTGTTCGGGGGTGGCGAAGGGGTCGCTCGAGTGGATCCGGCCGCCGGGCGCGTCAGGTGTCACGAGGCCATTCTGGTCGGTCGGCGGACCGGCGTGCGGTCAGTCCGGCGGGTTGACGATCATCTGCGGGCCCGTGCCGCGGGCGCCGAGGCGGTCGGCCGGGTTGATCAGGTTGCAGCGTTGCAGGGAGAGGCAGCCGCAGCCGATGCAGCCGGTGAGCTGGTCGCGCAGCCGCTGCATGAGCAGGATGCGCTCCTCCAGCCTGCCGCGCCAGCGGGCGGAGAGCCGCGCCCAGTCCGCCTTGGTCGGGGTACGGCCCTCCGGCAGCTCGGACAGCGCCTCGCGAATCTCCTCGAGGGACACTCCGACCTGCTGGGCAATCTTGATGAAGGCCACCCGGCGCAGCTCCGAGCGCAGGTACCGCCGTTGGTTGCCGGCCGTGCGGGTGGAGCGGATCAGGCCCTCGCGCTCGTAGTAGCGCAGGGCCGAGGTCGCCACGCCGCTGCGCGCTGCGAGATCGCCGATCGCGAGGGTCTCCATCACATCCCCTTGAGTTGAAGTTCACTTCAAGTTGCAGCCTATCGGCATGACAGTCACAGCACCCGCGACCGAGGGGATCCGGGCCCTGGTCCGGCGGATCAGCGGGGACGAGAAGCACGCGCCCAGCTCGTACTCGACGCTGGACGTGCTCTGGGTGCTCTACGACCGCGTTCTGCGGATCGATCCACGGAAGCCCGACGAGCCGGACCGCGACCGGTTCCTGCTCTCCAAGGGCCACGGCCCGGCCGCCTACTACGCGGTGCTCGCCGCGAAGGGGTTCTTCCCGGCCGACTGGCTCGACGACATGGGCGGCTGGGACAGCCCGCTCGGCAACCATCCGGACCGGCTGCTCGTGCCCGGCGTCGAGATCGGCACCGGCTCGCTCGGCCACGGCCTGGGCATCGGCGTCGGCGTGGCGCTCGGCCTGCGCGCCCAGGGCCTGCTCGACCCGCGCGTCTTCGTGCTGCTCGGCGACGCCGAACTGGACGAGGGCGCCAACCACGAGGCGATCGCGTATGCCGCGGCCACCCGGCTCCCGATCACCGCCATCGTGATCGACAACCAGTCGGCCACGCACGGCTGGCCCGGCGGGATCTCCGCCCGCTTCCCCGGCTGGATCACCGCGGTGATCGACGGCCGGGATCACGACCTGATCGAGCGCGCCCTGAGCCGGCGCCACCACGACCGGCCGAACCTGGTCGTGGCCACTGTGGAACCGAAGCGAGGCTGAGGCAGATGATGCGGGAGACGTTCGTCGCCACCACCACGGCGCTGCTGGACGAGGATCCGCGGACCGCGCTCGTGCTCGCCGACATCTCGGCCGACGCGTTCGAGCCGGCCCGGCGCCGGCACCCGGACCGGGTGCTCAACGTCGGCATCCGCGAGCAGCTGATGACCGGGGTCGCCGGCGGGCTCGCGCTGACCGGGCTGCGGCCGTACCTGCACTCCTACGCCCCGTTCCTGGTCGACCGCGCGTACGAGCAGATCAAGCTGGACCTGGGGCACCAGGATGCGGGTGCCGTGCTGGTCAGCATCGGCGCCTCGTACGACGGCGCCGCCGAGGGCTACACCCACCAGTCGCCGGGCGACGTCGAGCTGCTCGACACGCTCGAGGGCTGGACCGTGCACGTGCCGGGCCACCACGACGAGGTGGCGCAGCTGCTCCGGGACGCGGCCCGGCACGACGACCGGGTCTACCTCCGGCTCGCGCTGCAGGAGAACTCGCGGGCGTACCCGGACGGCGGGCGCCTGCGGGTGCTCAAGCGGGGCGGTCCGCTGGTGGTCGCGGTCGGCCCGATGCTGGATCCGGTGCTCGAGGCGACCCGCGACCTGGACGTGACCGTGGCGTACACGAACACGCCGCGCCCGTTCGACGCGGAGGGGCTGCGTGCGCTCGCCGACGGCGAGGTCGTGCTGGTCGAGCCGTACCTGTCCGGCACCTCGGCCCGGCAGGTCGCCGAGGCGCTCGGCGGCCGCCCGCATCGGGCGCTGCACCTGGGCGTCGGCCGCGACGAGGTGCGCCGCTACGGCAGCTGGGCGGACCACGCGCGGGCGCACGGCCTCGACGCGGCGGGCCTGCGTACGCCGATCATGGAGTTCCTGTGGTGAGCCGGGCCGGCTCCTGCTCGTCAGGGCGGCGCGGCGAACCGGGGCTCAAGCGACAGCGGCTCGGGGCGCCCGGAACACGTGCTCCAGGTGCGAGTCGAAGCGCCAGACCGCCTCGGGCTCGGCAAGCCGCAGCCGGAAGCGCTCACGCACCCCGTCCACCGCCGTCGCCGCCAGCTCGACGGCCGAGCGGACGTGATCCGGCGCCCAGGTCACGTTGCTCAGGTGCCGGAGATTGGCGTTCAGGTGGAGCCGCAGGCGATGGAAGACCTTGGTCTCCTGGGTGACGACCAGGCGGCGGTAGGTGAGCAGCAGCATGTACTCGCCGGCCAGCGGCGTGTCGGGCCGGTAGCAGCGGCTGACCAGCACGGTGGTGTCGTCCGGATCGACGCAACGGCGGAAGACCGGCATGTGCCGGCTCACGGTCGGGATGGCCACGCCGGCTTCGGCGGCGGCGGGCAAGAACGTACGGGAGAACACGTCCATGTGGCGTTCAACGCGGACCCCGCCGGTGAGGCATCGGGCAACGCACGATGAATGTCGGATTACAGCCTCAAGATGATCGTTGCGTCGTCATGCCGCTGCCATAGTGGGTGCATGCAGTGGCGCGTCAAGCCGGTCCTGCCGGTCACCAAGCTGATGGGCGCGGTCGCGATCGTGGTGCTGACCGTGGCCTTTGCCGGTAACGACCCGATCCGCTGGGCGATTGCCCTGGTCGTGGCCCTGGCGCTGGCCGGGTGGGCGCTGCGCGACCTGGTGGTGCCGGTCCGCCTGGCGGCGGACGCGTCGGGCGTCACGGTGGTCGCGGGATTCGCCCGCCGCCGGCATCTGCCCTGGTCGGCCGTCGAGCGCGTACGCGTGGATCGACGCACCCACCGCGGCCTGCGCTCGGAGCTGCTGGAGCTGGACACCGGCGATGCGATCTATGTGTTCAGCGCGCACGACCTCGGTGCGCTCCCGGAGGACGTGGTGGTCGCCCTCGCCGACCTGCGTTCCGACTCGGCCCCGGCCTGAGCCCCCGACAGCCGGCGCCGGCTTTCGGCCGGCGCCGGGTCGATCAGTTGGTGATGTGCACGATGTGGCCGACGCTGGGCACGCCCTTCGAGTTCAGGGCGAAGAGCATCCAGTAGCCCGGCACCGCGACGCCCGGATCGGCCGGGATGGTCAGCCGGTATGTGCCGTTCTCGTTGATCGTCAGCGGCAGCGAGAGGCGCCGCTGATCGGTGTCCACCGAGTGCGTGGCCGTGCCCATCCGGACGATGGCGAACGACGTGACGGCGCTGCCCGTCGTCACGTTGAAGCCATCGCCGTTCTTCAGGCTGTCCGGCGCGTCGGTGATCTCCGGGCGCTCGGCGGCCGAGCCGTCCGCGTTGAGCAGGTACGGCGGGGTGAAGATCTGCCCGTCGAAGTGGTTCGTGGCGCAACCGGTGCCGCAGAGGCCGCCGCCGCCGGTGAACACCCGGCCGTCCGGCAGCAGCAGCGCGACGCTGTGGTACGTGCGCGGCACGGCCATCGTCCCCATGGTGCTGAACTGCCCGGAGGTCGGGTCCCACAGCTCGGCGTTGAGCACCGCGGTGTTGTCCGAGAACGGCACCGCGTAGTTCTCGCCGCCGATCACCAGCACCTTGCCGTCCGGCAGCACCACGCTGTTCTGGAACGCCCGGGTGTTCGCCATCGACCCGACCTTCCGAACGCTCACCGTGCCGTCGTCGTTGATGGTGAGCAGGTGCGCGTCGGCGGTGGCGTCGGAGTTGTTGTAGCTCGGCGAGCCGCCCAGCGTGAGGATCTTGCCGGTGTCGAACATGACGGCGCTGCCGTTCATCTCGTCGGCGTCGCTGCGGGTGCCGGCCGCCGAGACCGAACCGTTGCCGTCGATCGAGTACCAGTTCATCGCCTTGCTCGGGCCGGCCTGGAGGATCTTGTCGCCCTTCCAGGCGAACAGCCAGGCGTGGTTGTCCTTGCGGTAGTCGCCGAGCGTGTTGCTGTCGTTGGTCAGCATCGGCACCACGTTGGCGCCGGGCAGCGCGTGCCAGCCGGCGTCGGCCGACCAGACCTCGCCGGCCTTGTGCGGGTTGCTGCCGGTGCCGCCGACCGGGCCGCTCCACGAGCCGCCGATGGTGAACACCTTGCCGCTGCCGAGGGTGACGCTGGCCTGATAGCCGCGGCCGGTGGTCATGTTGCCGCCGTCGGTCCAGGCGTCCGTGGCCGGGTCGTAGATGCTGGTCTTCTGATTGTTGTTGCCGCCGGTGACGATCACCCGGCCGTCCGGAAGCACCGAGATGCCGGGGCAGAACATGTCGTGCCCGGTCTCGGTGACCGTCCGCTGGGTCACCACGCCGGTCGCCGGGTCGAAGGTGGCGGTCAGGGTGCGGAGGCCGTTGCCGCCGGAGAACGTGTCCGGCGCGTACGCCGACCAGGTCAGCACCTTGCCGTTGGGCAGCAGCGCGGCGGCGACCGGGATCAGCGGGAAGCCGACCGGCGCGCTCCATGTGCCGCGGTTGGGCGAGACCGAACCGCTCGCGCCGAAGATGAACAGCTCGGAGATCGAGGTCCACGGGCCGCGGTTGCCGGCCTCGGTGGTGGCGGTGAACCGCAGGTACTGCGCGTCGACCGGCGGGAACACCGCGGTCTGCGGGGCCGCGCTGTCGCCGAACTTCCCGGCGCTGATCCGGGTGCTCCAGGTCTTGTTGTCGGTCGAGGTCTCGATCTTGAACGAGCCGGGTCGGCCGTTGGCGTTGGTCGCCGGGCGGGGCTGATAGAGCAGGCCACCGACCGCCTGGACCTTGCCCATGTTCACGGTGATCCAGTGCGGTAGCGGCTTGGCCGGCGCGGGCGAGTACTGGCTGTGCCAGTACGTGGCGTTGCTGTTGTCGAGCGCCTTGCTGGCCGGGTCGTTCTCGGTCGTCGTCTCCTGCGAGTCAGCGGTGGCCGTCCAGCCGGTGCGGGGCAGCGCCGGGTTGTCCCGGCCCAGCACGTTGAACTCGGCGGCGCTGCTCCACGGGCCGCGTTTGCCGGCCTCGCTGGTCGCGGTGAGCCGGACGTATCGGGCGATCTGCGACGGGATCGTGACCGTCTGTGCGGTCTTGAGGTCGCCGAACTGGCCGGTGACCGACTGCGGCGCCCAGAGCGTGCCGTTCATGCTGGTTTCGATCTTGTAGCTGCCGATGTTGCCGTTTTTCGACGAGTCTTGGCGCGGCAGGTAGCTGAGGCCGGACACCAAGTAGTACTTGTGCATGTCGATGGTGAACGTGTGCGGCAGCGGCTTCGGCGGGCTCGAGCTCCAGGCCGAGTGCCAGATCGTCGCGGTGTTGCCGTCGATCGCGTTGACCGCCGCGTTGGCCGCTCGCGCGGTCTCCTGGCTGTCGGCCGTGACCGTCCAGCCGGTCCGTGGCAGCGCCGGGTCGGTGCCGCCGAGCAGGTTGATCTCCGCGGCCGAGATCCAGCTGACCCGGTCGCCGGCCTCGCTGAGCACGCTGAGCCGCACGTACCGGGTCACCGTGGTGCCGATCGTGACCGTCTTGACCGTGTCGTCGTCGGCGAACGTGCCGGTGGCGACGTTCGTGCTCCACTTCGCGCCGGAGGCGACGTTCGTGCTCCACTTCGTGCCGTCGTCGCTGATGTCCACCCGGTACCGGCCGATGCGGCCGTCGGCGCCGTCGGAGGGCATGTAGGTCAGGCCGCTGAGCGCGATGCGGTTGTGCGTGTCGATGGTGATCGAGTGCGGCATCGCCCCGGACCCGCTCTTCCACGAGGTGCCCGCGTTGCCGTCCAGCACCCGCTCCGCCGCGCTCGCCTCGCTGTCGGCGGTGATCGTCCAGCCGGTACGGGGCAGGGGCGCGGCGGTGGTCACCGCGACCGGCACGGCCTCGGGCATGATGTGCCCCGCGTGCGGGTCGGCGGTGGCCGGCTGGACGCCCTTCGCGCTGTCGCTGCCGGCCTGCTGGTGCAGGATCACCGCCGCTGCGGTGAGTAGGGAGAGAACCGACGTGGCGGCGACTCGGGACCAGTGGTGGCCGCGCATACGCATGCTTGGATCCCCCATGAGTGGCTTGACCTGAGCCCAGCCACTCAACGCGGAACCTACTCGCGCGTACATCGACCAACCGACATGGAATATCGCCCGTACGGCCTAGTTGCTTCGGTCGGCTGATCATCCATAGTGGCGCGGTGCACGGCCACAAATCGCACGTATGGGTTTAAGCCGGATTTAACGCGCCCACCGCTTTGGCATTCGGCAGGGCTTTAGCCTGGATAGCGGCTATTGCCGGGAGTGCGGAAACCGCGTATCGATTTCGTCACGCCGGTCCCGCCGCTGGTCGGATGGCCGACCGACAAGTCCGGATATTCCACACAGGACCCGATCTTGAGCGACGCTCGCCCCGGTACCGCTTTAACGTGTAAGTTCGAGGGCGTGACGACCACCGACCTCCCGCGGGTGGAGCGGGCGAAAGTCGCGGTCGCCGTCACCTTCGCCACCAACGGGCTCGCTCTCGGCGGCTGGCTCGCCCGCGCGCCCTCCGTGCGCGACGCCCTGCACCTGAGCGCCGCCGGTTTCGGACTGCTGCTGCTCTGCCTCTCCGCCGCCGCGATCCTGGCGATCCCGGCGGCCGGGCCGGTCGTGCAGCGGATCGGCCCGGCGCGCACCATCCTGCTGGCCGGCGGCACCATGGCGCTCGGACTGACCGGGCTCGGCACCGGCACGCTCGCCGGTGCCACGCCGATCGCCGTGGCCGGCCTGATCCTGATCGGCGCCGCCAACAGCTGCTGGGACGTCGCGATGAACGTCGAGGGCGCCGGCGTCGAACGCCGCCTCGGCCGCACGATCATGCCGCGTTTCCACGCCGGCTTCAGCCTGGGCACGGTGCTGGGCGCCGCGGTGAGCGCGCTGGCGGCGGCCTCCGGCGTGCCGATCTGGGCGCAGCTCTATCTCACCGCGGCGCTCACGGCGGCGGTGACCTTCCCGACCGTACGCAGGTTTCTTCCGCACCCGCCGCCCGGCGGCCACGCGCGACCGGTCAGCGTCGGCCAGGCGTGGCGCGAGCCGCGCACCATCCTGATCGGCCTGATCATGCTGGGCTTCGGCTTCGCCGAGGGCACGGCGAACGACTGGCTGGCGATCGGCCTGGTCGACGGCTACCACGCCGGCGAGACGGTGGGCGCGATCGCCTACGGCACGTTCGTCACGGCGATGACCCTGTCGCGCCTCTTCGGTGGCGCCGCGATCGAGCGGTGGGGCCGCGTGCCGGTGCTGCGGGCCACCGCGGTCAGCGGCATGCTGGGCCTGCTCGCCGTGGTCGCCGGCGTCGGCGTGCCGATGGCCCTGCTGGGCGGCCTGCTCTGGGGTGTCGGCGCCTCGCTGGGATTCCCGGTCGGCATGAGCGCCGCCGCCGACGATCCGCTCCGCGCCGCGATCCGGGTGTCGGTGGCCGGCTCGATCGGATATGGCGCCTTTCTGGCCGGTCCACCGCTGATCGGGGTGCTGGCCCAGCATTTCGGCGTCCTGCACGCCATCCTTTGCGTCCTGGGCGCCCTGACGATCGGGCTGCTCGCCTCGGGCGCCGCCAGGCCGCTGCCGCCGGACTGACCGAGCCGCAGCGGGTGGTGCCCGGCCGCCTCAGCCCAGCAGGGCCGCCTCAGCCCAGCAGAGCCGCCTCAGCCCAGCAGGGCCGCGGTGCGGACCAGCGACGCGACCACGAGCAGCACCAGGACCGCGGTGCAGCCCGCCACCTGGAACGGCGTGCGGCGCGTGGGTGGGGCGTACGCAAGGATGAGGCCCACGACGCCACCCGTCACCAAGCCGCCCAGATGGCCCGCCACGGAGATGTGCGGCACCGTGAAGGTGAAGAGCAGGTTGATCACCAGCAGCGGGATCAGGGCGCTGATGTCGAGCTTGAGGCGCCGATTCACGATGATGATCGCGGCGAAGAGGCCGAAGATCGCGGTCGAGGCGCCGGCGGCACCCTGGTTGGGCGGGGTGAACAGATAGGCCGCGACGTTGCCGCCCAGGCCGGCCAGCAGGTAGAGCGCCACGAACCGGGCCGGGCCGAGCCGGGCCTCGAGGTAGCGGCCCAACTGCCAGAGGACCCACATGTTGAGCAGGATGTGCAGCACGCCGTAGTGCAGGAACATCGCCGTGAACAGCCGGTACCACTCGCCGGCCGCGATGCCGTGCACCGGGCCGCCCTGGTAGTAGGGGGCGTAGCCGAGCACTTCGCCCCACAGGGTGACCGGCGTGGAAGCGCCCAGCATGCCGAAGAAACCGCCGGAGCCGCCGAGGGCCCGGGCGCCGCCGGACAGGGCCGAGATGACGAAGACCAGCGCGTTGATCGCGATCAGGATGCGGGTCGCCAGGCCGGCCTGGCCGACGCGGCTGCCGCCGAAGGCGGTCCGCGCCGGCCGCTGCGTGCGTCGGCCCTCCGCTACGCACTCCGGGCATTGGTGACCCACCGACGCGTCGTGCATGCAGTCGGGGCAGATCGGCCGCTCGCAGCGGGCGCAGCGAATGTAGGTCTCCCGCGACGGATGCCGGTAGCAACCCGGTGCCGTCGAGGGAGCCCCACTCATGGGTTCAACAGTACGTCAGTCCTGCACTCGCTCGATTTCCACACGCTCGATGACCACGTCCTCGACCGGGCGGTCGCCGGGGCCGGTCTTGGTGGTCGCGATCGAGTCGACGACCTTCGCCGACGCCTCGTCGGCCACCTGGCCGAAGATGGTGTGCCGCCGGTTGAGGTGCGGGGTCGGCGCGACCGTGATGAAGAACTGCGAGCCGTTCGTGCCCGGTCCGGCGTTGGCCATCGCGAGCAGGTACGGGCGGTCGAACTGCAGCGCCGGGTGGAACTCATCGGCGAACTTGAAGCCCGGGCCGCCGCGGCCGGTGCCGGTCGGGTCGCCCATCTGGACCATGAAGCCGGCGATGACCCGGTGCGAGATGGTGCCGTCGTAGTACGGCGTGCCCTTGCCCTGTTGCCCGGTACGCGGGTCGACGTAGTCCTTGCTGCCCTCCGCGAGCTCCACGAAGTTGCGCACGGTCGCCGGGGCGTGGTCCGGGAACAACTGGAGCCGGATCGGGCCGTGGTTGGTGTGCAGGGTGGCGTAAAGCTTCTCGGCCACGGGTGACTCCTGTCTGTGTCGCGGTCGCCCCTGGCGTACCTCGAAGGGGCGATGGGACAGTTCGTTTTGTAATTCGGATCCTCCCCCATGTGTCAGATCCGGCCACGCCGGGGTACCTGTTGAGGGCACCATGACGTGGAAGAGAACCACAGGAGGTGGGCACTGGTGTTCGCAACGATGCGCCGCAGGAGCCGCAGCCGACGGATGAAGAACGAGCTCGGCCAGAGCGTCGACCACTTCAAGCGCGCGGCGTCGCTCGCGGCTCAGGAGACCAGCGCGACGGTCGGACCGAAGCTGCAGACGGCGGTCGACAAGATGCAGCCGGCGGCCGTGAAGGCCAAGGATGCCGCGTCCAGCGGCTGGGACAGCGCCCTCGCGACGCTGACGCCGCTGGTCAACTCGACGACCGGCAACGTTCGGCAAGCGGGCAAGATGAGCAGCCGGCAGGCGAAGAAGGCTGCGAAACAGAACAAGAAGTACGCGAAGCAGCTGCGCAAGAAGGTCGACAAGCGGTCGGACCGGCACCGCGGCTCGCGCCTCGTGGGCTACGCGCTGATCGGCACGGCCATCGGCGTCGGCGCCGGCTACCTGACCAAGCGTCGCCGGGCCGCCCAGTGGGACGAGTACGACCCGATCACCCCGATCGGGTCGGCGCAGGTCGGCGGGGCGGACGACGCGGCGTTCGAGCCGGCCGAGCCCTCGTCGTACACGACGCCGAACGGCACCCTGCCGGATACGGCTCAGCACCCCCGGTAACAGGCGAAACATCGTCCGGGCGGACGCCGGTAACGGCGATCCGCCCGTCGGTGTGCTTTCTGGGCGCCGGCCCGGCTTACTTGGGCTTACTGGGCGCCGGCCCGGCCTACTGGGCGCCGGCCCGGCGAGCCACCGCCGGGTCCAGCGACGGGCCGCGCGGCACCATCGAGACCAGCTGGGACGGGATCTGTGGGATCTTGGCGCCCGCGTACCCGAGCTTGGTGATCAACGACCGGTTGGCCAGCGGAAAGCCGCGGCCGGTGTCGGTGATCAGCACGACCGTGCTGCTGTCGGCCGGCGCGCCGGGCGACGGGGAGAGCGACGCGAGGACGCCCTTGCCGCGGGCGATGTGCACGAAATCGGCGATCTCGACGCTCCCCGGGGTGTCCGCCCCCGGCGTGACCTTGGTGGCGCCGGTCGGCACGGTCGGATCGATCCGCAGGCCGTCGCCGGCCTTCGGGTCGACCGGCAGCGTCATGCACGCACTGGCCGGAGTGCCTTCGTGCAGCTTCGGCACGTCGTACGGCAGAGCGTTCGGCTTGCCCACGTCGGTGATCTTCGTGGCGGACCGGTGAAGCTGGCCGAACTTGTTGGCGATCGCCCGCGGCACATCGACCCCGGGCACGGCCTGGAGCAGCTTGGCCTGCATCGGGGTGATGTCGGCCATGCCGTCGGCCAGGATCATGCCGAACTGGTTGCGCGAGTCGGTGACCAGGTCGCCGACCTGGAAACCGGCGAGGACGGAGTCGGCGCCGCGGTCGGCGGGCAGGGCCGGTGCGGTCAGCTCATTGCCGACCGGGATGGCGTTCTCGAAGGCGTCGGAGACCGGCCACGGGTCCTTCGAGGCCCAGTCGAGCACGCTCAGCGTCGCGATCAGCCGCTCGCTGGGGATGTGAAACCGCTTGTTGCCCGAGACCAGCCAGACCCGCCCGCTCTGGTCGCGGATCAGCAGCGCCTCGCCGGACTTGGCCGCGACCGTGCCGTCGGTGAGCTTGTCGCCGATCAGCAGGATGCTGCGCGCCGGGTTCTCCTCACCGCGGTTGTCGGTGCAGACCGACCAGCGCTCGGTGAGCAGCGAATCCTTCGCCGGTAGAGAGTCGGGCGCGCCCGGGATGCCGAGGGTGGCGCCGAGGTCGACGGTGGCCAGCTTCGCCGACGAGATGCTCTGCAACTCGGGGGTGTCGGAGTCGGTCAGCAGCAGGCCTGAGGTGTAGTTCAGCACCGGATGCAGGCTTCTGTCCGATTGGAGGAAGACGAACCGCGCGCCGGTGCCCTTCTCCTGAAACACGACCTTCGTGTCTTTCGGGTTCGCACTGCTTTGTCCGGTGAGGACACCGTAGATCGTGGCGCCGACCACCGCGAGGCTCGCGATCAGCAGGCTGACCAGAGCCGTCGTGCCGGCCCGGCGCAGCGGCGAGCGCGACGGGTCGGGGTCGTGCGTGACCAGCGCGGCCACCACCCGCTGCAGCGAGTACTGGTACGAATGAAGCTGATCCTGACGCGACGGCACCCTGTCACTCTAGGTGGCGAAGTCGACGGTCAGGGGCCCGCCGGCTGCCGGATGCCTCACAGCCAGCCATTGCGGCGGAACGCCCGGTAGAGCAATACGGAGACCAGCAGCGTGATCGCCCACCAGGCCGGATAGCTGTACAGCCATTTCAGTTCCGGCATATGTAGGAAATTCATGCCGTAGACGCCGGCCGCGGCGGTCCAGACGGTCGCGATACCCGCCCAGGCGGCGATCTTGCGCATGTCGTTGTTCTGATCGACGGTCACCTGGGCCAGCCGCGCCTGGAGGATCGAGTTGAGCAGGTCGTCGAAGGAGGAGACCTGCTCGACCGTACGCGTCAAATGGTCCTGAACATCGCGGAAGTACTTGCCGATCCGCTTGGGCACCAGGGCGACAATCGTGGCGAGCGGGCGCTGCAGCGGCACCACGGCCCGACGGAACTCCACCAGTTCCCGCTTCATCTGATAGATGGCCTGAATCGGGCTGGCGGCGCCGCGGGAGAAGACGCCCTCCTCGATGATGTCGAGATCGGCCTCGACCTGGTCGGCGACCATCATGTAGTGGTCGACCACCCGGTCGGTCACCGCGTACGCCACCGCCCATGGGCCCTGCTCGAGCAGCGCGGCCCGGGTGGTCTCCAGGTCGGCACGCACCGAACCGAGCTCGGAGGCGTCGCCGTGCCGGACGGTGATCACGAACTGCTCGCCGACGAACACCATCATCTGGCCGGTCTCGACGACCTGGGACGTCTCGGTGATCTCGTGGTGCGGCACGTACCGGGCGGTGCGCATGACCAGGAAGTGCACCGTGCCGAAGTTTTCCAGCTTGGGGCGCTGCTCGGCCTTGACCGCGTCCTCGACGGCGAGCTCGTGCAGCCCGTACGTCTGGGCGATCTCGGTCATCTCGTCCAGGCCCGGCTCGTGCAGGCCGAGCCAGACGAAACCGTCCTCGTGCGAGCAGGCCACCCGCAGCGCCTCGTCCGGGCTGAACCGGCCGGCCAGGCGCTTGCCGGCCACGTACACCCCGCAGTCGACCACCGAGCTCGCGGTGCGCTGGTGACCGGCGCCGTCGGGAGCCTCGTCGATCGTGCCGCGGAAGCGGTTCATGGCCCGTACCGGAACGGCAAAGGCGCGTTGCAGCGGCTTCGGCCGGCTCGTGCCGGGCTCACGCTCGCTCATGATGACCTCCCCAAACCGCATGACGGGCCCGCAGCAGGCTAGCTCAGCGGCAGGACAGGCCCTAGCGGCCGGACGCGATCAAGTGATCTCGTCCGGCCGGTCGGACACCTAGGCCCGGACCTCGTCGATGGCCGCGGCCAGGCGCCGGACACCCTCGTCGATCTGGTCGACCGTGACCGCCGAGAACGCCAGGCGAACCGAGCTCTTCCCGCCGTCGAGCAGGAAGTCCGTCCCCTTGACGATAGCCACGCCCTTCTTCATCGCCGCCGGGAAGAGTTTGTCCACGTCCACGTCGTCGGGCAGGTCGACCCAGAGGAAGTAGCCGCCGTCGGGCTCGGTGAAGGTCGCGCCGGGGATGTGCTTGCGCAGCGAGTCGGCGAGGACCGTGGCGCGCTCGGCGAGCGCGGTGCTGACCGTGCGGACGGACCGCTCGATGTCACCGGAGACGCAGAACTGATGGACGATCGCCTCGGACACCATGCCGGGCGAGATGTACAGGTTGGTGGCCTTCTTCGCGATCGCATCGATCAGCGCGGCCGGGCCGACCAGGTAGCCGACGCGGACGCCGGGGCAGACCGTCTTGGTGAAGCTGGACGCGTGGACCACCGCGTTGTCACTGTCCATCGACAGCATCGAGGGCAGGGCGTCGCCGCGGAACCGGATGTCCACGTACGGGTCGTCCTCGAAGATGGTGAAGCCGTACTCGACCGCGAGGGCGAGCAGGTCGCGCCGCTTCTGCTCGGACAGCGTGATGCCGGCCGGGTTCTGGTAGTTCGGGATGATGTGCGCGAGTTTGGGGCGTACGCCGGACTCCAGCAACGCGCGCAGCTCGTCGGTGTCGATGCCGTCCGGACGCAGCGTTACCTGATGCACCTTCGCGCCCAGGTTTTGCAGGCCGAGCAGCGTGCGGTCGTAGGTCGGCTTCTCGACGACGACCGTGTCACCCGGCTGGACGAGGTGGTTGAACAGGAAGGCGTCGGCCTGGAGCGACCCGTTCGTCACGATGACCTGATCGGCGGAGACGCCGTGCTTCTCCGCGATCCACTTGCGCAACGGCACATAACCGACGGACGTGCCATAAGCGGTCATGCCAGCGGGGTCGGCGTCGAAGGCTCGCGCGGCGGCGGCCTTCAGGCCCTCGACGTCGATGATGTCCAGCGACGGAGCGCCACGGGCGAAGGAGATCAGCTGCTCAGCGGTCATGCCCAGTAGCTTACGAGGGGCCTCTATAGAATTTTCCGGTGCCTCGGGCCGTCCGGTTCCTGGGATACCGATGGTTATCCTCGCGAGGCACCATTGCGCGCAGCCCTGGACAGGAGCCATTACATGATCGGACTCGTACTCGCCGCGGGCGCCGGCCGCAGGTTACGTCCCTACACGGACACCCTGCCCAAGGCGCTCGTCCCGGTGGACGGCGATACCACGATCATGGATATTTCGTTGCGCAACCTGGCCGCGGCCGGACTCTCGGACGTGACGATCGTGGTGGGCTACTGCGCCGAGGCCGTCGAGGAACGCGTTCCGGCCTTCCAGGAGAAATACGGCGTCAAGATCAGCCTGGTGCACAACGACAAGGCCGAGGAGTGGAACAACGCCTATTCCCTCTGGCTCGCCCGTGACCACTTCGAGCAGGGCTCGTTGATGGTCAATGGCGACACCGTGCATCCCGTGAGCGTCGAGCACACCCTCCTCGCCCATCGTGGTCCGAGCATCCTGCTCGCCATCGATAATCTGAAGAGGCTGGCTGACGAGGAGATGAAGACTGTCTTCAATGCAGATGGACAGCTCGCCAAGATTACGAAGCTGATGGAGCCGGCCGACGCCTTCGGCGAGTACATCGGCGCCAACATCATCGAGCCGTCGGCGGCCGGCCGGCTGGCCGACGCGCTCAAGGCGACCTGGGAACGCGACCCGAACCTGTACTACGAGGACGGTTTCCAGGAGTACGCGAACCGCGGCGGTGAGGTCCGCGCGGCCACCATCGGCGAGGTCAGCTGGGTCGAGGTGGACAACCACGAGGACCTCGCGAAGGCGCGGGACATCGCATGCCGCTACTAGCCCGCACCATCCAGACGCCGCTGCACTTCGAGGTCCGTCGCGGCGCGGTCGCCGACCTCGCGCGCATCCTTGCCGACGGCCGGATCTCCGCGGGCGGTGACGTCGCCGTCGTGGTCGGCCCCGGTCTCGGTGAACGGGTGGTGAACCTCATCCGTCCGAACCTCGGCTCGGCCGACGTCTACACCACCGCCGGCGGCACCCTCGACGCCGCGCTCGAGCTCTCCGCGAAGCTGCGCGCCCGCAACTACGACGCGGTCGTCGGCATCGGCGGCGGCGCCACGATCGACACCGCGAAGTACGCGGCCAACCGCTGGGGCATGCCGATGATCTCGGTGGCCACCAGCCTCGCCAACGACGGCATCGGCTCCCCGGTGGCCAGCCTGATCAATGACGGGATCAAGGGCTCGTACGGCGTGCACATCCCGTTCGGCGTGATCGTTGACCTGGACTTCGTGGAGACCGGTCCGGACCGGGTCAACCGCGGCGGCATCGGCGACGTGGTCAGCAACATCAGCGCGCTCGCCGACTGGGAACTGGCCCGCGAGATGCGCGGCGAGCCGGTCGACGGCCTGGCCGCGTCGCTGGCCCGGATGGGCGCCGAGGCGATGCTGACGATGCCGGGGGACATGAGCGACGACGCGTTCGTCATCGTGCTCGCCGAGTCGCTGATCTCCAGCGGCCTGGCCATGGCGGTCTGCGGCAGCAGCCGGCCGGCCAGCGGGGGCTGCCACGAGATCATGCATGCCATCGACTCGCTCTTCCCGGGCACCGGCTCCCACGGCGAGCTGGCCGGACTGGGCGCACTGTTCTGCACGTTCCTGCGCGGCGACGAGCGTCGCTTCGCCCAGATCGCCGACTGCCTGGGCCGGCACCAGCTGCCGCGCCTGCCGCAGGACGTCGGGCTGAACGCCGAGCAGTTCGTCGAGGCGGTGTCGTTCGCGCCGCGTACGCGACCCGACCGCTTCACGATCCTGGAGCACCTCGCCATGACGCACGACGAGATAACCCGAAAGCTGGCCGAATATGTCGAAGCCGTCGAAGAGCGCTGACCCCGGCCATGGCCCGGTGAACCCGCCGCCCGCTCCGGGTGCCGGGTCCGAGCCGTCGGCGTCCGCCGGCGTCCGGGGTGGTTCCGCACACCTTGCGGGTACGCCGACGGCAGCCGACTATTACGCCGTGAATCGCGGGGGCGGTCTGTTCAGCGAGGCGTTCAGCCAGCGCATCGGTGCCCGGATCGCGGTGGGTGCGCACAAACGTGGCCTGGCCCCGTCCGTGCTGACCGTCTTCAACCTGGGCCTGGGCTGCCTGGTCTCGTTCGTGGTGATCGCCACGGCCGGTCCGGTGGCCGACGGCCGCGTCTGGGCCTGGCCGATCGGCCTGCTGGCACTGGTCGGCTGGCAGTTGGCGTACGCGTTCGACTGCTCCGACGGCCAGCTCGCCCGCGTCACCCACCGGACCAGCGTGGCCGGCGGCCGGTTGGACGTGCTCTGCGACGTCGCCGTGCAGATCTCGCTGGTCTCGGCGCTGGCGGCGACCGCGAAAGCGCAGGTCGCCGACACTCCCGCCTGGCTGCTGGCGGCGTTCGCCGGCACCTGGATGGTCAACCTGGTGACGTCGGTGATGCAGGGCGGCGAGCAGGCGGCCAGCATCGTGACCAGCCGGTCGCTGCCGGTCCGCCTGGTCAAGCTGGTGCGCGACTACGGCGCGGTGGTCGCCCTGGCCGGCCTGGTGCTCACCGTCGCGCCACAGTGGACGATCTGGTTCGTGGGTTTGTTCACCCTGGTCAACGCCGCGTTCCTGGCGGCGAGCGTGGTCTTCTCGGCCCGCCAGGCATTGCGCGGCTGAGCCTTTTTCTTTGGGATGAGGTGCGGCTCGCGGCCGTCCTACACGCGGACGGGGATGGCTGAGGAGGCGCCCAGCACCTTGCCGGTGGCGTCGAGGGCTTCGGCTACCACGTATTCGGGGGTGCCCTGCACGGTGAGGGTGGTCTCGAAGCCGGAGCGGTCGCCCTCGATCACGCCGGCCAGGGCGCCCGGCTGGGTGCCCGACCGCGCCCGCCACCGGCTCACCTTGGTGGTGCCGTTCCAGCTGGCGCTGACGATGACGTTGCCGTTGTCCACGTGCAGGCCGAGCGCCGGCTGGTCGAGCGGGAGCCCGGTCCAGTCGACCTTGTAGGCCCGGTACGACTGGTTGTCCGGCGGCAGGTGACCGGCGAGCCGGACGGTGCCGTCCGTGTTGTGCTCGGTGAAGTAGGGCATCTGGCCCCAGCCGATGAACGAGCCGCCGTCGGCCAGCTCGCGGAAGGAGCCCTGAGTCGGCGCCGACAGCTTGTCGGGGTGCACGTACTCGGCCACGAACTTTGCCGTGCGGGCCGCCTCGTCCAGCCTCAGCACCAGGCCGCGCGAGTAGTCCCGCAGCTTGACAGTGCCGTTGCTGCCGTTGTCGAAGAGGCTGTACGTGCCGTCCCGGCGCTGCCGGAAGTCGTGCTGCCAGGCGAACTTCGCCTTCTCCTCGATGGTGAAGTCGGACTTCTTGCCGCCGAGGCGCCAGATGACCGCGCCGGTGCGCTTATTGATCTTGTACGTGGTCCAGGTGTGCCGGGACGAGGCGATGACGTTCCCGTCCGCCGCGAGCCCCGCCGAGTTCGCGTGGAAGAAGTCGTACGGCAGGTGGGCCGAGTCGCCCTGGGGCAGCGGCGCGTACGACTCGTCGAGGCCGACGTGCTCGTGTGCCCGCCACTGGAACAGCAGCCGGCCGGTGGCGATGTCGATCTCCTGGAGGACGCCGTCGTGCAGCACGCCGTCCTTGGGGCCGCCGTGGCTGGTCAGGTCGTACGGCAGCGGCTCGTAGACCCAGAACAGCGCCGTGTTCCGCGGGGTGATCACGAAGTCGTGCTGGTCGGCCTGGTCGGACCCGGCCGCCCGGACCCGGGTGATCTCCCGGTACGACTCGTCGGCGAGCACGAACTCGCCCTGCCCGACGCCCTGCCCGCCGGTGCCCCCGATGGTCCCCTCCCACCAGGTCAGGACCGGCCTGTTCCGGTACTGCTGAACCTTGAAGTCGACCGCCACGGTGGCCGGGTCGGGCACCTTCTTGAACCAGATCGGCGAGCCCTTCTCGTCCACCATGAGCGGGCCCCACAGCCCGGCGCCGGCGGCCGGGGTCAGGCAGATGTAGCCGGGGATGCTCCCGTTGGCGGCGGTCGTGATCGTGACGTCCGGCAGGGTGCGCAGGTCGGGGCGGGAGCGATATTTCGGCGGGGCGGCCTGGGCGGCCTCGGTCGCGCCGGTCGGCTTGTCGGTCTGGTCGGAGTCGTGGTGGCCCAGCGCGTACCCGAGCCCTCCGCCGGCCACCCCGATCACGGCCGCGCCACCCACGCCGAGCAGCAGGTTTCGTCGGGAAATGCGGATCGAATCCGTCACGGGCTCACCTTTCCCCACCACGGCCAAGATCTACCTCGGGGTATGATCAGAGTTCGCTGTGATTCCCCGGTAAATCTGTAGTAGCCGTTGGGTGAGCACGTCCGGGTGGAAATCGCGCAGATAACGCTTCCGGGCGGCGGCGGCCCGCGGGCCGGCCTCGTCCCGGGCGATCGGCAGCGCCGCGGCCAGCGCCGCGGGGTCCGGCTCGACGAGCCAGCCGGCCTCGTCGCCGACCAGGTACGGGATGCCACCCACCGCGGTCGCGAGCACGGCCCGGCCGTTCGCCATCGCCTCGAGGATCACCGTGGGTAGCACGTCGTTCCAGGTCGAGGTGGCCAGCACGACCGCCGACTGCCGGCGGGCCTCGTCGACCCCGGCCCGGTCGAGCACGCCGAGGTAGGTGACGTCCGAGCGCTCGGCCGCCGCCTTCTCCGCCAGCGGCCGCAGTTCGCCGTCGCCGGCGATCCGGAGCGGGCCGAGGCTGCCGTCCGGGTGCCGTTGCCAGGCGTCCAGCAGCAGGGCCAGCCCCTTCTCCGGGGAGAGGCGGGCGGCGTAGAGGAAACCCGCGCCGATCGGAGCGGGCTCGCCCGGGTCGGGCAGGCCGTTCGGCTTCACCACGATCCGGTCGTCCGGGATGCCGTAGTCGCGCAGGTGCGCCGCGATCCGATCGGTCAGCGCGATGAACCGGTCGACCGAGCGCCAGGTCGGCCGGTGCACCGCCAGCGTGGTGGCCATCAGCGCGCTCTGCGCCGCCGACCCGCGGTAACACCGGTGCTGCACGGCCGGCCAGCCGAGCGCCTTGCCCCGGCAGTCCTGGCAGTTGTGCCCGTCCCGGAAATACAGGCCGGAGGAGCAGACCTGGCGGTAGTTGTGCACGGTCTGGATCACCGGCACGCCGTGTGCGTGCGCCGTCCGGATCACCCAGGGCGACAGCAGCGGGTACGGGTTGTGCAGGTGCAGCACGTCCGGGCGCTCGGCGGTCAGCAGCCGGGACAGGTCCTGCTGGGCGGCCCGGCCGTAGATCGGCGACAGCGGCAGCAGCACCTTCTGCACGGCCGGGAGCTGCCCGATCGAGTCGGAGCTGCGCTGGAACGGCAGCACCTCGACACCGGCCGCGCGCAGCTGCGCGATCTCGGTGTCCACGATGACGTTCTCACCGGAGGGGATCGCCTCCCGGTAGCGGTTGTGCGCGACGACCACCTTCACGCCGGAAACGCTACCGTTGAGGGCGTGCCCGAACTCCCCGAGGTCGAGGCGCTCGCGGCCTATCTGCGTGAGCGCGCGGTCGGCCACACCGTGCAGCGCCTCGAGGTCTCCTCGTTCAGCGCGCTGAAGACCTATGACCCGCCCGCCTCCGCCGTCGCCGGGATGACGGTCCGCGACGCCGGGCGGCACGGCAAATTCCTGGACCTGGGCCTCGGCGACGACCTGCACCTGGTCGTCCACCTCGCCCGGGCCGGCTGGCTGCACTACCGCGACTCGTTCAAGTCGCCGGCGCCGCTCAAGCCGGGCAGCGGCCCGATCGCGCTGCGGATGCGGCTCGACGACGGCTCCGGCTTCGACCTGACCGAGGCCGGCACGCAGAAGTCGCTGGCCGCATACCTCGTGCGCGACCCGGCCGAGGTGCCCGGCGTGTCCCGCCTCGGCCCGGACGCGCTGGCCGTCTCCGAGGCCGAGTTCGCCGAGCGCATCCGCTCCCGCAACGGCCAGATCAAGGGCGTGCTCACCGATCAGGAGGTGCTCGCCGGGATCGGCAACGCGTACTCCGACGAGATTCTGCACGTGGCCAAGATGTCGCCCTTCGCACTCACTGGGAAGATCACCGACGAGCAGATGAACGCGCTGTACACGGCGATGCGCGAGGTGGAGACCGACGCGGTGGCCCGGTCGGTGGGGCAGAAGGCGGCCGAGCTCAAGGGCGAGAAGAGGGCGGGCATGCGGGTGCACGCGCGTACCGGTCTGCCCTGCCCGGTCTGCGGAGACACGGTGCGGGAGGTTTCCTTCGCCGACAAGTCACTGCAGTATTGCGCTACGTGTCAGACGGGTGGCAAACCCCTGGCAGACCGCCGTCTCTCTAAGCTAATTCGATAGCCTCCGTAATTACCCTGTGTGCGTAGGCGACTCGCAGTGGTATAGCCCGCACGACGTACGCTCGCCAACCCGGGTTCCATCGGTATAGTGGCCCGGTCCCAGGCAACCCGCGCGGCGCGCGAGGGGTCGGCCGAGTTGGCTGAGCCCGAAAGGTCGTGGCGGTGCGTAATCTTTTCCGGATGCGGGAGGACGTAGGCGACGTGACGACAAGCCTGCATCGTCCAGTTACCGACAGCAGCCGGAGCAAGCCCGTGCCGTACGACAGCTTCGAGTGGCAGCAGGAGCAGTCGCCGAGCAACGGCGTTCCCCGATCAGCCTGGAACCGGACGCACAAGCGCCTGTCGCGCTGGCACCGCCCGTACACGATGATCTTGGTCGGCTTGGACCTGATCGCCGTCCTCGCGGCGAGCTGGCTCACGGCCGCGGTGCTGGAGAAGGCGAAGACCGGGTTCCGCCACAAGGACTGGGGCTTCCTGCACGACGCCGGGCTGTTCTCCTTCTTCGCGTACGTGGTGCTGCCGCTCGGCTGGCTGATCCTGCTCTGGGCCAACGGCACCTACGACCGGCGCTACCTGGGCCTGGGCAGCGAGGAGTTCAAGCGGATCGTGCGCTGCTCGGTTACCGTCGTGGCCTGCGTGTCGCTGCTCGCGTTCGCCACCCAGACCACGCTGTCGCGTGGCACGGTCGCCATGGTGTCGCTGAGCGCCCTGATCTTCCTGCTGATCGACCGGGTGATCGCCCGGCAGGTGCTGCACATAGCGCGCCGCCGCACCGGCCACGGCGCCCATCGGATGATCCTGGTCGGCACCCTGCCCGAGGCGCTCGAGGTCTACACCGCGGTCACCCGCAGCCCGGCGGCCGGCCTCATCCCCGTCGCCATTCACCTCACCGACGGCTTCGCCGCCGCCCGCGGCCTCGAGACACCGGTTCCCGTGTACGCGGCCCGCGACGTCCTGTCCCTGGTTCGCGAGGTCGGCGCCGACACGATCGCGGTGTGCGGCTCGGCCAGCGCCGAGCCCGGCGAGCTGCGCCGGTTGGCCTGGCAGCTCGAGGGCACCGGTGTCGACCTGGTGGTCGCCCCGCAGCTCACCGACATCGCCGGCCCGCGGGTACACATTCGCCCGATCGAGGGACTTCCGCTGCTGCACGTCGAGGAGCCGACCCTGTCCGGCCCCGGCTGGCTGGTGAAGAACCTGCTCGACCGTGTGGCGGCCGGCCTCGGCCTGCTCCTGCTCAGCCCCTTCCTGCTGTTCATCGCGATCGGCATCCGGATCTCCGACCCGGGCCCGGTCTTCTTCCGCCAGCCGCGGGTCGGCCACGAGGGCCGCACCTTCCGGGTGTGGAAGTTCCGCACGATGTACGTGGACGCCGAGGAGCGCAAGGCCACGCTCGAGGAGCTCAACGAGTCCGACGGCATGATGTTCAAGATGAAGGAGGATCCCCGGATCTTCTCCTTCGGCAGCAAACTGCGCGCCACCTCGATGGACGAGCTGCCTCAGCTGATCAACGTGCTGCGCGGCGAGATGTCGCTGGTCGGACCCCGCCCGCTGCCCGCCGAGGACGGCGACTACCTGGGCGACGTCCGGCGGCGGCTGCTCGTGCGTCCGGGCATGACAGGCCTGTGGCAGGTCTCCGGGCGTTCCGACCTGTCCTGGGACGAAGCGGTCCGGCTCGACCTGTACTACGTCGACAACTGGTCCCTGACGTACGACCTCGGGATCCTCTGGCGGACGATCTGGGTGGTCCTAAAGCGCAAGGGCGCTTACTAAGCTCTGCGCATGGCTGGACGGGTCGGCAGTGCCCTCGCGGTCGTCGCCGTGCTCGTCGCCCTCGCGGCCGCGGTCATGGCCGTCGTCCGGCTGCGGGGCCGCCGGGGCATCGCCACGGTCATGCAGCGGGCCACCTACGACGTGTTGCACACCGCGGCGCTCGCGGCCGAGCCGCTGCGTGGCGGGCTGACCTCGGCGACCGCGGGCAAGGCGATCCGGCATCTGCGGTCGCTGGTCGGGGCGGTCGGGATGACCATCGACGACGGCAACAAATGCCTCGCCTTCGACGGGCACGGCACCCACCACGGCGACCAGTTCACCGCGGCCAGCAAGCGGGCCCTCACCGGCCACCGCTCGATCGTGCTCACCGCCGCCGACCTACCCTGCGACCGGGTCGACTGCATGGTGCGCGGCGCGGTGGTGGCACCCCTGGCCGGTCCGGACGGCCGGGCCACCGCGGCGCTCGTCGCGATCGCCGACGACCAGCCGGCCCCCGGGCTCGTCCAGGCCACCGCCGAGGCCGCCCGCTGGGCCGGCTCGCAGATAGCGCTCGCCGAGCTCGACTCGTCCCGGGAACGGCTCGCCCGGGCCGAGGTGCGGGCGCTGCGGGCACAGATCAGCCCGCACTTCATCTACAACGCGCTGACCGCGATCGCGTCCTTCGTGCGGACCGACCCCGAGCGGGCCCGCGAGCTGATCCTCGAGTTCGCCGAGTTCACCCGCTACTCCTTCCGGGCGCACGGCGAGTTCACCACGCTCGCCGAGGAGCTGCGCTCGATCGACCGCTACCTGACCATCGAGCGCGCCCGGTTCGGCGACCGTCTCCAGGTACGCCTGCAGATCGCCCCCGAGGTCCTGCCCGTCGGCCTGCCGTTCCTGTGCCTTCAGCCGCTGGTCGAGAACGCCGTCCGGCACGGACTGTCCCGAAAGCCCGGCGTCGGTATGGTGAGCATCGAGGCCCGCGATGCGGGCGCCGAGTGCCACATCACGGTCGAGGACGACGGCGTCGGGATGGACCCGGCGGTCTTCGCCCCCGACCGCCCGGAGACCGACGACGGGCAGCACGTCGGCCTCACCAACGTGGATGAGCGGCTGCGCTCGGTCTTCGGCGATCATTTCGGCCTGGTGGTGGAGACCGCGCCCGGCGCGGGAACGAAGGTGAGCATGCGGGTGCCGAAATTCCATCCCGGGGTACGGGCGTGAGTCTCGTCGTCCTGGCGGTCGACGACGAGCCGCCCGCCCTGGACGAGCTGGCCTATCTGCTGAACGCGGACGGGCGAGTGGCCCACGTGCACCGGGCCGGGGACGCCACCGAGGCGCTGCGGGTGCTGCGGGACACCGAGGTGGACGCGGTCTTCCTGGACATCCGGATGCCCGGCCTGGACGGCATGGAACTGGCCCGCATCCTGCGCCGCTTCGCCCGCCCGCCGGCGATCGTCTTCGTGACCGCGTACGACGACGGCGCGGTGGACGCCTTCGACCTGGGCGTGACGGATTACGTCCGGAAGCCGGTGCGCGCCGAGCGGCTGGGCGAGTCGCTGCGGCGGGTGGCGGGGGTGCGGCTCTCGTCCGCGCCGGTCCCGGCGGGTGGTCCGGCGGACGAGCCGGCGATTCCGGTCGAGCTGGCCGGCACCACCCGGATGCTGCCGCGCTCGTCGGTGCGCTGGGTCGAGGCGCAGGGTGACTACGCCCGGCTGCACACGGCGGACGCGTCACACCTCGTGCGGGTCTCGCTGGCGACCCTGGCCGATCGCTGGGCGGATGCCGGGTTTGTTCGCATTCACCGGTCGTATCTGGTGCAGATCCGCCTGATCGCCGAGCTGCGGCTGACGGGATCGGGCTACGTGGTGGCGGTGGACGGGGTGGAGTTGCCGGTCAGCAGGCGCCACACCCGAGAGCTGAAGGACAAGCTGATCAGGGCCGCCAAGCACGACTGGACCCGCTGATTCCCCCTCGCATCCACACGGTTTTCCACAGCCTCACAACGTTCTCCACAGAGTTATCCACAGGCTCGTTCCGAGAATCGTTCATAAAACGCCGCCAAAAGTCTGTGTCAGGGATCTTGACTTCATCACTACACTGCCCAAGCCAATACCCTGATCGTCAATACCACGGGGCAGGAACATGTCGTTTCGCCGCTATGCGGTAGCGGGGCTCGCGCTGGTCGCGCTCGTTCCCATCAGCCAGATCGCGTTCGCCGACACCCAGCCGCAGCCACCTCAGCGGCCCACGTTCAAGCAGTTTGCCGGAGCGGCCCGCAAGCACGCGGCCCAGCAGAAGTTCGACCCGCACACGGTGCTGGTGCGGTTCAAGTCCGGCCTCTCGGCCACGACGAAGAACAAGGCGCTGAGCAAGCGCAGTGTCAGCAGCCTGGGCGCCGTCGAGGGCACCGGATTCGTCAAGGTCCACACCGACGGCTCCGCGGCCGACGCGCTTCGCCAGCTGCGCGCCGACCCGGCGGTCAGCGCGGCGTCGCTGGACTACAAGCGGCAGATCACCGCTACGCCCAATGACCCCGGCTACACGTACGGTGACCAGGACTATCTCAAGACGGTTCGGGTGCCGCAGGCGTGGGACCGCACCAAGGGCTCCACCGCGCAGCTGATCGCCGTGGTCGACACCGGCGTCAACGGCGCACACGAGGACCTGAAGGGCCGCACGGTCGCCGGCTACAACGCCATCACGAACACGGCCATCGCCGCCGGCGCCAAGAGCGACGACAACGGCCACGGCTCGATGGTCGCCGGGATCGCGGCCGCCAACACCAACAACAGCATCGGGGTCGCCGGCGTCGCCTGGACCGGGCGGGTCATGCCGGTCAAGGCGCTGGACAAGGAAGGCTCCGGCTGGGACTCGGACATCGCCAGGGGCGTCACCTGGGCAGCCGACCACGGCGCGAAGGTCATCAACCTGTCCCTCGGCGGCCCGGACGACGACGCCGTCCTGCACGACGCGATCAAGTACGCCACCAACAAGGGCGCGCTGGTCGTGGTGGCGGCGGGCAACAGCGGCGACAACGCGCCGCAGTACCCGGCCGTCTACCCGGAGGTGCTCGCGGTCGGTGCCACCGACCACGCCGGCAACCTCACCGACTTCAGCACCTACGGTGACTGGGTCGACGTGGCCGCCCCCGGCTACGCCATCGTCTCCACCGGCCCGGGCCTGGACCCCGCCAACGGTCCGGGCGAGGACTACTACATCGGCGACGGCACCTCTTTCGCCGCGCCGATCGTCTCCGGCGTGGCCGCGCTGGTGCGCTCCGAGTATCCGGCCCTGACGGTGGGCCAGGTGATCAGCCGGCTGAAGCTCACCGCCCGGGACGCGGGCCCGCGCGGTCTCGACCCGTACTACGGCTACGGCGTCGTGGACGCGTTCGCCGCGACCGGCGGCGCCTGGACCACCGACTTCCCGCAGCGGGCCCTCGGGACCGGCGAGCCCAACGACGTCCCCGCCCGGGCCACGTCGTTCTCCGGCTCGGTCACCGGCACGTTCGCCGTGGAGGGCGACGCCGACTGGTACCGCTTCACCTCGGCCGGCGCCCCGGCGACCGTCCGGGTGGTGCCGGCGGTGGACGACCCGCAGCACTGGGCGCAGAACGCCAACCCGGCGCTGGCCGTGTACGACCAGGACCTGCACGTCGTCGGCCAGGCCGACACCGGATCCTGGGGCGTTCCCGAGTCGCTGTCGCTGAACCTCACCGCGGGCACCTACTACGTCAAGGTGCGCAACGTCAACGGCGGTGCGGACACCCGGTCGTACACGCTCTCGGTCGGGTCGGCCTCCGGCGGCTCCTTGCCGGTCGGTCAGCAGGAATGGGTGCGGGACGCCAGCCCGGCCGACTTCGCCACCGGGCAGCCGGTTGCCACCCAGCCCACGGTCACCTTCCAGCGCGACGTGGACGCCTCCTCGGTCACCAGCGACACCGTCCGGTTGCTGAGCGGGCGCACCGGTGCCGCGGTGGCGGCCACGGTCGCGTACGACTCGGACACCAAGACCGCAACGCTCACTCCGTCGGCCGCGCTGCAGGACAACACCCCCTACCGGATCGTGGTGAGTGGGCTGCTCGACAGCACCAACACCGGCCAGGGCGCGCCGTACACCAGCACGTTCACGACCGTCAACCTCGCGCCGGCGGCCGTGACCAACCTCAAGGCGACCGGTGGGACTAGGGCGGCGGCGCTGTCCTGGACCCTCCCGTCGATCACCGACCTCGACCAGGTGATCGTGCGGATGGCCGCCGGCAACACCGCTCCCTCCGGTCCGACGGCGGGCACGGCGGTGTACGCCGGCACGGGTAGCAGCGCGACGGTCACCGGCCTGACCTCGGGCGCGACCTACACCTTCGCGGCGTGGGTCCGGGACCGCTCCGGCAAGTACAGCCCGGTGGCGACCATCCAGCTGCTCGGCACCACGCTCGCCATCAACAGCAGCTCCACCGCGCTGACCTACGGCGGCTCGGTGACGTTGTACGGCCGGCTGATCGGGCCGAGCAACGGGGCCGGGGTCACCGGCCAGCCGGTGCAGCTGTACAGCCGGCGCAAGGGCACTACCGCGTGGACGCTGCTGGCCACCGTGACCAGCGGCACCAACGGGGCGGTCTCGTTCGTCAACAAGCCGACGTACAGCACCGACTACTACTGGGCCTTCCGGAACTCGACCGCGTACGTCGGCAACGCCAGCGCGGTGCGGACGGTCGGCGTCAGCACCACGGTGTCGTCGACGCTGTCGAAGACGTCGTTCCCGCTGGGCGGGACGGTGTACATCTACGGCTCCGTGACGCCGAGCCACGCGGGTCAGACGGTGTACCTGCAGCGGTACCTCGGCGGAGGCAAGTGGCAGAACGTGACGAGCAGGGCGCTGTCGTCGACCAGCGGCTACTCGATCGCGATCAAGCCGACCTCGAAGGGCACCTACTACTACCGGATCTACAAGCCGGCTGACACCGACCACTCGGCCGGTTACAGCCCGATCCGCAACTTCAAGGTCTCCTGACCCCACTGACGCCTGGGGCCCACGCGGCATATGCCGCGTGGGCCCCTCGTGTATTCAGCTTCTCCACAGGTCGTTCACAAACTCACCGCCCGGTCTGCACGCATGATCAATAGGCTGCCGCTCGAAGGTTGGCCGGTGGTCACGGGGGCACACCGGCGGCCTTGTCCCCTCGGGGTTAGATGGCGGGGGCGTAGCGGGAGGTGGCGGCGGTGGAGACAGCAGAACGGCGGGTGCTCGTCGTCGAGGACGAGCGAACCATCGCCGACGCGGTCGCGGCTCGACTCCGGGCCGAGGGCTTCGTGGTGGAGGTGGCCGGGGACGGGCCGACGGCGGTCGCGGCGGCGCGGCGGGTGCAGCCCGACCTGATCGTTCTGGATGTCATGCTGCCGGGCTTCGACGGGCTCGAGGTGTGCCGCCGGATTCAGGCCGAGCGGCCGGTGCCGGTGCTGATGCTGACCGCCCGCGACGACGAGACCGACCTGCTGGTCGGGCTCGCGGTGGGCGCGGACGACTACATGGTCAAGCCGTTCTCCATGCGCGAGCTCGCGGCCCGGGTGCACGCGCTGCTGCGCCGGATCGCGAAGGGCGCGCCGGCGCCGGCCGGGCCGCCGACATTGCGGTTCGGCGACCTGGAGATCAATCAGGCGGAGCGCCGGGTGGTGCGGGCCGGCGTCGAGGCGCACCTGACGCCGACCGAGTTCGACCTGCTGGTTCATCTGGCGGCCCACCCGCGGACGGTGCTGCCCCGGGAGCGGCTGCTCGCCGACGTGTGGGGCTGGGCCGACGCGTCCGGCACCCGGACGGTGGACAGCCACATCAAAGGCCTGCGGCGCAAGCTGGGCTCCGACCTCATCCGTACGGTGCACGGCGTGGGTTATGCCCTGGAGGTGGAGCGATGATCCGGATTCCGCTGCCCCGGCCGCTCGATCCGGTGCGGTCGATCAAAATCAAGATCGGGATGATCCTGATCGGGGCGGGCGCGGCCGGGATGGCCTGGTTCACCCTCTGGCTGCACTGGTTCCCGCTCTGGACCTCGGTCACCGCGATCGTGGTCGCGCTGAGCACGCTGCAGATCCTGGCCCACGGCATGACCTCGCCGCTGCGCGAGATGACCGCCGCGGCCAAGGCGATGGCGCAGGGCGACTACACCCTGCGGGTGCGGGCCACCTCGCGCGACGAGGTCGGCCAGCTCGCCGTGGCGTTCAATCAGATGGCGGCCGACCTGCAGGCGGCCGACCGGCAACGGCGCGAGCTGATCGCGAACGTCTCGCACGAACTGCGTACCCCGATCACCGCGCTGCAGGGCCTGCTGGAGAACATCGTCGACGGCGTCGCCAGTGCCGAGCCCGAGATGATGCAGACCGCGCTGAGCCAGACCGAGCGCCTCGGGCGGCTGGTCACCGAGCTGCTCGACCTGTCCCGGGTGGACGCCGGCGTGGTGCCGCTCGTGCGTACGCCCATCGATGTCGCCTCGTTCTTCGACGACGTGGTCGCGGAGGCCCGGGTGAACGCGGCCGGCGCCGGCCGGGACGTGCGGTTCGAGGTCTCCGCGCCCTCGGTCGTGGTGCCCGGGGACCGCGAGCGGCTGCATCAGGTCTTCGCGAACCTGCTGGACAACGCGGCCCGGCACAGCCCGTCGGGCGGCACCGTGCTGGTGCGCGCCGAGCGCCGCGACGACCACCTGTTGCTCGCGGTCGCCGACGAGGGCGAGGGCATCCCGCGGGCCGAGCGCGACCGGGTCTTCGAACGGTTCACCCGCGGTGAGCGGCCGGGCAGCGGCGGCACGGGGCTGGGCCTGGCCATCGCCCGCTGGGTGGTGCAGCTGCATCGCGGCACGATCGCGGTGGTCGACCCGGACGGCGCCCAGCATGGCTGCCACATCCACGTGACGCTGCCGCTTCAGCAGCCCGCCTGACCGATCCCGTACGGCAAGCCCGGACCTCACCGGGCCCTATCAGCCTGCCCGGAAAACACCGGAAATATGGAGGTATAACGTGTCTACTCCGCCACCGGTCCTCTCACGGCCGCCCCTCTATCCCTCGCCGGTGCACGGGCCGTGGCCGACCGGCACGCCCTGGGGGCGTCATTGGCCGGGCGCCGGCCAGCCGGCCACCGTCGGCGGAGTCCTGGCGATCGCCGGCGCCGCCGTGGTGGCCGCGATCAGCCTGCCCCTGGACCGGGCCGGGATCGGCTGGCTGGTCGCCGCCGTGGCCGGCGTCGCCGCGCTGATCATGGCGGGCGCGATTCCCGCCCGGCCGCATCCGGACGCCCCGGCGCCGCTGGTCGTCCGCCCGCCCGTGCGCTCGCGCCCGGACCGTTACGGGTGGGCCCTCGCGACCGTCGCGCTGATCGGGGTCGGCACGGTCCGCTCGGCCGGCTGGCTGTTCCTGCTCTGCCTGGCGACCGCCACCCTCACCGGCTCGCTCGCCCTGGCCGGCGGCCGCTCGCTGCGCAGCATCGCGGCCGGCTACACGATGCCGGTGGCCGCCGCCTTCCGCTCGCTGCCCTGGCTGACCCGGACCGCGGCCCGGGTGCGCAAACCGGTCGAGGCCGCCGCGAACGTCCGGGTCGCCGCCACCGTCGCGGTCTCGCTCACGCTGCTGGTCGTCTTCGGTGCGCTGTTCGCCTCGGCCGACGCCGCGTTCGCCGGGGCGCTCGAGCGGCTCTCGCCGGAGGTCAGCCTGCCCACCACCGTCCGCTGGATCTTCGTCTTCGCGATCGCGACACTCGGGCTGGGCGGCGCCGCGTTCCTGCGTGCCGGGCCGCCCGACCTGTCCGCACTGGACGCCACCGAGGGCCGCAAGGTCAACCGATTCGAATGGGCGGTCCCGCTCGGCCTGCTCGTGCTGCTGTTCGCCGGCTTCGTCACGGTGCAGCTCACCGTGCTCTTCGGCGGCAACCGGCACGTGCTGCAGACCAACGGGCTGACCTATGCCGAGTACGCCCGATCGGGCTTCTGGCAGCTCTCGTTCGTCACCGCGCTGACCCTGATCGTGCTGGCCGGCGCGGCCCGCTGGGCGCCGCGCGCCCAGCCCGCCGACCGTACGACAATCCGCGTCGTGCTCGGCGCGCTTGCCGCCTTGACGCTGGTCATCGTGGGTTCGGCGCTGCATCGGATGAACCTCTACGCCGACACCTACGGCCTCACCCGGCTGCGTCTGCTGGTGGCGTGCTGCGAGGCCTGGTTCGGCCTGGTGCTGATGCTGGTTCTGGTCGCGGGCGTACGCATCAGGGCGCCCTGGCTTCCCCGAGTCGCGATCGCGGCGGGAGTGCTGGCGCTGCTCGGCCTGGCCGCCGCGAACCCGGACCGGATGATCGCCGAACACAACATCCGGCAGAACCGGACGGTCGACCTCGACTACCTGGGCACGCTCTCGCCGGACGTGGTGCCGGGGCTGAGCGGGCTGTCCCCGGACCGCCGGGCCTGCGTGCTCTCGCGCATCAACTTCGACCTGGCGGGGGCACCGGACGACTGGCGCGGCTGGAACCTCGGCCGTCAACAGGCTCGCAAGGTCATCGCGACGGAACTGTCCGACCCCGCCTACCGCTGCTCTTGACATCCCCCGGGAGACCGGAAGACTCCGGGCATGGGCGGGGACGGGACTCCGGAACGTACGCGGGTGGTGCTGGGTGAGGTCGCCGCCCAGCGCCGCCCCGCCGACCGCAGCCATGCGGACCTCGCGGAACAGACGCCGGTGGGCGAGGCGCTGGTGAAAGGCCTGGTCCGCGCCCAGCTCGCGCTCGCCCTCCGCCTCGCGCTGGTGGTGGTGACGGGGCTGGGCGCGCTGCCGTTGCTGTTCGTGGCCGCGCCCGCGGTCGGCACGCTCAAGGTGTTCGGCGTCAACCTGCCCTGGGTGCTGCTCGGCGTGCTGTCGTTTCCGTTCCTGGTCGGCGTCGGCTGGGCATACGTGCACTGGGCCGAACGCAACGAGCAGGACTTCATCGCGCTGATCCGGAAGCCCGAGCGGTGAACCCGTACCTGGTCCCGGGCTTGATCCTGGTGATCGTGGTGACCGTCGGCATCGGCGCGTACGGGCTGCGCTTCGCCCGTACCACCTCGGACTTCCTGGTCGCGTCGCGGGCGATCTCCCCGTCCTGGAACGCGGCCGCGATCAGCGGCGAGTATCTGTCGGCCGCCTCCTTCCTGGGGGTGGCCGGGCTGATTTTGCGGTACGGCGTGGACGTCCTCTGGTACCCGGTCGGGTTCGCCGCCGGTTACCTGGCGCTGCTGCTGTTCGTGGCCGCGCCGCTGCGTCGCTCGGGCGCGTTCACCCTGCCCGACTTCTGCCAGGTGCGGCTGCGCTCGACGACGCTGCGGCGGCTGGCCAGCCTGTTCGTGGTCTTCATCGGATGCCTCTACCTGGTGCCGCAGCTGCAGGGGGCGGGACTGACCTTCACCACGGTCACCGGCGGCTCGTACGTGTGGGGAGCGTTGCTGGTCGGCGTGGTGGTGACCGCGAATGTGGCGCTCGGCGGGATGCGGGCGATCACCTTCGTGCAGGCGTTCCAGTACTGGCTGAAGCTGACGGCCCTCGCCGTACCGGTGATCTTCCTGGTTCTGCAGTGGCAGTCGGACGGCCGTCCGGCCGTCAACCCGCCGGCTGGCGCCGTCTTCCCGGCGGCCACCGCGGTCGTCCTCGAGCAGGACGCGACCGTCGACGGGGTCGAGGTCGCCAAGGGGCAGGTTCTGCACTACGACGAGGGTGACCCGGTGCCGCAGGTCAGCACGGTCGACGTCCGCTCCGGGCCGGACTGGCTGCTGCCGGGCGGCGACCGGACGCTGTTCGCCACGTACTCGCTGATCCTGGCGACGTTCCTGGGCACGATGGGGCTGCCACACGTGCTGGTCCGCTTCTACACCAACCCGGACGGCGGGTCGGCCCGGCGTACCACCCTGGTCGTTCTTGCCCTGGTGGGCCTGTTCTATCTGCTGCCGACGCTGTACGGCGTGCTCGGCCGGGTCTACACCCCGCAACTGCTGATGACCGGGCACACGGACGCGGTCGTGCTCACCCTGCCCGAGGCGGCGCTCGGCAGCGGACACCTCGGCCGGCTGCTCGGCGCGCTGGTCACCGCCGGGGCGCTGGCGGCCTTCCTCTCCACCTCGTCGGGGCTGCTCACCAGCGTCGCCGGGGTGGTCTTCACGGACGTGCTGCGGGCCGGCCGTGGCGGGTCGGTCCGGGACTTCCGGGTGGCCACCCTGCTGGCCGCGGTCGTGCCGGTCACGCTGTCGGTCTTCGTCTCCACCATGGACGTCTCGCGGGTCGTCGGGCTCGCCTTCGCGGTGGCGGCGTCCAGCTTCTGCCCGCTGCTCGTGCTGGGCATCTGGTGGCGCGGGCTGACGGATCTGGGCGCGGCGGCCGGCATCCTGATCGGCGGCGGCGCGGCGATGGTGGCGGTGCTGGTCACCGTGCTCGGGCCGCCGCTGGACGGGTGGGCCGCCCAGCTGATCGGGCAGCCGGCGGCCTGGACGGTGCCGCTCGCGTTCCTGGTGATGATCGTCGGGTCGCTGCTGACCAGCCGGCGGGTGCCGCACGATGTGGGCGCGACCATGCTTCGGCTGCACGCTCCGGAGTCGCTGCGTATTTAAGGATGTTTAAGGTAAGACCCCCGATCCCGCTCGGGTGGACGCCGCGTACCAAGGGGCAACCACCGAGCGAAGGAGCGGGACATGAGGCGGTACCGGCAGAATTCGATGTCCGGGCGTACGCGGAAGCTGCTGATCGGCGGGGTCGCGCTGGCGCTGGCCGGTGGGGCATATGCGATCAGTACGGGGGTGAGCAGCGCCGGGGAGAACTGCATCGGTCTCGACCAGGCGTTGCGACAGAACCTGCAGTTCATCGCGGGGCAGCGGGCCACCCCGGACGCCCTGTCGGACGCGCGGATCGCGAATCGGCAGGCGGTCGTCGACCTGATCAACCAGCGCCGGGCGGTCGCGGGTTGCACGGCCAACGTGGCTGCCGAGGTACCGGGCGCCGCGGCGGGTGCCCCGGCGAAGCCGGCAAATCCCGCGAAGCCGCCGAAGACCACCGCACCCGCCCCCGCGCCGGCCACCACGGCGCCCGCCGCCGGAAACAACGCCGGGAACAACGCCGGGAACAACGCCGGCACCGGCGCCGGTCAGGTCGTCTGCAAGGGCTCCACGGTCACGCTCTCCGGCGAGGGCGGCGCGCCCTTCGCCTCCAGCGGCACCTTCCCGATCGGCACCGTCCTCAAGGTGACGAACCTGGACAACAAGAAGAGCACCACCGTGAAGGTCCAGACCACGTCGGGCAGCTGCGTCCTGCTCAACAACGCCGCCTTCGAGCAGGTCCGCGAGCCCGGCAAGTTCCTCATCCGGCACGCCATCATCGAAAAGGTCGGCTGAGCCCGCAGCCCGGATCACTCCGTAACGGGGGGTGGTCCGGGCTGGAGGCCGCCCGCTACCGTCGGGTCATGACGGCGCCCGCGCAACGCCAGGGTGAGCAGGCCGCGGCCATGTCGCTGCGGGGCCTGGTCAAACACTTCGACACGAAGCTTGCGGTCAGCCAGGTCAGCCTCGACGTGCCGGCCGGCTCGTTCTACGGCCTCCTCGGCCCCAACGGGGCCGGCAAGACCACGACGCTCTCCATGGCCGTCGGCCTCCTGCGGCCGGATGCCGGTCAGGCTTTCCTGCTGGGGTACGACGTGTGGGCCGACCCGGCGGCCGCCAAGGCGAGACTCGGCGTGCTGCCCGACGGCGTGCGCCTGTTCGACCGGCTCACCGGTCCGGAGCTGCTGGCCTATCACGGCCTGCTGCGCGGCATGGACCGGGCGACGGTCGACCAGCGCGCCCGTGAGCTGCTCGAGGTGCTCGAGCTCGGCACAGGCAACCGCACCCTGGTGGTCGACTACTCGGCCGGCATGAAGAAGAAGATCGGCCTGGCCTGTGCGCTGCTGCACGCCCCGCGGCTGCTCGTGCTCGACGAGCCGTTCGAGGCGGTCGACCCGGTCTCGGCCGCGCTGATCCGCGACATCCTCCAGCGGTACGTGGCCGGCGGCGGCACCGTCGTCTTCTCCAGTCACGTGATGGAGGTGGTCGAGCGCCTCTGCGACCACGTGGCGATCCTCTCCGACGGGGTGCTGAGGCTGCACGGCCCGCTCGACCGGGTGCGCGGCGACCGCTCGCTGGAAGAGGTGTTCGTCCAGGTCGTCGGCGGCCGGGTGGCCACCGGCTCCGAGCTGGCCTGGCTGTGACCGGTCCTCCGGGAGTCGCGCCCTTCGTCCGGCTCAAGCTGCGGCTGCTGGCCAACGGCCTGCGCGGCCGGCCGGCCCGGATCGCGCTGTTCGTCGCCGGGGCGGTGCTCTCCGGCATCTTCGCGATCAGCGGGTACGCGATCTTCGCGATCCCCGGGGTGGCCCAGCGTCCCGGCGCGGCGGCGATCCTGCTTCCGCTCGGCGGTGCCGCCATCGTGCTCGGCTGGCTGTTCCTGCCGCTGGTCTTCTTCGGCGTCGACGAGTCGCTCGACCCGGCCCGCTTCGCCCTGCTTCCGCTGCGCCGCAGCACCCTGATCCGGGGGCTGTCGGCGGCCGCGCTCGTCGGGCTGCCCGCGCTGGCCACGCTGGTCGCCATGGGAGGGATGGTGGAGACCGCGGGCAGCCTCGGCGGGGTCGGGGCGGCGCTGGGCGAGCTCGCCGGGGTGCTCTGCGGGCTGCTGCTGTGCGTGTCGCTGAGCCGGGCGGTGACCAGCGCGTTCGCCACCGGCCTCCGATCGCGCCGGTCCCGCGACCTGGCCACGATCGTGCTGGCCATGTTCGCGGCGGCGATCGGACCGCTCCAGCTCGCGGTGCTGGCCGGTGCCCAGCGAGCCGATTGGGCCAAGGTCAGGGCCGTGGCCGAGGTGGTGGGGTGGACGCCGTTGGGCGCGCCGTACGGAATCGGTCTGGAAATCGCCGCGGGGCGGTGGTGGGCCGCCCCGCTGAAGTTGCTGATCACCCTGGCCGCCATCGGCGGTCTGCTGCGGTGGTGGAGCAGCACCCTGGAGAACGCGATGATCGGCACCGTCGCCGCGGGCCGGCGCGGCACCACGGCCTCGCGAAACCCGGTCGACCTGCTGCTGTTGCCGCGGATGCCGGGCACCCGGTTCGGGGCGCTGGTGTCCCGCGAGGTGCGCTACTGGTGGCGCGAGACGCGGCGGCGGGCCGGTCTGATCACGTTCACGATGGCCGGGCTGTTCCTGCCGATCAGCGTGACGATCAGCGACGGCTCGCCGGGTGCGATGGTCGTCTTCGTCGGGGCGCTGGCCGCGCTGGGCCTGGTCAACCAGTTCGGTTTCGACAGCAGCGCGTACGCCACGAACCTCGCCGCCGGCATTCCCGGACGCGTCGAGATCGGCTCCCGCGCGGCGGCGCACGCCGTCTACACGCTGCCGCTGCTGGTCGTGGTGTCGACTGTGGTGGGCGCGCTGGCCGGGAACCCCGGCCGGATACCGAGCACGTTCGGGCTGCTCATTGCCGCGTACGGGGTGGGGCTGGGGTTGGTGTTGCCGGTCTCGGTGCGTGCGGCGTACGCGTTCCCGGCGTCGAGCAACCCGTTCGCGATGTCGTCCGGTGGCGGGCCGGCGAAGGGGCTGCTCGCCATCTCGGTATTGCTGGGCGCGATCGTGGTCAGCCTGCCGTTGCAGGTCGTGGCGTTGGTGCTCGGGCCGGTGTGGCTGTGGATCGGACTGCCGGTCGGCGTGGCGTACGGCACAGCGGCGTATCTGATCGGCGCCAACATCGCCGCCGACCTGCTGGACAAGCGGGCACCGGAGCTGCTGGCGGCGGTCACGCCGAATCGCTGACCCCACGGGGTGCCGAAAATCCGGTAGCGTCGCCCCTGTCTACGGGGAGATCTTGACGTGAAGATGCATCTTCGCGCCTACGGCATGGCCTTGCTTGCCGCCGGGGCGCTGACCAGCCCGAACGCCGCCACCTCAACCCCTCGACCGGCGCGGGGACGGAGGCGGCCCGAGGGGTCGCGGCCGCGAATTCAACGCCCACCGGTGCGGGCCGAGCCGAACCGAGGCGCCCGCGGCCGAGGCTGGTAGCGGGCGACTTCTCCTCGGCTCAACTCTCGCAGTTGATCGTCGTGTCGGCGGTGCCCGGCTGGCATTCGTCGCCGGCCGTCGCGTTGGCGCCGCCGTCGAGGTGGTCGGCGACCTCGACCTCGTCCTGGCCGAAGATCAGGTCGTCGCCGTCGTCGCCGTAAACCGTGTCGCGGCCCTCGTCCCCGCTGAGGGTGTCGTTGCCGCCGAGGCCGTGGATGACGTCGTTACCGTTCCCGCCGTTGATGCCGTTGGCCGCGGCGTTGCCGGTGAGGTGGTCGGCGCCGCTGCCGCCCACGAGCTGCTCGACGTCGGCGCCCACGGTGTCGTGCTCTCCGGCCTGGCCGTCGTCGCCGGTGGCGCCGTCGAGGTCGACCGTCACGGGCTTGCTGTAGAACTCGTAGTCGACACCGTCACGGCCGGGGCCGCCGAGCATGACGTCCGCCCAGACGGTGCTGCTTTCACGGGGGTCGTCGCCCGAGAGGTAGTCGTCTCCGGCGCCGCCCTCGAGGCGGTCGCTGCCCCTACCGCCCGTCAGGCTGTCCGCGCCGGCGTCGCCATACAGCTTGTCGTTGCCGTCAAGGCCTTGCAGGAAGTCGTTGCCGTTGCCGCCGTGCAGGGTGTCGTTGTCCCACCAGCCGTAGAGAGCGTCGTTGCCGTCGCCGCCCCAGAGCGTGTCATCGCCGTTGAAGCCGTCGAGGTTGTCGTTGCCGGCCATGCCGAGCAGCGTGTCGTTGCCCATCTCGCCCAGCAGGTGATCGGCCGAGCTGCCGCCGACCATGATGTCGTTGCCCGAGCCGCCGGTGGCGTACATGGCCAGGCCGGAGTCGTTGCGCAGGTAGTCGTTGCCGTCGTTGAGGTAGACGTAGACCGCGGTGGGCGCCTTCGTGGTGGTGCAGCGGACCTTGGTCTTGTCGCCGCTGACGGCCTTGCACCCCGTACCGGGCTTGATGGCCACGCGGTCGTCGAAGGTGACGGTGTTGCCCGAGCGGGTCACCACGACGTTGTTGACCTGGCTGCTGCCGCCGTCGTAAATCACCTTGGTGACGTTGTAGACCGAGGCCACACCGGCGGTGCCGGCGGCCGACGACGGCGCGGCGGGCCAGCCGAGCGCGCCGGCGGCGAGCAGGACGACACCGACACGGGTCAGCCAGGCGGAGCGAGACATGCGGGTCCTCCGGGGTCAGCCAAGGTGCGAGGATCCTAGATCATCGGTGCCGTGCTCAGCTGCCCCTATGACGTAGCTGTTCTCGCCCATCGGATCTCGTCGCACAGTAAGAACCCGCCAGCCCTTGCCGGCAAAGACTACGTGCGAGCCTGGGTATCGATTCAGCAGGCGGTGGGCAGCGCCAGGATTCGGGCGTTGACTCGGCGGCGGCCGGTGACTGTCGGCGGCGGCCGTTGACCCTTGCGTGTCGGGGTCAGCGGCCGTCGTCGCTGCTCGTGATCGAGCGGAGGGCGTGGGATTCGAACCCACGAAGAGTTTCCCCTTACTGGTTTTCAAGACCAGCGCCATCGGCCACTAGGCGAGCCCTCCCGGTGCTGCGCTCCCAGTTTGCCAGACCCTGTCCCGCATCGGGCAACGGCTCTCCGCCGAAACTTTTATCAAGGCGATTAACAAGGGTCTGAGCTGGAAGAACGTGGCGGCGAGCCGAACCGTTGCCCATTGACAAGGCATCGACGCGGGTGTTTATTGTTCAGCACCTTACCAATCCCGGCCAGGGCCCCCACCTAAGGCAAGGGAGATCCCCCCATGTCCATCCCCAAGAAGAGACCGCTGCTCGTCGCGGCCTGCGCGGTGGCGATCGTCGCCAGCCTCGCGGTCGCTCCCCAGGCGTATGCGGCGGGCGAGACGGTCAACGTCTACCTGACCACGACCAGCGACTCCGGCGGGCGCACCGTCACCCGCGGGCTCCAGCAGCAGACCCCGATCGCGTTCGCGGGCAGCAGCGGTAGCGCGAACCAGACGATCACCGTCAACGAGAACACCACCTACCAGCCGTTCGAGGGTGCCGGCGCGTCGATGACCGACACCGCCGCCTTCGACATCAAGGGAAGTGGCGCTCTGTCGGCCGCGACCCAGAACGATGTGCTGACCAAGCTGTTCAGCAACAGCGGTGGCATCGGCGTCAGCGCCCTGCGCAACGTCATCGGGTCGTCCGACCTGGCACAGAACAGCTACTCGTACGACACGACCTGCTGCGACCTGAACGACTTCTCGCTCTCGCGGGACGCCGACATCATGGCGCTCACCAAGCAGGCGTACGGCCTCAATCCCTCGATGTTCGTGATGGGCTCGCCGTGGTCGGCGCCGCCGTGGATGAAGGACAACAACGCCTACAGCCAGGGCTACCTTCAGTCGCAGTACTACGGCACGTACGCCCAGTATTTCGTGAAGTACATCCAGGGCTATCAGGCGCAGGGCGTGCCGATCCGGTACGTGACCGAGCAGAACGAGCCCGGTTGCTGCGCCGGCTACCCGTCGATGCAGTGGAACACCTCGGGGCTGCAGTACTTCGCCAAGACCAACCTGCTGCCGGCCCTGCAGAACGCCGGGCTCAGCACGAAACTCCTGGTCGGGGACTGGAACTTCGACACGTACGACACGTGGGTCGCGCCGCTGCTGGCCGACACCGCGATTCGCAACCACCCCAACTTCGGCGGCATCGCGTGGCACGACTACGCCGGCTCGCCGTCGACCGCGACCACCGTGCACAACCAGTACCCGTCGGTGAACGCGTACATGACCGAGCACTCCGGCGGCACCTGGGTGTCGAACCAGCAGGCCGAGGACATGGGCGACCTGATCGACTACTTCCGCAACTGGGGTCGTAGCTGGACCAAGTGGTCGCTCGCCGTGGACGAGGCGATGGGGCCGCACAACGGCGGCTGCGGCACCTGTACCGGCCTGGTCACCGTGCACCGCAACGACAGCCGGCGCGGGCAGGTCGACTACACGGTCGAGTACTACACGATGGGTCACCTCACCAAGTTCGTGAAGCCGGGCGCGGTGCGGATCGACTCGACGGCCAACGGGACGGTGCCGAACGTCGCCTTCAAGAACGGCGACGGGTCGAAGGCGCTGATCGCGTACAACACCAGCGGCAGCACCCAGTCGATCAAGGTCAACTGGGGCGGGCAGTCCTTCACGTACAGCCTCCCCACCAAGACGAGTGCCACCTTCACCTGGAGCGGCACGCAAGGCAGCGGCGGCGGGACCGGGGACAAAACAGGCACGATCACCGGGCTCGGTGGCAAATGCCTCGACGTGACCGACGGCTCGACGGCCAACGGCAACCAGCCGCAGCTGTGGGACTGCACCGCCGGTAACGCCAACCAGCAGTGGACGGTCGGCGCCGACGGGACGGTCCGGGGCCTCGGCAAGTGCCTCGACGTCGCCAACAACTCCACATCGGACGGCGGCGTCGTACACCTGTGGGATTGCATTTCGACGGTCACCACGCAGAAGTGGTCCGCCTCCGGCGGCGCTCTGATCAACTCCGCGTCCGGCAAGTGCCTGGACGTCAAGGACAACAACACCGCCAACGGTGCGAAGCTGCAGATCTGGACCTGCACCGGCGCCGCCAACCAGAAGTGGACGGTGCCGGCATGAGGCGGCTCATCGTGATCGTGTCCAGCCTGGCGGTCGTCGCCACGATGGGCATCCTGGGCATCACCACCGCGTCGGCGGCAAGTGCCGGACCGCTGGTGAGCTCGCTCGACGGCAAATGTCTCGATCTCACCGGCGGCAACACCGCCAACGGGACGCAGCCGCAGCTGTGGACCTGTTATGCGGGCTCGGCCAACCAGACCGTGACCTTGGCCGACAACGGCTCGGTGCAGATCAAGGGCAAGTGCCTCGACGTCGCGAACAACTCCGCGGCGGACGGCGCGGTCGTGCACATGTGGGACTGCTACGACTCGGTGGCGACCCAGAAGTGGAGCCTCTCCGGCGGCTCGCTGATCAACTCGAACGGTAAGTGCCTCGACGTCAAGGACCGGAACACCGCGGACGGGGCGAAGCTCCAGCTGTGGACCTGCACCGGCACGTCGAACCAGAAGTGGACCTTCGGCGGGAGCACGACGCCGCCGACCACCACGCCGCCGACCGGCGGTGGCGGGCCGGGCGCCAAGGCCGTCGCGCCGTACTACTACACCGGCTGGGGCAACCCGCCGAACCTGACCACGGTCACCAACGCGACCGGCGTCAAGTGGTTCACCATGGCGTTCATGCTGAACAGCGGCACCTGCGACCCGAAGTGGGACGGCAGCCGCGCGCTGGCCGGCGGGCAGGACCAGGCCGCGATCAACACGATCCGGGCCAACGGCGGCGACGTGGTGGTGTCGTTCGGCGGGGCCGCCGGCCCCTGGCTCGAGCATTACTGCTCGAGCGCGTCCGCGCTGGCCGCGGCCTATCAGAAGGTGATCAGTGCGTACGGCCTCAGGGCCATCGACATCGACATCGAGGGTACGCCGTACAACACCGCGGCCGACCAGCAGAAGACGGTCGACGCCCTCAAGACGATCAAGGCCAACAACCCGGGCATCACCACCTACATCACGCTCGGCAGCGGCACCACCGGCCCGGACAGCTCGCTGATCAACCGGGCCGCGTCGGCCGGGCTGGTGGTCGACGGCTGGGGCATCATGACCTTCGACTGGGGCAGCACCGGCAACAACCAGGGCGCGCTGACCGTCCAGGCGGCCGACGGGCTGAAGAACCGGCTCAAGACCGCCTACGGGTGGTCCGACGCCGACGCGTACAAGCACGTCGGCATCTCCTCGATGAACGGCATCACCGATGAGGGCGCGGTGGTCACCCTCGCCGACATGCAGACCATCACCGCGTACGCGCAGCAGCATGGCATCGCCCGGCTCACCTTCTGGTCGTTGAACCGCGACCGGCAGTGCTCCGGCGGCTACCCGAACGACGACACGTGCAGCGGTGTGACGCAGTCGGCGTACCAGTACACGAAGATCATCGGCGCCTACAAGGGCTGATCCGGCACCGGCCGGGGGCTCGCGAGCGGTGGTGGGTGCCGCTCGCGGGCCCCCTCGTTTCTTGTCACACCCGTCGGGCAAGCTGAACCCATGCACGCGATCGTGATCGAAGACAAACGGCTCGTCCTGCGCGAGGTGCCCGACCCGGTGGCCGGCGAGGGCGAGGTGGTCGTCGACGTCACGGCCGCCGGGGTCAACCGCGCCGACGTGTCCCAGCGGCAGGGCTTCTATCCACCCCCGCCCGGCGCCTCGGAATATCCGGGGCTCGAGTGCGCCGGCGTGATCAGCGCGGTCGGTGCCGGGGTGAGCGGGCACCACGTCGGCGAGCGGGTGGCCGCGCTGCTGGCCGGCGGCGGTTATGCGGAGCGGGTCGCCGTGCCGGCCGGTCAGCTTCTCCCCGTGCCGACCGGCCTGTCGCTGCGGGAAGCGGCCGCCCTGCCCGAGGTCGCCTGCACGGTCTGGTCGAACGTGGTGGACCTCGCCCGCCTGCACAAGGGCGAGACGCTGCTGGTGCACGGCGGCGGCAGCGGCATCGGCACGTTCGCCATCCAGCTCGGCAAGGCGCTCGGCGCGACGGTGGTCGCCACGGCGCGGGCGTCCAAACACGACGTTCTGGCCGGGCTCGGCGCCGACCTGGTCGTCGACTACACGACCGACGACTTCGTAGCGGCCACAAAGGACTTCACCGGCGGCCGTGGCGCCGATGTGGTGCTCGATATCGTTGGTGCGAAATACTTGCGGCGCAACATCGAGGTGCTCGCGCCCGACGGCCGGCTCGCCATCATCGGCTTCCAGGGTGGCCGCTCGGCAGAGCTCGATCTCGGGCTGCTGATGGCCAAGCGCGGTCGCATTTCGGCGACCGGCCTGCGGGCTCGTGGGCTCGACGACAAGGCCCGCATCGTGGCCGGCGTGCGTGGTGCGGTGTGGCCGCTGGTCGAGGCCGGCGCGATCAAGCCGATCGTGCACGACGCGCTGCCGCTCGCGGCCGCGCAGGAGGCGCACGAGCTGGTGGAGTCCAGCGAACACGTCGGCAAGGTACTGCTGCTGCCCTGACCCCGGGGTGCCGGTATAGGTCTGACTTATCGGCTCGGCCCGCACGAAACGTGAACGGGCACGATACGGACAGTGACACGCCCGGGATGGAGTGCCATTTCTGGAATCGACGGGCGGCTATTTACACCTCAAAACGCATTCTTTTTCCGAAGAGGTGGGGTTGATTGTAGGAATTCGGCCCCAAAGGAATCCCGTTGTGTGTTGGCATGATCGACGGAAATGACCAGTAGTCCGGGTTCCCATTGCCGCCCATCGACGGGCGGCGCAGGCGCGGCCGAATGTTATGCCGCGTCGGTGGGATTCGCGTGAGAGCCCCGGGCCGACCACGGAGGCAACGCTGCACCGTTCGTCCGCGCGCCGGGCGCTGACCGTCGGCGCTATCGTGCTGGCCGTCGTCACGCCGGCCATAGAACCTCTCGAGCAGGCCAGCGCTGCCGCGCCGCACGCCTCGTCGCACACCCCGCCGGTGGCCGACGCGGATCGCGCCGAATCGGCCCGGATCGACCCGGAGGCCGCCCTCCTGGCGCGTGCGGTGGAGGCCCAGCGGGCCTCCCGCACGATGCGGTCCACGCTCCGTACCGCGGCGGGCCGGACGGCCGGCGTCCGTCACAAGGCCACGCCCTCCACCGATCGGCCGACCCGCACCGCGCGCGCCGCCTCGGCGGATTCGCGGCGCCGGTTCGAGTCCCGCGGTGCCCGCTCGGCGCACTCGCACCCGGCCGGCCGGCATGACGGCCGGGCCACCCGGCACGGCGGCGGAGCTCGGCATGGCACCGGTCCAGGCCGGCACCGCGAGATGCGGGCCGGGAACCTGAGCGCGGTCGTCGCCTATGCCCGATCGCAGCTCGGCAAGCGCTACCGCAGCGGCGGCGCGGGGGACGGCGGCTTCGACTGCTCCGGGCTCACGATGTCCGCGTACGCCAAGGTCGGCATCCACCTCCCGCACTCCTCCAGCGAGCAGGCCGCCCGCGCGCGCAGCATCTCGCGTGGCGAGGCCCGGGCCGGCGATCTGGTGGTGGGCCACGGGCATGTCGGCATCTACATGGGACACGGCATGATGATCGACGCGGGTAACCATCGCACCGGAGTCGTCTATCGGGAGATGTATTCCGGATTGCGGATCGAGCGCATCTAAATGCATTGATCGCCGGTCCCGGGGCCGGAGATAATCGCGCTCATGATTGCCGACCAATGGCCGCTGTTCGGTCTGGTGCTGCATACGCCGCGGCTGGAATTGCGGGTGCCGGGTCTGGATGCGCTCGCCGAGTTGGCCGCGCTCGCGGCCGGCGGCGTGCACGATCCGGCCGTGCAGCCGTTCGTCGCGGAATGGACCGACGCGCCGCCGGAGCGAGTCGCCGCGAGCGTGCTGCAGTGGCAGTGGTCCGCCTGGGCCGGGTGGCGTACCGAGAATTGGTCGTTGAATTTCGTGGCGATCGCGGACGGCCGGGGTGGTCGGCACCCAGGGCCTGGAGGCGACCTCGTTCGCCACGCTGCGCGAGGTCGGCACGGGCTCCTGGCTGGGCCGTGCCGAGCAGGGCCGTGGCATCGGCACCGAGATGCGGGCGGCCGTCCTCGAACTGGCGTTCACCGGGCTGGGCGCGCGGTTTGCCACGTCGGAGGCTTTCGAGGACAACCATGCCTCGTATGCGGTCTCCCGGAAGCTCGGCTACGCCGACGACGGCATCTCGCGGCACGTGATCCGCGGCACCCCGATGATCGGCCGGCGCCTGCGACTCGACCGGGGGGCGTGGGCGAAGGCGCGCGCCGTCCCGGTGCGGATCGAGGGTCTTGAGCCCTGTCTGCCGATGTTCGGCCTCTGACAGCGCGGGGAAGACCCCACACAGCAGTCGGCACCCGCCTCCAAAGCGAGTGCCGACTTGCGTGATCGCCACCAGGCGCGGGGATCTCTGCCGCACACACCCGGTCGGATGTCAGACAGAAGCATGGCCCCGTACCCCGGCACCCGCCCGCACGCGCTGTGCGGCTACCCGGACGGGTGACGGCGGGGGTATCCGCTGGCGATCATCCCGAGCGGTTACGCTCGGCATGGTTTGGGAATGCGGAGAAGGTTTTCCACCATCTCGCCGGAGGACACCGTTATGAGTCTCGACCGCCCGGTTCACCCGGATCCGTACGATCTACTTCCCCCGGTCCCGTCGTTCACGGTGACCAGCTCGGACATGACCGACGGACAGCAGCTCGACGACATGTTCACCCACCCCAGCGTGGGCGGTAAGAACGTCTCACCCCAGCTCGCCTGGTCCGGCTTCCCGGCCGAGACGCGCGGCTTCGTGGTGACCTGCTTCGACCCCGACGCCCCGACCGGCAGCGGGTTCTGGCACTGGGTCCTGGTCAACCTGCCGGCCGGCGTGACCGAGCTCGAGCGCGGCGTCGACCCGCTGCCCGGCGGTGCGTTCTGCGTCCGGAACGACTACGGCGAGCGCAACTACGGCGGTTCCGCGCCGCCGCCGGCCGACCGGCCGCACCGGTACATCTTCGCGGTGCACGCGCTCGACGTCGACAAGATCGAGGTCAGCCCGGACGCCTCCCCGGCGTACGTCGGGTTCAACCTGGCCTTCCACACCCTGGCCCGGGCCACCATCCGCCCGACCTATCAGGTCCGCGGCTGACAGCGCGCACGACAAAGGCCGCCGGGTTCGCCCGGCGGCCTTGCGTATCGTGTCCCGTGCCGCTTTGTCCGTGGAGTAGGTCGTCGTCAGCGCGGGGTGCGTGCCACCACGAAGACGGACTGGCCGAACGGCGGCTTCACCACCTGCTCGGCGAACTTGGTCACCGGGAGCACGAGCGAGTCGTACACCTTGACCATCGGGCCCTCCTTCGGCGCCAGCTTGAAGATGCTGGTGGCGCCGTAGTACCCGATGAGGCCGAGCGCGTTGGCGTAGTGCAGCTTCTCGATCTCGAGACCGGCCTCGCTCATCGCGGCGCGCATCGACTTCTTGGTGTAGCGCCGGATGTGGCCGGTGGCGACGTCGACCTGGCTCATCGCGAACATGAAGGCCGGCACGATCAGGATGACCCGGCCACCCGGGCGGACCAGCTCGGCCATGCTGCGCAGCGCGCCGACGTGGTCCTCGATGTGCTCGAGCACGTTGTACGAGACGGCGGCGCTGTACTCGCCGTTCGCGTCGGCCGCGGGCAGCAGCATCTCGCGAACGTCGATGTTCGGATAGCTGGCCATGCGCTCCTTGAGCTGCACGAGCCGGTCGGGGTCGGCTTCGGTCGCCGTGAACCGCGGAAGGTGCTCAGCCCACTCGATCGCGTAGTCGCCGAGACCGCTGCCGATCTCGATCGGGTTGTCTCCCAGGTACGGGAGCGCGAGCTCGACGAACCACCGGCGGTGGTTCACGGCCGTGGCAAGGCCCTCGAGCACTTCGGACTGGATCCGCTGGTCTCCAGTGATGTCTGCCATAAGTAAGGTTCCCTCGTCTTGCCGGATCGAAGCTGACAGCGGGACCGAACGAGTTAACCATCCGAGACCCGAATCCGAAAGTTGAGCGGCCCCCGGCCACGCATTATTTGCCTGATTGAGACATAGGCGGTCGGGGTACACGGGGAGGTTGGCGAGCATGTCGGGCCGACCTGCGGATGCCCGGAATACAACGTTCATATCGGCTCGATCACGCATGGCCCGCTCGACACAACAACGTTACCAACCTCGGTTAGGCTCGCCGATGCTATGACGATTACGGGTATTGACTCGACAGGCCAGTCGGCCGGCGGCAACGTTCTGCCGCCCCGTCAAGTGACCGACCCCGAGGATCTGGACGCCGAGCTGCGGGCCCTGGATGCGGGTGTCGACACGGTCGCGCCGGTCTCTCCCGTACCCGATGTCGAGGCCGCCCCTGAGCAGCAGGAGAAGGTCGGCCGCCGGCTGCGGGTGTGGCGCCGGCTCAACTGGCGGGACGTTCTTGCAACAGTGACTTTCGTCGCTGTAGCGCTCTACGTCACATCCTCGCTATGGCTCAATCCTGATCATGGTTCGGCCACCGACCCGCAGGATCAGGCTTTCTTTGAGTGGATGCTTGCGCACGGAGCGAGAGTCATCTCCGACGGCGCCTATCCGTTCTTCTCGGATCGCATGAATTACCCCGATGGGGTGAACATGATGGCCAACACCTCGGTGTTGGCCGTTTCACTGCCGCTGACTCCGGTGACCCTGTTGTTCGGGCCACATGTGGCGTTCAACGTATTTCTCACTCTCGCGTTGTCGCTCACCGGTATCTCGTGGTATTTCGTGCTGTCCCGGCAGTTCGTGCGTTCTCGGCTCGCCGCTTGGGTGGGCGCTCTGTTCTGCACATTCGCACCGAGCATGGTGTCGCACGCCGGCGGCCACCCGAACATCGTCTCGCAATTCCTGGTCCCGCTGATCATCTGGCGCACGCTGCGGCTCCGCGAGGGACGTGCCCTGCGCAACGGGCTGATCCTGGCCGGCCTGCTGGTCTGGCAGGCCTTCATCAACCTCGAGATCCTGTTCATGACCGCGGTCGGCCTGGGCGTCTTCTGCGCCATCATGGCGGTGGTCCGGCGCAAGCGGCACCGCGGTGAGGCGCGCGTTTTCCTGCGCGGTCTACTGGTCACGGCGACAGTGGCCGTTGCGGTACTCGCCTATCCGCTGTCCGTTCAGTTTTTCGGGCCGCAGAGCTATCACGGGCTGCCGCAGTTCGTCCGTAACTTCGGGGCCGACCTCGGCTCGTTCACCGCATATTCCACCCGGTCGGTCGCCGGTAACTCGGCGGTCGCCGAGCGGCTGGCCCAGAATGTGCAGGAGGAGAACGCGTTCTTCGGCTGGGGCCTGGTCATTCTGTTCTTCGGCCTGATCGTCTGGATGCGTCGCCGGGCGGTCGTTGTCGCACTCGGGATCGTGGCCCTGCTGTACGCCGCGATGTCCCTCGGGCCGCGAATTTTCGTCAATGGGATCAACACCGGTGTTCCGGGCATCTGGGCGGTATTGCACAGCGTCCCGGTGCTGAACTCCGCCGTGCCGACCCGCTGGGCCATGGCCATCGCGCCGGTCGTCGGCATCCTGCTCGCGCTCGGCGTGCAGCGGGCCGGCGAGCTGATGAAGGCGCAGCCGTCCGCCCGCGGCCCGGTCCGGCTCGCGATGATCACGGCGGTGGCCATGGCGCTGGTTCCGCTGGCGCCCACCCCGGTCAGGACCGCGCCGCTCACGCCGACCCCGGCCTTCATCTCGTCCGGCGAGTGGAAGAAGTACGTCGACGACGACCACACCGTGGTCACCCTGCCGCTGCCGGATTCGAGCTACTCCGACCCGCTGCGGTGGAGCGCCGCCACGGGCCAGGACATGCGGATCGCCGGGGCGTACGCACTGCTGCCCGCCCAGAACCCGCTGAACCCGAACGACCACACGGCGATCTTCGAGCCGCCGTGGCGGCCGACCAGCGGGCTGATGGCATCGATCAAGAAGGGCAACCCGATCCCGGAGATCACCGACACGCGCCGGGAGATGACCCTCGCCGATCTCCGGTACTGGAAGGCCGGCGTGATCATGATGACGCCCCAGGTCCGCGACATCGAGATGCTGCGCATGATGAGCGATCTGCTGGGCTTCGAGCCGACGTGGAACGGTGGCGCCTGGGTCTGGGACGTGCGCAGCCTGGTGGACGACCCGAACACCGTGCTCACCGGCCCCGACATCTCCTGAGTGGGGTGGCGGTCGCCGGACCGCCCCCTGGCGTTTCCCCCATCCCGGCCTCCCGGACACCTAGGTTCGTGAGCATCGGTGGGTGGCGCGCCTCGTCCAGCTCCGGTACCTCGGCCTCGCCGCCGCGGTGCTCCTCGCCGTCGTCGCCTGGCTCGGCGGGGCGCTGCCGCACGGCAATCTCGCGGCCACGCCGCTGACCATCGCGACGGGCCCCCACGGCCCCGGCATTCTCCTCGGCTGGCTGGTGGGCACGGCGATCTTCGGGTACGCGTGGTGGGCGGCCCGGGACCGTGTCCCGTCCGGTCGCTGGGCGCTGCGCACGGCGGCGCTGTGGGCGGCGCCGTTCCTGGTCATCCCGCCCGACGGCAGCCGCGACGTGTATTCGTACGCCTGCCAGGGCTATCTGTACGCGCACGGGATCAGTCCCTACACGCACGGGATCGACGCGCTGGACTGCCCGTGGATCGACGGCGTCTCGCCGATCTGGCGGGACACGGCGGCGCCGTACGGGCCGCTGTTCGTGCTGCTGTCCGCGGCCGGGGTGCGGGTCGCCGGCGGTTCACTCGTCCTGATTGTCGTGTTCTTTCGGCTGCTCACGCTGCTCGGCCTGGTCGGCGTCGCGGCCGGTCTGCCGGTGCTGGCCCGGCGCTGCGGCATCCCGCCGGCCCGGGCGTGGTGGGTGGCGCTGGCCGGTCCGCTGGTCGGCGTGCACCTGATCGGCGGGGCACACAACGACGCGCTGATGATCGGCCTGGTCGTCGCCGGTTTGGCGCTGGTCACGCTGGGCGCGCCACTCGACCCGGCCGGCCCGTTCGGCGCGGCCCGCTCCACCGGCGCGCTCGGCGCGGCCCGCTCCACCGGCGCGCTCGGCGCGGCCCGCTCCACCGGCGCGCTCGGCGCGGCCCGCTCCACCGGCGCGCTCGGCGCGGCACGCTCCGCACGCTCGGGCGGCGCGGCCCTCTCTGCCCGCTCGGTCGGCGCGGCGGCAGCGGGGCTGCGGCCCGGAGCGGCGGTGGGGCGGGACGGGTGGGGATGTCTGGTCGTGGGCGGGCTGCTGCTCGGGCTCGCCGTGGCGATCAAGGTGACCGCGATCGTGGTGGTCCCGTTCGCGGTGCTGCTCGTGCTGGCGCGGCCGTACCGGTGGCGGCAGGCGCTGCTCGCCGGCGGCCTGGTCGGCGGCGGCGCGGCGGCGGCCATGCTCGGCGTGACGATCGCTTCCGGCCTCGGCTACGGCTGGGTCGGCGCCATGGTCGACACCAGGGACCTGGTGCAGTTCACCTCGCCGCCGACCGCGGTCGGGATGACCGCGACGTACCTGGGCAGGCTGGTCTACGCCGACTTCGACGCGGTGCCGGTGGTCCGCGTGCTGGCGTTCCTGCTGTTCGTGCTGCTCGTCGTCGCGCTCTGCTGGCGCAGCGCGCGGTGGGGTGGGTCCGGCGACCGGCTGGGCGCGACCGGCCGCTTCCTCAACCGGCTGGGCGGCCCGGCCGGGCGGGCCGCCGACGCGGGCGCCTCGGCGCTGCGCGGGGCCGCCCTCGCGCTGTCCGCCACGGTGGCGCTCGCGCCCTACTTCCACCCCTGGTACGCGTACTGGCCGCTGGCCCTGCTCGCCGCCACCACCATCCGCACCGGGCTGATCATGGCAACGGCCACGGCCGGACCGCTGCTGGTGCTCGCCGACGGCAGCGGGCTGGCGCGTTTCGTGAAGTTCCCGGGCGCCCCGCTGATGACGCTGCTGCTGATCGGCCTGCTGGTGTGGCACCTGCGCCCGGCGCAGGGCCCCCGGCGCCCGGTGATGCCCGAACCTGCCAGGATCGGCCGGCCGGACGTAGCGTCGACCGGGTGATCACGGGATCTGCACAGGAGCTTCACCAACCGGCGGAACCGCTGTGTTTCGGTGGGCGGATGACCGATCAGATCAGCTACATGGACACGGCCGCGGCCACGGATGTCGGGGTCGACTACAAGCGCCGCTCGGTGGTCGGGCTCGACCTGCACCCGGGGCAGATCGTGCTGGATGTGGGCTGCGGGCCGGGCACCGATCTGGGCCGGCTCGCCGACGCGGTCGGGCCGGGCGGGTCGGTGATCGGTGTCGACCGGGATCCGTTGATGCTGGCCGAGGCGCGCCGGCGGCACGCCGCCACGGCCGGCGTCGAGGTGCGGGCGGGGGACATCCACGACCTGCCGTTCGCGGACGCGTCGGTGGATCGGGCCCGGGCCGATCGCATGCTTCAGCACGTACGCGATCCACAGTCGGCGGTCGGCGAGGTGCGCCGGGTGCTGCGGCCGGGCGGGCTGTTCGGGACGGCCGAGCCGGACTGGGACACCCTCGCGGTGGCCGACGACGACGTGGCGACCAGCCGGGCGTTCGCCAGGTTCGTCGCCGGCCGGGTGCGGAACGCCACGATCGGGCGCGAGCTGCCCCGGCTGTGCGTCCGGGCCGGCTTCCGGGTGCGCTCGGTCGAGCCGATCCCGGTGCTGTTCCGCGACTTCGGCACCGCCGACCGGATTCTCGGCCTGCGGCGCAACACCGACCGGGCGGTCGAGGCGGGCGTGCTGCTGGACGCGGTCGCGGCGGCCTGGCTGGGCCGGTTGGCGGCGGGGCCGGTGGTGGCCGGGTTCACCGTTTATCTCGTAGTGGCTGTCGCGCAGTAGCGAAAGGATAGGGGCATGCGTACGACCACTCTTGGCGACAACGGCCCCGAGGTCGGGGTGATCGGTCTTGGCTGCATGGGCATGACCCACGCGTACGACATGGCGGCCGCCCGGGACGACGCCACCTCGATCGCGGTCATCCATCAGGCGCTCGACCTGGGCATGACACTGATCGACACCGCCGACGTGTACGGGCCGCACGACAACGAGGAGCTGGTCGGCCGCGCGCTGTCCGGCGGGCACCGCGACCGGGCCGTGCTGGCCACCAAGGTCGGCCTGGTCACCGCGCTCGGCTCGACGCCCGGCGGCAACTCCCCGGGCGCGGTCCGCAACGGCCGCCCCGAGTACATCCGCGAGTCGATCGACGGCAGTCTCCGCCGCCTGCGGACCGACCACGTCGACCTCTACCAGCTGCACCGGGTCGACCCGGAGGTGCCGATCGAGGAGTCCTGGGGTGCGATGGCCGAGGCGGTCGCGGCCGGCAAGGCCCGCCGGATCGGGCTCTCCGAGGTGACCGTCGACGAGATCAAGCGGGCGCAGGCCGTGCACCCGGTGGCGTCGGTGCAGTCCGAGCTTTCGCTGTGGACCCGCGATCCGCTGGAGGCGGTGCTGCCCTACTGCGCCGAGCAGGGGATCGCGTTCCTGCCGTTCTCGCCGCTCGGCCGGGGCTTCCTGGCCGGCCGGTTCGCGTCCTTCGACGACCTGCCCGAGGACGACTTCCGCCGCCGCCTGCCTCGCTTCCAGCGCGAGGCGATCGAGGCCAACCTGGCGATCGTCGGCCGGGTCCGCGAGGTGGCCGCCCGGCGAAACGTCACGCCGGCGCAGGTGGCGCTCGCGTGGGTGCTCGCCCAGGGGCCCCGGGTGATCCCGATCCCGGGCACGAAGACGCCGAAGTACCTGCACGACAACGCCGGCGCCGCGGCGATCAGGTTGTCCGATGAGGACCTTGCCACGCTGAACGAGGTGCCACCGCCGACCGGCACGCGGTATTAGGCGTTGGCCATGCAGGACAACCCGGCGGCCGCGCGAGGAGAGTGACCAACGACGGTGCCGGGCTCGTCAAAGCGGGACTCGACGTAAATCCCGTATCTTTGAACTTTGATCTTGAACTTCACCATACGTCTTTGATGCAGCAGCCTTGACAGATCTTCGGGGTGGGCAGGGTGAAGGCCAGGCAGCAGGTCTTGCGTTGGACGTCGAGCCGGCCGGACTGATCGGGGACCAGCTCGATCAGCTCCTCGACGCCGAGGGCGCGATGCAGGCGGCCGATCGTCTCGGCGGAGGAGCCGGGGAGGGCGTCGGCCGAGCGCAGGATGCCGTAGGCGACGCCGGAGGACAGCGAGCCGAGCAGGGTGCGTTTGCCCAGGCGGACGCGGTCGTGGATGCTGTTGAGCAGCGGGGTGAGGTGCTCGTCGAGAAGCGACCGGCGAAGCTCGGCGAGCAGCGCGTCCTCGTCGGGGACCACGCGGATCTGCGGAAGGTTCGACAACGCGAGCGGGTCGGTGGGTAGCACCGCGATCGGGGTGCCGGGGTGCAGGCCGAGGGTGACCAGCGGGCGCGAGTCACGGAAGTGCATGAGCACGTTCGTGCTGGTCAGCAACGGGATGCGACGGGCCGAGGCGTAACCGAGCACGGCGGGCAGGGCCAGCCAATAGGTGTACGCCTTCCAGGCGAGCGCCGCGGCGGCGTGCGGCTGCGCCTTCCAGCGGGCGCCGGCCGACTCCAGCAGCAGTGTCAGACCGTCGCCGGCCAGCAGCGACGTCGGCCGCCAGGCGGCGGTGTCGGTGACCAGGAGGTCGGGGGCGAGGCCGGGGATCGCGGTGCTGGTGCCGAACATCGCGCGCAGTGTGGCGGTGATCGGGGAGAGCGGCCGGAGCGATCGCGTTTCGAGGGCTGTGGTCACCGACTGCTGCCACTCCGCGGCAACATATAGATGATGGTCACCGCTTCCACCTCGTCAAACGTCATCGTTGTCCGGCTCGAGACGACCTACCGTACACCTCTAAGGGTAGCCTAACCAATACCTGCAACCCCGTTCTTTCGGACGAATACCCTCGGCAAGGGTTGCCTAACTCGGCGTTGATGCGTTGCCGGATTTGTCAAGGTACCTGTCGGCAAAGCGCTACTAGCACCTTGCGGACATGACGCGGCGGGGACACTGAAGTTCTCGTCGCGAAGGGGACATCGATGATGACCACCTCGCCCGTCGAGCGGGCCGCTGACCAATTTGTGACGGCGCTGGCGCACTGGCGAGTCGAGCGCGGGATGAGCAAGAAGCAGCTTGCCGCGCGCATGGGGTTCGACCCTTCCTATGTGAGCCATGTCGAGGGGCGGCGACATAAGCCGACCGAAGACTTCGCCCGCCGGGCCGAAGCGGTGCTGGCCGCCGGCGGGGTGATCTGGCAACGCTTCCAGGAGTACGACGAGCTTCGCCACGCCCGCGGGTCGGCCTTCCACCGCGACCCGCCGGTGCCGGTCCAGTGGCTGCCGCCCGGCACCGGGCTGATCGTCGAGCAGGAGGTCGCCGAGCTGCGGTACGAGGACGACCTCTACCGCTGCCGGGTGCGGCGCAACCTCTACAACGCGGGCGCCGAGCCCGTCACGCGGTACCTCGTGAAGATCGCCGTGGACCGCTACCCGCACGACCCGGCCGGCTCCAACCGGCACCACCGGGAGCACCCGCTGACCTTCGACGAGATGGCGCTCGAGGCGCTGGCCGGCGAGGGGGCGGCCAGCGAGCGCATGCACTGGCGGGTCAAGCTCGACCGGGACGCGGCCAAGGAGGTCTGGCTGCTGTTCGCCAACGACCGGGGGCAGTTCCCGCTCTACCCGGGCGAGCGGACGGTGATCGAGTACGCGTACTCGGTCGGCATCGAGAAGTGGGGGCAGTGGTTCCAGCGGGCGGTGCGCCTGCCGACCCGCCGGCTGACCGTGCGGCTCGACTTCCCGGCCGGGTTCGACCCGCAGGTCTGGGGCGTGGAGACGTCGCTCGCAGCGGAGGTGCCGGTGCGGACCCCGCTGGAGCGGCACGAGGAACGGCACCGGGCGATCTTCGAGTGGTCGACCGACGCGCCGCAGCTGAACGCGCGCTACCGGCTGGAGTGGCGGTTCCGGGGGCCGGGGGCGCCGTCGTACGCCGAGTTCGCTCCTGCCGAGCAGAACGGCCGGCCGCGTGCCTCGCAGCAGATGCGCGGGATCGGCATCGTGCAGCGCGGCTCCGACCTGCTCCGCCAGCGCGCCCGGCACTTCCAGCTGCCGCGTGAGGAGGGCGCGGCACGCGAGGCGGTGAGCGCGCTGCTCGGCGCCCTGCGTCGACTCGAGGACCTGCACGACTTCAGCAAGGGCGTGGGGCTGGCCGCGCCCCAGATCGGCCGGTCGGTGGCGGCCGCCGTGGTGCGCGGCCCGGAGCCGGGCGCCGAGCCGATCGTGCTGCTCAACCCGCGGGTGGTCGGCGAGTCGATCGAGCGGGACGAGCAGTACGAGGGATGCCTGTCGTTCTTCGACTACCGCGGCCTGGTGCGCCGCCCGTTACGGGTGGACGTCGAGCACGCCCGCTACGACGGGACCCGGGTGATCACGTCGTTCGAGCGGGCGATGGCCCGGCTGGTGGCGCATGAGATCGACCACCTCGAGGGCCGGTTGTATGTGGACCGGATGAGCGCGGAGTCGAACCTGGTGCCGGTCGCGGTGTACCGGCAGACCGGGAAGCCCTGGGATTACTAGTCCACGTCCGAGAAGCTGTCGTACTTTATCCGGATTGATGGCACCTGCAGCTCGGCGAGCGTCTTCAGCGTCGACTTGACCATCTGGCCGGAGCCGGACACGAAGAAGTCGTGATCACTCCACGGGCCGTACCGGGCGACCACATCGGAGATGTTGCCCTGCTCGCCGGGGAAGGTCGGATCCTCGCTGCAGGCGGTGACCACCGACAGCCAGGGGTAGCGGGCCGCGAGCCGGTTGAGGTCGGCCAGGTCGTAGAGGTCCTCCCGGTTGCGCGCGCCGAAGAAGACGTGCACCCAGCGGGTCCGGTTGTACCGGGTCAGCTCCTCCAGCAGCGACTTGATCGGCGCGAGCCCGGTGCCGCCGGCGATGAACACCGCGTCCCGGGTCGAGCGCCGGTCCAGGGTCATCGAGCCCATCGGCGCGGCCAGCTTGATCATGTCGCCGATCGCGAGCCGGCGGACCAGCGCGCTGGACACCCAGCCGGCGCCGACCGCGCGGACGTGGAACTCCAGGGTGTTGTCCCGGCGGGGAGCGTTGGCGATCGAGTACGTGCGCCAGAGCCGCGGCTGGTACTTCGGCGTCTCGATGCTCAGGTACTGGCCGGCGCGGAACTCGAGCTGCTGGAGCGGCTGGACGGTGAAGACGGCGATGTCCTGGGAGCGGCGGTCGTGCGCGACCACCTCCGCGTACCAGTAGGGCGGGTTCGGGTCGGCGTCCGCGCCGGCGAGCATCCGGGCCGCGATCACCGCGTACGCATCGGCCCAGGCCTGGTCGTACTCGATGCTCCACTGCTCGCCGGCGTACGTCCGCATCGACTCGATCAACGCGCCCCCGACCACCTCGTAGTGTGCCGGTTCCACGTGGAACTTGCGGTGATCCCGGCCCAGTCCGCGCAGGTAGTCGTCGAACTTCTCCGGGTCGTCCAGGGTCTGCACCGCGGTCACGATCGCGTGCAGCAGGCGGGAGCGCTGCAGGTCCATCTGCACCGGGAACAGCTCGCGTAGGTTCGGGTAGGAAAGGAACATCCGAGCGTAGAAGTAACCGGCGACCTTCTCCTGATGCTCCTCGACGAGGCTCCAGCTCTCTTTGAGCAAGCGTGCGAGGTCTCCCATGGGGTTCAGCCTGGGCATTTCCATCGGGTAGCCGACGCACGAAAAGTGCGACTCATCTCAGTCTGCGGCGCGTCGCTTGCCCGGATAGGTCCGTTTGTGCTTAGCGAGCGCCCTCCTTCGAGTGATCGATCCTAGAGTGGTCGGCGTGACCCTTGATCGAGCCCAGCCCACGCGGCGCGTGCTCACCGTCGAAATCGTCATCGTGCTGCTGTTGTCGCTGGGTCAGTCGGCCGTCTACGCCGTGGTGTCGCTGGTCGCCAAGCTGACCGCCGGCAAGCCGCTCTCCCAGCAGGCCGCGGTGCTCAACGCGTCCCAGTCGGCGCGGCCGTACCTGGACCTCACGTACCAGCTGCTCGGGATCTTCTTCGACCTGGTGCCGGTGGCGCTCGCGCTCTATCTGCTGATGCGCGACCAGATCCCGGTGCGCCGGACCCTCGGCCTCACGGCCGACCGGCCCGGCTTCGACCTGGGCTGGGGAACGTTGCTCGCCGCCTGCATCGGGATTCCCGGGCTGCTTCTGGTGTACGTGGCGCAGCTGGCCGGCCTGAACGCCCGGATCGTGCCGTCGGGGCTGCAGTCGGCCTGGTGGACGGTACCGGTACTGATCATGGCGGCCGTGCAGAACGCGGTGCTCGAGGAGGTGATCGTGGTCGGCTACCTGATCGTCCGGCTGTGGTCGCTGGAGGTGCCGCTGGGGTGGATCGTGGTGGCGTCCGCGGTGCTGCGGGGGTCGTACCACCTCTATCAGGGGTACGGGGCGTTCGTCGGGAACGCGGTGATGGGGGTGGTGTTCGCGCTGTTCTTCCTGCGGTTCAAGCGGGTGATGCCGTTGATCGTGGCGCACAGCATCCTGGATATCGCGGCGTTCGTGGGCTATGCGCTGCTGCCGCATTCGTGGCTGAGCTGGGTCTAGTTCTTGTCGTACGCCTCTTTTTTGTAGTACTCCTCTGCCCGGGCGGCGATCATCTGCGCCGAAGCCGTGCTGGTCAACGCGGTCGCAAGCAGGCTCGTGCCGGGGAAGTAGCGGTTCACCAGGCGCAGGGCCGCCCAGCCGCCGGTCCGGCTGGCGATCGTGCGGCCGAGCCGCCAGACCGAGCCGCTGACGCCGCGGCCCTCGGCGAGGGCCGCCTCGGCAGCCGACCTCGTCGGGTGAACGCGGGTGAGGACCAGCAGGTCCGCGGCGCGCTGCGGGTCGGTGGGATCCAGACCGTACGCCGCGGCCAGGTGCAACACGATCTCCGCGTGCGCAATCGGGGTCGTGCCGAGCAGGGTGATCGGCGCATACGAGCCGGCGACCGCGCCGACGACGCCGGCCAGGCTGCCGAAGCGGGTGAACTGCTGCCGTGCCAGGCGGGCCAGGGCGCGATCGGAGGCGGTGGGGTAGGCCGCGCGGGTGCGGGTGGACCAGTCGCGGGCCCGCGGGCCGATGGTCTGGACGGCGGCCAGGGCCAGGAGCTCGGGGGCGTGGCCGGGGTTGGCGGCTGTCAGGGTGGGTCCGGGCTCGGTGCGGGTGGGGCGGTCGGCTGTTGGGGTGGGGGGCTCGGGGGTCGCGTGCTCCTGGGCGGCGTGCTCGGAGGTGCGGGGCTCGGGGGCCGAGGGCTCGGGGGCGGCTTGCTCGCGGGCCGGGTGCGTGGCGGCAGGCTCGGGCTCTGGGAGGTCGGGTTGCACGGGCTCGGTTTGCGCGGGCTGGGGCGTTGGTGATGTGGCGGCGGCCTCTGGCTCGGTCGGCGGAGTCTGGGGCTCGACCGGCTCGATCGGCTCTACAGCCGCGTCCGGCGCGGCAGACGTGACCGGCTCGACAGGCGTAACGGGCGCGACGGACTCGATTTCGGGCGCGGCGGCTTTGGCCGGGGCGGTCTTGCGAGGGGCCCGCTTGGCCGGGGCGGCCTTCTTGACCGGCGCGGCCTTCTTGGCGGGGACGGCCTTCTTGGCGGGGACGGCCTTCTTGGCGGGGACGGCCTTCTTGGCTGCGGCCGCCTTCTTCGCGGGTGCTGCCTTCTTTACCGGAGCGCGCCTGTCCGGCGCCGCGGCATCGCCGTCCGGCACCGGTGTAGTCGGGGGTGCCGGCGCCTCGGCAGCGGGCTCGGTCTTCGGCGAGCCGCTCTGGTTCGGGATCTCCCGTTGGCCCTCGCCCTCGTCCTGGGGCCGAGGCTCGCTTGCTTCCTGCGACGATTCGGTGTTTTGTCCAGATCCAGCGGCGGAGTTCCGCCGCGTACGGGAAGGCGGTTTCGTGGAGGAACGGCCCGAACCCTCGCCCGGGTGATTCTCGACACTCGGCGGCTGAAACATGACCGCCGGCGCCGACTTCGCAGGTCGGCGCGGCGCCGGAGCGGACGGCTTATCCTTCGGCGCGGGCTCCGCGGGCGCGCTGAACGCGGGCCGGACGGAACGACCGCGACGCTCGCTGGGCGGCTTCTCCTCCATGCCGACGCAGCCTAGTCGTAAAGCTCGCGTTTCACCTGCTGGAGTCCGGTGCGCAAGCCCGCCGCGCGCGAGGTGGGCAACCTCTTTGTGTGGCCGTGACCGGGTCCGGTATCCTCAAGCGTCGGCAGCTTGCGGGCTGCCGTGGAGACTTCGCCTAGTCTGGTCTATGGCGCCGCACTGCTAATGCGGTTGGGGTTTTAAAGCCCCTCCCGGGTTCGAATCCCGGAGTCTCCGCGTGTAAGGCCGGTGTGTATGCTGGCGGAGCACTGAGCGCCCGTAGCTCAATGGATAGAGCATCTGACTACGGATCAGAAGGTTAGGGGTTCGAGTCCCTTCGGGCGCGCCGAGTGTCCAAGTGGCCTCTGTCCGCGGAATGCGCGGACCGGGGCCACTCGGCATTTCTGCTCTGGGGCCGAGCCCCGGAAACCCCACGGTGCGGTGGTTCCGCTTCCGGAATCCGGGACCGTAGTGCTCCGATGGTGCTCCGCCGTTCCTCTATACGCGTGCTGACCAGTGCCTTTACGTCCGCCGTCGCTCTTGTTGCGGTCGACTTGACCGTTGCGACAGCGGAGCGACTGTTCGTGCACCCGCCGGGCTCCCGGTCGGCACCATGGCGAACGGTTCGCGAGCCGGACCCCGCCGTGGCAGCGTCGCCGGACCTCCCGCTGGCAGGGAGGCCCGGCGCGTGGCGCTCCGGCCGTTTGGCGTAGCTCTATCGACGGAGGAATTCGGTGGCGCGGTTGTATAGAACGTCGAAGGTCTCCTCCGGGTCCAGAGCCTGGGCCACGGTGCGCACGCGCGTACGTTGATCTTCGTGCGCCTGCCAGTAAGAGTCGGGTACGCGCCGGATCAGGGCGTCAAGGAGGTCTCCCGGATAGAAGTCGCCCTCGGCAAGTGGATCCTGCTCGACCTGGTCGAGCGCCAGCGGGACGAGGGTGTCGAGCCCGATCTGCTGCGAGATGAGCAGCCGCAGCCCTTCAGCGTCGAGTGCGCCGACGGGACGTTTGCGCAGCGCGTACGCCGTGGTGACCAAACGGGTCGCGTCGGCCGGCGGGTCGCCCCAGCGGTCGTCCTCGATCTCTTCGAGTGACCGGCTCTTGTCAGGCTCGAACACCGGGTCTCCTTACTTTTCCCAGGTTCGCTGAAGAAATCGTTCCAAGTAGGCCACCGCGGCTCTGCCTGATCTGGTCAATTCGGCAGATCTGGTGTGGCTAGGTCCAGTGCGGTCGCGAGGGTGATGGTCTTGCGGGGCGTCGAGCATTGACGGTCCAGATTGAGCCGGCCGTTCCGCGCCTGAAAGAGGATAGCCGCGGCGGGGTGGGCCCGGATCTGCTCGGTGGAGAGCTCGTCGGCGAGCATCTGCGCCGCAGCGGCCAGCGCCGGGATCAGTGCCCTCAGTTCTGCCGCCCAGGCCGAGACCTCGACCAGCCAGCGACGGGCGGCGGGATCGGCGGAGAACCGGGCGATCGTTTCGTCCAGCTCGGTCCAGGTGAAGTCGAGCCAATCCTTCTGCTTGAGAACGGGCAGCTGCCACTGGCGCTTGACGACGGACCAGTGGTCGGCCCGCGCTTCGACCGAGTGAATCGTGAAGTCGGGGACGCTCAGTGCGGTTAGGCGGCCGCCGTGGCAGGCTCCGGTGTCGAGGCCGAAGACCCGGCCGTCGAGGATCATCGGCGACGGCCCGACTACGTGATGGCCGAACGCGACCGGCTTGGCGTCGGTGTACCGGTCGTACCACCGTTGCCCCGGGAAGAGCGTCTGCAGCTCCTTCTCGCCGCTGGTCGAGCCGCAGAGGATCTCCTCCTTCTGATAGGCGAGGGGGATTCCCGGGATCATGGCGGCGTGCACGACGCGGATGTGCTCGTTCTCGAAGAAGTACGGCAGGGTGCTCATCCATTCGACCGCCGGGGCGTAGTGGTCACCCATTTGCAGGCGCGTGATCTCCTGCGCGTACGAGAAGATGCCGCGTACGTGTTTGCGCTCGTGATTGCCCATGATCACGACAGTGTGTGTCCGGGAACGCAAGAAATCGACCACCTTGCCGGGCGAAGGACCCCTGTCGACCACGTCGCCGGCGGCCACCAGAACGTCGTCCGGCTGCAGCTGGAGGGCATCGAGCAGCTCGACGAGTTCGTCGAAGCATCCGTGGATGTCGCCGACGACGACCGTGCGACTCATCTGGGCCCGGTCAAGGGGAGGACGGGGTCTGGGCGGTCGAGCTCGTGCCGGACGATCGTGCCTGGGATGTCGGCCTGCTCGGAGGAGTAGGCGACGGGCAATGTGCTGCCTTGGGTGTAGAAGGCGCGGTCGACCAGCTGGTTGAGTATCACCTCGAAGCGGGGGCTGTTCGCCTCGATCCGATCGTAGAGGTCGACGAGCTTGCCGTCATGGTCATAGTCGAAGAGGTAACGCAGATCGCCGGACGCGTCGTACCCGAATTTCGTGGTGCCCTCCAGGCCGCCCCCGCGGTCGTACGACACCTCCAACACGGCGCGCTCGGTGCCGTCCTGCAATTGCACCGTGAATCCGACAAGTTCGCCATGCGCGTCGTACCTGCGCAGGACCGACCATTGCAGGTCGCCTAGCACACCAGCGGGAAAGCGCAAGTCAAAAGGCACGCCGGGGAGAGCTTCCATCGGGCTGCGGTACTCGATGCGCACCAGACCTTTGCGGGTAAACATCTCCGTCCACAGAAGCGTCCCGTCAGGGGCGAAGACACCCCGAGCGTACGCGGGAAGGCTTGTCGCCAGGTGTTCCGGGAGTTGAGATTCCGGGGTGGGCACCCATTCGCGGAAGAAGCGGTAGGAACGGTCGTTCATCGCTGCTCCCTGGTGATGTCGAGGTGCGGGTAAAGAGCCATCGCGCTGGATTGTTTCATCACGGAGAAGTCCAGGTCGGGAACGCCGTACTCCTCGAGCAGGCGGTGCGACGCCTGCCCGAACGTTTCCGTGGCGCCGGCCGGTCGGTCGAACATGTACTGCGGAACGAAGCCCTTCTGTGCGTGGTCTTCGAGGTCGGCGAGTAGGCCCGCCTGGTTGCGCGGACGAGCTCGGGCGGTGATGCCGTCCGCGCACTGAGCCGCATAGTTGTCGAACTCCTCATCCGGAACGATGACGGCGACATCGACATCCTTGGCCGCCGGCGTGCGCAGTGCGGAACCCTGCACGATGGTTCTGCCCCGAGGCAGGCCGTATTGCTCGCTCAACTCGTTGAGTTTTCCACCGAACTCCTCGAATTGCTCCGCGCTTTCGAAGTGGTACGGATAACCCCGAGGTTTGACCTCGGTAGCCCAGTTGTCCATCTGAGCCTTGAGCTCGTCTGGCTCGATCCGCAGCCGGGGGGTCGGATACTTCTTCCCCGTCTTCGGAATGGCGCCTGCTTTGACGAAGTCGGCGCTCTCCTCCGGGGTCATACCGAGACGATCACCGTGCGCCCGGATATCGTCCAGTTCGCTACCGGAGTAGGCAGTCTGCCCCCGCTCGTCCAGCGCCGTAGTGAAGCGCTCGCGCGGCGATCGGCCGGCCAGCTTCAGACGCTCCCCGGCCCCACGATCGGCCTTGCTCAGGTTGTGCACGGCGTCTCTGGCGTGCCCTGCTCCTTCGCGCAAGGTTCCGCCGACCTTCTCGGAGATGCGTTCGACGGTCTCACCCGCACGCTGTCCCAGTCTGGCGAGGATCTCGCGAAGAGTGCCGCCGGCCATCAGAAGCCGAGACCCGCGATCGCCGTACGGAACTGCGTCCCGTGGCCGCGGATCGTTTCGGCGTGCTCCTCCAGCTTGGCTACATGGGCGAGCGCGGCCTCGGCGTCCAACGACACGCTGGCCGCCGGCTCCACCCCGGCGCCCGACCTGGACCAGTCGAGGCCGGCGAACGCGTCTTCGATCTTCTGGAACAGTGGTTCCGCGGCTGCCTCGATCACCTTGCCGGCGACGAACTGTTCGAGGTCCATGACCAGCGACTTCACGATGCGCTCGGCGCCCTCGATGATCGCTGGAACCGCGACCTCCGCGATCCCGAAGGTGGCGACTGCGGCGACCTGGTCACCGGCGAACGCGGCCGCCATGCCCACGAGAACGGCGATGGCTTCGAGCTTTTGCGCGACGATGTATCCGGCCGCGACATCCAGCGCGTCGGCCAGGACGTGGCTGCCGTCGATGATTTCGTCGACGTGGCGGCCGGACAGCTTTGCCCAGCCCGAGCTCATCGCGTCCGTCGCGGAACCCTGATAAGCGACGGCGAGGTCCGCGATGGTGCGGGTGGCGTCCTCGTGCGTCGTTCGCACCGCCGTGGCGAACTGCCGCGTCAAAGTTGCGAAGCTGCGAACCTGGTCCTCGTCGATGTAGGGCCAGGGCACTCCGAGCACGTTGAGGAGATTCACCACCGGCAGAGGCAGATCGTCTATCGCCATAGGTCCACGTTAATCTCGGCGACAAAGGCCCGAACGGAGGGCCGCGACGACCGGACCCACGCCATATTCGGCGACCGACGCGTGGGACACCTGCTCGCCGTAAACTGCCGGTTCATCTCGCTCGCCGTGTCGGACATGCCGCTGCGCACGAGCTGGCATCGCCAAGAGGCTTCCCGCACCCCTCGGCGTGATGGCGTTATCCCGCCCTACGCGGGATGAGGTTGGCGGCAGCGTCCGCGTTTGGCCGCCGAAGTTCCAAGATGACGGAGGTGTAGGTGTCTGAGGTGAGCCCGATCGTGGAGTGCCCGAGCACCTCTTGGATCTCTTTCATGTCGGCGCCGCCGTGGCGCAGATAGGTGGCGACACAGTGGCGCAGGTCGTGCAGCCGCACCGGCGGCAGGCCGCTCGCGGTGACGAGGTAGTCGAAGCGGTCACTGACGATCTGCGACGCCACGGCTGCCCGTCCGGCCGGACGAAGAAAAACCCGGTGTCCAGCAGGTCGCCGAGCTGCACCGCGAGGTGCTCGTCGCCGCTCGCCAGGGCAAGCAGCGACCGGGAATGATCGAGTTCAGAGCGGGCGGCGTCGCGGCTGTCGAGCCCGCCGCGGCGCAGTTGCCGGCGGCTGCGTCCCGGTGCGGTTGGCAGCTCGAGTTGGTAGCCCAGGTGCCGTGGATGGTGCTCCACGAGCCGCCCGGTCGGCGCAGCTTCGGGAAGCTGGCGTTGAGCCGTTTGCCTATAGTCGGGTCCTTGCAGGTGCAGCGTTTGGTGATCGATCCTTCGCTGATCACGGTTCTCCCCGGTCGGTGTCGTTGTGGGTGGCCGTGCTTCTGATCGCGCCCAGTTGATCGACGCTCGACTGCGCCGCCGGGGTCAAGTCACCGGCGGCGGGTAGGCCGAGGGCCGTGAGGATCCCGGCGACGGGTACGCGGTGGCGGGTGCCGACGCGTAGCACCGGGGCCGGGAACTGATCGTGCTTGGCGAGTTCGTACGCCAGTGACCGGCCAAGCCCGAAGATGCGCCCGGCGGTCGGCAGGTCGGTGACGGCGCCGAGGGCGCGGATACGCGCCTCAGTCCAGACGCCGCCGTTGCCCTTGTTGATGTTGTCGGTGTTTACGACGAGGGTGCTCCTGTCACGAGAGACAGTCCGATCGGCGCACCTACCCGTAGCGGTGGTGCGCCGGCACCCTCAAACCGGTGTTTGTCAGCCCTGGCGAACACCTGCCGATCTCACAGAAGTCTCACAACGTCTGACAGGGCAGGTCAGTGCCTTGACCGAGTCAGTTAAGGGCTCCTCTACCACGGCGGTCTCACAGAACTCGTGAAGTGCGCCGTTGTGAGAGTTCTGTCAGCTCGCATGCTCTGACGATCGCTTGACTTTGAGCGCCGGCTAGGTACCGAGCTCAATGACAGCCAGCCTGAAGTCGTCGGCGGCGGACGCCCTGTCAATTGGCATTCTTCGATGTAGCGGCAGCCGTGTCGCGGCGTGTCAGCGGGCACGTGTCGATGGCAGCGCGTTCGGCGGGGCGGTGTCACCGCGAGCCGATGTTGACATGTCCGGCCGGTGGCTGGCCGAGGAAGGCCTGACGCTGGGCATCGGCACCCCGGTGGTCATCGGCCAGTTGCCACCCTGGTCGCGAAGCGGGTCGACAAGATCCAGGGCTTCGTACGGGCGTTATTGAACAGCCTGCGCCGGCTGAACGGCAAACTCGACGACCTGGCCCGAACCGACTCGTTCGGCGTGCAGCTCGGACCGGCCGCCTTCCAAGACGAGGAAACATTGGTACGAACGCTCGGTCACGAAAGCGTGCACGTCGTCCAATATCAGCATGGGCGTGTCACGAGCGTGACGGGACCGTTGGAGGATGAGGCGTACGCGGCCGAGGACGGCTTCGTCGTGACGTGGAGGGGAGACCATGCATGACTCGTCTCATCGTCGAGAACGTGCACCGCATCCCGAGCAGACCGTGGGTCCTCGTGACCGGCCGCCTCGAAGACGGCGAGCTACACATTGGCGACAAGCTGATCGTGGCACCGGGTGACGTGTCCGGGTTTCCGCCGTGATTCGGTCCATCGAACTGCACAGCCAACCGGGAAAGACCACCGTCGCTATCGACGCCGAACTCGCCGACTCCATCCGCGACGGCACCGTGCTTACCCGCGCCTGACAGAGCGAGAACGATGTCGCGATGTGGCGGGCCGGATCGAGGGACCAGGTTGTTGTGCCACGAGTTCCAGTGCAGTCGCCGGGGAATCGGGGGAACTGGCGTTCATGTCAGTGTGAAGCTGTCCACAGCGAAGATGTCGCTGTCCAGGACAGCCACGGACGGCGGTGGTATTTCAGCGGATAGGGACCGGAGGAGGTCCCAGAGGTGACCGCCTCGACCACATGGAAGCCGGCGCCTACACACCCTCCGAGCTGGAAGACCAGGCGTACGGAAACGAGATACCTGCCCTGGAACGGTATAGGAACAACTCGTCATGACAGCAATACAGTTTCACGTCAACGAGGTCTTCGACATTCCCACCCGCGGCGGGCTCATCGCGGTCGGATCGACCCGCAACGGCGACTTCGTCAGCGTCCCTCGCCTGCGCGACGACGCAAGCGGACAAACGATCCACGTCCTGGGTGTGGACCATCCGACGCCGCGTACTCAGCGAACCGGCGAAACCATCCTCGTGGTGGACCGCGCCGACGCCGACCTGGTCCAAGTGGGACGGCTCTGGACCGCGGAGTAGTAGTCGCAGTGCAAGGCTCGTGCTTCGCGTGCCTTGAAGGCCTCATGAGGCCGTTCTCAATGTTGGTGTGTGCCTATATGCTTCTCGCCGTTCGGGCCCGGTAGAGGCCCATCGATTTTTCAACGGGGGAATGCATGCGTGCGCACTCGCGCGCCTACAGGCGCATGTTTTCGCTGGTAGTTGCCTCGGCGCTCGGCTGCGGTGCGGCAGCGGGCTTCGGCAGCACGGCGGCTCTCGCCGCGGCCGGCGGGCCGACCGGGCTCACCACTGCCGGCCTGGCGTGCGCCGGGTCGGCGCCCGGGCCCTACCTGAGCCCGGCGCGGCTCAACGACGCCCAGGCCGTCGTGCTCGGCGGCAGCTATGACGCGTCCGCCTGGAACGCCGATTCGACCGCCGACTTCCAGGTCTGGGACGCCACCAAGCCGGGTCAGCCGCAGGATTGGAGCGACCGGGCGTGGGCGTCGGACGGCAAAGTCGGCGTTCAGCTCGAGGACCCGTCTCGGCAGCTGGATGGAGTGACGTACGCCTGGAAGGTGCGGGTGGTCAACGGTTCCCAGGCTTCGGCGTGGAGCGACACCTGCTACTACACCGTCGACCGCAGCGGCGGCGCGGCGCCGGCCGTCTCCTCGACCGAATATCCCGCTGGTGACTCGAGCACCCCCAGCGGCGAGATCGGCGTCGCGGGCTCGTTCACCTTCACCCCCGCCTCGGACGACATCGTCAGCTACAAATACAGCTTCTTCGACAGCGTCGACTCCGGCTCCGGCACCGGTGAGCAGACCGTCCAGGCCACCCGGGTGGGAGGCCCGGCGACGATCAGTTGGACACCGCGCACCGCCGGTGCCACCTCGCTGACGGTCTATGCGATCGACCGCGCCGGCAACTACGCGGACCGGCAGGACTACGCGTTCTATGTCCGCGAGACTCGGCCGTTCGTCTTTTCCGCGGCTTACCAGAACGGCGAAGGTGTCGGCGACCTCAACTACAACGTCGGCGTGCCGGGCGACTTCGACTTCACGTCCAGCATCGCGAACACCACCTCGTTCGCGTGGCACATCGACCGGGACGGCCCCTCCGGTACGGTTGCTGCCGACGCCGACGGCAAGGCCAGCGTGATGATCGCGCCGACCAAGGCCGGCCACCAGACCCTTTACGTCCGCAACATCGCCGGCGACGGCGTGGTGCACCCGGAGCAGGCGTATCCGTTCTACGTCGACAACGGGCCCGGCGTCACCGGTGACCTCAACCGGGCCGTCTACCTCGGGTCCTCGCTGAGCTTCCACCTCACTCCGCGAACCGGCAACGTGACGTCGTATGTCTATTGGAACGTCGCCCGCGACTCGTCCGAGTCCGCGAAGACCACGATCGCGGCCGGCGCCGACGGGTCCGCCGACCTGGTGTGGACCGCCGACAACACCAACGAGGACACGGTGGGCGCCAACGTGCAGGCACGCAGCGCCGACGGCACCCTTTCAGAGCCGCGCTGGCTGTCCTTCAGTGTGTGGGGCGCCAACCCCACGCTCACTCGGACCGGCGGTGACGTCGTCGGCACGACCGCGACGATCGTCGCGCGTACCGAGATGGTGAACCCGACCGAGTTCGAAGCGGTCCTGAACAACGACGAGACGACGAAGCAGATCGTCCCGGCTGCGGCGGACGGCACCGCGACGTTCAAGTTCACCGTCACGAAGGCGCAGTACACGTTCGTCACCGTGATCGCACGCAACGCCGCCGGCGTGCACACCGACCAAGGCAGCACGTCGTGGGGGGTCACCGACGGGCCCGTGGTCACGTCGACGGACTTCCCGACGCGCGGCTTGGGCCACATCGCAGCGGGCACGTTCACCTTCAAGGCGCAGCAGGCCGGTGCGACCAAGTTCATCTACTCGATCGACGGCACCGATATCTACAAGGCTGAGGTTCCGGTCGGCGCGGACGGCACGGCTGCCGTGTCCTGGACGCCGCCGACGTCCGGCTACTTCAACCTGCACGTGACCACTCAGACCGCGAGCGGCACCGGCTCGAGCGAGACGTACTACAGCTTCACCATCGCGGCCGATCCGGTGACCGTGACCTCGGTGTCGCCGACCACGGTCATGACGGGCGGGGAACGCACCATCACCATCACCGGCTCGGGCTTCAATACCGGCAACTACGTCACGGTGGGCCTGTCCGACGGCGGCTACCGGAGCGGAACGATCACCGGCGTGTCCTCCGACCACCGCACCCTCACCGCCACGGTCAACCTGACCTCGGCGGCAACCGGTCCGGCCGCCGTGACAGTCCAACCGGACGGATACAACGACGCGGTCACGCTCAACAACGCCTTCACGATCGTCGCCCAGCCGGCGCTCAAGGCCGTTAGGGCGCCCACGATCACCGGCACCGCCGTGGTCGGGTCGAAGCTGACGTCGTCGACCGGCACGTGGAACCCGAAGGCGACGGCGTTCACCTACCAGTGGGCGGCGGGCGGCACGCCGATCGACGGTGCCACCGGCACGACGTACGTGATCAAGGCGGCCGACCTCGGCAAGCGGCTGTCCGTCTCGGTGACCGCGGCGAAGTCCGGCTACACCTCGGCGACCGCAAAGTCGGCCGCCACGGCCGCCGTCTCGAAGGGCCCCGCCCCGGTGGCCACGACACTGCCCAAAATCACCGGCACCGCCCGGGTCGGCAACACCGTCCAGGCCACGACCGGCACATGGAAGCCGGCGGTCGACTCGTACCGCTACCAGTGGCGGGCGAACGGCAAGCTCCTCGGCACCACGACGGCGACGCTCCCCTTGACCACCGCGATGCGCGGGCAGAAGATCACCGTCACGGTGATCGCGATACGCCCGGGATACGCCGATGGCTCGGCGACCAGCGCGGCCGTGCCGGTGCAGGGGTAGTTACCTGAGGAAACACGGCCGCTCCGGCTGTTCCGGGGCGGCCGTGTCAGGCCCAGAAGGCGGCCGGGTCCACCTTGCCTCCGTCGCGAACGGCCTCGGGGGCAGGCCGGGCCTGGTTGTCTGGCCGAGCGGGGTCGGCGGCCCGGGCGTGGATTGAGTGTTACGGGCGGCGACAGCGAACAGAGAGTGATAGCCGTTGTGGTATCCCTCCCGGAATGATCTGTCGCGATCCATGCTGTGCGTGTACCACTGATGGATGCGTCCGCCGCAATAGGCGCACAGCATCGAAATCAGGATGTACGCGATGATGTGCAAGGCATTGCTGTCAACGGTCGACATCGGATTATCCTAAGGTGCGAAAACGACGTTGTGAAATGCCGCCAGCGACACCTGCGCTCGACTTTCGTGCCGTGCTCTCCGCCGATCATCCCAGTGTCCTTGGGGTGGGCGGCCAGGCGCCGCATTTCCCCGGGGTCGTGCAAAAAAGGGTGGCCCTCCCGGTTCGTGAAGGAGGGCCACCCTTTTCGCCGCCCGATTCCGCGAGGAGGTATTTCGCATTGTCGGACGGTCCAGGAAGGTCTTTGCCGGGCCGGCGCGAGGTGCCGCGCTCAGGTGCCGCTGCTCAGGTGCCCGTGCGATCGCATTCCTCGCGCGGCAGCGGGTAGGGCCGCGGCCGATCGGCGGAGCGTGCGTGACGCCCGTGCAGGCGAGCACGAGTGCGGCCGGCGAGCGGGGTGACGGTCGCACCCTGCCCGGCGCCGGCCCGGCTCTGGCGGGCCATCATGTCGAGGATCGAGAGCGAGGCCTTGTCGTACCCGCGGCGGTACTCCTCATCCCGGTCGAGACCGTTCTTGTGCCACTGATGGATCCGCCCGAGCGCGTACGCGCCGGAAATGAAGATACTGAACGTGAGGGCGAGGAAGAAGAGGTTGTTCCCGGGGGCGGTCATCGTTCACCTGTTACGTCGTACCTGGATGTTTCCCGATGGAGTTGTCGAGGGCCGCGGCGTCATTCGATGCGCAACATGAGTTTTGAACCGGGGATTCCCGTCAGCCGGATTCGGAAACCCCCGGGTGGTTCGCGTCGCGATTCTCGGCGCACCGCCGGCGCCGCCGGTTAAGGGTGGCCGATAAGCAATGGCTCCATCACTTCACGAACCGCTTCTTGCATGAGGAAAAACTTGTATTCGACAACGGGAGACCTCGGTCGCAGGTTCACCGGTGGCTGACCGATCGGCCGACCGCGGACGTGGGCATCATGCGGCTTTCACGCTTGAACCGGCGGACCATCCAGCCTCCAGCCCGGCGATGACCTGATGCTCGGCCACGCCCAGGTGGCCCGCGAGCTCGTAGATCGTGGGGGACCGGCGGAAGCGCCCGAACAACTCACTCTCGGCTGCCGCGATCGCCGCTTGGAGGGCAAGGAACGGCCGGGTGGACTCCGGCCGCCGCCGGAACTGCTCGCGTCGGTGCCGGCGCAGGGCCCTGATGACCAGGGGCACCACCAATGAGGTGAGTTCCGGCCCCCGCGAACCGAGGCGGCGTTCGACGACCAGAATCACCCCGATGGCGGCCTGGATCATTCCTTCGTCGCTGCCGCCGGTCGGCGCGAAACGTGCCGCGAGCTGCTGCGCGAGCGGTCGCCAGCCGTCTGCGGCATATCCGAGCTCAAGGCCTGGGCGCCCGTCGGCGGGGCCGGTGCGGCCCTCGGTGAGGTTGGCTTCTCGCATGGCGCGGCTCCCTCGGTTGTTCGGATCACGGCTCGCTGGCCGCAGGCCCAACCTGAACAACCGAAGGACATATACGTCGGCATTCAGCGGTACGCGTCGTTGCCTTCGCCGACCCTTCACCGAGGTCCAACCATAAGCATTAATCCCAACAGCGTAGGGCGTGAGTTCACCGCCTATCGAAAGGCCGTCGATCCGTGGGGGCAAGGGGACCGACGGGCGCGTTCGCCTGATCGGAAGGCAACAATCGTATGTTCGGACGAGAGCCCTCGTAGCCGGTTGATTCCAAAGTGCACGAATCCGGCACTGAAAGGCTGAATCTTCCGTGAACGGGCGGATTCACTTTGCCAATTTTGCGCAATTTTGCCAGCATTCGCGCCGAGACTTCACCGCCCGCGGGCGGCGGGACGCCAGCACGCCGATGCGGTTCGGCGGCGCGCCCCGCGCTGCCATCGCCGGGTGGTCGCCGCTCCCATTCCCTCGATCCGAAAGGTTTCGCGCATGGATCCCGACGCCGGCTCGACCGGTTCAGTGCAAACTCTCGACCCGATCAAGGACGCCGCGCCGGAAATCCCGTCGGGCGGTCTGGTCTCGGCTCCGATCGGAACGTTCGCCGCCATCGTCGTCGCGATCCGCTCCGCGATCCGTGGACGACCGTCCCTGCCGTTTGCCGGGTTCCCTGCCCGGCACGGCCGGCTGACCTACGCGCCGATCGCGGGAATTGTTCTCCTCGCTCTGGTCATGGCGACCCGATACATCTATCACGTGATCTCGGACCCGGCGGCACTCGGCGTCTGGTGGATCGGAAACGCGGCGCTGCTGTTCCTTGTCTACACCTTCTTCAAGAACGGCCGGGTACGTCCTCAGCCGACGGCAACCGGCCGGATCGTCGCGATCGTCCCGGCCCACGAGCAGGACGACGACGATCTGAACGCCTGTGTCTGGTCGATCCTGAATCAGCGCGGCGTGGTGGTCAAGGAGGTGCATGTTGTCGATGACGGCTCGACGGAGCTGCCGGTGCGGCCGTTCTCGCATTCCCGGGTCCGCTGGCACCGCACGAGGCACGGCGGTGGGCACGCCGCCGCGGGCTACGTTCTCGACCGGCTCCAACCGGAGGACTGGGACTTCGTCCTGATCGTCGACGGCGCCTGCGTGCTCGCCGAGCGTTCGGTGGAGCGTCAGCTCAGGGCCTTTTCCCGCGCCCGGGTCACCGCGACCACCGGCCTGGTGATCGACCGCGACCCTCGGCGGAACCTGCTGAGCCGGATCTCCGACCTGAACCTCGGCGCCCTCTCCGCCATCTCGGTGGCGGGGTGGTCATCCGTGTGTCTACTCAAGACCGTTTCGGACGCGCCCGTTCTCTATCGTGCCGCCATTCCGTTCCAGCACCGGCGCCGCCATCTCGCCGGGGGCGGTTACGCCGACAGTCGCCGCCTGGCCATGGACGCCGCCCTCGCAGGTGCGGTCGTGGGGGTGAGCAACGCGGTCGCGTGGACCTCGTCGGCCGCTCACGTCCCGACCGCCTACCGCCGGCGACTGAGCTGGTCGACGTCGTGGTGGCGCCTGCTCCGGCTCGCGTTGACCAGCGCGGACTCGCGCCGCGGGGTGCGTTGCCGTCTGTTCGGGCTGGCCCACCTCGCCGTCGTTCCGGTGGCCACCGGCTATGCGCTGACCTCCCTCGCGACGAACGGATGGCACGGCGTCCCGGCGGCGACGATCGTCCTCTATGTAGCGCTCTATCTCCTGCTGAGGTACGCCGCGACGGCGCTCTACCTGATCGAGGACCCGGCGACGAGTCGCGGGCGGAAGCTCACGACGTGGCTACTGCTCACGCCGGCCGAGGCGGTCTACCACCTCCTGTTCGTCATTCCGATCAAGTACGTCGCACTGATCAGGCTTTGCGCGCGCGGCCGGAGCAGGTGGCCGGAGCACATCGCCGCACCCGCCGAACCGTTGATGGCGGGGCCCGGCGCGGTCTACTACAGCGGCTATCTGCCCGATGGACGCGGATCGTGACGCGCGTTCCGCCACCGCACCGGGAGATCATCGCACCCGCCTCGTCCAGGAGCATGGAGAACTGTTGTGACTGACAATCAGACGGTCGAACGCGTCAAGGCAACGCACCATCGCAGTACCGTCGGCAGCGCCGTCGGCAGTGCGGCCGTCCTGGTTTCGGCAAGAGCCACGCCGGAGGTTTCGCCGCGAGTCACGCCGGAGGTTTCGGCGCGAGCTACGCCGGAGGTTTCGGCGCGAGTCACGCCGGAGGTTTCGGCCAGAGCCACGCCGGAGACGGTGCCGACTCCGCCACAGCAGGAGCCGCCGGCCACGCCCGCCGAAGCAGAGATCGTGATGTCGCCCGACGAAGCGCTTCAGGTTCTGGCGCTGGCCCAGCGCACGGCCGAGAGTCACATCACCGCGGCAACCCGGCACGCGCAGACGGTCCGATCCGAAGCGAGGTACTCGGCCGACCAGATCCGGGTCGAGGCCGATTCGTACCTCGAGAAGGTCCGCTGCGAGGCGGATCGGCTCCTGGAGGAGGCTCGGGCCGCCGTCGAGCTTCGCCATCGCGAAGCCGAGGCGCAGGCCACCGAGATCCGGCGGCAGGCGGCGTCGCTGCTCGCCGACGCGCGCGACGAGGCCGAACGGATCGTGGCGGAGGGACGCGACCGTGCCGAGCAGTTGGATCTTCAGGCGCGGCAGCGTTACGACGACGCCGTGGGGAGCCTGGAGATCAAGCGGGAGGCGTTGCACAAGCAGATCGAGGCGTTAGGGATCTTCGACGCCGACTATCGGCAACGGCTCGCCTCGTTCATGCATGCTCAACTGCGCGCGCTCTGGAACGACCGGCACGACGCCGATCAGGTGCCGGAGCTCGAAGCGCAGATGCCCGGCGGACCGGTCGGTTCTCCGGAGGAGAGCCGGGCGGCTCGATAGCTCCAGGGTCGGAACCGCGACGTGTCGTGGTCCAGCTCACGATCGCCGACGATGGCGACGGCGCAGGTCGATCTCTCGCCAGTTGTCCGGGATCTGCGCCATGAAGAAGGTCTGGACCGGGGTGAGGAGGCCGGCCGAGGCGAGCCGCTTCTGGTCGCGAATCCATCTGCGGGTATCGGTGCGCAGACGCTGCACTCGGGCGCGGGCGACGGGGTCCGACGGGTCGCTGTACGGCTGGTCACTCTCCAGCATGGCCAGCGCTGCCCGGTAAGCCGCTCGCCATCGAACGGGAAGAGCGATGTTGCTGTGTTCCATGACGATGTTGCTGTCATCCATGGCGTTCGATTCCTCGTCGCGTTCTGCTGGCCCGGTGGCTCGGCCCTGCCTCGCCCCAAGCCAGCCGGTCCGGAATACACCCGAATTTAATAGGATATCCCCGGAGCTCTTTTCCTCTGCTTTAAACATGCCAGAAGCGGCATGTCTCGTCACGGCTATCTATTTCCGGCTTTTGGTGAGCCGCTATCATCGCGCCGAGCGCAATGCAATGGCGCGCACCGCGGATCTGCCACCATTTCGGGTTAGGAACTACCGGAAGCGACCATCGCTCGGTCGGTGGCCGGCGCAATTTCGGGTGCCGGCTGCGATCCGGAGGGCCGGTCCCCGCGGAGCGATCAGTCGCCGGAATGACCCGTTCGTACTACATCGAAAGAGTAGTCGGCGAATTAACGGCAAACCGCTCTTAAACGCAAGCAGCCCTCGGATAACCGGACAGATACTACCTTCTCCGGGTGAACGCGGCCAAGGCAGTCATACGAACGGTCATTCGTCAGCGGTCGTTCCGGTGACAACCGACGTAGTGCGAATCGGGTTTTCCCCCTCGAAATGCACCGCGAATCACTGAGAAAGGAATCGCGATGAAGAAGCTCACCCGTATCCTGACCATGGGCGGCTTCGGCCTGCTCGCCGCGCTGGCCACCGGCGCCGGGCCGGCTAACGCGGCGACCGCGAACAGCGTTCCGGAAAGCAAGTCGACGAACGCCCACCAGATCTTCTGGCGCGACGGCGAGCAGATCGTCGGCTACTACCGGACGCTGGGCGGTTGCGAGCTCGCGGGCAACTTCGGCGAGCGGGTCGGCAACTGGGACGCCCACAACTGCAGCCCGGTCCGCATCGGCCTGCGGCGCGGCGCGTGGGCACTGCAGGTCGCCAGCTACGACAACTGGGACCGGCTCGGCTTCGGGATCCCGTTCCGCGCCATCAACGGATTCCCGATCCGGTTCCGTCCGATCTGGCCGGGCGTGTGCCGGCCGGGTGTCGGCTTCCCGGGCCACGGCTTCCCGGGCCACGGCTTCCCGGGCCACGGCTTCCCGGGCCACGGCGGTCCCGGCCACGGCGGTCCGGGTGGACCGGGTCACGGCGGTCCGGGTGGACCGGGTCACGGCGGTCCTGGCGGTCCGGGTCACGGCGGTCCGGGCCACCACTGATCGCTGACGGTCACCGCGCATTGGCGGACAACCTGAAACCAGGAGGCACATAGCCGCGAGCTTTCGGTAAGAATCGTTGTGGTCTCATCCGATACCGCCGGGCATTGGTCGTGCCCGGCGGTATCGCGTTTGGCGATGCAGGCTCCAGGACCCGTCAACCGACGGATCAATCGACCAATATGGACGGACGGCCCAACGACGCACACGCTCCCCGAGCCCTGCTGGCCTCCGCGTCAACCCTCGAATGAGTGAATCCGGTACCTCACCATGGTGGCAACCGCGATTTTGTCGCGCATCTCCGCGGCACCCGTGATCGTTTAGCGGGCTGGACGATTCGGCAAATCGTCGTTCATTCGTCGAGTGAGAAGAGGTGCAACATGTCGTCAACGTTGCTCAAGGTGGCTTTCGCCGGCGCAGTTTCCGCCGGTGCGCTTTTTCTGCCGGTAACGGCCGCCCAGGCGGCGCCGAAGAACCTGCCGTGCGATGGGCCGGGCTTCGGAAACGCGTTTTTCGGGGGCGGCGGCTTCGGCGGCGGCATCGGCGGCCCGTTTTTCGGGGGCGGCGACTTCGGCGGCCCGTTCTACGGTGGTGTCGGCGGCATCGGGTACCCGGGTGGTGGTCTCGGCCTTTACGACACCCCGCCCGTGGTCCAGACGACGAAGGTCATCGTCGTCACCGCGCCTTCGAAGAAGCACCACCACAAGCCGGCCAACCACCCGACCGGCGGCGGGTCCGGCCCCGGCAGCGGTTCCGGGAACGGTGGCTACCACCGGGGTTCCTCCCAGGCCTGACAGCCGCGGGTGTGGGAGTGGGGGCCGGCCCGCGTCAGCAGCGCTTTCGCGGGCCGCCCCCACCGCGCGCAAGGACAAGACCGCGCGCAAGGACAAGACCGCGCGCAAGGACAAGACATCGCGCAAGGACAAGACATCGCGCAAGGACAAGACATCGCGCCGGCACAAGGACGTTGTCGCCGGCAACTTCGCGGATTTGGGCACACGAGGCCGTGACCTGTCGAGCCAGGGTCACGGCCTCGTCCCGTTGCCGGCGGCGTTTCGAGTACGGCGGATCGCCCACCCGACGAGCGCGGCGGCGACGGCGGTGAGCACCAGACCGGCGAGGGTCACCGCGTTCTGGAACTGGACGGTCTGGGATGCGCTCCAGCCCGGTGCGGTGATGGCGCCGGTGAACAGGGCGGCCAGGATGGTGCCGGTGATGGCGATGCCGACGGCGGAGGTCACCTCGGAGGCGGTGTCGACCAGGGCCGCGCCGATCGAGGTCCGATTCTCCGGCAGGCCCCGCAGCACGTTGACGCCCGCGACGACCCCGACCACGCGGATCGCGGCGGCAACCAGCGCGAGCGAGATCGCGACCCAGACGTACCCGAAGCGGCCCAGCAGACTGTAGACGGCGAGCCCGCCCACGACCGCGACCGAGCTGAGCCATGCGGACCGCTCGAGACCGACGAGCTCCACGAACCTGTTGACCACCGGGCCGGCCGCGATCAGGACGATGACCTGCGGCAGCATCCCGATGGCGGCGAGGGTGGGCGACCATCCCCAGTCCAGTTGCAGCTGCAGGGTCACCATGTAGCCCAGGCCGGCGACCGCCAGTCCGGTCGCGGCCTTGTAGGCCAGGCCGGCGGAGACCAGCGGGCGGGCGACGAGCCGCAGGTCGAGCAGTGGGTAGCGGGTCGAGCGCTCGCGCCGGACGAAGGCGATCGCCACCGCGACGGCCGCGGCGGTGGCCGCCCACGGCGCCCACGAGCCGCTGCCCTCGTTCACGAACAGGGTGGGCGCGACGAGCGCGAGCACGATCGTCGCCGTGCCCAGCACCGCACCGGGGATGTCGACCGGGTCGCGATGGAGGTCGGCGGCCTGGTCGGCGGCGATGCCGGACCGGATGCCGATGAAAGCCAGGGCGGCGATCGGCACGTTCGCCAGCAGCAGGACCTGCCAGGGGGCGACGGCGAGCACGAGACCACCCACGGTCGGTCCGATCGCGAGCCCGACCAGGCCGACGGTGGTGATCAGGGTCATCGCCCGTACCCGCAGGTTGTCGTCGGCGAACAGGCGGAAGGCCAGCGCGATCGAGCCGGGGGTGGTCATCGCCGCCGCGACGCCCGTCACCACTCGCACGGCGATGAGTTGCTCGGCGGTGGTGACGAAGGCGGTCGCCAGGCTCGCGGCGCCGAGCAGCACCAGCCCGACGAGCATGACGCGGCGGCGGCCGAACCGATCGGCGATCGCGCCGAACGCCAGCATCAGCCCGCCGAACACCACCGCGTACGCGCCGGTCACCCATTGCAGGCCGACCGTCGAGGCGTGCAGCTCGCGGCCGATCGTGGGCAGCGCGACGTTCAGGATCGAGTTGTCCAGCATCTCGAACAGGAAGACCGCGGACAGCCCGGCCAGGGCCACCCAGGACGTCCGCAACGACGCGGAGTTGTCGGAAGCTATCAGGCTCATGCCTAGAGCGTACAACATTCTTAGAGTGAGCACTAAGTTTGTGGCTTGATACACTGCCGAGGTGGCTGAACCCGGACTTCGTGACCGCAAAAAGGCGCGCACCCGCCGGCTCATCGCCGAGACCGCGGCCAGATTGTTCGCCGAGCGGGGCTACGAGCAGGTGACGGTCAGCGAGATCGCGCGCGCGGCCGAGGTGGCGGAGCAGACGCTCTACAACTACTTCCCGACCAAGGAACAGCTGGTCACCGACCGCGAACAGCAGATACAGCAGCAACTGATCGACCTGATCCGCGCCCGGCCGGCGGGCATCAGCCCGGCCGTCGCGATCCGTGACTTCGTCCTGCAGACGGTCTCGGCGATCCGCGACATGCCGCCGGAGAATGCCCGCGGCAACCTCGGCTATCTCGCGGCCATCAGCCCGGCGGTCAACCGGCTGGCCCTGGAGATGACCGACCGCCAGGCCGCCGCGCTGACGACGGTCATCAGCGAAACCAGCCCGATCGCACCGGAGATCGCGCGGCTGCAGGGCATCGCGCTGGCCGGCCTGTTCCAGATCCTCATCAGCGAGTCGGGGCGCCGGGCCCGCGACGGTCAGGCCCCGGCCGAGATAGCCGACTCGCTCTATCCACAGATCGAGAACGTCCTCGCCGAACTGGACCGCTGGCTCACACCGGCCAGCGCTACCCGGGGATGATGCGCCAGCGCTGATTGGCCAGGCCCAGGTCGGACCACTGGCCGACGTCGGCGCTGTTGGCCGTCGACTGGCCCTGCACCTCGAGGACCTTGCCGCTGTGCCGGGCCACCAGAGCGAAGACGTTCGGTGCCGACCAGGCCAGCCGCCATTGCTGGTTGGTGCCGCCCAGGTAGTCCCACTGGACGGCCTTCGCGCCATCCGCCGTGGACTGGCCGGAGATGTCGACGCACTTGCCGTCCATGGTGCTGACGATTTTGACGTAGCCGCCGCCCGCGTCCTGGAGGTTCCAGACGTGGTCGGCCGAGCCGACCGGCGGGTACTGCTGGAGCTGGGCGCCGTTCGCGGTGGACATGTTGTTGATCGCCAGCACCTGGTTCGAGTGGGTGGCCTGGAGCTTCACGGCGCCGTCGGGGATCAGCCGCCAGTTGTGATCGGCCGTGCCGTTGTCGGCGAACTGCACGACGTTCGCCGAGTCGGCCGTCGACATGCCGGCGACCGCCAGTACCCGGCCGGAGTTCCTGTTCTTGATCCGGACGTAGCCGGTGCCGTTGTCGAGCACCTGCCACAGGTGGTCGGCCGTACCGTTGTCCTCGAACTGCACCACCTGGGCCGAGTCGGCGGTGGACATGCCGTCGACACCGATCAGCTTGCCCGAATTGACGTTCTGGATCTTTACCCAGCCGTCGCCGTTGTCGACGAGCCGCCAGAGGTGGTCGGCGGTGCCGTTGTCGCTGAACTGCACCACCCGGGCGCTGTTCGCGGTGGACATGCCGTCGACGCCGAGCACCTTGCCGCTGTTCTGGTTCTGGATGCGGAACGCGACTGCGGCGGTCTGCCACGGCGTGCCCGCGCCGATCGTCGGGAACGAGGTGATCCGCAGCCGGGCCGCGCCCATCGGGATCAGCGTGATCTGCTCGACCGGCTCGCTGGACGGCGTCGGACTGTCCTGCAACGGCGTGACGATCGTGTCGGCGTCCGCCTGCCAGGCGGGTATCTTCCGGGCCGGCGTCGTGATCTTGATGGGCGCGGACGCGGGGGTGAACGGGTCGTTGACGTTGCCGAGGCCGGTCGTCACCGCGAACTGGGTCGCGCCGTCGAGCCCGTAGTTCCACGCCGATCCGGGCCGCACCTCGCGGGTCGGCCAGGTCGCCGAGCCGCCCGTCTGCGACCAGTTCTCGGTGATCGCCAGGGCGAAGGTGAGCGCGCCGAAGTCCACCGACACCGACCTGTGGTTGGCGGTCCACGTGCGGGTCCGCGCCTGCATGGGCAACCTCAGGACGATCTTGTCGCCGGTCGACCAGGTTCGGCTGATCTTCGCGTACGCGGGACCGGCCGCCGCCGGGTAGGAGACGCCGTTCACCGTGAGCGCCGGGTTCGCACACCATCCCGGCACACGCAGGTACAGCGGAAACGCCGTCGGCGCGGGCGTCGTCACGGCGTACGTGATGGTGTCCCCGAACGGGTAGGTCGTGTCCGCCCTGATCGACACCGTGGTGCCGGCCCCGACCTTCGCGGTCACCGTGGCCGGCCCGTGCAGGGTCGCCGCGAGCCCGCCGTCCGGGGTGGCCACCCACATCTCCTCGACGTAGTAGGGCCAGCCCATGCCGTAGTTGTGCGGGCAGCACCGGTAGTTGTCGATGCCGAGCATGTACGCCTGCATCGCGAACCCGTTCTGGAACTGCCCGGCGTGCCCCGGCCGATCCAGCAGCGCGATGCTGTTGGCACTGGTGATGTAGTGGATGCCGCGCTGCTGCGGGTCGAGCGCCGCGGGCAGCGAGTTGAACGCCAGGTTCTCGGTGCGGTCGCCCCAGACCGGGTCGCCGGTGATCCGGGTGAGGATCTCGTGACTCGCCATGAACTCGACGATTCCGCAGGTCTCGAACCCCTGGCGCGGGTCGCCGAACCCGGGGCGGGCGTTCTCGTCACCCGCGAATCCGCCGCCGGCGAACTGCCCGTACGAGGAAATGATGGTGTTGTAGTCGTGATAGCTCGCCTGGCGGTGCGAAGCGTCGCCGCTGAGCACCGAGTACACGGCCGGCTCGCGGAACCCTTGCGCCAGGTTGACGTTGTGCAGCGACGGCAGGTTGTCGAGGTAGTTCGCCGAGTTGGTGTGGATCTTCCGGGCCAGGTCGAGCAGGAACGCGTCGCCGGTCCGGTTGTACGTCCAGAACACCACCTCGAGCGTGTCGGCCCAGCGCTGGCTGCCCCAGCTCTGGTTGAAGGCGCTCGGGCCCTGCGCGTTCACGAACTGGAAGAACCGCGTGAAGAACGGCACGATGCGGGCGTCGGCGGTGAATTCCCCGTACGTCCGCAGCGCGTGCAGCATCGGCATGTGCGGCCAGAAATCCGGCCCGCCGTTCAGGCTGGTGCGCAGCCCGGCCGGGCCGAAGAAGCCGTCGCTCGCCTGCGTCGCGAGCACGCCGTTGACCCACTTCGCGGTCTCGGTCTGCACCCGTGCGTCGCCGGTGACGTAGCCGAGACTCGAAAACCCCTTCAGCCAGTACGGGAGTTCCTCCCATCCGACGAGATCGGGGTGGATCCAGCCGGTGGTGTCGTACTGGAGGAAGTGCGAGATCTCGGTCATCCGCCCGTTGATCCCGTTCAGCTGGTAGCCGAGCTGAGTGGCCAGCCAACCGCCCGCCTTGGTGGCGCCCGGTGGCAGCCGCAGGAAGGCGTCGGGCCGCAGGGGCGCGCGGTTGGTGACGTATCCGGGGGTGGCGGCCAGTGCACGACCGGCGCCGGCGAAGGGAGCGGTGGCTGCCACGACGGCCGCCGAGGCCAGGAGCGTACGACGATCCACGGAGACCTCCTGCGTGCACTTTTGATCGAAAATGTGCGAGCCCTTTCGTACGGGATGTTAAAAGATAAATTCATCCGTGTAAATGAGTTGCTTCCCGTACGCACGGCGAAGGTGCCCCTGTGGGCAGGCGGTTGATCGGCCGGAGTGAGAGTTCCGGCCTCTGGAACGTCTCGTTTCGCGTGGTTACCGTCCGGTAACTGCGCCGGCCCGCAGACACCGGCGGGCATAAGCGCAGGCAGAGCCCCTTTGGAGGCCGTACATGTCCCTGCGTACCCGAATCCCCGTCGTCCTGCTCGCCGCCGCGGTCGCGGTGGGTTTCGCCCCGCTCCCCGCGCACGCCACGGTCACCTCCCGTGGCATCACCATCCCCGCCTTCTACACCCCGCCGGCCACGCTGCCGGCGGCCGACGGCGCGCTGATCCGCAGCGAGGCACTTCCGCTCGCGCTGTCCCTGCCGGGCATCGACTCCACCCTTCCGGGGACCGCGACCCGGATCATGTACAAGTCCACCGACTCGAACGGCGGCCCGGTCGCCGTGACCGGCGCCTACCTCGAGCCGGCCGTGCCGTGGGCCGGGTTCGGCCCGCGGCCGCTGGTGGTCCTCGCGCCCGGCACGATGGGCCAGGGCGACCAGTGCTCCACCTCGCTCGCCCTGCAGCGCGGCCTCATCGTCGGGACGGAGGACAACCAGACCACCGTCTCGATCGGGTACGAGGTCCTGGCCATGTATCGGATGCTCCTGAAGGGCATCGCCGTCGTCGAGACCGACTACGTGGGCCTGGGCACGACCGACCGGCTGCACACGTACGTCAATCGCCTGGACGAGGGGCATGCCGTGCTGGACGCCGCCCGCGCGGCCAAGGCGCTCCCGAACACCTCGATCACCGCGGACTCCCCGGTCGGCCTCTACGGCTACAGCCAGGGCGGCGGCGCGACCGCCTCGGCGGCCGAGCTCCAGCCGACCTACGCGCCCGACGTCAACCTGACGGCCACCTACGCGGGCGCGCCGCCCGCCGACCTCGCCGCGGTCACCGCCGCGATCGACGGCACCGAACTGATCGGCGCGCTGGCCTGGTCGGTCAACGGTTTCGTCCAGTCGAGGCCGGCGTTGCAACCGCTGCTCGACAAGTACCTCAACGACGCCGGCCGGGCCGCGTTCAAGGACCTGTCCACGATGTGCGCCGGCGACGCGATCCTGGGCTACTTCGGCAAGCACAGTTCCGCGTGGACGACGACCGGCCAGTCGGTCACCGACGTCATCCAGGCCGAGCCGAATCTCCGGGCGTTCCTCGGCGATCAGCTGATCGGCACCCGGAAGCCGGCCGGGGTCGTCCGGGTGGCCACCGGCATCAGCGACAACCTGGTGCCGCACGCCCAGGCCCGCACGATGGCCGCCGAGTGGTGCAAGCGCGACGGCGACGTCGTGTATGCCCCGATCGTCCTGCCGGACGCGGGCGACCCGCTGCTGAACCACGCCGGACCGCTGCTCGCCGACCAGGGCACGGCGATCGACTGGCTGGCCCTGCGGCTGGCCGGTGTCCCGGCGATCTCCACCTGCGCCATCCTGCCGATCCAGCCGTAGCGAACCGCCCGGGTACCGGCCGGTAATCGAACTCACGTTCGGGTCCCGGCCGGTATCGGCGTGTGCGGTGATCGACCTGGTGAGCCCGGGTCTGCTCGCCGTCGTTCAGCTGCCACAACTGGCGCGCGTCCGATCGCGATCCTTGGAGCGACCATGTGGTTGCCGTAAGGTTAACGGCTGGTGTACGGGGGTAAGCGGCTCCCGCATGAGGCGGAGAGGCGCGAGGAAAGTGAAGACGGGATTCTGGCAGCCTGACCCGCTGCTGGCCCTGGCGCGGCAGGCCGACCAGGTCGAGCTCAAGCTGGTCGTGCCCACGCACGACGGCAGCTCGCTGGGCCTCGACCGGTCGCCCGGCCCGGCTCGGCGCGTCTACTTCCTCGACACTCCCGGCCTCGACCTCTACCGGCACGGCGTGATCATCCGATTCCGGGACCGGAAGGACCGCCGGGACGATGCCGCGGTGAAGCTCCGGCCGGTCGTGCCCGGCCGGGTGCCGCGCTGGCTGCGGCAGGCCGACCGGTTCCAGATGGAGATCGACGCCCTGCCGGGGCATGCGGTCTGCTCGGGCGCGCTCAAGGAGCGGCTCGGCCGGGGCGCCGTGGCCAAGACGATCGCCGCGGGCCGGCCGCTGACCAGGCTGCTCTCGCCCGGCCAGCGCAGACTGCTCGCCCAGTACGCGCCCGCCGTCAGCCTCGGCCACCTCGTCGTCTACGGGCCGATCAACGTGCGCTGCCAGAGCGTCAAGTTGCGCGGTCTCCAGCACGGGATGCGTGCCGAGCGCTGGCACTACCCGGACGGCTCGTACCTGCTGGAGCTGTCCGCCCGGTGCCCGATCGACGAGGCCGCCGCCGTGGCTCGGCGAGTCTCCACGGCGCTGCGCGCGTACGGCGTCGGCCCGGCCGACGAGCAGCGCCTCAAGACCGACATGGCCCTGCTGGCCGCCTAGGGCTCAGCACCTGCTCAGTCGGCCGGTCAGGCGCTGGGTGGCCTGGGTGCCGGAGAGCCGTCCTTCGTGGATCACCGTGAGGTCCTCCACCGCGCAGGCCGGCGGCGTGTGCTCGACCGCCCGGGCCACCGCCGGGTACCGGTCCGACCAGGCGGTCAGCGCCTCGCCCAACCGTGCCTCCGCCTCGTCCGCCGGCAGCGTCGCCAGGGCGGGCAGAAGCCGTTGCCGGTACGGCCAGAACAGCCACACCTTGGTCTCGTCGATGAGTTGCTCGACCGGGTCGGACCGCAGGTAGCGCAGCGCGATCTGGATCGAGTCCGAGCTCCCGTCGTTGATCAGCTCGTCGACCATCCGGTGCCGGGCGTGCGCGCCGGCGACCTCGTAGAACGTGCTGCGGCAGCCGCGCGAACCGACCGCATCGACGATGCAACGCCAGTTCAGCGGGGAGCGGGGCGGCGACGCGAGCACCTCGGCGGCGGCCCGGTAGTAGATCAGCTTGGTGTGCCAGTGGTTGCGGCGCGGCGACGGATTCTCGGAGAGCCGCCTCATCCATCCAGCCACGACGGTGTGCTGGAAGCGTTCGGTAGCGGCCGGTGCCGTCGGTGCCGTCGTCATCGCGATCCCTAACGTTTGTCCCCGTCGTTGCCCGACAGAGCGTGGCTGGTCGGTGGCGCCCCGCGCATCACGTGTTCACGTGGTCCTGGGGGCGAGCGTGCGCACCAGCGCCTCCCGTTCGAGCACCGCGCGCGGGCGGCGCTCGCCCTCGTAGCTGTCGAGCAGGCCCGGTGAGCCACCGCCGGTCAGCACGGCCGCGAGCTTCGTGCCGAGGTCGGCCGCGTCCCCGAGGCACAGGTCCGGGGAGGACGAGGGCGGATGGAAGCGGTGTGCCGACTCGCCCACCAGGAACGCGGTGCCGCGCCGGTAGGTGCGGGCGATGCCGAGCGCGCCGTCCCACGGCGTGACCTCGAGGATCCGCGACACGTCGAGCGGAAGCGCGTCTTCAAGATCAACGGCAAGGCTGCGGCGTACGGTGCTCTGCCCGCCGTCGCAGCCCGCCAGGTACTCGGCCTCGATCACGTGCCGCCCGCGGGTCCCCCGGTCGATCACCGTCGCCACCGTGCGGTCCGGGTCGAGCCGCAGGCCGGTGAAGGTCCAGCCGGCCCGCAGGTCGATCAGTGGACAGTCGCGCACGGCGGCGCGCAGCACGGCGAGCTCCGGGCGCCGGGGCGGGCGGGCGGCCCGTTCCAGCAGCACGCTCGGCACGCCGTTGCGGGCCAGCTCCAGGGCCAGCACACAGCCGGACTGGCCGGCCCCGACCACGAGCACGCGGGTACGAAAATCCGGCATGACGCCATGCTCGGGGTGGACGGGCCGGTCGCGGTATCACGTGACCACGGGATTGTGGAGACACTCGCGGGCGACCACCGCCGCCAGCTCGACCCGGCTGTGCAGGTCCAGCTTCCGGAAGATCTTGCGGAGGTGACTGTCCACGGTGTGCGGCGACAGGTGCAGCCGCCGGCCCACCAGGATGTTGGTCAGGCCCTGCCCGACCAGCAGCGCGACCGCCCGCTCGCCCGGGGACAGCTGCGGCAGGCAGGGCACGGCCTCCTCGACCGGGGCGGGCGCCGCGCCGCGCCAGGCGCCGAGCCCGTCCTCCAGCTGCCGCCGGGCGCCGTGCGCGCCGGCCGCCGTGAACAACTCCATCGCCTCGTCGTACCAGGCCCGTACGGCGGCCTGATCGGTGTGGTCGCGGGCGAGCAGCGCCGCGTCCTCCAGCGCCGAGGCCAGCGCGAGCGGCCGGCGGGCCCGCCGGAACTCGTCCACCGCGGCGCACAGCTGCTGTGGATCCCGATGCAGGACGCCGGCGGCGTGCGCGGCCGCCCCCGCCGCCGCGTGCAGGCCCGGATTGCGCTGCGCCAGCCGGGACGCCGCCTCGACCACCGCGGCCGCCCGGTCCCGGTCGCCGACCTGCACGGCCAGGCCGACCAGGGTGGCGGCGGCCCGCGGCTCCAGCGCGACCAGCGTCGGCCGCTCGTACACCTGGGTGAGCAGCGCGAAGGCCTCCTCGAGCGAGCCCTCGGCGATCAGCAGCTTGGCCCGGGGCCACGCCACGTCCTCGGGCGGCGCGGTGATCCCGGTGCCGAGCAGGCCGGTCATCCGGTCCAGGCACCAGCGCGCTTGGTCCAGCTCGCCGCGCAGCACGGCGAGCTTGGCCAGGATGCCCAGCAGCGGCACGGTCAACGCGTACGCGGTGACCTGCTCGGCGACGGTCACCCCGGCGTCCGCCTCGGCCACCGCCTCGTCCAGCCGGCCGCGCAGCGTCAGCAACGCCGCCGCGTAGTAGTGCAGCAGCGGGCGCGCCCACCCGGTGCCCAGGCTCTCGGCCTCCCGCCGTCCGCGGCGCAGCGTCTGCTCGGCCTCGTCGAAGCGGTCCAGCGAGGTCAGCGCGTTGGCCAGCCAGATTCGCGGATGCCGGTGCAGCGCCTCGCCGCCGGTCGTGTCGGCCAGCTCGGTGGCGGCGGCCGCGTGCGCGAGCGCGTCGGCCATCCGCCCGTCGGCCTGCGCGACCAGGCTGCGCGCGGTGAGCCCGAAGACGGCCGCGCCGGGATCATGCACCCGGCCGATCCGGGCCGCTTCCGCACCGGCCGCGTCCGCGCCCGGGTAGTCGTCCAGATAGAAGGCGGCGTGCGCGCGAACCGCATGCAGCTTGGCCCGGGTCGGCATCGGCGCGGCCGGTTCGCTCAGGCCGTCGTCGGCGTACGCGGCGGCCCTGGCGTTCTGGCCGGCGTGTTTGGACGCCTCGGCGAGGCCCAGCTGCAGCGCCGTGCGGGTCTGCGGGGCGAGGCCGGTGCGCAGCGCCTCCTCGCCCAGCTGCTGCGCCAGGGAAACCCGCGCGGCCGAGGCGAGCAGGCCGACCGCCTCGGCGACCATCGCGGGCCGGGCCGGATCGTGCTCGCCGACCGCGGCCAGCGCCTGCAGCATCAGGTCGGCGGCCGCGCCCGGGGCGGTCACGGCGACCGTCGCGGCGGTGTCGCGCAGCATGTCCACCGCGGCCCGGGTACCGGCCGGGCCCGTACGCAAGAGGTGTTCGGCGATCTCCGCGGGCGGCAGGCCCTGCTCGCGGGACATCTCGGCGGCCTCCCGATGCAGGTGCCGGGCCACCGAGCCGCTCAGCGTGCTGCGCACCGCCTGATGCACGAGATCGTGCTGGAAGACCAGGCCGTCGGCGTCCTCGACCAGCAGGCCGGCCGCGGTCACCTGGTCGATCAGGCCGAACAGGGCGACCGGCTCGCGGCCCATCAGCCGGGCCGCGGCCTCGATGGTGAACGGACGGTCCAGCACCGACGTCGCCCGCAGCAGCCACTGCGCCTCCGGCGGGAGGGTGCCCATGATCTCGCGTACGGTGGCGACGAAGCTCGACGGCAGGTCCTCGCCGACCACCGTCGCGACCCGGTCGGCGACCATGATCTGATCGGTGCTGAGCAGCGCGGACAGCAGCTTCTCCAGGCGCAGCGGGTGACCGCCGCAGCCGGCCGCCAGGGCCAGCACGGTGTTGTCCACGGCGGCGCCGATCCGGTCCTCGCACAGCTGCGCGGTCGCCTCGTCGTCGAGCACGTCCAGGCGGATCGTGGTGGCCCGCTCGACGAGCCAGTCCAGCGTCTGCCGCCCCGGGGCGTCGAGCTCGGCCGGCTGCTCGCGGCCGGCGAACAGCCAGCGAACCGGCGAAGAAGCAAGAGCAGGAACCAGTTCCCGTACGGCGAGGGCGCTGAGCTCGTCCATCCAGTGCGCGTCGTCGATCACCACCAGCAGCGGCCGCCGGCTCGCGTACCGCTCCAGGCAGTCGCGCAGCCGGTCGATCTTCGCGTAGTTGCCGCCGGGCGCGCCCGGTTCGGACAGCCAGCCGAACTCGGCGGCCGGCGGGCTGCACGCGCGCAGCGCCCCGGCCAGGGTGACCAGCGGCGCCGTGTGGTCGTGCCGGAACGCCTCCCGGGCGGCGACCGCGATGTCCCGCTCGTACGCATAGTCACCGGCCGCGCGCAGCAGCCGCGACTTGCCGATGCCCGGCGGTCCGGAGACGACGAGGCAGCCCCCTGCCCCGGCGTCGGTGTCGTGCAAAGCCTTACGGATCACCGCGAGCTCACGATCGCGGCCGACGATGTGGTCACCCACCCGCGTTCCACCGTCCCTCTCACAAGACGGGCCCTGGACCGCCGACCGTGGCCGGCGGACGCGATCAAATTAAGACTCTTCCGAGTCCCGCCCGACCGCCGTTACGCCATGGTTCTCAGCCGATTGACCATTGAGTACGGAACGTCTCGGTGCGCACCCTGCCGTACTCGGTGGCCGGAGTCCAATCGATCAATGGATGGCGATGTCCGCCCGGGTTCTCCGGTGAGTCTGGAAGGCGCTATCGGTTGCGCGGCAACGGCAGCCGGAACAGGCCGGTCAACCGGCGCACCGCCTCGGCATCACCGCTGGCCGACGCCTCGCCGCTCGCGATCGCGTCGGCGAAGACCAGCCCGCGGGCGGTCACCCGAAGGAAGTCCTCGCCGCCCCGTCCGACCCGGGCCGATCACCAGGTGCGGGCCCAATCCGGTGGGGGCACCACCGGGAGCTCCGGCGCCCCGGCGATGGGTTCCAGGGCGTACAGGATGGTGAGCTCGTCGCGATCGGGGTCGGTCTGAACCCGGCCGGAGCTGCCGTCCGCCGCGACGAGGAACCAATAGTCCGGCGCGACACTCCCGTCGTCGACCAGCGCCCGAGTGCGGGCTACCCGGCAGATCGACCGGGCCAGTTCGAGCTCGGACGCCTTGGTCAGCTCGTGGAGTCCGTCGCCCCCGCTGAGTTCATGCCCGAACGGCCCGTCAACCGGCGTGATCAGCACCACCGGATCCGGCCCGGGGTAATCGTTGAGCTCGTCATACGGCCCGACGTACACCAGTTCCAGCGGCACGCCGTAGACGGTGTGCAGCGCCTGCCGCAGTGCCTCGGCGGGGGTCGCGCTGTCGAAGTAGATCCCGTACGTCATGGTCAGCCCTTGTAGCTCTTGTGGTGTTTGAAGACCTCGAACGCCGCGTTCCAATCAGCGTCGCCGATGCCGGGGTCGCGGGCCAGTGCTCTTTGCGCGGCCCCGACGTCGCCGTCGCTCACGATCAGCTGTCTGAGGACCTTGTACTCCTGCCGGGTCAAACTCACGATGCCCGGGCCCGACACGGGGAACACCGTTCCGGTCGATTCCACGGCGTAGCTTCGACCGTTGACCTCGTACCGGTTGGTCTGGGCGACCCAGGTCGCCCGCCCGGCCGATATCGCCGCCAGATCTCCGGCCACGTCTGTGCCCGGCAGCACGATGGAGTTCTTCTCCTTCGCCGGGCTCTTGGACCGGATGCGGTTCAGGTTGTGCCGGTCGCTGGGTGGCCGCAGCGGCGTGCTGGCAGCCGGCCCTTTGACCTCGTCGGCGGACGTCGCCGGTCGGCCTGCGCTCTTGGGTCGTGCGGCCCGGAAGGCGTTCGCGAGCTCGTCGTGCGCCGCACGGACACTGTGCTGATTGCCGAGAGGTGGTCCGGGCGACCGGCCATCACCACCGTCCGCCGGTGGCTCGTCCGAGCCGCCGTGGTGGGGATGGTGCGGTTTGGCCATGCCCGTACACCGTCCGTGTGCTTCAGACCGCGGAAGGTCATGGTATCGACGCCAATCAAGATGCCGGCGAACCACGAGCGATGCGGAGCGGGCCGCGCGGCCCGCTCCGCGACCTCGGTCAGTTGTTCGTGGCGCAGAGGCCGGTGTCGACCGCGTGGAACACGTCGGTTGCCTTTTTCTCGGTGTCGGGCAGGGAGGTGACCGCGACCGTTGCGGCTCGGCCGTCGGTGGTGACCTCGGTGCGGGTCTCGTAGCCGGGGATGTCGCCGCCGTGGCCCCAGGCGGTGCCGCCGCAGCTCAGCGGGAAGCTGATCAGGCCCAGGCCGTAGCGGGCGCCCGGGACGATGTCGGCCGGCACGGTCGTGCGCATCTCGGCGAGCTGGGCCGCGGGCAGCAGCCGGCCACCGATCAGCTCGGCGAAGAACTTGTTCAGGTCGGACGGGGTCGACACCATCGCCCCGGCGGCCCACCCCCAGGACGGGTCGAGGACCGTGATGTCGAACGGCGCGCCGTTCGAGTCGGGGGTGTACCCGTGCGGGTGCCGCTCCCGGATGCCGAACTCGCCCGGCCCCGGGAAGTAGGTGTGCCGCAGCCCGGCCTTGCGGATCACCCGGTCGGTGATCTGCTCGGCGAGCGGCCGGCCGGTGACCTTCTCGACGATGAGCCCGGCCACGATGTAGTTGGTGTTGCTGTACTCCCAGCTCGTGCCCGGCGCGAAGACGGCCGGATGGGCCAGCGCGATGTCGACCAGCTCCTGCGGCTGGAAATGCTTGAAGCGCAGCGACAGGTCGTCGACGCCGAGGTATTCGGTGTAGTTCGGCAGGCCGCTGGTGTGCTGCAGCAGCTGCCGTACGGTGATCCGCCGCCCGTCGATGCCGTCGCCGCGCAGCAGGCCGGGCAGGTAGGTGTCGACCGGCGCGTCCAGCCGCACCCGGTGCTCGGCGACCAGCTGCAGCATCACGACGGCGACGAAGGTCTTGGTGTTGCTGCCGATCCGGACCTGGCCGTCGGCGGGGACCGGACGATGGGTGCCGATCACGGCGACCCCGGCGGTCGGCTGGCGGACCCGCCCCCGTCGGTCGGTGACGGAGGCGAGTGCGCCCGGGAAACCGTCGGTCTGCACCAGGGCGGTCAACTCGGTGCGGAGCGGATCGTGGGCCGGCCGTACCGCCGTCGCGGCCACCGCCGGCTGCGCGACGGCGGTGGTCAGCAGGGCGGCGGCTAAGGCAGTGGCGAGCGCCTTGCGAGTGAGCATCGGATGGCTCCTTCGGGATCGATCAATGACCCCTTCGATGCTTCTCGATGTCGGCGCCCGTTCCGATCCTGGCAGCCCGACAAACCGGGGTAGTGGTAGCACCACCCACGGCGGGGGAGCTACGTGCCGCAGGTCGGTGTCATGGCCGCGCTGGTGCCGGTCGCCTGGAAGCCGAACTCGGTGTAGCCGCCGGCCGGGATCTGGCCGTTGTAGGCGACGTTGGTGAACCGGACCGCGCCGCTGTCGGCGCTGCGGTTGGCGTTCCAGGCGTTGGTGATGGTGACACCGGACGGCAGGGTCAGACCGACCGACCAGCCGTTGACCGGTGACGAGCCGGCGGTGACCCGGACCGTCGCCACGAAGCCGCCGGTCCACGAGTTGAGCGAGACCGTGGCCGAGCAGCCACCGGACGGCGGCGTCGTGGGCGGTGTGGTCGGTGGCGTCGTCGGTGGGGTGGTGGGCGGCGTCGTCGGCGGAGTGGTGGGCGGCGTGGTCGGTGGGGTGGTCGGCTGGGTGCTCAGCGTCGGCGTGGTCCAGTCGATCCAGTCCGACAGGCGGCCCTGGGCCGAGCTGGAGATCCGGAAGACGCCCGGGTCGTTGCCGGTCCTGGTCAGGAACTTCTTGATGTTCTGGGTGAGCGGGGTCTGCCACTCGGGCCGGTTCGCGCAGTGGGTGCCGTCGGCGACGTCCGAGATGTAGCTGATGTTGGTGGCCGCGCCGAGCGCCTTGTAGATCTCGGCGCCACCCAGGGCCGCGACGCTCGCCGACTTCGGGCCGAGGTTGACGATGTGCGGGTTGTCCATGATGAACAGGCCGCGTGGCGCGAACATCCCGACCACCTCGTGCGTGTCGATCGGCAGCCGGGTCGGGGCGCCGGTGAACGAGCCGAAGGCGTCGCCGAGCCAGGGCTGCTCGCCGTACGCGCTGCTCAGGCTCTGTGCGCCCTCGCCGGGGATGCCGCGGAAGATCGGCACGCCGGCGCTGCCCGACTCGATCGGCATGGTCAGGGCGATCCGCTGGTCGAACGCGCCGATCACGAAGGCGCCCTTGCCGAACCGCGAACAGCCGGTCACGCCGGTCGCGTCGGCTCGCAGGACGCCACCGCCGGACTGCTCGATCACGTCGATGATCCGGCTGACGCCCCAGGCCCAGGCCATCAGCAGGCCGGTCGGGCTGGTCGCGCCGTACAGGGTGTAGAAGGCGCCCTGCTTGTTGTTGCGGGGGGTGCCCTCCTTGCCGACCGCGTACGGGTCGTAGTTGATGACCGCGGCGCCGGCCGCCTTGATGGTCGCCGTGTCCGCGCCGAAGCCGCCGAGGACGACGACGGCCGGGAACGGGCCGGTGCCGCTGGGCAGGCTCACCGAGGCGGAGAACGAGGCGCTCTTGCCCTGGTTCGAGACGTTCACCGTGATGGTGGTGCTGGAGACGGTGCCGGTGACGCTCTGCGGCTTGGCGGGCTTCTCGCCGTACACGAACTTCTCGGACAGCTTCTTGATCTCCTCGCGCCGGCAGGTCCAGTCGGCGGTGCTGGTGATCCGCGTGCCGTCCAGCCTCTTGAAGGGGTCGGGGAGCTTGGCGTTGGTGGGCAGCGAGCCCACGTCGGGGAGCGTGGGCACCGAGCAGCCCGCGCCCTCGTCCTCGACGCCGGTGGCCGCGGGGGGTGCGGCCTGCGCGCCGGTGATGTGCGGGATGGCGGTCACCGTCCCGCCGACCGCGAGTGCCACCGCCGCGAGGGCGACGACCGTCGATCGGATCATGAGGGCTCTCCTTCCGGGGAGGGTTTTCGGGAGCGCTCCCAAAGCAGTCTCCGGCCATCCATCGAAAGGAGTCAATACGTATCGGAAACTTCCGCGAACGCCGGCCGTCCGTGCGGACAGTGCGGCAGCAGGAGGCTCCGAAACTTACGGGCGACAGGTCAACGCCGGACTTCCTGCCCCTCCTCGGTCGGCTCGTCGCTGTCGGCCTCGAAGACCCGATCGGGGTCGCGGGTCAGGTTCTCGCCGGTGGCGGCGTCGAAGACGTGCATGCGCTCCGGGTCGAACCACAGCTCCGCCCGGCCGCCCGAGCGGATCCGGCTGGCCGCGTCGAGGGCGACCACCAGCTGGGTACGCATCTGCTCGCTGTCCAGCTCCCGTTCGAGCTCCTCGAGCCGTTCGTTGATCTCGGCCGGGGCGTCGTACGGGACGTACGCGTAGAGCTGGCTGCCCAGCCACTCGGTGACGTCGACCTCGGCGGTGAACGTCTTGCCGCGCCCGCGTTTGGCGGGCTCCACCAGCCGTACGTCCTCGAAGTATTCCGGCCGCAGGCCGAGGATGACCAGTTCCTGGTCGCCGACCTTGCTGAGCCGCGGCCCGGCCGCCGAGACACTGCCGAACGGCGTCTCGACCTGGCCGCCCTTGATCCGGCCGGGCAGGAAGTTCATCGGCGGCGAGCCGATGAAGCCCGCCACGAACAGGTTGACCGGCTCCTCGTAGAGCTGCCGTGCCGTGCCGACCTGCTGCAAGAGCCCCTTGCGCAGCACCGCGATGCGGTCGCCCAGGGTCATCGCCTCGGTCTGATCGTGCGTGACGTAGACCGTCGTGGTGCCCAGCTGATGCTGTAGGCGGGCGATCTCGGTGCGCATCTGCCCGCGCAGCTTCGCGTCCAGGTTCGACAGCGGCTCGTCGAAGAGGAACGCGTCGGCCTTGCGGACGATCGCCCGGCCCATCGCCACCCGCTGCCGCTGCCCGCCGGACAGGTGCGCCGGCTTGCGCTGCAGGTGCTCGGTGAGCTGCAGCAGCTCGGCGGCCTCGGTGACCCGCTTGGTCACCTCGTCGTTCGGCACGTTCTTGAGCCGCATCGGGAAGGCGATGTTCTCGAAGACGGTCAGGTGCGGGTAGAGCGCGTAGTTCTGGAACACCATGGCCAGGTTGCGGTCGCGCGGCGCCTTCTGGTTGACCCGCTCCCCGCCGATCAGCAGGTCGCCGGAGGTGATGTCCTCGAGCCCGACGATCATCCGAAGCAGCGTCGACTTCCCGCAGCCGGACGGGCCGACCAGGATGACGAACTCGCCGTCGGCGATCTCCAGGCTGATGTCGTTGACGGCCTGGAAGCCGTCGCTGTAGCGCTTCACGAGGTTGCGGATGCTGATCTCGGCCATGACGGGTCCCCTCCTGCTCAGCCCTTGACGGCACCGGCGGTGAGGCCGGCCATGATGCGGCGTTGGAAGATCAGCACCAGGATCACCACGGGAATGGTGACGACCACCGAGGCGGCCATGATGTACGTGATCGGCGACTGGAACTGCGAGGCGCCGGTGAAGAACGACAGCGCGGCCGGCACGGTCCGGGCCTTGTCGGTCGAGGTCAGCGAGATCGCCAGCAGGAACTCGTTCCAGCAGAAGAAGAACGTCAGGATCGCGGTGGTGAACACGCCCGGCGCGGCCAACGGGACGATCACCTTGCGGAACGCCTGCCAGGCGGTGGCGCCGTCGACCTGCGCGGCCTGCTCCATCTCCCACGGGATCTGCCGGAAGAACGCCGACATCGTCCAGATCGACAGCGGCAGCGCGAACGTCAGGTACGGGATGATCAGCCCGATCCAGGTGTCGTAGATGCCCAGGTTCCGCCACATGTTGAACAGCGGTCCGACCAGCGCGGCCTGCGGGAACATGGCGATGGCCAGCGCCATCGAGAGCAGTAGCTTCTTGCCGGGATAGTCCATCCGGGCGATCGCGTACGCGGCGAACATGGCGATCACGACCGCGAGCCCCGTCGCGATCAGCGAGATGAAGACGGAGTTGCGCAGCGCGCTGGTGAACAGCGAGTCGGTGAAGACGGTCTTGTAGTTGTCCCACACCCACTTCTGCGGGAAGAACGTCGGCGTGGAGCTGCGGAACGTGTTCGGGTCCTTGAACGAGAGGGACACCATCCACAGCAGCGGGAAGAGCGCCCACACCAGGATGAGCACGCCCCAGACGGTCCACCAGTTGCTGACCTTGCGCTCGCCCATCACCGATCACCCCGTACCTGCGACAGATCGGTCCGGAAGCCCTTGACGAAGACGAACGCGATCACCACGACGGTGAGGAACAGCAGCACCGAGACCGCGGAGCCCGCGCCCAGGTTCACCAGCGTCACGTTCTGCCGGTACGCCAGGAAGGACAGGGTCTCGGTCTTGTTCGCGCCGACCGTCATGACGAACGGGTTGTCGAAGATCCGCCACGCGTCGAGCGTGCGGAACAGCAGGGCCACCATGATCGCGGCCTTCATGTTCGGCAGCGTCACCCGCTTGAGCCGCTGCCACGCCGTGGCGCCGTCGACCTTGGCCGCCTCCTGCATCTCCTCCGGCACCTGGACCAGGCCGGCGAGCAGCAGCAGCGAGATGAACGGCGTGGTCTTCCAGATCTCCGAGAGGATGATGACGAACAGCGACGACCAGCGCTGCCCGAAGAAGTTGTAGTCGCCCAGGCCGAACCACTGGTTCACGAAGCCCGAGTCCAGCTGGAACGCGTAGCGCCAGATGTAGGCGGAGACGACCGTGATGATGCCGTACGGGATGAGGATGCCGGTGCGCACCCACGAGCGGCCGCGGATGATCCGGTACATCACGAACGCGAACGCGAAGCCCAGCACGAGCTCGACCGCCACGCTGAACACGGTGATCAGGAGGGTGGTGGAGAAGTCCGTCCACCACAGCGGGTCGGTCAGCACCGTGACGTAGTTCCGCAGCCCCACGAACGACCGGCCGGCCGGGTCGGTGAGCCGGTAGTTGTAGAGCGACAGCACCACCGCGTAGACCAGCGGGTAGGCGGTCACGAACACCATCACCACGAACGCCGGCGCGGACAGGGTCAGGCCGAGCCGCCGCTCGTGCCGGGCCCGGTCGGAGACCTCGGCCTTCTTCTTGGGCGCGGGTGCGGCGACCCGCTCCTCGGTCAGGGTCATCGGGGTGCTCCTCTCACAGGAGTCGCTTGCCCTGCAGGACGTCGGACATGAACTGCTGGGTCTCCTGCGGCGTCTGCGGGGCGCGGACGTCGGTGGGCGGATGCCAGGTGATCTGCACCGAGGTGGAGACGTCGTTGTAGTACGGGGTGATCGGCCGCGGCCCGGCATCGTTGATCGACTGCCGGATGATGTCGGCCATCGGGAACGCCTCGCGCACCTTCGGGTCGTCGTACGCGGCGCCCTTCGCGGCCGGGTTGCCCGCGTCGAGCATGTAGGCGATGTTGTTCTGCAGCGAGGTCGCGCACTTCACCAGGTCGAGGGCCTGCTGCGGGTGCGTGGTGTACGCGCCGATCGCGAGGTTGATGCCGCCCAGCGGGGGCGCGCTCGGCTTGTCCGCGGTGACCCGCGGGTATCGCGCCCAGCCGATGTCGTCCACCACGGACTGCGCAATGCCGCCGCCCTTGACGTCCTCCTTCGCGGCGCTGTACACGTACGGCCAGTTGACCATGAAGCCGCCGTTCGGGCCCTGGAACGCCGAGCGGGACTCCTCCTCGCCGGCGTTGGACATCGCCGGCGGCGCCGCCGGCGACCGGGCGAGATCGCCGATGATCCGGGCCGCCTCGTCGCCGGCCGGGGAAGCGATCGCGGGCTTGGCGTTCTTGCCGGCCTCGACGTCGGTGACGATCTGGCCGCCGGCCGACACCACCAGCGCGTTGATCCAGACCATGTAGCCCTCGTACCGGTTGGCCTGCACGCCGATTACCTTGTGCTGGGCGGTGGCCGCCTCGATCATCTTGTTCCAGGTGAAGTCGGGCGCGGTCGGGTCCACGCCGGCGGCGCTCGCCACCGACTTGCGGTACCAGAGCAGCTGCGTGTTGGCCCAGAACGGCGCCGCGACCAGCTGGTCCTTCCAGTACGCGGTGGCCAGCGGGCCCTTCAGCACGCCCGCGGTGAGCGCCTGCTGGTCCTGAGCGTCGAACGGGTGAAGGAACCCGGCGTTGGCGAACTCGGCGACGAACGGCGGGTCGAGGCTCATCACGTCGATCGAGCTGTCCTTGGCCGCGAGCCGCCGCACCAGCTGCTCGCGCTGCTGCGACGCGTCGTTCGGCAACACCTGGACGTCCACTTTGTACGCCCCGTTCGAGGCGGACGCGCACTGCTCGGCGAGGCGCCCCTGGCCGCCGTTGTCCGGGTTGATGTACCAGGTGATTACCGGGGGACCGCCCTCACTGCCGCAGGCGGTGAGAGTGGCGGCCACCAGGGCGAGAGCCGCCGCCGCGGCGAGCTGGCGGCGTACCGTACGACCCGGCGCGCGGCGGGGTCGGGCGGTCGCCGGGTACACGCTGGTCACACGCGCCTCCCTGGCCGGACCGGCCGCCTCGGGCCGTCCATCAGGACGACGGCGTCGCGGCGGTATCCTCCAACGTCCGCCTCGGCACGCGGCCCCGTCTTCATCCCCCACGCATGAAATTCGGCTCTCCACTACGGTCTAGGCATGGCAGGGGAGCGGGTCGAAGGCACCGCCTTCGGAGTGGGGCTGCTGCGGGCGCTGGAAGCCAAGACCCGACCCGATCTGCGGCTCTTCGAGGACCCGGTGGCGGAGAAGCTGCTCAGCGGCTGGGCCGCCTGGGTCGTCCGGCATCGACTGGCTCGCCGGGCCTTCATGCCGCTGATGGAGATGGCCGCGCCCGGCTTCTTCGGGGGCGTCGTCTGCCGTACCCGCGCGATCGACGACGCCTGCCGGGAGTCGCTCGTCGGCGGAGTGCGGCAAGTCGTGATCCTCGGCGCCGGGATGGACACCCGGCCCTACCGGATGGCCGCCATGCGCACGGTCCGGATCTGGGAGCTCGATCTGCCGCGGGTGCAGGAGGCGAAACGGGCGCGGCTCGGCGATCCGCCCGCGCGGGTGCGCTACGTCCCGGCCGACCTGACCCGGGAGCCGCTCGGCGAGGTGCTCGCGGCCGCCGGCCACGACGCCGATCGACCGACCCTGATGATCTGCGAGGGCGTCACCCAGTACCTGCCGCTTGCGGTCGTCGAGAGCATTTTCGCGTACGCGGGAAGCCTCCCCGCCGGAAGCCGGCTCGTCCTCACCTACCTGCCGCGCGCCGTGCTGAGCGACCCGGAGCAGGCCGGCCGGGTCCGCCGCTTCGGCTGGCAGACCGGCTTCGAACCGGCCGAGATGCCACGCCTGCTGGCCGGGCGCGGCCTGACGCTGGCCCGCGAGTGGACCGCCGACCAGTACCGCGAGCAGTTGTTACGCCCGATTCGCCGGGACCTGGCCGTCTTCGAGATCGAACGGGTGGCGGTCGCCGACGTCGGGTAGTACCGGCGGGTGCCGGCCGTCGACGGCCGGCACCCGCGCACGGTCACTTGATGACGACGGTCTTGATGATCTTGTCGGCGAAGGTCTGCCGCTTCTCGTCCCACAGCGGGAACAGCCAGCCGATGTAGCAGGCCAGCGAGTCGAGGATGTGGCACAGGTCGCGGACGAAGGCCATGGCCGTGCCGATCGGCTGACCCGTCTCCTCGCTGATGAGGCGGACGCCGACCATCTTGCGGCCCCAGGTCTGGCCCTTACCCCCGTTGTACCAGCGGTTGTAGCAGAAGACGGCCAGGCCGGCCAGGTAGATGATGGAGACCAGGGCGAAGGCGCCGCCGCCGGTGCCGTTGCTGTTGCCGGCCACCGCGGCGACGATGATCGCGACGATGTAGAACGGCAGGATCACCAGCGAGTCGATGAGGTAGCCGCCGGCGCGCAAACCCCAGCTGGCGTAGTTGGCGGCCACCCCGCCGTAGCCGCCGGGCGTGCCGTATTGCGGCTGGCCGTACTGCGGCGCGCCGTACTGCGGGGGCTGCTGGCCGTACTGGGGCGGCTGCTGGCCGTACTGCGGGGGCTGCTGGCCGTACTGCGGCGGCTGCTGCCCATACTGCGGCGGCTGCGGCTGCCCGTACTGCGGTGGTTGCTGGCCGTACGGCGGGGGCTGCTGCCCGTATTGAGGATCGTTGTTGGGAGGGTATGTCATCTCGGCATTCCTTTACGAGGCCCGGTCGATACCGAGCCGATGCAGTTGGAAGAGCCAGCTCGCGAGCGCGAGCGGCCAGATGAGCCGTTCCACCCACCGTCGCCGAGCAGCCGGCCACGGTTCCGGTGGTTTCAGCACACCCGTGGCACGCAACACCACGAGCGGGCCGGCGGCGACGGCGAGCGCCGCCAGCCCGAAGATCATGGGATTGGCCGAGAGCGCCGCGCCGGCGTGCCCTCGGATCAGGGCGACCGCCGCGGTCGTCATACCGCACACCGGGCAGGGGACGCCAGTCAGGGTCCGCAGCGGGCACGGCAGCCCGACGCCGGCGCGGACCGTGAAGGTCGGCCAGAGCGCAGCACCGACCGCGACGAGCAGGCCGAAGCCGCCGACTCGTTCCGGTACGGAAAAGGTGCGCAGGTAGGCCCCCCGTGGTCTCGTTTTGGATCGAGACCGCGATAGTAAGCGGCGGGTTCGTTTTCTCAGCGTGCAGTGCCAACTTTAGGACATCCCGGCCGCCGAGTGATCAAGCCCGTACAGCTTGCGAGCCAGCAGGGCCAGCAGCAGCGCGGCCCGGTCCTGGGCGGACTCCAGGTCGAGCCCGGTCAGCTCGGCCACCCGCGCCATCCGGTGCCGCAGCGTGTGCCGGTGCACGCCGAGCGCCCGGGACGCGGTCTCCCACACCCCGTTGTGCTGCAGGAAGACGTCGAGCGACCGGCACAGCAGCGGATGGGCGGCGAGCGGGGCGAGCAGGTCGTCGGCGAGGTGGCCGACCGCGCTGCGCACCGCCTCCTGAGCGAGCAGCGCGGGCAGCCGCTGGTCGCCGAAGCGGGCCACCCGCCGGCGCATCGAGCGGGCGTCGGCCGCGGCCTGCACCGCCGTACGCAACGCCGCGGCCAGCCCGCCCGCGGTGGTGACGCCGCTGACCCCGAGCGTCACGTCGGCCGCCTCCAGCGCGGCGACGACGCTGTCCTGGTCGTCGGCCCGCACCACCACGACCACGCCCTCCGCCCGGCCGGTCAGCAGGTAAGGGCGGCCGTCCAGATCCTCCAGGCGGTGCTCGACACGCTGGGCCGCCGTGGGTCGTGGGCTTTCCGGGGAGGTCGCGGAGCCGGCCGCCGTGGTGGTGCGATCGGGCGAGCTGCTCTGGGCCAGCAGCACGACCAGCCGGTCGGTGGGTGCGAAGCCGAAGAAACGCAGCGGCCGGTGCGCCACCTCGGCCGGCAGGTCGCCGTCGAGCAGCACGCCGAGCACCGCCGAGCGCAGCCCGCGGTGCGCCTCGACCAGCTCGCGCGGCCGTTCCAGCTCCAGCGAGAGCAGCGACGCGGCGTGCGTGAGCAGCAGCTGATCGGGGTGCTGCGGATGCCGGTGAGTGGCGACGGCGAGCAGGCCCTGCCGCGTACCGCCGACGCCGAGCGACTGCACCATCAGGTGCTCGTCGCCGGCCGAGACGCTGAGCCCGAGCGGGCTGCCGGAGCGGGCCTCGGCGCCGAGCTCGGCGGTGGCCCGGGTGAGCAGGGCGCCCCCGTCCCCGGGGGAGGCAGCCAGGATCAGGTGGTGCGCGTCGGTCACCACCACCTCGGCGTCCAGCGCCCGGGCGAGGCTGCGCACGATGCCGGCCACCCCGGCGTTGAGCGCGGCCCGGGCCATCCGCTGCTGGTGTTCGAGCGTACGGCGGACGGCGGCGCCGGCCTGCTGGGCGAGCAGGTCGGCGACGGCCTCGCTGATCGCCAGGAACGGCGTGGGCAGCGGCACCTCGATCAAGAGCAGGCCTCGGGCCGCGCACTGCCGGCCGACCGCGGGCGGGATACGGTCGTGGCCGAGCCCGACGCCGAAGCCGAGCCCGGTGACGTTCGCGTCGGCCAGCCGGTCGACATACTGCCGCCGGCCCTCGGCCGAGCGGGGCAGCCGCAGCCCGGTGGTGAGCACCAGCTCCCCGCCGGCCAGCCAGGGAGTCGGATCGAGCAGCTCGACCGAGTGCGCCCAGCGGATCGTCGCGGCGGGATCGCCGGTCACCAGGCGCAGCCCGAGAGCGGGCATGGCGAGCAGTTCCTCGGCGGTCACCGGCATGGACGGATCGTAGTGTCCGGCCGCCCCTGATTCGACAATCCGGCGTCATTGTCCCGGCGGTCGGCGAACTTAGCATGGCTGCACTTCAGCGGGGTTGTGGCCCGCTTCCGCACAGTTCCCCGAACGATCCAGGAGGCACCCCCACATGGCCGGAACCGAATCGATCACCGAAAGCGGAAGCGGCGGCGGGGACGACGCCGCCGCGCTCGCCGCTCTCGGATACACCTCCGAATACCGCCGCGAGATGAGCATGTGGGGCAACTTCGCCCTCGGCTTCACCTATCTCTCCCCGGTCGTCGGCGTCTACACCCTGTTCGGCTTCGCCCTCGCCACCGGCGGCCCGCCGATGATCTGGGCGCTGGTCATCGCCGGCGTCGGCCAGCTGCTGGTCGCCATGGTCTTCGGCGAGGTGGTCTCGCAGTTCCCGGTCTCCGGCGGCATCTACCCCTGGGCCCGGCGGCTGTGGGGCCGGCGCTGGGCGTGGATGGCCGGCTGGGTGTACGCGCTCGCGCTGCTGGCCACGATCGCGTCGGTGAGTTACGGCGCCGGCCCGTTCATGGCGCTGATGCTCGGCTTCGAACCGTCCACCACCAGCACGGTCATCTGCGCGCTCGTGGTCGTCGCGATCGCCACGCTGCTCAACCTGGGCGGCACCAAGCTGCTGGCCCAGGCGGCGATCTTCGGCTTCGCGGCCGAGCTGGCCGGCGCGGTCGTGGTCGGCATCTGGCTGCTCACCGCCCACCGGGTGCACGACCTCGGCGCCATCTTCCACACCTTCGGCGCCGGCTCCGGCGGCTCGTACGCCGCGGCGTTCCTGGCCGCGTCGCTGATCGGCGTCTACCTCTACTACGGCTTCGAGGCCTGCGGCGACGTCGCCGAGGAGGTCAGCAACCCGGGCGCGCGGATACCACGCTCGATGCGGATGACCATCTACGTGGGCGGCGCCGCCTCGATCTTCGTGGCCGTGGCGCTGATCCTCGCGGTGCCCGACTTCGGCAAGGTGATCAGCGGCGAGGACGCCGACCCGGTACACACCGTGCTGGAGGGCGCGTTCGGCAGCGTCGGCACCCGGATCGTCCTGGGGGTCGTGCTGATCTCGTTCCTGTCGTGCGCGCTCAGCCTCCAGGCGGCCGGCAGCCGGCTCCTGCAGTCGTACGGCCGGGACCGGATGATTCTCGGCAGCCGCTTCCTGGCGAAGTTCTCGCCGGCCCGGCACGTGCCGCCGTTTGCCCTGGCGGTGACCGCGGTGGTGCCGGCGCTGGTGATCCTCGGCTCGACCCTGTCGGCCAGCGCGCTGACCCGGATCGTGTCGTTCGCCGCGCTCGGCATCTACATCGGCTTCCAGATGATCGTGCTGGCGGCGCTGCGGGCCCGGCTCAAGGGCTGGGTGCCGGCCGGCAAGTTCAGCATGGGGCGCTGGGGGCTTCCGGTGAACATCGCGGCATTTGTCTACGGCGTACTCGCGGCAATCAACATGGCATGGCCGCGCACCCCGGACGCGGCGTGGTACGACAACTATCTGGTGATTCTGTCCGCGGTGCTCGTGGTGGGCGTGGGCCTGGTCTATCTCTTCGTGGCCAAGCCGCACGACCGCAGCGAGGCCCCGGCCGGGGACGCCATCCCGGTTTCCGCCGCCGTCGACTAGTTGATCGTTTCGCGGGCTGTTTTGTTTCCACTGGACCGCCCCCACCCTGTTTGGGTGGGGGCGAGCCAAGCACCCCGGTACGACAATTTCCGCCAGTGTCCACAACCCGAGCTGTCAGGAGGCGTTCATATGGCGCGCTCTCCCGTCCGGGCGCCGGGCCGGCTCCACGCCGACTTAGCTCGCTCCGGCGCCAAGCCGGGCGCGCCGCCGCCGGTCTCGCAGCGTGGACGCCTCCGTCCCGGCTCGTGACCACAGCGCCCACATCGCGAGAGCCAACCCCTGTCCCCGCCTGACATTCCCCCAAACCCCCTCGCTGGCGCTGGCGCAGCCGCAACCATGAAGAGTTCCTGCGCACACCGCGCATTTCCGCTTCAAGGTCGTGGGTGCGGGCGTCGACCTAGAAGGGTTTGAGCGAGACATCCGGCCAGCGCGCGAGACTCAGAACGGCAAGGCGCGAATTTTGAGGGCTGTTTGTCTTCCGCGGGCCACCCCCACCCTTGTTGGGTGGGGCCGACTGAAGCACGGCGGTACGACGAAACAGCCGCGATCGTCCACAACCCCGAGCCGCGAACCAGGAGAGAAGATGCAGAACTTCATCGCCGGGGCGTCCGTCGACGCCGTGGATGGTAAGACCAGCGATGTCATCGATCCCAGCACCGGTGCGGTCTACGCGGAGGCGCCGCTCTCCGGCGCGACCGATGTGGACAACGCCGTCAAGGCGGCCCGGGCGGCGTTCGAGACCTGGCGGGCCACTACGCCCAGCGAGCGGCAGCGTGCTCTCTTGAAGATCGCCGACGCGATCGAGGCGCGGGCCGACGAGATCGTCGCGGTGGAGAGCCGGAACACCGGCAAGCCGATCCAGCTGACGCTGGACGAGGAGATCCCGCCGATGATCGACCAGATCCGGTTCTTCGCGGGCGCCGCGCGGGTGCTGGAGGGCAGGTCGGCCGGCGAGTACATGGCCGGGCACACCTCGATGATCCGGCGCGAGCCGATCGGGGTCTGCGGGCAGGTCGCGCCCTGGAACTACCCGATGATGATGGCGGTCTGGAAGTTCGCTCCGGCGATCGCGGCCGGCAACACGGTCGTGCTCAAGCCGTCGGACACCACCCCGGCCTCGACCCTGCTGCTCGCCGAGATCGCCAACGAGTTCCTGCCGCCGGGCGTGTTCAACGTGCTCACCGGCGACCGGGACACCGGCCGGGCGCTGGTCGACCACGAGGACGTCGACATGGTGTCGATCACCGGCAGCGTACGGGCCGGGATGGAGGTGGCCGGCTCGGCGGCGCGCGACCTCAAGCGGGTGCACCTGGAACTGGGCGGCAAGGCGCCGGTGATCGTCTTCGACGACGCGGATCTGGAGGCGGCGGCCGAGGCCATCGCGATCGCCGGCTACTTCAACGCCGGGCAGGACTGCACGGCCGCGACCCGGGTGCTGGTCGGGCCCGGCCTGCACGACGACTTCGTCGCCGCCCTCGCCGACCAGGCCCGGAGCATCAAGACCGCGCCGCCGTCCGACACCGACGCGCTGTACGGCCCGGTCAACTCGGCGGCGCAGTTGTCGAAGGTGGCCGGCTTCATCGACCGGCTTCCCGACCACGCATCGCTCAACGCCGGCGGCCAGCGGGTGGGAGATGCCGGATATTTCTACGCACCAACCGTCGTCTCCGGTCTGAGCCAGCAGGACGAGATCATCCAGAACGAGGTGTTCGGGCCGGTCATCACCGTGCAGCGGTTCACCGCCGAGGACGAGGCGCTGCGCTGGGCGAACGGCGTGAAGTACGGCCTCGCGTCCAGCGTCTGGACCAAGGACCACGGCCGGGCCATGCGGATGGCGAAGCGGCTCGACTTCGGCTGCGTCTGGATCAACACGCACATCCCGCTGGTGGCCGAGATGCCGCACGGCGGTTTCAAGCATTCCGGGTACGGCAAGGACCTGTCGATGTACGGCCTCGAGGACTACACCCGGATCAAGCACGTCATGTCGAACATCGAGGCGTGAGATGACCAGGTTATTTCACAAGGGCATCGAGCAGCGCCGCCTGCTGAAGACCGAGATCCCGGGACCGCTCTCCCGGGAACGGCACGCCCGCCGGCAGAAGGAGGTTCCGGCCGGCTTCGGCATCACGCTGCCGATCTTCGTCGAGCGGGCCGGCGGCGGCATCGTCGTGGACGTCGACGGCAACCATCTGGTCGACCTGGGCTGCGGGATCGCGGTGACCAGCGTCGGCGCGTCCGACCCGAACGTGGTCGAGCGGGTCCGGGAGCAGGCCGGGCGCTTCACCCACACCTGCTTCATGGTCACCGAGTACGACGGCTTCGTCGACGTGGCCGCGGCGCTCAACCGGCTGACCCCGGGTGACCACGAGAAACGTACGGCGCTGTTCACCACCGGGGCCGAGGCGGTGGAGAACGCCGTCAAGATCTCCCGGGCGTACACCGGCCGGCCCGCGGTGGTGGTCTTCGATCACGCCTACCACGGGCGTACGTCGCTGACCATGGCGATGACCGCGAAGCAGATGCCGTACAAGCACTCGTTCGGCCCGTTCTCCCCGGAGATCCACCGGGTGCCGACGGCCGACCCGTTCCGCGGCGCCGGCACCGATGACGCGTTCGCCCGCTTCGCCGACGTGCTGCGCACTCAGATCGGGGTTGACCGGGTCGCGTGCGTGGTGGCCGAGCCGATCGCCGGCGAGGGCGGCTTCGTCGTCCCCGCGCCCGGCTTCCTCGCCAAGGTCGCCGAGTTCTGCCGGGAGAACGGGATCGTCTTCGTGGCCGACGAGGTGCAGACCGGGCTCGCCCGCACCGGCACCATGTTCGCGGTCGAGCACGAGGGCATCGTGCCCGACCTGGTGTGCACGGCGAAGGCGCTCGGCGGCGGCCTGCCGCTCTCCGCCGTGACCGGCCGCGCCGAGATCATGGACTCCGTGCACGTGGGTGGTCTCGGCGGCACGTACGCCGGCAACCCGATCGCCTGCGCGGCCGCGCTCGGCGCACTCGAGACTATCGAGCGGGAGAATCTGGCCGGCCGGGCGGCCGAGATCGGTGCCCGGGTGCTGCCGCGTCTGACGGAGCTTGCCACGAACGTGTCGGCGGTCGGCGACGTCCGTGGCCGGGGCGCGATGCTGGCCCTGGAGTTCGTGGAGCCGGGCAGCAAGGCGCCCGCGCCGGCCACGGCCACGGCGGTGGCCAAGTACTGCCACGAGCGCGGCGTGCTCGTGCTGACCTGCGGCACATATTCGAACGTGATCCGGCTCCTGCCGCCGCTGGTGATCGACTTCGAGCTGCTCGACGACGCGGTCGACGTGCTGGTCGAGGCCGTCCGCAAGGTGACGGCGTGACCGCCTGCACCGAGCGGCACTCCCGCGAGTGGCCCGCCCAGGCCGCAGGCGAGGGCCAGAAGGGCATGCCAAAGGGAGGCACGGCATGAGTTCGTATGACCCGCGGACCGGTGCCGCCCTGGAAGCGCCGCCCGAGTCCACCCTGGACGAGGTCGACGACACGGTGGCGGCGGCGGTGGCGGCGGCGCAGGAGGTGGCCGCGGCCGCGCCCGGCGAGCGGGCCGGCTGGCTCGAGGCGATCGCGGATTCCCTGCAGGATCGGAAGGATGAGCTGGCCGAGGCCGCCGACGAGGAGGTCGCGCTCGGGCTGCCGCGGCTCATCGAGGAGTGCGGGCGCGCCGCCGACACGATCCGGTTCTACGCGTCGGTGGTCCGCGAGGGCGGCTGGCTCGGCGCCGCGATCGACTCGGGGCCGCCCGACCTGCGCCGGGTGAATGTGCCGCTCGGACCGGTCGCCGTCTTTGGGGCCGGCAACTTCCCGTTCGGCTTCGGCGTGCTGGGCCACGACACGGCGACCGCGCTGGCGGCCGGCTGCCCGGTGGTGGCCAAGGCCCACCCTGCGCACCCGCGGTTGTCGGCCGCGTTGGCCGAGCTCGCCTGGAGCGCCCTCGACGAGACGGGCGCGCCGGCCGGGTCGCTCGGGCTGATCGGCGGGTTCGCGGCCGGGTCGCGGCTGGTCGGGCATCCGGGGATCCGGGCGGTGGCGTTCACCGGGTCACAGCGTGGCGGGCTGGCGTTGTGGCGGCAGGCGGCGGAGCGGGACGACGTGATCCCGGTCTTCGCCGAGATGGGCACGGTCAACACCGCGGTCGTGACCCCGGCCGCCGCGGGCAATTTCGATGAAAACGGATTTGTCGCATCTTTCACGCTCGGCATGGGCCAGTTCTGCACCAAGCCGGGATTGCTGCTCGCGCCCGCCCAAGCGGGCATACCCGAACGGGTAGCGGCGGCGCTCGGAGCAAACGCGCCGCGCGGCTGGCTACTGACCGAGCAGATCGCCGTCGCCTATCAGCAGGGCGTCAAGAACCTGGAGGAAACCGGGGCGCGCGTGCTCACCCGTACGGCCGAGGCCGAAGGCGGATGGAAAGCGCAACCGACAGTCCTTGCGGTTACCACCGCGGGGTTGAGGAGCGATCCGACCCTGCTGGAGGAGGTCTTCGGGCCGGTCGCGCTGGTCGCCGAATATGGCAGCCGCGAGGAACTGGACGAGGTGCTGGAGATCCTGCCCGGCAGCCTGGCCACCGCGGTGCACGCCGCCGAGGACGACCCCGACCTGCCCGGCCTGGTGGAACGGCTGTCTCGCACCAGCGGCCGGGTCGTGGTCAACGGCTGGCCCACCGGCGTCGCGGTCGGCTGGGCCCAGCAGCACGGCGGGCCGTGGCCGGCCACCACCTCGCCGGCGCACACCTCGGTCGGTGCCGCCGCGCTGCAACGCTTCCTGCGGCCGGTGACCTACCAGAACGCGCCGGACGCGGCCCTGCCCCCGCCGCTGCGCGCCGCGAACCCATGGCGCATCCCGCGCCGGGTCGACGGGAACCGGGAACAATGAACGCGCCGGGTCGACGGGAACCGGGAACAGCGAACGCGCCGGGTCGACGGGAACCGGGAACGGTGACCGCGCCGCTCGACGGGATTGTGGTCGCCGACTTCAGCCGGGTGCTGGCCGGGCCGCTCGCCACCATGACCCTCGCCGATCTGGGCGCGATGGTCGTCAAGGTCGAGCGGCCCGGCGCCGGCGACGAGACCCGATCCTGGGGTCCGCCGTGGACGGCCGACGGCAAGGCCGCCTACTTTGAAGGTATAAATCGGAGCAAATACAGCATCACGCTTGATCTCGACGATCCAGCGGATCGCGAAACGGCCATGGACCTCGCGCGGCGGGCCGATGTCCTGGTGCACAACCTCAAGGCCGACCGCTTCGGGCTGGACTATGCGGCGATAAGCCGGATGAACCCGTCGGTGGTCTACTGCGAGATCACCGGCTTCGGCCCGGACGCGGATCTGCCTGGCTACGACTTCCTGGTCCAAGCCGTCGGCGGGCTGATGAGCATCACCGGCGAGACGGACGGGGAGCCGCTCAAGGTCGGCGTCGCCCTGGTCGACGTGCTCACCGCCAAGGACGCCACGATCGGCATCCTGGCCGCGCTGCGCAACCGGGAACGGACCGGTCGCGGCGATCGCGTACAGGTCGATCTGCTCTCCAGCCTGCTCGGCGGGCTGGTCAACCAGGCCTCGGGCTACCTGGCCACCGGCGTCCCGCCGCGCCGGATGGGCAACCGGCATCCCTCGATCGCGCCCTACGAGACGCTGCACTGCGCCGACGGCCCGATCGCCGTCGCCTGCGGCAACGACCGCCAGTTCGCGCGGCTGTGCGAGGTGCTGGAGATCGCGCCCGATCCCCGCTTCGCCACCAACCCGTCCCGGGTCGCGCATCGGGACGACCTGGTGGCAACCCTGGAGAAGGCGCTGCACGCCAAACCGGCCGCGGAGTGGGAGAGACTGCTGACCAAGGCCGGCGTTCCGGCCGGCCTCGTCGGCGACATCGGCGAGGCGATCACCCGGGCGACCACGCTCGGCCTCGATCCGGTGGTTGCGGTGGGCGATTCCCGGCAGGTACGCCACCCCATCCGGTACGCCGAGGCCACGACCGCCCCCGCCACCCGCCCGCCGCTGCTCGGCGAGCACACCGACATGATCCGCGCATGGCTGAAGGAGACCGGATGACCATCGACCCGCTCGACCCGGCCGGCATCGACCAGGTGCTCACCGAGGAGGAGCGCGCGGTCCGCGAGACGGTCCGCGACTGGTGCGCCGACCGGGTGCTGCCGCACGTGGCGGACTGGTTCGAGCAGGGCGAGCTGCCCGGGGTGCGCGAGCTGGCCAAGGAGCTGGGCGGCATCGGCCTGCTCGGCATGCACCTGACCGGCTACGGCTGCGCCGGGATGAGCGCGGTCGCGTACGGCCTGGCTTGCCTCGAGCTGGAGGCCGCCGACTCCGGCCTGCGCTCGCTGGTCAGCGTGCAGGGATCGCTGGCCATGTACGCGATCCGCCGGCACGGCAGCGAACAGCAGCGCGAACAATGGCTGCCCGCGATGGCGGCCGGCGAGGCGATCGGCTGCTTCGGTCTCACCGAGCCGGACGCCGGCTCCGACCCCGCCTCGATGCGCACCGGGGCCCGCCGCGACGGCGGCGACTGGGTGCTGACCGGCCGCAAGATGTGGATCACCAACGGCAGCGTCGCCGACGTGGCGGTGGTCTGGGCACAGACCGACGAGGGCATCCGCGGCTTCGTCGTACCCACCTCGGCCAAGGGTTTCCAGGCGCCGCCGATCAAGCACAAGGGCTCGCTGCGTGCCTCGGTGACCAGCGAGCTGGTGCTCGACCAGGTGCGGCTCCCGGCCGACGCGGCCCTGCCGGAGGTACGCGGCTTGCGCGGCCCGCTCTCGTGCCTCAACGAGGCCCGCTACGGCATTCTCTGGGGCGCCCTCGGCGCGGCCCGCAGCTGCTACGCGGCCGCTCTCGACTACGCCGGCAGCCGCGTCCAGTTCGGCAGCCCGATCGCGTCCTACCAACTCACCCAGGCGAAGCTGGCCGGCATGGCGGTCGAGCTGGCCAAGGGCGGCCTGCTCGCGCTGCACCTGGGCCGGCTCAAGGACCGTGGCCTGCTCGCCCCGGAACAGGTCAGCCTGGGCAAGCTCACCAACGTGCGGGAGGCGCTGGAGATCTGCCGGGCCGCCCGGACGATCCTGGGCGCGAACGGCATCTCGTACGAGTACCCGGTGATGCGGCACATGGCCAACCTGGAGTCGGTGCTCACCTACGAGGGCACCACCGAGATGCACACGCTAGTGCTGGGCCAGGCTCTCACGGGCCATGCCGCGTTCCGCCACTGAGCCGCCGGCGCGATAGCGGGTCCAGGCGGCGGCCGCATCGGCGAGGGGCCCGAGGTGGCCGGCGGACGGCCGTTGGTGTTGCCGTTCTCGGTTGAGTGCGGCGACCCCGGCGGCGAAGGCGTCGACCGCCTCCGGGCGGGCATCCGCCCACACCGGGATCTGGCTTGCCCAAGCCTCCGCCTGCTCCGGCGCATGGCCGGCCCGAATCAGCCGGATGACCATGAGGGCGGTGTCGATCCACGCGGCTCCGCGGCAGGGCATCGACCAATCCACGACCGTGATCCCCGCATCGTTGACCAAGAAGTTGTGCGGCGTGACGTCGGTGTGTACCAGGGTGTCGCCGTCGATCGCACCGGGCGCGATGCGACCGGCCCATCGCACGGTGGCGCGCTGCACGTCCTTCGCCGGACACGGGGTGAGCGCCGCCGCCATTGTCATCAGCGCCGAGGCCAGCGCCGGCAGATCGGGCGAGCCCGGGGCCAGGTCGGGGTGCCGACCCGGAACGTAGTCAAAACCCAGCACCAGCCAGCCGTACGTGTCGACCCGCCAGCGCAGACGCGGTACTCGAGTCGGCAGACAGGGGTTGATCAGAGCCTCGTTGCGGTGCATCCAGCCCTTCGGGTTGTCGGGTGAGACACCCTTGCAGAAGTAACGGTTTTGGCTGGTCTCCAGCACGACAGCGACATCGGAGACGGATCCCGCCTCGATGGAAGTCACTCGAAGAACAGGGCCGACACGTGCCTTGACCTCGGCAAGAACGGAGGTTGGGAGTTCGTGCCAGTGGCGGCGGGGCAAGTCGCAGCCTCCTTAGTCCGCGGCTGGGGAAAGACTACGTCCCCAGCCGCGAGCCATCCGTCACCGAGTCGGGCTGTCGTGGCATCCGGCGTGACACTGCGAGCAGTCCGAAGCCGCAGCCATCGACCACAGTTGCGGGTCGACCCGGTAGCCGGCCTGACCGATCGCGGAAACGGTGGCGGCCAGTGTCACCGGGCCGGACGTGGGCGTTGTTGGCCATTCGTCCCCGGTAGGGCTGTCGTCGGGGACGTGATGGATGAACCGTCCGGCGATGCGGTGGCAGAACTCGGCGTATTCGCGGGTGTAGAGGATGAATGCGTGCCATCCGATGTCTACGAGCGGGCTCGGTCCGAGCTGCTCGGTCGACGTGGCGCAGGTGCCCAGAAAGGCGACGGTCTGGTCCAGAATGCGCGCGGGCATTCCCGATGCCAGTTCGGGGTGTTCCGAGGTGATCCGGTCTACGAGCCGATCGGTCAACGTTGCCGGCAGCAGTGTCCGGTGATCGTTGAGACCGATGGGCGTGGTGGGAGCGGCCATGATTCCTCCTGTCGTGCCGCGCTGGGTGATGCTTCTTGACTCCATGAACCCGCGTTGGGTCGCGTCGATGAAGGGACCGGACGGCATAGTCGGCCCCGGACGTTCTGGCCGCCGGGTAGGACGCGACGGCATAGGCGGCGGCCGGCGGCTTCCTGGGATGCCGGCCGGGCGATACCGTCGGATGGCCACTCAGCGATCGGAGGCGCGCCGATGATCGGCCGGCAGATCGCCGCCCTGCGGCACGCCAACGGGTTGACGCAGGAGCAACTCGCCGAACGTGCCGGCGTATCCGTCGACGTCATTCGCAGATTGGAGCAAGGGCAGCGCAGAACTGCCCGTTTGGCCACCTTGCACGCCATAGCCGCGGCGCTCGGCTGCAAGGTCTCGATCAGCTTCGCCGACGGTGGGGCGCAGGAATCGACCTCACCTGGCCAGTACCGCGACCAGAATGAGAGCTCTCGGAGCCGAGACCCAGAATCGAGCGACATGAAGCGACGAGAGCTTCTGCGGCTGGTTACCGCAGCCACCGCGGTGGTCAGCGCCTCTTCACCTGCCCACCCAGCGAACGAAGAGGACCTCGGCCGGCTGGGCGCATCGGAGCGCGGGCGTCTGGGTCGAGCCGCTCTCGGTGAGCTCACCACGGTCAACGCAAGTCTGTGGACGGCCTTCGTCTTGGCCCCGGCCAAGGCCGACGTGGCGCCGGCCGTCTGGGCCCAGGTGCAGCGGCTGACCGATGTGCTGCGCCGACCACAGTCCACGGTGGTACGCGCGATGGTGTGCGCCCTGAATGCCGACGTCTTTCAACTCGCCGGCGAAATCCTCTTCGACGCCAACCGATACGCCGACGCCAGCTACTGCTACACCCTTGCGGCGATGGCCGCGCGGGAGGCGGACGCGATGGATCTTTGGGCTTGTGCGCTGACTCGGCAGGCCTACATCAGCGTTTACGAGCGCCGGTTCCGCGATGCGGTTCCGCTGCTCGGGCTTGCTGCTGACCTGGCCCGCAGGGGCGATCCGCAGCTGGCAACCCGTCAGTGGGTCTCCTCGGTGCGTGCTCAGGCCGTGGCGGGTGTCGGCGATCAAGCGGCCTGCGAACGTGCCCTCGAACAAGCCGAACAGGTACAGGCCCTCACGAGTCCCGGCAACGGCGGATGGCTACGTTTCGACGGCTCCCGACTCGTGGAGGACCGCGCAAGCTGCTATGTGCAGCAGCGCCGGCCTGACTTGGCGGAGCCGCTCTTGGTTGAACTCCTGACCCGCCATCACGCAGGGCGACGGCGAGGAATCGCCCTCGTCGATCTGGCGATGACCAGTGCGCTACGGCCGGACGTGCTGCGCTTGGTGACCTACGGAGCAGCTGCGGTGGATCACGCCCGGCAGACCGCGTCCGGAGTCGTGGTGCGCAGGTTACAAGACCTGCGACCCCATCTGGCCCGGTTCTCGAAGGATCCGCACGTTCGCAACTTGAACAACGAAATCGCGCACCTGGCAATCGCATCAAAGTGACCACGACGTACATCTGGAAGGCGCCTCAGTGACCGCAGAAGCTGGCAAGATCTTTCGCGAGGCATGGATATCCGGGGTCGGCAAGCATTACCCCGGCGAGCCCAAAGCTGGCTATGTCGCGCCGTGGGACGACACTCCCGAGTGGGAGCGGCAGAGCGCCGGCGCGGTCTATCAACTCGTGGCCGACCTGCTGCGAAGCAGCGAAGGGGCCGCACGTCTTCTCACCCGGGTTCAGAAAGGCCAATTCGTGGCGGCTTGCTGGACGGCCCAGATACATCTGCGGATCGAAAATCCAAAGCCGTCGTACGTCGCCGCCTGGGAGGACCTGCCGGTGTGGCAGCGAGAAGTCGATGCGGACATCTTCGAGGCTATCGAGCGGACGGAAAGGACGAGCTGACCGAGGCGCTGTCCACGTTCCCCGTGTTTGCGGCGGCGACCAGCTCGCGGTCGCTGCTGAAGGTGACCTCGATGCGCAGGCCGCCGCTCGGGCCGGGGTGTGCGTCGATCGTGGCGTCGTGGGCGGTGGCGATGGCTCGGACGATCGACAGGCCCAGGCCGTGGTGGCCGGCCCGGCCGGCCGTGCGGTCCAGGCGCTGGAACGGCTCGAACAGGTCGGCGACGCGGTCGGGTGGGATGGGCCGGCCGGTGTTCGCGACGGTCAGTACCGGCTGGCCGGCGCGGACGCCGGTGGTCACCTCGATCGAGCCGCCGGGCACGTTGTACGCGATCGCGTTGTCCACCAGGTTGGCGACCAGGCGCTCGACCAGCGCCGGGTCACCGCTGGTCCAGGCCGAGTCGATGCGCGTGCCCAGGCGTACGCCCGCGTGCAGAGCGCCCACCCGGTAGGCCGCCACCGTCCGGTCGGCGATCTCGGAGAGATCGACGTGTTCGTGCCGGGCGAGCTCGCGCTCGCTGCCGGCCAGGGTGAGCAGCGACTCCAGCATCGCGGCCTGCTGCCGGCGCAGCTCCAGCAGGCGCTCGACCAGCGCCCGGTACTGCGGCAGCGTCGCCGTCCGGTCGGTCAAAGTCTCCTCGATCAGCGCGTGTTCGAGGGTGATCGGGGTGCGCAGCTCGTGCGCGGCGTTGGCCACGAACCGCTGGTGCGCGTCGAGTGCCGTCTCCAGCCGTTGCAGCAGGCCGTCGACCGTGTCGGAGAGGTCCTTGAGCTCGTCGCGGGGGCCGGTCGCGGCGAGCCGGTCGTGCACGTTGCGGGCCGATATCCGCTGGATCGTCGCGATCATCGTGCGCAGCGGGCTGAGGATGCGGCCGGCCATCAGCCAGCCCAGCAGCAGGGCCAGCACCGTCATGATCGCCAGCGCGACGCCCGAGTAGATGAGCAGCGCGTGCAGGGTGGCCTGGTGCTGGCGCTCGGCCTCGGAGCGGGCCCGGTCGACGAGATCGGGCAGGGCCGGAGGCGGCGGGTCGCCCTGCCCGCTGAAGCTGCGCAGCACCAGGTTCCGCTTGGTCTGGGAGACCAGCAGGTAGGTGATGGTCAGCAGCGCCGCGCCGGAGAGCACGAAGAGAACGCTGTAGAGCAAGGTGAGCCGGGCCCGGATGTTCATGGTCAGATCCGGTAGCCCGCGCGCGGGACGGTCTCGATCATCGCGGGCTCGCCGAGCTTGCCGCGCAGCCGGTTGATGGTCGCCTTCACCGTGGTGGTGAACGGGTCGGCGGCCTCGTCCCAGACCCGTTCCAGCAGCTCCTCGGCGGAGACCGCGCGATGGTCGGCGGCCAGCAGGTACTCCAGCACGGCGAACTCCTTGGGCGACAGCGCCAGCCGGACGCCGGCGCGGGTGGCGACCCGGCGGGCCGGGTCGAGCTCGAGATCGGCATACCCGAGCAGGGTGGGCACCACCTGCGGGGAGCGGCGACCTATCGCTCGCAGGCGGGCAATCAGTTCCGCGTACGCGAAGGGCTTGGGCAGATAGTCGTCCGCGCCGAGGTTGAGCCCCTCGACCCGGTCGGCCAGCGTCCCCGACGCCGTCAACATCAACACTCGGGGGCCGGTCAGCTGCCGGCACACGTCGTCGCCGTGCACCACCGGGATGTCCCGGTCGAGCACCAGCACGTCGTAGTCGGTCGCGATGGTGCGCTCGAGGGCGGCGCCGCCGTCGTAGACCACGTCGACGGCCATCCCCTCGCGGCGCAGCACCCGCCCGATCGAGTCGGCCAACTCGGCCTGATCCTCCACCACCAGCACCCGCATGCCGCCCAGCCTGCCCGATCGCGTGTCACACCGAGGTCACCGAATCGCGGACCCGGCTGTGACCGCGGCCCTCGTAGAACTCGTAGCCATGCGAATCAAAACTCTGCTCGCCACCGGCCTGCTGGTCCTCGCGACCGCCGCCTGCGGTGGCCACGGTGACCAGCCCTCCGCCACACCCTCGACGCCCGACCGCGATGCCCAGGCCGTGAAGTACTCGCAGTGCATGCGGGAGAACGGCGTGCCCGACTTCCCCGACCCGGTCGACGGCCGGATCCAGCTGCGCGGCCAGAAGGGCAGCGACCTCGACCCGGAGAGCGCCGGCTTCAAGACCGCGCAGGAGGCCTGCAAGCAGTACGAACCGGCCGGCGCGAACCGGGCCGGGCAGAACGGCCAGCAGCAGGCGCAGGCGCTCAAGTGGGTGCAGTGCATGCGGCAGAACGGCGTGCCGAACATGCCCGACCCGCAGGCCGACGGCCGGATGCTGTTCTCCGTCGACAACGGGGTCGACCCGGAGTCGCAGGCGTTCAAGGACGCCCAGCAGAAGTGCCGCGACCTGGCGCCCGGCGGGATGGGCTGATGCGCGTCCCGCTCCTGATGCTGCTGGTCGGCCTGCTCTCGGCGTGCGGGGCGGCCGGCCAGGCGGAACCGGCCGCGACCGCCGCCCCGGCCACCGCGACCGTGCGGCAGGGCTCGCTGAACGGCCAGGTCAGCCAGAACGGCACCCTGTCGTACGCGGCCCAGGCCGACGGCAGCGACTACCCAGTGGTCAACCAGGCCGCCGGTGTCTACACCGAACTGCCGGCCGCCGGCCAGGTGGTCGCCTGCGGCCACGTCCTCTACCGGGTCGGTGACGACCCGGTGCTGCTGCTCTGCGGCAGCCGCCCGTTCTACCGCGACCTGGCCGAGGGCGACGACGGCTGGGACGTGGCCATCCTCAACCGGAACCTGGGCGTCGCCGGCGACGAGTTCACCGGGAAGACAGCGTCCGGTCTGTCGGAGCTGTTGGACAAGGAGGAGCTGTCGGTCGGCGATGCCGTCGTCCTCCCGGGGCCGGTCCGGATCTCCGGGGTCACCGCTCAACTCGGTGGCCGGGCGGTGCCGGGCAGCCCGCTCGGCACCGCGGTGACCACCCGCCACGAGGTCGTCGTGCAGCTGAACGCGGCCCAGCAGGCCCAGGTCAAGGTCGGCAACCGGGCACAGGTCACGCTGCCGGACAACCGGGTCACCGGCGGCCGGGTCAGCCGGATCGGCACGGTCGCCACCCAGGGCCGGGACGGCAGCGCGACCGTCCCGGTCTACCTGAGCCTGGACAAGCCCAAGGACGCCGGGACGCTCGACGCCGCGCCGGTCCGGGTGCAGATCACCACGGCCGGGGTGAAGAACGCGCTGATCGTCCCGGTGACCTCGCTGATCGGGGCGGGCACCGGGTACGCGATCGAGCGGGTCACCGCGGCCGGCGGGCGGGAGACCGTCCCGGTCAAGCTCGGCCTCTTCGACGATGCGGCCGGAATGGTGCAGGTGACCGGTGACCTGCGGGCCGGCGACCGAGTGGTGGTGCCGTCGACATGACCGAGCCGGTACTCGAGCTGGTCGAGGTGGTCAAGTCGTACGGCGAGGTGACCGTGCTGCACGGCGTCGACCTGCGGGTCGGGCCGGGCGAGCTGGTCGCGGTGGTCGGGCCGTCCGGCTCCGGGAAGTCCACCCTGCTGCACATCATGGGCACCCTCGAACGGCCCAGCGGCGGCACCGTGCGGATCGACGGGACCGACGTGGCCCGCCTCGGCGACCGGCAGGTGGCCGACGTCCGGGCCCGCGACATCGGCTTCGTCTTCCAGCAGTTCTTCCTGGCCGCGCACGCCACCGCGGTGGAGAACGTCGCCGACGGCATGCTGTACGCCGGGGTGCCGGCCCGGGCGCGGCGCCGCCGGGCGGCCGAGGCCCTGGACCGGGTCGGCCTGTCCCATCGTGCCCGGTTCAAGCCGTCCCAGCTCTCCGGCGGCGAGCGGCAGCGGGTCGCGATCGCCCGCGCACTGGTCGGCCGGCCGGCGATCGTGCTGGCCGACGAGCCGACCGGCAACCTGGACAGCGCGACCGGCGGCGCCATCGTCGAGCTGCTGCACGAGCTCAACGCGGACGGCGCCACGATCATCGTGATCACCCACGACAACGACCTGGCGGGAAAGCTACCGCGGCAGGTACACCTCCTGGACGGCCGGATCGTGAGGGACAGCAATGCGGCTGCACTTCGCTGACCAGATACGGGTGGCGAGCATCGGGGTGCGCGCTCGGAAGGTGCGGGCCGGACTGTCCGGGCTGGGCATCGCGATCGGCGTGGCCGCGATCGTGGCCGTGCTGGGCCTCTCCTCGTCGTCGCAGGCCGGGCTGCTGGCCCAGATCGACCGGCTCGGCACCAACCTGCTCACCGCGAGCAGCGGCCAGACGTTCGCCGGCGCGGCGGCCCAGCTGCCGGCCGAGGCGCCGGCCCGGGTCGGCAACCTGGACGCGGTCCAGCAGGTCGCGCACACCGCGGCGATCGACGACGCGAAGGTCTACCGCAGCCCGCTGATCCCGGCGATCAGCACCAACGCGCTGACCGTGCGGGCCGCGAGCCTCAACCTGCCGGCGGTGGCGGCGACCGGGATCGCCCAGGGGCGCTGGCTCAACCAGGCCACCGCCACCCAGCCGGTGGCCGTGCTCGGCGCGGTCGCGGCCCAGCGGCTCGGCTTCGACCGGGTCACCCCGGGCCGGCGGGTCTGGCTCGGCGGCCAGTGGTTCTACGTGGCCGGCATCCTCCAGCCCGCGTTGCTCGCCACCGAGCTGGACAGCAGTGTCCTGATCGGATACCCGGCGGCCCAGCACTACCTCGACTACGTCGAGATCGAGCACGGCAGGGCGGTGGCCGGGCCGCCGAGCAAGCTGTACGTGCGGGCCGACACCGACCGGGTCGCGCAGGTGCAGGCGGTGCTGGCCCAGACCGCGAACCCGGAGTCGCCGAGCGAGGTCGACATCAGCCAGCCGTCCGACGCGCTGACCGCCCGGGCCGCCGCCGAGGGCGCGTTCGACAGCCTGTTCCTCGGGCTCGGTGTGGTCGCGCTGATCGTCGGCGCGGTCGGGGTCGCCAACATCATGATCATCTCGGTGCTGGAGCGGCGGTCGGAGATCGGCCTGCGGCGGGCGCTCGGCGCGACCCGGCGGCAGGTCCGCGGTCAGTTCCTGGCCGAGGCGGTGCTGCTCACCGTGCTCGGCGGCGCGGCCGGGGTGGCCGCCGGCATCGTCGCCACCGTCGTCTATGCCCGGACCAAGGGCTGGCAGGTGGTGGTGCCGGTGGAGGCGTGGGCCGGTGGGATCGCTGCGGCGGTCGTGATCGGCGCGATCGCCGGGCTGGTGCCGGCGCTGCGGGCCGCGCGCCTCTCGCCCACCGAGGCGTTACGCACGGTCTGAGATCGGGATGCTGCGGTACGCCGGGGAGGTCGACTGGTCCTCGGCGTACCTCGCCGCGTTCAGTAGAGGTGCCCGCTCGCATACGCGCGGGCGATCAGCGTCGTCCACCGGTACACCGCGTCCTCGTTCGGGGCGAGCGGGCCCGGGCGAAAATGCGGCGAGCCGACGCCGCGCTGGACCGACTCGCAGGCCGCCCAGTCCTGCCGGTTGGTGAGATCCCAGAAGTCCACCGCGTACGCCGGATCGGTGATCTCCTCGGGGAAGTACCACCGGCACTCGACCTCGGTCACGCCCGGCGACACCGGCCACAGGCGGTGCGTCATCACGTAGTCGGGGTGGGCGGAGACCAGCAGGTTCGGGAACAGCGCGACGTAGCGCACGCTGCGCCGCGGTGCACCGTCGATGAACACCCCGGCGCCGCGCCCGTCGGTCGACATCGTCTCGGCGTGCTCCCGCAGGTCCATCGATCCACCCACCCACGCACCCGGCAGGTCCCAGTTGCTGCCCGAGGCAGGCGGCGAGACGCGGCACAGCTCGGGATGGATCTGCGGGCAGTGGTAGCACTCCTGATAGTTCTCGACGATCACCTTCCAGTTGGCGGCGACCCGGTAGTCGTGCGCCGCCCCGAGCCGCAGCTCGGCCGACCGGTACGGGCGCAGCAGGCCGTCCAGGTCGCCGAGGTGGTCGGCGAACGGCGGCGCGTCCCCCGTCGCGTTGATGAACAGCCAGCCCTCCCACACCACCGCGGGCAGCTCGACCAGGCCGTGCTCGGCCGGGTCGAAATCGGCCACCTCGCGCATCGCGGTAGCGGTGCTCAGCGTCCCGTCGAGGCGATAGGCCCAGCCGTGGTACGGGCACACCACGGCGATCCGGTCGGCGGCCCCGCCCTCGGGCAGCAGTTCGTGGCCGCGGTGCCGGCACACGTTGGCGAAGGCGCGAACCGTCCCTTCGTCGCGGGTCAGCAGGATGCCGATGCCGCCTACGGTCAGCGCGCGCTGCCGCTCCCGGACCTCGTCGGCGCGGCCCAGGCAGGTCCAGGTCCCGGCGAACAGGTGGCGCAGCTCCCACGCAAAGATCTGTGGATCGGTGTAGGCGGCGGCGGGGAGGGTGCGGGACCGGCCGAACGGCCGGAGCACGGCTTCGAGAGCGTCGGCGTCGATCGGAGCAGCCATGCGGACAGTCTCCCCCGATCTTCCACTCCCCGGTTACGAAGAGCTGACCCGGAACGCCGCGACCGCCTCGGTGATCGTGGGGAAGATCCGGCCGGTGCCGATCCTCGCCGTCACGCCGAAGCGGTCGAGCTCCTCGCGCAGATGATCGGTCGCGGCCACGACGGCGAAGGTGACGTTGCGTTCGGCGAGGCCGTCGGCGAGCTCGGCCAGGGTCTGGCCGCCGGTGTAGTCGACATCGTCGATCGCCTCGGCGAGGAGCACGAACCAGCGTGGCGGGTGGTCCACGTCGACGAGCGCCATCGCCTCCTCCACCAGGCGCGAGGCATTCGCGTAGAAGAGCCCGACGCCGAAGCGGTAGATCACGAGACCGGGCTCGCTGACCGCGCCCGGCTCGGCCGGGATCTGGTGCGGATCGCCCCGGTCGTCCACCGTGACGACGGTGTCGCGCGGTACGTAGTGGCGGCGCACGTGCAGGATGAGCGACAGGACGATGGCCAGGATGATGCCCTGCTCGACGCCGACACCGACCACCACGGCCGCGGTCGCCGCCGCGATCCAGAACTCGTCGCGCCGCAGCCGCCAGATCGCCTTCATGCCGGCGATGTCGACCAGCTTGATGCCGATCAGGAAGACCACGGCCGAGAGCACCGCATTCGGCAGATACTCCAGCGGTTTCGTGAGAAAGAGCAGCACGATCGCGACGACCGCGGCCATCGTCAGCTGGGCGATCTGCGTGCGGCTCTTCGCCTCGTCCACCATCTCGGTCTTGGTGGGGCTGCCGTTCACGACGAAGGTGCTGCTGAACCCGGCGGCGACGTTGGCGAGGCTGAGACCGACCAGATCCGTGTTCTCGTCGAACCGTTCCCGGTAGCGGACCGCATAGGCGCGGGAGGTGGCCGCGCTCTGCGCGAGGATCACGAGGAACATCGAGGCCGACGCGCCGAGCAACCCCCCGACGTTGCTCCAGCTCACGCCGCTGGGGAAGCCGAGGTGGGGTAGGCCGCTCGGCACCGGCCCGAGCGTCGCGACGCCGTGCGAGCTCAGGTGGAACGCGTAGCTGACGATGATCGTCGCGACCACGGCGACCAGGCCGCCGGGGATCGCCTTGATCCACCGGTCGAAGACGACGAGCGTGACGAGCACGGCGACCGACACCGCGAGCGTCGCGCCGGACGTCTGTCCGATCTCGTCGAGCGTCTTGCCGAGGGTGATCAATGTTCCGCTCACCTGGTCGACGTCGACGTGCGGCTTGGGCACCCCGAGCATCCCGCCGACCTGACCGGCGGCCACCTGGATGCCGACGCCGGTGAGGAACCCGACGAGAACCGTGCGGGAGATGAAGTTCGCGAGGAAGCCGAGCTTGACCAGGCGGGCGAGGATCAGCAGCGCGCCGCAGATCAGCGCGCTCAGACCGGCGAGCGCGAGCCATTGCGGCGAGCCGGGTTGAAGCCCGGCGATACCCAGCGCGGCGATGCCGCTGAACATGATCGCCGCGGTGGCCGAGTCGCCGCCGACGACCAGGTGGCGCGAGGACCCGAGCAGGCCGAAGACCACCGCCGGCAACAGGATGGTGTAGAGGCCCGTGATGACGGGCGTCCCCGCGATCTTCGTGTAGCCCATCACCTCGGGAATCGCGAGCGCGGCCAGCGTCACGCCGGCGATGAGGTCCCGGCGCAGCCACGCGCGCTGGTATGGCGCGATGCCCTGGAGGAACGGCGTTTCGCTGGTCGCCATGTCATCACCGTCCATCGAAGGCGACGGTCCGGCATCCCTCCTGGCGAAGGATATTCGCCACCGACAATCGCGACCCCTGGCCGAGCAGGGGACGCCGGGGCACATCGTGGAGCACGGGCCGACCGACCAGATGTTCGACGAGCCGATCGACCCGCGCACCGCGGACTACGTCAACGGACGCTTCGGCTGACTACCGCCATGTGAAGCTCTGCGCGCCGGTGCCGTTGCAGGTGTACTGGACCAGCTGGACGCCGTCGGCCGTGCTGGCGCCGGGGACGTCGAGGCACTTGCCGCTGTTGCGGTTGACCAGGTGGTAGTACCCGCCACCCTCGTCGACCGGCTGCCACTGCTGGTTCAGACCTCCGCCGTACGCCCAGAGCTGGATCTTCGCATTGTCCGCCGTGGACACGTCGGTCACGTCGAGCACCTGGCTGCTGTTGTTCCGGTTGTTGACCCGCACGTAGGCGCCGGTCGTGGCCACCTGCTGGAACTGCTGCGCGGTGGTGCCGTTGCAGGTGTACTGCTGAATGGTCGTGCCGTTGGCGGTGGCGGCGGCTTTGGCGTCCACGCACTTGCCGCTGCTCTTGCTGACGAGCGCGTGCCAATCCGTCGCCGGATTCTGGCCGCCGCCCAGCCACAGCAAACCGTTGATCAGCCACTGGTTCTGCTGGGCGCTCGCGAAGGTCGACGACGTACGCGTGTTGGTGTCGTAGTTCATGCCGTTGTGGCCGAAGTTCGCGTACAGCATCCGGTAGTTCTTGTTGGTCCACATGATCGGGTAGTAGCCGCCGGTCCACTGCTGGTTCGGGTCGGTGCCGACCGGGAACGTGGACGGGTCGAGCGACGCCAGGATGTCGATGTCCGGATTCTGGCGGAGATCCCGGCTCCACGAGTACCACTCGCTCACCGACGACGGGATCGTGGCCGGCAGCCCCGCGGTCGACGGGTGGTTCCGGTCCTCGATCTTCAGCGTCTCGGCGGTCGGCCCCCAGGTGTTGGAGACGAAGTTCCCCGACCCGAGGAACGTGTTGTAGTACCAACTCCAGTCGTTCGCGCTGGTGGTGAAGGCGCTGACGTGGAAGCCGAGGAACCCGCCGCCGTTCTGCACGTACTGCTGGAACGCGGCCCGCCGATCGGCCGGCGGCGCATCGTCCAGGAACATGATCACCTGGTACCCGGCCAGCCCCGACGCGCTGAGCCGGCTCCAGTCGGTGGTCGCCTCCCAGCTGAAGCCGTACTGCGCGCCGGCCTGCGGGAACCACTCCTTGGCTTCTTTGTCGAAGTCGATGTGCGCGGCGTCCCACGTCCCGTTGTAGAACGCCAGCACCTTGAAGTTGGCCGCCGCCGCCGCCGGCCCGCCATGCCCGGCCACGCCGAGCGCGGTCGCCGTGAGCAGGGCGATCGTCGCCGCCAAGGCGCGTCTGACTAGTCTTTTCGCCACGATCCGATACCTCGGGGATGAGAGCGGTAGGGGAAGCGGCGCCGCGCTCACATCCTCAACCATCGATGCCCTGCCCCACAAGGTTAAGAGCATTAATAGTTAAACTAACTTCCGAAAGAGGCCGGGCCGGTGGAGTCGCGGACGATCAGTTCGGTGGCCAGCTCGACGTGCAGGGCGTCCAGGCGGTGGCGGTTGAGCAGGCGCAGCAGCAGGCTCACCGCGATGCGGCCCATCTCCTGCAGGGGCTGGCGAACCGTGGTCAGCGTCGGGCGGGTCGCCTGGGCCAGGTCGAGGTCGTCGAAGCCGGCTATCGACAGGTCCTCGGGCACCCGCAAGCCGCGCGACGCGGCGGCGGCCAGCGCGCCGGAGGCGGCCTTGTCGTTGAAGCCGAGCAGGGCCGTCGGCCGTGAAGGCAGGTCGAGCAGGCGCTGCGCGGCCTCGTAGCCGAACCGGACCGTGGGCTCGCCCGGCAGCGCCAGCCGGCGGTCGGGCAGCACGCCCGCGTCGGCCAGGGCCGAGGCGTGGCCGGCCCGGCGGGCGGTGCTGGCCAGCCAGTTGTCCGGGCCGGCGATCAGGCCGATCCGGCGATGGCCCAGCTCGATCAGGTGGCCGGTGAGGCTCCGGGCACCGGCGAAGTGGGCGGCCGAGACGGCGGCGATGTCCCGGGGGACGGTCTCGCGCGGGTCGACGACCACGAACGGGAAGCCGGTCGCCTGCAGCGCGACCAGGTCGGCGCCGGGCTCGGGCGGGAGCACGACGATCGCCCCGGCGACCCCGGCCCGCGCGGCCAGCGTGGGCAGCACCTCGCGCTGCTGGGCGGCCTCGCCGGCGTTCAGCACCACCTGCAGGCCGTGCAGGTCGAGCGTCTCGGCGATCGACGACACGATCAGTCCGAAGTAGTCGGTCAGCAGGTACGGGCAGCGCAGGAAGATCGCACCGGGCGGGGCCGGCCGGCGGCTGACGACCTGGCCGCCGAGCTCCTCGATGGCCCGCTGCACCAGGTCGCGGGTCTCCGGCGCGACGTGCGTCTGATCGTTGAGCACCCGCGAGACGGTCGCGATGGACACACCGGCGCGGGCTGCTACGTCGCGGACCGTCACGCGTTTCATGACGGAAGCATAGACATTGACGTGCGCGAAGGTGGGTGGTTACCTGGCGTTATAGCAGAAACGTTTCGTGGTTGTTTCAGCTTGTTACATCGGGAGAGAGCCCATGTCACGCTTCGGAACCGCCGCACTCACCGCCGTTGCCCTGGTCGTCGCGCCGCTGCCGGCGGCCGCTCATCCGCGTACCTCGACCGCGCACGTCTGGCTCACCACGCCGGACGGGACAAACCGCCTCAGCGATCTCGGGACCATCGAGCTGACCAAGGCGACCGACATCCCGACCCCGACCATCGTGATCGACCCGAACCGGCGGTTCCAGACGATGACCGGCTTCGGGGCGTCGATCACCGACTCCTCGGCGGCGGTGCTCTACCGGCTCGACCCGGCGCGGCGGGCCGGGGTGATGGCCGATCTCTTCGCCACCGACCGGCTCAACTTCCTGCGCCAGCCGATCGGCGCCTCCGACTTCACCGACGAGCCGGCCTACACCTACGACGACATGCCGGCCGGGCAGACCGACTACGCGCTCCGCAACTTCAGCGTCGCGCACGACGAGTCGCAGATCCTGCCGCTGCTGCGTCAGGCCGCTCGGCTCAACCCGGAGCTGAAGATCATGGGCACGCCCTGGTCGCCGCCGGCCTGGATGAAGACGAACGGCTCGCTGATCGGGGGCCGGCTGATCGACAGTCCGGCGATCTATCGGGCGTACGCCGGGTATCTGGTGAAGTTCGTCCTGGCGTACCGGAAGGAAGGTGTTCGGGTCGACTACCTGTCGATCCAGAACGAGCCGCAGAACCGGGCGCCCAACGGCTACCCGGGCATGGACCTGCCGTCCTGGCAGGAGGCCAAGGTGATCGAGCAACTCGGCCCTATGCTTCGCGCCTACCGCCTCGACACCAGGATCCTCGGGTACGACCACAACTGGACCGAGCACCCGAACGACGCGGCCAACACCCCGCCGGACGAGACCGCCGACATCAACCACTACCCGCAGGAGCTGCTCGCCTCGCCGGCCGCCCGCTGGGTCGACGGCACGGCGTACCACTGCTACTCGGGCGACCCGAGCGCGATGACCGTTCTGCACAACGAGTTCCCGACGAAGGGCATCTACTTCACCGAGTGTTCGGGCAGCCAGTCGAGCGACCCGGCCAACACGTTCTCCGACACGCTCAAGTGGCACGCCCGCAACCTGATCATCGGCAACACCCGGAACTGGGCGAAGACCGTGGTCAACTGGAACCTCGCGCTCGACCCGGCGAACGGCCCGCACACCGGCGGCTGCGGCGGCTGCACCGGCGTGGTCACGGTCGGCGACACCGTGACCCGTAACGCCGAGTACTACACGCTCGGCCATCTGGCCCGCTTCGTCCGGCCGGGCGCGGTCCGGGTGGCGAGCACCTCGTTCGGCACCATCGGCTGGAACGGGCAGGTCATGGACGTGGCCTTCGTCAACCCGAACGGCGAGACGGTCGTGGTCGCGCACAACGAGAACGACAACCCGCAGGCGGTCGCGGTCCGGCTCGGCGACCGGCAGTTCAGCTACACGCTGCCGGGCGGCGCGCTGGCCACGTTCGTCTGGCACGGCCGCAGCGAAGATCGGCCGATCGACCCGACCGGCTGGACCGCCACCGCGTCCCCGGCGAGCGCCACCGACGTGCCGGCCAACGCGGTCGACGACGACGCCAGCACCCGCTTCAGCACCGGCACGGCCCAGCAGCCCGGCCAGTACCTCCAGGTCGACCTCGGCAGGATCCAGCGCGTCGGCAGGGTCGTCTTCGACACCGGCGCGTCCATCGGCGACTACCCGCGGGGTTACACGATCAGCGTGTCCAGCGACGGCACCACGTGGTGGCCGACACCCACCAGCGGCGCCGGCCAGTTCTCCACCGGCACCGTCAATAACCGACAAATCAGATTTGTTCGGATAGCGACCACCGGGAGCGCGGGCAACTGGTGGTCCATAGCGGACGTCCGCGCCTACCGCTGACGGGAGGGATCAAGGAGAGCGGCCGAGATCTCACCTACCCGATCGGCGAGCAGGCCGACCGCGCCGACCGCCCGCGACATCGGGTCCTCGCCGTCGCCACCCAGCGCCCTCGCCCGCAGGTAGGCCGCCTTCACCTCGGCCCACCGGGTCGCCTGCGCGGGCGTCATCCGCCCGCGCAGCTCGGCCAGCTTCAGCAGGTTGGCCTCGGCCCCCGAGGTGAGGGTCTGCGCCTCACCGGCGTAGTGGTCGTCGAGCACCGCCTCGACCTCGTCGTCGTTCATCGCCGGCACCAGCCGCTCGGCGAGCTTGTTCATGTTCCGGTACGAGCCCTGGAGCAGGAACGGCGGCTCGGTCCGGGACGCGTCGGCCTGCCCGGCCGAGGCGATGTAAGCCCGGTTGTTCCCCAGCACCACCCGCTGGACGTGCCGCATCTTGCGCAGCACCGACAGCACCTGGGCCAGTTCGGCGGCCGAGTACGCGTACGACAGCCGGTCCGGCCGCACCGTGTCGTCGCCCTCGGCCAGCCGGACCAGCAGCGGCAGGTCCTCGGGCGCCCGGGTGGCCAGCGGCGCGAGCACCGGGTTGGAGGTCAACGCGTTCTCCAGGTAGGACATTTCAAACAAATGAAGACGCCCGGCCAGCACGTCGCCGAGGTTCCACACGTCGGCCCGGTTGGCGAGCATGTCCGGGATCCGGAAGCGCTGCCCGCTCTCGGTGTACGGGTTGCCGGCCATGCACACCGCGAACCGCTTCCCGCGCAGGTCATAGGTCTGCGGCTGCCCGTCCCAGACGCCCTCGATCTGCCGCTGCGCGTCGCACAGCGAGATGAACTTCTGCAGCAACTCGGGCGAGGTGTGCTGGATGTCGTCGAGGTAGAGCAGCACGTTGTTGCCCATCCGCAGGGCGAAGGAGATCTTCTCGACCTCCTGCCGGGCGGTGGCGTTCGGCGCGGCGGCCGGGTCGAGCGAGGTGACCTCGTGCCCGAGCGCCGGCCCGCTGACCTTCACGAAGATCAGGCCGAGCCGGTTGGCCACGTACTCCATCAGCGTGGTCTTGCCGTAGCCGGGCGGCGAGATGAGCAGCAGCAGGCCGGACTGGTCGGTGCGCTTGGCGTCGCCGGCCGCCCCGATCTGCCGGGCCAGGTTGTCCCCGATCAGCGGCAGATAGACCTCGTCGAGCAGCCGGTTGCGGACGAAGGCGGTCAGCACCGCCGGTTGGAAATCGTCCAGGCGCAGGCGGGTGCGTTCGCTTGCGGTCAGAGCGCTTCGCCTTTTCCCGTACGCCCGGAAGCCCGGCACCCACGTCTCCCGGAACTCCCGGGTCGCCGCGAGGAACCGGTCGAGACGGATCGCCAGCCGGCCGCCGACGATCCGCGGATGCACCCCGAGCAGCCCCTCGACCTCCGCCGACAGCGCCGCCGCCGAGTCATGGCGGGCAACCGAAGGGCCGGTCAGCTCGATCGCCACCGCCTCGACCAGGTCGTCCTCGGTCCCGCTCTCGGGGTTCGCCGCCCGGAACGCCGACAACCAGCTCGTGATCAACATCCGGCGGTCATCGAGATGGGGCAATGCCTTGAGGTCGTCGAGGTAACCGGGCCCGGCGCGATGGAACCGATCGAGGAAGGCCCGAGCCCCGGCGCTGGTGACGAACCCGGCCGACGAAGCCAGCTCCTCGGCGAGATACTCCCCGATCGGCGAACCCGCGGCGGCAGACAATTCGGACGCGAGGTCGCCCAGCAAGTCGGTGGCGCCGAAGACCTCCCGGGCCCGAGCCAGCGAGACCGCGCGCAGCCGCCAAGCGGCCCGCTGCTCCTCCGTGGCCGAGAAGGCCCAGAACAACTGCGCGGCGACCCGCACCGACGGCTCGTACCGGAGCAGCCCGGCCGACTCGTGCAGCCGGATCACCGCCGACAGGATCGCGGTCGCGTCGGCGTCGTGCACGCCCCGCTCGTACCCCTCGTCGATGCGGGACTCGGCTTCCCGCCGTACGAGATCCGCAATTGTCCCGTCGGCCAGCGCGGCCGCGGCACCCGCCGGATCCGCCGCGAAGATCGCGGCGGCCAGGTGCTCGGACCGGTAGACCTCACTATTTTCCGAGATCAGCGGGTACGCCCAGAACGGCCGGGTCTCCGCCACGAACGACGCGTCGCGGATCGGCCCCCGGTAGTCGGTGCCGGTGATCGTGAAGGCCAGGTCGTCGCCGTCCGGCAGCAGCGTGAGCTCGATCGGCTGAGTGTTGACCGCGAACGTGTGCCGGCCGAGCCGGATCGTGTTGCCGCCGTCGGCGTAGAGATCGAGCCGGTCGCGCAGCGCCCGCGCCGCCTCCTGCCGGGCCGCCTTGACCTGGCCGTCCAGCTCCTCGGCGCGGACGGTGTCGCCGAGCTCCCGCAGCTGGTCGGCGACCGACCGCAGCTTGCCCACCATCGGGTCGGTCGCGAAGTAGGTGTTCACCTCGTCCACGGTGGACAGCGAGACGACCCGCCGCTGCACGCTGGTCAGCGTGCGGTGCGCCGACGCGACCAGCCGGTCGGCCCGCCGGGCCCGCTCGTCCAGCAGCGCCTGCCGGCGGCCGGCGAACGCCTCGTAAACCTCGGATCGCTTGGCGCCCAACTGGTCGACGAAGTCGTCGAACTCGCCGAACCGCGACTCCAGCGCCTCGACCTGCAACAGCAGCTTGGCCGACTGCTCGTCGCACCGCGCGGGCGTGTCCGACGCCGCCAGCCCGGCCGTGATCGCCTGCCCGAGCAGCGCGAACTCGGCCGCGAACGCGGCCCGCCCCTCGCGCGCCGCCAGCTCCCGGCGCCGCGCGTCGAGGGTGGCCCGGGCCCGGTTGACCCCGCCGAGCACCTCGCCGATCCGCTCGAGAATGGCCACCCGCACGGTGGCGTCGGCGATCTCCAGGCCGCCCACCACGTCGATGACCACCTGCAGGCCGTCGGCCTGCTCGGCGAGCCGGGCCGCGACCGGCTCGGCCGCCGCCACCGTGTCGATCTTGCCGGCGTCGGTGACCAGCGCGTCGACCGACCGTTGATATCCGGCGAAGGCCTCCTCGCGGCGCAGGAACTCGACGGCCCGGCCGGCCGTCGCGTCGACCTCCTCCGCCAGCGCGGCGGCGAGCGCGTCGAGCCGGGCCAGGTCGGCGTAGCGCATCTCGCGCAGCGTGACCGCGTGTCCCTGCTGCTGGCGAAGGGACGCGAGCAGCGCGATCCAGCCGTCGGTCGCGGTCGGCGCGTCGGACCGGGCGCGCCGGATCAGCGCGTCCGCGTCGGTGGCCGCGGCCTCGACAGCGGCCCGGGCCTGGGCGGTGAGCTGCTGCACCGCCTCGAATTCGTCGAGCACCTGCTCGGCCGTCGCGCGTACCTCGGCGAGCGGTCCGTCCAGGCCGGCCTCGCCCAGCCAGAAGTAGTGGTCGACGAGCCGGCCGCAGGCCGCGATGATCGCCTCGAAGACCGGGCCGGACGGCGACATCTCGTCCACCATCCGAGCCACCGAGAGCGCGTCCGCGATGCCCCGCACCAGGTCGGCGTTGCCGATCCGGTCCAGCGGCCCGGTGCCGGCCGGCTGCGCGGCGGCGAACGTGTCCGACACGTACGGCGTCTGCCAGATCTGCATCGGATGCACCCGGCTCGGCTCGTCGCCGTCGTGCCGGAACGCGGTCAGCGTGCCGTCGTCGAACAGCGACCAGCCGTGGCAGGTGATCGGGGTGGCCACCTCCTTGCGGATCACGTTGTACGGGAGCAGGAGGTAACGGCCGGTGTCCCGGGCGTGGAAGACGTAGAGCACATCCTCGCCGTTGACCGAGCGCACCACCCGCTCGTATTCGAGATCCGCGGTCTCCGCGTCGAACGTCCGAGCCACGCCGGTGGCCAGGTAGTACCCGCCGGGGAAGATGATCCCCTGGTCCTCGGGCAGCCGCCGGCACGCCTGCCCGATCCCGTCCAGCCGGTGCACGTCCCGGGTCCGGGTGTTGAACACCAGATACCGATGCCGGGTCTCCTTGTAGGGCAGCACCCGGATCAAGATCAAAGGACCGATGCGTGCGTACGCGATATCCGCGTCCGCGAGGCTCTGCAACGGCTCGTCCACCGGTTCGCTGTAGACGCCCTGGCCGTCCTCGGTGTTGTTCTCCACCTTGACGGTCAGGTCGCCGCCGACCGTCTCCACGAAGACCGCGTCCTCGATCGAGACGTGCGGGTGCCGGCCCTGGACGTGCTGGTCCCGGGTGGTGGGCGTCCACTCGAAGTCGTGCGCGGGCGGGAACACGTGATCGCGCTCGCCCCGGTTGTCGAGATAGGACACCGCGCCGTCGGCGCCGACCCGCCAGCGCAGCACCTTGAGGTCGTCGCCGCGCGCCCCGGTCTGGAACACCGCCAGCAGCAGCCCCTCCAGCCGGCGCAGCTGGAGCAGCCGGGTGTCCTTGTAATACCGGTACAGCTCGGCGAAGTCCCGCTGGAACGCCGGGTCGTCGAGCAGCCCCGGCTTCTCCGACCGGCCCAGCGGCTGCTGCACGTGGTCGTCGAGCGGGCCGGCATGCACGGCGAAGACGTCCGCGACCGTGGTCTCCGCCTTGAGCCCGATGAAGACGTTGTAGCCGAAGAGCAGCGCGCCGCCCACATGCGCGATGTCGCGCGGCACGCAGTTGTTCTCGGTGCGGATCCGCTCGGTGCCGGTCAGCGTCATCGGCACGCCGCCGAACGTCGCCACCCGCCGGTCGTTCAGCGCCTCGGCACGCGCCGCCAGCTCCTTGGCCTGCGCGCCCAGCCGGGCGCGCAGGACCTCGTAGGTGCCGGCGTCAAGCGTCGGCTCGGTCACTGGGCGGTCTGCTTCGCGAGGAGGGCGGCCATGCTCATGTTCGCCACGTCCTCGGTGCTCATCCCGGCCAGCGCCTTGCTCAGGTCACCGACCAGGTCACCCTCGCCGTTCAGATAGCGGGCGCCGAGACCCTGCGCCACGGTCGAGTTCTCGACGAACCCGTCCACGCTCTTGCCCAGCGAGATCGCGCCGATCAGCTTGTCGAAGAAGATCGACTCCCCGCCGACGATGTCGATGTCCGCCTTCTCCAGGCCGGCTGCCAGCACCATGGCCTGCGCCTCGGCGATCTCCTTGTGCACGTTGATCCCGGCCAGCCGGATCTCCTTCTCCAGCTCCAGCCGCAGGCGGTACTCCTCGTGCTCACGGGTCGCGGCGTCCATCGCGGCCATCGCGCCCGCCTTGTCCTGCAGGCCCTCGGCCTCGGCCAGCAGCTTCGCCTTGATCGCGTCGGCCGCGATCATCGCCTTCTCCCGGGCGATCGCGTTCTCCGCCTGACCGTGCTTCTCGACCGCCGCGGCGTTGCGCTCGCGCACCTGCACCTCGGCCAGGCCGGCCGCGGCCGCCTCGGCCTGCAGGCCCTCGGCCAGCCGGATCTTGGCGCGGGCGTCCAGCTCGGCAGTCTGCTGGCGGGCCTCGGCGAGCAGCAGCTCCTCGCGCGCCCGGAACTTGGCCGCGGCCTCGGCGGCCTCCGCCGCCTTGATGTCCTTGACCAGGGCCTCCTGCGCCTCGGCCTCGGCCTGGATGATCACCGCTTGACGGGTACGCTCGGCCTCCTCGACCACCCGCAGGCGCTTGATGTTCTCCTCCTGCTCGGCCACGGTCTTCTCCACCGCGATCCGTTCCCGGACCACCTCGGCGATCAACCGCCGCTCGGCCTCGACCTCCTTGTCCTTGGCGATCGTGGTCAGCTCGGTCTCCCGCTGCCGGGCGATGACCTCGAGCATCCGGTCCTTCTCGATCCGCTCGGACTCGATGGCGATGACCCGCTCGCGGTTCTTCTCGGCGACCGCGATCTCCCGGGCCTTGTTCTCCTGCTGGATGCCCAGCTGCTGGTCGGTCTTGAGCGCGGCGCCCTCGGCGCGCAGCCGCTCCTCGGCGTGCGCGAGCGCGATCTCCGCCTCCTCGCGGGCGCGCATCGTCTCGATCTCGCGGCGCTGCTTGATCTCGGCGTCCGCCTGCCGGCGCTGCAGCTCGAGGATCGCCTCCTTGGCCTCGACGTTCTGCCGGGTGAGCTCCTTCTCCTCGTTCCGCCGGAAGTCGTTGGTCTTGACCGACTCGATCGAGGTGAGCTCGGTGATCTTCCGGATGCCCTGGGCGTCCAGGATGTTCTTCGAGTCGAGGGCCACCAGCGGCGTCTGCTCGAGGAAGTCGATGGCCGCGTCCTCGAGGCTGTAGCCGTTGAGGTCGGTGCCGATCACCTCGACGATCTGGTCGCGGAAGTCGTGCCGCTTGGTGTAGAGGTCGACGAAGTCGAGTTGCTTGCCCACGGTCTTGAGCGCCTCGGAGAACTTCGCGCTGAACAGCTCCTGCAGCGTGTCCTCGTGGCTGGCCCGGGTGGTGCCGATCGCTTGGGCCACCTTGATCACGTCTTCCACGGTCTTGTTGACCCGGACGAAGAAGGTGATCCGGATGTCGGCCCGGATGTTGTCCCGGCAGATCAGGCCCTCCCGGCCGGTCCGCGCGATCTCGATGGTCTTCACCGAGATGTCCATCACCTCGGCCTTGTGCAGCACGGGCAGCACGACCGCCCCGGTGAAGGTGACGTCCACCCGCCTAACCTTGGAAATGATCAGCGCCTTGCCCTGCTCGACCTTGCGGAACAGGCGGCTCAGCAGGAAGAGCCCGCCGACAACGACCAGGAGAACGGCGACGATCAGGATGGCCAGACCGGTGGAGACAGCGTCCATCAATTGCCTTTCATGGCGATATCGAAGGGAATGGCCCAGAAGAATGCGCCCTCCGGGTCGTACTCGTAGAGCAGGGCGACGACCCCCGCGTGCAGGTCGTCCGCGCCGGCCTGGCGGACCTGCACGATGGCCGAGGAGCCGTCGTCGGCGTGCACCTCGGCCTGGCCGAAGGTGCGGGTCACCCGCCCGGTGCGGATGACGCAGGTGCGGCCGACGAAGTCGGCGAGGGAATCCGGTGCGGTCGGCCGCAACAGCCCGATGAGGCCAGCGAGCCATTTCATCGACTGTTTGTTCCCCGTTTCATCCGAGCCGGAGGCCAGGGTGACAGCCGTCGTCAAGCCCGCCGATTGGTCCGCTATTGGCCGACTTCGCTGACCTCGGCGAACGGCTTATCGGTGAACCAGGTCACGTGAATGATGAAGCTGTGGTTCGTCTCGTTGAAATAGACGGCCATGTTGTCCTTCGAGTTCTGGACCTTCTCCACCGCGAAGCCGTCGGCCGGCGTCGCCGTGATCAGCGAGACCACCGAGTCCGAGGTCACCTTGATCACCGCCTGGCCGCCCGCGCACTGGAACGACCGCACGTACGTGCGCAGCCCGTCCGCCGCGGTGGTGACCGTCCAGCCGTCCTCGGTGGTGGTCGGCGGGGCCGTCGCCTTGGTAGCCGGCTTGCTCGTCGGCTTCGGGGTGGCGGCGCTGGTCCGCGGCCGGCGACTGGCCGGCGACGTCGTCGGCGCCCCCGCCGAGGTGGTTACGCTCGGTAGCGGCGCCGGAAAAGTGGTCGCCGCGGCGGGGAGCTGAGCCAGCGCGGCGTCCCGCGGCTCGCTCGTCCGCAGCACCGGCAGAATGGCCACGCTGGCCAGCACGATGCTGGTCGCGGTGGCCGCAGCCCAGCCCGCGATCGGAGTCCACCGGGAAGATCCCACGTAGGCATGATCTCAGATGCCCCTATGGTGTACGCCATGGCGTTGATCCTGCTGGTCGAGGACGACCGCATCATCACGGCCGCGCTCTCCCGCGCACTCACCGACGCGGGACACGTCGTGCGGCCGGTCGGCCGCGCCGCGGAGGCGCTGAAGATCGTCACCGAGGAGCGGCCCGACCTGGTCATCCTCGACCTCGGCCTGCCCGACATCGACGGCACCGACGCGCTGCGGATGATGCGCTCGGTCTCCGACGTGCCGGTCATCGTGGCCACCGCGCGCCGCTCCGAGTCCGACATCATCAGCCTGCTCAGCGCCGGCGCCGACGACTACGTCACGAAGCCGTTCTCCGGCGGGCACATCCTCGCCCGGATCGCCGCGGTGCTGCGCCGGGCCCGCACCGCGCCGGAGCCGATCCAGCAGGAGATCGTCGTGGGTGACCTGGTCATCCACCCGCGGCAGCGCCGGGCCGAGCTGAGCGGACAGCCGCTGCAGCTGACCCGTCGCGAGTTCGACGTGCTGGCCTACCTGGCCGAGCGGGTCGGCCAGGTGATCAGCCGGCGGGAGCTGATGAACGAGGTGTGGAACCAGGCCCGGATCGGCGAGGAGCAGACCATCGACGTACACATCTCGTGGTTGCGGCGCAAGCTCGGCGAGACCGCGGCGCAGCCCCGGTTCCTGCACACCGTGCGCGGTGTCGGCGTGATGATGGTCGACCCCCGATGAGATGGGCCCTGAATCGCTTGGCACTGGCCATCACGTCGATGGTCGCGCTCGCCTTTCTCGTGCCGCTCGCGGTGGCGACCCGGCAGATCGCGTACGACCGGGCGGTCAGCGACGCCCGGCAGCAGGCCACCTCGCTGGTCACCGTGCTCGGCGTGGACGCCGACCCGACCCTGCTGACCAACGCGGTGGCCAGCACCACGGCGGGTAGCGAGGGGCGGCTCGCCGTACACCTGCCGGACGTCTCCCCGATCGGCGTCTCACACACCGCCGAGGCGCAGATCTCGCTCGCCGCGCAGGACCGCCGGTCGGTGCTGGCGCCCGCGCCGGACGGGCTCGCCTACCTGCAACCGACCGTGCTCACCGACGGACGGACCGTGGTCGTCGAGGTCTACGTGCCGAACGCCGAGATGCACCGCGGCGTCTGGACGGCCTGGCTCATCCTCGGCGGCCTGGCGATCGTGCTGGTCGCCGGCTCGACGCTGCTCGCCGACCGGCTCGGCGGCCAGCTCGTGCGGGCCACCCGGCAGCTGGCCAGCTCCACCCGCCGGCTCGGCGCCGGCGACCTGGCCACCCGGGTCGAGCCGATCGGCCCGCGCGAGCTGCGCGACGCCGCGAACGCCTTCAACACCATGGCCGACGACCTGCGCAGCCTGCTGGACCGGGAACGCGAGCTGGCGGCAGACCTTTCCCACCGATTGCGTACGCCGTTGACCGCGCTGCGGCTGGACGCCGAGGCGATGCCGCCCGGCCCGGTGGCCGACCGGATGCGCCAGGCCTGCGACCTGCTCGACGAGGAGCTCGAGGCGATCATCACCGGGGCGCGACTCGGCGTCGAGGCCCGCGGCCAGGAGCGCACCGACCTGGTCGAGGTCCTCGCCGACCGGCTCGCCTTCTGGTCGGTGCTGGCCGAGGACCAGGAGCGCCCGTGGGAGGTGGTAGGCGGCGACACGCCGGTGACGCTGCCCCTGCCCCGCAGCGAGCTGATCCTGGTGGTCGACGCGATGCTCGGCAACGTCTTCTCGCACACCCCCGAGCGCACCGCGTTCCGGGTGAGCATCGCCCCGACCGGCCTGCTGGTCGACGACGCCGGCCCCGGCATCGCCGACCCGTCGCGAGCCGTCCAGCGCGGGGTCAGCGGGGCCGGCTCGACCGGCCTGGGCCTGGACATAGTCCGCCGAGCCGCCGACACGGTCGCCGGCGAGCTGGTGGTCTCCCGCAGCCCCCTGGGCGGCGCCCGAGTAGGCATCCTGTTCGGCCCACCCGACCCGACCCCGGTGCCCGCACAGCCCTCCCGCCGCCGCGCGGTCCCCTAACCCGTTCCGGTCCGTCTCGGGGAATTTACGCACGTCAGACCCGTCTTGCGACATACGGTCGCGCCGTGCACGCTTTCCGCCTGTCTTTGATCTCGGCTTTGATCTGGGCTGTCGGCTTTTCGGTGCCTGCCCGTGCGGCCGCCACCGTCGAGTGGCCGCACCCCGGCTACGACGCCGAGGACAGCTACTACAACCCGCACGAGTCCGCGATCAACCGCAGCACGATCGGCCACCTGACCCGCCGCTGGACCGTCCAGCTGCGCAAACAGGCCGCCTGCGCCGGCTTCTCGGCACCGCTGGTCGCGGCCGGCCGGGTGATCGCCACCGACCAGTACGGCATCTCCGCCTACAACGAGTCCACCGGCGCGGCATCCTGGCACTTCGACTGGCCCGACCCGGTAGGCACGGAAACCCCGTCGATGGCCGTCGACGGCGCCACGCTGATCGCCGCCACGACCGACTGCTTCTCCCAGAGCGACCCGGACGGCACGATCGTCGCCCTGGACCTGGCCACCGGCCGAGTCCGCTGGCGCGTCACCAGCGATGCCCCGGCCTTCTCCCTGGTCGTCGACAAGGGCATGGCCGTGGTGTGGGGCGAGTCCCCCTCGGACGAGCGGGCCACGGTCGCCTACCGCGTGGCGGACGGGAAGGTCGCGTGGCGCAAAGCCGGCTATCAGAGCGCAAACGTCTCCGCCGACGGCCGCCTCCTGCTGACCGACACCCACCAAACCTCGGCGGTGTCCATCAGCACCGGCGTTCCTTTATGGACGAGGAGCGGTTACTGGCAGGCGAAGGCGGCGACGCCGGCGGGCGACCGCTTCCTGGTCACCAACGGCCAGTCGTTGTCGGCAATCGGCGCGGCCTCGGGGGCGGTGTTGTGGACCGCGCGGGGCGGCTCGAACGACTTGCTGGCCACCGACGGGCGCAGGGTCTTCGCGTGGTCGGCGGGGTGATCGACGCGCTGAGCGCGGCTAGCGGGCGCGGCTTGTGGTCTCGCTCGCTGCCCGGGCAGCTGGCCCAGCCGGTGCGGGCGGGCGGGCTGCTGTACTTGGGGGCCCCATCCTCGACCCGGCAACGGGCGCACCGACAGCCTCCACCCATCGCGGGGACCAGACTGTCACCGGAGGCAAACTTCTGACGGAAGACGCAGGAACGCTTTCGGTCGATACGCCGTAGAACCTTGCTCCCGAGCCGTGACCGTGAGGTCTTAGGCTGTTCGTCGGGAACGGCAGCTTCACTTGGTCGGGCTCGGTCGACGATCGGCCAAGCGCTTTCAGCAGAATTCTTTGCTGTTCCTGTGTCGTGCCGGCCCATCCTGCTGCAAACATGGGCCGCATGACCGACGAGGACCTGGACGACCAGTACGAAGCATTCCAATCGTTCCTGGAACGCGACACGCCTGAGAAGGCTGTGCGGAAGCTTCGTCTGCTTCGGGTTCCGGAAGAGATCATCGGGTTGATCCTCGAGCGACACGAGCAGGAGGTCATCAGGGTCCGCGAAATGCGGGAGCCCAAGGTCGTCTACACGGCGGGTCGGTTGACGTGGTACACCGGGCCCCGGGCGGGAGACCGCTACTGGCCCGCGCTGCAGAAGAAGCTGGCGGGCGGCACTCGTCCTTGGCCGCAGGCCGCGATCGACTCGCTCGACGAGGAATCGACGAAGGTGGTCGGACTACTCGACAACCCTCGGGCGGACGACTTCCGCAGTATGGGTCTGGTGCTCGGTTACGTTCAATCGGGCAAGACGGCGAACTTCACCGCAGTGATGTCCAAGGCCGCCGACCGCGGATATCGCCTCTTCATCGTGCTTTCCGGTATCCACAACGGTCTCCGCCGCCAGACGCAGGCCCGGCTCGCGCGTGAACTCGTCCAGCTCAATCCTGGCCAGTGGCACGAGGTCACCACCATCGACTCGGACTTCAACCTCAAAGGGAACGCGGCCGCCTATTTCGCTGCCCAGAATCAGCAGTCCCTCCTGGTCGTCAAGAAGAACGCGAAGGTGCTGGAGAAGCTGAACGGATGGCTGGCGACCGCGACGGCCTATCTCCGTGACTGCCCGACGCTGGTCATAGACGATGAAGCCGACCAGGCCACGGTCGGCGGCAAGGTGATCAACCCGTTGCTCGGCAAGCTGCTCAAATCCTTTCCCAAGGTCGACTATGTCGGATACACGGCGACTCCATTCGCCAATCTCCTCATCGATCCCGCCGTGGACGACGGCTTTTACCCGCGGGACTTCGTCGTAAGCCTGAAGGCACCATCGGGCTATCAAGGACCCGAGTTGCTCTTCGGGCGCGATCCGCTGGACGGTGAGGACCTCAACGAGGTGCCGGCCGGCGAGGACATGATCCGCGAGATCCCGGAGGAGGACGTCGAGTCGGTCCGGCCGATCAACAAAGCGGCCGCTGCGGACTTCGTGCCGGAGATGACGGAGTCGCTGCGTCACGCCGTGCTCTACTTCTGGCTCGCCACGGCCGCGCGCCGTGTGCGGGGGACGGGCGTCCCGCATTCGACCATGCTTGTCCACACCACGCTGCAGACGGGCATCCACGAGGATTTCCGCGCGCCGCTCGATGATCTTCGTCAGGAGGTGCTTGTCGATCTGCGGAGCGACGATTTCGATCTGTACGACGAGATCGAGAAGCAGTGGGCGGACGAGACGAGTCGAGTTAACGCGGCGGACTTCGGTGAGATGCCCGTTCCCTTCGAAGCTGTTCTGCGGCATCTCCCGGACGTTGTGGCTGAGAGCAGGGTCGTAGTCGACAACTTCCGCAGCCGCGACCGCCTCGACTACGAGTCCGGACCGGTGGTCGCGATCGCCGTGGGTGGGAACACACTCAGCCGTGGCTTGACGCTTGAGGGCTTGGTTACGAGCTACTTCGTGCGGGCATCCTCCGCGTACGACACCCTGCTCCAGATGGGTCGATGGTTCGGCCACCGATCCGGTTACGCAGATCTTCCGAGGATCTGGATGACGACCGAGCTGGCGGGCTGGTTCCGGCATCTCGCGGTGGTGGAGGCCGAGATCCGCAAGGATATCGATCGTTATCTCACCGAGGACAAGAACCCGCTGACCTTCGCGGTCAGGATCCGCACCCATCCGAAGATGCTTGTCACGGCGCCGGCTCGAATGAAGGCAGCGGTGACCGCGCACGCCGCGTACGGCGGCGATCTTGTGGAGAGCCGTTACTTCCCGACGGATGCGGGAGCGGAGGAGTGGCTCCAGCGGAACGCGGATGCGGCGGTGCTGCTGATCCAGGAGGCACAACAACACGGGCGGATCGAACCGCTGCCCTCTTCCGGGCAGCGGTGGCTGTGGCGGGATGTCTCGTACCGGGACGTTCTCAATTTCATCGACGAGTACCGCTTCCATGAGCGTACCGAAGAGGCACGTCCCCAGCTTCTCAGGCGATACATCGAGAAGCGGGTCGAGAACAACGCATTGATCGCCTGGGATGTTGCCATCATCGGCAACTCCAAAGCGGATGCCACCATGTGGAAGCTGCCGGACGGCACCATGGTGGGGTTGAATCGCCGTAGCCGGATCAATGACGCCGACGATCCGTTGGCGGACATCAAGACGTTGTCCGGTCCCCGGGACGCCACGGTGAACCTCTGGGTGCCGGACGGTACCGACGTGACGAAGCGTTCGGAGGTCGACAAGCTCCGGGCGGCGCAACGCCCCGACCACGGCCTGCTTCTGCTGTACCCGATCGACCCGGTGTCCACGACCACGCGTAAGGAGCGGCACCCCCTGAACGCGCCTTGCGAGGTCGTGATGGGCGCCGCGTTTGTCTTCCCCAAGCCCGCGAAAGCCGACAGCCAGGTCGAGCAGGACTACATCTCGGCGGACCTCTCGAGGGTCTCCGGAGCGTACTGGGAGGAGGAGGATCCCGAGGCCCTCCGCCAGGACCCAGAGGACGAGAGCGCATGAACGACTTGAGGACCGTGGTGGCCGACCACTGGGCCGCCCTCGATGCCCAGCCACGCAGCTCGGCGTGGTTGACCTCCGCCCTTCCGGTCTCGATCGAGGCTGCGCCCGTGCTCTGCGCCATCGGCCCGGATCGAAAGCGTCACCTGTTGGTGCCGGTGAAGAGCTCGGACGTCGTGCCTGCCGACACCAGGGCCGCCGCCGTGCATCTGTTGCCGCTCGTCCTCGAGGCAGGCTCACGAGCGAGCTGCTACGCGAACCTGGTGCTCCTACGTGACGACCTCGCGCACATCTTCACCGGGCTCTGCGCCGACGTCATCGGGGCGCTGTCGTTTCGACGGGCCACGCCGCTTGCGGTCGTCGAGGAGGTGCTGGACGGATGGCACGAGTTGTTCCGAAGCGGTGCACAACTCGGGATCGAACGATTGGCCGGCCTCTGCGGTGAGTTGTTCTTCCTCAATTCCCTGCTGGACATCGACCTGGCCCTGGCCGATGCCTGGCAAGGGCCGCTGCGATCGCCGCACGACTTCGTGGCGAACGGCTGGCACGCGGAGGTGAAGGCGACCGCTTCGACCGAGGGTAGGTCGGTGCGAATACATGGCCTGGATCAGTTGGTACCGCCGTCGGGCGGTGGGCTCATGCTGCGCTGGATGCGCCTGGACACCGCGGATGGGACAGGCACCTCGATTCCGGAGCTTGTCGACAGGATCACCGCTCGGGTCGGCCGACCTCGTGAGTTCTGGCAGCTGCTGGCCCGGTGCGGCTACCTTGTCGCGGACCGGGACAAGTACAGCGGCATCCGGTTCACCGTCATGGAGGAGGCGAGCTACCGGATAACCGAGCAGTTCCCGCGGGTCGTGCCCACCTCATTCGTGAACGGTGTGCCGGCCGGGCTCTCCGACTTTCGTTACACCCTCGACCTTGATCTTGCACCGGCGCCCATGCAGAAAGACGAGATCTCCGACTTCATGAACGCCATGGCCGGAAAATGACGCAGCCGCGTTGGTATTCGCAGCCCTTCCCGCCCGCCGGCTCCATCAGTGCCGAGGGGATCAAACGCACACTGGGCAAGCCGCCGATACCGTGGCCGGCCATCCTGGTACGCGAGTCCGCGCAGAACAGCTGGGACGCCAAAATAGGTGACCAGCCGGTGGAGTTCACGCTGAATCTTGCCGTCGTACCGCCGCAGAACGCCAACGCCTGGCGAACCATGTTGTTGGAGGGCGCACCGCACAGCGAGCGCTTCCCACTGCGTCAGATCCTGCGTGGCCGTGAATGGCAATCGACGATGGTTCGCACACTCACCGTCAGCGACCGTGGCACCAAGGGACTGGGTGGCCCCACCCGCGCGGATGTTGCGCGGGGCGAGGAGCCGCGCGACTGGGTCTCGTTTGTGCTGAATGTGGGCGACCCGCCGGACACGAAGCGTGGCGGGGGCACGTACGGGTACGGCAAGGGCATTCTTTACCAGACGTCTCGGGCCGGCACGATCATCGTGCATACCAGGACGGCTACGAGCAGCGGCTTGGAAACACGCATCATCGGGGTTTGCCTCGGCGAGTCCATGGAGTTGACCGACAGCGAGGGCATCGCCAAGCCGTACACCGGCCGTCATTGGTGGGGCGATGTGGAGTCGGAACATGTCGAGCCTCTGGTCGGCGAGCGCGCTTCAGCCGTCGCCGAGTCCCTCGGTCTCCGTGCCTTCGCACCCGACGAGACCGGGACCGACGTCGTTGTGGTCGAGCCGGATTTCGGTGACGAGACGGACGAGGACATCGCGCAATACCTCGCCGATGCGATCGCCTGGAACCTGTGGCCGGTCATGCTGGAGCAACGCGGCGCCGAGCGGCTCGTTCCGAAGGTTTGGCATCGAGGCCTTGCCGTGCCGGTTCCGGTTCCGGAGAAGACGCGAGGTCTGCGTACCTTCGTCGCGGCGTATCGACGCCTGGCGACCGGCGAGGATGTGCAGACCCTGATGTGCGGCAGCCCGAAGAAGCCGCTCGGTCGGATGGCGCTCGAGCGCCAGCTCATTCCCCCGTACGAGCCGCCGGCCGCGGCCCAGGACCTCGGGATTACGACGGCACCGCATCACGTCTGCCTGATGCGCGCGCCGGAGTTGGTCGTGAAGTATCACCCAGGACCCGAACCGATCAGCGCGAACCTTGCCTACGGCGGCGTGTTCCGCGCCTTCGACGACATGGATCGCACATACGCGGCTGCCGAGCCGCCGACGCATGACGACTGGGTCTATGCGCAGTTGGAGGGCGCAGATCGGACGTTCGTCCGAACGACATTTGTGCGTATCAAGGAGCGGCTCGCGGAGTTCGCGAGGCCGGCCGAGGTGAAATCGGAGGGAGCGCCGGCGCCGCTCGGTGCGGTCAGCAACTTCCTGGGGTCGCTCGTGGCCGCCGCGACGGGCTCAGGTGCTGCATCCGCCATGATGCCGGCCTCACTGATGGGAGGAGATCCCATCCCGTCCAACGGCGAACCCGGTCCGTCGCCCGCCGACGGGGCCGGCGCAGTCGAGGGACCAGAAGGGTCGGATACGGCACCGCCCATTCAGGGTGCGGCGAAGCGCGGCCGGGCTTCGATTCGGCTCGAGGGTGACCCGTACTTCGAGGATTCCGAGATCGGCTTGCTGCTTGTGCAGGACGCGGTGGTGGTCGGAAACGGCCCCTTGGTCGCCCGAGGCTCGGCCGGTATCACCGTTGCGGATGGCAGTCGCGAGCAGGACCCTCCGGGTGGCTCCGAGGAGCCAGTGGTCATCGGCTGGCGGATCGATACGCACGACGAGGACGGCGAGCTGATCAATCTGGCGGACGCCGCGGCCGGGCTGCGACTCAGCCTGGTGGTCAGACCGGTCCCGGATACGATCACGCAGATCGACGTGACGGTTCTTCGCCCCGAGGAGGCGGTCGGCGTTGGCCGCTAGAGGAACGAGAGCGTGGCCGTACCGCCGCATCGCGAGTGGCTCGGTCAAGGCCGCCGCATGGATCATTGATCCGGATTCCGACTCCGAGCGGGAGGCACCCGGCAGCCTGCCGGAGTGGGACTATCAGACGAACCTCCGGCTCCGCCGGCGAATCTCGATCGACGTTGCTGAATGCCGCAGGTCCGCCGGCCTGCCCGGCGAAACCCCGCTCGCGATCAGCGTTCGGTGGAGTGCGGTCCCGTCGCTGCTTCGCGGCTCGGCGGCCTGGATCGAGTTGCAGGACGATGTTCAGGACTACGTGATCGACTTGGCCGTTCCCGGCGAACGACTCGGGGGTGTGGTTCGGTTCGAAACGTTGGTGGTGCTCGCCCGTGACGTCGAGGCGGCCCCGGCCGCCGCGCACCTCGTCGGCAGCAACCTGTGGAGCGATGCGTGTGAGATTCGGCTGCAGGGTGACGCGCCGCTGTTCCCGATCGCGCTGATCCCGTTCTCATCGTCAAGCCTTCCGCAACGCGCGGCGTGGTATCTCGAGTTGGGCCCGGATCTGAACGCCACCGCGCTCGGCGCCATCCAGCTCCTGGTGAATCAGGATCATCCGACGATTGTGGCGGCCGTGAAGCGCGCCGGCTCGCCGAGCGATGTCGATCGCGCGGTCCTCTCCACGCTGCGGTCGGACGTTGTCCGGACGATGCTCGAGCGGGCGCTCGGCGATGAAGCATTCGAGATGACCGAGACGTTCGAGAAAGACACCCTGGGCGCAGTTCTGCAGGGTTTGATGAGGACATACATGGCGAGTTACCTCGACGATGGCCTCCTGGAAATCCGGCGAATCCGAAGCAGCGATCCACCGCTGTTCGCGGCCGTGATCCAGGCCGCCACGGAGCTTCTGGCAGACCAGCGATGAGCACTCTTTACCCGCGCTTGCCCGCGAATGCCGCAAGAGAACGCTACCGCGAGATCATGGCGCGGGATGCCGCAGGCCTGGCCGGATGGTCCGACACGTCGCACCTTGCGCAGTACTTCGCGCCGACCGGTGGGGGCCGGGCGACAGTCGAGCGGTTGTCCGTCATCCGTACCCAGGTCGTGGAGATCGCCGCAAAACACGGATTCCCTGGCGAACCCATCCGCCGTGCCGTTCATGACTTCGACACCGAGCTGGCTCGCACGCTGCATACGAGCATGGATCTCGTTCCGGCCGAGGCCGCGATCCGACCGATGTGGGCATTCTTTGCCCTGGTTCTGCTCCCCGATGTCGCAGTGTGGCGCTTTCCCCAGCCTCCGGAGGACCGGGTCCTTGCGACGGACATCACCCGCCACGTGTTCGGCCGGCTTTGGTGGCGTGCTGAGCTGCTTCGGGACAATGTCCGCGGCGATGATCCGTACCATTTGCTCGTCGTGTTCCCGGAACGAAACTTTGATCAGATCTTGGCGCGTCGTCGGTCGATCGGCGGCTCACCGGAGCTCATCCGAGCGCTCGCCAAGGAATGGCCGAAGGACTGGACGGGCATGGACGAGACCGAGGCCCTACGAGATGTCCTCAAGCACCTGATGCGACGCGGGGCGTTCCAGGACTTGTTCGGTCTTCCGGAGGCGTTGTTGCGTCCCGAGGTCGCGCGGACGATCTCAGATGTCCGGCACGGCCGGACCCGCACGCGGCAAGGCGACGATATCGGGCGACCCGTGGGGCGGCATGCCCGAATCTGACGTCCGTGTTCAGCGAGTAGCCTGACCGCCATGCCGGAGGCGCAACTCCCGATACCGAGTTCGGCGTCCGTCTCGGGGCGTATGAGTCGGCAGCGTAGGCGCAATACGCAGCCCGAAGTGGCGATTCGGAAGCGCCTGCACGCCATGGGCCTGAGATTCCGAGTCACGATGCCGATTCCGGGTATGCCGCGGCGAACGATGGACATCGCCTTCACCCGCGCCCGTGTCGCGGTCTTCGTCGACGGGTGCTTCTGGCACGTCTGCCCAGAGCACGCCACCAGGCCGGCGGCCAACTCGGATTGGTGGTTCAGGAAGCTCACCGGAAATCAGGCTCGCGATGTGGCCACCAACGACCACCTGGCCGCGCTTGGATGGCGGGTCGTGCGCATTTGGGAACATGAGAACCCTGCCGAGGCTGCCGACCGCATCGCCGCTGTTGTTCGCTCTTGAGGCTCAATGACGGGTGGGTCGGCGGCCGGCCGCTCGGCTTGAGGTGTTCAGAAGAGGGTTGACCGCTCGCCGGAACCGCCGCCGTTGTCCAAGCTTTCGGCGACGTGCTTACCGATGGCCGCAGCCAACTCCACCGGCACGGCGTTGCCGATCTGCTTCGCGATCTGCAACTTGGAACCGCACCACCGGAAGGTGTCCGGAAAGCCCTGAAGGCGAGCCGCCTCGAGGTGGGTGATGGCGCGGTGCTCGGTCGGGTGAAGGTAACGGCCCTTCTCGGGCTTGAAGAACTCGGTTCGGATCGTCACCGAAGGGCGGTCCCAGTGCAGGCGCCCCATGACGTCCCCGGAACCGGAGGTGTGCTTACGCCAGCAGGGGCTCTGCAGTTCGTACGGCAGGTTGAATCTGTTGCCGCCTGGAGGAATGCGCCTGAACCGCTTTCTCGAGATCTCCTGGTAGTCGCGGGTGAGGTGCAACGTCAGGCCGCTGAACGCGCCGGGCAGGCGTACACCATGATGGTCGACATACGTGTCCGGCAGGAGCTGATCCTTCTCGTCCACGTGCGGGTTGAGGCCGTCGAGGCTTTCTCGTACCGACCGCCATTGTTCCCGGGGCACGTCGCCGAGTGGAATGTCGATGGGCTTCAGATCATTACGCGTACCGATCACGATTGCACGACGTCGTACTTGGCCCGCGCCGAAATCGGCGGCGTTGACCAGATCGAATCGGAGCTCGTAGCCGGAAAGACCGCCGCCGTCCACCTGACGAAGGAGCGCCTTGAACTCGTCGCTGGTCAGAAAGCGATCGACGTTCTCGATCACGAAGGCCTTCGGCTTGATCTCCCGAAGTACACGAACGTATTCGACCCAGAGCTGATTACGGGGATCGTCGGACCGCTTGAGGCCGAGGTTGGAGAAGCCCTGACAAGGCGGACCGCCGACGACCACGTCCGCCTGCTTCGCCTGCTCGTCCAACTCCCAGTCGGTGATGCTTCCGTGATGAACGATGCCCTTGCCGAAGTTTTCGGTATACGTCGTGGCCGCGGCGACATCGATTTCAACCGCGCCGACGGTTTGGTACCGGTTCGTCGAGTGGAATCCCGTTGTGATCCCGCCGCACCCCGCAAAGAGGTCAACAACCCGATAGGTGTGCAGCATGCTGCCACAGTAGCCGGCCGCTCGGCTAGTTCCCAGTAGGTTGTCGCCGTGTCGCCCTGTTGTGGCGCAGCCGTTATTTCGATCGCTCTTCACAGGTGCCCTCGTGGAGCCTCGGCCAGGTCGGATAGCGTGATGCCGCAGAGGCCGACGCTGGTAAGGGGAGCACGTGGAGCTGTTGCACTCGGGAAAGGTCCGGGACATCTACGCCGACGGCGGTGATCTGCTTCTGGTGGCGTCTGACCGGATCTCGATCTATGACGTCATCCTGCCTACGCCGATCCCGGACAAGGGCAAGATTCTCACCCAGCTTTCCCTCTGGTGGTTCGACCAGCTGAGCGACGTCATCCCCAACCATGTCATCTCCGCCACCGACGTGCCCGAGGAGTGGGCCGGGCGGGCCATTCGCTGCGAGCGCCTCGAGATGGTCATGGTCGAGTGCATTGCTCGGGGCTACCTGGCCGGCTCCGGCCTCAAGGAGTACGAGCGCGACGGCGCGATCTCCGGTGTCCAGCTTCCGCCCGGCCTGATCGAGGCCTCCGAGCTGCCCGAGCCGATCTACACCCCGACGACCAAGGCTCCCGTGGGCGAAGGCCATGACGAGTTCATGACGTACGCGGACGTCGAGGCCAAGGTGGGCGCGGAGCGGGCGGCCGAGCTCAAGAACGTCACGCTCGAGGTCTATCGGCGCGGGCAGGAGGTGGCCCGTAAGAGCGGCATCATCATCGCCGATACGAAGATCGAGCTGGGTCTGACCGCGGACGGGACGCTGAAGCTGGCGGACGAGCTGCTGACGCCCGACTCGTCGCGGTTCTGGGCGGCGGACGAGTGGAAGCCGGGTGGCAGCCAGCGCTACCTCGACAAGCAGTTCCTTCGCGACTGGTCGAGCGGCCTCGACTGGGACCGCACCGATCCCGGTCCGGCGGTTCCCGACGAGGTGGTCGAGGCTACGCGCAACCGGTACATCGAGGTCTATGAGCGGCTGACCGGGTCTAGCTGGAGCTAGTCCGGCGGCGTCTAGCTGGAGCTAGTCCGGGGGCGGCGCGACGACGACCACAGGGTTGGGCTCGCGCCGCCGCCCCGCTTGAGCCAGAGCCGCCAGCCATAGGCGGCGCCCACGACGGCCATGATCACGCCGGTCCAGCCGCCGAACACGATGCAGAGCGGCGCCATAATCCACAGTAGAATCGCCATCGTCAGGTAGAGCATCCGCCTGGGCCGGCACATCCGGTCGACCTTGTGCGAAAACCTGGGATCATCCGCGCGCAGCTGGCTGACCATGGCATCAAAGACAGTCTTCTCGTTGGGCTCGAGCACGGGGACCACCTCCGACCCACCGGCTACCCGTCGCCCCGCGCACGAAACTCCGGGTTTCGCCATCTGCCCAGACAGATCAAGAGGCAAACCACGCCGGGGGCAAGAAGTCCGACGAACCGCAACATAGGTCGGGCAGGCTGCGGTCATGGGCTCCAACGGCTCCGAGCGCCGTCTCCGTCGGTGGGAGAACGCGACCGCCTATCCCCTCACTGCGCTGTCCGTGCTGTTCATGGGCGTGTATGCCTGGCCGATCCTGAACCCGGCGATGCATCCGGCCTGGCGCCACGCCTGCGAGATCGCCGACGTCGCGATCTGGGCGGTCTTCTTCGTCGAGTACCTGATCCGGCTGCGGCTGGCCGTACGGAAAACGTGGTTTGTTCGTTCGCACTGGTTCGACCTGGCCGTCCTGATCCTGCCGGTGCTTCGTCCGCTGCGCGCCCTGCGCCTGCTCAACGCTCTCCGCGTGATCAACCAGCACGCCGTCGAGTGGACCCGGGGGCGCCTGGCGGTCTACGTCATCGCCGCCACCACGCTGATCGTGCTGGTGGCCGGCCTGGCGGTGCTGGAGGCCGAGCGTGGTCATCCGGCCAGCAACATCCAGAGCTACCCGGCCGCGCTCTGGTGGGCCGTCTGCACGATGACCACGGTCGGCTACGGCGATCTCTACCCGGAAACCCTGGAGGGCCGCCTGGTCGCGGTGGCGCTCATGATCGGCGGCCTGGGCCTGATCGGTTTCATCACCGGTTCGCTGGCCAGCTGGATCGTCGAGCGGGTCTCCGACACCGAGCGGCTGGCCCGCGCGGCGACCCGGGCCGACATCGCGATCCTGCTGCGCGAGGTCCGCAAGCTCCAGGCCGAGGTCGCCGACCTGAAGTCCCGCACCGTGGCCAAGGATCCCGATCCGCACGGTTGAGCGTGGTCACGTGGTCCCGGGAAACAGGCAGGGGACGCCCTAGGCTCGGATCGTGGACTACGGCCATCCGCTTCAGTTCGGGACCTTCATCACGCCCGCCGCCGACCCGCCGCAGGCCGCGGTGGCCCGGGCGCAGCTCAGCGAGCAACTCGGCTTCGACCTGGTCACCTTCCAGGACCACCCCTATCAGCCGGCCTTCCTGGACACCTGGACCCTGCTGAGTTGGGTGGCCGCCCAGACCAGCAGCATCCACCTCGCCGGAAACGTACTCAATGTGCCGCTCCGGCCCGCGCCCGTCCTCGCCCGCGCCGCCGCCAGCCTCGACCTGCTCGCCGAGGGGCGGCTGGCGCTCGGGCTCGGCGCCGGCGCCTTCTGGGACGCGATGGTCGCGATGGGCTTCCCGCGCCGTACCCCGGCCGAGTCCGTCGACCAGCTGAGCGAGGCGATCGACGTGATCCGGGAGATCTGGCGGGCCGACGACCGCGCCCAGCTGCGCTACTCCGGCGACTACTACCGGCTCAGGGGCGCCAAGCGAGGGCCGGCCCCGGCCCACGAGGTGCCGATCTGGCTGGGCGCCTACAAGCCCCGCATGCTGCGCCTGGTCGGCGCCAAGGCGGACGGCTGGCTGCCCTCGCTGAGCTATCTCAAGCCCGGTGACCTGCGTACGGGTAACGCGATCATCGACGAGGCGGCCACCGCGGCGGGCCGCGATCCGCGGGAGATCCGCCGACTGCTCAACGTCTCCGGCGACCCGTCGAAACCGGTGGGGCGCTGGGTCGACGAGATCGTCCCGCTGGTGGTCGAGGACGGGGTGGGCACCGTGATCCTCGGCAGCGACGACCCGCTCGAGCTGCAGCGCTTCGCCGAGGAGGTCATCCCGGCGGTCCGCGAGCAGGTTGCGGCGGCGCGCTCGGCCGCCGGCACCGCCACCGGGCCGATGCGCAGCGCCGCCAAGCTGGCCAAAAGACGGGAGGGCATCGACTACGACGCGCTTCCGGCGTCGCTCGAGGCCATCGAGCCCGGCGATTTCGCGTACGCGAAGGTCCGGTCCACCTACATGCGGGGCGGCGCACCCGGCCTGGTGATCCAGCCGCGCGACGCCGACGAGGTGGCGACGGCGCTGGCCTTCGCCCGGGACCAGAAGGTGCCACTCGCCGTGCGCAGCGGCGGCCACGGCATCAGCGGGCGGTCCACGAACGACGGCGGGCTGGTGATCGACCTGTCCCGGATGCGGAAGATCACCGTGCTCTCCGAGGCCGACCGCCTGGTCCGGATCGAGGCCGGCGCCCGCTGGAAGGAGGTCGCCGCCGCGCTTGCACCGCACGGCTGGGCGCTGTCGAGCGGCGACTACGGCGGTGTCGGGGTCGGCGGCCTGGCCACGGCCGGCGGCATCGGCTGGCTGGCCCGCGAGCACGGCCTCACCATCGACCGTCTTCGCGCCGCCGATCTGGTGCTGGCCGACGGCTCTAAGGTGCACGTCAGCGCGGCCGAACATCGCGACCTGTTCTGGGCGGTGCGTGGCGCCGGCGCGAACTTCGGGATCGTCACCGCCTTCGAGTTCCAGGTCGACGAGGTCGGCGAGGTGGGCTTCGGCCAGTTCGTCTACGACGCGTCGGATGCGGCCGGCCTGCTGGAGCGGTGGGGCGCGGCGATGGAGGCGGCCCCGCGCGACCTGACCACCAATCTGATCATGGGGCCGCCGCGCCGCGGGCAGGCGCTCGCACAGGTCTACGGGGTGGTCGACTCGTCCACGCCGGACACGATCATCGACCGGCTGACCCCGATCGCCCGGATCGCGCCGCTGCTCGACCAGCAGGTCCAGGTCGTCCCGTACGCCGGCGTGATGAACGTGCCGGACGCCCCGCACGACGGGCAGGGCGATCCGGTCGCCCGCTCCGGCCTGATCGACCATCTGACCCCGGAGTTCGCCGCGGCGGCCGCCCACCTGATCGCCTCCGGCACCGTCTACTTCTTCCAGGTGCGTTCGGTCGGGGGAGCGGTGGCCGAGGTGGCCGAGGATGCCACGGCGTATTCGCACCGCTCGGCAAACTTCTCGGTGGTGGCATTCGGCGCATCGCGGTCGAGATTGGACGCTGCGTGGGGGGTGTTAGCCACCCATTTCCGGGGTTTGTACCTCTCGTTCGAAACGGACCAGCACCCGAAGCGACTCGAAGAGGCCTGGCCACCTGCCACTTTGGCTCGGCTGCGGGCCCTGAAGGAGCGGTACGACCCCGCCAACGTCTTCCGTGACAACTTCAATATCGACCCAATGGGCGATTAGCGCCCTTCGTGCATCGACCACTTGCTCACCCACGGTAGTTGCTGGGTGGCCGCAATTCACCCGTTCGGGACCACGCAAAGAGCCGGCGCACCCGCGCCGGCTCTACCTTCTCTGATCCTCTATCGGTGCCTGGTCATTGTTGCTGGGTCGATGCGAGCGGACGTTTGGGCCACGCCGCCCCCGTTCCGCAACCTTCACAGGCCAGCTGGTCGCCGCAGGCCGGGCACCAGTCGTTGGACCGTCGCAAATACCACCCCAACGCCACGCCGCCCAGGAGGCAGAGCAGACCGACGAGGGCCGCGACCGCCACCGCTCCGGTCATGCCGCCGAGCCTCGCAGCGGGAGGCCGGCCGGGGTGATCCGGCGGCCACGATCGCGCCGGTCGAGTGCGGGGTCCTCGGAGGAGCGTGCCGTCACGTAGGGGGCGGTGAAGGTGTCGACGCCGGTGCCGCAGTGGGCGCCGGGGCGATATGTCACGGTCACGGCGCGGGGGGAAGCCGCCTCGATCACCCCGGCGCGCCAGCCGTCGCGATAGACCCAGACAGGATCGGCGGGGTGGTAGCTGTCGGCCGGCGCTACGTCGGCCGGGTCGCGCTGAGGCGGGGTGATTGTCGGCGTGGCTGGGGAAGTCGGCAGGCCAGGCGGAGGCAGGGACGGTGCCGTGGACATCGAGATGACCCTCCAAATCTCGGGGACTCGGTCGTCAGGGCGGCGTTGGCGGCCATCCATCCGGTACGCGTCGGCCGAGAAGCCGAACTCTGTGGCACGCCCCGCTAACCGGCACGGTGTGTCAGCGTGCGGAGCGTTTCTGTCAGCTATCATCCTCGCCATCTGGTGCGTTCGCAAGGCCGTCTGCACGTGCATCCGCACCGGCCGACGCCCGAGCGTCACGCTCCGGAGATAAGCTGGTGCTGTTTCGTTGTGGACGATCTCCCCTTTAGGATGCGTAGGGACTGCGGCCTGCAGCCCAAACAGCGATGACGAGGAGTCAGGTGAGCGCGGGTACGCAGGAGGAGGCACCGGGCAGCGGCCCAACAGTGCTGCGCATCCTGCTTGGCGCCCAGCTCCGTCGTCTGCGCGAAACCAAGGCGATCACCCGTGAGGATGCCGGGTGGGAGATCCGCGCCTCGGGCTCGAAGATCAGCCGGATGGAACTCGGCCGGGTCAGCTTCAAGGAGCGCGACGTCGCCGACCTGCTGACGCTCTACGGCGTGATCGACCCGGACGAGCGCGAGGCGCTCCTGGCCCTCGCCCGCCAGGCGAACAACCCCGGGTGGTGGCAGCAGTACAGCGACATCATGCCCGGCTGGTTCCAGTCCTATCTGGGCCTCGAGGCGGCCGCGACGCTGATCCGCACCTATGAGATCCAGTTCGTCCCCGGTCTGCTGCAGATTCCGGAATACTCGCGGGCCGTCATCATGCTCGGCCACGCCGGCGTGACTCCGGACGAGATGGATCGCCGCGTCGAGCTGCGCCGCCAGCGCCAGCAGGTGCTGGACCGGCCGGACGCGCCGCAGCTGTGGGCGGTCATCGACGAGGCCGTGCTGCGCCGCCCGATCGGCGGCGTCGAGGTCATGCGGGCGCAGATCGAGGCGTTGATCGAGGCGGCCAAGAAGCCGAACGTACGGCTGCAGATCATTCCGTTCAACGCGGGCGGCCATGCCGCCGCGGGCGGGCCGTTCGCGATCCTGCGCTTCCCCGAGCCGGAGCTTCCCGACGTGGTCTACGTCGAGCAGCTGACCAGCGCGATCTATTTGGACAAGCGCGAGGACGTCGACCAGTACGCGATGGCGATGGAGCGGGTCTGCATCGACGCCGAGCCGCCGAACCACACGCCCGAGATCCTCGGCAAGCTGCTGCACGAGGTCGGCCGCCCGGCGTAACGAAGCCCGGAATTGCCGCCCGGCGCGGGCGTGACCGCGTGCGGAAAAAGCGGAAGAAAACCAGCAAGACGCCAAAAGAGGGCCGCGGTCGTCATGGGGTGACGCGGCCCTCCGCCGTCCGCGCGGGCCAGGCTGTGCAGGGGGCCTTGGACGCGCAGGTGATGTGTTGTCTGATCAGGCGCGGGCGTGACGCGGACATGGGCACGTCACGCCCGGCGTCCTTCGGTCAGCTGCTCACCGGGCTGGATCAGAGCAGGTTGTCGAAGTCGCCGTCACGAACGCCCAGGATGAAGGCCTCGATCTCGGCCGGCGTGTAGATCAGGGCCGGCCCCTCGGGGTCCCGAGAGTTGCGCACGGCGACCTCGCCGGTGGGCAGCAGGGCGCACTCGACGCAGTTGCCGCTCGGGTTGCTGCGCCGGCTCTTCTGCCAGGTGACACCGTCCAACTGGGCGGCGGAGATGCCGTTAACCGCGTGCGTCATTCGAAGCTCCCTAGGTCTGCTCCGGGCGGGGATCGTCCGGAGGTGGTCTCTCGTGGCAACCGGCGGGTTACACGTGGTGCAAATGCACGTGCATTTGGCCTTGCGTACTCACGGGATTGTGAGCATGATAACGCACGTACGCAGCTCTAGGGGTGTCACTAAGGGTGACATCTTTAAGTGACGACTCGGTCGCGGAAACGGCGTCTGCGGCCTCGGCGATGGGCTCCCTGGCGGGGGCGTCCGAGCGAGAGGTGACGAGATGTCCATACCCAACATCGGTCCCGAGCATGTGGACTCGGGCGACCCCGGCGGGCTGGCAACACCCCGTCGGGGAAACCCGCCGCTCGTCTACCGTGACGAGCCACCGACCGACGACGTGGTCGCCGCGACGGCTCGAGCCAGCGTGGTGACCCACCGATTCGGCGGCATCAGGTACGCCCTGAGCCGCCCCAATGCTCCGATGGCCGGGTGCCGGCCGCCGGCCGAGGAGGGTGATTCCGACGCGCGCGAGTGACCTGCTCCGCTGCGCGCGGGGCCGACATGCCGGGCAGCTTCCCGGCCCTCCGGTGCCCGTCCCGACGGCGCTCATCTTCCGCGGCGGCCGCCTCGCGCCGAGCGTGCCGCGCTGGCCCGCGCACGAGTTTGCGGAGTCCGACTACCGTCATGGCAGCGGAACGCTCCGGTTACGCATCGTGCACATCGCCTGGGAGCGCACGGTCATTCGCGACGGCGCCACCTGGCTCCACGCGGAGGCCGTCGAATTCGACGCGGCCGGTCTGTGGGCCGGTCGCCGCAAAATCTTGATCCGAGCGGAGTGCCTTCCGGCTCCGCTGGCGCGGAAGAGGCCGCGGTTGCGGGTGTAACGCCGTAACCCCCGCAGACGCCCTTCTGGGCGCGCCCGACGCCGGTCGGGCGGTCTGGTTCCCCCGTGCCTGGCCGCCCGACCGGTCCACCCGGCTACCGAGCATTTCACGCCTGCTCGGTGGACAGGGGGTACTGGCCGGGGACCGCTACCCAAGGGCGGTTCCCGGTCTCCCCTGGCGGCCCGGTGGGCCAGGGCGCGCGTGCGGGCTCGCAATCCGAGAGCGTCCGCGCATCAGGACTGCGGGGGCGACTGCGGCCTCAAGCGTCGGGCGCTGACGTACTGGGTGAGGTTGGGGTCGGCGGCGAGCTCGGATAGCACCGACCCGGCAAGCATCACGGCGCTCGGGACGACCGCGACCCCCAAGCCTCGCGGCGCTCGGGACGACCGCGGCCCCCAAGCCTCGCGGCGCTCGGGACGACCGCGGCCCCCAAGCCTCGCGGCGCTCGGGACGACCGCGGCCCCCAAGCCTCGCGGCGTGCCGGTGGCGACCGCCCGCCCACGCATCGGGCGTGCGGGGCGACCGCCGCCGAGGGACGGTCGGGTGACCCCGGCTCGTAAAGAGTCAGGGCTTGCGGGCGACCCCGGCCCAGTAATAGGCAGCCTCGGGCTTCTCGACCGGCCCCGCCGGCCGCCACGTCGACACCGGCACGAGGCCGGGCTCGAGCATCTGCCAATCGCCGAAGAAGCGCTGCACCGCCGCGCGATCCCGGGCCACCAGCGTCATGCTGGCGTCGGTGGCCGCCGAGACGGCCTGGTCGACCTCGTCGGGCGCGAAATCGGCGGTCGGGTGGGTGATCGCCAGGTAACTGCCGGACGGCATCGCGTCGCGCAACTCGGCGACCCGCGCCCACGGGTCGTCCGCGTCGGCGAGCAGCATCAGAATCGCGATCAGCGTCAGGCCGATCGGCTCGTCGAAGTCGAACGTGTCGCGCAGGTCCTTGTCGTCCAGGATGGATTCGGTGTCGCGGAGGTCGGCCGAGATGTACTCGCTGCGGCCCTGCTCGCTGCTGATCATCAGGGCGCGGGCGTGCACCAGCACGATCGGGTCGTTGTCGACGTACACCACTCGGCTCTCGGGGGCGAGCCGTTGGGCGACCTCGTGCAGGTTAGGCGAGGTGGGGATGCCGGTGCCGACGTCGAGGAACTGCCGGATGCCCAGCCCGACCAGGTCACGGGCCACCCGGTGGACGAACTTGCGGTTCTCGCCGGCCATGTACCGCATGCCGGGGATCGCCTGGATCATCGCCTCGCCGACCGCCCGGTCGACCGCGAAGTTGTCCTTGCCGCCCAGCCAGTAGTCGTAGATGCGGGCCGAGTGGGGCACGTTTATGTTGACGCCCGGGGGTGCCGCCTCGTTGCCTCGCCCCACGACCCGACCTCCTCGCCCCGACCGCGACGGGTCGATGTTCGTCAGTGGAGCAAGAGTAGCGGGCGGGGACGTCGACGTTCCTTTCCGTGCCCGCCCGGCTGACTACGGACCGTCACGCCGCGGAGGCCCGGTCCCGCCGAGCGCCGGACCACACCACGCGGTCACGTCCGCCGTGTTTGGCGGCGTACAGATGCTGGTCGGCAATCGACAAAAGCGCAGGTTGCGTGGGTTTTGCGGCGTCCGGGAGGCCGGCCACGCCGATGCTCACCGTGACCGAGACGCCCGCGGTGAGCGTTTCCCAGGCGAAACCCCGGACGGTACGCCGCATGCCGTCCAGCTGATCGACCGCCCGGGCGACCGGCGTGCCGGGCAGCACCAGCACGAACTCCTCCCCGCCCAGGCGCACCACGAACCCGTCCGGCGCGACCGCGGCCAGCTCGGTCTCGAGCAGCTTCGCCGTCTGCACCAGCACCTGATCGCCGACGTCGTGGGAGAGCTCGTCGTTGATCCGCTTGAAGTGATCAATGTCGACGATCGCCACGCTCAGGTCGGGGTCGGTCGCGATCAGGGCGGGCAACTGCTCGTTGAGGTAGCGCCGGTTGTGCAGGCCGGTCAGCGGATCACGGCGGGCCTGCTCGCGAAACCACTCGGCCTCCCGCCGGGCCTCGGCGGTCTCGAACATCGCCTGACGGGTACGGGCCTGCGCCTCCCGCTGCAGGGAGTACTGCCGCTGGTGGGCCTCGAAGAAGAGCTTGTGCGTCGCGTACGCCTGAGCGAACTCGCCCCGGGCGGCGTGCAGCTCGGCCTGCTCCTGGTGCAGCCGGACCAGCACATGCCCGAGCTCCCGCTCCGCGCAGAGCCGGCGGGACGCGTCCAGGCTGTACTGGGCCCGCCCGTACGCGCCCAGGCCGCGCTGCGCCCGGGCCAGGGTCAGCAGGTATTCCGGCAGCGCGTCGGCATCGTCGTGGTTGCCGTCGTTGTACAGGTCGATGCACGCCAGCAGGGTCTGCTCGGCGTCGGCGTGCTGCCCGTTCTCGATCTGGATGGCGCCGATCGTGTCCAGCAGCGAGGCGTCCAGCTCGTAGCCGTAGCGCTCGGCGACCTCCGACAACCGGGCGGCGATCTCCTGGGCGGCCTCGTGCTGGCCGGCCGCGAACTCGGCGTACGCGTGGTTGTTGAGCGCGGCGAGCAGCAGCTCGGGCCGGCCGAGGCGGATCGCCAGGTCGGCCGCCTGCCGGTAGCGCAGCCGGGCGGCATCCATCGACCCACTGAGGCTGAGCGCGTCGCCGAGCTTGACCCGATGCCAGATCCGCATGTGGTCGGTCGCGGTCTCGTCGAGCAGCTCGACGCTGAGCACCGAATGCTCGAGGCACTGCGCGGCGTCGCCCAGGTGGCGATGGATGTTGGCCCAGACCAGGTGGGTACGCGCGGTCAGCCGGTGGGCGTCGTGCTCGACGGCCCACTGGTGCACCTTCCAGATGCGCTGCGCCGCCCCGCTCACGTCCCCGGCCCGCATGTGCAGGTTGGCCTGGGCGAGTCTGGCCCGCGCGACCAGCAGGTCATTGCCGAGCGCCCGCGCCTCCCGCTCGAGGCCGACGGCCCGTTCGAGCATCGCGGCGGGGTCCCAGTTGATCTCATCCTCGAGCTCCAGGAGAGCAGCGGATAAACGCTCCTCGTCCACCCGGTCTCCACTCCTCCCAACAGCGCTCCGCTTTCACAGGCTAGCTCTCGGTAAGCGCAAGATCCTCGGCGCGCCGACGTGATCCATCTCGCGCCACCCTGGGTGAACGAAAAGCTAGGTGTCCGAAAAGGCCGGGTGAACGAAAGAAGCGGCGCCCCGGGGAACGGGAGCGCCGCTTTGGTGAAGGCCGAATCAGCGAGCGAGAGCCTCGGCCGGGATCGCATCCTCGTCCTCGTCCGCCGAGGCCTGCTGGGGCGCCGTGGCGAGGTCGGTCGTGGCGAGGTCGGCCGTGGCGACATTGGCCGTGGTGACATCGGCCGTGGTGAGGTCGACCGTCGAGCGCAGCGCGGCCGGCTTCATCAGCAGGGCCGCGATCACGCCGACCACCGCGATGACCGCGGAGATCAGGAAGATGTGTCCGGTGGCGTCGCCGTACGCGACCCGGACCAGGTGCTGGATCGCCGCCGGCAGCGCGGAGAGGTTAAGCGAGCTGGCCGCCGAGCCGCCCGACTGGACGCCGGCCGCCGCGAGCTCGTGGGTCAGGTTGTCGGTGACCCGGTGGGCCAGCACCGCGCCGAGCACCGAGACGCCGATCGTGCCGCCGAGCGAGCGGAAGAACGCCACCGTCGCGCTGGCCGCGCCGATGTCCTTCAAGGCGACCGTGTTCTGCACCGCGAGGACCAGGTTCTGCATCGTCATGCCGACGCCGATGCCGACCAGCGCCATGGCCCCGCCGACGTACCAAAGGCTGGTGTCGTGGTCGAGGAAGGAGAGCCCGGCAAAACCGCCGACCAGAATCAACGTCCCGGCGACGATGTACGGCTTGATCCGTCCGCTGATGCTGATCAGCCGCCCGGCGACGGTCGAGGAGAGCAGCACGCCGGCCATCATCGGGATGGTCAGCAGGCCGGCCTCGGTCGGGCTGTAGCCGCGGCCGATCTGGAAGTACTGGCCGAGGAAGACCGAGCCGCCGAACATCGCCATGCCGACCGCGAGGCTCGCGATGATCGACAGGGCGGTGGTGCGCTGCTTGACGATCTGGATCGGGACCACCGGCTCGGCGACCCGGGTCTCGACCCAGACCGCGAGGGCGAGGATTCCCAGGCCGGCGCCGACCATCGCGTACGTCTGCCAGGAGAGCCAGGCGAACGAGCTGTCCACGAACGAGACCCAGATGAGCAGCGTGCTGACGCCGAGGGCGATCAGCGCGGCGCCGACGTAGTCGACCTTGACGTTCTCCCGCCGGATGACCGCGAGGTTCAGCGTCTTCTGCAGCACGACCAGCGCGATGACGGCGATCGGTACGCCGATGTAGAAGCACCACCGCCAGCCGAGCCACGAGGTGTCGACGATCAGGCCGCCCAGCAGCGGGCCGCCCACGGTCGCCAGCGCCATCACGCCGCCGAGGTAGCCGTTGTACCGGCCGCGCTCCCGGGGCGGGATCATCGCGGCGATGGTGACCTGGACGAGCGCCTGCACGCCGCCCATGCCCAGGCCCTGGAAGGCGCGGGCGGCGATCAGCTGGCCGGCGGTCTGGCTCATGCCGGCCACGATCGAGCCGAGCACGAACACCACGATCGAGATCTGCACCAGCAGCTTCTTGCTGTACAGGTCGGCGAGCTTGCCCCAGATCGGGGTGGAGGCGGTGGCGGTCAGCAGGCTGGCGGTGACCACCCAGGTGTACTGGCTCTGCGAGCCGTCGAGCGCACCGATGATCTTCGGAAGCGCGGTGGAGACGATGGTCGAGCTGGCCATCGCCACGAAGAGCACCAGCAGGAGGCCGGAGAGCGCCTCCATGATCTGGCGGTGGGTCATCGGTTTCGCGCTCATCGAGCGGGCCTCCGTCGTCGTCGCCGAGTAGTTGTCTCGTACAACCACCGGCTAATCTTGCGCATTGCGCAATCTTGCGCATTGAGAAGCAAGTCACACGCCGGTACGCTGCATCCATGAGCACGACGGCGGAGCCGGGTCTGCGCGAACGCAAGAAGGCCGCGACCCGGCAGTCCCTGCACGATGCGGCGGTCCGCCTGGCGACCGAGCACGGCCTGGACCGGATCACCGTGGAGGCGATCGCGGACGAGGCCGGCGTCTCCCGGCGCACGTTCTCGAACTACTTCGGGAGCAAAGAGGAAGCGCTGATGTACGGCGACTTCCGTCGCGTGCACGGCCTGATCGAGGCGGTGCGGGCCCGGCCGGCCGGCGAGAGGCCCTGGGCGGCCCTCACCGCGGCCGCCGCGCGGTTCATCATCGAGCTGGGCGAGCTCGACCCGCAGCTGGTGGCGCAGGGCCGGCTGCTGCGTACCCATCCGACCCTGATCGCCGCCCAGGTGCAGACGTTCGCCGCGGCGGAGCGCGAGCTGGCCGCGGAGATCGCCACCCGGCTCGACGAGCCCGACCCGCGCGGGGTGCGCGCCCGGATGACCGCGGCGACCTTCCTGGTGGTGCTGCGCGTCTCGTTGAACATGTGGCTGGACGCGCCGCTCGGCACCGGCCTGTCGGACATCACCGACGAGGCGCTGGCCAACGCCGGCCGCGGCTTCGCCTAGAGGGCCTGGCGAAAGAAAAAGCGCGACTCCGGGTGGGGGCCCGGAGTCGCGCTCCTCCTACCTTTGGGGATGAGAGGAACGATTCCTAACCGGTGAAGCCGGCGAAGATCTTGCTGAACTCGAACGGGGCCTGCGCCACGTTGGTGCACTGGAAGAGCGCGCCCGAGCAGGCGTTCTTGTCCCGGTTCAGCTCCCAGAACGAGACGAACCCGAGGTGGTTGGCGTTGGCAAAGGCGACCAGGTCCTTGGCGTCGCTCTGGGTGAATTTCCCGCCGTCGTCGTTCTGGCCGAGCATCGGCGTGACACCGACCATCTTGAAGGCGGCCGCGTCGCTGTTGCCGTAGATCGACTTGATCTGGTCCTTGGTCGACTTCACGGCCTGGATGGCGAGGTCGCCGTAGTCCTGGCCGGAGCGGCCGTAGTCCATCGCCATGATGTTGACCAGGTCCAGGTCGACGCCGGCGTCCTTGGCCGACTTGACCACGTTGAGGCCGTCCGCGGTGAGGCCCTCGGGCAGCACCGGCAGGGTCAGCGAGATCTTCAGGCCCGGGTTCGCCTTCTGCAGGGCGGCCAGCGCGCCGGATCGACGGGCGATCGTGGTCGGGTCGGCCACCGCCGCGCCCTCGATGTCCAGGTCGATGTACTTGAGGCCGTACGCCGAGACGACCGCCTGGTACTCGGCCTGCAGCGCGGAACTGCTGGTGCAGGCCTGGGCGAGCTCGATGCCGGTCGCGCCGCCGAAGGAGACCTTCACGTCGCCGCCGCCCGCACGCACCGCGGCGATCTGGTCGGCGAACTGCTTCTGCCGCGGGTCGAAGGCGTTGAACCAGCTCGCCTTGCAGCCGGTGCTGGTGACGAAGGCCAGGCTGAAGGACTTGAGGTTCCCGCTGCTGCCCAGCTGGGCGAGGGTGGTCGTGCCGTTCGAGAGCAGACCCATGTCCACGTACGGGGCGACCCGCACGTTCCCGCCACCGGGCGCCGAGGTGGCCGGCGCTGTGGTGGTGGGCGCCGCGGTCGGCTTCGTGGTGGTGGGTGCCGTCGTCGGCTTCGTGGTGGGCGCGGTGGTCGGCGCCGTCGTGGGCTTGGTGGTCGTCGGCGCGGTGGTCGGCGTGGCGCCGCCCGAGCAGGACGCGCCGTTGATCGTGCAGCTGGTCGGCGCCCCGCTGCCGGCGACGACGAAGCCGAACGAGGCGGTGCCGCCGGCCGGGATCGAGGTCTCCCAGCTCGGGTTCTTGGCGGTCGAGACGCCGCCCGAGGTGGTGATCGTGGCGTCCCAGAAGCTGCCCAGCTTCGCGGACGACGGCAGCCCGAAGACCAGCTGCCAGCCGTTCACGGCCGACCCGGTGCCGTTGGTGATCGTGTACTTCGCTTGGTAGCCCGTACCCCAGTCGCTGTCCTTGCTGAAGGTGGCGGTGAGCACGCCCGCGGCATTGGAGGTCGGGTTGGTGGCCGCGACGGCCGCGCCGACGCCACCGCCGACGGCGACGAGGGCCGCCGAAGCGTAGATGGCGAGACGCAGACGGCTGCGTTGCATGGGATGACTCCGATCGCAGGGGGTGACGATGGGAGTCGATTCTTGGGCCGCGGCCGTTTAAATGACCTTGTACGGACCTTAAACATCCTTAAATGACCGCTGGTAGCGGGGAGGTCACCGCCGCGCGACGCCGTCCAGCAGGAGCGTGAGCTGGCGTTTCCAGGCGTCCGACTCGGGCGACGCGCGCACCACGCCGGCGTTGGCGCGCATCAGCAGACTGATGTCGCGCCGGGTGAAATCGGCGCGCAGGGCGCCCGCCCGCTGTGCCCGGACGATCACCTCGCTCGCCCCGCGCTGGGCGGCCACGCGCAGCACGGACAGTCGCTCGTCGTCGTCGAAGCCGGTCGAGACCAGGAGCTCGGACAGCCCGCGGTCGGTGGCCTGCAACTCGAAGAGCCGGGTGAGGTAGCCGACGAACGCGGCCCACGGGTCAGGCTCGCGCAGGGCCTGCTCGGCCAGCTCCACGTACTCGGTCATCTGCCCGGCGAAGACCTCGGCGATCAGGTCGCGGCGGGTGGGAAAGCGCCGGTAGAGGGTCGCATTGCCGACGCCGGCCCGCCGGGCTATCTCGTCGAGGGAGGCATCCAGCCCGTGCTCGCCGAAGATCTCCCGGGCCGCGGCCAGCAGCGCGGCGCGGTTGCGCTCGGCGTCGGCGCGGAGTCGAGTGGCCATGGGGGACAGGGTACCGATGAGACCGGGGACGCCTCCCCGGTTGGTGTTACGTTGCCTCTGATCAAAGGAGACTCGACAGATGCAGACGACATCCGTGCAGGTTCCGACCGCGGACGGCGCGGCGGACGCGTACCTGGTCAAGCCGGACGGCGATGGTCCCTTTCCCGGCGTGCTGATGTTCATGGACGCCTTCGGCCTGCGGCCACGGCTGGCCGAGATGGCCGAGCGGATCGCCGAGCGCGGCTACGCCGTGCTGGTGCCCAACCTCTTCTACCGCAGCGCCCGGCCGCCGCTGGTCAGCGCCGAGGAGCTGACCAACGACGAGAAGCGCGGCGCGGCGTTCGGCCGGCTCATGCCGATGATCCAGCAGCTCACGCCCGCCCGGATCGTCGCGGACACCGACTCCTACCTCGACTTCCTCGCCGCCCAGCCGGGCGTCGCGGCCGGGCCGGTGCTGGCCGTGGGCTACTGCATGGGCGGGCGCGCCGGGCTGCGCGCGATGGCCGGGCGTCCCGCCCGGATCAAGGCGCTGGCCGCCTTCCACGCCGGCGGGATCGTCACCGACGACCCCGAGAGCGTGCATCTCTCCGTCGGCAGCATCACCGGCGAGGTCTACTTCGGTTTCGCCGACCACGACCGGTCGATGACCGCCGAGCAGATCAAGACCCTCGAGGCGGCGCTGGACGATGCCGGCGTCACCTACACCTGCGAGGTGTACGAGGGCGCGGCGCACGGCTTCACCATGAGCGACACCGCGGTGTACGACGCCGCCGCCGAGCAGCGGCACTGGACCAATCTGTTCGCCCTGCTCGACCGCGCGCTGCCGGTCAGCTGACGCAGAACTCGTTGCCCTCGATGTCGGCCATGGTGTGCCACGAGTGCGGGCCCTGCGACTGCGAATAGAGATAGGTGGCGCCGCGGGCGACCAACGCGTCGCGCGCGGCGTCCTTCTGCTCGGCACCGACCCACACGTCGAGGTGCAGGCGGTTTTTCACCGTCTTTGCCTCCGGCACGCGCTGGAACAGCACCCGCCGGGGCCGTCCGCCCGGGAACGCCTCGGGGTGGCGGATCGCCGCCCCGGTCCGCCAGACCAGCCGGCCCCGGTGCGTCGTGGTCTCCTCCTCGGTCGCGAAGCCGCGGGCGACCATGTCCTTGATGAAGGACTCGTCCTGCTCCTCGACCGGCCAGTCGAGCGTCTCGGCCCACCAATCGGCGAGCGTGTGCGGGTCGGCGCTGTCGACAACTACCTGGAAGTCGTAAGGCATGCCCGGACGGTAACCCTCGGGTACGACAACCTCGGTCAGTTGGCGTAGAGGCCGGGGAAGTAGCGGTCGATCAGCGTCACGTCGTAGACCTGGCGTACCTCGGTGATCCGGCCGGCCTCGATCTCGAGGAATTCCACCATCCGGGCGGTGCCGAACGGCGCCACCAGGTCGTAGACGAGCGTCGCACCGTCGTCGGCGAGCGTCTCGCCGGCCACCGTGACGCGGTCGGCGAACGCCGCGATCCGGTGCTGCACCTGGAGCAGTTCTTCGTCGTCGACCGGCGCGTCCAGGTTCCACTCGACCTCGACGTCCGGGGCGAGCAGCTTGCGTACGGCGGTGCGGTCGTCGCTGGTCCACGACCGGGTCCAGAACCCGATGACATCCATGGTCGTCTCCTGCTCGGGGGTCAGTGGTGCACGCCGGCCTGCGGCCGGGCGGGCATCGGGTCGGGGAACTGGCCCTTGCCCAGCAGCGCGGCGGTGGCCTGCGCGATCCGGGCGGCGGCGTGGCCATCGCCGTACGGGGTGCCGGCCGTGCCCATCGAGTCCCGGCGAACCCGGCTACCCAGCAGCTCGACCATCGCCGCCACGATCTCGCCGGCCTCCGCGTCGACCAGCCGGGCGCCGCCGGCGTGGATGGCTTCGGTCAGTGCGCCGCCGTCGCCCGGCACCAGCACCGCACGGCCGGCCGCGAGCGCCTCCTCGGCCAGGTCCACGTCGTCGGTGAGCACCACGTCGGCGGCCGCGACCAGCCGGGACCGCTCCGGGTAGGGCATCGGCAACCCGCCGAACACGTCCAGGTCGGGCTGGTTCGCGGTGATCACGAGCATGGCCTCCCGGACCGCTTCCTCGAACCCGGCGCTGACCCCGGTCACCACCACCCGGTTGGCCCGCGGCCGTTTCGGCTGCCGGGTGTGCCCGGCGAGCAGCTGGGCCGCCTCGACCGAGGTGCCGCCGGTGAGCAGCACGTCGCCGGCGATCACCCGCTCGTCCAGCAGGTTCATCGCGGCGAGCGGCGCCGCGGCCAGGTGCACGGTCGCGACCTGGGCGAGCAGCCGGCGGTTGGCGTCCGCGTCGTCGGCGACCAGAGAACCGGAGCGCCGTCCGGCGTCCATGTGCATGATCGGTATCCGGCGCCAGTGTGCGGCCAGCGCCGCGCCGAGGTTGTCGCCCCGCACGACGACGGCGGCCGGGGTGCGTTCTGCCCACAGCCGGTCGTACCGCCGGATCGAGGCCGTGAGGTCGGCCGTGGCCGGCAGGGTGATGTCGGCGGCGAGTCCGCAGGAGATGTAGGTGCGGGCCACGTTGGTGGGCTCCGGGCCGCCGGCGAGCAGAACCGGGGCGACCAGGCCCTGCTCGCGCATGGCCAGCGCGACCGGTGCGAGCCGAAGTGCCTCGGCGCACGTGCCACCGGCGAGGTGGACTTCGGGCAGCGACATGTTCTTCTCCGGGGACTGCGGGGGTCAGCGGCGATGAGGACGCTATGCAGTCACGGAGCGTGAGACAAGCCGTCGCAACTCAATGTGGCCGAACGGCCGAACCCAGAGCACCCAGAACCGGCGAAACCGGCGTAATTTTCCGCGCCATCGATTACTTAGCGCAATATCGGGCGGCGAGCCCGCGGGCACGCAGGGTGATTAGCCTTGCTGGCCGTTGTTGAGCAGCGAGGGGTCGTCGCGCAGCAACGCGGCCAGCCGCCGGGCCGCCATCTCGGTGTCCTCCGGACGCTCGACCTTCAGCGGGATCGGCTTGGGCAGCGGGCTCGGCATGGAGTCGCCACGCTGCGGCGTGAGCCGCTCGGTGGGCGCCGCCTCGGCCGGCACGCGGTAGTGCTCGGCCTGGATCCGGTGGGTGGCCTGCGCGTCGGGCGGTATCGGGGACCTCGGGGCCTGGTGCGGCACCGGGGGCGGCGGAGTGGCGGCGAACGGATGCGGCGGGTAGTCCTGAGCCGGGCCCTGCGAGGCCACGCCCTGGTCACGCATGCGGGCGCCGAGGTCGCGGGAGGTCTCGCCGGGGCCCGGTGCGTACTGCGAGTCGGCGGGCGCGTTGTCGAACGATCCGTACCGGCGCTCGGCGGTGTCCGAGTCGGCGTAGTACGGCCTCTCCGCGTACCCGTAGGCGGGTGGTCCGTAGCGGTCCTGATCGTCGTGACTGAACCGGCGCGGATCGGCGGCCGGCGAGGCCGGCGGCGCGGAGTACGGCTCCGGCTCGACCAGCTCGACGTCGACGACGTCGGCGTGCCGGGCGACCGGCGCCTCGGCCTGCACCGGGTTGTCCGCGGTGACCTGCACCTGGCCCTCGGCGAAGAAGAAATGCAGCAGTACGGGCTCGCCCGAGCCCTCCGCACCGACGGTCACGCCGAGTTCCGGATGGCGTGCCACGACTCCAGCGATCGCCTCGACCAGCTCGGTCACAGCCGGTGAGGTGCCAGTGGCCTCCCCGGCGGCGCGCCTGCGCAGCTCATCACGGCGCGCGAGCTTGTCCAGCGCGTCGTCCAGTCCGCCTCGCACGTCACCGTCCTTCCTAGTGCGGGTGGTTCCCATCCACTCTGCCCGCTGGAAGGCCGATTTGAAAACCTCGATCTGTGCAACCCAGCGCATACCCTACGTGGATCTGGCTCGGATCGCCTTGTCGAGAGCCTGGTCGAGGACCACCAGGAGGGCGTCGCGGACCGAGGCGCGGAAGCGCGCGTCGTAGGAGAGAACCGGCACATCGTCACGCACGGCAAGCGCCCAGCGGACCTCCTCGAGGTTGTAGTTCATCTGCCCGTTGAACGTGTTCACGCCGATCACGAACGGCAGCCCGGCCCGCTCGAAGTAGTCGATGGCGGGGTAGCAGTCGTCGATCCGAGCCGTATCCACCACTACTAATGCGCCGAGGGCGCCCTTGATCAGGTCGTCCCACATGAACGCGAAGCGGGACTGTCCGGGCGTGCCGAAGATGTAGAGCTTCAGCGTCTGGTCGATGGTCAGGACGCCGAAGTCCATCGCGATGGTGGTGGTGGTCTTCATGGTCGCTTGGCCGGGATTGTCGATGCCGACCGACTCCGAGGTCATCTCCGCCTCGGTGGTGAGCGGAGAGATCTCGGAGATGGCACCCACGGTTGTCGTCTTTCCGACACCGAAGCCACCCGCCACGATGATCTTCACCGGGACCGGCGCCTTCTTCGGCGCGCCGCCGACGCGGGCGGTGCCGACGAAATGGTCAGGTGATTGCTCGAAGTCCACGGATCACTCGCATGATGGTCTCGGGGTCGGGGGTTTCGTTGTCCAGCACCTGGACGTCCAGCTGGCCCGCGGCGCGCAGGTCGCCGACGAGGATCCTGGTGACGCCGAGGTGCAGGCGCAGCCGGGCGGAGATCTCCGCCACGGACAGTGGTTCGCCGCAGAGCGCAACGATGGCGCGCATCTCCGGCGAAAGCCGCATGGGCGTAGCGGCGTGGTTGACGGACACCTGGGTCTCCATCCCGATGTCGGGATCGGCGCCGTCGGTGCGCCCGGACGTGATGACGAACGGGCGCAGTGTCGTGGCCTGGTCATCGGCCGGCGGTTCGCCGCTGGGCGTGGGGAGGTAACCGCCGGCCGACATCGGGCCAGACTGCAGGAAGGGTCGGACGCTCGGCCGAGCCGGGCGCGCCGGGTCGTCGGGGTCCGGATATGTCATTGCTGGACGGCGTTCTTCAATTCCGCGATCAGACGCGGGCTGAGGGCGCCGCCGGCTCGGGTGGCGAAGAGCGTCATCTCGTACGCGAGGGTGCCCAGGTTCGCCGAGCGGTCCGCGATGACCCCGAGCACCGATCCCGCGCTGATCGCCGTGACCAGCAGGTAGCCGTCGGCCATGTCGATGATGACCCGGTTGAGCGCGCCCAGCCGGTACCAGCTCGCGGCGCCGCCGGCGAGGCTGGTCAGGCCGGAGACCACCGCGGCGAGCCGCTCGGCGTTCGGCCGGTCCTTGATCGCGGACATTGCCATGAGCAGGCCGTCTGAGGAGACGGCGATGGCCTCGATCACACCAGCGGTGCCGGAGGTGAACGAGTCGAGAAGCCAGTTGAAGGTCTTCGCTTCGGCGCTCAGCTGGGCCTGGCCGTACTGGCCGTTGCCGGTTTCCGTGTAGGGGCTAGTCATCGCGGTTGTCCCTCGGGTTGAGTTTCGTTCAGTGCGAGTGCGACGCCGTACTCGAACTGTTCCATCAGTGCTCGTGCGGCATCCGGATCGAGCGGAGGTGCCGGAGCGGGCGGGGGCGGGCTGTTCTGCGCGTCCCGCGGAAGTGTGGCGCCCGGTACCCGGCGGGCGAGGGGCGAGTGACCGGCCGACGGCGGCGCCGTCATCTCGGTCTCGGCGGCGTCCCACTGGGCACGGCTCACGCCGGCCTCGAAGGCGTCGAACGCCGCGCGCGCCGCGACCGCGTCGTCCTGGGAGGGCGGAGCGGTGGGCATCGGGCGGGGGGTCTCCACCGGCATCTGGCTGCCGGGTACCCGGCGGCGCAGCGGTGTGCCGGCGCCGCGCTCCGGCTCCTGCGATTCCGGCGCGCCGTAGTGGTGGTCCTCGTTGGTCCGCTGGTGCGGGATGGCCGGCGCCGAGGCGTTCCAGGTCGGCTCCGGCTCGGGGGTGTTCCACATCGGCTGCGGCGTTTCCGGCTGCGGAGCGTTCCAGGCGGCCTCGACCGGCTGCGGAGCGTTCCAGGCGGCCTCGACCGGCTGCGGAGCGTTCCAGGCGGCCTCGGCCGATTCCGGGACGTTCCAGGCGGTCTCGGACGGCCGCGGAGCCTGGGCCTTCCGCGGCCCGTCGATCGAGCGCTGGTTCCACGCCGAGGGACCGGCCGCGGGCAGCTCCGGCAGCGACGCCGGCACCCGGCCGGCCACCGGCGCGCCCAGGTCACGCCCGGCCGGCGGCTGGTAGACCTGAGCGGTCCCGACCGGCTGCTGGTAGATCTGCGCGGGCGAGTAGACCGGCTCGGCGTCGTAGACCGGCCCGGCCTCGACGTAAGGCGCCTCGATGGCCGGCGCCGCATCGGCCCGGCCCGGCGCCGTGAACGCGTTCCACGAGTGCGCGGACTCGAGCGTGCGGGTGGCCCGCTCGAACACGTTGGGGTCGAACGGCAGCTGGCTGCCCGGCACCGAGGCGCGAGCCGCGGAACCGGCGATCACCTGGGCGAACTCGGCCGTGTGGTACGTCGGCACGGTGGCCGGCGCGCCCACGAACGGCGGCGCGCCCATCGACGTGGTGCTGGGCACCCGGGAGATCAGGTGCGTCGGGTTCAGGTCGATCCAGACCGAGATGCCGCCGCCGGGGGTGTCGGTCAGCGTGACCTCGATGTCGTGCCGGCGGGCGAGCCGGCCGACCACGAAGAGCCCGAGCACCTCACTGGGCACCAGGTCGAGGCGCTCGCGGTGGGTGAGTCGGGCGTTCTCCTCGGCCAGCCGCTCGGGCGACATGCCCAGGCCGTTGTCGACGATCGCCAGGCGGCAGCCGCCGCGCAGCTCGGTCGCCGAGATCAGCACCCGGGTGTGCGGCGGGGAGAACGCGGTCGCGTTCTCCATCAGCTCGGCGAGCATCAGGGTCAGGTCGGCGAGGATGGCCGGCACGACCATGATGTCCTCGGGGACCTCGACGTCGACGCGGGTGTAGTCCTCGATCTCACCGAGGGCCAGGCGGACCACGTCGGACAGCGACAGCGGCGCCATGTGCTCGTTCGCGCCGGCCCCACCGGAGAGCACGACCAGCGAGGACGCGTTCCGGCGCAGACGGGACGACATGTGGTCGAGCCGGTAGAGCTCGCGGAGCCGATCGCTGTCGGTCTCCTTTCGCTCCAGGTTGTCGATCAGGGCCAGCTGGCGGCCGACCAGGTTCTGGGTACGCCGTCCGACGTGCCCGAACATCTGGGCGACGTTGCGCCGGCCCATCACCTGGCGCTCCACCAGCCGGGCCGCAGTGGTCTGCACCCGGTCGAACGCTCGGGCCAGGTCGCCGATCTCGTCCTGGGCCTCGACGTCGACCAGGTCGAGGCGGATCGGGTGGACCGCCTCCTCCTCGTCGTCGGCGACCCGTTCGAGCTCGGTCTCGGCGGCTCGGGCGATCCGGTCGGCCGAGACGGTCAGACGGCGCAGCGGCCGGGCGACCGCGCGGGCCATGAAGATGCTCAGCGAGATCACCAGGAGCAGCAGGAGCAGCGAGCCGCCACCGATCAGGAAGGCGTCCCGGAGCGCCGTGTCCCGGTTGTTGGTCACGATCGTGTCCACGTCCGCGGCGACCCGCTTCTCCACGAAGCCACCGAGAACGAGCACCGAGCGCAGCGACGGGAACAGCGTCTTGATGTTCAGCTGGCTGACCGCGACGTTCGGGTCGATCGCGGCCTCGGTGAGGAAGTCGGAGCCGACCCGGGACGAGAACGCGTCCTGGGCGCCCAGGTACAGCTTGTACTGCGAGTCGGTGAAGAACGTCTGCGCGTTCGCGATCACCTGCTGCAGCTGCACCAGCGTCGAGTAGAAGAGGCTGACGAAGCCGGCGCGTCCTTCCTTGCTGAGCGTCGCGACGACCAGATAACCGGACGCCTGGCTGATCATGTCGTCGGTACGCAGCGCCTGGTCGAGCGCGAACAGCTGCCGGCCGACGCCGGTCTTCAGGTCGGCGGTCGAGGAGAGCTGCAGGCCGTTGATCAACGGGGTGATCGCCTGCGTGAACTCCGTGATCAGAGTGTCCGGGCGGATGGCGCGGTTGAGCACATTCTGCCGGGTGTTGTCCAACCGGCCCACGTTGCGGATCGCGCGGCGCAGATCCTTGTTGAGCGCCTGGCCGCCGTCGTCGATCCGAGCGACGGCGTCGGTGGCCTTGGCGCTCTGCACGACCAGCTCGGGCTCCTGGACCTGACGGAACAGGAAGCCGATCGAGAGCAGGCGCTCCTCCTGGAGCTCCTGCACCGCCGTGCTGACCCTGGTGGCCAGCTCGACGCTGTCGGAGGTCTTCTGCGCGTCCCGGGCGTCGTTGATACGCGTGACGATGATCGGGATGCTCAGCGCCACGACGCCGAGCAGCGGAACGAGCACGAGCAGGGCGAGTTTGCCCAGGATGCGGAACTTACCGAAGAGCACCGGACCGCTCCCGCCGTGTCGGGTCGATGTCGCCGTACGCCGGGGCCACCTCGTACTGGCCGCCGTAGCCGCCGGGCGCCGGGATGGTGGCGGCCGGGATGTCCCGGGTGCCCTCGCCGATCGGCCGGCCGGTCGGCTGCGACCCGCGGCGACGGCCGAGCACCGGCCAGATCAGCGCGGCGAGCACGAGCGCGATCGCGAGCAGACCCATGACCACGGCCTCGGTACGCCGGTAGGCCAGCGAGTCGGACCGGTCCTCGAGGAGCTTCGCCATCTCCTTGAGCGTGACGTTCGCCAGTGCGTTCAGCGCCGTCTGCAGGGCAGTCTGCGCGGTGGACATGGTGGCCACGTTCGGGGTGCCGCCCTGGTTGGCGCCGCGGGTCATCGACTCGACGCCGCGGCGGAACGAGTCGAGCGTGGTGACCAGCGCGCCGCTCAGCGTCGGGCTGGTGGTGTCGTCGACGGCGGCCTGCAGGTCTTCGGTGAGGGCGGTCACCGAGTCCTGCACGGCGAGCGCCTCCTCGCCGAACTGCACGGTGATCGTGGCGCGGGTGTTGCCGGTCGCGGTCTGCGCGATGTTCGCCCAGTCGCCCATGCGGCTCACCCGCACGACGGTGGTCGGCATGTCGATCGCCACCGCCTGCTGCAGGTTGTTCATGTCACTGGCCGGGTCGCGGTTCAGCTGCGAGTTGCGGCGGATGGCGCCGTACAGCTCGAGAGCGAGGTCGGACACCTCGATGTGCGACTGGAGGACGGCGAGCGGCCCGCCGGTCGCCTTGGCGAGCTTGGCGATCTTGGAGTTCAGATCGGTCCAGCGCTCCCTGGTCTTCAGGTCGTCGCCGAGCTTGGCGTCGGCCGCCGCGGCCTTGGCGACCGCCGCGGTCAGGGAGTCAGGCGGCGCGGTCACGCCCTGGACCGCCGAGGACTGTGCCTCGGCCAAGGCGCTGATCAGCGGGGTGAGGGCGGTGAGGTACTCGACGCCCTTCTTCTCCAGGTCGGTCTGCGCGGTCTGGCGTGAGGTCTCCTGCCAGACCCGGCCGAACAGGACCGCGCTAGGGACCAGCACCAAAACCGTCAAAATCACCGCGACAGCGGAGCCTAAACGGGTTCGCCGGCTGTTCATTGGTTTCGTCCTCCGCCATGCAACACGCGATGAGCCGCTGGTGGCGGCTACTGTCCGTAGCCGGATGGGCGCACGGATCCGGCCAATGTATCCGAGAAATCCTCAGGAAGCCCCTTTCCAAGGGCCAGAATTCTCTCGGCTGATCGGGGGATGCGAAGCCCGGCCGCCGGCCCTTGTCGGGTGCGTTTCGATCCCGCTATGTCGGGCTCTAGCCGCAGCGCAGGCCGGTCCGGAGTCGGTTGGCTACGGCGAGGATGTTAACGGGACGACGGGCCTACGAAAAGCTACAAGATTCGCAATCGATAACGATTATGACTCGACCCGGTTGACGCAACGTAGTGATTCGATTGCGCAGAGGAATGGCAATAGCGCTCTGTAATGACGATTGAAGCGCAAATCGGGCTTTTCCCCGTAACCGGCCGGGGAAAAGCCCGAAAAAGGTCACAGTCGGGCGAGCGCCTTGCGCAGCGGGTCGAGACCGAGTGAGCCCAGATTGAGCGCGTCCTGATGGAACGCCTTCAGGTTGAAATCGGCGCCCTTGCGCTGTTTCGTCTCTTCTCGGGCCTGCATCCAGATTCGCTCGCCCACCTTGTACGACGGGGCCTGCCCGGGCCAGCCGAGGTACCGCCGCCACTCGAAGCGCAGTACCTCGTCGGCCATCCGGGTGTGCGCCCGGAGGAACTCCCACCCCAGCTGCGGGGTCCAGCGCTCGCCCGGGTGGAAGCCGAACGGGTTGTCCCGGGGGATCTCGTACTCCAGGTGCATACCGATGTCGACGATCACCCGGGCCGCACGCAGGGCCTGGCCGTCCAGCATGCCTAGCCGGTCGCCCGGGTCCTCGAGGTAGCCCAGCTCGTCCATCAGGCGCTCGGCGTACAGCGCCCAGCCCTCGCCGTGCCCGGAGCACCAGCAGAGCAGCCGGCGCCAGCGGTTGAGCAGATCGGAGCGCAGCATGGTCTGGCTGACCTGGAGGTGATGGCCGGGCGCGCCCTCGTGGTAGACCGTGGTGACCTCGCGCCAGGTGGAGAACTCGGTGATCCCCTCGGGCACGGCCCACCACATCCGGCCGGGGCGGGAGAAGTCCTCGCTCGGGCCGGTGTAGTAGATGCCGCCGTCGCTGGTCGGGGTGAGGCAGCATTCGATCTTGCGGGCTGGCGGCGCGATGTCGAAGTGCGTCCCGTTGAGCTCGCTGATCGCCTTGTCGGCCAGCTGCTGCATCCAGTCCCGGAACGCCTCCTTGCCCGGAATGCGCTTGGCCGGGTCGGCGTCGAGAGCGGCCACCGCCTCGTCGACCGTCGCGCCCGAGCCGGCGATCACCGCCGACACCCCGGCCATCTCCCGCTCGAGGCGGTGCAGCTCGGCGAACCCCCAGAGGTACGTCTCGTGCAGGTCGACCTTGGCGCCGAGGAAGTACTGCGACGCCAGCGCGTAGCGCTCCTCGCCGGCCGCCTCCTTCTCCCGGCCGACCGGGGCCAGCTCGTCGCGCAGGAACGCGGCGAAGTCGGCGGTGGCCGCGGTGGCCGCGGTGGCGCCACGCTCGAGCTCGCCGGCGAGCGCACCGCTCGCCGAGAGCCGGCGGGTCAGGCCGTGGAAGAAGTCGTCGCGGCCGGGGTCGGTCCAGGCGTCGCACTGCTCGGCGACGGCCAGCAGCTGGGCTCGGGCGCTGACCCGGCCGGCCGCGGCCTCCTCCCGGAGGGTCGCCTTGTACTGCTCCATCGCGGGGGCGAAGCCGTTGAGCCGGGCGGCAATGTTGGCGACCGCCTGCTCGCCCTCGGTGGGCATGATGTCGAAGACCCCGCGCATGCTGTGCAGGGCACTGGAGATCACGCTGACCGCGCTCTTGGTGTAGCCGGCGTCGTAGGTCGCCAGCTCCAGCCCGAGCCGCTCGATCATGGCGTCCTTGGCCACCTGCTCGGTCTCGTGCTCGGGCTCGGTGACGTCCAGCTCGTTGAGCGTGCGGCGGACCAGCTCGGCCTGGGCGTCGTAGCCGGCCGGGGACAGGTCGTCAATTTTGTCGTCGTGGCCGGCGATGCCGACATGGGTGGCGCCGAGCGGGCTCAGCTCGGCCCACTCCTCGACGTAACGGTCGGCGAGGTCGTCAATTCGTCCCACGTGGCGACCCTACGGGACGACCCGCGCGGCACGCCGCCCCGTTTACTTGTGTCCCGCGGTCCACTCCAGCAGCCGCTCCATCGGCCAGGTGTTGACCACCCGCTCGGCCGGCACCCCGCAGAGCGCGGCCCGCTCGCAGCCGTTGCGCAGCCAGTCCAGCTGGCCGGGGGCGTGCGCGTCGGTGTCGATGCTGAACAGGCACCCGGCCTCGACCGCCACGGTCAGCATCCGCTTCGGCGGGTCGAGCCGGTCCGGCCGCGAGTTGATCTCGATGGCCTTGCCGTGCTCGAGGCACGCCTCGATCACCTTCTCCAGGTCGAACGTGCTCGGCGGGCGGGTCCGGCCGGCCCGGTGCCCCCGGTCGCCCTCGCCGGCCGCGGCGACCTTGCGGCCGGTCATGTGGCCGAGGATGTCCAGGTGCGGATTGGCGATCGCGGCCAGCATCCGCCGGGTCATCCGCGGCGACTCGTCGCGCAGCTTGCTGTGCACGGACCCGACCACCACGTCGAGCCGGGCCAGCAGCTCGTCCTCCTGGTCGAGCGCGCCGTCCTCGAGGATGTCCACCTCGATCCCGGTGAGCACCCGGAAGCCCTCCGGCAGCGCGTCGTTGAGCTCGGCGACCCGGTCGAGCTGCCTGCGCAGTCGGGCCGGTGACAGCCCGTTGGCCACGGTGAGCCGGGGCGAGTGATCGGTGAGCACCAGGTACTCGTGGCCGAGCTCGACCGCGGCCAGCGCCATCTCCTCGATCGGCGAGCCGCCGTCCGACCAGTCCGAATGGGAGTGGCAGTCGCCGCGCAGCGCGTCCCGCAGCGCCGCCGCGGCGGCCGGCAGGTCGGTGCCCTCGGTCGAGCGCACCCGGCGCAGATAGACCGGTTCCTCGCCGGCCAGCGACTCGGCGACGCAGCGGGCGGTCACGTCGCCCACGCCGGGGAGCTTGGCCAGCGTGCCGGCGGCGGCGCGCTCGGACAGCTCCTCGGCCGGCAGCTTGGCGATCGCGGCGGCGGCCGAGCGGAACGCGCGTACCCGGTAGGTCGCCTCGTTCGCCCGCTCCAAATAGAAGGCGATGCGGCGCAGATCGTCGACCGGATCACGAGTAGCCATTGGTAGAGACTAAGGCGACTACGCTCGGCCCGTGCGGACCATCGACTGGGTGGACGGGGCCGTCGAGATCATCGATCAGACGGTGCTCCCCAAGGAAGTACGTGTCCTGCGCCTGCACACCGTGCCCGAGCTGGTCGCCGCGATCCAGTCACTGGCCGTGCGCGGCGCTCCGGCGCTCGGCGTGGCGGGCGCGTTCGGCGTGGCGCTGGCCGCGCGGGTGCACGCCGACGACCCGCGCGCGCTGGCCGCCGCGGTGCACCGGCTGGAGAACGCCCGGCCGACCGCGGTCAACCTCGCCCGCGGCGTCCATCGGGCCGCCGGGCTGCTGTCCCGCGGGCCGGAGGCGGTGCTCGCCGAGGCCTGCGCGATCCGGGACGAGGAGGCCGCGGCGTCGCAGGCGATGGCGGCCCGCGGCGCCGACCTGATGATCGACCTGTGCGGCCCGCGGCTGCGACTGTTGACCCACTGCAACACCGGCGGGCTCGCCGCGGTCACCCTCGGCACCGCGCTGGGCGTGGTCTACGAACTGCACCGCCGGGGCGCGCTGGCCGGGGTGATCGCCAGCGAGACCCGGCCGCTGCTGCAGGGCGCCCGGTTGACCGCCTGGGAGCTGTCCCAGTGGGGAGTGCCGCACCGGGTGGCGGTCGACTCGGCCGGGGCGTTCCTGATGGCCCGGGGCGAGGTGAACGGCGTGATCCTCGGCGCCGACCGGATCTGCGCGAACGGCGATGTGATCAACAAGATCGGCACGTACGCGCACGCGCTGGGCGCCCGCCGGGCCGGCCTGCCGTTCGTGGTGGTCGCCCCGGAGTCGACGGTGGACGTTGGCACCCCGAGCGGCGACGCCGTCCCGATCGAGGACCGCGGCGCCGCCGAGGTGACCCCCTGGTCGGACGCGGTGAACCCGGCCTTCGACGTGACCCCCCGCGACCTGGTCACCGCGATCGTCACCGACCGGCGGGTGATCCGCCTGGACCGCGGCGAGCGGATCTAGCGCTAGCTCTCCTTCGTCCAGGGCTTCAGCCAGGGCGTCGCCGGCCAGCCCTCGGCCGCGGCCATCAGCGGGTACGCCGTCGCGCCGTCCACCGACTCGCGGATGATGTCGGCGTGGCCGGCGTGCCGGGCCGTCTCCTGGATCAGGTGCAGCAGGATCCAGCGCACGTTCCAGTGGGTCAGGTCCTTGCGGTTCCACGGCACCGAGTGGTCGATCTCGATCCGGAAATCCAGGTCGCCCAGCTCGGTGATCGTCTTCTCGGTCTGCTCGGCTGCCCGGTCGTAGCGGGCGAACACGTCCTCGATCGTCTCGTCGTCGGCCAGCTTGAAGTTCGCCACGTACTGCTGGAAGTCCACCGACTGCGGCTCGCGCCGGATGGTGGCCAGCCAGTTCTCCTCGGTCGAGGCGCAGTGCTTGATGATGCCGCCGACACTGAGCTCGCTGGCCGAGGGCGTGGCGCGCAGCTGCTCGTCGGTGAGGCCGTAGGCGGTCAACCGGACCACGTACCGCATCTGGGCGAGATAGGCGAGCAGGCCCTCCTGCTCGTTGTTCACCGGGCCGACCTGACCGGGCATGTGTCTCTCCTAAGTCCGGGTGATTTCTCCGTCACCGATGACCCTAGGAAGCAATGCGGTCAGTTTCCGGCCGGATTGTCGTGACGCTGACACGATTTTCGGCGACCGCGGTGACCCAGCCGCCGCCGCGGCCCAGATCGAGCAGCCCGTCGGCCTCGGCCGGCAGCTCGGCCGGTGCGCCGCCGCGGGCCGGCCAGTGGCGGCGCAGCTCGGAGCCGGCCGCGACCAGCGGGGTGAGAAAGCGGACCGGGTCGGTGGCGAGCGCCGCGTCCATCCGCTCGAGGCCGTCGAGCAGGCCGCGCAGCACCTCCCGGACGGCGGTCGCGTTGCCGCCGCACATCGCCACGATCAGCTCGGCGCGGGTGGCGGCGACCCGGGTGCCGTCCCGGAACGAGCCGGCCGCCAGGGTGCCGGCCAGCGGGTTGCCCTCGAGCTGGCGGGCGAGCGCGCTGGCGAACAGGTGCGGCACGTGGCTGATCTGGGCGACGGCCCGGTCGTGCTCGGCCGCGGTGACCGGGACGACCCGGGCGCCCATCGCGGTGACCAGCGCGGCCAGGGTCAGCCAGTCGGCGAGATCGGTCTCGCCGGGCTCCAGGCAGAGCACCCAGGCGCAGCCGTCGAACAGGCCCGGCTCGGCCGCCGCGAAGCCGGACGTCTCCTTGCCGGCCATCGGGTGCCCGCCGACGAACCGCCGCAGGCCGTGCTTCGCGGCCAGCTCGCGCACCGGCCCCTTCACCGAGGTGACGTCGGTGATCAGGCCGTCGTACGCCGCCAGCTCGGCGAGGACATCGGGCAGGACCGGCAGCGGTACGGCGAGGGCCACGAGCTCGGCGCCGACGACCGCCTCGGCGACCGACCCGGCCACCGCCCAGCCCCGGTCGCGGGCCAGCTCGCGGGTCGCCGGATCGGCGTCGTAGCCGGTCACCCCGTGCCCGGCCGAGGCGAGCGCCTGCAGCAGCGACCCGCCGATGAGCCCGAGACCGATCACCGCCACGTCCACCCCGGAACTCTCCCACACCGCGTGCCGCTATCCGTACGCTCCGCCGGTTGTTTCGTCCGGGGCTCGCTACGCTGGCGGGACCAGTCGTGGCACGCGGAGGTGGGGCAGTGACCGAGAGGCAGCCGTCCTGGCCGGTGACACCGCCGCCCGGTTCCCCTCCGTACGGGATCGGTGGTCATGGGCGGCCCCCGTCGGGGCTCTTCCCCGGGCACTCCCACCCGATCTACCGCGAACCGCACCCGATCACCGCCGCCGCGGTGATGTCCGGGTTCGGCGCGACGCTGCTCTGGCTCGCGCTCTTCGGCGGGCTCGCGCACGACCTCGCGTCGTACGCGTGGTGGACGATCGTGGCGTCGGTCACGGCGTGGGCGATGGCGCTCGTGCTGACGGTGCTCGGCGACCGGGGTGTCGCGGTCGGGATCGCCCTGGCCAGTGGCCTCGGGCTGTCGATCGCGGTGGCCTTCGTCGGCGCGCGGTGGATCACCACGTACGACTGGCCTTTGTGGTGAATCACTCGGCTTGTCCGGCCACCGGATGTGCCGTCCTCGTCGCGGTCCGCACTAGGGCTTGACGTGTGACGTGGCGGTGGGCAATCTCGGCATCATGGCCTCCTCAACGCCACGGCTCGACCCCGATCGTCGCCGTCGCCGTTTGGAACTGCTAGCGGCCCTCGCCGATGCGAAAGCCCGCGAATCCACCCAGCCGCAGCGGCTGCGCGGGGCGCGTCTGCGGGAGCTCATCGCCGTTCGGCGTCGCCTGGCGAACTGACTTCCAACCCATTTGGGGGCGTGGCGCGCCGCGCCCGCCGTTCTTCCGGATACCGTCACTCGCTGAAGACAAAAGTCGCGTTGGGGGAGATCTTGTCGACTTTCGCTGCCGCCGTCGCACGGGGCAAGAACGGGTGGACGGCGTCCGAGCTGGACCTGGCCGGCCTCGCCGACATCGACGAGGTGGTGGACGCGCTCCGCGACGTCGAGCCGGACGCCGACGTGGCGCTGCTCTTCGTCGAGAGCGACGACCAGTACCTTGCGGTCCTGCGCCTGGACGAGGGCGAGGACCTTCGGGTGTTCGGTTCGGACTCGGCGTTCGTCGAGGAGTCGCGGATCGGGGCGGTGCTGCTCGGCGAGATCGAGGCGCCGGCGCTCGAGATCGACGAGCTGACCGCGGGCTCGGCCGAGGAGGACGGCGACCGGCCGTCGACCGATCCGGACGCCGACCCGGTCGGCGACGCGGATCTGCTGGGCGACCTCGGGATCGGCTCGCACCGGCTGCTGGGCCTCTGCGGTCAGGAGGGCATGCTGCCCTCCGACGTGACCGCCGAGATCTGCCAGCGGATCGGCTGCGGCGACGAGGTGGAAGAGCTGCGCGAGGCGTGAGCGAGCGCACCGGCCGCGAGTGGGACGCCCGGCGGGACGCCGCCGCGAGGGCCACGAGTCCACGGCGGGCGGGCTCGGCATGAGCGTCGGGCCCTCGCCGCAGCGTGAAGGCTGGATGCGGCGGGCGATCGAGGTCGCTTCGGCGTATCCGGACGACGTGCCGGTCGGGGCGGTCGTCTACGGCCCGGACGGGGCCGAGCTGGCCGCCGCCGGCAACGAGCGGGAGGCGACCGGCGATCCGACCGGGCACGCCGAGATCCTGGCGCTGCGGCGGGCCGCGGTCCTCACCGGGAGCTGGCGACTCGAGGGCTGCACCCTGGTGGTCACCCTGGAGCCGTGCACGATGTGTGCGGGCGCGCTGGTGCTGGCCCGGGTGTCGACGCTCGTCTTCGGGGCGTGGGAGCCGAAGACGGGCGCGGTCGGGTCGCTCTGGGACGTGGTGCGCGACCGTCGGCTCAATCACCGGCCGGCGGTCTACTCCGGTGTGCTCGAGGCGGAGTGCGCGGCGCTCGTGCGGAACTTCTTCCGCTAGCGGGACGGCGCGGTGGTGCCGCCGCTGCGGTTGGCGGAGCTTTCACCCGTACGGGCAAAGGGACCGCGGCGTCACTCAGGGTGACGCCGCGGCAGTGCGCTCAGGACGCGCCGGAGATCGCGGTCTCGAGTCCGATCCGCACCATGTCGCCGAAGCCCTGCTCCCGCTGGGCCGAGTCCATCTTGTCGCCGGTCTTGATGTGATCGCTCACAGTGAGGATGGTCAGCGCCTTGGCGCCGTAACGCGCCGCAATCGTGTAGATCGCCGCGGACTCCATCTCGACCGCGAGGACGCCGTAGTCGGCGAGCGAGTCGTAGAGATCGGGACGGTCGGTGTAGAACGCGTCGGCGGCCAGGATCGGGCCGACCCGCATCGTCGTGCCGCGCCGCTCGGCCACCTCCACCGCGGTGCGCAGCAGGCCGAAGTCGGCGACCGGGGCGTAGTCGATCAGGCCGTCGAAGCGGGCGCGGTTCATGTTGGAGTCGGTCGCCGAGCCGATCGCCGCGATCACGTCGCCGAGCTTCAGGTCCATCGCCAGCGCGCCGCACGAGCCGATCCGGATCACCGACTGCACGCCGTACTCGTTGATCAGCTCGTGGGTGTAGATCGACGCCGACGGCATGCCCATGCCCGAGCCCTGCACCGACACCCGGACGCCCTGGTACGTGCCGGTGAAGCCGAGCATGCCGCGGACCTGCGTGTAGCACTTCGCGTCCTGCAGAAAGGTCTCGGCGATCCATTTCGCCCGCATCGGGTCGCCGGGGAGCAGCACCCGCTCGGCGATGTCGCCCGGCTGCCCGCCGATGTGCACGCTCATGCTTCGTGCTCCTCTGCTCGCTTGGTCATGCCGTCGATCCTGCCAGGTCAGGGCCGTTCGAATGGGCAATGGGTAGCCCGGCGGCAGAGCCGGTCGAGCGTCCGGTAACCTACTTCGCGGTGGTGTGTCCGAGCGGCCTAAGGAGCACGCCTCGAAAGCGTGTGAGGGTGCAAGCCCTCCAAGGGTTCAAATCCCTTCACCACCGCTCCAAGCAGCAAGAGGGCCCGGGACTCCGGGCCTTTTTGCGTTGCTGGGTCTCTCGCTCGGTCCCATTGGCCCAGGGCGGATCGGGCATTCAGCGCGATTTGGCCTAATGCGCAGCCGGTCGGCCGTACCTTAGGCACATGTTTGAGCTGGCGTCGTGCCCGCGGACGCTGCCCAAATGGTTCTGGCCGGTGGTGGATCTGGCGATGGCCTGCGCCCTCTTCTCCGCCCTGATGATCGACTGGTGGCTGGCGGTCCGCGGGTTTCCGGGCTGGGCGGATACGGTGCTCGCGGTCGTCCTGGCCGTGACCGGCGGTGTCGCGTACCGCTGGCCACGGGCGGCGCTGTGCGTGGCGCTCGCCGGCTGCGGCGTCGCCATGTTTGCCGGGCACCCGAGCTGGCCGCAGGGCCTCGTGGTGCTGGTGGCGCTGTTCTACGTGGGCCGGCGCCGCCCTACCCGGGAAGCATTCTGGATCACGCTGGGCACCATCGTGGTCGCGGTGCTGCTGTCGCTGCGCTTCACGTGGTTCCCCCACCCGCTGGCGCCGGCCTTGACGTGGACGAGTTGGTGCCTGGCCGCCGCCGCCTGCGGGTCGGCCGCTCAGAACTATCACCTGTTCCTGGTGAGCTCGGCGGCCGAGAAGGATGCGGAGCTCGCCGAGCAGCGCCGAGCCGGCCGTCAGATGCTCACGGAGGAGCGGCTGCGCATCGCCCGGGAGCTGCATGACACCGTGGGCCACAGCCTCACCATGATCAGTGTGCAGTCCGGAGTGGCCGCCCACGTTCTGGACAGCGATCCCGCCGCGGTCCGCTTCGCCTTGGAGCGCATCCGCGAGTCCAGCTCGGCCGCGCTCAACGAGATCCGTACGACGTTGGGGCTGCTGCGTGGCGATGAAGAGGTCGGCCCGGCGATGAGATCGGATGAGCAGGACCTGCGCCTGCTCGTTGAGAGTGCGCGATCGGGCGGGCTGCCGGTCGAGCTGGAGGTCACCGGCGACCGGCGCGAGCTGCCGGTCGTCGTCGGCGTGGCGCTCTATCGGCTGACTCAGGAGTGCCTGACGAACGTGGCCCGCCACGCCCGGCACGTGACCCGGGCCACCGTCGATCTCACGTTCGAGCCGGGGCAGGTCGGGTTGGAGGTCGTCAACGATGGCGATCCGATCGATCCGGCCGTCGTGCAGGCGGGCACGGCCGCCGGGAACGGCATTGCCGGGATGCGTGAACGACTGTTCGCGCTGGGCGGGTCGCTGACCGCCGCGCCGGTGCATGAGGGCGGCTTCCGGGTGACCGCAACGATGCCGACGGAGGTGCCGAGATGACGCTGCGTGTACTGATCGTCGACGACCAGGAGCTGATCCGGGTCGGATTCCGGGTGCTGATCGACAGCGCGGCGGACATGTCGACGGTGGGCGAGGCGGCGGACGGGGTGGTTGCCATCGCGGAGGCCATGCGGCTGCGGCCGGACGTGGTGCTCATGGACATCCGGATGCCGGTCATGGACGGCATCGAGGCCACCCGGCGGATCTGCGCCGAGCCGGAGCTGGCCGGGGTGCGGGTGCTCGTCCTGACCACGTTCGGCGACGACGAGAACGTGTTCGCCGCGCTGCGAGCCGGAGCGAGCGGCTTCCTGCTCAAGGACGCGCGCCCGGCTGACCTGCTGGCCGCCGTGCGTACCGTCGCGGCGGGCGAGAGCCTGCTGTCGCCGCGGGTGACGAGCGTGCTCATCGAGCGGTTCCTGGCCGAGCGGGAGCCACGCGGGCCGGCGGTGGGAACCGTGGCCCAGCTCACCGACCGGGAGCGCGAGGTGCTGACGCTGGTCGCCCGGGGGCGTAGCAACGAGGAGTTGGCGGCCGAGCTGGTGATCAGCCCGCTGACGGCGAAGACGCACGTGAGCCACATCCGCACCAAGCTCGGCGCCCATGACCGGGCGCAGCTCGTGATGCTCGCCTACGAGTCGGGCCTGGTGCACCCCGGCGCGTGAGTACTCCCGCAGGAGTACGTCAGGTGTCAACCCTCGGGCGATATTGCAAATCCGAACTAAGCCGACTGTGGGAGTGCAGTCCGGGTCGTACTGCCCGCCACAAATGAAGTGACCGATGGAGTATGTGATGACTGATCGGCCTCGTGTCCTCTGCGTCGACGACGAACACGATGTTCTGACCGAGCTGGAACGCGTCCTGCGCACCGACTACCGGGTGGTGTGCACGACCGATCCGGAAGCTGCGTTGACGTTGTTGGCCGAGGCCGGCGCCGACGACCCCATCTCGGTGGTCATCGCGGGGATGCGGATGAGCGCGATGACCGGCGTCGCGATGCTGGCCAAGGCGTACGCCCTGGCACCGGCCACCACGCGGATCATCACGGCCGGCTACGCCGACGGCGTCGGCGCGGTCGGCGCGATCAACCAGGCGCACGTCTTCGAGTTCCTGCTGTGGCCCTGCCCGCCGGAGAACCTGCGGGCCGCCGTCGCGGCGGCCGCCGAACAGCACCGGCTCACCCATGCCGAGCAGCAACGTGCCGGGCGCACCCTCGACGGCAGCATTGCCACGCTGCTGGCCGTCCTCGCCCAGACCCAGCCCGAGTTGGTCGCCCGGGCGCATCGGATGCGTCGCATCGCCGCGCGGGTGTGCGCAATCCTTGCCCTGCCGGATGCGTGGCAGGTGGAGGCCGCCGCCCAGCTGACCATCGCGGGAGTGAGCACGGTGCCGCAGACCGCCGCCGCCGCGGTGATCGAAGGCATTCCTCGCAGCGACCGCGACCAGCAGGTCCTCGACTCCATGTTCCAGCAGGCCGCCGCGGTGCTCGCGCACATACCGGATCTGGCCCCGGTGCGGACCATCATCCAGCACCAACGACCCACCGACCGGCAGCCGGCACGGCCGCTGGCGGTGCACGCGCCGCCCGGGGCGAGGGTGTTGCAGGCGGTCCGCGAATATGACGCGCTCACCCACCGAGGCATCCCGGCCGACCAGGCCCTGGCCACCCTCGCCGAGCGTGGCACGCACGAGCCGGCGGTGATCGAGGCGCTCGCCGCGTTCACCGAAGCGCAGCTGCCGAATCTCGATCCGGCGCCGCGACCGCGAATGATCGACCAGGCACTGAGCAGCTACGCGAACTGCGACCGGGCCTTTCCGCCGAGGTACGGCACATTCAGGTTCGACGACAGGCACCTCGACGCCGTCGCCTGAACCGCTGAGCGGCCTCCGGCTTGACCCCTCGCGGACGGGAGGCGCCGCAGGTCATGGGCGGTGCGAAACCGTCACGCATCGTGGTGACCAACGGTGGACGGCAACGCCGCCCGGGTATTCAAAATCCCTTCACACCCCATCAAGTCCGGCGGCTCCGATGGAGTTGGGCTTGCTATGGCCCCGGCGGCCGCTTTGTCCGTGCTTTCAGTTACCGGAAAGAGTTACGCTCCGTGCGGAAAGAGCCGTCGTCCGTACGTCTGTCGGGCCTCCGCCGTTCGGGTGTTCTCCATGATCAGATGTCGTGTACGTAACGCCGCCGTTTCGCCCTTCGATGGGCCAACTGGCTAGCTGGGTCGATTACTAACGGTCACGGACGGGCGACGGCCCTAATACCGGCGCTGTTGCGCAAGTCACGTAGGCAAAAACCACCGGATCAGACAATGTGGTGCAACCGGCTGGTGAGAACTTTTCGCAAGGTTGCCCCTAGGCCGATGTCCGATAACTGTCCTAGATTTGACATGTGAGAGTTGAGCATCACTGGTGGAATGGTGACGTCCGGATCGCACGCCGTGACGTCTTCGTGCGCACCGACGGCAGCGTCTGGGAAGTCGAAGCTCAGATGGGCGGGCCAGACGGCAAGTCGAAGGTGCAGAGTTGTCCAGGACGTGCATCTGCGATGATCCTGGCGGACGCGTGGCGCGGGCCACGCTGGCAGTGGCGCGAGATCTAAAGCGCCTTGGGCCGGCTGCGCCGCCTGCTTGACCTCATCGGCCAGCCGAGATTTTCCTACGGGCCGGACCCTTTCGGGGGTCCGGCCCGTACGCGTTCGGCGCTTTCGAGGTCCGGCCCGCACGCATCGGGTCCGGCGCGTACGCGGTGGGCCGGTGAATCGGACCGCTTGTCCGGCAGGGAGCACTTGTCCGGATTTAACGTTTCATCCCATGCAGGTCATTGTCACCGACCACCGCTGCGACATCGCGGTGCTGCATCTCAGGGGCGAGCTCGACGCCGACACCGCCGGCGCCCTGCGAGCGACTCTGGCCGATCTGCTGGAACGCCCGGTTCCCCGGATCGTCGTCGACCTCACCGACCTCAAGTTCTGCGACTCGGTCGGGCTGAGCGCCTTCATCACGAGCAAGCAGGTGATCACGGCGCGGGGCGGGTGGCTGAGCTTCGCCGGCGCGAACCGGTTCCTGGTGCGGCTGCTCGAGACGGTGGGGCTGAGCAAGTATTTCGCGATCTTCCCGGACGTGGACGACGCGATCGCCGCCGGGCAGCTCTGATGCGGAAATGAACAGGGCCGGAACCCACGCGGGGTCCGGCCCTGTTCATTCGACTGGCGGAGGATACGAGATTCGAACTCGTGAGGGTGTTAACCCAACACGCTTTCCAAGCGTGCGCCCTAGGCCTCTAGGCGAATCCTCCGTCGGTCAGGATACAGACATCTGTGCCGCGACGTACGTGTGGGTCGGCGCTTGCTGGATCTCGGGGGCGGGTAGGCTCTGGGGCAGCCCCTCGTGCGGCGTGTATCTCGTGAACCTCCCCAGGGCCGGAAGGCAGCAAGGATAAGCGGGCTCTGACGGGTGCACGGGGGGTCCTTGTTTTGGTTCTTGTCGTACCCCCGACGGACAATGGCGCGGTCGTTGAGGAGGGGTAGTGGCACTCGCTCTGTACCGCAAGTACCGTCCACGGACGTTCGCCGAGGTCATCGGGCAGGAACACGTCACCGAGCCGCTGTCGCAAGCGCTCCGCAGCGGGCGGCTGCACCACGCATATCTCTTCTCCGGCCCGCGCGGCTGTGGCAAGACGTCCAGCGCCCGCATCCTGGCCCGCTCGCTCAACTGCGAGCAGGGCCCCACGCCCGAGCCGTGCGGGGTGTGCGCGTCCTGCCGCTCGCTGGCCAACGACGGCGCCGGGTCGATCGACGTCATCGAGATCGACGCGGCCAGCCACGGCGGCGTCGACGACGCGCGCGACCTGCGGGAGAAGGCGTTCTTCGCCCCCGCCAGCAGCCGCTACAAGATCTACGTGATCGACGAGGCACACATGGTCTCGTCGGCCGGCTTCAACGCGCTGCTCAAGCTCGTCGAGGAGCCGCCGGAGTACGTGAAGTTCATCTTCGCGACCACCGAGCCGGAAAAGGTGCTCGGCACGATCCGCTCCCGCACCCACCACTACCCGTTCCGGCTGATCCCGCCGGCGGTGCTCCGGCCGTACCTGCAGCAGCTCACCGACGCCGAGGGCATCCACGTCGAGCCGGCCGTCTTCCCGCTGGTGGTGCGGGCCGGCGGCGGCAGCGCGCGAGACACCCTGTCGGTGCTCGACCAGCTGATCGCCGGCGCCGGCCCGGACGGTGTGTCGTACGCGCGGGCGATCGCCCTGCTCGGCGTCACCGACGTCACGCTGATCGACGAGATGTGCGACGCGATCGCCGCCGGCGACGGCGCCGCGGCCTACGCGACGATCGACCGGGTCGCCGAGGCCGGGCACGATCCGCGCCGGTTCGCCTCCGACCTGCTCGAGCGCTTCCGCGACCTGATCGTGCTGCAGCAGGTGCCCGACGCGGTGGCCAAGGGCCTGATCGACGGCCCGGCCGACCAGCTGGAGGCGATGAACGCGCAGGCCGGCCGGCTGGGCCCGGCGACGCTGTCGCGCTGCGCCGACATCGTGCACAACGGCCTGGTCGAGATGCGCGGCACGACCGCGCCCCGGCTGCTGCTCGAGCTGATCACGGCGCGCATGCTGCTGCCGGGCGCCGAGGATTCGACCGGTGCGCTGCTGCAGCGGTTGGAGCGCATGGAGCGGCGGCTCACTCTGAGCGGTGACGTTCCCGCCGTACGCGAGGAGAGCGGCGACGCGGCACCGGTTGCCCCCGTGGTGGTTGACGGTGGCGCGCCCGCGGGTGGCGGCGGCGGTCTGTCGGCGGCTCGGGCGGCAGCGGCGGCGGCCGGTCGGCGGTCCGCTGCCACGACCCCGACCACGGGTCGGCGGCCGGCGGCGCCTGCCGAGGCGGCGGCGCCTGCCGAGGCGGGGGCGGCTCGGCCCGCCGCGCCGGAGCCCGCGCCTGCGGCCTCGGCCGTCGACGAACCGGACAGCTACGACGACGAGCCCCCGCCCTGGGATGAGGCGCCCGATGACGAGCCTGCTGCCGCTCAGCTGAGCCGGGCGGTTCCGGCGTCTCGCTCGGCCGAGAGCGCGTCGGCCGCGCCTGCCTCCGCGTCGGCTGCGCCCGCTCCCGCCGCGCCCGCTCCCGCCGCGCCCGCTCCTGCCGCGCCCGCTTCTGCGTCGGCTTCCTCGATCTCTACGGTCTCCGGCGCGGCTTCGGCCTCTGGCGCGGCCTCGGGCTCGACCCCCTCGGCTCCGGCCCAGGCTGTCTCGTCGGCGGCGGGGCGGCGGCCCGAGCCGGCCGGGCTGCTTCCGGATGCGCCCGAGGAGCCGGCGGCCGCGGCCGTGGCCGACACGCCCGGCCGGCTGACCGTGTCGGGCGTGCGTGAGGTGTGGCCGGAGGTCGTCGCCGAGGTGCGCAAGCAGCCGCGCGGCAAGGTCATTGGCCCGATGATCGCGGACGCCGTGGTCCGGTCGCTGGATGGCGACACCGTCGTCCTGGTGCACCAGCACGACTGGGCCGCCGCCCGGATCACCCAGGAGTCGGCGCTGGTCACGAATGCGCTCTACGAGACGCTCGGCGGCCGCTGGCAGATCCGGTGCGAGGTCGGCGGTGTCGAGGGCGGCAACGGCGGCGACCCGTCGCGCGGCCCCGCCCGCCGGGAGGCACCGCCGAGGGCCCGTAACGACTCGGCCCACGAGCCCGGCCAGCGCGCAACGACATCCACCGCGCCGCGCGCGGCGACCGGGGCGCAGCAGGCGCAGGTCGCTTCGGCCCGTCCGCCGCAGGCGCGCCGCCAGGAGACCGAGTCCGCGGGTTCGTCCGACGACGATTGGCCAGAGCCGGTCCGGCCCGGCGGCTCGGCGACACCCGCGGTCACGCCCCCGCCCGTCGACGACGAGGAAGAGGACTGGCCGGAGGTGCGCCCGATCGGCACGCCCTCGGCGACTTCGGTGGGCGCGACGCCCTCGGGTGACGGCTCCGCGGCCGACATTCCGCCCCGGAGCGATGCGAGGGCGGCGGCGGGCTCCGGTCGTGCCGACGACCGCGTCGCGCAGGATGCACCAGGTCGACCGTCGGGCGGTGCCGCAGGCGGCCCTGCGAGGTCGTCAGGCGGCGTGCCGGTCGTCGAGGCGGCGCCCGACCGCAACGCCGGCCAGAACGGCCAGGAGTGGGCTGACGGTCCGTCGGCCGCGGCTCCGGGCGATGCAGGCTCGGCGCTTGGGGGCGGTGGGTCTTCCGCGTCCGGCGGCGATGCGGGTTCGGCGCTTGGGGGCGGTGGGTCTTCCGCGTCCGGCGGCGATGCGGGTTCGGCGGCTGCGGGTGGTGGGCGTTCTGCGCCTGGGGGCGATGCGCGTTCCGCGCCGGCGGGTGGTGGGCGTTCTGCGCCCGGGGGTGACGCGGGTTCGGCGCTTGGGGGCGGTGGGTCTTCCGCGTCCGGCGGTGATGCGGGTTCGGCGGCTGCGGGTGGTGGGCGCTCCGGGCCCGTGGGCGGTGGGCCTTCCGCGCCCCCGCGAGGCGTGTCTTCGGCTCCCGCGGCGGGCAGTGCCGGCGCGGCCGCCGCTGCGCGTGCCGCTCGCAATGCCGGTCCCGGCAGTGGGCTGGCGGCGGCGCGGGCTGCTGTGGCCGGTGCGCGCTCCGCGGCGGCGGCGCGGCAGGGGGCGGCTCGTCCGGGCGTTCCGCCGGCGGCTCCCGTGTCGCCGTCGGCGGGCTGGTCTGACGGGTCGCCGACCGAGGAGGCGCCCTACGACCCCGAGTTCGACGGGCCGCCGCGCGGCGGGGGCTCGGCCTATGAGGGCTTCGACCCGGGTGACGAGCCGCTGGACGACGTGATCGACGAGAAGACGGCGCGGGAGAGCAGCGAGCAGCAGGCCATGCGCCTGCTCCAGGAGGTACTGGGCGCCGAGAAGATCGGCGAGAGCTGAGGCGAGCCGGCGCGTGCCGGCCGCGGCTGAGACGCGCGTGTCGGCCGGCGGCCAGGCAGTGCGCGGCGGCGGTGCGCGGCGGCGGTGCGCGGCGGCGGTGCGCGGCGGCGGTGCGCGGCGGCGGTGCGGGGCGGCGGTGCGCGGCTGAGCGGTGCGGTAGGGGACGTGGGCCAAGACGCGCCGGCGCGTGCCGGCCGCGGCCAAGCCGTCCGTCCGCCGCGGAGGTGCCTGTCGGCGGGCTCGCCGGAGGTCCGTGAGCGGCGTGCCGGGCTTGACGGGATGGTGTGGCTCGGACGCCGTGGTGTGGCTCTGACGGGTATGTATCGGGCGCCGACTACGCTGGGCGGCGATTGACGTGGCCGGCCGGGCGGGTGGCGACGGCGCTCAGGACATGGTGACCTTCTAGCTGAGGAGCGGTGGCATGCGCCCCGGTGGACAGCCGAACATGCAGCAGATCATGAAGCAGGCGCAGAAGATGCAGCAGCAGGTCGCCCAGGCGCAGGCCGAGCTGGCCGCCGCCGAGGTGACCGGCACTGCCGGGGGCGGCCTGGTGTCCGTGCTGATGACCGGGCTCGGCGAGGTCAAGTCGGTGCGGATCGATCCCAAGGCGGTCGACCCCGACGACATCGAGTCGCTGGAAGACCTGGTGCTCGCCGCGATCCGGAACGCGGCCGAGGCGCAGCGCGAGCTCACCGAGGCGAAGATGGGGCCGGCCACCGGCGGTCTCGGCGGCCTCGGCCTCCCCGGGTTCTGATCACGTGTACGAGGGCGCCATCCAGGATCTGATCGACGAGCTGGGGCGGCTCCCGGGCGTCGGGCCCAAGAGCGCCCAGCGGATCGCCTTCCACGTTCTCTCCGCCGACCCGGCGGACGTCAACCGGCTCGCCACGGCCCTGCGCAAGGTGAAGGAGCTCGTTCGCTTCTGCACGATCTGCTTCAACGTGGCCGAATCCGAGCAGTGCCGGATCTGCCGGGACGTGCGGCGCACCAACGAGGTGCTCTGCGTCGTGGAGGAGCCGAAGGACGTCGTCGCGATCGAGCGGACCGGCGAGTTCCGCGGCCGGTACCACGTTCTCGGCGGCGCGATCAATCCGCTCGAAGGCGTCGGCCCGGACCAGCTCCGCATCCGTGAGCTGCTGTTACGTCTGGGAACGGGTGAGGTTCAGGAGCTGATCCTGGCGACCGACCCGAATACCGAGGGCGAGGCCACGGCCACCTATCTGGCCCTGATGGTCAAACCGATGGGTATCAAGGTCACCCGGTTGGCCAGCGGTCTGCCGGTCGGCGGCGACCTCGAGTACGCCGACGAGATCACGCTCGGTCGAGCCTTCGAAGGACGCCGAGCTATATAGATAAGCGTCAGGTAACTCGGCCGTAACACCTAGCTAGTGATTTAGTCCGGATTAGCTAGATCCAGGCCGTCTGACGCGGTAGTTTCCGTTTGGTCGGTGCCGTAGGTCACAGCCACATAACGGGGGAGACACGGAACCGTCCGAGTGCGGACCGTGAACTTGACCGCGGCACCACATTAGGTGAATGTTCCTTGCGATGGCGGCACCCCCGCCGTTGAGTGCCCTCGTGGCTCGGACTCATCTGACCGACGCAACGAGGGTCGGCACTCGAAGCATGAGACAACCGATCGGTTGCCGGACGCTGCGGGAGCCATCGCCTACGACTCGCCGTCGATGCGGTGTGCCGTTGGCTGTGAGCGCCCCGCTTCGTGCCGGTTACCCGAGGAAGGACCGGCGCTAGATGTCGCTTGGCCCGGAGGCGTCAATCTCCGACGAGATCACGCCCACCGACGACGCGGCTGTGGAACGGAATGCCGGCGAGAACGCTATCGCCGGTCGGTCCCTGAAGCAGATAGCCTGGCGTCGACTCAAGAAGGACCGGGTTGCGCTCGGCGGCGGCATCGTCATCCTCTTTTTGATCTTCATCGCGTTCATCGCTCCACTGTTGATCAAGTGGTTCGGGCACCCGTTCGATGAACTGCACGGCGACACGATCGATGCCACTCTCGGTTTGCCGAAGGGTCATCTGGGCGGCATCTCGAAGGAATTCATCCTCGGTGTCGAGCCGGTCAACGGGCGGGACATCTTCAGCCGCATCGTGTACGGCGCGCAGACCACCCTGACCGTCGCCTTCCTCTCCGCGTTCCTCTCGACCTTCCTCGGGGTCGTCTTCGGGATGAGCGCCGGCTTCCTGGGCGGCTGGGTCGACTCGATCGTCAGCCGGATCATGGATTTCCTGCTCGCGTTCCCCCAGCTGCTCTTCTCGATCGCATTGGTGTCGGTGCTGCCGCAGACGCTGTTCGGCTTCAGCGGCCGATGGTCGAGATCGCTTGTCCTGATCGCGGTGATCGGGTTCTTCGGCTGGCCGTACATCGGGCGCATCGTCCGCGGCCAGACGCTCTCCCTGCGTGAGCGGGAGTTCGTCGAGGCCTCGCGTAGCCTGGGCGCGCGCTCGCCGCGCATCCTGTTCCGCGAGGTGCTGCCCAACCTGGCCGCGCCGATCCTCGTCTACACGACGCTGATCATCCCGACCAACATCCTCACCGAGGCGGCGTTGAGCTTCCTCGGTGTCGGTATCCCCCCGCCGTACCCCTCCTGGGGCGGCATGCTCTCGGACGCCGTGGCGACGTTCCGCTACGACCCCATGTTCATGATCATTCCCGGCACGATGATCTTCATTACCGTGTTGGCGTTCAACCTATTCGGTGACGGTCTTCGCGACGCGCTGGACCCGAAGGCTCACTGACGAATTTCTGGGATCGAAGCGGTTCCATCGCATGAAATCTCGGCGGCCTCTCGCAGGTCGCCGTTCAAGGAGGTAGGAGTTTTGGTGGCAGGCAAGACGAAAGTGATGGTGGCCTCGGCGGCTGCCCTCACATTGGGGCTGACCGCCGCATGTGGTGGCGGCTCCGATGACAAGAAGAGCGACAACAACTCGAACGGTGGCGCCTCCTTCAACGCCGCCGCCACGCAGGTGGTGAACGCCTCCGACAAAAAGGGCGGCACTCTCAACCTGTGGAGCCCGCAGGACGCTGACTCGTTCGACCCGGCGATCTCGTACTACGCCTGGACGATCGACATGAACCGGCTCTACAGCCGGACGCTGATGACCTACAACCCGAAGCCCGGCAAGGAGGGTCTCGACCTCGTTCCGGACCTCGCCACGGCGGCGCCGGAACTCAGCTCGGACAACAAGACCTACACCTTCAAGCTGAAGAGCGGTCTGAAGTTCGACGACGGCTCGCCGATCACCTCGAAGGACATCAAGTACGGCATCGAGCGCATCTTCGCGACCGACGTCGTCCCGGGTGGTCCCTCGTACCTGCGTGACGAGCTCGACCAGGGCCAGAACTACCCCGGCCCGTACAAGGACAAGGACCCGAACAAGCTGGGTCTGAAGACCGTCGAGACGCCGGACGACTCGACGATCGTCTTCCACCTCGCGAAGGCGAACGCGAACTTCCCGTACGAGCTCGCCCTGCCGGGCGGTGCCCCGGTTCCGCAGAAGCGGGACACCGGCGACAAGTACGCGCTGGCCCCCGCATCCTCGGGCCCGTACAAGTTCGACAGCATCCAGCCGGGCAAGGGCGCGACCCTGTCGCGCAACACCAACTGGGACGCGTCGACCGACACCGTTCGTAAGGCGTTGCCTGACAAGATCGTCCTGACGATCACGACGAACGCCGAGGACATGGACTCCCGTCTGATCGCCGGCACCGCCGACCTGGACGCCAGCCAGAGCGGTGTGTCGACCCAGGCTCGTACGCAGATTCTGACGAACGACAAGCTCAAGGAAACCGCGTACAACCCGAACAACGGCTTCATCCGGTACGCGGCCCTGTCGACCAAGGTCGCTCCGCTGGACAACATCGAGTGCCGTAAGGCGATCATTTACGCGTCCGACCCGACGACGCTGCAGACCGCTCGCGGTGGACCGATCGCCGGCGGCGACATCGGCACCAACATGCTCCCGCCGAACCTGGCCGGCACGGACGCGAAGTACGACCCGTACGGTCGCGCCCAGGGCAAGCCGCAGGTCGACAAGGCGAAGGCGGCTCTCCAGGCCTGTGGCAAGCCGACCGGCTTCGACACCAAGATCGCTGTGCGTAACAACAAGCCGGCCGAGGTCGCGACCGCGACCGCCCTCCAGGCTTCGCTGAAGGCTGTCGGCATCAACGCGGCGATCGAGCAGTACGACGGCTCGCAGATCGCCACCGTTGTCGGTTCGCCCAACAACGTGGCCAAGAAGGGCTACGGCATCATGATCTACGGCTGGGGTGCTGACTTCCCCACCGGTTACGGATACCTGGCGCCGTTGGCCATGGGCTCGTTCATTCAGAAGAACGGCAACTCGAACCTCCCCGAGATCAACGACCCGGCGATCAACGGGCTGTTCGAGAAGGGCCTCGCCGAGAAGGACGCGACCGCGGCCGCCGCTGACTATCAGGCGGCGAACGTCAAGGTCATGGAGGGTTACTACTACCTCCCGTTCGTCTTCGACAAGGCGCTGAACTACTACAACCCGCGGCTGACGAACGTGTACTTCCACCAGGGCCTGGCCATGGTTGACTTCGCGTCGCTCGGCGTCAGCGACGGCAAGTGAACCATTCCGGTCGCTGTAGCACCGACGGGTAGATCGAAGGGCAGGTGAAGGCCGCCCGAGCTGGGCGGGTGCCGGGTTCGCAAGAACCGGTACCCGCCCAGCGCTCGGCCGAAAGTAGTGCTGGCTTACCTCATCCGGCGGCTCATCAACGCCGTCGTTACTCTGCTCGTGGTCACGCTCGTGACTTTCGGCGTCTTCTTCCTTGTCCCCAAGGCCACCGGAAGCGATCCCGCGCTGCTCTACATCGGCAAGCAGGCCGACCCGGTCGCCGTAGCGGGCATCAGCAAGAAACTCGGCCTCGACAAGCCGATCATGGTGCAGTACGGCGAGTTCCTCAAAGGCCTGGTCGTCGGCCGCGATTACGAGAACGGCCCGGACGTCACGCATTGCCCTGCGCCGTGCTTCGGCTATTCCTTCAAAACCAGCGAGGAAGTGTGGCCGAAGCTGACCAGCGCGCTTCCGGTCACGTTGTCGCTGGCCATCGGTGCGGCCGTGCTGTGGGTGCTGATGGGGGTGAGCTTTGGTGTCATCTCCGCGCTCAGACGCGGCTCGATCTGGGACAGATCGGTGATGACGGTCGCGCTGGCCGGCGTCTCGCTGCCGATCTACTTCACCGGGCTACTGTCGCTGAGCATTTTCGTCTACTGGCTGGGCTGGCCCAACCCCAGCTACACGCCGTTCTTCGACAACCCGTTGGACTGGTTCACCGGCCTGATCCTGCCCTGGGTCACCCTGGCGTTCCTGTTCGCGGCCACCTATGCCCGGCTTACCCGGGCGAACATGCTCGAGACCCTGGGCGAGGACTACATCCGTACCGCCCGGGCCAAGGGCCTGCGTGAGCGCAATGTCATCGGCAAGCACGGCCTCCGCTCCGGCCTCACGCCGCTGGTCACCGTCTTCGGCCTCGACCTCGGCGCGCTGCTTGGCGGCGCGATCCTCACCGAGGCCGTCTACAACCTGAACGGCCTGGGCAAGTTGGCGCTGAGCAGCATCCGCAGCAACGATCTGCCGGTGATTCTCGGTGTCACCCTGTTCGCCGCGTTCTTTATCGTCGCCGCGAACCTGATCGTCGACCTGCTGTACGGCGTTATCGACCCGCGCGTGCGGCTGGCCTGAGGGGGTTACGTTGTCCATCGGCCAAGTCACGCCGCGATCGTTCCTCGAAGTCAAGGATCTTACCGTCCGGTTCGAGACCGACGACGGCATCGTCCAGGCGGTCACCGGCTCGACCTTCTCGCTGCAGAAGGGCAAGACCCTCGGCATCGTCGGCGAGTCCGGCTCCGGCAAGAGCGTCACCTCGCTGGCGATGCTCGGCCTGCACCGCACCCGCAGCAACGCCAAGGTGACCGGCGAAATCTGGCTGGACGACGAGGAACTGGTCACCGCCACCGACGAGAAGGTGCGCACGCTGCGCGGCGGGAAGATTTCCATGATCTTCCAGGACCCGCTGAGCGCCATGCACCCGTACTTCACGGTCGGGTCGCAGATCGTCGAGGCCTACCGGGTCCACCACCCCGGGGTGAACAAGAGGGTGGCTCGCGAACGGGCCATCGACATGCTCGCCCGGGTCGGCATCCCGCAGCCGGAGCGCCGGTTCAACGACTACGCGCACCAGTTCTCCGGCGGTATGCGGCAGCGCGCGATGATCGCGATGGCGCTGGTCAACGACCCCGCGCTGCTGATCGCCGACGAGCCGACCACCGCGCTGGACGTCACCGTGCAGGCGCAGATCCTCGACCTGATCCGCGACCTGCAGGAGGAGTTCGGCTCGGCGGTCATCATGATCACCCATGACCTGGGTGTGGTGGCCGAGCTCGCCGACGACGTCCTGGTCATGTACGGCGGGAAGGTCATCGAGAAGGGCTCGGCGCTGGATGTCTTCCGGACGCCGCAGCACCCGTACACGTGGGGTCTGCTCGGCTCGATGCCGCGCCTCGACCGCGACGTGCGCGACCGGCTCACCCCGGTCAAGGGCACCCCGCCCAGCCTGATCAACCTGCCCGACGGCTGCGCCTTCAACCCGCGCTGCCCGTACGCGGGGCGCAACGGCAACCGGTCCTTCACCGAGATGCCAGTGCTGCGTGACGCGGGCGCCGGTACCGGAGCAGGCCACCTGGTGGCCTGTCACCTGCCCGCGGAAGATCGCACCAAGATCTTCCAGCAGGAAGTGCTACCGAACCTCTGAGCGGAGTTGATGAACGATGAGCGAGAACCTGCTCGAGGTGACGGGGCTGGAGAAGCACTTCCCGATCACAAAGGGTCTGTTCAAGCGTACGGTTGGTGCCGTCCGCGCGGTGGACGGCATCGACCTTCAGGTGCGCGCCGGCGAGACGCTGGGCCTGGTCGGCGAGTCCGGTTGCGGCAAGTCGACCACGGGCCGGCTGTTCAGCCGGATCCTCGAGCCGACCGGCGGCAAGGTCGTCTTTGAGGGCCAGGACATCACGCACCGGTCGCTGGCCAAGTTGCGGCCCCTTCGTCGCGACGTGCAGATGATCTTCCAGGACCCGTACTCGTCGCTGAACCCGCGGCACACGGTCGGTTCGATCATCTCGGCGCCCCTGCAGATCCAGAACATCCCGACGCCGCAGGGCCTCAAGAAGGCCGTGCAGGAACTGCTGGAGCTGGTCGGGCTCAACCCCGAGCACTACAACCGGTACCCGCACGAGTTCTCCGGCGGTCAGCGCCAGCGCATCGGCATCGCCCGCGCGCTCGCCCTGCGGCCTAAGATGATCATTGCGGACGAGCCGGTGTCGGCGCTCGACGTGTCGATCCAGGCGCAGGTCGTGAACCTGCTGGACGACCTGCAGAGCGAGTTCGACCTGACGTACGTCTTCATCGCGCACGACCTGTCGGTGGTCCGGCACATCTCGAACCGGGTCGCGGTCATGTACCTCGGCAAGGTGGTGGAGATCGCCGAGCGGGACGACCTCTACAAGAACCCGCGCCACCCGTACACGGTCGCGCTGATGTCGGCGGTGCCGGTGCCCGACCCGGCCCGGCGCGATCGCGCGCAGCGCGATCGCGTGCTGCTCACCGGCGACGTGCCAAGCCCGATCAACCCGCCGTCCGGCTGCCGGTTCCGCACCCGCTGCTGGAAGGCGCAGGACATCTGCGCGACGGAGGAGCCGCCGCTGGTCACGCGGCTGACCGACCCGGCGAGTCACCTCACCGCCTGCCACTTCCCGGTGGTCGACGACGAGGTCGTGGCGGGCCGCAAGCCGGCGGCGACGCCGGCCTGATCGGCGCCAGACTGATCACAGGGGTGCGGTCGCCGAGGCGATCGCACCCTTTTCAGCCCTCCGGGCGGTTGAGGATGCCGACCGCGATCTGATGAACGGCCGCGGCGTCGGCCGGGTCCTTCAGCTTCGCCTTGCCGCCGGTGACGGTGTACCACTCGTCGGCTTCCTTGTATTGCACGTGGACGGTCGCCGAGTCGTCGGCGACCTCGGTGTGCAGCGTGAGGTCGCCGGTGACGACACCGACCTCGTCGGTCATCACGCCGCCGGGACCGGCGACGATGTCGGTGGTCAAATCCGTGGTCATCAGCACTTCTCCAGCATGTCGGCGAGTGCGGGCTTCTCGGTGGCGGTGACCGTCAGCTTCCAGTGGGTCTTCACCGCGATCCAGTCTTCCGCATATTCGCACCAACTGCTGGGGTCGGACGGTTTCCAGGTGGACGGGTCCTGGTCGCCCTTCGAGCGGTTCGACGACGCGGACACCGCGACCAGCTGCGGGTCGTCCAGGTCGTTCGCGAAGTCCTCGCGCTGGGCGGTGGTCCAGGCCGAGGCGCCCGAGCGCCAGGCGTTGGCCAGCGGCACCAGGTGGTCGATGTCCACCTGGGTCGGCGAGGTCAGCGTCTTGCCGTCGTAGATGCTCTTCCAGGTGCCGGCGACCACGTTGCAACCGGACAGCTTGACCTTCGTGCCGTCCCGTTTGAGCACCGAGTCGCGCACGTCGCAGTTGCTGCCGGCGCTGCGCCAGTGCGGAAACTTCTCCCGGCTGTAGCCCTTCATCGAGCCGGACTTGGCCACGGTCAGCTTGTCGAGCTGGGCCTTGGCGCTGCCGGCCGAGCCCTTGGCGGTCGGGCCGGCGGTCGCGTCCGTGGAGGTGGGGGAGCCGGCCTGGACCGAGACGCCCTCGCAGGCGCCCAGGCTCAACGCGGCGGTCAGCAGCACGACGGTCCATCGGGGGGTGTGGAGGGGCACGCCTCAAGCGTACGGGCGGGCCGCCCGTTGTGTCCGGGTCGATCCCCCGTGAGTGGATCATCCCGCGCGCCGCCCGCTGGGGACGGCGCGCGGGGACAGTTCAGCGGCCGCGGTTGACGGCGCTGGTCACGGCCTTGATCGAGGCGCTCACGATGTTCGCGTCGATGCCGACGCCCCACACCACCCGATCGCCGATCTCGACCTCGACGTACGCCGCGGCCTGCGCGTCGCCGCCGGCGGTCAGCGCGTGCTCGTTGTAGTCCAGCACCCGCGCCTGAATGCCCAGCGGGGCGATGGCCTGCACGAACGCGTCGATCGGGCCGTTGCCCAGGCCGACCAGCGGACGCCGTACGCCGCGGTGGAAGACCTCGACGTCGATCTCGACCTTGCCGTCGACCGTGGCCGTGCTGTAGCCCTCGATCTTGAAGGCCGAGGAGAGCTGGTGATCGATCAGGTACTCGCCGGCGAAGATGTCCCACATCTGCTGCGGGGAGACCTCGCCGCCCTCCTCGTCGGTGTGGTGCTGCACCACGCCGGAGAACTCGATCTGCAGCCGTCGCGGCAGGTCGAGGTTGTGCTCCTCCTTCATGATGTACGCCACGCCGCCCTTACCGGACTGCGAGTTGACCCGGATGACCGCCTCGTAGCTGCGGCCCACGTCCTTCGGGTCGATCGGCAGGTAGGGCACGCCCCAGGTGAACTTGTCGACCTCGACGCCGGCCTCGTCCGCGTCGGACTTCAGCCAGGCGAAGCCCTTGTTGATCGCGTCCTGGTGGGAGCCGGAGAACGACGTGTAGACCAGGTCGCCCACGTACGGGTGCCGTTCGTGCACCGGCAGCTGGTTGCAGTACTCGACGGTCCGCTTGATCTCGTCGATCCGGGCAAAGTCGATCATCGGGTCGATGCCCTGGGAGAACAGGTTCAGGCCCAGGGTGACCAGGTCGACGTTGCCGGTCCGCTCGCCGTTGCCGAACAGGCAGCCCTCGACGCGGTCGGCGCCGGCCAGCAGGCCCAGCTCGGCGGCGGCCACGCCGGTGCCGCGGTCGTTGTGCGGGTGCAGCGACAGCACCACCGAGTCGCGGCGGGGCAGGTGGCGGTGCATCCACTCGATGGAGTCCGCGTACACGTTGGGGGTGGCCATCTCGACCGTGGCGGGCAGGTTGATGATCAGCGGCCGGGCCGGGGTCGGGTCGATCACGTCGATCACCGCCGAGCAGACCTCCAGCGCGTACTCCAGTTCGGTGCCGGTGTACGACTCGGGGGAGTACTCGTAGAAGATCTCGGTGTCCGGGGTGTAGATCTCCGCGTACTTCTGGCAGAACCGGGCGCCGCTCGTGGCGATGTCGGTGATGCCGTCCTTGTCCAGGCCGAACACGACCCGGCGCTGCAGCACCGAGGTCGAGTTGTAGAAGTGCACGATCGCCCGCTTGGCGCCGCGCAGCGACTCGAAGGTGCGCTCGATCAGGTGCTCCCGGCACTGCGTCAGCACCTGGATGGTGACGTCGTCCGGGATCAGCTCCTGCTCGATCAGCTGGCGGATGAAGTCGAAGTCGGTCTGCGAGGCGGCCGGGAAGCCGACCTCGATCTCCTTGTACCCCATCTGGACCAGCAGCATGAACATGCGCCGCTTGCGCTCGGGGGACATCGGGTCGATCAGGGCCTGGTTGCCGTCCCGCAGGTCGACCGCGCACCAGCGCGGGGCGGCATCGACATGTCGGGTGGGCCACTGACGGTCGGGCAGATCAACGGCGAACTGCTTGTGGTACGGCGCGTATCGCTCGAAGGGCATCGCGCTCGGACGCTGTGTGGCGAAGGGGTTGTTGACGGTGGACATGTGGCTGCTCCAGACGAAAGCGAGGCGAGGAGGCGGCGCCGCGATCTCAAAGAACGCAGAAACTCCGCGACGAGGTGCCGGCCTGGGATGGGGCCTCGTCGCGGCAGCGAAGAAGGAGTGCGTGCCACATGTCGGAATCACCCTACGTGATCAACTCGGACGGACCTAACTCTACGCCCGGATCGTGGGATGCCGAAGTCAGGCGGGTGACGGCGCCCCGGCGGGCGGAGGACCGGATGTCGAGCCGTCCGACGACGGCAGCACGGCCGGCGGGCTGTCGGTGGTCATCGCCGGGCCGGGCCCGATCGGGCCGGGCAGTGGCACGGTGGCCGGGCCGGCGACCTGGCTGACTAGCTTGAGCTCGCCGAAGTCGACCCGGGCCGCGGTCAGCACGCCGTCCTGGGCGTAGCAGTAGATGCCGATGTCGACCGGCGCCTTGATCGAGGCGGCGATCGAGTCGATCGAGAAGCAGGTGCTCTGGGCGCCGTCGAGCGGCTTCACCTCGGCCACCGAGAGCGCCGACTGGCGATCGGTGAAGACCGGCAGCCACAGCCGGAACAGCCGTTCGACCTGCGGCGAGTAGTCCTTCGCCACGCGTTTGCCGGGGTCGGCCACGCGTACGCAAGAAGGGGTTGTCGGGTTGGTCGGCGAGGAGACGGTGCACTGGAAGACGCCGGCCGCGGTCGAGACGATCGAGACGTCGGCCGTGTCGCCGACCATGGCGTGGCTCACATCGACCCGCCAGGTGCCGTCGGCGCCGACGGTGGCGACCACGTTGTGCCGCCGGCCGTTGCCGTCCTCGGTGAGCGTGTAGACCGCGGCGAACGCCCTGTCCTGCGCCAGCGTGGCCCGGGCGATCAGGTCGGCCCGCGAGTCGGGGGTGTTGTCGCCCCCGGCCGCCGACGCCGAGGTGGTCGGCTGGGGACCGGGCGCGCCCTCGCAGCCCGCCGTGACGGCCAGCGCCAGCAGGGCGGCGGCCGAGGCGGATCGGGTCAGCAGGGGTGCGCGCACCGAGACATTCTCGCCTCTGCGGGCCGAACCGGTCGTCGTCGCCACGGGCGTGTCGCGCTCGGAGCCGCCTCCCGGACCCGGGCGCGGCCGGAATCTGGGATCACCTCTCGGCGTCCGGCGAGGTCGCGGCTAGGGTGGTGGCGATTGTCGTGCCGGCGCCGCCGGTGTGCTGTGTTTGATCTTGAATCGCCGAAGGAATGGTTGCCCGTGGCACTGGTGGTGCAGAAATACGGTGGCTCGTCCGTCGCGACCGCCGAGCGCATCAAGCGGGTGGCGGAGCGCATCGTGGCCGCCCGTAAGGCCGGCGACGACGTGGTCGTCGTGGTGTCCGCGATGGGCGACACCACCGACGAACTGCTCGACCTGGCCAACCAGGTGAGCCCGCTGCCGCCGGGCCGCGAGCTGGACATGCTGCTCACCGCCGGCGAGCGCATCTCGATGGCGCTGCTCGCGATGGCGATCCACAACCTGGGGTACGAGGCCCGGTCGTACACCGGCTCGCAGGCCGGCGTGCTCACCACCTCGGTGCACGGCAAGGCCCGGATCATCGACGTCACGCCCGGCCGCCTGCGCTCGGCGCTGGACGAGGGCGCGATCGCGATCGTGGCCGGCTTCCAGGGCGTCTCGCAGGACACCAAGGACATCACCACCCTGGGCCGGGGCGGGTCGGACACCACGGCGGTGGCCCTCGCGGCCGCGCTGCACGCCGACGTCTGCGAGATCTACACCGACGTGGACGGCGTCTTCACCGCCGACCCGCGGATCGTGCCGGACGCCAAGCACATCAAGAAGATCACGTACGAGGAGATGCTCGAGCTCGCCGCCGGCGGGGCGAAGGTGCTGATGTTGCGATGCGTGGAGTACGCGCGGCGCTTCAAGGTGCCGATCCACGTACGCTCTTCGTACTCGCACAAAGAAGGCACGCTCGTCACCGGATCTATGGAGGACCCTGACGTGGAGCAAGCACTGATCACCGGGGTCGCGCACGAGCGCAGCGAGGCCAAGATCACGATCGTCGGGGTGCCCGACGAGCCGGGCGCGGCCGGTCGCATCTTCGAGACCGTGGCCTCGGCCGAGATCAACATCGACATGATCGTGCAGAACGTCTCCACCGAGGGCACCGGCCGCACCGACATCTCGTTCACCCTGCCCAAGGCCGACGGCCCGACCGCGATGACGGCCCTCGACAAGATCAAAGAGCAGATCAAGTTCAAGAGCCTGCTCTTCGACGATCACGTCGGCAAGGTCTCGCTGATCGGCGCCGGCATGCGCTCGCACCCGGGCGTCGCCGCCTCCTTCTTCGCCTGCATCGGCGAGGCCGGGGTGAACATCGAGATGATCTCCACCTCGGAGATCCGGGTCTCGGTGGTCTGCCGCGACACCGACCTCGACACCGCTGTCCGTGCCGTGCACGACCAGTTCGAGCTGGGTGGTGGCGAGCAGGCGGTGGTGTACGGCGGGACCGGCCGGTAGGCCGTCCATGGCGCAGCCCACGCTCGCCGTCGTCGGGGCCACCGGCTCCGTCGGGACCGTCATGCTCGAGCTGCTCTCCTCCCGGCGCAACGTCTGGGGGGAGATCAGGCTGCTGGCCAGCGCCCGCTCGGCCGGCAAACAGCTCTCCTGCCGCGGTGAGCAGCTGACCGTGCGCGAGTTGACCCCCGAGGCGTTCGACGGCGTCGACCTGGCGCTGTTCGACCTGCCCGACGACGTCTCGCGCGACTGGGCGCCGGTGGCCGCCGCCCGGGGCGTGACCGTCGTGGACAATTCGGCCGCGTTCCGGATGGACCCGGACGTGCCGCTGGTCGTCCCCGAGGTCAACCAGGAGGTGCTGGGCGAGCGTCCGCGCGGCATCGTCGCCAACGCCAACTGCACGGTCATGGCGATGATCATGGCGGTCGCGCCGCTGCACCGCGAGTACGGCCTGCGCGAGCTGGTCGTGGCCTCCTACCAGGCCGCCTCGGGAGCCGGTCAGATCGGCGTCGACACCCTGCACGACCAGCTCAGCAAGGTGGCCGGCGATCGGCTGCTCGGCTCCCGACCGGGCAACGTGCGCCAGGCGATCGGCGACGACCTCGGCCCGTTCACGGCGCCGCTGGCGCTCAACGTGGTGCCCTGGTCGGGCGAGATCGGCCCGCTCGGGTGGTCGTCCGAGGAGCTCAAGCTGCGCAACGAGTCGCGCAAGATCCTCGGCATTGCGGCGCTCAAGGTCTCCGCCACCTGCGTACGGGTGCCGGTGGTGACCGGGCACTCGATCGCCGTGCACGCCGTCTTCGGGTCCGAGGTCGACGCCGAGGGCGCCCGGCAGGTCCTGCGCAACGCGCCGGGCGTCATCCTGGTCGACGATCCCGAGGCGGGCGAGTTCCCGATGCCGATCGACGCGGTCGGCACCGACCCGTCCTGGGTGGGCCGGATCCGCCGGGCGATGGACGACCCGCGGGCGCTCGACCTCTTCATCACCGGTGACAACATGCGCAAGGGAGCGGCGCTCAACACGGTGCAGATCGCCGAGCTGATCGCCGCCGAACCGAACTGGCCGGCCGGCGGTGATCAGAGCTAGCCGGCGAACGCTCGCCGACCGGTTCGACCGCAACCCGGCCTAGGACAAATCCTCGCGGGTCAACAGCGCCCGCAGGGTGATGCCGTCGGCGGCCAGCGCCGCCGTTCCGCCCTCCTGCCGGTCGATCACGCAGAGCGCGTGGTCGACGTGCGCCCCGAGCTTGCGCAGCTCGCCGGTCGAGATGACCACCTGGCCGCCCGAGGTGACCACGTCCTCGACCACCAGCACCCGCCGGCCGGCCACCTCGGCACCCTCGGCGAGCCGGGCCGTGCCGTACTGCTTGGCCTGCTTGCGGACGAACGCGGTGGGCAGCTTGGCGTGCCGGGCCAGCGCGGTCACCACGGCGATCCCGCCCATTTCGAGGCCGGCCAGCACCTCGGTGCCCTCCGGGATCAGCACGGCCATCCGCTCGGCCAGCTGGTCGAGCAGCACGGGGTCGGCCTCGAACTGGTACTTGTCGAAATACTCGTTGGCGATCCGGCCCGATCGCAGAACGAACTCGCCGGTCAGGCGGCTCACGTCGCGGACGCGCCGCGCAAGGTCTTCAGAGGCAGTCACAAGGTCTTAGCTTTTCAGGCCCGCCGAAGGCACCCGACGGCACCCCGGAAGCAACCACTCAGCAACCGACAAAACGTGCCGATCAGAGGATCATGCAGACCAACCCGCACCGCTGGTTCGGCGCCGGGCAGAGCAGCGCCGCCGACGCGGCGAAGGCCGGTGCCGAGGCCGCCGCGGAGGCGATCGGCGGCAGGGCGGCCAAGGCGGTCTTCGTCTTCTGCTCGGTCGGGTACGACCTGCCGGAACTGCTGGCCGCCGTACGCGAGGAGGCCGGCCCGGACGCCGCGATCGTGGGCAGCACGACGATGGGCGAGCTGGGCAACGCGGGGATGACCGTGGGCGGGCTGGCGGTGGCCGCGCTCGGCGGCGACGGCTTCAACGTGCGCACCCGGGCGGCGGCCGTCGACCCGGACGACCCGGGCGCGGCCGGGGCGGAGGCGGCCGGGGCGCTGCGCGGACTGCACGACCCGAACCGGGTGCTGATCCTGTTCGGCGACGCGATCGCCGGCCGGCCGAACGAGATCGTCCGCGGCGCGTACTCGAAGACCGGCGCGGCCTGGCCGATGGTCGGCGGCTTCGGCGCCGACGACCGGTTCGAGCGAGCCTTCCAGCTCTGCGGCGACCGGGTGCTGACCGGATCGGTGCTCGGCCTCGCGCTCGGTTCGGACCGTCCGATCGGCATCGGCATGGCGCACGGCTGGCGGCGTACCGAGCCCCCGATGATCGTGACGAGGAGCCAGGGCGCGCGGATCTACCGCCTGGACGACGAGCCCGCTCTGGACGTGCTGCTGCGCCGCTGCGACTTCGACGGGACGGCCGAGGAGTTCTTCGAGAGCGGCCGGGCCCTGCAACCGCTGGGCCTGTCCCGGCGCAACGGCGAGGACATCCGGGTCATCCACGCCGGCGACGACGAGGACCGCTCGATCTGGGGAACCGCCGACGTGCCGCAGGGCGCGCTGGTCTGGCTCATGGAGGCCGATCGGCAGGCGTTGCTCGACGGTGCCGCCCAATCCTGCGCCGAGGCGGTCGCCCAACTCGGCGGCCAGGCTCCGCTCGGCGCCCTCGTCTTCGACTGCGGCGGCCGGCGGGCCGGTCTGATCGAGGGCGGCATGCAGGAGGAGATCGACGCGATGCGTACGGCGTTGAGCGACGCCCCGTTCGGCGGCTTCTACACCGCCGGCGAGATCGCCCAGGTGCGCGGCGCGGGCGGCCTGCACCACCTCACCCTGGTCACGCTGGCGCTGGCCTGAGCCCATGCGGACCTGGTCGACGCACCTGCTCACCGAGTACTTCACCGCGGTGAACGCCGCCGAGGACGAGGAGACCGCGATCGCCAGCGCGGTCGAGCGCGCCACCGAGATGGTCGAGGCCCAGGTCGGCGCGGTGGTACGCGAGGGCCGCGTGCTGGGCGCGTACGGCTTCAGCGGCCCCCTCCCGGAGGCCGGCCTGCTCGCCGTGGCCGCGGGCGAGTCCCTGCTCGACGTGCCGTACCTGGGCGAGCTGCACGCGGTCGCCAACCCGCTCGGCGGAGAGAACGCGGACGCGCTGATCGTCTGCCGGAGCGGCCAGACGTTCCTGACCGAGGAACGGCAGATGCTGCAGGGCATGGCCCAGGTGCTCGGCCTCGCCCTGCGCAGCATCCGGGTGCTGGCCGCCGAGCGGCACCTGCGCGCCGAGAAGGAACGGCAGGCCACCACCGCGCAGCTGCGGCAGCGGCTGGTCGAGTCGCTGCTCACCATCCAGCGGGCGATCTCCGGGCGGCGGCCGCTGCCGGAGATCCTGGACGCGGTCACCGGCGGCGCGGCCGAGCTGCTGCACGGCGACGCCACGGTGACCCTGCTGCTCGCCGAGGGCGGCACCGACCGGCGGCTGAGCGTGGCCTCCACCTGCGGTGGGATCGAGGGCGGGCCGACGCACGAGGCGGCGGCGCGGGACGCGATGACCGGCGGCGGGGTCCTGATCCGCCCGGCCGGGCACGCCACGGTGATCGCCGCGCCGGTGCGGGTGACCGGCGAGATGGCCGGCAGCCTGGTCGCCCAGCTGCCCGGCGACCCCGATCAGTACACCGAGCAGCGCGACCAGCTGGACGCGTTCGCCCAGCAGGTGAGCCTGGCGCTGACCGACGCCCGGACCGTCGAGGCGGTCCGCGAGGCGCACCACGACCCGGTCACCGGCCTGCCGAACCGCGCGCTGTTCCTGAAGATCCTCAACCGGGTGCTCGCCTCCCGCGGCACCGAGGCCGACCCGACCAGCGTGCTGTTCATCGACCTGGACCGGTTCAAGGCGGTCAACGACAGCCTCGGTCACGAGGCCGGTGACCAGCTGCTCGCCCTGGTGGCGCGGCGGGTCCGCAGTTGCGTACGGGCCAGCGACACCACCGCCCGGCTCGGCGGCGACGAGTTCGCGGCGCTGCTGCACGACTCCCCGGTCGAGGCCGCCATGGTGGTCGGCGGCCGGATCGTCGCCTCGATCAAGGAGCCGTTCCGGATCGCCGGCCGGGACATCTTCATCGGCGCGAGCGTCGGCATCGCCACCTCCCGAGAGGCGGTCGAGCGCTCCGAGACGCTGCTCGACAACGCGGACGTGGCGATGTACCGGGCGAAGAAGGACGGGCCGGGGCGGGTGCTGGTCTACGAGCCGTACATGCACACCGAGGCGCTCGACCACCTGAACTTCCGCGGCGACCTGCAGCGGGCGCTGCGCGAGGGCGAGTTCCGCCTGCAGTACCAGCCGCTGATCAGGCTCGCCGACGGCGCGCCGACCGGGGTGGAGGCGCTGATCCGCTGGCACAGCCCGACCCGGGGCTTCGTCTCGCCGGTCGACTTCATCCCGATCGCCGAGGAGTTCGGGCTGATCGTCGACATCGGGCAGTGGGTGCTGGAGACCAGCGCGGCGCAGGTGGCCCGCTGGCGGCGCGACTTCCCCGACCTCGGGCTCAACGTCAACGTCTCCGGGCACCAGTTGGTGCATCCGCGCTTCGCCGACAACGTGATGCGGGCGCTGGCGATCGCCGGCCTGCCGTCCAGCGCGGTCACCCTCGAGCTGACCGAGTCGGTGCTGATGAGCGAACCGGACCTGGGCAAGGCGGCGCTGCACGTGTTGCGCGGCCTCGGCGTACAGCTGTCGATCGACGATTTTGGAACCGGGTACTCGTCGCTGGCCTATCTGCGCGAGCTGCCGGTCGACGAGCTGAAGATCGACCGCGCGTTCATCGCCCGGGCCGAGCTGACCGGGGAGGATCTCGCGCTGGTGCGCACGATCGTCGAGCTGGCCCAGATACTCGGCCTGCGCACGGTCGCCGAGGGCATCGAGAACGCCGCGCAGCTCAGCGCCCTGCGCCGACTGGGCTGCGCCTATGGCCAGGGGTACCACCTGTGCCGCCCGACCGACCCCGCCGCCCTGCCGGCTCGGCTGGCCGAACGGATGGTCGAGGAACCTACCGGATGGCCAGTCACCCATCCGCGTACTTGATCGCCGCGCTACCGCATGCGAGATCCTTTTGGGGTACTTTTCGCCTAATTGAAGCTAATTACTCGGAAGGAACATTCCGTGACACCCTTCGCATTGTTCTTCCTCCTCGCCCTGGCCAGCTCCTCCTGTTTCGCGCTCGGCCGCGCGCTGGGACGCGGCGAGCGATACGAGAAGGGCTACCGGGAGGGCTTCCGCGACGGCGAGACCGGCTCCCTGGCCCGCGCGGCCCGCCTCATCCAGCTTGATGCCCGGCCGGCCATCGCGCCCGCGGTCGAGTCGATGCTCGGCCCCTACGCGGTGCCGCAGCAGCTCCCGGGCCGCAGCGTCGGCCCGGCGGTGGCCGCGGTGCCGGTCCGTCCACAATTGGCGCTCTGACTTCCACGACCCAAAACCAGGACCCGGGGGTACGGCGGAAAGCCGGCACCACCCGGGTCCTGCCGTTCCCTCGGCAATCCAGGAACGGGGCCATCGCAGCGTTTCGACGGTAACAACGGTGACCGTCGATCTTAGTTGTTCGCCCGTGCTAGGTTCTCGGCGTTGCGTGGAGGATTACCTCTCCATTGACGTCCACAACAGAATAACGGGGAAACAGAGTGCGAATCGCCAACCGTTTCGGCGTGGCCATGGTGGCACTGGGCGTAGTGCTCCTCCCCGGAGCGCCCGCCAGGGCGGAAACCGCCGGTGTGACCATCGCGGCATCCGCGGACTCGGACGGCACCGTGCGCAGCTTCGGCCAATCGCGCGAGGGCGCCGTGCGACGCAACACCACGGTGGCCAAGGACACGCTGGGATATGTAGCCGAGCGAGATTACTGCTGATGCTTCCTTCTCGGAGAGCGGTCCGTTCGGCCTGCCTTGCGATGGGTATCGGACTGTTGGCCGCTTGCACCGCACCCGACAGCGCGGGCAAAGCGCCGCAGTCTCCCTCGTCGACCCCCGCAGGTTCCGTGCCTGCGGCAACCCCGACGGAGCCCTCGTGCGGCAGCAGAACCGTTTCGTTCGGGCCGCTCCTCCGGAGAACCGCGATCACCGACATCTCCGACGCGACACGAGTTCACGGCAACACGCCTTTCACCGCCAAGCTACGACCGGTCCGTACGGTGGTGGTCGCCGTGGAAGGTGAGGGCATCGACGCCAGGTATGTGTTCGATGCGTTCGTGCAGAAGGTCGGCCCGGACGTAGCCCGGATGGGTGAAAACTCCCCGCACGAAGAGACGGCCGACCAGTGGTCACTCTCCGCGGCCGGCGTAGCAGTCGCATACACCTCCGTGCAGATCGTGGAAGCAAGCTTCACCGAGCGGTGCGGAGGCAACGTGGTGAGCGGCGTCGTAAGGTCCTGGCAACGATCACGCTCCGGCATCCTGCGGTGCGACTTGAAACCGCAGGCCACTGGCGAGGTCGTGGCAGAGGCAGTCGCATTGGCCTGCTGAGGCGGGTTCCTCTCCCGAAGTGTGTCGTACAACAAGCAAGCCCGGAACCTGCTCGGCGTGGCCTGGCGGCTCCAGCGTCATGCGTCTACCCGCACGTCGCATAAGGGCGGGGTCGGGTACCCGTACGCGGTTCTCGCTCATGTCCTCTCCGGTACGCGATTCCCTGGTCACCGGCCGGCGGGGGACAGGACGATTCGTACCTGTTCGGAGGGGTCTCGTCCGGAGGTGTCGGAGGCCGCCTCCTCTGCCCTTTGCAGCCTGGCTCCGAGGTCCGCCGCCTCACGCTGCAGGTCCGCGAGTTGAGCCAGGAGATCCGATAGTGAGCCGCTGTCAGGCCCCGCCACGATGGAGTGCCCTTCCCTCCGACACAGAGGGCACTCAGCGAGGTGATTCATGCCATGGCGCATCGCCAGCCGCGCACTCGGCCCCGGGGAAGCCTCAAGCGCAGATCGTCTGCAGAACGAGCGCGGACAGCAGTCAGGGCCGGTCTCCCTGCTCGGAAGACCGGCCCTGAACTGGTGTTTCGTTGGTCGGGGTGGCCGGATTTGAACCGACGGCCTCTTCGTCCCGAACGAAGCGCGCTACCAAGCTGCGCCACACCCCGAGCTGCCTCGAAATACTATCCGACGCCGCCGCGGACGCGAAATCGGTATCCCCCAAACCGTAAAACCGCAGGTCAGCGGGGGATCAGGGTGAGGATCGAGGCCTCCGGGCGGCAGGCGAAGCGGATGGGGGCGGTGGGGTGGGTGCCCAAACCGGCCGAGACGTGTAGCCAGGCTTCGGAGTCGGGCCAGCGGTGCAGGCCCTTGGCCAGCGCGTGCGGGAGGTCACAGTTGGTGGTCAGCGCGCCGTAACCGGGCACGCAGACCTGGCCGCCGTGGGTGTGGCCGGCCAGCAGCAGGGCGAAGCCGTCCGCGGCCATCGCGTTGAGCACCCGGGAGGCCGGCGTGTGGGTGACCCCGATGTGCAGGTCGGCGCCGCCCGAGATGGTGCCCGCGACCGAGGGGTAGTCGTCCTGGTCGATGTGCGGGTCGTCGACGCCGACCAGTTCGATCGAGCGGCCGCCGGCCTTGATGATCGTGCGGGCGTTGTTGAGGTCGGACCAGCCCGCGTCCGTGAACGCGACGCGCAGGTCCTCGACGGGCAGGTCGACGCCCTGCACGTATTCGCCGCGCTCGCCGGGCAGGATGTAGCGCAGCGGGTTGCCCCAGACCGGGCCGCGGTAGTCGTTCGAGCCGAAGACGAACGCGCCGGGCAGCGACAGGAACGGGTCGAGCGCGCGCAGCACGCCGGGCACCGCCTCCGGGTCGGCCATGTTGTCGCCGGTGACCACGACCAGGTCGGGGTCGGTGCCGGCCAGCGCGGCCACCCAGGCCTGCTTGCGCCGCTGGTCGGGCATCATGTGCAGGTCGGAGATGTGCAGCAGGCGTAGCGGTTCGGCGTCCGGTTCGAGGACCGGCACGTCGAAGCGGCGAAGCGTGAAAAGGTTCCGCTCGATCAGTGAGGAGTAGGCGAAGGTGGCCGCTCCGACCGCCGCCACACCGGCGGCCAGAGCAATAACGGGACGCTTACGCATGACCGCAAGAGTAGTTTGTCCATCCATGGGAGCGCTGAAAGACCGCCTGAACGATGACCTGCACACCGCCATGAAGGCCCGGGACGAGCTGACCACCGCGACGCTGCGGATGGCTCTGGCCGCGGTTCGCACCGCCGAGGTGGCCGGCGTCGAGGCGCGTGACCTCAGTGACGACGAGGTGCTGGCGGTCCTGACGAAGGAGGCGAAGAAGCGTCGCGAGGCGGCCACCGCGTTCGCCGACGCGAACCGGCCCGAGCAGGCGGCCAAGGAGCGCTCCGAGGGCGAGGTGATCGACCGCTATCTGCCGAAGCAGCTCACCGATGAGGAGATCGGCTCGCTGGTGGCCGAAGCGCTGGCGGCCGGTGGCTTCACCAGCCGCGCGCACATGGGTGCGGCGATGAAGGCAGCGCAGGCCGCGGTCGCGGGGCGTGCGGAGGGCGGCCGCGTGGCCGCCGAGGTCCGGCGCCGGCTGGGTGCCTAGCCGTCCACCGTTTTCCCGTACGCGATGACGGGCCGAACGACGCAGGGGCGGGCCACGCGGGCCCGCCCCTGCGGCTGTCCTGGTCCGGTCAGCGTCTCGGCCTCGTGGGGCCGACGGTGGGGACGGGCAACGTCGGTGTGCCCGTCGGGGTTTGCGCGGGCTGGTCGTTCTTGCCGTTGCTCACCTCGATCACCACGACGCCGCCCTTGATGGTGCGGCCGCTCGGGTTGGTGTCGGCGACGGTGCCGGCCGGGCAGCTGGAGTCGACCGTGGGGCCGACCGAGACGTCGAAGCCGGCGCCTTCCAAGCGGTCCTTCGCCTCGGAGATCGAGTCGCACTCCACGTCGGGGATGGAGCGCTGGTCCCCGTACGCGATCTTTTCGTTGTCGGGGGTCTTGAACTGGACCTTGGGTTTGCCGTCCATGTAGTCGGCCAGCGTGCTCCAGACCGCGGGGTTCACGATCTGGTGGGACATCCGGTCGGAGTGGTCCTGATAGTCGGGGTTGACCAGATAACCCGCCACGACCAGCGACGTCGTGCCGGCGATCAGCGCGGCGGTCTTGTCGTGGTCGGTGGTGCCGGTCTTGCCGAACACCGGGTGATTCACGGCGTCGTGGGTCTGGCCGGCCGTCGTCCCGTGACACTGGCCCAGCTGGGCCGAGTCGCCGACCGGGCAGCGGGCCGCGTCCAGGGCGGCGCGGGCCACGTCCTTGCTGGTGGCGCGGATGCAGTGGGACTTGCCGACGTCGAGCTTCTCGTTGTTCTGGGTGGTGATCTGCTCGACTGGCGTCGGCGCGCAGTACATGCCGTCGCCGGCCAGCGTCGCGTACGCGTTCGCCATGTCCAGCGGCGTCGACGCGGACACGCCCAGCGTGAACGCGCCCCACTGGTTGGCGCGGCCGGGGCTGGCCAGGTCGGCGTCCTCCTTCACGCGGAACTGGACACCGAACCGCTTCGCCACGGCCACCACGTTCTCGGCGCCGACGGTCTGTTCGAGCGGCACGAAGTACGTGTTGACCGAGTTACCGAAGCCCGTCCACATGTTGTAGACGCCGGCCTCGCCCTCGCCCGCATTCCCGGGGCACCAGAATTGTGTGCCCGCGCACGCCGATGGGCTGCCCGAGTCGATGATGTAGTTCGACCGGAACTGCTTCGGCGCGTTGATCGTGTAGCCGAGCGGGTAGCCCTTCTCCAGGGCGGCGACCATGGTGAACATCTTGAACACCGAGCCGGCCTGATAGCCGGTGATGTCGCCGCCGCCGGTCAGCAGCGGGTTCGTGGTGTTCGGATAGGTTCCCCGGATGCCCTTTTCGGCCTTCCTCGGGTCCGAGGAGAGCGAGTTCTGCGGGTGCGCCGGGTCGTCGAGCTTGTACTTGCGGTTGGCGGCCAGCGCGCGGACCTTGCCGCTGCCGGGCTCGACCGCGGCGAGCAGCAGGGCGTTCTTGTTGGCGTCCTTGATCCGCTCGGTGATGTTCGCCCGGGCCGACGTCTGCGCCTTGATGTCGAGCGTGGTGGTGACCCGGTAGCCGCCGCTCTTGAGGCGACGCTCCCGGTCGTACGGGGTCGCTCCGAACTCCTCCCGGCCCATCCACCAGCGGTAGAAGTAGTCGCAGAAGAAGCCCCAGGCGTTCTTCGCCACCGAGACGCAGCCGTTGCCGACCGGCTTGACCTGCTTCGGGATCGCTTCTTTGACCGCCTTGTCGGCGTCGGCCTGGGTGATCATGCCGAGCTGGACCATGCCGGGGATGACGTAGTTGTTGCGCCGCTCGAGGATCTGCTTGTACCCGCTGGGATTGATCGGGTTGAAGCTGGTCGGCGCCTTGACCATGCCGGCGAGCATGGCGGCCTGGCCGATCGTGAGGTCCTTCGGCTTCTTGTTGAAGTAGACCTGGCTGGCCGCGAAGACCCCGTACGCCTGGTTGCCGAACGGCGCGATGTTCAGGTAGCGCTCCAGGATCTGGTCCTTGGAGAGCTCCTTCTCCACCTGCAGCGCGTACTTCATTTCGGTGATCTTGCGCTTCGGCGTGTCCTTGGTCGCGTCCACGACCTCCTGCGGGTTGGTCGCCGAGTAGGCCAGGCCCATCCGTACCCACTGCATGGTCAGCGTCGAGGCGCCCTGCTGGGCCTTTCCGCTGTTGTTGTTGACGAACGCCCGGGCCACACCCTTCAGGTCGACGCCGTTGTGGTGGTAGAACTGCCGGTCCTCGGCCGCGACGATGGCGTCCCGCATGTACGGCGAGATCTCCTTGAGCGGCACGTCGCTGCGGAACTCGTCGTAGAACTGCGAGATCTGCGTCTTGTTGTCGGACGCGTAGATCCGGGTGATCTGCGGCGAGCTGAAGTCTTTGAGCTCACTGGGCAGTTTCGCGAACGACTCGCCGCCCGCTTTGGCGGCCAGTCCCGACATGGCCGCCGCGGGGAAGGCCGCGGCCGCGACCACGAGGCCGGCGAGTAAACCGCAGACCAACAGCGAGGTCGCGTTGGCGAAGGTCGTGTGATCGCGTCTGCGCATCCAGGGGGTCACCCGAGCAGGGTACGCGAAAGGGGCACGCCGCCGCCTGTCGTGAACGCCCTACTTCGCCCAGATTGATTCTGCGCCTTCTCCACCGCGCGGCGCAGCCCTCTTCGGCAAACGACCACGGCCTTCGTGGCCTTTGCCCGATACTCCCGGGCTATTGGTTTTTGAGGGACAACGTTGCGTAATCGCCCGACTACAGAGCATGATGGTCCGGCGAGCTGTCGCACGACGTCTGCACGGCTTGGGGGACATATGCGGTGCAGACGTCAAGGGGGGTAACGCAAGGGGGGACGTGTACAGATGGGGATGATCAGCGACTGGCCCAGCATGGCGGCGTGTCAGAGTGGCGACCCTGACGCACTGTTCGTGCAGGGCGCCGAGCAGAACGTGGCGAAGAGGATCTGCCGCAGCTGCCCGGTCCGCTACGAGTGCCTCGCCGACGCCCTGGACAACAGGATCGAGTTCGGTGTCTGGGGAGGCATGACAGAACGGGAGAGGCGGGCCCTGCTGCGCCGTCACCCGCACGTGGCGAGCTGGCGGAAGATGTTCGAGGCCGCGCTGCGCGAGTCCAGCTCCGACAAGGTGCTCATCCAGACCCGCTGACCAGCCCGCGGAGCGAAGCGGAGCCAGCTGCCTCAGCCGACGAGCAGAACGCCGATTGTCCGCAGCCCGTCGACGTCGTGAACGTCGGCGGGCTGCGCCGTGACCGAGGTGGCCGGCACGCTCGGGAACGCGTCGGTGAGCGTGGCGGCCACGCGTACCTCTCGCTCGATCTGCCGCATCAGGCCGGCGTGGATCCGCAGCGCGTCCGCGGTCATCCGCTGCTCGGCCGAAAGGCCGTCGGCGGCCGCCTCGCTGCGCTCGGCGCTCAGGCCGGAGATGTCCGACCGGTGCATCCGGTTGAGCACCAGGCCGGCGAGCGGCATCCGCTCGGCGACCAGCCGCTCCGCGAAGTACGCGGCCTCCCGGACGGCGTCCTTCTCCGGCGCGGCGACCAGCAGGAACGCGGTCTGTGGGTCCTGCAGGATCCGGTACGTCTCGTCGGCGCGCTGCCGGAAGCCGCCGAACATCGAGTCGAGCGCCGCCACGAACCCGGACAGATCGGTCAGCAGCTGGGCACCCAAGATCTTTTGAACGGTCCGGGAGAACAGCCCGAACGAGGCCGTGACCAGGCTGAACATGCTCTTTCCGGAGCGCGCCGGGGAGAGCAGCAGGCGCAGCATGCGGCCGTCCAGGAAGCGGGACAGCCGGGCCGGCGCGTCCAGGAAGTCGAGTGCCGAGCGGGACGGTGGGGTGTCCACCACGATCAGGTCCCACTCGTCGGTCGACCGCAGCTGGCCCAGCTTCTCCATCGCCATGTACTCCTGCGTGCCGGCGAAGGTCGAGCTCATGGCCTGGTAGAACGGGTTCGCGAAGATCTCGGCGGCCCGCTGCGGGGTGGTGTGCTGCTGCACCACCTCGTCGAAGGTCCGCTTCATGTCGAGCATCATCGCGTGCAGCTCGCCGCCGTTCTCGCCGCCGATGCCCTTGACCTGGCGCGGGGTGTTGTCCAGCTCACTGAGGCCCATCGACTGGGCCAGCCGGCGGGCCGGGTCGATGGTCAGCACCACGGTGCGCCGGCCGTGCACCTCGGCGGCGCGCAGGCCGAGCGCGGCCGCGGTGGTCGTCTTGCCCACGCCGCCGGCGCCGCAGCACACGATGATGCGGGTGGCCGGATCGGCGAGGAGACGGTCGACGTCGAGAGGTTCAGCCACCACGTACTCCAGGGTAATCAGGTCAGGCCCGCATGAGCTCGCTCGCGAGCTCGTCCAGTCCCGCCCGGTCGGCGCCACCGGGCAGCAGCGGGAGCTCGATCGTCGGCCGTCCCGACTCGGCCAGCTCGCCGCGCAGGGACTCCTCCAGATCGCGGCGGGTCAGGTAGGCCTTCGCCTCGGCGGCCAGGCCGTTGACCGTGGCCGCGTCGGTGGCCAGGCCCGCCTCGGCCAGGCCGCGCTTGAGCTCGGCCTTGGTCACCTTGCCGGCGGTGAGCAGCGCCGGGCGGGCGCCGTTCACGATGATCCGGCCCAGCGAGATGTTCAGCGCCTTCAGCTCGGCGATCGCGTCCAGGGTCTCCTGCACCGGCATCTCCTCGAGGAGGGTGACGACGTGCACCGAGGTGATCGGCGAGCGCAGCAGCGACGCGACGCCCTCGCTCTGCGTCTTGATCGGGCCGACCTTGGTGAGCTTCGCGGTCTCGGCCGTGACGTTGAGGAACCGGCCGATCCGCCCGGTCGGCGGCGCGTCGAGCACCACGGCGTCGTAAACCCGGTGGCCGTCGTGCGAGCGGGTGGTCGCCTCCTTCACCTTGCCGGTGAGAAGTACATCACGCAGGCCGGGCGCGATCGTGGTGGCGAAGTCGATGGCGCCCACCTTGCGCAACGCCCGGCCGGCCGCGCCCAGGTGGTAGAACATGTCGAGGTACTCCAGGAGCGCCTCCTCGGCGTCGACCGCGAGCGCGCGCACCTCGCCGCCGCCCGCGACCTCGGCGATCCGGAGCTCTTTGTAGGGCAGCGGCTCCACCTCGAAGAGCTGGGCGATGCCCTGCCGGCCCTCCACCTCGACCAGCAGCGTGCGCCGGCCGCCCTCGGCCAGGCCGAGCGCCAGCGCGGCGGCCACCGTGGTCTTGCCGGTGCCGCCCTTGCCGGTCACGACGTGCAGCCGCGCCGGCCATCTGTCGTTGACGTGCTCGCCCATGCCCTCCACGGTACGGCGAGCTGTCAGCCGGACACCTCGCAGACCAGCCACCCGGTCTTGTGGATCACGGTGAACTCGAGGTCTTGCCGGGCCATCTTCTCGTCGCCGGTGGACATCGTGACCTCGGCCTTGACCTTCGCGCGGTCATCGCCCGAGGCGGACACCGTCGGCTCGTCCCAGTGGAAGACCGGGTCCTGGTATCCGTTCGCGTACTTCTTGATCTCGTTGACCCGCTCGGTGAGCTTGGTCTGGTCGCGCGCGTCGCGGCAGACCAGGTTGTTGGCGGCGGTCGCGTCCTGCTGGGTGTAGACGGCCGTCAGGAACCGGTTGACCGCCGTGGCCGGGTCGGGCGAGCCGGGGTTGTCGGCGTCGCGAAGCAGAAAATACGCCGAGACGGCGCCGCCGGCGCAGAGCATCAGGGTCGCGGTCAGCGCCAGCGAGACCCACAGCGCGCCGCGCTTGCCCTTCGGCGCCGGGGGCGAGGGCTGGGGCGGGCCGGACCAGATCGGCTCGCCCGGCACCTCCGGCGGCGGCACGGAGTATTGCCAATGCGGGTTTTCCGGCGACTCGATCGCCTCGTGCCGCACCTGCTCCGGCGCGATCACCTGGGTCCGCTCCGGGCCCACGACCGGCATCGCCGCCGTGGGCGTGTCGGTGTCGTCCCAGGCGTGCGGCGGCTCCGGAGTCGGTATCGGATCGTCCGGCGGGATGGGCTGCGGCGGCTCCGGATCGGGCGACGGCACCGGAGAGGGCTCCGGATGACCGCCCGGTGCGTGCAACATGTCGCCCTCCGTGATCTCGTCGGTGTTCTCAGCCTAGCCAAGGCGACCCCGGCATGGGTCCTAAGCTGACCCGGTACCCGACGATTAGGGAGTCATCAGGCGATGCAGAAGTGGGAGTACGTGACCGTGCCCCTGCTGGTCCACGCGACCAAGCAGATCCTCGACAACTGGGGCGAGGACGGCTGGGAGCTCGTCCAGGTCGTTCCCGGACCGAACCCCGAGCAGCTGGTCGCATACATGAAGCGGCCGAAATCGTGACGACGCCGATCGCCGGGGAGGGCGGGGTCGACGCGTACGCGCGGCTGGCCGAGCTCGGCATCAGCCTGCCGCCGGTGGTGCCGCCGCTGGCGGCCTATCTTCCGGCCGTGCAGAGCGGCAACTACGTGTACGTCTCCGGCCAGCTCCCGATGGTCGGAGGCAAGCTGGCGCAGACCGGGAAGGTCGGCGCCGAGGTCACCGCCGAGCAGGGCGCCGAGCTGGCCCGCACGTGCGCGGTGAACGTGCTGGCCGCCGTCGAGGCGCTGGTCGGCCTCGGCCGGGTCGTCAAGATCGTCAAGGTGGTCGGCTTCGTGGCGTCGGCGCCCGGCTTCACCGGCCAGCCCGCGGTGGTCAACGGCGCCTCGGGCCTGTTCGGCGACGTCTTCGGCGAGCAGGGCCGGCACGCCCGCAGCGCGGTCGGGGTGGCCGAGCTGCCGCTGGACGCCCCGGTCGAGGTGGAAGCGATCATCGAGGTCGCGTGACCTCGGCCGATCGCCTGAAAGGATCGTGCTCGGAGACCTGAGCGGCTGCTGAGATCGCACATCCGGTCCTCGGCTCAACCCCCATGTGCGACGTACGATTTCGCGCATGGGGGGAGCTGAGCTCGACGGCCTGCCGGGCTGGGTGACGCTTCTCCGCGCGCCCAATCCGGGCCCGATGACGCTGGACGGCACGAATTCGTGGGTGCTCCGCGCGCCGGGCGAGGCGTTCGCCTTCATGATCGACCCGGGCCCGCTCGACGAGGGCCACCTGCGGGCGATCGCCGAGCACGCTCCGTTCCGTGCCATTCTGATCACGCATGGTCACCACGATCACGTCGAGGGCGCGTCCCGGCTGTCCGCGATGCTGGGCGGCACCCCGGTGCTGGCCGCCGACGCCGAGCACGGCGCACCGCTCGAACCGCAGATCGAGAGCGACGGCCTGCGGATCCGGGTCCTCGACACTCCCGGGCACACCCTTGATTCGGTGTGTTTTCTCGTCGAATCCGGGAACGCCCGGGCCATGTTCACCGGCGACACGATTCTCGGCCGGGGCAGCACGGTCGTCGCCGCGCCCGATGGCGATCTCGGCGCGTACCTGGCAAGCCTGGAGCTGATCAACGCGTACCGCGACGTTCCGATGCTGCCCGGGCACGGCCCGGCGCAGCCGGACGTGGCCGCGATGGCGCAGTTCTACCTCGACCATCGGCGGGAGCGCCTGGCCCAGGTGGAGGCGGCGGTGCGCAGCGGCGCGGACACGCCGGAAAAGGTAGTGGATCTCGTTTATCCAGACATCGACCCGGCCGTGCGGTTTGCGGCGATCTTCAGTGCCAAAGCTCAACTGGATTATCTGAGTCACAAAAATCGGGAATCAGGAACAAGGGCCGACGGGTTGGATCGGCTGTGACCTGTCCGGTGTGTGGAACCGTCGCCGTGCCCGGCGCCCGCTTCTGCCACAACTGCGGCGCCGCCCTCCCGGCCGCGGCTACCCTGCCCGCCGCCGAGCGGCGCATCGTGACCGTGCTCTTCGGTGACCTGTCCGATTTCACCTCGTGGTCGGAGGACCTCGACCCGGAGCGGGTCGGCGCGGTGACCGACCGGGTTCTGGCCGCCCTGGCCGGCGCGGTGAAGACGTTCGGCGGGCATGTCGACAAGCTGACCGGCGACGGGATCATGGCGGTCTTCGGCGCCCCGGTGGCCCATGAGGACGATGCCGAGCGGGCGGTCCGAGCCGCGTTGAGCATGCAACGCGCGGTCCGCCGGGTGCTGGACGACGAGCGGGGCGGCGGCGCCCCGCTCGGCCTGCGGGTCGGGCTCAACACCGGCGAGGTGGTGGCCGGCATCCAGGCGTCCATTGAATACACGGTCATCGGCGACACGGTCAACACCGCCGCCCGGCTGGCCGACGCGGCCGCGGTGGGCGCGGTCTACGCGGGCTCGCGCACCAGCGCCGGCACCCGGCACGTCGCCTCCTGGCGGCAGCTGCGGCCGCTGCGGCTCAAGGGCAAGCGCGAGCCGGTGCCCGCGTTCGAGCTGCTCGGCCTGCACGACGCGCCGGGCACGAGATCGGGCCTCGGCGACGAGGCGCCGTTCGTCGGCCGGGAGACCGAGCTCGGCCGGGTGGCCGGCCGGCTCGCCGAGGCGATCGACTCGAACACGCCGCGGGTCATGGTGATGACCGCCGAGGCCGGCATCGGCAAGTCCCGCTTCGCCGGCGAGGTCAAGCGCCTCGCGGCCGGCTACGACGTGGGCGGCGGCGGGCGGTACGCGGCGCACACCGGCGCCCGGGTGCTCCGGGTGCGCTGCCGCGCGTTCGGCGAGCGCCGCCGCTTCGCGCCGCTGGCCGACCTGGTCCGCAAGTCGGTCGGCCTCCCCAAGGACGTCGTCTCCACGGTCGGCCGCTCGGTGGTCGAGGAGCGGCTGCGCAAGCTGGCCAACCGGGTGAGCCGCGACGACGAGGCTGCCAAGATCGACATTGATCGGCTGCTCGGCCTGCTCGGCTACGGCGAGGCGCCGACCAACCCGGTCGGCCCGGCCACCGGCGCCGACTGGCAGCCGGCCACCACCCGGCAGGACGCCGACGCGGTCTCCACCGCGGTGGGTGACCTGCTCTCCGCGCTGGCCGCCGAGGCGCCACTGGTGGTCATCGTCGACGACCTGCACGACGCGACGGCATCGACGGTGGACGCGCTGGGCCGCACGCTCTCGCTGCTCGAGGGCCCGGTCGTGGTGCTGCTGCTGGGCCGGCCCGAGCTGGTGCGCACGGCCGGCGCGCTGACCCGGCTCGCCGACGCCGAGGTGCACACCCTGCCCCCGCTGCGCGGCGCGGACGCGTCCCGGCTGCTCACCTCCTACCTCAACGGCGGCAAGCTGCCGCAGGCCGACACCGACCGGCTGCTCGCCACCGCTCAGGGCAACCCGTTCTACCTGGCCGAGATGGTCACGCTGCTGATGGAGCGGGGCGCGCTGACCCCGGCGATCGGCGCGCACGCGGCCGGCCGGTGGCAGCTGGCCACCGGCTCGCTCAGCAGCTCGCTCGGCAGCCAACTGCTCTCCCGGGACCTGGCCGCGGTGCTCGCGGCCCGGATCGACGCGCTGCCGCCCGAGCCGCGCGCGGTGCTGCGGGACGCGGCCGTGGTCGGCGACACCGTGCCGACCGGCGTGATCGACGCGTTGCGTGAGCGGCGGGCGGCCAGCGACGCGCGGCCCGGCGCGGTGGCCGCGGTCGAGCTGGAGCGCTCGATCGACGAGCTGTTGCAGCGCCGCATGCTGCACCGGGTGCGCGGCGGCTACGCGTTCACCACACCGCTGATGCGCGAGGCGGCATACTCCGGGATCGGCAAGGCCGACCTGGCCGACCGGCATGCGTACCTCGCGCATTGGGCCGCCCCCGAGACGATCGACCGGCTCGGCTACGACGGCGCCTCCCGGCTCAGCCTCACCGAGAACGAGCGGGACGCGTTCGTGGCCACCCACGCCGAGTGCGCGGTCGAGCTGGCCGACCAGGTGCGGTTGCGCCCCGACGCGGCGGTGCGCGAGGTCGCCCCGCTCGCCGTGGCGGCGCTCGGCCGGATGGCCCGGCGGGCGCTGGCCAACATCGAGCCGGCCGCCTCCATCGAGTACGCCGAGCGCGCCGCCGTGCTGGTCAAGGATGCTCTGCCGCTCTCCGACCAGCTGGTGCACGCCCGCGCGCTACTGCGCCTGGGCCGGGCCGAGGAGGCGCTCTCGTACGGCGAGAAGATCGCCAAGAACGCGGCCGACGAGCCGGTGTGCAAGGCCGAGGCGCTGCTGGTGGTGGGCCGGGCGCACGAGGCGCTGGGCGACGCCGGCCGGGCCGTCGCGGCCTGGCAGGAGGCGCTCGACGTGGCCACCGAGGCCGAGCTGCTGCCCGAGCGCGCCAACGCGATGCGACGGCTGGGCATGGCCGACTTCCTGGCCGGCCGGCTGAGCCAGGCGAGCAGCCGGTTCGCGGCGGCATACCAGGTGACCCTGGCCGCCGGCGACCGGCACGGCCAGGCCTGGGCGCTGCAGAACCTCGCCTGGGTGACCACCACGCGCGGCGACTTCGCCGGGACCGACGCGGTGCTCGGCCGGGCCGCCCGGCTCTTCGCCGAGCTGGGCGACCCGGTGGGCCGGTCCTGGCTGCGCGGCACCACCGCGTTCGCCCGGCTGCTGGCCGGCCGCCTGCAGGAGTCGCGCCGGCTGGCCCGGATCTTCCTGCCCTTCGGCGACCGGGTCGGCGAGGCCTGGGCGGTGGGCACGCTGCGGGCGGTCGAGGCGTACGCCGCGAGCGAGCTGGGTGAGCTGGGCGAGGCCGACGGCGAGGCGCGCCGGGCGTACCGGGACTTCAACGCGGTCGGCGACGACTGGGGCCGGGGTCTGGCCATGGTCGTGCGCGGCGCGATCGCCCGCGGCCTGGGTGAGTTCGATCACGCCTTCGACCTGCTCACCGACGCCCTTGGGTACGCCGACCGCACCGGCCACCCGCTGCTGCTCGGCATGGCCGGCACCCTGCGCGGCTTCGTCAGCCTGCACCGCGGCGACCTGGCCCTGGCGGAGGCCGACGCCCGCCGGGTGATGGCCGCGGTCGAGCCGCACAACCCGCTGGCGCCGGCCCAGGTCGGCCCGCGGGTGCTGCTGGCCGAGGCGCGGGTCCGGGCGGGCGACGCGACGACCGCGATCGGGCTGCTCGCGCCGATCGCCAGCGACCTCGGCGCCCCGTCGCTGCTCTTCTCCCGGCGCAACGCGCTCGCCTCGTACGCCTCGGCGCTGCTGGCCGACGGCCGGGTCGAGGCCGCCCTGACCTGGATCGAGCGGGCTCGCGAGGCGTCCTCCGAGGATGTGCGCAGCGGCGTGCTGGCGGCGATGGCCTACGCGCGGGTGCTGGCCGCGGCCGGCCGCTGCGACGAGGCCCGGCGGGCCGCCGAGGAGGCGGTCACCCTCGCCCATGCGACCGAGCAGGCGAGCGAACGGGCCGCCGCCGAGGAGCTGCGGGACACACTGACGGCCGAGCCGCTCGAAACTGTCATTTACGCGTCCGACGTGCCGGGATGACCTCGTCCGGTCCTGGCGTAAGTTCTCTTCCATGACGGGGACGCCGCCGGGACCGCTGCCCGTGCCGTACGTGCCGGGCATGTCCGGTTTGTCCGTCATGGCCCGTGGGGGTTACGCGACCGTCTACCGTGCCATGCAGGATTCCGTCGGCCGCGAGGTCGCCATCAAGGTCGAAAATCGGCGCCTGGACAGCAACCGCGACCAGGCCCGCTTCCTCCGCGAGGCGCGGGCGGCCGGGCGCATGTCATCGCACCCGCACGTGGTCGACCTGTTCGACGTCGGCGTCACGGTCGACCAGCACCCGTACCTGATCATGGAGCTGTGCGACGGGTCCTACCTGGACCGGATGCGGATCAGGCCGCTGACCGCCGCCGAGGCCCGGGACATGGGCATCAAGATCGCCGATGCGCTGGTGCACTCGCACGCGAACGGAGTGCTGCACCGCGACGTGAAGCCGGCGAACATCCTCTACTCGCACTTCAACTCGGCCGTGCTCGCCGATTTCGGCCTGGCCGTGCTCGGCGAGATGCGCGACTCCTCGGTCACTCTCGAGGTGCTCACCCCGGCCTACGCTCCGCCGGAGATGTTCCGGCACGACAACCCGTCCGGCGCCGTCGACGTGTACGCGCTCTGCGCCACCCTCTACGCGGTGATGCGTGGCCGCCCGCCCCGCTGGGACGGCGACCGCAACCCCAGCCTGATCACCCTGATGGACCTGTTCAACCAGCCGATTCCCGACCTGCCCGGCGTTCCGCGCGAGCTGATCCAGCTGCTGCGCTACGGCATGGCCAACGACCCGGCCTCCCGGCCGACCGCGGAGCAGCTACGCGACCTGCTCACCAAGATCGACCTCGACGTGACCGGCCCGATCGTGCCGCCGCCGCGCTGGACGCCGGGGGACGACACGCCCACCGTGCGCGCCCAGTTCAAGTCGGCCAAGAAGAAGTGGCTGTTCGGCCTGCTCGGGATCCAGGCCCGCTAGCAGCTCACCGGTGTCCACCTCGGCCCCCGAATGCTGCCTACTCGGGATCCAGGACCGCTAGCAGTTCGCCGGTGTCCACCTCGGCGCCCGGGTGCACCGGGAGCGAGGCCACCACACCGGCGCTCGGCGCGTGCACCGGGTGTTCCAGCTTCATCGCCTCCAGGGTGAGCAGCAGCTCGCCGGCGCGTACCCGCTGGCCGGGCACCACCAGCACGCGCCGGACCGCGCCGGGCAGCGGGGCGGTCAGCGAGCCCTCGGCCGCCTCCGGGACGGGCAGCGGGAAGCGGGACAGCTCGCGCAGCGCCACCGAGCCCTCCGGGCTGTCCACGTAGGAAACCTCGCCGACCCGGTGCACGTTGAAGGTCAGCCGGATGCCGTTGACGTCGAGCACCACCCGCTCGTCACCGGCCGCCACCACCACGGTCGCCGGGTGGTCGTCGAGCACCGGGGCCTGGCCGAGGCCGGCCAGATCGAGCTCCTCCGGGTCGACCGTGCGCACCCACCAGCCGGCCAGCTCACCGTGCCGGTTCATCCGGTAGCCCACCTCGACCGGGCCGGCCGGGCCGTCGTACACCGCGGTCTGCGAGCCGGACGGCACGTTGCGCCAGCCGGAGGGCAGGGAGCCGAGCACCGTCGCGGTCGCGCGCCGTCCGGCCGCGCCGGCCAGGGCGGCGGCAAGACACGAGATGCGTACGGCGTCGACCGCCGACAGCAGCGGGGCGAACACCTCGGGCCGGCGATCGAGGAAGCCGGTGTCCAGGTCCCCGGCCCGGAACGAGTGGTGCCGCAGCACCCGGACCAGCAGGTCCCGGTTGGTGGTGACGCCGTGCAGCTGGGTGCGGGTCAGCGCCGAGGCGAGCATCCGGGCCGCCTCCTGGCGGGTCGGCGCCCAGGCGATCAGCTTGGCCAGCGTCGGGTCCGGGTGCACGCCGACGATCGAGCCGTCCTCCATCCCGGCGTCCAGGCGCAGGCCCGGCTGGGCCAGCGGGCGGAAGACCCCGGCCACGTCGGGCACGGCGAACCGGTGCAGGGTTCCGGAGGCCGGCAGCCACGCGTACGCCGGATCCTCCGCGCAGATGCGGACCTCGATGGCGTGTCCGCGGATCGGCGGCGGCCCCGGCATCGGCAGCATGCCGCCCTCGGCCACCAGCAGCTGCAGCCGCACCAGGTCGTACCCGGAGACGCACTCGGTCACCGCGTGCTCGGCCTGCAGCGTCGGGGTCAGCTCGAGGAACCAGAAGTCCCCGGCGGTGTCCAGCAGGAACTCGACGGCGCCGGCGCCCACGTAGCCGATCGACCGGACCGCGACGATCGCCGCCCGGCACAGCTCCTCGCGCAGCCCCGCGTCGACCGCCGGGGACGGGGTCTCCTCGATGATCTGCTGGTAGCGGCGCTGCACCGAGCACTCGCGCTCGCCGAACGGCACCACCGAGCCGTGCTCGTCGGCCAGGATCGGGATCTCGATGTGCCGGACGCCCTCGACGTACGGCTCGAAGTAGACGTCGCAGCCGACCTCGCGCCGGGTCGAGGCGATCGCCTCGGCGAGCGCGGTCGCATCCCGCACCACCCGCATGCCGGCCCCGCCCGAACCGGCGTCCGGTTTTATCAGCACCGGGTAGCCGGGCACTTTGGCGGGCTCGGTGAAGGTCGGCAGCGTCGGCACCCGGGCCTCGGCGGCCAGCGCCTTGGTCGCGCGCTTGCTGCGCAGCGTGCCGAGGACCTTCGCGGGTGCGCCGACCCAGATCATGCCGGCGTCGGTGACCGCGGCCGCGAAGTCCGGGTCCTCGGCCAGCAGGCCGTTGCCGGGGTGGATGGCGTTCGCCCCGGTCCGCTGGGCGGCCCTGATGATCAAGTCGCCACGCAGGTAAGCCGCCGCTGCGCCTTTACCCAAGCTTGGACTGTCGGTCGTCGTGGACGGGGTGCCGCCGTCGAGGCGTACCGCATAGTCGGCCTCGGCCACGTGCGGCGCGTCGGAATCGGCATCCGAGTAGACGGCGACCGTCTCGATGCCGACCAGGCGGCAGGTGGCGAACACCCGGCGGGCGATCTCCCCTCGGTCTGCCACCAGAAGACGTCGGATCACTGGTCTACCTTTCCGGGTCGGAACACACCGACGTGCCCGGCGCCCTCGACGACCGCGCTGTGCGCGGCGGAGAGGCAGAGGCCGAGGACGGTACGGGTGTCGCGGGGGTCGATGACACCGTCGTCGTCACCACCGGCCGGCTCCTCGGCCGGCCAGCTGAACGCGAAGCGGGGGTCGCCGGCGCGGCCGGTGTCCAGGGCCAGATGCGGCACGGAGGACAGGGTCAGCGCCTCGATCTCGGCCGGGCCGAACCGCGCCGCCAGCAGCAGCAGCGCGGTGTCGGTGGCGTTGGCGAGCTGAATCAGGTGCACGGCCTTCTGCGCCTCGGCGACCGTGTGCGGGGCGCCGGTGCCGGCCAGCACGCCGACCGGGTAGCCGTGCAGCTCGCCCCACCCGGCCACCAGCGCCGGGCCGTACGCGGGCTTGAACTCGTCGAAGTCGCTGCCGTCGAGGATCCGGGCGAGGATCTCCCGGGGGTCGTCGACCTTGATGATCGACAGCAGGTCCTCGGCCGCGTACTTGGGCGACGCCGGCGGGAAGGTCCGCGGCAGCGGCCCGCGCTTGCGCCAGTGCAGCCGCCGGACGCACTGCCGGGCCAGCCGCAGTCCGTCCCGCTCGTCCTCGGCCAGCTGGTCGGCCCGGTCGGCCTGGATCGCCTTCTTGGCCGTGCCGTTGATCGGCAGCGAGTGGATCTTCGCGTGCCCGCGCACCAAGATCGTGTAGTCGGAGAGCTGCGGCAGGTACACGTCGTTGCCGCTGACCGGGCCGAACACGACGCAGAACGTGGGCACCCGCTCGGCCACGAGGCGGCTCAGGTCACGGGCCAGGCCGCCGGCCCGGTGCGGCGCGGGAGTGCTCTCGGTGGCCGACTCGACCAGGTTGACCAGCGGCAGGCGGTTGGCCGAGGCGATCCGCGCGGCCCGGCGGATCTTCTCGAGCGGGTGCGGGTCGTGTGCGTTGCGGTCCACGGTGGGGTCGGTCGCGACGATCACGCACTCGACGCCCTCGACCACGCCCAGCCCGGTGACCACCCCCGCGCCGACCGGGAACTCGGTGCCCCAGCCCACGGCCGGGGACAGCTCGAGGAACGGGCTGTCCTGGTCGAGGAGCATCTCGACGCGTTCCCGGGGCAGCAGCTTGCCACGCGCGTGATGCCGGGTCACGGCCTTCTCGCCGCCGCCGGCGCGCGCCTGGTCCAACGCCGCCTCGAGCCGGGCGAGCCGTTCCAGGGCGATCCCCCGGCTCTCCAGGTAGGCGGGGGTGCGCGGGTCGATCGCCGTGTCGAGCACGGTCACGTCCGGACCCCGATGCGGTGTACGCCCCCCACCATGTTCAAAGCCGCGCCCTCTCGTGTTCGCCGGTGCCTCTCGACCACCTCCGTAACGAGCGGCCAAGCGGATGCGACACGGATTTGAATGCGGCGGCTTCGTCGCCTTTTTAGACGAATTTAGGGCATTCGTCTGACCTGCGCCAATTTCGGGAGATCAGACGCGAGGCGTTCCCGCTGCCTGCCTAGACGCGGGCTCGCCGGGCCAGGCGCTCCGGGTCGAGGATGATCACGCTCTTGCCGTCCAGGCGCAGCCAGGCGCGGGAGGCGAAGTCGGCCAGCGCCTTGTTCACCGTCTCGCGGGAGGCGCCGACCAGCTGAGCCAGCTCTTCCTGGGTGAGGTCGTGGGTGACGCGCAACACACCGCCGTCGCGGGTGCCGAACCGGCCGGCCATCTGCAGCAGGTTCTTCGCCACGCGACCGGGCACGTCCGTGAAGATCAGGTCGGCCAGCGCGTCGTTGGTCCGCCGGAGCCGGCGGGCGAGCACCCGCAGCAGCTGCTCGGCGATCTCGGGCCGGTTGTTCAACCAGGGGCGGAGCGAGGTCTTCTTGAGCCGGGCGAGCCGGGCATCGGTCACCGCGGTCGCGGTCGCCGTACGCGGGCCCGGGTCGAACAGGGAGAGCTCGCCGACCATGTCGGACGGCCCCATGATCGAAACGAGGTTCTGCCGGCCGTCCGCGGCCCGGCGACCCAGCTTGATCTTGCCGGACAGCACGATGTACAGGCTGTCACCGGCCTCGCCCTCGTTGAACAGGACGTCACCCTTACGGACTTCGACCGTGTCCATCTCCTTGGCGAGCGCCTCGGCGGCCTCCGGGTCAACGCCCTGGAAGATCCCGCTGCGCGCCAGTACCTCATCCATCGCCGCACCTCCGAACACGCGCAACGCCTGCGCTCGATCAGTCTAGGCGCACGCGGGCGCTAATCGGGCAGGCACCCCTTGATCCGAATACTGAAGGGTAACCATTCCGACCGTGACAGGCAGTGTTTTCCGTCGCTCACGGTGGTGCGACAACAAGCCTTTCGTCGGGTCGTCCGCGGTGCTACCCGAAGGTATCGTCGCCGTCGATGAATTCCCACCCCCCATCCCGAAGCCCGGGCCTTTTCGGGCGCCCTGTCCTCACTGTGACAATTGTGCTGGCCGTTTTGGCCGGGATCGGTGGGGCGGGCATCGCCGTCACGCATCGCGAGCCGGGCGCCGGACCGCTCTGGCTGGAGCCCGCCGAGGCCGTTGCCGCGCCCGCCGTCGCGCCCGCCAAGCCGGCCGCGTCCGCCGCCAAGGGCGAGGCCGGAGTGCGGCGGATCACGGTTTCGGCCACCGGCGACATCATGATGGCCAACGCGCCGAGCGGGTTGCCGCCCGACGACGGCGCCGGCTTCTTCGACTCGGTCCGGGCCGACCTGCGGTCCGACCTGGTGATGGGAAACCTCGAGCAGCCGATCACCGCGGACACCGGCGCGTCGAAATGCGGAACGCCGCCGAGGTCGAACTGCTACGCCTTCCGGTCGCCGCCGTCGTACGCGGCGCACCTCAAGGAGGGCGGGTTCCAGTTGATGAACCTGGCGAACAACCACACCCGCGACTTCGGGTCGCAGGGCGCGCTGAACACCCGGGCCGCGCTCGACGATGCCGGGATCAAGTACACCGGCAACCAGGACGAGATCACCGTCGTGGAGGTCAAGGGGATCAAGGTCGCGGTCGTCGGCTTCTCCGGATACGCCGGGGCCAACAACCTGAACGACTACGACCACACCCGTACCGTGATCCAGGAGGCGAAGCAGCAGGCGGACCTGGTCGTCGTGCAGGTGCACATGGGCGCCGAGGGCGCGAAGATGCAGCACGTCAAGCCCGGTAACGAGATCTACTTCGGGGAGAACCGCGGCGACCCGATCAGGTTCAGCCACACCGCCGTCGACGCGGGCGCCGACCTGGTCGTCGGGCACAGCCCGCACGTACTGCGCGGGATGGAGTTCTACCGGGGCAAGCTGATCGCGTACAGCCTCGGGAACTTCGCCGGAGCCGGACACACGCTGAACCGGGACGGGCCGCTGAAATACGGCGGGATCCTGCGGGTCACGCTCGGCGCGGACGGGTCTTATCTGGGCGGGGAGTTCCGGTCGACGTACCTGAACGGCCTCGGCCTGCCGACCCGGGACACCGCGAACGAACAGGGCCGCAAGCTCGTCGCCCAGCTCAGTGCCGCCGACCTGGGGGACACCGCGGCGACGATCGGGGCTGATGGGTCGATCTCGCCACCGGCGTGAGGAGTTGCTGTCGTACCCGCGACGTACTCTTTAGCGGTGACTCTGGTGGTGCGGTCGGTCAAGCGGTTCGCGGGGGAGACGCCCATCGGGCGTAAGCGACGTGCCCGCAAGATGGCCAAGGTGCTCGCCGAGACGCATCCCGATGCGCATTGCGAGCTCGACTTCACCACCCCGCTGGAGTTGGCGGTCGCCACCATCCTCTCCGCGCAGACCACCGACGTCCGGGTCAACCAGGTGACGCCCACCCTCTTCAAGAGGTACGTGACCGCCGCCGACTACGCCGGGGCCGATCGTGCCCAGCTCGAGGAGTTGCTGCGCCCGACCGGCTTCTTCCGGGCCAAGACCGACTCGCTGATGAAGCTGGGCCAGGTTCTGGTGGAGAAGTACGACGGCGTCCTGCCCGGCAAGCTGGACGAGCTGGTCAAGCTGCCCGGCATCGGCCGCAAGACGGCGAACGTGATTCTCGGCAACGCGTTCGACGTCCCCGGCATCACCGTCGACACCCACTTCCGCCGCCTCACCAACCGATTCGGATGGGTGCAGGAGGAAGACCCCGTCAAGATCGAGTTCGCGGTCGCCGAGCTGATCGAGAAACGCGACTGGACCATGCTGTCGCACCGGGTGATCTTCCACGGCCGGCGGGTCTGCCACGCCCGCAAACCGGCCTGCGGCGCCTGCACGCTGGCCACCATGTGCCCGTCCTACGGCACCGGGCCGACCGACGCGGCCGCCGCGGCCAAGCTGCTCAAGGGCCCGCGCGCCCGCGAGCTGGCGATCGCGGCCGGCGTCGACCCCGATCTCGTGCCGGCCGCCGCGGTGACCGCGCCGGACGCGCCGTGAGGCCGTCGCGTCCCCTCGTCGCCGCCATGCTCGCGCTGGTCGCGGCGGCGGCAGCCGGGTGCACCGCCGAGGCCAGGTCCACCGACACCCCGTCCCCGTTCGCCGACTGCCAGGGGCTGACCGGCCCTTCCGCGCCGCCCGCGCCCACCCTGCCCGACCTGGAACTGCCCTGCTTCACCGGCAAGGAGCAGGTCGCGCTGCGGTCGATGCCCGGCCCGATGATCATCAACCTCTGGGCGTCCTGGTGCGATCCCTGCCGCCGCGAGCTGCCGCTGATCCAAAAGGTGGCGACCCAGACGGCCGGCCGGGTCACCGTGGTCGGTGTCGACACCGGAGACAGCCGCGAGGCGGGCGCGTCGTTCGCGGCCGACAAGGGCGTCCACCTCCCGACCCTGTTCGACCCGGACAAAAAGCTGGCCAACGCGATCGCCGGGACGAACCTGCCGATCACCATCTTCGTCGACGCGTCCGGCAAGTCGTATGTGAACCGGCTGCCGCTCGACGCGGCCAAGCTGTCCACCTTGGTCAAGCAGTGGACCGGCATGACGGTGACGCCGTGAGCCAGGGGCGGGTGCTGTCGCGCCCCGACGGTCTCCCGTCCTGGTTCGATCCGCTGCTGAGCCGGGTGGATTCGTGCCGTACCGAGGACTTCACGCCGCTGCGCCCGCCGGCCGGCGGTGGCCGGCCCAGCGCCGTGCTGGTGCTGCTCGGCGAGCAGACGCCGGGCGAGCCCGACCTGCTGATCCTGCAGCGGGCCGCGACGATGCGTAACCACGCCGGTCAGCCGGCCTTCCCCGGCGGCGGCACCGACCCGGAGGACGCGGACGCGGTCGACACCGCGCTGCGCGAGGCGCGGGAGGAGGTCGGCCTCGACCCGGCCAGCACCGACGTGCTGGCCCTGCTGCCCGACCTCTACATCCCGGTCAGTTCGTTCGTGGTGACCCCGGTGCTGGCCTGGTGGAGGCGGCCGCACTCGGTCAGCCCGCGGCAGCCGGCCGAGGTGGCGCACGTGGCGCGCCTGCCGATCGGTGAACTTGTCGACCCCGAGAACCGTATCCGGGTGCGGCATCCCAGCGGTTGGATCGGGCCCGCGTTCCAGGTCCGGGGATTGCTGGTCTGGGGCTTCACGGCGGGGGTGATCTCGGTATTGCTCGACATGGGTGGCTGGTCGCGGCCGTGGCAGCCGGGACGCATAGTGGAGTTGCCGGAGGCGTCCGCCCCGGTTCCGGCGGCACGCGGCGGCGCGCCGGACGAGGTTCTGCCATGATCGTGCCCTGGCCCGCCCCCTCTACGCTGAGTGAGTGTCCGTGGTCGATGGCATCCTGATCCTGCTCATGCTGGTCTTCGCAATCAGCGGGTACCGCCAGGGCTTCGTCATTGGGGCGCTGTCCTTCGGCGGGTTCTTCAGCGGCGTGCTGATCGGCCTGCAGGTGGGTCCCCTGATCGCCGACAAGTTCACCGACCCGACCGCCCGTCTGGTCGTCTCGCTCGCCTCGATCTTCGCGCTCGCCGTCCTCGGCCAGACGCTGGCCGGGTGGCTCGGCACCCACCTGCGCCGGCAGATCTCCAGCCGGCCGCTGCAGCGGGTCGACGACGCCGGCGGCGCGCTGATCTCGTTGGTCGCGGTGCTGCTGGTGGCGTGGCTGATCGCGGTGCCGCTCGGTTCGACCCCGTTCGAGGGGCTCAACCGAGAGGTTCGCAGCAGCGCGATCCTGGGCGGCATCGACAGCCTGATGCCCGAGCAGGCCCAGGCGCTCTCCTCGGCGCTGCGCGAGACGCTGGACACCAACGGCTTCCCGGACGTCTTCGGCGGCCTCGCGCCGACCAGGACCAAGCAGGTCGCGGCGCCCGATCCGGCGCTGAAGGGCTCCCAGATCGTGCAAAAGTCGAGAAGCTCGGTGATCAAGGTGCTGGGCACCGCGCCGAGTTGCTCGCGCCGGATCGAGGGGTCGGGATTCGCGTACGCCGACGAGCGGGTGATGACCAACGCGCACGTGGTGGCCGGCACCCGGGACGTGGCGGTCGAGGTCAACGGCTCTCGGCTGCAGGGCAAGGTCGTCGTGTACGACCCGGAGCGCGACCTCGCCGTGGTCTACGTGCCCGGCCTGCGCGCCCCGATCATGCCGTTCGTCGGGAAGCCGGCGGCGTCCGGCGCCAGCGCGATCGTGCTGGGCTATCCGCAGGACGGGCCGTACGACGCCCAGTCGGCGCGGGTCAGCGACGTCAGCCGGATCACCGGGCCGGACATCTACGACTCCGGCGACGTGACCCGCGAAATCTACACGATCCGGTCGCTGGTGCGCAGCGGGAACTCCGGCGGCCCGCTGATCACCCCGAGCGGCCAGGTGCTCGGCGTGATCTTCGCGGCGGCGGCCGACGACAAGAACACCGGCTTCGCCCTCACCGCGGCCGAGGCGGCCCCGGTCGCGCAGCAGGGCCTGACCCGCACCCGCGGCGTCTCCACCAACGACTGCGCGTAGTAACCGTCGACCCGACGCGGCGCTGGTCGGATCGTGTGCCGCTGGTCGGGCCGTGCGCCGCTGGTTGGGCCGTGTGCCGCTGGTCGGGTCGCGTGCCGCTGGTTGGGCCGTGCGCCGCTGGTCGGGTCGCGCGCCGCTGGTTGGGCCGTGCGCCGCTGGTCGGGCCGTGCGCCGCTGGTTGGGCCGTGCGCCGCTGGTCGGGTCGCGCGCCGCTGGTCGGGCCGTGCGCCGCTGGTCGGGGCCGCGTCGCCGGTCGGGGCGCGTTTGCTCACTTGCCTGAGCGAGGTGTGATGGCGCGCGGTGCGCGGCTTGTCGCGTGGCGGTGCGCGGCGCCGCGGCGCACCGTGTGGCAGTGATCGGCGGGCGCCCTTGTGCGGCTGGCGCCGTGCGGGTGCCCTTGTGCAGCGCCGAGGCGTCTTGCGTGCATTGTGGGGCGTCTTGGTGCGCAAAGCGGGCGTTTTGTGCGCAGAGCGGGGGGTCTCGTGCGCAGAGCGGCGCGTCGCGGCGTGTCTTGTGCGCAAAGCGGGCGTCTCGTGCGCAGAGCGGGGCGTTTCGTGCGCAGAGCGGGCGTCATGCCGGGCGGGGCTGGATCGGGCCGCCGGGCGGGCGCGGCTATGTGGTGTAGGTGAAGCGCCGGACGGTCAGCAGTGCGGCTGTCGCGGAGATGAGCAGCAGGCCCGCGGCCAGCAGCCAGGCGTGGCCGGTCGGCTTGGGGGCGATCGTGGCCGGGGAGGCGGCCTGGCCGGCGGCGGCGTGCTGGGCCGGGAGCGAGGTTTCGTCCGGGGCGGACAGGGCCTGGCCGGGGGCGGGCGCTGAGCCGAAGCGGGCGACGCCGGGGGACGGTGAGTCGTCCAGCGGGTTCTCGAAGATGGCCGGGACCGAGGCGGTCAGGGCGCCGGTCGGGTTGATCTCGCCGTAGCCGTAGGTGGCGTCGCGGCCGGTCGGGCCGCGGTCGGTGGCGGTGCGGATGATTCGGTTGATCACCTCGCCGGCCGGCATGGTCGGCCAGCGGGAGCGGATCAGCGCCGCCGTGCCGGTCACCATGGGTGCCGCGAAGCTGGTGCCCTGCACCTTCCAGTAGCCGCCGCCGGACTGGGCGCCGACCAACTGGGTGGCCGGCGCGGTCACCACGGTCTCCTTGCCGGTGATCGAGCCGGACCAGAGCTGGTTGCTGTCCTTCTCCATGCCGGCCACCGCGATCACCCCGGGCTCGCGGGCCGGGTACCACACGTCGGTGTCCGATGAGGCGCTCGTGTTGCCGGTGCAGGCGATCACCACCACGTCCTTGGCGAACGCGTAGTCGAGCGCCGCGGACAGGGTCGCGCTGAAGCCGTTGCCGCCGAGCGACAGGTTGATCACCCGGGCGCCGTGGTCGACCGCCCAGCGGACGCCCTTGGCCACGATGATCGCGTCGTTGTAGCGGTTTTCCTCGTCGAGTACGCGTACCGGAAGGATCTTGGCCTTGGGAGCCATGCCGATGATGCCGGACGAGTCGTCGCCGCGGCCCGCGATGATCGCCGAGACGGTGGTGCCGTGGCCGACCAGGTCGGTGTCGCCGTCACCCTTCGGGTCCACCAGGTCCAGGCCGGGCAGCACCTGACCCTGCAGGTCGGGGTGGGTGGCGTCGACGCCCGAGTCGATCACGCCGACCGTGACGCCGGCGCCGGTCGAATACGTCCACGCGCCCTGGATGTTCAGCTTGCGTAGATACCACTCGTCGCCGCGGACCTCGTCGCCGACCAGCGGGTTGACCGGCTCGGCGAGTGGCTTGCCCACGGCGGTCAGCGGGCCGGTCGCGAGAGGGTCAGCGGTCAGCGGGCCGGCGGCGAGAGGGTCAGCGGTCAGCGGGCCGGTGGTCAGCGGGCCGGTGGTCAGGGGATCGGCGGTGACGGGGTCGGCCATCGCGGGCGCGGCCGGCACGACGAGCGCCACGACCCCGGCGAGCGCGGCCGAGGCGAGGCGCCAGGCGCTCAGCAACGCACACCACCGGCGGGCACGCTGCATCGCACCCGGGAGAGGGCGGTCGTGCTCGCAACAGTCGCGGGGTGCATCGCCATCCGATCCTGAACGGTCGATGCAGATTACTCCGAAACGGCGCGATATTGCTGGGGTTGGTCGATGTATATCGCACCGGGAGTCTGTCAAATCGGGGGTTTCAGGCAAACGGCGGCTGATGTGCCAGCTGCACCAGCCGGATGCCCTCACGACGGGTGAGGAGGCGGCCACGTCCCGGCGGCAGCAGCGTGGGCTTGACCGCGCCGATCAGAGCACCCTCGTCGGACGGACCGGACATCACCATGCCGGGCGCCGACAGCTCGCGCAGCCGCTGGATCACCGGCTCGTACAGCGCCCGGCTCGCGCCGCCGGCCCGCCGGGTGAGCACCAGGTGCAGGCCGACGTCGCGGGCCTGCGGGAGGTACTCGAGCAGCGGGGTCAGCGGGTTGGTCGGGCCGGCCACCACCAGGTCGTAGTCGTCGACCAGGACGAACAGCTCCGGGCCGGTCCACCAGGACCGGTCGCGCAGCTGCTGGGCGGTGACGTCCGGGCCGGGCAGGCGGCGTTCCATGTAGCCCGCCACCGATTGCATCAGCTCGAGCGTCTTCTGCGCCTGGATCCCGTACCCGATGCGGTGTTCCGACTCGGGCAGGTCCATCAGGCTGCGCCGGTAGTCGACCAGGATGATCCGGGCCTCCTCCGGCGAGAACCGCCGGATCACCGAGGTCGCCAGCGCCCGCAGGAACGAGCTCTTGCCGCACTCGGCGTCGCCGAACAGCAGGAAGTGCGGGTCCGACGCGAAGTCGATCTCGACCTGCTGGAGGTCGGCCTCGGAGATGCCGATCGGCAGGCGCAGGCCGCTGCTGCGTTCGAGGTCCATTTCGGAGTACGGGACGGACGAGGGCAGCATCCGCACGCGCGGGGCGAGCGGGCCTTGCCAGTTGGTGGCGACCGCCTTGACCAGCGCGTTCGTGTCGGCCATCGAGGCAAGCTCGGACCGCACGGTCAGGAAGTGGAGGAACTTGCTCTTGTCGGTCGGGTGCTCGACGATGCCGCGGCCCGGCTTCTCCGGCACGCTCATCGCGGCGCGCCGGTTGATCACCGAGTCGCTCGGGTCGCCCAGCCGCAGCTCCAGCCGGGAGCCGAACAGGTCGCGGATCGCCGGCCGGAAGTCCATCCAGCGCGAGCTCGAGGCGACCACGTGGATGCCGTAGGACAGGCCGCGGGTGGCGATGTCGGTGATCACCGGCTCGAGCTCCTCGTAGTCCTTGCGGAGCGTGGACCAGCCGTCGACCACCAGGAACACGTCGCCGAACGGGTCGGCGTCGGCGCCCGTGCCGGCCTTGTTGGCCCGGCGTCGGCGGTAGGACGCCATCGAGTCGATGCCCATCGCCGCGAACCGCGACTCGCGCTCGGTGAGCAGGGTCTGGATCTCGCCGACCGTACGCCGGACACCGACCGCGTCGAGCCGGCCGGAGACGCCGCCGACGTGCGGCAGGTCGCGGATCGTGGTGAGCGAGCCGCCGCCGAAGTCGAGGCAGTAGACCTGCACCTCGGCCGGGGTGTGGGTGAGCGCGAGACCGCAGATCATCGAGCGCAGCGCGGTCGACTTGCCGGAGAGCGTCGAGCCGACGATCGAGACGTGCCCGGCCGACCCGGCCAGCTGCAGCCACATCACGTCACGCAGTTGCTCGCGCGGCTTGTCGATGACCGCGATCGGCACCTGCAGCGCGCCGTGCAGCTCGGGGTTGGCGAACGCGAGGCCGCGCACCGGGTCGGCGACCACCGAGCCGAGCAGCTCGTCGAGGGCCGGCGACAGGTTGAGCGGCGGCAGCCACACCTGGTGTGCCGGCGGCCCCTGGCCGTTGAGCCGGTCGACCATCACGTCGAGCACGCTCTCGCCGGCGGGGATGTCCTCCGGCTTCGGTTCGACCGGCTTCGCCGGCTTGGGCGCGGGGACGTAGCGCGTCGAGTATTCGAGCACCTGCGGGACTGCGGCCGCACCACCGGCCGCCGCGCGAGCGCCGGTCTTGTGCAGCGGGCCGGACACGTACGCGGCCTTGAAGCGCAGCAACGGCTCGGTGCCGAACTTCAGGTAGCCGTGGCCGGGCGAGCGGGGCAGCTCGTAGGCGTCGGGCACGCCGAGCACGGCCCGGGACTCCAGCGCCGAGAAGGTCCGCAGACCGATCCGGTACGACAGGTGGGTGTCCAGGCCGCGGAGCCGGCCCTCCTCGAGCCGCTGGCTGGCCAGCAGCAGGTGCACGCCGAGCGACCGGCCCAGTCGGCCGATCTGGACGAACAGGTCGATGAAGTCGGGCTTTGCGCTGAGCAGCTCGGAGAACTCGTCGCAGATGACCAGCAGCGAGGGCAGCGGGGGCAGCGCGGCGCCACCGGACCGCGCCTTCTCGTAGTCGCGCAGGCTGGCGTAGTTGCCCGCCTTCCGCAGCAGCTCCTGGCGGCGGATCATCTCGCCGTCGATCGCGTCCACCATGCGGTCGACCAGCACCAGCTCGTCGGCCAGGTTGGTGATCACGGCGGCGGTGTGCGGGAGCCGGTCGAGCGACGAGAACGTGGCGCCGCCCTTGAAGTCGATCAGCACGAAGTTGAGCGTCTCGGACGAATGGGTCGCGGCGAGCGCCATCACCAGCGTGCGCAGCAGCTCGGACTTGCCGGAGCCGGTGGCGCCGATCAGCAGGCCGTGCGGGCCCATGCCGTCCTGCGCCGACTCCTTGAGGTCGAGCTCGACGGCGCTGCCGTCGGCGCCCAGGCCGATCGGCACGCGCAGCTTGTCCCGGTTGGGGCGGGGGGTCCAGCTCTGCGTGACGCTGAACGTCTCCGGATCGCCCAGCCCGAGCAGCTCGGCCAGGCCCATCTCGGTGGCCAGCGGGGTGTCCGACGACTTCGACATCGCGGCCAGCCGCAGCGGGGACAGCCGGCGCGCCACCGCCTCGGCCTGCTCGACGCTCAGCTGGTCGGGCGTGCCCACCTCGGCCTCGTGGTCCATCGAGTACGTGTTCAGGACGCGCCGGCCGCCCACGTGTGCGACCTCGAGCACCAGCAGCGACCGGTCCAGCATGCGCGGTGGCTGCTCGTCGAGGTCGAGCACGGTGACCCCGTCGATGCCGTCGTCGAGCTGGGTGGCGCCCTTGAGGTCGATGCCGTCCAGCACGATCACCACGTGCGGCGAGTGGCCGCCGGTGCCGGAGCCGAACCGTGGCCGGCTGCCGATCACGTCCTCGAGCAGGCGTTCCAGGTCGGGGCCGGTGCTCGCGACCAGCCGCACGTGGCCGAGCGCGTCGGTTCGCGACGGGTGCAGGTTGTGCGGCAGCCACTTGACCCACTCCCAGTACGCCCGGCGGTCCGGTCCGGCGCAGATCGCGACGATCATGTCGTCCGGGGCGTGGAACGTGGCGAGCTGGCAGATCACCGCCCGGGTCAGCGCGCGGGCGTCCGGCTCGCCGGTGGGCCCGGCGCCGCGCAGGAAGACCCGGGCGAAGCCGCGCAGCGAGGCCGCCACCGGCAGGTCCGGCACCACCGAGTACGCGTCCAGGAAGCGCCGCAGCGCGCCCGCGGTCATCGGCTCGAGCTCGTCCAGCGGCCGGGTCTCCGGCGGGATCAGCGGGGTTGCGAGGGTCTGCGGGCCGACCGCGAGCCGGACCACGCCGAAGTCGGGGTCGGCTGGGCGGCGCTCCCACACCCGGTAGCTGCCCGCGGTCGACCAGAGCTGGTTGGGGTCGGGGTGCCGGTAGAGCATGCCGACCCGCTGCCGGGTCGCCGTCTCGCGCACCCGGCGGCGCAGGCCGGCCAGGTGTCGCAGGTACTCCCGGCGGGCGGCCATCATCTCCGCCTTCTTGGGCGAGCCGCTGGCGCCGAAGCTGGTGGTGAGCATCGCGATCGAGGAGACGCCGAACAGGCCGCCGATCACGTAGCCGTACGCGCCGCCCCGGCCCTGGCCCATCATCATCGCCATGGCCACCGAGCCGCCGAGCATCGGCAGCGCCATCATGGCCTGCTGCCAGCGTCCGCCCGTCGTCTGCGGGATCTCCGGAGGAGGCTCGACGGCGATCTCGCCCGTCGGGATCTCCGGCGCGGCACGGCGCGCCGATCGCTTGATCACCACCGTGCTCATGCGTGTTTTGTCCCCTTCATCCACAAGGGTGTGTGGTCACCCCCCGTGCGCGTGCCGGAAGCCGGACATCGCGACGAGCCCATGGTAGGTAAAGTGCGGACCGTTCCGCAGCCTCCCTCCGACCGCCCTACCTGCCACAATAAAGCCGACACAAGGCTTGACAACGATCGATGGGAAACGAAAAGCCATGAGCCGTAGATATCGTGAAATAGGCCTGCTCATGGCCCTTCGTACCGATTCGTCGTCGGCGGTGGGCTCGTGAGCGTCGGCCTCGCCCGCATCACGATCAGCGCGCCGAGCCGCCGCGTCGACGTCGCCCTGCCCGAGCACGTGCCGCTCGCCGAGTTGCTGCCCGAGGTGCTCCGGTACGCCGGCGAGGGCCTCGCCGACGACGGCGAGAAGCATGGCGGGTGGGTGCTCCGGCGCACCGACGGTGTCGCGCTGACGACCACCCAGGGTCTATACCCGCAGGGCGTACGCGACGGGGAGGTGCTGCACCTCGTCCCCGCGCACAACGACTGGCCCGAGCTCGAGTACGACGACGTGGTCGAGGCGATCGCCGAGGGCGCCCGCCGGCGGGGCAGCGTGTGGACCGGCTCCTCCACCCGGACGGCCACGCTGGCCGCGGCCGGGGTGCTGCTGGGCATCGGCCTGATCGCGGTCATGCTGGCCGGTCCGGCCTGGACCGCCGCCGCCTACGTCGCGCTGGTCGTCGCGGTCGTGCTCGCGTTCGCCGGCGTCACCGCCTCGCGGGCCTACAACGACGGGCGGGCGGGCGCGGCGCTCGGCGCGTACGCGATGCCCTATGCCTTTGCCGGCGGCGCGCTCCTGGTCGCCTCGACCGACCGGGTCGGCGTGCTCGCGCCCCTGCCCTGGCTGGGCGACTCGGAGCTGCTGGCCGGCTCGGCGGCGCTACTGATCGTGGCGGTGCTCGGCGGGATCGGCGTGGCCGCCTCGCAGCGACTGTTCACCGCCGGCGTGGTGGTCGGCCTGCTCGGCGCGGTGTCCGCGGTGGTGAGCATGTTCACCACGGCGGCGGGCGCGGCGGCGGTGCTGATCTCGGTGCTGGTCTGCGGGATCGGGGCGCTGCCGCTGCTGGCCATCCGGTTCGGCAAGATGCCGACACCGCCGGTCACGCTGCCCACCGGCACCGACGGCGCGGCCGGGTTCACCGCCGGCCAGGTGCTCGACTCGGCCCGCGAGCGGCCCGACCGGGAAGCGGTGTTCGCGGCGGTCACCCGGACCGAGGAGTTGCTGGCCGGCATGCTGCTCGGGCACACGGTGCTGGCGGCGGGGGCGTTCGCGGTGCTGGCGACGTCCGGGTCGCTGTCCGCGCGCATCCTGCTGGTGGTCTCGGCCACCTCGCTGCTGTTGCGGTCCCGGCTGTTCGTGACCCTGCGGCAGCGGGTGCCGCTGGTGGTCGGCGGCCTGGTCGGCGTCTTCGCGCTCGGGGTCGGCCTGCTCCGCTCGGCCACCGCGACGCTGCTGCTGGTGCTCGTCGTCGCGGCGCTGCTGCTGGCGATCGTCACCGTGGTGGCGGGGGCTACCTACTCCACCCGGCCGCCGTCGCCCTACCTGGGCCGGGCCGCGGACCTCGTGGACACTCTCGTGGTCGTCTCGGTGATCCCGGTGGCCTGCGCGGTGGTCGGCCTCTACGACGCCGTCGGCAACATCTCGCTCTGAGCGGCACGGCTGTCCTGCTCTGAGCGGCACGGCTGTCCTGCTCTGAGCGGCACGGCTGTCCTGCTCTGAGCGGCACGGCTGTCCTGCTCTGAGCGGCACGGCTGCCCCAACCGCGGCGGGGGTCGTGCCGCGGTCGGAGGCCGGGGTGGTGGCTCGTGCTGGGTGGGCTGGCCACGAACGGACTTGCGGGGCGCCGGCCGGAGCCGGCCGATCAGTGCTGCTCGTGCCCCTCGGCGTCGACAACCTCGGCGCGCTTGAACGACGCCCGGATCTCCTCCTCGGCCTCGACGCGGCCGACCCAGGTGGCGCCCTCGACCGACTTGCCCGGCTCGAGGTCCTTGTAGACGGTGAAGAAGTGCTGGATCTCCATCCGGTCGAACTCGCCCAGGTGGTGGATGTCGCGCAGGTGCTCCTGACGCGGGTCCTCGTAGGGGACGCAGAGGACCTTGTCGTCGCGGCCCTTCTCGTCGCTCATCCGGAACATGCCGATCGCGCGGGACCGGATCAGGCAGCCCGGGAAGGTGGGCTCCTGCACCAGCACCAGGGCGTCCAGCGGGTCGCCGTCCTGGCCGAGGGTGCCCTCGATGAAGCCGTAGTCCGCGGGGTACTGCGTCGCGGTGAACAGGGTCCGGTCGAGACGGATGCGGCCCGTCTTGTGGTCGACCTCGTACTTGTTGCGCTGGCCCTTGGGGATCTCAACCAAAACGTCGAAATCCATAGTTTTGCTCCCTTGACTCGCCCACCGAAAATACCGGTCACGACAGGCGGGGAACCGAGGCTGAAGATCAGGGCCCACAGGATCCGCGCGCGACGATGTGCCGGATGTCGCTAGTCTCCCCTAAGTCTGGCGCGGCGGACGAGGAGGGGCGCGTGGGGAGGCAAGATTCACACAGCGGGCCCGTTTACGACCGCGCGCCCGAGCCGCATCATCCCCCCGGAAACGCTAGCGCACCCGCGAGTCGCGCGAGCCTTCCTTCCGGATCTTCCGAGGCGCCGGATGGGTCGGCGTGGGCCACGCCGCCGGGGCGTTTCCCGGCGGCCGATGCGGCGTTGCCACCTGGTCGGGTGGAATTGGATGGGCAGCATCCGAGCGGCGCGAAATGGGCGGAAGATCAGCAAATGGAACCCCGGACTCCTGGCAACCCGTGGCCCACGACCGACGGGCGGCCCGCCGCGCCGCCGCCCGAGTCGGCCGAGCAGGCGCGGGGCGCGTGGGCCACGCCGCCCGCGGCCGGCACCTACGGCAGAGCGGCGGCGCCGATGAACGCGGCGGCGCCGGCGAACGCGGCCGCGGCCGCGGCGGAGTCGCACACCGAGCGCCTGCCTCGCGGAAGTGCCCAGGTGGCCGCCGGTGGACCGGCTGCACAGGTGGCCGCCGGTGGACCGGCTGCACAGGTGGCCGCCGGTGGACCGGGCGTCGAGGCCGGGACGGCCGAGCCGGGGTGGGTGGCGCGGGACTGGTCCGGTAGTGGGGGCGGCGGCGAGCGCAACCCGGCAGGTCAGCCCGCAGCGGGCGCAACGGCCCGGACCAACGACGGCGATCGCCCGGTCGAAGCGGGACCTGTCAATTCATCCCGTACCGGAAAAGGGCGCAAGATTTACGCCTTGCTCGCGGTCGTCGTGGTGGTGGTTGTCGGGGTTGCGACGCTCGGGCTGGTGCAACCCGGCCGGGTGAAGGGCTGGCTCGGGAGCGAGGTGCTCGGCACGCCGACGAAGGCGACGCTCGGGCCGGATCCGGCTCCGTCGCCGGTGCTGGCGCCCGTCGTCGGCGGGGGCCGGGCGCCGGACGCGGCGAAGGTGAAAGCGGCGCTCGATCCGCTGGTCCGCGCGAAGGCGCTGGGCAGCACGGTGAGCGTGTCGGTGGTGGACGTGGCGTCCGGGCAGGCGCTGTACGACCGGAACGCCGACGTGCCGGCCACCCCGGCCTCGACGACGAAGCTGCTGACCGCGGCGACCGTGCTCGCTTCCCGCGGGCCGGGTTATCGGCTGAGCACCACGGCGGTGGCCGGCAGCGTGCCGGGCGAGGTGGTGCTGGTGGGCGGCGGCGATCCGACGCTGTCGGTGGGCGCGCGGGGGCTGTACCCGGGTGCGGCCCGGCTCGACCAGCTCGCGGCGCAGGTCAAGACGGCACTCGGCGGCACCAGGCCGACCCGGGTGCTGGTGGACACCTCGCTGTTCGGCGGCCCGCAGACCGGGCTGGGCTGGTCACCCGGCGACGTCTCCCCGGACGGGCAGGTGGCCAAGGTCCAGTCGCTGATGACCAACGGCGGGCGGGTCAAACCGGTCCACAACGAGCACGGTGGCGATCCGCGGTTCGCCGATCCGGCCATCTCGGCCGGTCAGGCGTTCGCGAAGCTGCTCGGGGTCTCGGCCGCGACGGTCAAGCGGGGTAAGGCGCCGTCGGCGCTGGCCGCCACCGGTGTCGCGCCCGGCGCCCGGCTCGGCGAGGTGAAGTCGCCGCCGCTGGTGCAGATCACCGACTGGATGCTCGAGCAGAGCGACAACATCCTCGCCGAGGTGCTGGCCCGGCAGGTGGCGATCGCGGCCGGTCGGCCGGCCACCTTCGACGGCGAGACCGACGCGATGATCGCGAAGCTGCGGGCGTTGGGGCTGGCCGGCGACGAGGCCGACCTGTACGACGGCAGCGGGCTCTCCCGGCACAACGGGATCAGCCCGTTGCTGCTCACCCAGGTGCTGGCGCTCGCGGCGAACGGGAAGCAGCCGGCGATCACCGGGATCTTCGGCGGCCTGCCGGTGGCGGGCTGGTCGGGGACGCTGCAGGGCCGGTTCGACTCGCCCACGGTGAACCGGGCCGCGTACGGCGTCGTGCGGGCCAAGACGGGCACGCTAAGCGGGGTCAACACGATGGCCGGCGAGCTGGTCACCAGGGACGGGCGACTGCTGGTCTTCGCGATCATGGCGAGCGGGTCGAGCAACGCCTACGCGGCCAAGGACGCCCTGGACCGGGTGCCGGCGCGCCTGGTCGCCTGCGGTTGCTGAGTGATTCTTGAGTCAGGGTTTCACCGGAGTTCGGGCTGGAAATCCGCGGGTACGGTGGGGTCATGGCGCAGTTCGTTGACTGGGATCTGGCCGCGGCGACCGCCGGGGCCCTCTCCAAATCCGGGCCCGCGGTCTCCTACGAGGATGCGATGGCGGTGGTGTCCGAGCTGCGGGCGCTCACCGATGAGGCGGCCGGGCACGTCGCCGCGTACACCGGTCTGAATCCGCAGGTCGAGGTCGCGCCGGTGCGCGTGGTCGACCGCAAGGACTGGGCCGCCGTCAACATCCAGGGCCTCAAGCAGGTGATCATCCCGCTGGTCGCCCGGCTCGCCGGGGAACGGCCGCCGGGCGGGTTCGCCGACGCGATCGGCTCCCGGGTCACCGGCGTGCAGGCCGGCACCATCCTGGCCTACCTCTCCGGCCGCGTGCTGGGACAGTACGAAGTGTTCTCCGGCAATCCCGGCCAGCTGCTGCTGAACGCGCCGAACATCGTCGAGGTGGAGCGCAAGCTCGGCGCCGACCCGCGCGACTTCCGGCTCTGGGTCTGCCTGCACGAGGTGACCCACCGCACCCAGTTCACCGCCGTGCCGTGGATGCGCGGGTACTTCCTGGGCGAGGTGCAGGCCTTCACCGACGCGTCGCAGAGCGGCGAGCACATCGTCGAGCGGCTGCGCCGCAGCGTGGCCACCCTTTCCGACGCCCTGCGCGACCCGGAGAGCCGCGCCTCGGTGCTCGACATCGTGCAGACCCCCGCCCAGAAGGCGGTGCTCGACCGGCTCACCGCGCTGATGACGCTGCTCGAGGGGCACGCCGAGTTCGTGATGGACGGCGTCGGCCCCGAGGTGATCCCGAGCGTCGACTCGATCCGGGCCAAGTTCAACCGGCGGCGGGAGAGCGGCAACCCGCTGGAGAAGGCGGTGCGCCGGCTGCTCGGCATCGAGGTCAAGATGCGGCAGTACGCCGAGGGCCGCAAGTTTGTGCACGGCGTCGTCGAGCGGGTCGGGATGGCCGGCTTCAACAAGGTCTTCGACTCGCCGCTGACCCTCCCGCGGCTCGACGAGCTGGGCGACCCGGATGCCTGGGTGACCCGGGTGCACGGGCCGCAGCCGGCGATCGGCGGGTAGGTGGCGCGCATCCCGGCGGCGGTCGCGGCGGTACGGCTGGCGGTGCGCCGGTCGCTGCCGGCCGACGGGCTTGTGCTGGTGGCCTGCTCGGGGGGTGCGGATTCGCTGGCCCTCGCGGCCGCTGCCCGATTTGTCGGGCATGCGGTGGGGCTCGTGACGGTGGATCACGGGCTGCAGGACGGGTCGGCCGCGCGGGCGTCGGGGGTCGCTGACTGGGCGCGGAGTGTCGGCTTTGACCCGGTTGAGATCGCCACGGTGGCGGTTGCCGGTCGGCCCGGCGGCCCCGAGGCGGCGGCGCGGTCCGCCCGGTACGAGGCGCTTTCCGCGGTTGCCGCGACGTGCGGCGCCGCCGCGGTGCTGCTCGGGCACACCCGGGACGACCAGGCGGAGACGGTGTTGCTGGCGCTCGCGCGAGGGGCTGGGCCGCGAGGGCTGGCCGGGATGCCGTACCGGAAGGGGATCTTCCTGCGGCCGCTGCTGGACGTGTCGCGGGCCGACACCCGCAAGGCCTGCGCCGCTCAGGGGCTGGTGCCGTGGGACGACCCGCACAACGTGGACCCGGCCTTCGCCCGGTCTCGGGTGCGTGGCGCGGCCCTTCCGGCGCTGGTCGAAGCGCTGGGGCCGGCCGTGGTGGCGAACCTCGCCCGCTCGGCGGGGCAGATTGCTGCGGACAGTGCGGCCTTGGACAGGCTGGCTCGTTCGGCGTTGCTCTCGGCGTACGAAAGCAATGGTCTTCGCATTTCAGATTTGTCGGAAATGGTGGATGCGATCCGAACCCGGGTGCTTCATGCTTGGGCCAAGGAGCTGGGCGCCTCCGGGGCGGCGCTGTCCCATCGCCACGTCCAGGCGCTCGACGCGTTGATCACCGATTGGCACGGCCAGGGGCCGGTGCACCTGCCCGGCGGTATCCGGGTGGCCCGGGAGCGCGGGCGACTCGTTCGGGTGCCCTGACCCGCTGTGAGAACTGTCACTCGGCGTGCCTGATTCGTCGGTCTTACCGGGTGGAACGGGCACTTTTCCAGCGGTTCGCCCGGGCTCGACGGCCGCCCCGTGCGGCGCGCGGCAACCTTCATACGGCAGTCTTACGGCATGGCTGACGGCACCTGGTACGACGCCGACATCGATCACGTGATCATTTCCGAGGAGCAGATCCGGGAAAAGACCGCCGAGCTGGCGAAGCAGGTCTCGGCCGACCATGCCGACGTCGAGGGCGGGATCCTGCTGGTCTGCGTGCTCAAGGGCGCCGTGATGTTCATGGCCGACTTCGCCCGGGCGCTGGGTCACCACGGCCCCTCCACCGAGATGGAGTTCATGGCGGTCTCCTCCTACGGGCAGGGCACCACCTCGTCGGGCGTGGTGCGCATCCTCAAGGACCTGGACCGCGACATCACCGGCCGGCACGTGGTCGTCGTGGAGGACATCGTCGACTCGGGCCTGACCCTCTCCTGGCTGATGAAGTACCTCCGGTCGCGCTCGGCGGCGAGCGTCGAGGTGGTCGCGCTGTTCCGTAAGCCGGACGCGGTCAAGGTGACGGTGCCGGTGAAGTACGTCGGGTTCGACATCCCGAACGAGTTCGTGGTCGGTTACGGTCTGGACTTCGCCGAGCGCTACCGTGAGCTGCCCTACGTGGGCGTCCTGAAGCCCGAGGTCTACGCCCGTAGCTGAACCGTTTCTCAGCCTGTTCTCAGAATTCGTCTTTATGGGTGGATTTGCCACGAAAGCAGGCTGAACGGTCGCGTGCGTGGGTGTGTCCGGCCAGCGGGCTCACGGGTTCGCGATCGGCACGTACGGTGTACCGTCGAGTGACCGATGGACGCAGTGTCACAAGCGCCGGAGGGGCCGCCGATGGGGCGGCGACGTTGAGGTGACCAGGACGCCGATCAGGAGGGTCCGGGCGCTCGCCGCCCGACAACAGCATGGAGCGTACGCGTTTCTTCCGCCGCCCGGTGGTCTGGATCATTCTGGTGATCATCGGCGTTATCGCGCTGAGTTCGTTCTTCACCAATAGTCCGAGCTATCAGCGTGTCGATTCCTCGGTCGCGCTGGAGCGCCTGAATCAGCCGGGCATCAAGAAGGTCGTTATCAAGGACAAGGAGCAGACGCTCCAGATCGACCTCGCGCAGTCCGAGAAGATCGAAGGCAAGACGACCGACAAGATCGAAACTCAGTATCCGTCCGACACGACCCAGGTCGTCTGGACGGACGTCCAGGACGCCAAGAAGGCCGGATACATCACCGGGACGATCAACACCACGGTCTCCGGTGACAACATCCTGTTCAGCCTGCTGATCAACCTGCTGCCGATCGCCATTCTGGTGGTCCTGCTGCTGCTGTTCATGTCGCAGATGCAGGGCGGCGGCTCCCGGGTGCTCAACTTCGGCAAGTCCAAGGCCAAGATGATCACCAAGGACACGCCGAAGACCACGTTCGCCGACGTGGCGGGCGCCGAAGAGGCGGTCGAGGAGCTCCACGAGATCAAGGACTTCCTCCAGAACCCCGCGAAGTACCAGGCCCTCGGCGCCAAGATCCCGAAGGGCGTGCTGCTGTTCGGCCCGCCCGGAACCGGTAAGACGCTGCTGGCCCGTGCGGTCGCCGGCGAGGCCGGGGTGCCGTTCTACTCGATCTCCGGCTCGGACTTCGTCGAGATGTTCGTGGGCGTCGGCGCGAGCCGGGTGCGTGACCTGTTCGAGCAGGCCAAGTCCAACGCCCCGGCGATCGTGTTCGTCGACGAGATCGACGCCGTCGGCCGGCACCGCGGCGCCGGCATGGGCGGCGGTCACGACGAGCGCGAGCAGACGCTCAACCAGCTGCTCGTCGAGATGGACGGCTTCGACACCAAGGGCGGCGTCATCCTGATCGCGGCCACCAACCGGCCGGACATCCTCGACCCGGCGCTGCTGCGCCCGGGTCGCTTCGACCGGCAGATCCCGGTGGACAACCCGGACATGGAGGGCCGCAAGGCGATCCTCCGGGTGCACGCCAAGGGCAAGCCGTTCACGCCCGACGTCGACCTCGACTCGGTGGCCCGTCGCACGCCCGGTTTCTCCGGCGCCGACCTGGCCAACGTGATCAATGAGGCCGCCCTGCTCACCGCGCGCAACGAGAAGCGGGCGATCTCCAACGAGTTCCTCGAGGAGTCGATCGACCGGGTGATCGCCGGCCCCGAGCGGCGTACCCGGGCGATGAGCGACAACGAGAAGAAGATCACCGCGTACCACGAGGGCGGGCACGCGCTGGTGGCGTACGCGTTGCCGCACTCCGCCCCGGTGCACAAGGTGACGATCCTGCCGCGTGGCCGCTCGCTCGGGCACACCCTGGTGCTGCCGACCGAGGACAAGTACACCCAGACCCGGGCCGAGATGATCGACACCCTGGCGTACGCGCTGGGTGGCCGGGCCGCCGAGGAACTCGTCTTCCACGAGCCCACCACCGGCGCCGGTAACGACATCGAGAAGGCCTCCGGCCTGGCCCGCGCCATGGTCACCCAGTACGGCATGAGCTCGAAGCTGGGCGCCGTCAAGTACGGCACCGCCGGCGACGAGCCGTTCCTGGGCCGCAACATGGGCCACGAGCGGGACTACTCGGACGCGGTCGCCGCGGACATCGACACCGAGGTCCGGGCGCTGATCGAGCTCGCGCACGACGAGGCGTGGGAGATCCTGGTCGAGTACCGCGACGTGCTCGACACCATGGTCCTCGAGCTGATGGAGAAGGAGACCATCACCCGCGAGGACATGGACCGGATCTGCACCCGGGTCGTCAAGCGGCCGCCGATGTCGCCGTTCAACGGCTTCGGCAAGCGGCTGCCCTCCGAGGCACCTCCGGTGCTCACCCCCGCCGAGCGGGAGAAGTTGAAGGCTCAGGCCGAGGTGGACGGGCAGTTCGCCTTCGGCGCTAACACCAACGGCCTCGCGGAAGGCAGTAACTGATCAGCGACGACGGCGATCTCGACTATCTCGCCGCGCGCCTGGTCGACGGCAAGCTCACCGGTACCCCGGTGGAGGTTGCCGTCGACCTGGCCCGGATCGAGAAGGCGGTCCGGGAGATCCTCATCGCCATCGGTGAGGACCCGGACCGGGACGGCCTGGCGCGGACTCCCGCCCGGGTCGCTCGGGCGTACGCCGAGCTGTTCGCGGGCCTCCGGGTCGACCCGGCGAAGGTGCTCACCACCACGTTCGAGGCGGACCACGAGGAGTTCGTGCTGGTCCGCGACATCGAGGTGCTGAGCATGTGCGAGCATCACCTGCTCCCGTTCAAGGGCGTCGCCCACCTCGGGTACATCCCCGGCACGCACGGCCGGATCACCGGCCTGTCCAAGCTGGCCCGCCTGGTCGAGGTCTACGCCCGCCGGCCCCAGGTGCAGGAGCGGCTCACCTCGCAGATCGCCGACCTGCTGCTGTCGAGGCTGGAGGCGCGCGGCGTGATCGTGGTACTCGAATGCGAGCACCTGTGCATGGAGATGCGCGGGATCCGCAAGGTCGGCGCCCGCACGATCACCAGCGCGGTGCGGGGCGCCTTCCAGACCGATGGCAAGGTGCGGGCCGAAGCGATGGCTCTGATCAACGCCCGTTAGGCCTTGACCAGCCGATTGGCCAGCGTCGACATCGTGTACGTCCCGATGCCGAGCACCACCTCCAGCGCGTTGCGTCGGGTGTAGCCGGCGGCCAGGAACTCCTCGACCTGATCGTCGGGGACGTCGCCGGTGGTGGCGAGCACGCGCAGGGTGAACTGCCGCATCGCCTCCAGTCGGGGGTCGTCCACCGGCGTCTGGCCTCGTAGCGCGGTGATCAGGGCCGGGTCGGCCTCGAGCTGCCGCAGGCGGCCGGTGTGCATGGCGATGCAGACTCGGCAGCCGTTGCGGGTCGCGATCGTCATGACCAGGACCTCCTGGGCGAGCGGGTCCAGCGTGCTGGCCTCGAACAGGCCGCTGGCCTGCAGGAACCCGCCGAGCATCTCGGGGGACTCGGCGAGCTTGGACACCGCGTCGGGCAGGTGGCCCAGGTGTTCCACGGTCGCCTCGATGAAGGGCCGGGACGCGGCCGGGGCGGACTCCAGGGTGTGCTGGGTGAACACGATCTTCCTCCGGTAGGATGGACAACTACGTTGTCTAAACCGTAAACCAGGTTGTCGAGTTTGCCAATGTCTTTTGTTGCTCAAGATCCGCCCGGCTGGGAGCTGCCGCTGTTGCTGTTCGCCGGCTTCCGCTCGCTGATCGACCAGTTGCACGCCGAGCTCGCCGTCCGCGGTCATCCCGACGTCCGCCCGGTGTACGGCTTCGCCATGCAGGCCATCGGGGTGCACGGCGCCAGCGCCAGCGAGGTCGGGCGGCGGCTCGGCGTCTCCAAACAGGCCGCCGGCAAGACCATCGACCGGCTCGAGGCGCTCGGCTACGTGGAGCGCGTGGACGACCCGCGGGACGCGCGCAGCAAACTGGTCCGGCTCACCCCGCGCGGGCTGGAAAGCCTGCGGTTGTCCGCCGAGATCTTCGACCGGTTGCGGGCCGACTGGGTCGCGAAGCTCGGTGCCGACCGGGTGCGTCTGGTCGAGTCGTCGCTGCGTACGGTCGTGCCCTCGGGGATCTTCCCGGTCGACGTGCCCGGCTGGTTCGGATAATCGGTGTCCGCCGGCCGCCGGCGACGCGATACTGGGCCGCGTGCTCGAAAAGGTGAATCCGCCGACCGTCCACGAGACCGCGGGCTACAGCCACGTGACCGTCTCGCCCGCGGGCCGTCTCGCCCATCTCGCCGGGCAATGCCCGCTCGACCTGGACGGCACGGTGGTCGGCCCGCCCGGCGACTACGACGCGCAGACCGACCAGGTCGTCGCCAACTGCCTTGCGGTGCTGGCGGCCGTCGACGCCACCCCGGCCGACGTGGTCCGGTCGATCATCTACGTGGTCAGCGCGGACAGCGCCGTCCTCGCCGGGGTCTGGGACCGGCTGAACGCCTCGCCGCTGGCGCCGGCCTTCAGCACGGCCAGCACGCTGCTCGGGGTGGCCGCGCTGGGCTACCGGGGTCAGCTGATCGAGGTCGACCTGACCGCTGTGCTGGCTGGCTAGATCACTGTCCGGAAGGTGTCGGCGGCGTCCATCGCCGCGCGGGTCAGCTGGGCTGCCTCGTCCAGGCGGGTGCGGGCCTGCTCAAGATGAGCGATCGCCGACGCCACCGACGGGTGGAACGAGCCCACCGCGGTCATCCGGAGCAGCGCCAGCGCGTCCTCGAGTTGGTCGTTGACCTGGCGGATGCTGTTCGCGGCGCGGCCCGCGCCGTCGACCGACGCGGCGACGTTGGCCTTGACCTCTTCGACGCTTGCCATGTCCCGCCCTCGCAAACCGGATTTATCTGAAAAATGCCACTAGGCCGACGCCCATGCAGGTCAGCAGCACCGGGGTGAGACAGATGACCGCGCCCAGGATCGGGGTGCGGTCCACCTTTGTCTGCTTGTCGCCGTAGACGAAGCCGATCGTCACCCAGCCCAGCCCGAACGCGAGCACCGGCATGCTCAGGCCGCAGAGCAGCGCATACGTCGGCACCGAGCCCTGCGGGGCGACGAGGTAGAGCACGATCTGCACGATCAGCACCGCGGCCGCGAACGGACCGTAGACCAGCAGGTTGCGCGCCACCGGTCGCAGTGCGCCGCCGCCGGGGGCCGGTCCGAGGATGGTGGCGTCCGCGGCGTCCGCGGTCCGCCGCGCCTGCTGCAGCGCCGCGAGCACGGCGGCCGGGCCGCCGGCCATGGCCAGCGACGCCGACTCCACCTCCGCCAGGCGCGGGGCAAGATCCATTTCCGGTACGCCGAAGTCGCGCACCAAACGCGCCTGCTGGGGAGCGAGCCGTGCCCGTACGGCGGAAAGCTCTTGACGTGCTGCCGTCGAGGCCGCCTGCTGTTCGCCCGCCGCGGTGCTGGCCGCGCGACGGACCGCATCGAGGCGCTGGGCCGCGGTCAGATAGTCGGCCCACGGCCCGGGAGCCGGGGGCGTGGCCTGCGCCGGGATCGCTTGCTCCTGCTGTTCCGTCATAGCTCGTCGCTTTCCGGCTGCTGCTGTTCCGTCATAGCTCGTCGCTTTCCGGCTGCTGCTGTTCCGTCATAGCTCGTCGCTTTCCGGCTCCAGGAACGGCACGACCGTGACGGTGCGATCGGCGTGGCGGTCGTGCAGCAGCGCTCGGTTGGGCCGCGGGTGCCAGTCGACCGGCCGGCCCAGCATCAGCGCCACATCCGACTGCGGGCAGTTCAGGAACAGCAGGCCCGCCACATCCTCCCGGCCCGCGCTGCCGCCGGTCTCCTCGCTGAACCGGCGCATGCCCCGCCACCAGGACAGCAGGTGCACGCCGCGGCCCGGGCCCTCGCGCAGCAGCCGCCGCAGGCCCGGCAGGCTGCCCGGGCTGGCCGCGTCCATCCCGAACACCACCAGATAGCCCGGGTTCTCCAGGTCCATCTCCTTCGCCAGGCCCGCCGCGTCGACCAGCGACACCTCCTGCCGGTGCCCGATCTCGGCGGCCATCGCCTCGGCGAGCCGGTCGCCCTCGGCCACCAGCGACGAGATCACGAAGCGGGCCGTCCGCGGCTGATGGAAGGCGGCCACGCTGCGGGCGGCGGCGTCGAGCACCTCCGAGCCGGACGCCGACGAGCCGAAGATCGCCAGATGCCGGCCCGGGGACGAGTCGAGCGGGAACGCGGCCGTCGACAGGTTCACGTCGATCGCCCGGCCCACCAGGGCGGCCGGGCGGGCGGCCCGACCGGCCAGCGCTGCCCGGTACGTCGGGTCGTCGGCCAGATGCTGATGCGCGTACCCCGCGAAGATGCGCGGCGCGACCGACTCCGGGTCGCGGGCGGCCCACAACCGGTGCCGCAGGGCGCTCAGCGCCTCGCGGTCGGCGTGCGGGTCGGGGAAGCGAACCACCCGTTCGTGGCCCCGGGTCGCGCCGCGGGGGCCGCCGAGACCACCCGCGGTGTTCACCACGGCGGTGCCCAGGGGCAGGCCGGCGGCCGAGTCGTTGGTGGGCTCCAGCACGTCGCCGCCGCCGGGCAGCGCGATCCGCACCGGGAACTGGCCGAAAATCGAGTCACGTTTCGCGTACAGCGCCTCGACGCCGAGCACGGTCTGGCTCGCCAGGATCAAATGGATGCCGTACGAGCGGCCCTTGCGGGCCAGCGACTCGAGCAGGCCCACCGCCTCGGTCGCGATCGGGTCGTTGCCGGCCAGCAGCACCTGGAACTCGTCGATGACACAGAGGACCCGCGGCAGCGCCCGCGACTGACCCTCCTCGGCGGCGACCTGCCGCAGGTCGGCGAAGCGGGTCACACCCGCCCTCTTGTACGCCACCGAGCGGCGGGTCATCTCGGCGTCCAACTCGCGGAGGACGGCCAGGCCGTACTCCCGGTCGGACTCGACGCCCACGGCCCGGGCATGCGGCAGCCAGGTGCGGTCGCGCCGGGTCGGCACGAACTCGGCGAACGACACACCCTCCTTGAAATCCAGCAGGTAGAGGGCCATCTCGGCGGGGCTGTACCGGGCGCCGAGGCCGTACAGCACATTGATCAGGAAGGCGGTCTTGCCGGCGCCCGACCGGCCACCGACCAGCCAGTGCGGGGTCAGGTCGTTGAAACGCAGCACCAGCGGGGTGTCGCCGTCGTGCCCGACGATCGTGCCCAGCCCGTCGGCCGCGTCGCCGGACCACAGCGGCTCGCCCGGCTCGGGCAGCAGATCGGCGAGACCGACCTGGGACGCGGCGGCCGAGTGGGTGGCAAGCTCGCGGCAGACCGAGTCGACCAGATGCGGCGGCGGGTCGTCGTCCAGGTAGACCGGGGCGTTCAACCAGACCGCCTCCGGCGCCGAGCCGTACGTCGCTCCGGGCGGGTCGCCGATCACCACGTACGGGTCGCGGACCGACACGCTGGTGGTGCGCGGCAGCGGTGCCTGGGTGGTCTCCGCGGTCAACGGGGGAGGCGGCCAACCGGCCACGATCAGGTGCAGGCCGGAATCCGGGCCCTGCTGCGCCAGCGCCGCGATGCGCCGCAGCTCCTCGCCCTCGGTCAGCTCGGGCAGACTCGCGATGACGACCAGCATCATCCGGTCGCGGCGGCTGCGGCGCGGCGGGCCACCCCGGCCCGGGCGCAGCCACTTGTCGGCCTCGGCGAGCACGTCACGCAGACCCTGCCGATCGGTGGCGGGCGGCGACATCAGGCCGGCGTCATAGAGGTCGGCGAAGGGCCCGAAGACGGCGCCGCCACCCACCCCGTCGACGCCCCGCACCAGCACCGAGCCGGCCGGGGCGGCGGCCAGCAGCCTCAACAGCAAGCAGCGCAAAAGCCCGAAAACGCGTGAATCGGTGGCGCTGGCGTCGATCGTGAGATGACCGGTGCCGAGCAGCGGCACGATCGCCGGAAAACTGGCGTCGTCGAGCGGCTGAGCCACACCCAGCCGGACGAACTGCGGCGGAAAGACGCCGCCGAGCGGGGTGTTGGCCGACTGAGCCTCCAGAGGGGACCCCAGCCAGCCCGGCGCGAGCACCGCGGCCGCGGCCCGCAACTGCTCGGCCAGCGAATGCTGCTCGAGCGGATCGGCGACCGGCACCGTCTCGGCTTCCAACGCCACCGAGGCGGCCTCGGCGACGGCGACGGCCTGCCGGTGCAGGGCAGCAGCCTGGTGGACCCGTGAAGCTGAATCCGCCACCGCCCTCACCTCCTCTGTGCGGATAAAACCTATCCCAGACCGGGCCCGGGATCGCGCTCCCGGGGGCCAGCGGGTTCCGCGCCGCGGCATTCACGGCCGTGGGTGGTGTGGCACGGTTCGGGTGACGGAGGCATTACTGTCGTATGTGTGCAGCCGCAGGAGCCCGTTGTCGGAGGAGTACCGCAGCCGCCGGCGATGCCCCCGGCGTCAATCCCACCCGCCCGCAAACCACGCGCCCGCCGAGGCCGCCTGATCCTGGCCATCGCCGGCGGCATCATGGCCCTGCTATGCCTAGGCGGCGTCGGAGTCTTCGTCTCGGTGTACACCAAGGCCACCGAGATCAAGCGCACTGCCCCAGTTGGCGTGGTCGTTGACTTTCTTGGCGCATACCTCGTCAACCGGGACGACCGAGAAGCCGCGCTTTACCAATGCAAGTCTGGCGGAGACTTCTCGCAGATCCAGGCATTTCGTGACGACATTACGCAGCGCGAGAAGACGTTCTCTGTCGGTATCTTGGTTACGTGGTCAAGCCTTGACGTTCACGAAGACGGCAAGAGTGGCACCGTCACGGCGGTACTCACGAGAACACAGTCCGACCGAGGTGGCCGTGACAGCAGTTCCTGGCAGTTCGATGTTGTTGATCAGGACGGCTGGCGCGTCTGCAAGGCCGCAAAATTGTCGTGATAGTCATTCGGCCCACAGTAGGTGAGCCGAGACTTCGAGAGTCTTTGGCGTTTTCCCGCTCCACGCCCAGCGATACCAATCGAGTTCGGCGGCAACACGAGCACAAACATCACCGAGTTCGTTGGTGTGAAGCTCGGTCACGGCCCGAAGGTCCCGTCGCTCGCCTCCGTCGGCCGATAGCTCAATTACACGGCGACCGCTGATTGCGCCAGCGTCGAGAGCGGCCACCGCTTCCCTTCGCGGGGGCTCGTCAAGCGAAACGAGCCGCAACGCTAAGGCCTGTTCGCCCGGCAAAGGGCCAGCAATGCCGAACTCCTCGACCCATACCCGCTCGATCGGAACCAGCGGCGCGAAGACTTCGGTCTGGTCGGCTTCGGCGCGGTACCACTCCGACTCGACCATGACCGGCACGTAGGTGCGACTGCCCTGCACCACTTTCTCGTCCGCCCGCAGGTCGGCCCGCCAGCCATGGCCCGGCAGTCCGATCAGCACCCGACGGCCGCGGAGCTTCCCGCTCATGTTGGCTGGGGTGGGCACGATCGAACGGGGTGGATCCAATGCCCAGTCGGGATGGCCCGCGAACGGATCTGGCACGGCTCCTCCGGTCATCCCTCACCTCCCAGCGGGACACCCTGCTGCTTCATGAACGGCACAGGATTTATCGCGCCGGCACTCGACCGATCATCGTTCAGGTGTACCTCGAAATGTAGGTGCGGCCCGGAGGAATTGCCGCTCGTGCCCACTCGTCCGATGACCTCGCCTGCCGTGACCTGCTGACCCTCCCTGACGAACGGTCGCTGCACCATATGGCAGTACCTGGTCATAATGTTGCCGGCAGACTGGATCTCAACCATCCAGCCGCAGCCGCCCTTGCCCGGATAGCCGTCGACGTCGCAGGTATGCCGGCCCTGGTGGTCCTCATCGCATTTCACCTTCGAGACGATCCCGCTGGCCGCCGCCATGATCGGGGTGTACCGGGCGACAATCAGATCGACGCCCTGGTGGGTCGGGCGCTCGGCGGTGCGGAATCCCGAGCCGACCACAGCGCCCTTGACTGGGACGGTCCAGCCGGAGGCGGCGATCTGCCCGGCAGCAGCGCAGACCATGGTCACCGAACTGCCCAGCGCGCCGGCCGCGCCGTGGGCGAGTTCGTTGACGATCTGGGTGGCGACGGGCTCGTGCTTGGCGTACGCGTCCGGGTAGGCGCTGATCTGCACTCGCTGGGCCGCCTCGGTCAGCGGCATCCTCTCCCAGCCCGCGATGGTCTTGAGCTTGTCGTAGAACTTGGTGCTCGCGTAGACCGGATCCATGACCTGCGTCGGCGTTCCCCAGCCGGAACTGGGTCGCTGCTGGAAGAGTCCGAGCGAGTCGTGATCGTTGCGCGAGCCGAGGTTGCCCAAATTGGTGAGACGGGACTCCTGCATCGCTGTGGCCACCGCGATGACCCAGGCCCGCGGCGGCATCTTCAGCTGTGAACCGGTGTTGATGATGATGGCGGCGTTCCGGATCTGCGCGGCACCGTACTGCCGGATCGAGGGCATCTTGGTGTCGGGGTTGATCGGGCCGCCCTTGCCACAGCCGAACGCGCTGTCAACCTTGGAGTTGTTGTTGCTCTCGTTGTAGAAGCCGAGAAACACGGCGGTGGCGCTGCCTGCGCAGCACAGTACCGAGAGGGTCGCCACGAGCGCGACCAGAAGAACGATCCTGCGAGGGCGCGGAACCCTCATGACCCGTCCCAGTCGATGCCGTCGACGAGCCAATGTCCGTCGGGCGCGACCAGGCGCAGGTTGAGTTTGCCGGAGTCCATCGTGACGACCGCGGTCACCACGGTCGCGCTGACCGGCACGAGCGACGGCTGGCCGACCACGTGATCGGCGGGTACACCGGCCGGGTCGACGCCGTCGAGTTCGTCGGCGAGGTTCTTGGTGGCGTTGGGCAACAGCCGGCTACGCCACGTCTTCGGGGTCACCTTCTGGTGATTGCACCAGGCCGAGGCGAACGCATAAGCGACCTCCTCCGGTTGGGCCCGGCCCGGGCTGGTGGACGGGCCGGGCGGTGGCGCCGAGTCGATCACGCTGTCGTCGTCGCTCGGGTTGATGCTGACAACCGGGGCGGGCGAGACGGCGCCGAGCGCCGGCGTGGAGCTGTGGCCGTCCGAGAAGATCCGGCCGATCCCGACCACCGCCGCAACGATGGCCACGATGACTACGGCGATGCCGACGCGCGAGCGGAAGATCCGGTTGAGGCTCACTTCGAGGAATCGGGGCATGTGAATCACTTAGCCTCGGAGCGGATCCGAGGGGTGGCCGGTTCGCGGGTGGTGTTCCCGGTCTCCGGTCGATAGATCGCGTAGGACGCCGGCTGCTCGGCCACATCCGGCTCCGTCCACCCGGGCGAGCGACGCGTCCGGGCAGGCGCGGTGGGCTCGCGACGCGGCTGGTCGCCGGCGGGTGCCGGAACGTCCCGATGCGGGGTCTCGCTGCCATCCGGACGGGTCTGCGCCGGCACGATCTCGCGACCGCCGCTTCTGCTGGATTCGAGCTCGGGACGGTTCGCGGAGTGCGCCGGATCCTCGAGGCGTGCCTCGGGCCGCAGGTTGCTCTGGTCGACGTACACCAGCCGGCCGTTCTTGCCCATCGTCGGCTCGCGGGTGCCGCCACCGTCGGCGACGTCGAGCCTGGCCGCTTCGCGCATGTCCTGGAAGAACCGCCGATGCCACGAACCGGCCGAGGCGATCGCTCGCACGCTGTCCTTGCCGCCCAGCTGGGTAATTCGCCGGTACGGACGCAGCAGCAGCCAGCCGACAACACCGCACAGCCAGACCAGCACGACCTGCAGCCAGCCGGGAAGGCTTGCCGTATTCATGATCAAGTCAACGGCAAACAGATAGATCGCCGCGCCCGTCCCGAAGATCGCGATGTTAAAGATCGCAGCGACAACAGCGTTGCCGAGCCGCCGGATCCCTGCACTCGCCGGCCGGAGAAGACCAACAGTGCCGAGGATTGGTGCTGCAATAACCGCCCACCGGAAAATCAAGAATCCCAGGAGCACGAGAATGGACGCCGTGATGTCGAACATCGCAAACATGAATGCGGCGAGCATGGCAATAAAGCCAGCGCCGATGCGGTCCATGCCGTTGACGCCCTGAAGATACTGGTATGCCTCTGGATCTTCTTGCTTAATCTGCTCCGCGACCTTTTCCCACTGGTCCTTCTTGAGGTTCAGGGTGGCGTCCCGTGTCTCGGGATGAGTCCGTATGTTTTCGGCCTCGTCCCAGCTAAGGGAACGAGCGTCGTAGAGCGCCATGCCGTACTTCTTGGCCGTCTCGCTGTCGGCAGATCCGAGCAGACCGCGGAGCCAGTTCCGGTAAAGCATGGTTTCGGTCGCGGTGTCGCTCGCGCGGACGGCGGGCGGCCGGTTGTCGTCACACGCGGTACCCCCGAGCGCGCAACTGGTCAGGGGTTTTTCCGGCCGCGGACCCACGGCGTCATGGACAACACCCAAAGAGGTGACCAAGGTTTGGTCTGCAAGGTTCGCAGATCTTACCGGCCAGGCCGCTATGGCCGTAACGGCGACCATGACCAGGATTGCCCATCCAGCCGTGGTGGTCGCGGCTCCCATGTCTGCTTGCCGTGAACGCCAGAGCAGATAGAGACCGACAATCGCCAATGTGATGACGCCGAAGACGCTGAATACCTTTTCGTAAACCGCCCTCGTCGCTTGGTCGACCAGTGGGTCTGCCCAGCCCCAAAGCGCCTGCGGGTCCCAGGCGCGCTCTCTTAATGCGTTCGATGCGCCAATGATTGCCGTGGCAACCATGAACTCGCCGTTCGCTACTGTGGTTTCGAATTTATAGTCGGGGTCGATTAGGGAAGATGCACACCCACTATCCAGGTCATATGTCGTGTAGCTGTATCCCGCGTACCCATAGTCGCTGTACATGCCCGGGTAGCTGTTGCTCGTCGACGACGCTGGCCGCTCAGCGAACCAGCCCGCCAGCCCGCTGTCCGGCGTGCTCGGGGTAGGTGGATTGAGGCATTGTGCTCGGTTGGCGCTCACAGTGGCCAGGCGGCTGACGCAAGACTTGAAGTCTTGCTGCCATTCTTCGGTGCTGCATGCTCCACCCGGAGCCTTCAGTACGCCGCCGCCGACTGCCGCATTTGCTGGGGATGCTACCGCCCATACGATCGATGCCACCACCATGACGAACATCGTCATGGTCAGGGCCAGCGCCCGCCGCAGCATCGTTCAGTCCTCCATGTCCGACGCCGGCAGCGGGATGGCCGTCGGTGGGGTCTGGGCCGCCGGCGTGGTGTCCAGGTGGTCCAGCAGGCCTTCGACGTACGACACGTCTACGCGTACCTTCTGGACTCGTCCGTCGACGTCGCGCATCACGAACTCGCGGAAGCCGAGTCGCTGGTGTGAGGACGTGTCGATCTGGGAGAGCGAGGCCAGCGTCGCCTCGTAGCCGTCGTGGACCGGGACCCGCAGCAGGCGTAGCGCCTCCGACGCGATCTCCTGGTCTTCGGCGATGCGGCCGACGAAGACCGTCGACACCAAGTTTTGCACGTCGAGACCGAGGATGTCGCGCGGGTTCTGGGAGGCCACCAGCGCCGCCAGGTTCCATTTTCGGGAGTCGCGGGCCAGGCGTACCAGGAACGACCGGCCGGAGCGCCAGCCCTCCATGAAGTGTGCCTCGTCGAGGCCGACCATCTTGCGGGACGACATCGAGCCGCCGTAGCAGCGCCGGACCGCGAGCCGGTGCGCCGTGTGCAGCATCGGCAGGGCCAGCGACTCCTCGGCCGACCAGTACTCCCGCTCGATTTTCAGGTCGGGGAGGCGGAGGCCGGCCATCGTGATGACCGTGAGGGCCGCGTCGGCGCCCAGCAGGTGCTGCGGCGGCGAGCCGAAGAACAGCAGCGCCAGCGGCATCTCGGCGGTGTCCAGGAGCAGGTTGGCCAGCTCCTTGCCCTCCTCGTCGTCGAGGCCCTGCAGTGTGCGGACCACGTCGTCGAGCGTGGACGACTCCTCGGCGGGCACCTGCCGCACCGCGTGCCGCAGCAGCGTCGCGGTGGACGCCTCCTTGGCGACCTGCGGCGGCACCAGCATCGAGCAGATGTCCTGGACCAGCATGCGGCGCTCGGCGCGGGCGTTGGAGACGGAGATCTCGAACTCCCGGTCGCCGCCGGGGCCGGTCGGGAACTCCGAGCGGACCGGCGTCGGGATCAGCGCGTACGGCGCCAAGGTGCCCTGCTCGGATCCGGTCAAATTCAAGACCCGGGAGTACGGCCGCAGCTCCGGCATCTGGCACAGCCGGGCGAGCGGCCCGGACGGGTCGAGCAGGGTGACCTGCACGCCGCGCCGGGCGTTCAGGTACCCGAGGGCGCCCATCAGGGTCGACTTGCCACCGCCGGGCTCGGCCACGAACACGCCGAGTCCGGAGCGCTCCCGGACCTCCATGGGGAAGTGCAGGTCGAGGAAGACCGGCCGCCGGCACGTCCCGGCCGTACGCCCGATCAGGTCTCCCCGCCGGTCGCCGACGGTCGAGGCCGCCTGGGGCAGCGCCGCGGCCAGCAGCTTGACCGGCATCCGCCGGACGTAGCCGGTGTTGGCGATCGGCTCGCCGGGGATGAACTCGCGGGCCAGCTGGTCCTGGTTCTTCGGGTGTTGCAGGGAGATCCGCAGCTCGCGGGAGTAGAGCTGGATGAGTCGCCGGGCCCGTTCGAGGCACTCCTCGCGGGTGGCGCCGCCGACCGCGATCCGGTGCCAGCCGTGCGCCCGGGCCGACTCGACCGGCAGGCCGGTGGTCATCTCGTCGCCGATCACCAGCGCGCGTTTGGCGAGGCGTTCCAGCTCGGGCGGGGCGTCGATGCCGTGCTCGGCGTAGTCGAGCTGCTGCGAGCGGATCATGCGGAGCCGGTGTTCGAGGTTCTTGAAGGAGCTGCCCGAGCCGAGGATGTCCAGGCGCGACGAGAGCTCCATCGGCCATGGCAGGCGCTCGTGGAAGTGCAGCCAGGGCTCGTGCTTCTCGGGGATTTCCAGCGGTTCCATCCGGCCGACGGAGAGCACGGCGACGTGCCGTTCCTCGCCGGTCATCCGGTTGACCAGCTTGACCGTGGAGCCGTACGGGGTCCGGTAGCGCTCGACCTGTTCGGTGAGCGCGAGCAGGTCGCCGGTCTCCCACTGGCCGTTGGTGATCGGCGAGAGCAGCGCGGGCGGCGCCATGCACAGCGCCACCGAGCGGTAGAGCAGCCACTCCAGCTCGTTCGGCGCGACCCGGCGGCCGCGCATGCCGAACGCGTTCAGCACCTCGTCGAACTGCTCGACGGTGCGGCCCAGCTTGCGCCGCTCGCCGTCCGAGGTGCCCTTGCCGAAGACGCGCAGGATCCGCTCGGCGAAGGTGTCGCCGAGCGAGCGCCGGGCGAAGGTCACGCCGAGGTAGGTCTGCCCCTCGGCGTGGTTGACCGAGAGCAGGTGGCGCTGCGCCGCGACGAGGTGGTCGGACCAGCTGGTCGCGCCGCGTACGTCGGGAAGTGGTTTTGCCGTGAACGAGTCGACCGTGCGGGCCCACTCGTCGGCCGGGAACGGCCGGTTGGTGCGCCGCAGGTGCAGGCGGAAACCGGCCAGGCCGGCGTACTGCTCGGAGATGGCCGACAGCAGCGCCTCGCGCTCGGCGTCCGGCCGGAAGGCCCAGCGCACCTCGGGCAGGTAGTACCAGGCGGTGACCGTGCTCTGGGTGAAGGTCAGGTGCCCGGCGATTTCGCTGATCGCCAGCTCCATGACCGGGTCACGGTCGTTGAACTTCAGCTTGTGCGGCCGCAGCTGCGCCGCTTTCACGTCCTTCTTCGAAGGACTGACCTCGGCCTTCTTCCGCCGGGCCGGGGGCTTTTCCTTGCGCTTCGCGGGCGGCTTCGCCGGCGACGGTACGGGCAGGGCCTGGTCGGGTTCGGCCTGGGCCGGCGGAGCGTACGGCTGGACGGCCGACGCCGGCGCGGGTCGCGTGCCGACCGTCTGCCACAGCGGCGGCGCGGTGGGCTCGGCGGCGGCCGGCGGTGGCGTGGCCGGGAGCGGCACGGTCGGGTGCGGCGCGGTGGGGGGCGGCGCCGTCTGGTGCGGCGCGGTCGGCGGCGGCGCGACGGCCACCGATGGGCTCGCCGCCGGCCAGTCGTCGAAGTCGGGCCACTGCGGGTCGGCGCCGCCGGTGTCCGGGTAGAAGTCGGCCTGCGGCCCCACCGGCGCCCGGCTGAACGGGGACACCGGCTCGGGCACCCCCCACGCTCCGGACGGCCCGTCCTCGATGCCCGGCGGCGCGGCGGGGGCCGGCGTAGCGGCGGGCGCCGCGGAGACGGGCGGAGCGCCGGCGGGCGGAGCGCTGGCCGGCGGTGGCGAGACCGGCGCCGCCGGCGGTGGCGTCCGCGGTGGCAGCGTCTTCGGGGGCACGGCCGCGGCCGGCGAGTCGAAGTCGAACCCGAAGTCGAAGTCGGCCTCGGGGTCCGCGGGCGGCTCGGTGACGGGTGCCGCGGAGACCGGCGCCGGCGTGCTGCCGAAGAGGTCGAGGAAGGGCGAGTCGATGTCCAGGGTGGTGTCCACGCTCGCGCCGCGCGGCCGGACCGGCTGCGGGGCCTGGAAGACACCGACCGCGCCCGAACCCGGCGCGGCGACGAACTCTTCGGCGTCGGCATCCACCGAATCCGGCAAAGAGTAGCGGTCCGATCGCATACCGTTACCCTGCCTGCCCGGAGTGTGGGTATCCGCCGGGGGACGCCCGTGCGGTGAGGGTCCGGTCATGCGCCGACTCCGAGGGAGCGTACGGCAAAACTGGTCATACCAACTCCTCCCGAACCCGGATACGAGTGGCGACAAGTCTCGGATCGCGCTGTTCGACCGCCGGCTCGCGCGTGCGCCGCCAGTCGGTCAGCGCCGTGCGGATGACGACCCGGGCGGGCCGGTCGGGGTCGACGTGCCGGAACACGTAGGACGTGGTGACCATGGCGAGGGCGATCTCCCACGCCGGGAAGGGGTCGAAGTCGAACGTGATCAGGTAGTGCCCTAGCCAGAACAGGGGGACCAGCGCGACGAACATGCCGTACTGCGCGTACGGCAGGTGGACGGGCAGCGTGTACCCGGGCGGACCCAGATAGACCAAGCGCGCCCGGTAGATGTCGTCGTCGGTACGAAGCCGCATCTCAGTTACTGAAGATCAGAGAGATGAGGTAGTCGCCGACGAAGAACAGGGTCGCCGCGCCCGCGATGAAGGCCAGGCCGACGATCGCGATCGCCGAGCTGGTGAGCACCTTGGAGATCTCACCCCGGCTGGCTCGCCCGATGAAGATCACGCCCAGTACCGCCAGGAGGATCGGTGCGATGTTGCTGGCGAAGAAAGTGACGATGCCCTGAGTGTTGATGCCCTTTGGCTGTTGGGGTGCGGCCAGGGTGCCTTGCTGCAACACTGTCACGACGTGCGTGGCGAAGTCAGTGGCGATCATTGGTAAACCTCCCCGCGTCCGGTTAGGGGGGTCCGGACACGTCGCAGTTGTGAAGCCGCACGGCGACGCCCATATCGTGCTACTTCCAGCTCACCGCGTCGAGTGAGCCGTTCGGGCACTGCCATGCTCGTCTGCTCTCTTCGGTTCCTTCATGATGCCCAGATCCGAAGAGTACGGCTCGTACTTCTTAGCTACAAGCGGCTCATTCGTTACGCAAGGTAAATGCGTGCGTGAAAATGAGTCACCAAGCATCGTACATACGTGCCACAACCCGTCCGTCCTACCCTCGATCCGTGGCAACTCACCCAAGGGATGCGCAGCTCACGAGCGCGGAAACAATCCGCCGAGATCACCCGGTCGTGATGGGAATCCTCAACGTCACTCCCGATTCCTTCTCGGACGGCGGCCGGTACACCGACGTGGACACCGCCGTCGAGCACGGCATCGAGTTGCGCCTGGCCGGCGCAGACATCGTGGACATCGGGGGCGAGTCGACCAGGCCGGGCGCCGAGCGGGTGGACGCCGAGACCGAGATCGCTCGGGTCGTCCCGGTGATTTCCGGGCTGGCCGCGGCCGGCGTGCCGATGAGCATCGACACCACCCGGGCCAGGGTGGCCGAGGCGGCGCTCGCGGCCGGCGCGACCGTGATCAATGACGTCTCCGGCGGCCTCGCCGACCGGGCGATGGCCGCGGTGGCCCGGGACGCCGGCTGTCCCTGGATCCTGATGCACTGGCGCGGCCATTCGCGGAACATGAACAGTTTGGCGGTGTACCACGATGTGGTCACCGAGGTGCGCGACGAACTGCTCGAACGGGTGGACGAGGCGCTCGCCGGTGGAGTCGACCGGGGACAGATCATCCTCGACCCGGGGCTGGGCTTCGCCAAGAACGCCGAGCACAACTGGCAGCTCACCCGCCACCTCGGCGTACTCGTGGACCTGGGTTTTCCGGTGTTGTTCGGTGCCAGCCGGAAGACCTACCTGGGCCGCCTGCTGGCCGATCGGGACGGTAACCCGCGCCCGGTCGGCGAGCGCGAGGCGGCCACCCTGGCCACGTCGGTCCTCGCGGCGGCGGCCGGCGCCTGGGGCGTACGCGTGCATGACGTCGGCGGCACCGCCGATGCGCTCGCCGTCTGGCGCGCCTCCGGCGCGCCCCGCCTGGCCCCTGACGAGGCCGACAAGAGCAAGGAATAAACCGACAAGAGCAAGGAATAAAGAAGAAGGGGGAAGATCGTGAACGGTCGGATCGCGCTTCGCGGGCTCAAGGCGCGCGGGCACCACGGGGTCTTCGACTTCGAGCGGCAGCAGGGTCAGGACTTCCTCGTCGACGTGCTGCTCGAGCTGGACCTGGCCAAGGCCGCCGCCACCGACGACGTGGCCGACACCGTCCACTACGGCGAACTGGCCGAGCGGCTGGTCGCGGTGATCACCGGCGAGCCGGTCAACCTGATCGAGACGCTGGCCGACCGGCTGCTGACCGTCTGCCTGGCCGACGAGCGGGTGACGGCGGCCGAGGTCACCGTCCACAAGCCGCAGGCGCCGATCCCGCACGACTTCGCCGACGTGGCCGTCACGCTGCGGCGAGGCCGGCCGTGAGCCGGGCCCTGCTGTCGATCGGCAGCAACCTCGGCGACCGGTACCAGCACCTCCAGCAGGCCGTCCGCCTGCTCGGCGAGAGCGTGGTGCTGGTCTCCGGCGTCTACGAGACCCCGCCCTGGGGCGACCCCGGCCAGCCCGCGTACCTGAACGCCGTGCTGCTGGCGGTGGACCCGGCGGCCGCGCCGCACGACTGGCTCGACCGGGCGCGCGCGTGCGAGGCCGCCGCCGGACGGGTCCGCGACCCCGAGCGCCGGTTCGGCCCCCGCACCCTGGACGTCGACGTGATCGCGGTCTGGGACGCCGACGACCAGCCGGTGCTCGCCGACGACCCGGAGCTGACCGTGCCGCACCCGCGGGCGCACCTGCGGGCCTTCGTGCTGCGCCCGTGGATCGACATCCAGCCGTACGGGCAGCTGCCCGGGCGCGGTTGGCTGACCGATCTGCTCAACGATCCCGCACTCGCCGACGACCTCGCCGGAATGACCCCTCGGCCGGATCTGCCGTTAGAGTCGAGGTCGTGAGCAGTAACCCGCGGGAGCCCAAGTCGGACCCGTCGATGCGGCCGACGAGCATCTCGGTGCTGATCGTCTCCGGGCTGGCCGCCGCGGCGCTGGGCTGGCTGCTGATCAGCTTCTCCTACGGCTCGCTGCCCGATCTGCCCTGGTCCCCGGTGATCGTGCTGGTCGTGCTGGCGATCGCCGAGGCCCTGCTCGCGCAGAACACCAGCGCGCGCATCCAGCGCAAGCCCGGCACGCTGCCGGTCGACCCGCTCGCGGTGGCCCGGTACGTGGCGCTGGCGAAGGCGTCCTCGCTGGTCGGCGCGATCTCCGTGGGCTTCTCCGCCGGGCTGGTGATCTACCTGGCGCTGGAGCCCACCCAGGCGGCGCACGCCGACCTGCCCAAGGCGGTGGGCGGCCTGATCTCCGCGCTCGCCCTGGTCGGGGCCGCGCTCTGGCTCGAGCGGGCCTGCCGCGTACCGGAAAAACCCGACGCCAAGGACGAGAACGACTCGGATCGCCCGACCGGCCACCGGTAGATTGTTGCCAACGGCAAGCATCGATGTCCGGAGAGCTACCGCCCGTCGTTGATCCGGCACGATTTCGGCCTTGAACTGAGACCGAGCCCTGTCCGTATGCTTCGGGGCGCGGGCATGCGTGCCCGCACGTTTGGCGTGCGTCTGGGCCGCACGGAGACGCACATGAGGAGGCGCGGACGATGGCTTACGACGATACGACCTTCCGCCGGACTGACGAGCAGCCGACCGACCCGGCCGCCTATCGTGCGAACACGCTGGCCACGACCGAGCAGCGCCGCCAGGAGATCGCCGACGCCGGCGGCGACACGTCGGCCGACCTGCTGCGCCGCGACGACGACGGCCGCGATCGGCTCGGCATCCACCTCGGCTGGGAGGTCGTGCTGCTGCTGGCCGCCGCGGCGTTCGGTTTCCTCCTCTGGCGTCTCGACCCCAGCGCCCTGCGGCGGCCCAGCCTGGACAATCTGCTGGTCAACGGCGCCGCCATCGGCCTGCTCACGCTCGGCGGCGGGCTCACCCTGCGGGCCGGCGTGCCCAACCTGGCGCTCGGCCCGATCGCCCTGGCCGCCGCCCTCCAGTACGCCACGCAGGGCGACCAGGGCCTGGTCAAGGCGGCGGTGCCGGCGCTGATCATCGCGGCGGCCGGCGCGATCGTGGTCGGCCTGGTCGTGGTGGTGCTGCACGTGCCCGGCTGGGCGGCGACGCTCGCGGCGGCGTTCGGTGTCATCGTCTTCGATCAGCTGAGCAATCACCCGGTCGCGGTGCAGGGCCAGTACGACCCCACCGACCAGGCGTTCTTCCTGTTCGGCGGGTTCGCGCTGCTGGCCGTGCTGGGCGGTGCGCTCGGCACGATCACGCCGGTCCGCCGGTGGCTGGGCGGCATGCGTCCGGTCGGCGACCCGTCCCGCCGCCGCGGCGGCGCGGTGGTCGCGCCGGTGATGCTCTCGCTGGTGCTCTCGTCGCTGTTCGCGGTCGGCGCCGGCATTCTGATGGCCGCCCAGTCGGCCAAGCCGATCGTCCCGGGCACCGGCCTGGAGTGGACCGGCATCGCGCTCGGCCTCGCGATGCTGGCCGGCACCAGCGCGTACGGGCGGCGTGGCGGCATCTTCGGCACGCTCTTCGCGGTCGCGGCGATGACGCTCTACCTGGACTGGTCCGGCCGCAAAGGTCTGGACATCGCGCTGTTCGCGACCGCGGCCTGCGTCTTCGGCGGCGGCCTGATCGTGACCCGGCTGGTCGAGACGTACGGGCGGCCGCTTCCGCCCAGCGTCGGCGACGACTGGAACGCCGCGCCCACGACCGGCGCCGCGAACTGGACGCCCGACCTGGAGAGTTGGACTCCGGCCAGCGCCAGCCCGGCCCGCACCGACCGCTGGGACGAGGGACCCTGGGGATCCGCCCGCTGACCCGACCGCTCGGTCCTATGCTTGCCGTCATGACCACCCCGAGCTTCGCCGAGCTGGACGCCCTGCCCACCGAGGAGCTGCGCGAGCGCGCCTTCGCCGTGGCGCGCAAGAACTACGACATCAAGTTCTTCTGGTCGGTCTCCAAGCACCTGCCCGACTCGGACGACGTCGGCGAGCTCGACGGTGCGCCCAACTCGATCGGCCCGATCATCGACGAGTACGTCGCGCTGTGGCGGGAGTTCCGGGGCAAGGGTGGCTACGCGGAACACGGGTACGGCGAGACCGAGCCGCTGCTGCGCGCCGCGTTCATCGATTACCTGCAAAAGCACGGCCACTGATCGGCCGCTCCGCCGGTATCCACTGCCGTCGTTTGAAAGAGCCATCGATCCGGGAAATATCCGCGCATGGCTCTCGGCAACCGGTTCAAGTCTGCACCCGGTGCGGGCACACTTGCCGCACTCATACTGGTTCTCGTATTCGGCAGCACCTGGTACGCGAACTGGGCATTCGACAACACCAATCCCAACACCGCGGGCGGCTGGTGGCTCCGGCTGCTCACCTGGCCGCGCTGGACGATCAGCTCCAACGATTCACTCCGCGAGATCATTGTGGGCGATCTGAAGGCGATCCTGGTGGTCGTCTTCACCGCGCTGTTTCTGTACCTGCTGCCCGGTTCGCAGCTGGCTCGGGCGCGCGGCACGATCAGTCAGTTCTTCGCGGGCTGGGCGTCATACATCTTCGCGGGTGGCTTCGCCGCGCTGGTCACCACGCTCTTCCTGAAGAACCCGTCGATGCTCGGCGCATTCCAGTCGGCCGGCAGCGGGGTCACCTACGGCCTGTTCGTCGGCTGGATCATCGGCCTGGCGACGCTGGGCGGCTATCGCGGCACCAGATAAATCCCCCGAACGAGCGCCAGGCCGGCGGAAACCCGGCCTGGCGCTCTCAGACCGTCGCTTCCGCTTCGGGCACCGCAAAAATTGACGTACGGGTGACCACGCCCACGTTCTTGCCATTCTCGACGACCACGACCTCCGTGGCGTCACTCGCCAGCATCGCGGCCAGCGCATCGTAGAGCGTCCCCTCGGCGTCCACGGTCGGAATACCGCTCTTGGCTGCATCCGTCGCCCCGGAGACCATTGCCTGCCGTAGGGGCGTGACGGCCAGCCGGCGGATGCCCCGGTCGGCGCCGACGAAGTCGCCGACCGCCGTCGAATCCGGCTTGGCCAGCAGCTCGGCCGGCGGCGCGTACTGCAGCAGCCGGCCGCCCTCGGCCAGCACCGCGATCCGGTCGCCCAGCCGAACCGCCTCGTCGATGTCGTGGGTGACCAGCACGATCGTCTTACGGACGGCGGCCTGCAAGCGCAGGAACTCCTCCTGCAGGCGGCCGCGGGCGATCGGGTCGACGGCCGAGAACGGCTCGTCCATGAGCAGCACCAGCGGGTCGGCGGCGAGCGCCCGGGCCACCCCGACCCGCTGCCGCTGGCCGCCGGAGAGCTCGTGCGGGTAGCGCTTGGCGTACCGGGCCGGGTCGAGGCCGACCAGGTCGAGCAGCTCGTCGGCGCGCTGGCCGATCCGCTTGGCGTTCCAGCCGAGCAGTTTCGGGACGGTGCCGACGTTGGTGCGGATGTTCTGATGCGGGAAGAGGCCGACGTTCTGGATCACATACCCGATGTGCCGGCGCAGCTCGACCGGGTCGCGTTCGAGGACGTTCTGCCCGTCGATGAGGATCCGCCCGTGGGTCGGCTCGATCAACCGGTTGATCATGCGGAGGATCGTCGACTTCCCACAGCCCGACGGGCCGATCAGCACGGTCAGCTCGCCGGCGCGCACCTCGAGGCTGAAGTCGCCGACCGCGACCGTGCCGTCGGGGTACGTCTTGCCGATGTCCTCCAGCGTGATCGACGCAGCGCTCCGGGCGTCCCCGGATCCATTGATCGCGGTAGCGTCCACGTATGTCCTTCCTGTTGCGGGCGCCGGCGCCCCTGCCGCTGGCCGCACCCGCCGGTGACGGGCCCGGAAATCCGTGGTTCTCCTGGCAGTACATCCAGGACAACGCGGACACCATCCTGTCCAAGCTCGGCTTCCACATCGGGATCACCCTGGAGACCGTGGTGATCGCGTTGCTGGTCGCCGTGCCGTTGGCCGTCCTCGCGTACTGGATCAGACCGCTGACCGGGCCGATTCTCGCACTCTCCGGCGTGCTCTACACGATTCCGTCGCTGGCGCTGCTGGCGTTGCTGGCCCCGCTGCTCGGCGCGACCAACCGCGGGACGGTATTGATCGCGCTGGTGCTGTACGCCCTGCTGCTCCTGGTTCGTAATGCGCTGACCGGTCTCACCCAGGTGCCGGCCGACGTCAAGGACGCCGCCTCCGGCATGGGGTACGGGCGGTTCGGCCGGCTCTGGCACGTCGAGCTGCCGCTGGCGCTGCCCGGCATCGTGACCGGCCTGCGGCTGGCCACGGTCTCCACGGTGGCCCTGGTCACGATCGGCGCGATCATCGGTCAGGGCGGCCTCGGCGACCTGATCATGGGCGGCTTCTGGAACAACTTCTACAAGGCCGAGATCCTCACCGGCACGGTGCTCTGCGTCGGCCTGGCGCTGGTGTTCGACCTGGCGCTGGTCGGCCTCGGCCGGGTGCTGACCCCGTGGAGCAGGAGGCGGGCAACGTGAGCTATTTCCAGGACGCCATCGTCTGGCTCAACGACCCGCTCAACTGGACCAACCCGGGCGGCCTGCTCGACCGGCTCCAGGAGCACCTGGTGATCACCTTCTGGGCGGTGCTGATCGGCTGCTTGGTCGGGCTGCCGCTGGGCATCTGGCTCGGGCACCGCGGCCGGGGCGGTGGCGTGGTGGTCACCACGGCCAACCTCACCCGGGCGATCCCCACGCTGGCGCTGCTCACGATCCTGCCGCTCACCCCGATCGGGTTCGGCAAGCTGCCGGTGATCCTCGCGCTCGCCGTGTTCGCGGTGCCGCCGCTGCTCGCCAACGCGTACACCGGGCTGCGCTCGGTGGATGCCGAGACGAGGGACGCGGCCGTCGGGATGGGGCTCTCCGGCGGGCAGTTGTTACGCCGCGTCGAGCTTCCGCTCTCGGTGCCGTACCTCGCGGCCGGCCTGCGGACCGCCGCGGTGCAGGTGGTGGCCACCGCCACGCTCGCAACATTTGTGAACGGCGGCGGCCTCGGGCAGATCATCACGGCCGGGTTCGGGCTCGGGATCAGCCGCGGCGGCGCGCAGATCGTGGCCGGCGGCATCGCTGTGGTCGTTCTCGCACTTCTCGTCGAAGCGCTGTTCGCGGGGGTGGAACGCCTGGTCACGCCCCGTCCATTGCGGGTGGTCCGGCGGCGGCGGGCGGCTCGGCCCGCGGTCAGCGGGTAACAGACCAGCATCTTTCCGGGAAGTTGTCATACCCAGCGGGTAGACCTAGGCACTGCATATATACGGGCAACGCACTTTCGGCTGCCCGTCGGACACGCGGCGCGGCCACGACGGTCGCGCCGGGACACAGAAGGCGGCAGTATGCGTCGACACTTGCTCCTGATGGCCGCCAGTGCCTCAGCGGCCATCGTCACACTCGCCGGCTGTGGCAGCGCCGGCTCCTCGGGTACGGAGGCGCCGCCGTCGGCGGCCGCGGGCGCGGGCTGTGCCCCGGTCGCGGGCAACGACCTGGTGGTGCTCACCGACGACAAAAAACTGCAGAACACCGACAACGTGATCGCCGCGATCAACAAGAAGGCATCGTCGCCGCAGCTGATCGCTGCGCTGGACAAGGTGGCTGCGGCCCTCGACACGACCAAGCTCATCGCGCTGAACAAGGCGGTCGACATCGACCGCAAGTCCTCGAAGGCCGCGGCGAGCGAGTTCATCTCCACCAACAACCTCACCGCGGGCCTGGCGAAGGGCTCCGGCAACATCGTCGTCGGCGCGGCCAACTTCAGCGAGTCGGCGACGCTCGGCGAGATCTACGGCCAGGTGCTGACCGCGGCCGGTTACAAGGTCAAGGTGCAGCAGATCGGCAACCGCGAGCTCTACGAGCCCGCGCTGGAGAAGGGCGACATCTCCGTCGTCCCCGAGTACGCCGCCACCCTCGCGACGTTCCTGCAGGGCAAGGTCGACAAGTCCGGCAAGGACCCGTCCTCGCCCGACCTGAACACCACGGTGACCAATCTGAAGGCGCTGGGCGACAAGGTCGGCCTGGTGTTCGGGCAGGCGTCGCAGGCGCAGGACCAGAACGCCTTCGCGGTCACCACGGCCTTCGCCGACAAGTACGGCGTGAAGACGCTGTCCGACCTGGCCGCCAAGTGCTCCGGCGCGGCGACCGTGCTCGGCGGCCCGGCGGAGTGCCCGCAGCGGCCGAAGTGCCAGCAGGGCCTGGTCGACGTCTACAACTTCCAGGCCGGCAAGTTCTCCAGCCTGGACGCCGGTGGCCCGCTCACCAAGACGGCTCTCAAGAACGGCACGATCAGCGTGGGCCTGGTCTTCAGCTCGGACGGTGCATTGGCCGCCGGGTGACCTTTTTCACCCTGGTTTGACAGCTTGTGGATATGAGCGCCGGGTTTCCACCCTTGAAACCCGGCGCTTCCTCGTTTCAATCTTGGCGCGCTCTCGGTAGCATCGGCGGCCATGCCGGAGAGGGACCCCGAGACTGGACACAGCTCGCGACTGCTCCGCGGCCTGATCTGGGCGGGCGTGCTGCTCGCGCCGCTGGCCGCGGCCATCGTGCTGCTGGGCCAGAGCTCCGGCTCGGTGCGTTTCGCCGTGCTGCTGATCGCGGTGAGTGTGGTGCTGATCGGCGCGTCGGTGCTCATCCGCAGCGATCCGATGCTGCAGCGCATGCATGTCGAGGATCGGGTGGCCGAGGAGGTCGAGGCGCTCCGCCGCGAGTTGCGAGCGGAGTTCGGCGGCGGTGCCCCGTCCGATAATCCCGGATTCTTCGGGGATGTTCCGCTGGCCGACGATCCGTTCCCGGCCGCACCTCGCCGCCTGCCCGAGCCCGGCTTCGCCGGCGGTGGCCGGGCCGCGGTGCCGGCCGCAGCTGTCCCCGTCGGCCCGCGTCCGGGCGCCGCCGGAGGGCCCGCCGGTCCGCCTCCGGTCGCCGCCGGTGTGCCCGCCGGCCCGCGTCCGGTTGCCGCGTCGGCCGCGATTCCGGTGCCGCGCGGAGCGGCGTCCGTCCCCGGCCCCGCCTCGCCGGCCGCGCCGCGTGCCTCGGCCTCGGTCCGGCCCGGCGGCGCGCCGTACGGTCGCTCCGATGCCCCGGACGCCGACTTCGCCGGGAGCACCGGCTATCCGGCCGCGCGGGCGTCCGGCACCTATGGCTCGGCGCGGGTCGCCGGTCCCGGTCCGGACGGCTACGGGGACGGTTACGGCCGCCCGGCGACCGACGGCTACGCCCAGCCCGACGGTGTCCACGGCGCCCCGACCGGCCGCGCCGCGCCAACCGGCTACGACCCGTCGAACGACTACGACCCGTCGAACGACTTCGGGCCCGCGAACGACTTCGGGCCCGCGAACGACTTCGGGCCCGCGAACGACTTCGGGCCCGCGAACGACTTCGGGCCCGCGAACGACTACCACTCCGCGAACGACTTCGGGCCGGCGAACGACTACGACCCCGCGAACGACTACGCGCCGGTGAACGACTTCGGTCCTGCCGACGACTACGACCCCGCGAACGACTATGGGTCCGCGAACGGCTACGGCCGGGCGAACGGCACCAGCCACGCGACCGGCTATCGCGACCACTCGCCGGTCGATCCCGACGTGGCCGGCTACGGCCTGGACGGCGGCTACGACGGCCCGCAGCCGTCCGGCGACCCGAACTACAAGGCGCGCCGCCACCGCCCGTCGGCCAACGACACCAACGTGGGCACGCTGGCCGACTTCGCCGGCTACCCGGGCTGGTCGGACGAGTCCGAGCCGCAGTCCGACGAGCGCTACGTCCAGGGCTACGGCCCCCGACGCCGCTGAGCGAAACCCGGCCGGCTACTTGTCGATGTCCCCGACCACGAAGAACATCGAGCCGAGAATCGCGATCAGGTCGGGCACCAGGCACCCCGGGATCAGCGTCGCCAGCGCCTGCACGTTCGCGTACGACGCCGTCCGCAGCTTGAGCCGCCACGGCGTCTTCTCACCCCGCGACACCAGGTAGTACCCGTTCACCCCGAGCGGGTTCTCGGTCCACGCGTACGTGTGCCCCTCCGGCGCCTTCACCACCTTGGGCAGGCGCACGTTGACCGGCCCGGAGATCCGGTCGACCCGGTCGAGGCACTCCTGCGCGAGGTCCAGCGACACGTACGCCTGGTCGAGCAGCACCTCGAAGCGCGCGTGGCAGTCACCGGCCGTCTTCGTTACCACCGGCACCTGGAGCTGGTCGTATGCGAGGTAGGGCTCGTCGCGGCGCAGGTCGAAGTCGAGCCCGCTGGCCCGCGCCACCGGCCCGGACGCACCGTACGCCGCGGCCTGCGCCGCCGTGAGCACACCGACCCCGACCGTGCGGGCCAGGAAGATGTCGTTGCGCCGGATCAGGTTGTCCAGGTCGGGCAGTCGTTTGCGGACCGTCGCGATCGCCTGCCGGGCCCGCTTGGTCCACCCGGCCGGCACCTCCTCCTTGAGGCCGCCGACCCGGTTGAACATGTAGTGCATCCGGCCGCCGGTGGCCTCCTCGAGCACCGCCTGCAGCGTCTCCCGCTCGCGGAACGCGTAGAACATCGGCGTGATCGCGCCGATCTCCAGCGGGTACGAGCCGAGGAACATCAGGTGGTTGAGCACCCGGTTCATCTCGGCGAGCGCGGTGCGCAGCCAGACCGCCCGCTCGGGCACCTCGATGCCCATCAGCCGCTCGACGGCGAGCACCACACCCAGCTCGTTGGCGAACGCGGAGAGCCAGTCGTGCCGGTTGGCCAGCATGATGATCTGCCGGTAGTCGCGCACCTCGAACAGCTTCTCGGCGCCGCGGTGCATGTAGCCGACGATCGGCTCGCAGGCGACCACCCGCTCGCCGTCCAGGGTGAGCCTCAGCCGCAGCACGCCGTGCGTGGACGGGTGCTGGGGCCCGATGTTGAGCACCATGTCGGCGGTGTCGAGCCCGGCGCCGGTCCCGACTGTCATTTCGCGCAGCGCGTCCGTCACTTGAGCATGCTCCCATGCTCGTCCAGGTTGATCCGGTGCAGCAGCCACCAATGTCCGCCGAGCCCGGCCGGGTCGATCAGCTCGGCTGCCTCGCCGGCCGCGGAGAGCGCGCGCAGATATCCCATCGGGTCGCGGCGGGCCAGATCCACCGGTGGTCGCGCGCCGTCGATACCGAGCGCTTTCAGCGCCTTCCGCTGACTGACGATTTCGTACGGCGTGCCGGCCGCCCCCGCCGCGGAGTCGATCGCCACGTGCGCGGTCACGTCGCAGCTTCCGTCCGGGACCGGCGGCACCTGGCGCCCGGCCCGGAAGCCGGTGAGTGTGCCCAGCGCGGGCCGCTCGCCGCGCAGGTGACCGTAGTCGACCGCCAGCGCGCACCCGCGCCGCACGCAGCGCACCGCGTCGGCCCAGGCGGTGTCCCGCGGCCACCCGATCTCCGCCCGCGCGGCCCGCGGCCACCAGCGGCTCAGCCAGAACAGGTCGGCGGCGTCCGGCGGGCCGCCCAGCGTCTCCTTGCCGGTCGCCGGGTCGACCAGCACCAGCCGCAGCCGCCCGTGGTCGTCCAGGTCGGCGACGTCGAGCGGCACGTTGTCCAGCCATTCCGTGGCGACCAGCAGCCCGACGATGCCCTCCGGCACGTCCCGCCGCCAGGCGATCGCCGGGTCGAGCCCGGCCGGGCGCGGGGCGACCTCGACGGCGGTGCACCGGACGCGCCCGGCCAGTCCGGCCGGCAGCAGCGTGCGCAGGACGGCCAGCAGCTCGCCCCGGCCCGCACCCACGTCGACCAGGTCGAACGTCCTGGGGTGGCCGAGCGCCGCGTCGACCCGCTCGACCAGCCGCAGCAGGGCACCCGCGAACAGCGGCGAGGCGTGCACACTCGTCCGGAAATGCTGGGCGGGTCCGCTCCCGCCGCCGGTGAAGAACCCGCCCGGCCCGTAGAGCGCGGCGGCCATCGCGGCACGCCACCCCGTCTCCCGGCCAGCACTCGTCACACCAGCACCATAGGCCCGCCGGGACCCGGATTCCCCGCGCCGTCCCCGGGCGCGCGCGTCGATGTCAGCACCGATGGAGTTGTTCACACGATGTTGTCACCGGCCGGTCCGGGCAGCGCATACTTCACCCCGACCGGTACCCCTTCTCGAGGACTGGATCCTGATATGAGCGCAGAGCCGCGCGCCCGCCTCGGTGCGCGTCCCCTCAGCGTCGGCGTCGTCGGCTCCGGCCGGGTCGGCGCGGTCCTGGGCGCCGCCCTGCACGCCGCCGGCCACCAGGTGGTCGCCGCGGCCGCCGTTTCTGCCGCCTCCCGCGATCGGGCCCGCCGACTGCTGCCGGGAGCCGCGATCCTCCCGGCCGACGATGTCGCCCGGGCCGCGGGTGATCTCCTGTTGCTGGCCGTGCCCGACGACGCGCTCGGCGGCGTGGTCGCCGGCCTGGCCGCCACCGGCGCGCTGCGCCCGGGTCAGATGGTGGCGCACACCTCGGGGGCTCACGGACTCGCCGTCCTGGGCGATGTGAATGGCATGGCCCTGCATCCCGCGATGACCTTCACGGGCGCCGACTCGGATCTCGACCGGCTCCCCGGCATCGCCTGGGGGGTCACCACCCGGGACCGCGCGTTCGCCACCCGGCTGGTCGCCGATCTCGGCGGAGTGCCCGAGTGGATCGCCGAGGACGCCCGCCCGCTCTACCACGCGGCGCTCGCACACGGCGCGAACCACCTGGTCACGCTCGTCAACGAGGCGGCGGATCTGCTGCGCGCGGCGGGCGTCGAACAGCCGCGACGAGTCCTCGAGCCGCTGCTGACGGCCGCGCTCGACAACGCCCTGCGCCTGGGCGATGCGGCGCTGACCGGCCCGGTCTCCCGCGGCGACGCCGGCACGGTCGGCAAGCACCTGGACCGCATCCCGCCCGAGTCGGTGCCGGCCTACCTGGCGCTGGCCCGCCGCACCGCCGACCGGGCGATCGCCGCCGGTCGGCTGCGTCCGCAGGACGCCGTCCTGCTGCTCGACGTCCTGTCTCGCGCCGCCGTGGGGAGCCCGCGTTGACCGACCTGATCCATACCCGCAAGGAGCTCGCCTCCGCGCTCGCCGCCGTGCCCGGCGAGGTCGCGGTCGTGATGACCATGGGGGCGCTGCACGAGGGGCACCGCACGCTGATGCGGGCGGCCCGCGAGCGCTCGGCGTTCGTGCTGGTGACGATCTTTGTGAACCCGCTGCAGTTCGGTCCGAACGAGGACTTCGACAAGTATCCGCGCACGCTCGAGGCCGACCTCGAGGCCTGCGCGGCCGAGGGCGTGAGCGTGGTCTTCGCCCCGAGCCGCGACGAGATGTACCCGGGCGGGGCGCCGTCGATCACGATGAACGCCGGCCCGCTCGGCGAGATCCTCGAGGGCGCGAGCCGGCCCGGCCACTTCGCCGGGATGCTCACCGTGGTCGAGAAGCTGCTCGTGCTCACCCGGGCCGACGTGGCGTTCTTCGGCGAGAAGGACTTTCAGCAGCTGGCCCTGATTCGCCGGATGGTCCACGACCTGGAGCTGGGCGTGGAGATCGTCGGCGTGCCGACCGTGCGCGAGCCGGACGGCCTGGCCCTGTCCAGCCGCAACCGCTATCTCTCCGCCGAGCAGCGGGCCGCCGCGCTCGCCCTGTCCCGGGCGTTGCGCGAGGGCGCCACGCACACCGACCCGGACGCGGTCCTCGCCACCGCCACCAAGATCCTCGACGACGAGCCGGGTGTCCGCGTCGACTACCTCGCGCTGACCGGCCCCGACCTCGGCGCGGCCCCCGGCGAGGGCCCGGCCCGCCTGCTGGTGGCGGCCCGGGTCGGCGCCACCCGCCTGATCGACAACGTCCCGCTCCGCCTCGCGAAAGGTCGCTGATGTTCCGCACCATGCTCAAGTCCAAGATCCATCGGGCCACCGTGACCCAGGCCGACCTGCACTATGTCGGTTCGGTGACGGTCGACCTCGACCTGATGGAGGCGGCCGACCTGCTGGCCGGCGAGCAGGTCGCGATCGTGGACGTGACCAATGGCGCCCGGCTCGAGACGTACGTGATCCCGGGTGAGCGCGGTTCCGGTGTGATCGGCATCAACGGTGCGGCCGCCCACCTGGTCCACCCCGGCGACCTGGTGATCCTGATCGCGTACGGCCAGATGGACGACGCCGAGGCGCGCGCCTACCAGCCGCGGGTGGTGCACGTGAACGCCGACAACGAGATCATCGAGCTGGGCGCCGACCCGGCCGCCGCGGTCGAGGGGATGGCCGGCGACCTGGTGCGAGGCGATCTGACCCTGACGGTCTGATTCCACCCACTTCACGCGAGAGTCGCGTCCTCGGCCTGGGGTGGCAGCCAGGCCGCGGGGGCAGGCGGGGACGGCCGCACCTGCTGTGAGCCGCTACCTCGTACGGGATATGGCTTTTGGGCTTAAGATCCGCTTTCCTGCTATATGATCGTTATTCCGGTCATGGGAGGTAAGACGGTCATGCGGGTCCGACGGTGGATCTTGGCCGCGCTGTGTCCGACGCTGCTCGCGGCCTGCGGGATGCCCGGTGGGGTCGATGGCGATCTCACCAACGGGTGGGGCGCGATGGAGCCGGCCACCGGATTCCAGCCGGCCGCCGGGACCTGTCACGGGGCGAACTTCGATCCGGTCGGGTCGCGGTGGACCTACGAGGACGTCGACTGCAAGCAGCAGCATCGCACCGAGACCGTGTACGTCGGCACCTACAACTCGCCGGCCGCGGATGCCGCCGAGCCGCCCGCCGCCGGCTCCGACGCGGCAAAGGCCGAATACCGGATCTGCGACCGCCAGACCACCACCTACCTCGGCGGACCGTGGCGCACCGCGCGCATCTGGATCGGTGTCACCCGCCCCACCGCGGCGGCCTGGACCGGAGGCGCACGATGGTTCCGCTGCGAGGCGCTCGAGCTCAGCTCGGTCGAGGACAACGGCGTGCTGGTGCAGCGGACCGGCACCCTGCGCAACGCGCTCGCCGGCGGCCCCTCCGACCTGCGGCTGACCTGCTACGCGGTGGCCACGGACAGCTCCGGGGCGATCGCCGGCATGCCCGGGGTGGGCTGCTCGGCCAAGCACAACGCCGAGTTCGCCGGCGTCTGGTACGCGAAGGGCCTCGCCTACCCGAAGGACGCCAAGGCCTGGAGCACCTTCCACGACGGCTGCCGCGCGGTCGTCGCGTCCTACGTCAAGGTCCCGAACGACAAGGACCTGCAATACCGGACCGGCGTGATCTCGCTGCCGGGCAGCGCCGAGGTCTGGCAGGCCGGCGACCACGGCGTGCGCTGCTACCTGTGGATGGACGGCGCCGAGCTCACCTCGTCGCTCCAGGGCAAGGGCGCCAAGAGCCTGCCCGTCCAGTACAAGTAACGGCCACCACTCCGATGCCGCCCCCGCGTGACGAGCGTCGCGGCGGCGGAGTCTACTGAGCAGATGTCACTTCTGGCCGATCTACCGGAGCTGCCGCGCCGGCTCGCCGCCGCCGACCCGGGGTGGAGCGAGACCACCGACGTGCTGGTCGTGGGCTCCGGTGTCGCGGGCCTGACCGCCGCCCTGCATCTGCGGGAGCAGGGCCTGCACGTCACGGTGGTCACCAAGGTGAACATCGACGACGGCTCCACCCGCTGGGCGCAGGGCGGGATCGCCGCCGTGCTCGATCCGCTGGACACCCCGGCCGCGCATGCCAACGACACCGAGATCGCCGGCGTCGGGTTGTGCGACCCGGCCGCGGTGCGGGTGCTGGTCGAGGAGGGCCCGGTCCGGGTGCGCGAGCTGATCCGGCTGGGCGCCGAGTTCGACCGCCACCCGGACGGCTCGCTGATGCTGACCCGCGAGGGCGGCCACCGCGCCGACCGCATCGTGCACGCCGGCGGCGACGCGACCGGCGCCGAGGTGCAGCGCGCCCTGCACGAGGCGGTGCGCCGCGACCCGTGGATCCGGCTGGTCGAGCACGCGCTCGTGCTCGACCTGCTGCGCAGCGCCGACGGCCGGGCCTGCGGGCTCACCCTGCACGTGCTCGGCGAGGGCTCCGAGGACGGCGTGGGCGCGATCCTGGCCCGTGCGGTGGTGCTGGCCACCGGCGGGATGGGCCAGATCTACTCGTCCACCACGAACCCGTCGGTCTCCACCGGCGACGGGGTCGCGCTCGCCCTGCGGGCCGGCGCGACCGTCACCGACGTCGAGTTCGTGCAGTTCCACCCCACGTCGTTCGTGAGCGCCGCGGTCACCTCGGTGCAGCGGCCGCTGATCTCCGAGGCGCTGCGCGGCGAGGGCGCGCACCTGGTCGACGAGTCCGGCAAGCGGTTCATGGTCGGGCAGCACGAGCTGGCCGAGCTGGCCCCGCGCGACGTGGTGGCCAAGGGCATCCACCGGGTGCTGCTGGCCACCGGCGCCGACCACGTCTACCTGGATGCCCGGCACCTCGGCCGTCAGTTCCTCGAGCACCGATTCCCGACGATCGTGGCCTCCACCCGGGCGGCCGGCGTCGACCCGGCCGTCGACCTGATCCCGGTCGCCCCGGCCGCGCACTACGCCTCCGGTGGCGTCCGCACCGACCTGCGCGGCCGTACCACCATCCCCGGCCTGTACGCGTGCGGCGAGGTCGCCTGCACCGGCGTGCACGGCGCCAACCGGCTGGCCAGCAACTCGCTGCTGGAGGGCCTGGTCTTCGCGAAGCGGATCGCCGACGACGTCGCCCGCGACCTGCCGCCGCAGGCCGATCCGGTGGTGACCGACGCCGGGCCGGCGTGGGTGGCCGACCCGGCGATCCGCGGCGAGTTGCAGCGGGCGATGACCCGGGGCGCCGGTGTGCTGCGCTCGGCCGGGTCGCTGGCCGGCACCGCCAAGGAGCTGACCCGGCTGGCCGAGCTGCGGGCCACCCCGCGCAACGCGGCCTGGGAGGCGACGAACCTGCTCACCGTGGCGAGCGCGCTGGTCGCCTCGGCGAGCACCCGGCGGGAGACCCGCGGCTGCCACTGGCGGGAGGACCACCCGGTGGCCGAGGACGAGTGGCGCGGCCACCTGCTCGACGGCCTGTCCGGCCGTGGCGTGCTGACCCAGACCTTCGAGGAGATGCCGTGAGTCTTGACCTGGACGAGGTGGGCCGGATCGTCTACACGGCGCTCGGCGAGGACCTGGGCGACCCGCCCCGGGACGTGACCAGCGAGGCGACCATCCCGGCGGGGCAGGTCGACACCGCCGAGCTGGTGGCCCGGGCCGACGGCGTGGTGGCCGGCCTGCCGGTCGCGCGCGAGGTCTTCGCGGCCACCTCCGGCGGCGCGGCGAGCTTCGAGCCGCGGGTGGCCGAGGGCGATCGGGTACGCCGCGGCGACGTGCTCGCCGTGGTCACCGGGCCCACCCGCGCGTTGCTGACCGCGGAGCGGACCGCGCTGAACCTGCTGTGCCGGATGTCCGGGGTGGCCACGCACACCCGCAAGTGGGCCGACGCGCTGGCCGGCACCAAGGCGACGGTGCTGGACACCCGCAAGACCACCCCCGGTCTGCGGCACCTGGAGAAGTACGCGGTGCGGACCGGCGGCGGCACGAACAAGCGCATGGGCCTGTACGACGTGGCCATGATCAAGGACAACCACAAGCTGGCGGCGGGGAGCATCACCGCCGCGTACCGGCTCGTGCGCGAGACGTTCCCGGACGTACCGGTGCAGGTCGAGGTCACCACCAGGGCCGAGGCGCTGGAGGCGGTCGAGGCGGGCGCGACGTTTCTGCTCTGCGACAACATGAGGCCGGCGCTGCTGCGCGAGGTCGTCGAGGCGGTCGGGGACCGGGCCGAGCTCGAGGCCACCGGAAACCTGACGCTCGCCACCGCGGCGGAGTATGCGGCGACCGGGGTGGACTATCTGTCGGTGGGTGGTCTGACGCATTCCTCGCCGATCCTGGACATCGCCATGGATCTGCGCGCGCGCTGACCCTGGGGCGGTGACCGTTTCACGGCCTGCCACGATGAACCCATCCAGGTGGGGGCTGTCGCTTCCGCGTACGATATGAGGCTTTTGATGTTGCTTTGTATTGACATCGGTAATACGAATACCGTCCTCGCCACGTTCGACGGCGACAAGCTCGTGCACAACTGGCGGGTCAAGACCGACGCCCGGAACACCGCCGATGAGCTGGGCCTGATGTTTCGCGGACTGCTGGCCGGCGACGCCGTGGAGATCACCGGGGTGGCCGCCTGCTCCACCGTGCCGGCCGCGCTGCGCAGCCTGCGCACCATGCTCGGCCGCTACTACGGCGAGCTGCCCAACGTGATCGTCGAACCGGGTGTGAAGACCGGCGTGCAGCTGGCCATCGACAACCCGAAGGAGGTCGGCGCCGACCGGGTGGTCAACACGCTCGCCGCGCACGCCCTCTACGGCGGCCCGTCGATCGTGGTCGACTTCGGCACCACCACCAACTTCGACGTGATCAGCGCGAAGGGTGAGTTCCTCGGCGGTGCGTTCGCGCCCGGCATCGAGATCTCCTTCGACGCGCTCGCCGCGCGGGCCGCCCAGCTGCGCAAGGTCGAGCCGGCCCAGCCACGCTCGGTGATCGGCAAGAACACGGTCGAGTGCCTGCAGTCGGGCATGTACTACGGCTTCGCGGGGCAGGTCGACCGGATCGTCGAGCGGATGATCGAGGAGATCGGCCCGGTCAAGGCCGTGATCGCCACCGGCGGGCTGGCCGGGCTGGTCAAGGACGAGTGCCGGACGCTGACCGTGCACGAGCCGATGATCACGCTGATCGGGCTGCGGATGGTATATGAGCGGAACGTCTGAGAGCCGCTGAGTAGGCTTGCTTTTCCTTTCCTGATTTCACAGAGAGTCGTGCCGTGACCGAGCAGAATGTGCCGCTTTCCGACCCCGCTGAGGACCTGCCCGAGCAGATGCGGGTCCGCCGGGCCAAGCGGGAGCGGTTCCTCGCCGAGGGCGTCCCGCCGTACCCGGTCAACCTGCCCCGCACCGCGACGCTCAAGGAGATCCGGGAGAAGTACGCCGAGCTGCCGACCGACACGGCCAGCGGCGACACCGTCTCGATCACCGGCCGAGTGATCTTCGTGCGGAACGGCGGAAAGCTGTGCTTCGCCACCCTGCGCGACGGCGACGGCACCGAGCTGCAGGCGATGCTCTCCCTGGACAAGGTGGGCGAGCAGGCGCTGGCCGACTGGAAGCACCTGATCGACCTCGGCGACCTGGTCGGGATCACCGGCGAGGTGATCACCAGCCGGCGGGGCGAGCTGTCCGTGCTGGCCGACTCCTGGGCGATCAGCGCCAAGGCGCTGCGCCCGCTGCCGGTCGCGCACAAGCCGCTCTCCGAGGAGACCCGGATCCGCCAGCGGTACGTCGACCTGATCGTCCGGCCGCAGGCCCGCGAGATCGTGCGTACCCGCGCCGCCGTGGTGCGCAGCCTGCGCGAGTCGCTGTTCCGCCGCAATTTCCTCGAGGTCGAAACGCCAATGTTGCAGTTGCTGCACGGTGGTGCGGCGGCCCGCCCGTTTGTGACGCACAGCAACGCGCTCGACACGGATCTCTATCTGCGGATCGCGCCGGAACTGTTTTTGAAGCGCGCCGTGGTCGGCGGCATCGACCGGGTCTTCGAGATCAACCGAAACTTCCGTAATGAGGGTATGGACTCGAGTCACTCGCCCGAGTTCGCGATGCTCGAGGCGTACCAGGCGTACGCCGACTACAACGTGATGCAGCAGCAGGTTCAGGAGTGGATTCAGGAAGCCGCCTTCGCGGTGAGCGGATCGCACGTGGTGACCCACTACGACGGCACCGAGCGGGACTTCGGCGGCCAGTGGCGGTCGGTCACCCTGTTCGGTTCGCTGTCCGAGGCGCTCGGCGAAGAAGTCACCGTGATGACCGATCGGGCGAAACTCGAGAGCTATGCGGAAAAGCATGACCTTTCGGTCGACCCGAAGTGGAGCAACGGGAAGCTGGCCGAGGAGCTGTTCGAGCACCTGGTCGTGGACTCGCTGCAACAGCCCACATTTGTACGGGATTATCCGGAAGAGACCGCGCCGCTGACCCGCGCGCATCGGGAAACTCCGGGCCTCACCGAGAAGTGGGACCTCTACGTCAGCGGCTTCGAGCTGGCGACCGCGTATTCCGAGTTGGTCGACCCCGTGGTGCAGCGCGAACGGCTGGTCGCCCAGTCGTTGCTGGCCGCCGGCGGTGATCCGGAGGCCATGCAGCTGGACGAGGATTTCCTGCGTGCCATGGAGTACGGAATGCCGCCGACCGGCGGGATGGGAATGGGAATCGACCGGCTGTTGATGGCGCTGACCGGGCTCGGCATTCGGGAAACCATCCTGTTCCCGTTGGTCCGGCCCGAGTAATATACGATCCGCCATTGACGGATACTGCCGCCCTGGCGTTATTGTCTTGTCCGTTGCGGGAGAACCTGTGTTCGGGAGGATAGCGGCGCGTGGCCAAGCAGATCATTCACAAGCTGGTCGATGACCTCGACGGCGGTGACGCCGAGGAGACCGTCAAGTTCGCGCTCGACGGCATTCAGTACGAGATCGACCTCTCGGAGAAGAACGCCGCTAAATTGCGGGACGTCTTCGCTCCCTACGTGGGCGCCGGATCTCGCGTCGCTCGTGGCGGTGTGGTCGTGGGGGGCCGGGCCGCACGCGGCCGCGGTGGCGCGACCGCCGACCGGGAGCAGAACAAGGCGATCCGGGAGTGGGCCAAGAAGTCCGGCAAGGAGATCTCCGATCGGGGTCGCATTCCTCAGGAGATCGTCGACGAGTTCCACTCGAAGGGCCCCGGCCGAGGCTGAGCTAGCCGGCTCCGCTTCGCTCCGCGGAGGGTCAACGGTTCTGGTGTGTCACAGGGCCCGTCACGCATGCGCGTGGCGGGCCCTGTGGGGTTTCTCAGGTGATCTTTGAGCGCGGTACGTAGAGTTATCCACAGGTGTGGAGAGGGTTGTCCACAGGCTGTGGACGCACGTTGTCCGGCGATTTCGCTGTCCGCGTACTCCATCGGGTGGGGGAACAGCCGCTGAGCGTGCGAAGTTGGCTAAATCAACGTTGCGGACGGTCTCGCGGGGCCACGAGGGCCGAGCAGAACCGCCGGGCGGCGATAGAGTTACAGCATGGGCATCACCGATGCCCGTGCGCTGGCCCCGCCAGTCATTGGCGCACGGCACGTGAGGAGCACGAGGGCATGTTCGAGCGGTTCACCGACCGAGCGCGACGGGTTGTCGTCCTGGCCCAAGAAGAGGCCCGGATGCTCAACCACAACTACATCGGGACCGAGCACATCCTGCTCGGCCTGATCCACGAGGGCGAGGGCGTCGCCGCCAAGGCTCTGGAGAGCCTGGGCATCTCGCTCGAGGGCGTCCGGCAGCAGGTCGAGGAGATCATCGGCCAGGGGCAGCAGGCGCCGAGCGGGCACATCCCGTTCACCCCTCGGGCGAAGAAGGTGCTGGAGCTGTCGCTGCGCGAGGCGCTGCAGCTCGGCCACAACTACATCGGCACGGAGCACATCCTGCTGGGGCTGATCCGAGAGGGCGAGGGCGTCGCCGCCCAGGTGCTGGTCAAGCTCGGCGCCGACCTCAACCGGGTTCGCCAGCAGGTGATCCAGCTGCTCTCGGGCTACCAGGGCAAGGAGCCGGCCGCGGCCGGCGCCGCGGCGGGCGAGGCCGCTCCGTCCACGTCGCTGGTGCTCGACCAGTTCGGACGCAACCTGACCCAGGCCGCCCGCGAGGGCAAGCTCGACCCGGTCATCGGCCGGGAGAAGGAAATCGAGCGGGTCATGCAGGTGCTCTCCCGCCGCACCAAGAACAACCCGGTGCTCATCGGTGAGCCCGGTGTCGGCAAGACCGCCGTCGTCGAGGGCCTGTCCCAGTCGATCGTCAAGGGCGAGGTGCCCGAGACGCTGAAGGACAAGCAGCTGTACACGCTCGACCTGGGCGCGCTGGTCGCCGGTTCCCGCTACCGCGGTGACTTCGAGGAGCGCCTGAAGAAGGTGCTCAAGGAGATCCGCACCCGCGGCGACATCATCCTGTTCATCGACGAGATTCACACGCTGGTGGGTGCGGGCGCCGCCGAGGGCGCGATCGACGCGGCGAGCATCCTCAAGCCGATGCTGGCCCGCGGCGAGCTGCAGACCATCGGCGCGACGACTCTGGACGAATACCGCAAGCACCTGGAGAAGGACGCCGCGCTCGAGCGCCGCTTCCAGCCCATCCAGGTGGGCGAGCCGTCCCTGGCGCACACCATCGAGATCCTCAAGGGTCTCCGCGACCGGTACGAGGCGCACCACCGGATCAGCATCACCGACGCCGCCCTGGTGGCTGCCGCGACGCTGGCCGACCGGTACATCTCGGACCGCTTCCTGCCGGACAAGGCGATCGACCTGATCGACGAGGCCGGCGCCCGGATGCGGATCCGCCGGATGACCGCGCCGCCGGACCTGCGCGACTTCGACGAGCGCATCGCTCAGGTGCGTCGCGACAAGGAGTCCGCGATCGACGCGCAGGACTTCGAGCGCGCCGCCCAGCTGCGCGACAAGGAGAAGCAGCTGCTCGGCCAGAAGGCGCAGCGCGAGCGCGAGTGGAAGGCCGGCGACCTCGACGTCGTGTCCGAGGTCGACGACGAGCAGATCGCCGAGGTCCTGGGCAACTGGACCGGCATCCCGGTGTACAAGCTCACCGAGGAGGAGACGTCCCGCCTGCTCCGCATGGAGGATGAGCTGCACAAGCGGGTCATCGGCCAGGAGGACGCGGTCAAGGCCGTCTCCAAGGCGATCCGCCGC
>NZ_JAOSZE010000010.1 GCF_025630775.1 Actinoplanes sp. KI2
TCGGGCACATCGGCGGACTGCTGATCCCGGAGTCGTGGACCGACGCGGTCGGCATCAGCGAGACCGCCTACCACGCCGTCGCGGTCACCCTCGGCACCGTTGCCGGCTTCTGCACGCTGGCCGGCGCGGCGATCCTCATCTACCGGCGGCGCACGGTCGGCCCGGTCTTCTCCGCCACCACCCGCAACGACAAGATCATGTACGTGTTGCTGATCGGCACCATCGTGCTCGGCCTCGGCACGACCGTGCTCGGCAACCTGACCGGGCACCCGCACGACTACCGGCAGACCGTCTCGCCGTGGTTCCGGTCGATCTTCTACCTGCATCCGGAGAAGGACCTGATCCTGGCCGCGCCGATCGGGTTCCAGCTGCACGTCCTCGCGGCGTGGGTGCTGTTCGCGTTCTGGCCGTTCAGCCGGCTCGTGCACGTGTTCTCGGCGCCGATCGGCTACCTGACCCGGCCGTACATCGTCTACCGCAGCCGCGACGACCGGCTCGGCGCGCGGTCGCCCCGCCGAGGCTGGGAACGAGTGTAATTTTCGAAAAATCCGGACATAGCGGCCGTACGTCGATTAACTGGTCCTCATCGCGTACGGAGGTGGGCCGTGTCGACGAGCAACCCGCTCGCGGAGATCATCGGTGGTGGGACCGCGCCGGTCCCGCGCCCGGCCGAGCCACCGCTCACCGGGAGCATGCCGGCGATCCTGACCGCGGCCCAGCGGGAGGCCGGCCCGCCGCTGCGGATCCGCCGGCACCTCTCCGACGAGGGGCAGCCGTTCTGGCGCTGGGACTGCGAGACCTGCGGCGAGTACGGCGGCGGCCGGCATCACCCGGACGCGGTGTCCCGGGCGACGCGCCACTGCGCCGAGCACCCGGAACACCGTTCCTCGCTGCTGCCGCCGGCCGGTTGCCGCCAGCGCGACGTCTACCTGCCGCTGCACCCGATGCTGTTCGCGGTGGACGACGACCCACCGCCCCCGCCGAGGTAGCCGGTCAAGGCCGAGCCCGGGTACTCAGGATCTCGGCGATCCGCGCGATCCGGGGGTCGCCGGCGATCTGTTCCAGGCTGCGACTCAGTCGCATCCGCCAGTTCGGGTACTCGTCGACCGTGCCCGGCAGGTTCGGCTGGTTCAGCTCGCCCAGCACGTCGTAGAGCGACGCGGTGACGAACCGGCACGGCGTGCGGGCCAGGAACTCGTGCATCGCCACCACGACCTCGTCGTCGGTGCTCGCGGCGGTGATCAGGCCCTCGGCCCGCAGCGCCGCCTTGAGCTGCGCCCGGTCCTGGTCGGCGGCCTTTCGCTCGTCCTGCACCGAGCCGGCCAGCTGGCCCAGCTCGGCGCGCACCCGGACCTGCTCGCCGGTGAGGAAGCCGGCCGCGGTGGGCAGGTCATGAGTGGAGATCGAGGCCAGCGCGTTTCGCGGGTACTTCCCGGGCGGCAGGTAGCGGTGTTCCGGGTCGTCGTAGTCCCGGGTGAACCAGAGCACCGCCGAGCCCAGCATGTTCATCCGCTCGAGACCCTCGGTGACCTCGGGCAGCACCGTGCCGAGGTCCTCGCCGATCACCACGGCGCCGGCCCGGCTCGCCTCCAGCGCCAGGATGCCGAGCATCGCCTCCGGGTCGTAGTGCACGTAGGTGCCACCGGCCGCGCCCATCCCCGGCGGCACCCACCACAGCCGCCACAGGCCGGCCACGTGGTCGACCCGCAGGCCGCCGGCGCTCGCGAAGATTCGTCGCAGCATGTCGCGGTAGGCCGCGTACCCGGTCTCGACGAGCCGGTCCGGCCGCCAGGCCGCCGCGCCCCAGTCCTGCCCGAACTGGTTGAACGCGTCCGGCGGGGCGCCGATGTGCACGCCCTCGGCCAGCACGTCCTGCAGCAGCCAGCCGTCCGCGCCGCTCGGGTCCGTGCCGACGGCGAGGTCGAGCACGATACCGACCGGCATGCCGCGGGCGGCCTCGTTGGTGGCGTCCAGCTGCTCCTTGACGAGCCGCTGGAGCCAGGCGTGGAAGGCGATCCGGTCGCTGCGGAACGCCCGGACGGCGGGGGTGTCGGGGCGGCGGAACTCGGGCGGCCACTGCTGCCAGTTCGCGCCGTACAGCTCGGCGAGCGCGCAGAACCGGGCGAAGTCGAGCAGGCCCGGGTCGGCGGTCAGGTCGATCTCGCCGGCCAGCGGCCAGAGCATCTCCAGCGCGGCCCGCTTGGCCTGCCAGACCGCGCTGTAGTCGATCAGCTCGGACGCGGCCGGCTTCAGCGCGTCCACCTTGGCGCGCAACGCGGGATCGGCCCGGCGGTACTCCGCGGTGTCCGAGACCCGCAGGTAGAGCGGGTTCGCGAAGCGCCGGCTGGACGGGGCGTACGGCGAGGGCGGCACCGGCAGGGTCGGCGTGATCGCGTGCAGCGGGTTGAGCAGCACGAGGCCGGGGCGCCCGGCCTGACCGACGAAGGTGCGCAGGTCGCCGAGGTCCCCCATGCCCCAGGACTCGGCCGAGTGCAGGGCGTAGAGCTGGAGCATCCAGCCCCAGGTCTCGGGCGGGGCCGGCAGCTCGGCCGGCACCACGACCAGGGTGACCTCCTGGCCGCCGGCCGCCAGGCGGTGCCAGCCGAGCGGAAGGTCGGCCGGAACTTCCGACAGATCCGAAATGCCGGACCCGTCCTCGAGGGTGATGGTGCCGGCGGCGGGCAATGTCCGAGTTGTGCCGGCGCGTACCACGATCGTGCCGGGCAATCGCCCACGGTCGTCCCGCGCCCGCACCGCGGCCAGCGAGGACGCGATCGCCGCGGGCGAGGAGGCGTCGACCCCCAGCAATCCGAGCACCCCGACGACCGACTCCGCCGCGACGTCCTTCCGCAGGCGATGCCAGTCCTCGTACCAGGTGGCCACCCCGTGGGCCTCGGCCAATGCCACCAGATCGGCGTCCATCCGCACCCCTTCCGCATCGTCCTACCGCTTTTACATACCCTGCCTGATTCGATGGCTTCCTGGCTTCCTCGCTTGCGCGAGTGGGCCACGATGGAATGCATGTCTGCAGTGGCGAAGTGGTGGTCGCGGGCGGCCGCGGCGGTGACCGGCGTGGCACTTACGCTGGTCGTCCCGGTGCACGCCTGGGCCGCCGGCAACGGCGTGGCCGACGCGGCGGTGGAAGCGGCGAGATACCGCAGGCGCGGCGGGTTCGGCTTCCTCGGCTTCCTCGGCTTCCTGTGCTGCCTGGCGGTCGTCGGGGGGATCGTGCTGATCATCGTGTTGATCACCCGCGGGCGGCGGCGGAGGTCGTAACCCACCGGCCCGGGTGATATCCGCGGATTCCCAGCGGCCTTCGAGAGTGCCCACCTAGCGTGGAATGATGCGGATCCGCGGGATCGCCCTCGCCGGCGGGATTGCCCTGGTGCTGTGCGTGCCGCTGGCCATCTCGGTCGCGGCGAGCGCGAGCCCCGAGCGGCTGATCTCCCGCGGCCACGGCGCGGTCGCCTCCTCCGAGCGGGGCGAGCGGACCGAGGCCGGTCAGGCGACCGACGCCGACCCGGCGACCCGCTGGGAGAGCGCCGCCGGGCCGGGCACCCAGTGGGTGCGGATCGACCTGGGCGCGGTACGTGACGTCGACCGGGTGCTGCTGCGCTGGGGTGCGGAGTACGCGCAGACGTTCCGGGTGCAGACCTCGATCGACGGTGCGAACTGGACCGACCTGTACGCGACGCGGGCCGGCCGCGGCGGCACCGACGACCTGACGGGGCTCGGCGGCACCGGCCGGTACGTCCGGGTGCTGGCCACCCGGCGCGGCGCGAACAGCGGCGGATACGCGCTCTCCGACATCCGGGCGTACGGGCCGTCCGCGGCGCCGCTGGCCGCGATCTCCCCGGCGACCGGCTCGCTCGGCGCCGGGCTGACCGACCCGCAGAAGAAGGAGATCGCCCTCGAACTGATCTCCAGCGCCGAGAACTCGACGCTGGCCTGGCGGCACGAGTACGGCTACATCGAGGACATCGGCGACGGGCGGGGCTACACGGCGGGGCTGGTCGGGTTCGCCTCGGGCACGGGGGACATGCTCGCGGTGGTCCAGGAGTACACCCGCCGCAAACCGCACAACGTGCTCGCCAAGTACCTGCCGGCGCTGCGCGCGGTGAACGGCTCGGACTCGCACGCCGGCCTGGATCCCGTCTTCCCGGCCGCCTGGCGGGCGGCCGCCGGCGACCCGGTCTTCCAGAAGGTGCAGGAGGACGAGCGCGACGCGATGTACTTCACGCCCGCGGTGCACCTGGCCGAGGCGGACCACCTGCGCGCGCTCGGCCAGTTCGCCTACTTCGACGCGGCGGTGATGCACGGCGTCGACGGTCTGCAGGGCATCCGGCAGCGCGCGCTGGCCCGGGCCCCGTCGCCGGCCCAGGGCGGCGACGAGATCGCCTACCTGAACGCGTTCCTCGACGCCCGGGTCACCCAGATGCGCGCGGAAGAGGCGCACAGCGACACCACCCGGGTGGATACCGCCCAGCGCCTCTTCCTGCGTCGTAGCAATCTGGACCTGGCCTGGCCGTTGACCTGGGAGGTCTACGGCGACAGCTACCGGATCGGGGTCCGCTAGGCCCTGGTCCACTTCTGGTTGGACGTGCCGCCACAGTCCCACAACTGGAGGGCGGCGCCGTTCGCGCTGTTCCAGTCCTTGACGTCCACGCATCGGTTGGCCGAGACGTTGACCAGGTCGCCGGCCGCCGACAGGGTGAACCGTTGCACCGGGTTGCCGTTGCAGGTGACCAGCTGGATCGGCGTGCCGTTGGCCAGCGCGCCACCGGCCGGATCCATGCACTTGCCCATCGCCCGCAGCGTGCCGTCCGAGTTGGACGTCCACTGCTGCGCCGGGGTGCCGTTGCAGTCGTACATCTGCAGCCGGGCGCCGTCGACCGGGTTGGCGCCGGGAATGTCGATGCAGCGGCCGCTGAAGTTGCTCTTCAGGGCCGAGCCGGAGCCGCCGCCGTCGCTGTTCCACGCCGAGACGCGGACGTAGTCGACCAGCATGGTCTGCGGGAACGACGTGCTCGCGTCCGGGTTGCCCGGCCAGGAGCCGCCGACGGCCACGTTCAGGATCATGAAGAACGGGTGGTCGTACACCCAGGTGTTGCCGTTGATCTGAGCCGGGGTGGCGCGGAAGTACTCGCTGCCGTCCAGGTACCAGACGATCAGATTCGGGGACCAATCCACCGCGTACGTGTGGAAGCCGTCGCCCAGCGGCGAGCCGATCGTGCGGCTGCCGCCGACCCCGTTCGCGCCCGAGTAGCCGGGACCGTGGATCGTCCCGTACACCGTGTTGGGGGTCTTCCCGATGTTCTCCATGATGTCGATCTCGCCGGTGGTGGGCCAGTTGTTGCCGCCGAGCATCCAGAAGGCCGGCCAGAGGCCCTGGCCCTTGGGGATCTTGATGCTGGCCTCGAACCGGCCGTAGGTCTGCGAGAACTTGTCCGCGGTGAGGATCCGGCCGGAGGTGTACGTGCAGCTGCCGTACCAGCAGCCGTAGCCGGCCGGGTTCTCCTTGCGGGCGGTGATCGCCAGGTGGCCCTGGCCGTCCTGGTACACGTTGCTGGTCGAGTTCGTGTAGTACTCGAGCTCGCTGTTGCCCCAGCCGCTGCCGCCGATGTCGAACTTCCACTTCGACGAGTCGACCGGGCTGCCGGCCGAGCCGTTGAACTCGTCGGACCAGGTCACCGCGCCGACCGCGGCCTCGGCCGTGTCGTTGCGGGCGCCGGCCCAGAGGCCGGCCGTGAGGGTCGTCGCGACCACGGCCGCGGCGAGCAGGATTCTTGTCGTACGCATGGGGATCCTCCGGGGAAGAGGTGCGTTATCGGCAACAGTCTTAATAAATAGACCGTTGTCGTCAACATCGTCCCCGGAATTCGACCCCTTGTTACACCTTGGCGAACAGCTCGGGCAGCTTGGTGGGCTCCCAGCCGGGCAGTGAGGTGTGCGCCTCGAGCACCCGGTAGGTCGCGCCCGCGAAGGTCACGAGATCGCCCGCCTGGTAGGCCACGAAGGGCGCCCAGGCCGCAATGGTGGCCGTGGCCGACGGCGTGGCCGACGGTGACGGCGACTCCGGCGGCGAGGTCGGCTCCGGCGAGGTCGACTCGGAGGGCGACGGTGACGGCGACTCGGGCGGCGAGGCGGAATCGGACGGCTCCGGCGAGGCCGAATCGGACGGCTCCGACGGCGAGGCGGTCGGCGGACCCGTCGGGCTGGTGAACACCCGGACGAAGTCGACGACCATGTCCGTCGACGACCGGCCGTCCGTGGCCAGGTTCAGCACCAGGGTGAGCGGGCCGCCGGGCTGCGCCCGGAGCAGCCGCAGGCTCGGCTTGCCGTCGACCGACCAGACCACCGTCTCCGGCGACCAGTCGATCGCGTACGTGTGGAAATGGCGCCCCGACGTGGGGTCGATGCCGCCGTCGATGGTCTCGAGCGTGCCCTGCGGCACCCGCCCGGTCTCGTCGAGCACGGCGAACGCCCGCCAGACGCCGTTCTCCCGGCGCACCTTGATCCGCGCCTCGGCGTGCCCGAACGCGTCGGTGAACCGCTGCCTGCTGCGCAGCAGCCGGTCGACCTGGAGCTCGCCGTCGCTGACCTGGGCGCCGCCGTCGACCGGCGCGCCGTTGTCGCCGAGCAGCGACCATTTCGACCGGTCGAGGCCGTTCTCGTTGAAGTCGTCCTGGAAGGCGCTGTGGCCGAACTGGGCCGCCGAGTCGTGGCCGTGCACGTCGGCCGAGGCGACATCGTCGCGCCCGGGAAGCCAGACGGCGACCGCCAGACCGCTGGCCGCCACCGCAGCCAGCGCCGCAGCTCGCGGACGGATCCACCATGCCGACGGCTTTTCGGTGCGATGACGCGCCACGTGCACCCCTACCCCTCAAATAACAGCAGGCACGACTTTTTCGAGACCGCGTACGGGAGGCAAGATCGAGCGAAGAGTTTTAAGACTCGCTTAAGGAAACGCGGCTGGTGACCCGAACCGTGGTGCCGTCGACCCCGGTGCTGAGCTGGAACGAGTCGGTCAGTTCCTGGGCGAGCCACAGCCCCCAGCCGCCGGGCTGATCGGCGGCCGGCCGCACCTGCGTGACCGGCCGCGGCTCGGCCAGCCCCGCACCCGAGTCGCTCACCTCGCAGACCAGGTCGAGGTCCTGCCGCCACAGCGCCACCCGGCCCAGGCCACCGCCGTGCCGCACCGCGTTGGTCAGCAACTCGTTGACCGCCAGCACGAAATCGTCGAGCCGCTCGCCGGTCAGTCCGGCCTCGCGCACCCGGGACGCGACGGCGTGCCGCAGCGCGGTGATCGAGCTGTGGTCGAACGACTCGGTGAGCAGAACCTCGGTTGTTATGCATCCGACGGTAGGCGACGTCTGATCTTCCCGCAGGCCGGGCGTCCGCCGCCGGGCCGGAGATGTGAAATGGTCGGCACATGCGCCAAGGGCGGGACACCGGGTTTCAGGCGCCGCTGTGGCGGGCGATCGCGGTCTATCGGATCGCCGCGTTGATCTACGCCACGATCCTGGTGATCCGCAACTGCACGCTCTACGCGCGGCCGATGGCGGCCTGGCCGGTGCTCGCGATCATGGCCGGGTGGACGGTGTTCACCACGTACGCGTACGCGAACCCCGCCCGCCGCCGGCCCTCGTTGTTCGTCGCCGACCTGCTGCTCACCGCGGCCGTGCTGGCGGCCAGCGTGCCGATCGTCGGCCGCGTCGCCCTCGGGGAGGGCAAGCCCACCCTCGCCGTCGCCTGGCACGTCGCCCCGGTGCTCGCCTGGGCGGTGGCCGGCGGCCGGCGGGGCGGTATCGCGGCCGCCGTGTTCATGGGCGCCACCGACCTGGTCGTCCGCGCGCACTACGACCAGGCCGCCTACACCGGCTCGGTGCTGATGCTGCTGGCCGCGATCGCGGTCGGCTACCTCGTGCGGCTCGCCGAGGACGCGCACGGGCGACTGCAACGGGCGGTCGAGCTGGAGGCGGCGACCCGGGAGCGGGAGCGGCTGGCCCGCGACATCCACGACTCGGTGCTGCAGGTGCTGGCGCTGGTGCAGCGGCGCGAGACCGGCGAGCTGGCCAAGCTCGCCGGGGAGACCGAGGCCGCGCTGCGCAACCTGGTCGCCCGGCACGCGGCCGAGACCGTCGACGACCGGTCCGAGGTCGACCTGATGACCCTGCTCGGCCCGTACGCCTCGGCCAGCGTGACCATCTCCGGTCCGGCGGCTCCGGTCCGGCTGCCCGGCCCGACCGCCCGCGAGCTCGCCGCCGCGGTCGTGGCGGCGCTCGACAATGTCGGCCAGCACTGCCCATCCGGCACGAAGACGTTCCTATTAATAGAGGACGAGCCGAGCGCGGTCGTGGTGACCGTCCGGGACGACGGTCCCGGTATGGCTCCCGACCGGCTCGAGGAGGCCGCGGCGCAGGGCCGGCTCGGCGTGGCCCAGTCGATCCGCGGCCGCCTCGCCGACCTCGGCGGTACCGCCACGATCACCGCGACCCCCGGTGAAGGAACGGAAGTCGAGCTGCGGTTGTCTAGGCTGACCTGATGGTCCGGGTGATGGTGGTGGACGACCACCCGATGTGGCGCGAGGGCGTCAGCCGCGATCTGGCCGCGGCCGGGTACGACGTGGTCGCCACGACCGGCGAGGGCCGGCAGGCGGTGCGCATCGCCGCCGCGGCGCGACCCGACGTTGTCATCCTCGACCTGCAACTCCCCGACGTGTCCGGGGTCGAGGTGATCAACGGGCTGCGCGCCGAGCTGCCCGGCGTCCGCATTCTCATGCTCTCGGCCAGCGGCGAGCAGCAGGACGTGCTCGATGCGGTGAAGGCCGGCGCGGCCGGCTACCTGCTCAAATCGGCCGGCCTGCCGGAGTTCCTGGACGCGGTGAGCCGCACCGCGGCCGGCGACACGGTCTTCACGCCCGGGCTGGCCGGGCTGGTGCTCGGCGAGTTCCGCCGGCTCGCCGTCGAGCCGGTGGACCAGGCTGCGCCGAAGCTCACCGAGCGGGAGACCGAGGTGCTGCGCCTGGTGGCGAAGGGCCTGTCCTACCGGCAGATCGCCGAGCGGCTCGTGCTGAGCCACCGCACCGTGCAGAACCACGTCCAGAACACGCTCGGCAAGCTTCAACTGCACAACCGAGTCGAACTAACCCGTTACGCCATCGAAAAAGGCCTGGATTAGTCCCTACTCGTAGTCCGGCGCGTTCGTCTCGTGGATGGCCAGCTCTTCGGCGCTCGCGCCGCCGCCGGCCGCGCCCGCGTCGTAGGCGACGCTGTCCGCCTCGTCGTCGAAGCCGTAGCCCTCGTCCGGCGCGACCAGCCGGCCGACCGGCTCGGGGTCGTCGTAGTCGAGCTGCCCGTCGTCGTAGAGGGAGATCGGCGACTTCGGGTCGGAGGTCGGCGACTCACCCCACACGTCCGCGTCGAAGTTCCGCTGCTCGGAGCTGTCCACGGTCTCGTCGTACGGGTCGCGACGCTGGGGGATCGGGTCCTCCGCGCCGAAGTCGGGCTGCTCCTGCCGCAGCCGGTAGTCGAGGGACTCGCCCTCCCGCGCCTCCGCGGCCGTGTCGCCGAAGCGGTTGGAGCCACCCGGCCCGACACCGGGCAGCGCGGCCGGGTCGGCGCCGTCCGCCCAGCGGCTGCTCGCCACCGAGTCGTACGCGTTCGAATCGTCATCCGCGGTCTCCGGCAGCCCGGACGCCTCCGGATCGGAAACCTCGGTCGGGTAGTCGTTGTCTCGCATGGTCGCAATCTACCCGCGTAGGTGCCCGCTGATACCTCTCGCGCCAATCGATGTGGGCGGGTGCGTGATCACGTGCCGGGCTGGGTGACCAGCGCCCAGACGACCTTGCCGTCGGCCAGCGCGAGGCTGCCCCACCGGCTCGCCACCGCGTCGATCAGCAGCATCCCGCGGCCGCCCGAGGCGGTCGGCGACACCGGTGCCCCGGCATAGGACGGCGTGACCGTCGACCGATCACGCACCGCGACGCTCACCGCCTCGTCCCGGCTCGCGAGCAGGACGATCATCGACGTTTCCGCGTGTGCCACCACGTTGTTCACCATCTCGGTGACCACGATGCAGGCCGGCTCGGCCAGCTCCGCCCGCCCCCACTCCGCACAGGCCGCCGTGATCACCGTGCGGCACTCCCGAGCCGCGCCCACCCGGGGCTCGAGCTCGAGCGCGATCCGATCACCGCTCCGCGGCTCACCGAGCGCGGCGAACGCCGCCGCGGGGTCCCGGCACATGGCCCACCCCGACCCGCCCCAGACCTCCGCGCGCGCATCACAGAGCGTGAGATGGGTGGCCGGCCAGCAGCTCGTCGCCCGCCGGATGTCGTGCAGCACGCCCACCGCGGCCGGCTCGCCGATCTCGAGCCCGCCGACCTCCACCACCACGGCCTCGGGCTGCCCCGCCAGCACCTCGAGCAGCACGTCCCGCACGGTTCCCGCGGTGGTCGCGTCGAGCACCCCGCTGAACCGGACCAGCGGATACGGCCGGTCGCCGTCCACCACGTGTCGCACTTCGCTCGACATGATCGCTCCATTGTGCATAACGCGTCCCCTTCTCGCATTTCCACAACCCCGAGGACGGTCATTCAGTACATATCCGTGGCCAATACCCGCTCTCCGTCATCACATGCACCCGCACCCACGGTTCCACCGGGTCGATCACGCAGAGTGATTTGGCCCGGGTTCAAAGCCGGTCCGGTCGGCTTCGGTGATGTCGCGCAGGACTCGGGCCGGGGAGCCGACCGCGATCACGTTCGCCGGGATCGGCCTGGTGACGACGCTGCCGGAGCCGACGATCGCGTTGTCGCCGATGGTCACGGCCTGGTTGATGGTCACGTCGCCGCCGATCCAGACGTTGTCGCCGATCGTCACCGGCTTGGCATAGCAGCCGCCGGCGGCTCGCTCGGACGCGTCGATGGCGTGGTTGGACGTGTAGATGCCGACCCGCGGGCCGAACAGGACGTTGTCGCCGATCGTGATGCCGCCGCCGTCGAGCATGACGCAGTCGAAGTTGGCGTAGAAGTTGTCGCCGATCCGGATGTTGAAGCCGAACTCGCAGCGGAACGTCGGCTCGAAATGGCAGCCCTCGCCGACGGCGCCCAGCAGGCGGCGCAGGATCGCCTCGCGGTCGGGCTGGGGGCGGCCGAAGGCGGCGTTGTACTCGGTGCTGAGCAGGACGGCGCGGCGGCGGGCCTCGATCAGTTCCGGCGTCAGGTCGTTGTACATCCGGCCGGACCGGATGAGCGACCGCTGCTCGTCGAGATTCACCAGCCCATCGTCGCCGGACGGCGGGCCGGAGCGCTACGAAGATCGCGCGGTCGGCATCGCCCGCAGGCCGGCTCGGGGGTTGGCCCGCCGGGGCGGCGTCGTGGCGTGATGATGTTGCGGCTCGGCGTACCGGGTCAGCGCGATCACGGCCAGCAGCGTCGCCACGAAGCCGACCACGGCGAGCCAGCCGCGGCCCGGCACGATCCGGTCGCCGAGCAGCAGCAGGCCGACGATCGCGGCCGGCGCCGCGCCCGCGGCATCCATCGCCGCCACCGCCGCGGTGGTCGAGCCGCGCTGCATGGCCAGCCCGAGCAGCAGCTGGCCGACCAGCGAGTGGATCACCACGAGGTAGAGCAGCGGGTTGGTGAGGAAACCGGCGACCGAGTGCTCGTTGGTCAGCGGCCGGGCCGCGATCGCCGCCGCCGAGAAGTCGATCCCGGCCAGCGAGCCGAGCACGACCGACCCGAGCGCGCCGTGCAGCCGCGCGGCGAAGAAGCCGCCCACCGCCATCACCAGGACCGACGCCGCCAGCAGGAGGACGACGACCGGCTCGATGTCGCGCGAATGAGCCGGCTCCGCGGCCATCACCAGCGCGGTGATCCCGGCCAGCAGCACCCCGAGCAGCAGCACCTCGGCGGCGGGCAGGCTCCACTTGAGCAGCAGTACGCCGAGCACGGCGGTCACACCGAGGCCCGCCGCGACGCTGGCCTGCACCAGGAACAGCGGCAGGTCCCGCCGGGCGAAGAAGGCGAGGAAGAACCCGAGCGTCTGACAGGCGATGCCGAGCAGGTAGGTGCGCTGCCCGGCCAGCCGGACCAGCAGCCCGGGGTCGAAGGTGTGGTGCACGCTGGTGCGCGCCGCGGCCATCGACTGGAGCAGGTTGGCCACGCCGTACGCCACGATCATGGCGACGAGGAAGTACCAGCCGGCTGCTACCACCAGACGTACGATAGACCAGGCCCGCGGCTCGGCTCAGCGCTTCGGGGCGGTAAGAGCGGTCAGGATCGTCTCGTGCAGCCGCCCGTTGGTGGCGATCGCGGCGGTCTTGTCGCCCGGCGGGCGCCCGGTCAGGTCGGTGATCGTGCCGCCGGCCTCGGTGACGATCGGGATCAGCGCGGCGACGTCCCAGAGCGACAGCTCCGGCTCGACCATGATGTCCAGCGCGCCCTCGGCCAGCAGCATGTAGCCGTAGAAATCCCCGTACGCCCGGCTCCGCCAGGCGCTCAGGCTCAGGTCGACGATCGGCTCGAGGCGCCCGGTCGACGCCCACCCGTCGAGGCTCGCGAAGCAGAAGCTCGCGTCCGACAGCCGGGCCACCCCGGAGACGGCGATCCGGGTGGCGGCGTGCTGGTGCTTCCCGGCGAACGCGCCGTGCCCGCGCGCCGCCCACCACCGCCGGCCCAGCGCCGGCGCCGAGACCAGCCCCGCGACCGGGACGTCGCCCTCGAGCAGCGCGATCAGCGTGCCCCAGATCGGCACGCCGCGCACGAAGTTCTTGGTCCCGTCGATCGGGTCGATCACCCACCGCCGGCTCCCGGGGCCGGCCGCCGCCTGGGTGCTGCCGAACTCTTCACCGAGCACCCCGTCGCGGGGCCGAGCACGCCCCAGCGTGCCGCGAAGTGCCTGCTCGACCGCCGTGTCGGCGTCGGAGACGGGAGTCAGGTCGGGCTTGGACTCCACGCGCAGGTCGAGCGCCCGAAACCGCGACATCGAGATCGAATCGGCGGTGTCGGCGAGCAGATGGGCAAGGGCGAGATCGTCGGCATATCCGGCCATGCGTCGAAACCTAGCCGATCGGGCTCTGCGGGTCAGGTAGGGAGTTCGGTGTCGGGGTGGTCTCGGGGATCCAGCTCGCCGGCGCGGGAGGCGAGGAGGCGGCGGTACGAGGCGAGCCGGCGCGGGTCGGCCTTGCCCTCGGCCACCCAGGCGTCCAGCCGGCACTCGACGTCGTTCGGGGTGTGTCCGCAGTTCGGCTGGTCTTCCAGGGTGCCGTCGACCAGGTCGGGGAAGCCGTGCAGCAGGCTCTCGGCGCTGACGTGGGCCAGGCCGAAGCTGCGGATGCCCGGGGTGTCGATGATCCAGCCCGGGTCCTTGCGGGAGCGGCCGACCGGCGGCAGCCGCAGGGCGACCGCGCTGGTCGACGTGTGCCGGCCCTTGCCGATCGCGCTGACCGAGCCGACCGCGCGCAGGGCGGCCGGCACCAGGCGGTTGACCAGGGTGGACTTGCCCACGCCGGAGTGGCCGACCAGCACCGAGATCTGGCCGGCCAGGCTCCGGCGCAGCTCGGCCAGGTCGCTGTCCGGCTGGACCAGGACGTACGGCAGATCCAGCTCGGCGTAGTAGTCGAGCACCGCCTCCGGGCCGGCCAGGTCGGCCTTGGTCAGGCAGAGCAGCGGCTCGATGTCCGCGTCGTACGCCGCGACCAGGCACCGGTCGATGAACCCGGTGCGCGGCGGCGGATCGGCCAGGGCGCTGACGATGACCAGCTGGTCGGCGTTGGCGACCACCACCCGCTCGAGCCGGCCCTCGGGGGTGGTGTCGTCGTCGTCCGCGGTGCGCCGCAGCACCGAGGTCCGGTCGGCGATCCGCACGATCCGGGCGAGCGCGCCGGCGGCGCCGGACACGTCGCCGACCAGCGCCACCCGGTCGCCCACCACCACCGACTTGCGGCCGAGCTCGCGGGCCCGCATCGCGGTGATCACCGGACTGTCGGCGGCGCCGTCCTCGCGAACGCAGCCGTACCGACCCCGGTCAACGGTGATGACCAGCGCGTCGACGGCATCGTCGTGCTTGGGCCGGGTGCGGGTACGCGGGCGGGACGAGCGGGCCGGCCGGACCCGGACGTCGTCCTCGTCGTACTCCCGTTTGCGTCCTGGCAGATCTAGCTCCTCGCCACGAGTCCCGCCCAGAGTTCGGGGAACTCGGGCAACGTCTTCGACGTACACGCTACGTCGGTCAGCGTGATGCCCGGGACGGCGAGGCCGATAACCGCCGCGGCGTGCGCCATCCGATGGTCCGCGTACGTCTCGAAGGACGTGCCGTGCAGCGGGCGGGGCTCGATGCGCAGCCCGTCACGGAACTCGGTGACCCCGGCGCCCGCCTTGCCCAGCTCGGTGGCGAGCGCCGCGATGCGGTCGGTCTCGTGGCCGCGGATGTGCTCGACCCCGCGCAGCTCGCTCGGCCCGTCGGCGAGCGCGGCCAGCGCCGAGATCACCGGGGTCAGCTCGCTCACCTCGGACAGGTCGGCGGTGACGCCGTGCAGCGTGCCGGTGCCGCGCACGGTCAGGCCCGACTCGTCCGGCGTGACCTCGGCGCCGAACCGGCGCAGCAGCTCGATCACCTGGCCGACCGGCTGCCAGCTCTCGGTTGGCCAGCCGGCCAGCGTCACGGCGCCGCCGGTGACCATGGCGGCCGCGAAGAACGGCGCCGCGCCGGAGAGGTCGGGCTCGATCACCCAGGTGCGCCCGCGCAGCACGCCGGGCTCGACCGTCCACACGTCGGGGACGCTCTCGTCGACCGTGGCGCCGGCGGCGCGCAGCATGTGCGTCGTCATCCGCAGGTGTGGCGCGGAGGGGACCGGCGGGCCCTCGTGCCGCAGCACCAGGCCCTTGGTGAAGCGCGGCGCGGAGAGCAGCAGGCCGGAGACGAACTGGCTGGACCCGGACGCGTCGATCACCGCCTCGCCACCCTCGACCAGCCCGGACCCGCGCACCGCCAGCGGCAGCCCGCCGGTCGGCGACGCGTCGATCGCCACGCCGAGCGAGCGCAGTGTCGCCACGATCGGGCCCATCGGGCGGTTGCGCGCGTGCGGGTCGCCGTCGAACTCGACGGTGCCCTCGGCCAGCGCGGCGACCGGCGGCAGGAAGCGCATGATCGTGCCGGCCAGGCCCACGTCGACCCGGGCCGGCCCGCGCAGCGGCCCCGGCTCGACCCGCCAGCGCTCCGGGTCGCCGGTGTCGACCGCCACGCCGATGGCGCGCAGGCCGGCCGACATCAACTCGGTATCTCGGGCGCGCAGCGGCCGCTCGATCACCGAGGGGCCGTCGGCCAGCGCGGCGAGGATCAGCGCGCGGGCGGTCATGGACTTTGAGCCGGGCAGCCGGACGGTGGCGGTGGCCGGGCCGCTCGCGGTGGGCGCGAGCCAGGGGCGAGGTTCAGCAGTCACGAGGGCCATTCTCCCGCCGGGCTCCGACAATTCCGCGGCGCAATCCCGCCCCCCGGGATCGCGGCGGGTGGCGTACCGTTGCGCGGCATGTGCGGGCGGTACGCGACGACGCGGAGCGAGGCCGACCTCAGCGATCTCTTCGAGGCGGTCGACCTCACCGAGGGGCTGGGGCCGAGCTGGAACGTCGCGCCCACCGATCCGGTCCCGGTCGTCCGCGTGTCGCAGCGGCACGACGCCCGGGTGCTCGACACGGCCCGCTGGGGCCTGGTGCCGCCCTGGGCGACCGACACCCGCGGCGCGGCCCGCATGATCAACGCGCGGTCCGAGACGGTGGCCACCTCCCCGGCCTTCGCGCCCTCGTTCGCCCGGCGCCGTTGCCTGGTGCCGGCCGACGGGTGGTTCGAGTGGATTCGCGACGGCAAGCAAAAACAGGCCTTCTTCATGACCCCGGCCGACGGCTCGGGGCTCGCCTTCGCCGGCATCTGGTCGCCCTGGGGCCCGGAGTCGTTGCTCACCTGCAGTGTGCTCACCACGGCCGCGGTCGGCCGCCTGGCCCGGGTGCACGACCGGATGCCGCTGGTCCTGCCCCCGGAGCGCTGGGCCGACTGGCTGGCCGGCGGCGGCGATCCGGTCGAGTTGCTGCGTCCGATGACGGAGAGTGAGCTCGAGATGATCGAGGTGCGACCGGTCGGCCCGGCGGTCGGCAACGTCCGCAACAACGGCCCGCACCTGTTGGAACCGCCCGTAGAGGCAAAGCTTTTCTGAGCCACCCATGATCAACAGGGGTCTTTGTCTGCATATGTAGGTGTTTTCAAAGGCGAACTTTGTTTCGAGATAGATAAGCCCCTTGTTCTGATCTTCTACCGTGCGATACAAACCAGCGCCGGAGTGGTGCCGGTCCGCACGGTGCGGACGGGTTACCACGCGCTACACCGGTCCCACGGGGGAGGTGGGCTGATGACACGGGCTCGTATGCCGCGTCCACACGAAGTTGCCATCGCACGACGCGACCCACGACTGCTCTCAGCTATTCAGGAACGACGCTCCGACGAGGCATGGCGCACGCGGGGCGCCTGCCGCAGTGTCGACCCGGAAACGTTCTTCCCGGCTCCGAACGAGCCGTCGGAGGGCGCCGTGTCGCTCTGCGGAACCTGCACGGTTCAGGGTTCGTGCCTGGCCTGGGCGCTCCAGGTCGGCGACTGTCACGGGGTCTGGGGCGGCACCACGCCGCGGGAACGCCGGGCGATGCTGATCGCCTGGCGCGAGCGGGTGAAGCCGAACGGGGAGCCCGTCGACGATGGGCCGGACGAGGAAGACCGGCGGTTGCTCACGCTGATCCCGTCGTCCCGCTGAATCCGGGTACGCCGTAGGAGCGGCCCGCCCCGATCGAAGAAGCTCGCCGGCGGGCCATGCAACGCTGCACACCTGTTTTGATGGTGCGGTGTTTGATGGTGCGGTGACCGACACCGAGATCATGACGCCGCGCGGACCCGCCGGTATTCGACTCGTCGAGCCGGCCGGGCCGCCGGTCAGCGTGCTCGTCCTCGGGCACGGGGCCGGCGGTGGCGTCGACGCGCCCGACCTGGTCGCGGTGCGGGCGGCCGCCACCGCCGCCGGCGTGCGCGTCTGCCTGGTCACCCAGCCGTATCGGGTGGCCGGGCGCCGGGCGCCGGCTCCCGCCGGGCAGCTGGACGAGGCGTGGACCGCGGTTGTGGAGCACCTCGGCGTACACGATCTGCCGTTGATCTTTGGCGGAAGGTCGAGCGGAGCGCGCGTCGCGTGCCGGACCGCGCCCGTCCTCGGCGCCGCCGGCGTTCTCGCCCTGGCCTTCCCGCTGCACCCGCCGGGCAAGCCGGAGAAGAGCCGGGCCGACGAGCTGCCCACCGGCCTGCCCACGCTGGTGCTCAACGGCGACCGCGACCCGTTCGGCGTGCCCGAGCCGGTCGGCCGGGTCGAGGTGATCGTGCGCCCCGGCGCCACCCACGACCTCCGCAAGGACGTGCGGACCACCGCGGCGCTGGCCGTCGACTGGCTGCGCGCGCACGGGTGGGCCGGATGAAAGAGCATGAGGGAATGCAAGTTGCGCGCCCGCCGTTGTAAACCCCGCGAGCTTGTACGTCGAAAGGGGTTTCCAGCGGTGCGAGCGGGAATTGAGTACGTGGCGCGGGGCACTGATGATACTGCCCGGGTACGTAACCTTTTGTCCTCCCCGGAGTGGCCCGCGGCCGTGCCCTCGCCCTCCAGCCCATCGGTGAGCGTGAGCACACCCGCTGTTTTCGAAGCGGCTACTGGGGCACTACCCGTATCCTCGGCGGGACGGTCGAGGGGGGAGCAGAGGGTGGCCCAGACAGAACGGACGGAGGAGCGCCGGGCGCGCTTCGAGCGCGACGCGCTGCCGTTCGTGGACCAGCTGTACGCGGCGGGTTTGCGGATGACGCGTAACCCGGCCGACGCCGAGGACCTGGTGCAGGAGACGTTCCTGAAGGCGTACTCCGCGTTCCACCAGTTCGAGGAGGGCACCAACCTCAAGGCGTGGCTGTATCGGATTCTGACCAACACCTACATCAACTCGTACCGGCGCAGGCAGCGGCAGCCCGTGCAGGCGCCGACCGAGGAGATCACCGACTGGCAGCTGGCGTCGTCCGAGTCGCACACCTCGGCCGGCCTGCGCTCGGCCGAGACCGAGGCGCTCGACCGCCTGCCGGACAGCGACATCAAGGACGCCCTCCAGCAGCTGCCGGAGGACTTCCGCCTGGCCGTCTACCTCGCCGATGTCGAGGGTTTCTCGTACAAGGAGATCGCCGACATCATGGGCACCCCGATCGGCACCGTCATGTCCCGGCTGCACCGCGGCCGGCGCAACCTGCGCAAGCTGCTCGAGCAGTACGCCATCGACCGGGGCATCACCCGGACCGCTTCGGAACCGCAGGAGGCGTGACCGAGATGAGCGGCGTGAACGGCGAGGAGCACGAGACCGACTGCAGCGAGGTCATCGAGGAGGTCTACCTCTACCTCGACCTGGAGTGCAGCGAGGACCGGCGTGCGTTGATCCAGAAGCACCTGGACGAGTGCACCGGCTGCCTGCGGGAGTACGGCATCGAGCACGAGGTGAAGGCGCTGGTGGCCCGCTGCTGCGGCGCCGAGACCGCGCCCGTCGAGCTGCGCGAGCGCCTGCGGCTCAAGCTCGACCAGCTCGAGGTCCAGGTGGAGACCCGGGAGTACCTCCCGTAGCCGTCCGTACCAGAAGCCCGGCAGCACCAGCTGCCGGGCTTCTTTGTTCATCTAACCGCGACCAGAGTCGCCCGCCGAGCGGAGCGAGGCCAGCCAGCTCAGTTCAGCTCTCAGCTGTTGGGGCGCTTGCCGTGGTTCGCCGCGCTCTTCTTGCGGGCCTTCTTCTTGCGAGACTTCTTGGCCATGGTTGGACTCCTGTTCGTGGCATGTTTCCCGGGCCGATGTTAGTCGGCGCGTCCGGTCCGCCGGGACTCGCCCGGGGCGGATCCATGATTGGATGACGCTGACCGGCTGCTCGATGAGGAGGAGTTACCCGATGGCCGACGAGATCCGCGCCGAGATGGTGGCCAACGTCTGGAAGGTCGTCGCCAAGCAGGGCGACACCGTCGCCGAGGGCGACACCTTGGTGATCCTCGAGTCGATGAAGATGGAGATCCCGGTCGTTGCCGAGGCCGATGGCACCCTCGCCGAGCTGGCCGTGCACGAGGGCGACGTGGTGCAGGAGGGCGACCTGATCGCCGTCATCGGCTGAGCAGGGCCGCCGCTTGGTCGCGGCGGGGACGCTTTCAGTCGCGCCGCCAGCGCAGCAGCAGGCGGTTGCGGGCCCGGCCGCGCTGGCGTGGGATGACCGCCGTGCGGACCAGGCCGGCGGCGGTGCGCCGGGCCGCCGGGCCGAGATCGGGCGTGGCCTGGGCGAGCTCGGCCACCGAGCGGCCGCCCGGCCGCCCGGCGACCTCGGCCAGCCGGCCGGTGACGATCGCGGCCACGTCGGCCCGCGCCGCCGGGTCGATCCAGGCGGTCACCACGAGCGCGAAGAGCGCCGCCTCGGTGACCCGGTCGAGACCGCCGTCGAGCAGGTCGAGCAGCAGCCGGCGGCGGGCCGAATCGAGCCAGGGCTCCTCGGTGCCGTGGTGCAGCAGCCCGAGGCAGGCCCAGATCTCCGCGGCGGCCACGTCGGCCGGCGGGTGGGCGAGCAGGGCGAGCAGGTCGTGCGGCCGCACCATGATCAGCGGAACGGCGGCGTCGTAGGCGGCCGGCGGGTGCGCCCAGGAGAGCGACGCGACCTGACGCAACCGGCGGACCACGTCGGCCGAGGGCTTGGCGGCCGGCTCCGCGCCCGCTCCGCGCCAAGGCAGCGGCGCCGCGCCCGCCCCTCGCCGGGGCAGCGGCGCCGCGGCCGGGACCCCGCCGAGCCAGGGGATCTCGCGGCAGCAGTCGGCCAGGTCGGTGTGCTCGTGCGACTCGTCCGGGTGGTCGCGGATGAAGTCGGCCAGCCGCACCAGGTGGCCGACGTCGCCGTCGGCGCGGTGCCGCAGCCGGTGCGCGGTGTGCACCGCGCAGTCGAACTCGGGGTCGCGTTCCAGCGCGCGGTCGACCCAGTTCAGCGCGTCGTCGAGGCGGCCGTGGTCGGCCAGGGTGCCGGCGATGTCCGCGTACACGGAGAGGTCGTCGGGGTCGTGGGCGACGGCCCGGCGCAGCGCGGCCAGCGCCTCGGCGACCCGGCCGGCGCTGCGGTACGCGTAGCCCAGCCAGATCTCGGCGAGCTTGGACGGGCGGGCCCGGGCGCCGCGGGACGCCCACTCGACGGCCAGCGCCGACTCGCCGATCCGCCGGGCCAGCGCAGACCCGGCACCGAGCAGCATCGCGTCGTCGGGATGGGCGGCGATCGCGTGCCGGGCGACGGTCAGGTACGGCTGGAGGGTGGTGCGGGCGGCCGAGGGCGCCGGATCGCCCACCGCGGTGCACAGCCGCATGAGAAGTTGGACCAGCTGACCCGGCTCGATGCGGACGCCCAGGCCCGGGTCGCCGACCCAGGGGACGCCCGCCCAGTCGGCACCCGGCGACCGTCCGCTCGCGGCGGCCAGCAGCGGCAGCCCGTCCTCCGGTTGGCCGGCCGCGGCGAGCAGGTGGGCGCGGGCGGCGAGCCCGCCGGCCGACACGTGCGGCGCGAGCGGGAAGAGGTCGAGCCCGCCGCCGGGCCGGCCGGCGAGGCGCCCGAGCAGCTCGTGCGCCTCGGGGAGGGTGGGCGCGTGGGTGAGCGCTCCGGCGAGGTGATCGGCTGCCTGATGCGGCTCGTCGCGCGCCAAAGCGGATCTTGCCTGCTCAAGGGCGCGGTCGGCGGCACGGCGAACATCCACGAACGAGAACAGTAGGCGAAGTGCACGTCGGATGTCAGTACCGGCGGCTGCGCATTAGTGCGCGAAACATTGACTCTGTAAGCTATTTCTTGCAAGACTGCGCAGGATCTGCGCGAGAAGCGCTCAACAAGGGAGGAACACGTGGTGCAGCGGGGCCAGGGAATGGCGGCGGACATCGCGGAACAACCGGCAGGTTTCGCCCGGCTTCTGGACGGTCCGCACGCGGTCGCGATCGCCGAGGTCGCGGCCGAGGTGGCCCGGCGCCGGCCGCGGAACGTGATGTTCGTCGCCCGGGGTACCTCCGACCACGCGGCCCTGTACGGCGCGTACCTCAGCGAGATCCGCCTCGGCCTGCCGGTGGCCAGCGCGTCGCCGAGCGCGATCACCCTGTACGGCGCCCGGCCCGACTTCACCGACACGCTGGTGATCGGGGTCAGCCAGAGCGGCGGCTCGCCCGACCTCACCGGGGTGCTCAGCGCGGCCCGGGAGACCGGCGGCCTGACCTTGGCGGTCACCAACAACCCCGACTCGCCGCTGGCCCGGGCGGCCGAGCTGTCCATCGACGTCGCCGCCGGGCACGAGCGGGCGGTTGCGGCCACCAAGTCGTACACGGCCGAGCTGCTCGCCCTGCTGCTGCTGGTCGAGGGGGTCCGGGCCGGCGACGGCCGGGTGCCCGCGCAGGAGCGGGCGGCGCTGGACAAGCTGCCCCAGCTCGCCGAGGACGCGCTCGCCGACCCGGCCGCCGACGTGCTGGCCCAGCGATACCGCTTCGCCTCCCGGCTGGTGACGACCGGGCGAGGGTACGCGTACCCCACCGCCCGGGAGGCCGCGCTCAAGCTGATGGAGACCTCGTACCTGCCCGCCCTGTCGTTCTCCGGCGCCGACCTGCTGCACGGCCCGCTCGCGATGACCGACCCGGACGTCCCGGTGCTGGCCGTGGTCGGCGAAGGACCGGGCGGCCGGTCGATGCGCGACGTGGTCAACCGGCTCGCCGAGCGCCGCGCCGACGTGGTCACCATCGGCGCCTCGGACGTGCCGGGCGCCGCCGGCCGGCTGGCCGTGCCCGCGGTCGCCGACGAGCGGCACAGCGCGCTGCTGGACATCCTGCCGCTGCAGAAGCTGGCGCTCGCGCTGGCGCTGGCCCGCGGCGAGGACCCGGACGCGCCGCGCGGCCTGAAGAAGGTCACCACGACGCTGTGAGGTCCGATGTGGATGGGCGGGTGCGCGGCCGACTCCGCGAACCTGCCTGGGCGTCCCGCCGCTGCCGGTAACACGGACGTGGCAGTCTTGGTCCGTGTCCACCCTGCGCGATCTGGCCGAGGAGCACACCGGCCTCGGCCCCGCCGATATCGACCACCTGCACCGGCTCGCCGGTGATTGGCAGCTGCTCTCCGACCTGTCCTTCGCCGACCTGCTGATGTGGGTGCCGGTCAAGGCCGAGCCGGGCCGGCCGCGCGAGTTCCTCTGCGTGGCGCAGGTGCGGCCGACCACGGCGCCCACCGCGTACCAGGACGACCAGGTCGGCAAGATCTCCGGCGGGCCGGAGGTGGCGCACTTGGACATCGCCTTCACCCAGGAGCGCATCTGGCGCGAGGGCGACCCGGTCTGGTACGGCGACACCCCCGCCCGGCACGAGGCCGTTCCGGTGCGCCTGCGCGGCCAGAACGACCGCGAAGAGGGCTGGAGCGAGGTCATCGCGGTGATCGGCCGGGACACCAACCTGTCCACCGCGCGCACCCCGAGCCAGCTCGAGCTCAACTACCTGACCACCGCCGACGACCTGGCGCAGATGGTGGCCGACGGGACGTTCCCGCCGACCCGGCACCCGGGGGAGACCACCTCGGCGCCGCGGGTGGGCGACGGCCTGATCCGGCTCGACGCGAGCGGCAAGGTCACCTACGCGAGCCCGAACGCGCAGTCCGCGTACCGCCGGCTCGGCTTCAACGCGCACCTGGTCGGCGAGGAGCTGTCGATGCTGACCAGCCGGCTGGCCGCCGACCCGCTGGAGGGCACCGACACCGCCGAGAAGATCCTGGCCGCCCTGCGCGGCGAGTTCCCGCCCCGGCAGGAGGTCGAGGCCCGCGGCGCGACCGTGCTGACCCGGGCGTTGCCGCTGCTGCCGGCCGGGGTGCCGATCGGTGCGCTGGTGCTGGTCCGCGACGTCACCGAGGTGCGCCGCCGGGACCGCGCCCTGATGACCAAGGACGCCACCATCCGGGAGATCCACCACCGGGTCAAGAACAACCTGCAGACCGTGGCCGCCCTGCTGCGCCTGCAGGCCCGCCGGGTGGACGCGCCGGAGGCCCGGATGGCGCTGCAGGAGTCGGTGCGCCGGGTTGCCTCGATCGCGCTGGTGCACGAGACGCTCTCCATGTCCAGCGACGAGGCGGTCGAGTTCGACGGGATCGTCGACCGGGTGGCCAGCGCGGCCACCGAGGTCGCGGCGACCAGCATCGCGGTCAAGATGCGCCGGGAGGGCACCTTCGGGGTGCTGCCCGCCGAGATCGCCACCTCGCTGGTGATGGTGCTCAACGAGCTGCTGATCAACGCGGTGGAGCACGGCTTCCCGGAGCCCGAGGAGGACGCCGAGCCGCTGCCGGCCGAGACTTCCGCGCCGTCCGGCGGACCAGGCGTCGGTGACGGCATCGAGCCGCCGGCCGAGGCGGGCGAGGTCGTGGTCTCCGCGCACCGGTTCCGCAAGCAGCTGCATGTCACGGTCGCCGACAACGGCCAGGGCCTGCCGCCGCAGTTCGTCGCGGACTCCAGCGGGCGGCTCGGTCTGCAGATCGTGCGCGCGCTGGCCACCGGCGAGCTGCGCGGCAGCATCGAGCTGCGCAACCGGGCCGGCGGCGGCACCGAGGCGGTCCTCGTGGTGCCGCTCGCCAAGCGCTAGACGGTGGGCGGGCGGACGAACAGGGCGATCGTGATGCCGCTGACCCGCCAGGTGACAAGTGGGACGTAATAGCGGTCGATCACGGAGTTCGCCCCGTACGGCAGCTCGTTGGTGGGGCTGGCCCGGAAGGGAAAGGGCGACCCGGAGTAGTCGGCCGCGACCACCCAGATCCGCCGGGTATTGCCGATGCACTTCACCTGGTCGGTGCACTCGGTGGCCCACAGCGAGGCGTTCTGCAGCTCGGTCGACTGGAGCAGCAGGTCGCGCGGCGCGCGGTCGCGCAGGTAGTAGCCGAGCGCGAGGTCGACGAACTGCCAGCCGTCCCGCGGCTCGTAGATGATGCCGTCGCCGGGCCGCGCGTTGTTCAGCACGACCTGGGCCGCGGACCGGTAGTCGGTACCCGAGTGGTCGCGCCGCATGGAGAGTTGCGCCGGGACGCCCAGGGCGCCGATCGCCAGCACGGCCACCAGTGCCAGCGGCAGGCGCAGGACCGACAGCGTGGCGCCGGCCAGGGCGCACACCAGGGGCACGCAGAACAGCAGGTAGCGCCCGACGAAGATCGGCGACACCAATTGGTCGTACGCGTAGAGCAGCCCCACCGGAAGCAGCGCGGAAACCCAGATCAGCGCCGCCGCCGAGGCTCGTTCGCGCCACAGCGCGCCCACCGCGAGCCCGATCACGACGCCGCCGACGAGCGGCACCACGAAGATCGCACCGGCGACCTCGGCGAGCACCTTGGGCGTGGCCGGATCAAGCCAGTTCAGCTGCTCGCTCTGCTGACCCAGGCCGCGTTGGGTCAGCGGCAGGATCGCGCTCAAGCCGGCCGCCGCGGCGAGCACCCACCACAGGATCCGCCAGCGGCCGAACCACCAGCCCAGCACGATCGCCATCACCAGGTGCCCGGCGAGGAGGAGCACGCTGAGCAGATGGGACGTGCCCATCAGCGCCACGCATAGGCTGTAGAGCACCCACCGCCACCAGGCCGACTTCTCCAGCGCCGAGGCCAGCGCGAGGGTGGCCAGGGTGGCGAAGAGCGTGGCGAGCGCGTACCCGCGGATCTCCTGCCCGTAGCGGGCGACCGCCGGCATCACCGCGAACAGCAGGCCGGCCAGCATGCCCGCCTTGTTGCCCCAGAAGCGGCGGGTGAGCAGCGCCACCGCGGCGGCCGTGGCGGTCATCGCGACCATCGACGGGATGCGCATCGCCGCCACCGAGTCGCCCCACCAGGAGATCCAGTAGTGCAGGAACAGGTAATACGGGACGAGGACGCCGTCGGTGTTCTTGCCGAGCGCGAGGATCTCCGGCACGGTCCGGGTGGCCACGCTCCAGCTGGCGACCTCGTCCCGCCACGGCTGCGGCCGGGCCACCTCCCAGCTCACCACCAGCCAGGTGGCCACGGCGGGCACGATCCAGCAGATCTGGACCCGTAGCCAGCCGGGAGCCAGGCGTCGGGAGAGCCGTACGTTCGTCACGGGGGACAAGGGTGGCAGGTGTACCTGGAAGACGTGAGGTCAGGTCGCATCGTGTTGTAAACGCCATGTTGCCGGTGTGCTGCTGCGCACACTCCCGGAATCTGGACCGCACTGGCCGAGAATGCCGGGCCGTGAGAGGCTTACCGACATGACCGCTGCAGTTGACCGCCGCTTCGTGGCCCGTCGCCACGTCGACTACGGCCGTGTCCGCAGCGCGATGTGTCCGGCTTACTGACGCCGCCCGATTTGAGTTCGGGCGCGAGACGCGGCCGGCACTCTCCTGACACAGATGTCACGAGCCTCACAGGTGCCGTGAGCGTCCTTCCGCGCCCACGAAACCCGGAGGACCGCCGACATGGCGCCCAGCAGCACCACAGCTACGCCGACCGCCCGCCCTCGCAAGGCGCGCGGCGAGGGCCAGTGGGCGCTCGGACACCGCGAGCCGCTCAACCCCAATGAGCGCAGCAAGAAGGACGACAACCCGCTCAACGTCCGCGCCCGCATCGAGAACATCTACGCGCACCGCGGGTTCGCCTCGATCGACCCGGCCGACCTGCGCGGCCGGTTCCGCTGGTGGGGCCTCTACACCCAGCGCAAGGCCGGAATCGACGGCGGTCGCACCGCGATCCTCGAGCCCGAGGAGCTCGAGGACGAGTACTTCATGCTCCGGGTCCGGATCGACGGCGGCGGGCTCAGCCTCGACCAGCTTCGTACCATCGCCGGCATCGCGCAGGAGTTCGCCCGCGACTCGGCCGACATCACCGACCGGCAGAACATCCAGCTGCATTGGGTACGCATCGAGGACGTCCCGGAGATCTGGCGCCGTCTCGAGGCGGTCGGCCTGCAGACCACCGAGGCCTGCGGCGACTGCCCGCGGGTGGTGCTGGGCAGCCCGGTGGCGGGCATCTCGGTCGACGAGGTGGTGGACGCCACCCCGGCGATCAACGAGATCCTCGCCCGGTACATCGGCGACCCGAAGTACTCCAACCTCCCGCGTAAGTTCAAGACCACCATCGGCTGGCTGGCCGACACCCCGTACCAGGCCAACGACGTCTCGTTCATCGGCGTGGTGCACCCCGAGTACGGCCCCGGCTTCGACCTGTGGGTCGGCGGCGGTCTCTCCACCAACCCGCGCCTGGCCGAGCGGCTCGGCGCCTGGGTGCCACTCGCCGAGATCCCGGATGTCTGGGAGGGCGTGGTCGGCATCTTCCGCGACTACGGCTACCGCCGGCTGCGCCACCGCGCCCGGCTGAAGTTCCTGCTCGCCGACTGGGGTGTCGCCAGGTTCCGCGAGGTGCTGGAGAAGGAGTACCTCGGCCGCGCGCTGATCGACGGCCCCGAGCCGGAGCTGCCGGAGAAGCCGATCGATCACATCGGCGTGCACAAGCAGCGGGACGGGCTCAACTACGTGGGGGCGGCGCCGGTGGTCGGGCGCTCGTCCGGCACTCAGCTCGCCCGGCTGGCCGACGTGGTCGAGCGGCACGGGTCGCAGCGGGTGCGGCTCACGCCGTACCAGAAGCTGTTGGTCCTCGACGTTGCCGACGATCAGGTGGAGTCGCTGGTCACCGGGTTGCGCGAGATCGGGCTGGAGGCGCGGCCGTCCAGCTGGCGGCGGGGCACGATGGCCTGCACCGGCATCGAGTACTGCAAGCTCGCGATCGTCGAGACCAAGAAGCGCGGCGAGGACCTGGTGTCCCGGCTCGAGCAGCGACTGGGCGATTTCGACGCGGACATCTCGATCAACATCAACGGCTGCCCGAACGCCTGCGCGCGCACCCAGGTCGCCGACATCGGCCTCAAGGGCCAGCTGGTGATGAACGAGAACGGCGAGCAGGTCGAGGGCTTCCAGATCCACCTGGGCGGCGCGCTCGGCATGGCCAAGGGCGAGATCGCCGGCTTCGGCCGCAAGGTCCGTGGCCTCAAGGCCACCGCCGAGGAGCTTCCCGGGTACGTGGAGCGCCTCGCCACCAACTACCTGGCCGACCGGTCGTCGGCGCAGGAGTCGTTCGCCACCTGGGTGGTCCGCGCGGACGAGGAGCTCATCAGATGAGCGACACCCGGTCGACGCCCCTCTATTGCCCCTACTGCGGGGAAGAGGACCTCTTTCCGCACGAGGCCTCGCACGGAGCCTGGGAGTGCCACTCCTGCGCTCGGGTTTTCACGGTGAAGTTCAACGGTCTGCTTTCCAAGGGAGTCAACCGATGACGATCGTCGCCGCCACGTCTCTCAATCTCGTCACACTCGGCGCCGCGCCGGGACCGGTCGAGGCCGGTCGCCGTACGCCCGCCGAGCTCGAGGCTCTCGCCCGCGACGCGGCCGTCGCGCTGGAGGGCGCCCCCGCCGAGCGGATCGCCAAGTGGGCGACCGACACGTTCGGCGCGCGGTTCTGCGTGACGAGCTCGATGGCCGACGCCGTCGTGGCCCACCTCTTCTCCCGGGTCTCCCCGGGCGTCGACGTGGTCTTCCTCGACACCGGCCTGCACTTCCCGGAGACGCTCAAGGTGCGCGACACCGTCGCCGCGACCATGGACGTCAACGTCCGCTCGATCCGGCCGCGGATGACCGTGGGCCAGCAGGACGGCGAGTTCGGCCCCCGGCTGTTCGCCCGCAGCCCCGACGAGTGCTGCTTCCTGCGCAAGGTCGAGCCGCTCGAGCGCGCCCTGGCCGACTACGACGCCTGGGCCACCGGCCTGCGCCGCGACGAGTCGCCGACCCGCGCCAACACGCCGGTCGTCGCCTTCGACGCGAAGAAGGGCAAGGTCAAGGTCAACCCGATCGCGGCCTGGACCCAGGCCGACGTGGACCGCTATGTCAGCCGGTGGAACGTGCCGGTCAACGAGCTGTTCAAGAAGGGGTACGGCTCGATCGGCTGCTGGCCGTGCACCCGGCGTACCCAGGCCGGCGAGGACCCGCGCGCGGGCCGCTGGGCGATGTTCGAGAAGACCGAATGCGGTCTGCACGTCTGACCGGCCCACGTCTGACCGGCCCACGTCTGACCGGCCCACGTCTGACCGGCCCTGACCGGCTCGCCGTGGTCCTGGTGGCCCACGGCAGCCGGGATCCGCGGGCCGCGGCGGCGACCGAGGCGCTGGCCTGCGCGGTGCGCCGGGTCCGGCCCGACTGGGAGGTCCGGGCGACCTACCTGGACCACGCCGGCCCGCGCCCGCTGGACGTGCTCGCCGCACTGCCGGGGCGCCGGGCCGTCGTGGTCCCGCTGCTGCTGACCAAGGCCTACCACGGCCGGGTCGACCTTCCCGCGGTGCTGTCCGCGGCGGCCGGCCTGCCGGTCTCGGTCACCCTCGCGCCGGTGCTGGGTCCGGCGCCGGCGGTCATCGAGGGGCTGGTGCGGCGGCTGCCCGCCGATCGGCTCGACGCGGTGGTGCTGGCGGCGGCCGGCACCCGCGACGCGGCCGCCCGGGCGACGGTCGAGCGGGCCGCCGATGCCCTCAGCGCCCGCCTGAGCGTCCCGTGCGCCGTCTCCTATGCCTCGGCCGCCCCGCCGCTCCCCGGTGCCGTTGTGGATCTCCTGAGGGCCTCCGGCGCCCGCCGGATCGGCGTCGCCGCCTACTTCCTGGCTCCGGGCCGGCTGTACGACCTGGCGGCCCGTTCGGCGCTCGAGGCCGGCGCGGTGGCCGTGGCCGAGCCGCTCACCGACGCACCGGAGATCGCCCGCCTGGTGGCGGCAAGGGTGGACGAGAGCCTCTCGGGTCTGCTCGCCGCCGCGTGACCGTTCCGTCGTAGCGCAGCGTCACCGAGCGACCAGCTCCCGTGTCTACAACGGAGGGTAAGGCGCCGGAGACTATTTGTTTGCCTGGCTCGTCATTTTCGAGATCATTTCGTGAATCTCGATGAAACCCAACGTGATCGAATTCGCGCTCTCCGGCACCTGGCCGGAATCCCCGCGCTCCGTAATCGAGTCAGAACAGCAAGACGCCCCGGCACCGATCGGTCCGGGGCGCAAATGCTTCGGGGGGATTGGGTCAGGCGGTGGGAGCGCCGACCCGAAGGCCGCCACGACGCTTGACCGCGCGCCGCTCGTCCTCGCTCATCCCGCCCCAGACGCCGGCGTCCTGACCGGACTCGAGTGCCCACGCGAGGCATTCGGAGGTCACGGGGCACCGCCGGCACACGGCCTTGGCCTGCTCGACCTGCAGGAGCGCGGGGCCGGACGTCCCGATCGGGAAGAACAGCTCCGGGTCCTCGTCGCGGCAGATCGCATCGTGACGCCAGTCCATGGCGGCAACACTCCTTGTTTCGGATGGGGTAATGAATTCGCGTACTGGTTTACCTATGCGTGCACGGTGGCGGTCGTCGGGCGGACAGCCCATCTGATCGCCGTGACCGGCAGCAAGCTTTTGGGTGTTCCCGGAGTCGTTCGGCGCTTCTGGATTAGGAACGCGCGCAAGCGGCACCCGGTTACTTCTTATCGCTTGTGAATGCTTTCACGAACTCGTGCGATGTCAAGGGTAGCGGCGGAATTTTCTCCCCGCGGGTGAGCTGGCTCACGACCCCTTTGTCCGGTTCTGCCCCTGCTGTTTCGAGAAGCGCCAGAGCCGGATGACCTACGCCCCCATCAATGTAGTACGGTCCGGGCCGCCTCGCCGACCTTTTGCCCGACTTTCTGTAACGGATCGTGATGGCTGCCCGGGAGCGTGGCCGCTGTGTACGGAGCGCTGGTCAGCAGATCACGCGCAGTGCTTCGGGGACGGACGCGAAGTGCACCTTCTGCCGTTCCCCCAGGTAATCGCCGTCCAGTTGGAAGGCCTGCGGCCGGCTCGCGACCACGGTGAACTCGTCCTGGTCGTGCAGCTGCAGCACCTGCTTGCCGTGCGGGTCGCCACGGCGGGTGGCCAACTGGGCGAGAGTACGTGTGGTGCTGGTCACCGCCAGGCCCCGCAGGGCGAGCACGTCCAGCCCGCGGTCGAAGGACGCCGCCGGATTCGGATTGATCGGCCGGTCACCCAGGTATGTCCACGGTGCGGTGTTCTGCACGATGACCGTGCCGAGGTCGAGCTCGGCCGGCTCGCCGGGCCGCTCGATCGAGAGCGGCGGGTTCTTCCGGTCGTCGCCGACCAGGAACTGCCCGACGATCGAGCGGAAGTAGAGCGCGGGGGTCGACTTGCGGCCGCGCAGCCGGGACTGCTCGACCCGGCGCACCACCGCCGCGTCCAGTCCCACGCCGGCGGCGAAGGTGAAGTAGCGGTCGTCGGCCCGGCCGAGCCCGATCACCCGGTGCCGGCCGTCGCGCAGCGCCTCGAGGATCACGCTGGTGCCGTCCACCCAGTCGCGGGGCAGGCCCAGCGCGCGGGCGAAGACGTTGGTCGATCCGCCGGGCACCACGGCGAGCGCGGGCAGCGCGTTGGCCCGCGGGCCGCTGATGCCGTCCAGCGCGGCGTGCGCGGCCATCAGGCCGTTGACCGCCTCGTTGATCGTGCCGTCGCCGCCCAGGGTCACCACGACATCGACGCCGCTCTCCGCGGCGGCCCGCGCCAGCGCGGTGGCGTGCCCGCGGCGCTTCGTGTACTCCACGGTCAGGCTGACCGCGCTGCGCAGCGCCCGGACCAGCACGTCGCGGCTGCGCTCGCTGGTGGTGGTGGCCTTGGGGTTAACCACCAGTAACGCTCGCATGGGCGGCACTGTACCCGGAGATCGGCCCGGGGTCTGTCGGTATGGTGCTCGGGTGACCGCTGAGAAGGGTGAGAATGCCGTCGTTGACAATCCGGCGACGTTGGTGTGGGCGGTTCGGCTGCTCTACCTGCAGTGCGCCGGGCTGGCCGCGCTGACGGTCTGGCTGACGATCGTCACGGTGACGCGCACTCTCGACGTGGTCGCGATGGCGATCGCGCTCATCGTGCTGGCCGCGATCGGCGCGGTGAGTGTCTTCTTCGTGGCCCGCGCGCTCGGCCGCCGGTCCCTGCACGCCCGCGGGCCGGCGATCGTCGTGCAGCTGTTCGTGATTGCCGCGGGTGGCTTCCTGGTTCAGGTGCATCCGCTCTGTCTCGGCCTCGTCATGCTGGCCTGGGGCGTGTTGACCGGAGTGCTCGTCGTGGTTCCGCCGACAACCCGAGCGCTCGGCGTCGATTAATGGCCCTCGTGTCCCTACGCAGGGCCTACCCTGTGTAGGTGACCGGATCAACGGTGCGGCCGCCCGCCTATCAACTCCTGGCAGACGAGCTACGCGCGGACATCACATCGGGACGACTGCAACCGGGTGAACGGCTGCCACCCGAGCCCGAGCTGTGCGTGAAGACCGGGGTCAGCCGCAGCACGGTGCGGGAGGCGCTGCGGCTGCTGGCCAGCCAGCACCTCATCGTCACCACCCGCGGCGTGACCGGTGGCAGCTTCGTCGCCCATCCCGACGCCGAGCAACTGGCCGACGGTCTGGCCGCCGGCTTCACGCTGCTGACCAACTCGGCCGATGTGGACCTCGCCGACCTGCTGGAGCTGCGCCGGGCCCTCGAGGTGCCGGCCGCCGGGCTGGCCGCGGCGCGGCGTACCGAGGAACACCTCATCGAGATCCGCGGCGCGCTCTTCGACCCGGATCTCGACGACTTCGAGACCAAGATGGCGGCGCACGCGGCGTTCCACATGGCGGTGGCCAAGGCGACCGGCAACCCGCTCTTCGAGCTGGTGGTGCGCCCGCTCTACCACGCTCAGTTCGGCGCGGACGTCACCGCCAACCTGCCGGCGGACTACTGGACGCGGATCGACGCCGATCACCGCGCGATGATCGACTGCATCACCGCGCGGGACGTGGAGTCGGCCCGCCGGACGGCGAGCAGCCACCTCGACTACGTCGGGTCGAGCACCCGCGAGCGCCAGATCATGCCTCAATACGGCGGGTGAGCAGCCGGATGGTCGCCCGCTGACCACTGGTCTCGGCCGTGGCCGAGGTGGTCAGCGCGGTCAGCACCTTCCACGCGAAGGAGGACTCGGCCGGCAGGCGGGCGCCGCGCACCGTCGTCACGCTCACCTCGACGGTCAGCGCGTCGTCGGTCACCGCGAAGCGGCACGCCAGCTCGGCGCCGCGGGTGGCGATCGCGAGCAGCATCGCGCACGCCTCGTCGACGGCGATCCGCAGGTCCTCGATCTCGTCCAGCGCGAAGTGGAGCCGGGCCGCGAGGCCGGCCGTCGCGGTGCGGAGCACGCCCAGGTAGCCGCCGTCGGCGGGCACCGTCAGCAGGACGACGTCGTCGCCGAGGGCCGGATCAGGGTGCGCGTGCGTCAAGGTCACCGTTTCCTCCCAACGCCAGGCAGCCTAGCCGTTCAGCGCGGCGGCCGGGGAGGCCCGCTCGGCGAGCCGGTGCAGCGCGTCCCCGGAGAGGCGGTACGGCAGCCAGTCGGCGGTGACCGTGGCGCCGATCGCGGCGTAGAACTCGGCCGCCGGGTTCCAGTCCAGCATCACCCACTCGAGGCGCTGGTAGCCGCGGCGGACGCAGAGGTCGGCCAGCGCGGCCAGCAGGGCACCGCCGGCGCCGGTGCCCCGAGCCTCGGGGCGCACGTAGAGGTCCTCGAGGTGGATGCCGGAGGTGCCGGTCCAGGTCGAGAAGTTGAGGAACCAGAGCGCGAAGCCGACCGGCTGGTCGCCGGCGTCGACCGCGACGTGGCCGAAGACGGTGGGCTCGTCGAAGAGCACCCCGGTGAGCTGCTCGGCGGTCAGGTGGCACTGGTCGGCCGCGCGCTCGAAGTCGGCCAGCTCATGGACCATGGCGACAACGGCCGGCACGTCCGAGGGACGCACCGGCCGCACCGTAGCGGTGAAGCTCACGCCTGCTTGGTCTCCCAGAAGATCTTCGAGATCTCCTCGATCTTGGCGAGCAGCTGGTCGCCGATCGCCGGGTCCAGGGAGCCCTTGGCGCCGGCCGCGCCGGCCAGCTTGGTGGCCTCGTTGAAGAGCTGGTGCAGGTTCGGGTACTTCTCGAAGTGGGGGGCCTTGAAGTAGTCCGTCCACAGCACCCAGAGGTGGTGCTTGACGAGCTCGGCCCGCTGCTCCTTGATGAGGATGGCGCGGGTGCGGAACTCGGGGTCGGTGTTCGCCTGGTACTTCTCCTGGATGGCCTTCACCGACTCGGCCTCGATCCGGGCCTGTGCCGGGTCGTAGACGCCGCAGGGCAGGTCGCAGTGGGCGCTGACCACGGTACGCGGCGTGAGGAAACGCGGAAGTCGCATCAGGACTCCTCCATACGGGTTTGCGATGATCCGCGGTTGACACTACCCCTTACATCTCGGCCGTAACGCAACGGAGGACAACTGCCTTGAGGTGGCAATTACCACTGTTCGCCGTCCTGGTGAGCGGGCCGTCGATGGCGCCCGTCCTGCGCTCCGGCGACGCGCTGCTGGTCCGCCGCGGCGGCCGGGTGCGGGCCGGGGACCTGGTCGTGGCGCGATTCCGGGCCCGGCCGGAGCTGCTGGTGGTGAAGCGGGCGGTCCGCGAGCAGGACGGCGGCTGGTGGATCCAGGGCGACAACGCACTGGTCGAGGACGACTCCCGGCGGTACGGGGTGGCGGATGTCATTGGCCGCGTGTTAATTCGTTACTATCCGCGGCCTGGTCGGCTAAGTTAAGGTCCAGAAACCGCAGCGCACACCCGCGCAGCGGGTTGCTACCCCGGGTGATCCCCGCATCGCACCGCCGCTCGACGCTCATTCGCGATCGAGGACCGCGCCGGTGCACCGTGTCAATGCCGATGCCGTGTGGAGTCACCGTGTCATTCTTCAGCTTCGAGCTCGATCCCGCCCTAGCCGCCGACCCCGTCTTCGACCTGCACAGGCAGGGGAAGATGTCGATCAGCCCCACCGTCTCGCTGGCCAGCCGCGACGACCTGTCCCTCGCGTACACCCCCGGCGTGGCCCGGGTCTGCGAGGCCATCGCCGACGACCCCTCGCTCTACCCCGACTACACCTGGACGGCCAACACGGTCGCCGTCGTCACCGACGGCAGCGCGGTGCTCGGCCTCGGCAACATCGGGCCCAAGGCCGCGATGCCGGTCATGGAGGGCAAGGCGATCCTGTTCAAGCAGTTCGGCGGGGTCGACTCGATCCCGATCTGCCTGGACACGCAGGACGTCGAGGGCATCATCGCGGCGGTCAAGGCGATGGCGCCGTCGTTCGGGGGCATCAACCTCGAGGACATCAGCGCCCCGCGCTGCTTCGAGATCGAGCGGCGGCTCGACGCCGAGCTGGACATCCCGGTCTTCCACGACGACCAGCACGGCACGGCGGTGGTCACGCTCGCCGCCCTGCGCAACGCGGCCAAGCTGCTCGAGCGGCGCTTCGCCGACCTGCGCGTGGTGATCAGCGGGGCGGGCGCGGCCGGCGTCGCGATCACCAAGACGCTGATCGCGGCCGGCGTCGACGGCGCCAACGTGATCATCTGCGACTCGCGGGGCATCGTCCACGCCGAGCGCGGCGACCTGACCTCGATCAAGGCGGAGCTGGCGGCCACAACGAACCTCTCCGGGCGCACCGGGGGCATCGCCGAGGCCCTGATCGGCGCGGACGTGCTGATCGGCGTCTCCGGCGGCGCGATCCCCGAGGCGGCGCTGGCCGGGATGGCGCCGCGCGGCATCATCTTCGCGCTGGCCAACCCGACGCCCGAGGTGCCGCCGCACATCGCGCACAAGTACGCGGCGATCGTCGCGACCGGCCGCAGCGACTTCCCCAACCAGATCAACAACGTGCTCGCCTTCCCGGGGATCTTCCGGGGCGCGCTCGACTCCCGCGCCACGACGATCACCGACGCGATGAAGGTGGCGGCGGCCGAGGCCATCGCCGACGTGGTCTCCGACGACCTGCGCGCCGAGGCGATCGTGCCGTCGCCGCTCGACCCGCGGGTCGCCCCGGCGGTCGCGGCGGCGGTGGCCGAGGCCGCGGCGCGCGACGGGGTGGCTCGCCGGCACGTGGGACCGTCGGCGCCCGAGCCGCGCAAGTCGACGCTGTCGCTGCTGACCGAGTCCGACATCAACTGATCCGCAGCGCTTCGAGAGTCTGATCCCGCAGCGCTTCGAGCAAGCCCGGCGGCCGCGACGGCCGCCGGGCTTCGCCGTCTCCGGCGGCCCGCCCGAGGTGGCGGCCCACCCGAGACTGCGGCCCACCTGAGACGGCGGCGGCCCACCTGAGACGGCGGCGGCCCACCTGAGACGGCGGCGGCCCACCTGAGACGGCGGCGGCCCACCTGACTGAGACGGCGGCGGCCTGCCCGAGACGGCGGCCCTCCCGAGAATGCGGGCTGCGCGGGAGGTCGGAGTGCGCGGCGCGGTGGCCGCGTGCGGGATGGCGGGGCGGCGGAGCGAGCGGTGCGGCGGAGCGAGCGGTGCGGCCGAGTGTGCGGTGCGGCGCGGGGCACGGGCGGCGGGGTGTAGGTGAGCGCGCGAAGCGCGCTCGGCCCGGCAGCTCCGCCCGGCGGCGGACCGCGGGCGCGACCCACCGCCCGGCCGCCTCGCGACGGCGGGGGCGGACATCGATGCGGTGGGGGACGGGCGAGCCCTCGTACCGGAAATGGGGTCTTCTATAGGGTCGGAGAATGCGCGCTGCTATCGCCATCGGAGCCGACCAGGACGAACCGCTGCGGGTGCTGAGCGTGGGCGAGGCGCCCGAGCCGGCCACGCCGGACGGCTGGGTGACCATCGACGTGCGGGCGGCGTCGCTCAACCACCATGACCTCTGGTCGTTGCGCGGCGTGGGGCTGCCGCCGGACCGCTTGCCGATGATCCTCGGCTGTGACGCCGCGGGCGTGGACCCGGACGGCAACGAGGTCGTGATCTACCCGGTGGTGGCCGACCCGGGCGATCCCCGCGGGTATTCGCTGCTCTCCGAGCGTCACCCGGGCACCCTCGCCGAGCGGGTCGCCGTGCCCCGGGCGAACCTGATCGCCAAGCCGGCCGGGTTGTCGTTCCTGGAGGTCGCCTGCCTGCCGACCGCCTGGCTCACCGCCTTCCACATGCTCACCACCCGAGGCCGCGTCGACGAGGGCGCCGCGGTGCTCGTGCAGGGCGCCGGCGGCGGGGTGGCCACCGCGGCGGTCGCGCTCGCGCTGGCGATGGGCAAGAGGGTGTACGCGTCGAGCCGCGATCCCGGAAAGCGGGAGCGGATCGCCGCGCTGGGCGCCACCGCGATCGAGCCCGGCGCGCGGCTCCCCGAGCGGGTCGACGTGGTGATCGAGTCGGTCGGCGAGCCCACCTTCGACCACTCGATGAAGTGCGCGGCCCCGGGCGCCCGAATTGTGGTGTGCGGGGCGACCGGCGGCCACCTGGCCACGATCGACCTGCGGCGACTGTTCGCGATGCGGCTGGAACTGCTCGGCAGCACCATGGGCAGCCGGGAGGAGCTGGCCGCGCTGCTCGACCTGTGCGTCGCGAAGAACGTGCACCCGATCATCGACTCGACCTACGGCTTCACGGCGGTGGCGGACGCCTTCGCACACCTCGCGTCGGGCGACGTCTTCGGCAAGGTCGCGCTCGACCTACTGCACTGAGCTGCTCGACACTGAGCTGCTCGACACTGAGCTGCTCGACACTGAGCTGCTCGACCTACTGCACTGAGAGCTGTGGGTACTCCATCGGCGGCAACCCGCTCCAGGCCGCCGTGTCGCCGTCGAGCGTCCACCGCAGGAAGTCGATGACCAGCGAGTTCATCGTGTCGTACCCGATGTCGCCCGGCCGCAGGTAGGTGGCGTGCGAGTCGCGGCGCATCAGCACGTACGACTTGGGCCAGGGCACCCGGGAGAACAGCCGGCGACTGCTCGCCACCGGCACGATCGGGTCGGCCTTGCCCTGCAGGAACAGCATGGTCGCGGGTGGCCCGGCGAACGCACCCTTGGCACCCCACCCGGCCATGATGACGCCCGCCCGCAGCCGCGGGTCGTGCCCGGCGGTGAACAGCCCGGTGGTGGTGTAGCCGCCGGCCGAGTGCCCGATCGCGGCCAGGTGGTCGGTGTCCATCCGGTGCCACAGCGGGTCGCCGGCGGTCTCGTTCAGTCGCGCGACCGCGTTCAGCACGAAGCGGGCGTCGGCCGGCTGGTTGACGATGTCCGGTCGCTCGAAGTCGTCGGTGAACTCGCTCGTGTGGGGGAACGTCGGCGCGGCTACCACGAATCCGGCCGCGGCCCAGTCGGCCAGGGTGTCCGCGTACCGCGGCGCCGAGCCGCTCAGCCCGTGGCAGAAGATGACCAGCGGAAACCGGCCCGGCGCGGGCGGGACGGCGGCCCGGACCGGCAGGCGCACGGCCGCGGGATAGAAGACGAGCGTCGGCAGCGGGCGGTCCGGGCCACGGTGCAGCCGAAGGATGCGCAGCCCAACCGGGTAGGCGACCGGCGCGGGCGCGACGACCGGCGGGAACGGTACGGCGATCGGCGCCGATGTGTGCACGCAACCCGTGCCCGCCAGGGCGAGAACGAGCGCGATCACCACCCCACCCGGCCGCCGCGTCCTCATGATCCAAAGTTACGGCCAACCCGCCCACCAAGGGGTGAAATCCTCAGACCCGGCGCATTCGTCCTGGTAGGCGAGGTGGGATCGCGAGTGGCGTTGGTCGGCGCAGGAACCCTTTCGCTATGGTCTTGGCCATGTCTGACAACAGCGTCGATCCCAGTGGCAACACCGAGGCGTTCCGTGCCTTCACCCAGACCCCGCAGCCGGAGGCCGCGGCCTCCAAGACTCCTCTGATCGTCACCGGCGTGGTCGTGGCCGTGGTGCTGATCGCCCTGATCATCTGGCTCGTCGCCTGATCGGTCAGTCGTGGAGCCCCAGCGCGGCGCGGGACTGGTTGGCGATCTCCAGTTCCTCGTCGGTGGGGACCACGCACACTGCGGTGCGGCCGCCGTCCGGCGAGATGATCGGGGCGGCGGCCGCGTTGCGTACCGGGTCGAGCGCGATGCCCAGCGGCTCCAGCCCGGACAGCGTCGCCTCCCGGACCTCCGGTGAGTTCTCGCCCACGCCCGCGGTGAACGCGATCGCGTCGACCCGGCCCAGCACGGCCAGGTAGGCGCCCACGTACTCGCGGATGCGGCGGATGTAGACGTCGAAGCCGAGGATGGCCGCCGCGTCGCCGGCCTCCCGGCGGGACTCCACCGCACGCAGGTCGTTGTCCCCGGTGAGGCCGAGCAGGCCGGCGTGCCGGGTCAGCAGCGTCTCGATCTCGTCGATCGGCAGGCCGGCCACCCGGTGCAGGTGGAAGATCACCGTCGGGTCGATCGCGCCGCTGCGGGTGCCCATCACCAGACCGTCCAGCGGGGACAGGCCCATCGAGGTGGCGATGCTGCGGCCGCCCTGGACGGCGCAGGCGCTGGCGCCGTTGCCGAGGTGCAGGGTGATCACGTTGACCTCGGCCGGCGGACGACCCAGGATCTCGGCGGTGCGGCGCGCCACGTACGCGTGCGAGGTGCCGTGGAACCCGTACCGCCGGATCTGCCACCGCTCCGCGAGCTTCGGGTCGATCGCCCAGGTGAAGCCCTCGGGCGGAATCGTCGCGTGGAACGCGGTGTCGAAAACCGCCACCTGTGGCACCGACGGCAGCAGCTTGCGGGCCACCTCGATGCCGCTCAGCGCCGCCGGCTGATGCAGCGGCGCCAGCGGGACCAGCGCCTCGATCCGCTCGACCACGGCGTCGTCGATCACCGTGGGCTCGCCGAAGTCGGGACCGCCGTGCACCACCCGGTGCCCGACCGCGGCCAGCCCGTCCAGGTCGGTCTCCGCCATGATCCGCTGAAGCGCGGCGAGGTGGTCGGCGGCGTCCCCGCCCTGTTCGCCGATCCGCTGGACCAGGCCCTTGGCGACCGTCCCGGCGCCGTCGAAGAGCCGGTATTTCACCGATGAGGAGCCGCAGTTGAGCACCAGCACCCGGGTCATCGCACCGCCGCCTGAATCGCCGTGATCGCCACCGTGTTGACGATGTCCTTGACCGTCGCGCCCCGGGACAGGTCGTTGACCGGCCGGCGCAGGCCCTGCATGACCGGACCGACGGCGACCGCGTTGGCCGACCGCTGGACCGCCTTGTACGTGTTGTTCCCCGTGTTCAGGTCGGGGAAGACGAAGACCGTGGCCTTGCCGGCGACCTCGCTGTGCGGCAGTTTGGTGGCCGCCACCGCGGGGTCGACCGCCGCGTCGTACTGGATCGGTCCCTCCACCGGCAGATCGGGCCGGCGCTTCTGAACCAGCGCGGTGGCCGCCGCGACCTTCTCCACGTCGGCGCCCGCCCCCGAACTGCCGGTGGAGTACGACAGCATCGCCACCCGCGGCTCGATGCCGAACGCCGCCGCCGTCCGCGCCGAGGAGAGGGCGATGTCGGCCAGTTGCTCGGCGTCCGGGTCGGGGTTGACCGCGCAGTCCCCGTAGACCAGCACCCGGTCGGCCAGCAGCATAAAGAACACGCTGGACGCCACCGAGACGTCCGGGGTGGTGCGGATGATCTCGAACGCCGGGCGGATGGTGGCCGCGGTGGTGTGGGTGGCGCCGGAGACCATCCCGTCGGCCAGCCCCTCGGCGACCATCATCGTGCCGAAGTAGTTGACGTCGCGGACCACGTCGTACGCGAGGTCGAGGGTGACCCCGCGCTTGCGGCGCAGCTCGGCGTAGCGCTCGGCGAACCCGTCCCGCCACTCGCTCGTCGCCGGGTCGACCAGCCGCGCGTCGCCGATCGAGACGCCCAGCTCGCGGGCCCGCCGGGTGATCTCGGCCGGGTCGCCGAGCAGGGTCAGGTCGGCGACTCCGCGGCGCAGCAGCGTCTCGGCGGCCCGGAGGATGCGCTCCTCGGTGCCCTCCGGCAGCACCAGGTGGCGGCGCTCGGCCCGGGCCCGGTCGATCAGATCGTTCTCGAACATCAGCGGGGTGACCCGGGACGACCGGGCCACGTCGAGCAGCCGGGCCAGCTCGGCGGTGTCCACGCTCTCCTCGAACGCGCCGAGCGCGGCCTGCACCTTCCGCGGCGTGCGGGTGCTGAGCCGGGCCTCGATCCGGGCCGCGGTGGCGATCGTGTGGTAGCTGTCGGAGCGCACGACCAGCATCGCGAGCCCGGTGTTCAGCCGCTCGATCACGGCGACCGCCCGCGGGTCGGGGAACTCGCCGAGGGTCAGCACCAGCCCGGCCAGCGTGACGTTGCCCGCGGCGTGCGCGGCGCTCGCGGCGACCAACAGGTCGGCCCGGTCGCCCGGGGTGATCAGCAGGGTCCCGTCGGTCAGGTGCTCGAGCAGGGTCGGCACGTGCGCGGCGCCCACCACGTAGTCGAGCACGTCCCGGTCGAGCGCGCTGTCGGTGCCGGTGACCACGGTGGCGTCCATCGCGGCCGCCACCTCGGCCACCGTCGGCGCGGCCACCGCCGCGACCTCCGGGATCGACCACATCGGGACCGGCAGCCCGGCGTCGGCTTGCGCACCCACCCCATCCGGTACGCGGTTGGCGATCACCGCCAGCACGGTGGCGCCGAGGTCGCTCAGCGAGTGGTACGCGCTGCGGGCGGCGGCGCCCAGGGTCTCGTCGGTGCGCCCCCCGCCGCTGACCACCGGGATCACCACGCTGCCGAACTCGGTCGCCAGCCGGGTGTTGAAGGCCAGCTCGCGGGGCATCTCGTCGCCGCCGGACGCCGGACCGCCGAGGAAGTCGCTGCCGATCACCACGACCGACGCGCACCGCCGCTCGACCTCGCGGTACCGCTCGACGATCCGGCTGATCAGGTCTTCCCATTTGCCGTCGGCGATCAGCGAGCCGGCCTCGGCCGCGGTCACGCCGAACGACTCGGCATAGCCGGCCATCACCGGATAGCGCTCGGTCAGCAGGGTGAGCAGGGCATCGTCGCCGGGACCGGCGAGCAGCGGCCGGAACACGCCGATCCGCGCCACCTGCCGGGAGAGCAACTCGACCAGCCCGAGCGCGACGGTGCTCTTGCCGACACCGGGGCCGAGCCCGGCGACATAGACGCTTCGTGCCACGCCCTCAACCTACCGGCCCAGCCAGAACAGCACCGGGCCAAAAGCCCTCTTGTGCATCAGGCCTTGGCGCGCGACACTAGTCCCACGACAACTGTTTATCCACAGGGCGGGGAGCGGGATGAACGGTGGGAGGTGCGGTCGCTACGTTCGGCAACTCGTGCGACATGGAGGATCGGTGAACGACGACAACCTCGAACGACGGCTCTCGTCCCTGGAGCGCCGAGTCAATAGGGAAGCGAGGCTGCGGGCCTCGGTGGACCACGACCTTTCTCGGTTGGAGGAGCAGCAGAGGCACACCACGAGCGTGGTGCAGGCCATTCGGGAAACGCAGGTGGAGCACGGCGAGCAGTTGACGCGGCTGGAGAAGGCCGTCGCCGGTCATGGCGACCGGTTTACGCTGATCGACCGCAAGCTCAAGAGCCTCGATAGTGCCCTCGACCTCCATGACGTGAGGGTGCTGGCGCTTGAGTTCAAGGTCGACAGGCTTGATACCAAGGTCGACAGGCTTGATACCAAGGTGACTGGCCTGGACACGAAGGTGGACCAAATCCTCACACTGCTCGAGCCGCCGTCGGGCGGTGCGGTCGAGACGAACTGACGCCACCACCTCGGCCCGGGCTCCCGCGAGCCTGGGCCGAGCCCTACAGCATGTGTCGCAGGTAGGCGGCCGGTTCGGCGAGGAAGAGGCGCCAGCGGTTGGTCAGCTCCAGCTCGTCCCACGTGGTGCGGCGGATGCCGTGCTCGCCCAGTTCCATGATCGTGGCGCCGGGCAAGGCGGTCAGCAGCGGCGAATGGGTGGCCACCACCACCTGCGCGCCGGCCAGCCGCAGCTTGTCCAGCTGGGCGACCAGCCGCAGGGTGGACGTGAACGAGAGCGGTGCCTCCGGCTCGTCCATCAGATAGAAGCCGTACCCGCGGAACTTGCGCTCGAGCAGGGTGAGGAAACCCTCGCCGTGGCTGCGGTCGTGCAGGTCGGCATCCGGCGAGCAGGGCAGATTCTCCAGGTACGTGTACAGGCCGTGCATGGTCTCGGCCCGCAGGAAGTACGAATTGACCCGCCTACCGGGTGTCCGCACCACCTGCAGCGCCTCGGCCAGCGGGGATTCGGTGACCCGGGTCGCGTGCATCGCACCCCGCGAGCCGCCCTCGGCGTTCAGCCCGTGCACCCCGGCCAGCGCCTCGATCAGGGTGGACTTCCCCGACCCGTTCTCGCCGACCAGGAAGGTCACGCCGGCCGGCAGGTTCAGCCCATGCTCCAGCACCGCGGCCACCGCCGGGATCCGGGCCCACCACGCCGTCGCGTCGATCTCGGCGCCCGCGGCCCGTTCTATCCGGCGGATCGGGCGCGGCGCGTCACTCCTCGTCATCCTCGTCGTGGCGGGCCAGCCAGGTGGCCAGGCGCTCGACCGGCGTCTCGAACTCCGGGTGCAGGTCGACGAAGGTGCGCAGCTGCTGGCCCAGCCACTCGAAGGTCACGGTTTCCTCGCCGCGCCGCTCGACCAGTTCCTCGATGCCCCTGTCGGTGAAGTACATGCGGGGATCATAAAAGGGGCGCTCCGCACCTGGCGGAGCGCCCCGTTGCCAAAATTACGGCTGCGTCACAGCCGCGGCAGCGCGGCCTCGATCAGCGCCGACTGCTCGGCGTCGTGCATCTTCGCCGAGCCGACCGCCGGCGCGGCCGCCGCCGGCCGGGAGATGCGCCGCAGGCGGACGCCCTCGAGGTGCTCGAGCAGGTTGAGCGCCACGAACGACCAGGCGCCCTGGTTGGCCGGCTCCTCCTGCACCCAGGCGAAGTCCTCGGCGTTCGGGAACTGGGCGAGCACCGCCTTGAGCTCGGCCACCGGCAGCGGGTAGATCTGCTCCATCCGGATGATCGCGGTGTCGGTGATGCCGCGCTCGGCCCGTGCCTGGAACAGGTCGTAGTAGACCTTGCCGGAGCAGAGCAATACCCTCCGCACCGAGCTATTCGCCAAAGGTGCCCCGTTGACCCCGGCGTCGCCGATCACCGGCTGGAAGCTGCCCTGGGTGAAGTCGGCGACCGAGGACGTGGCGAGCTTGTGCCGCAGCAGCGACTTCGGCGAGAACACCACGAGCGGCTTGCGCTTGGTGGTCAGCGCCTGGCGACGCAGCAGGTGGAAGTAGTTCGCCGGGGTGGTGACGTTGGCCACCCGCATGTTGTCCTGCGCGCACAGCTGCAGGAACCGCTCGGGACGGCCGGACGAGTGGTCCGGACCCTGGCCCTCCTGGCCGTGCGGGAGCAGCAGCACGAGCGACGACTGCTGGCCCCACTTCACCTCGCCGGAGGAGATGAACTCGTCCACGATCGACTGGGCGCCGTTGGCGAAGTCGCCGAACTGGGCCTCCCAGAGCACCAGCGCGTCCGGGTTCTCCACCGAGTAGCCGTACTCGAAGCCCATCGCGGCGTACTCGCTGAGCAGCGAGTCGTGCACGAAGAACCGGGCGTTGCCGGTGGTCAGCGTGGACAGCGGCAGGAAGTCCTTACCGGTCTTCGAGTCGACGATCGAGGCGTGCCGGGAGACGAACGTGCCGCGCCGCGAGTCCTGCCCGGCCAGCCGGACCGTGACGCCCTGGCTGAGCAGCGAGCCGAACGCGACCAGCTCGCCGAACGCCCAGTCGATGCCGCCGTCGTTGGCCATCTTGGCCCGCCGCTCGAGAAGCTGCTGGACCCGCTTGTGCGGGGTGAAGCCCTCGGGCAGCTCGATGTGCGCCTGGCCGACCGAGGCGACCACGGCGGCGTCGACCGCGGTGTCCACCAGCGGCTCCGGCTCCTCGGCGATCACCCGCGGTCGCGGCGGCGTGCCGGCCGCGTCCCGGGTGGCCTTGAAGACCTGCTCCAGCTGGGACTGGTAGTCGCGCAGCTGTTCCTGGGCGTCGTCGACGGTGATGTCGCCGCGGCCGATGAGGTCCTCGGTGTACAGCTTCCGCACCGAGCGCTTGGTGTCGATGATCTGGTACATCCGCGGGTTGGTCATCGACGGGTCGTCGCCCTCGTTGTGGCCGCGGCGGCGGTAGCAGACCAGGTCGATCACGACGTCCTTGTTGAACGCCTGGCGGTACTCGAAGGCCAGCTTCGCGACCCGCACGACGGCCTCCGGGTCGTCGCCGTTCACGTGGAAGATCGGCGCCTGGATCATCCGGGCCACGTCGGTCGAGTACATCGACGAGCGGCTGTACTCGGGCGCGGTGGTGAAGCCGACCTGGTTGTTCACGATCACGTGGACCGTGCCGCCGGTGCGGTACCCGCGCAGCTGGGAGAGGTTGAGCGTCTCGGCGACCACGCCCTGACCGGCGAACGCGGCGTCGCCGTGCACCAGCACCGGGAGCACGGTGTAGCCGTGCAGGCCCAGGTCGAGGCGGTCCTGCTTGGCGCGGACGATGCCCTCGAGCACCGGGTCGACCGCCTCCAGGTGGGACGGGTTGGCCACCACGCTGACGGTCGTCGAGCTCTCGCCGTCCGGCGTCGTGTACTTCCCGGTCTGGCCCAGGTGGTATTTCACGTCGCCGGAGCCGTGCGAGGACTTCGGGTCCATCTGACCCTCGAACTCGTAGAAGATCTTCTCGTACGGCTTGCCGACGATGTTGGCGAGCACGTTCAGCCGGCCGCGGTGGGCCATGCCGATCACCATCTCGTCCAGCTGTGCCTCGGCCGACGACTGGAGCACGGCGTCCAGCAGCGGGATCAGCGACTCGCCGCCCTCCAGCGAGAACCGCTTCTGCCCGACGAACTTGGTCTGCAGGAAGGTCTCGAAGGCCTCGGCGGCGTTCAGCCGGTTGAGGATGTGCTTCTGCTCGTCCTGGTCCGGCTTGGTGTACTTGATTTCGATCCGGTCCTGGATCCAGCGCCGCTCCTCGGGGCCCTGGATGTGCATGTACTCGATGCCGACCCGGCGGCAGTACGTGTCGCGCAGCACGCCGAGCACGTCACGCAGCTTCATCCGCTGCTTGCCGGCGAAGCCGCCGACCGGGAACGTGCGGTCGAGGTCCCACAGGGTCAGGCCGTGCTGCAGCACGTCCAGGTCGGGGTGGCGGCGGATCTCGAACTCGAGCGGGTCGGTGTCGGCCATCAGGTGACCGCGCACCCGGTACGCGTGGATCAGCTCGACCACCCGCGCGGCCTTGTCGATCTGCCCCTCGGAGGTGCGCGCGACGTCCCGCACCCAGCGCACCGGCTCGTACGGGATGCGCAGCGAGGTGAAGATGTCGTCGTAGAACCCGTGGTCGCCGAGCAGCAGCTCGTTCATCACCTTGAGGAACTCGCCGGACTGAGCGCCCTGGATGACCCGGTGGTCGTACGTGCTGGTGAGCGTGGTGACCTTGCTGACACCGAGGTCGGACAGGGTCTCGTCGCTCATGCCGGCGTTCTGCGCCGGGTACTCCATGGCGCCCACGCCGATGATCGCGCTCTGCCCGCTCATCAGCCGCGGGATGGAGTGCACCGTGCCGATGCCGCCCGGGTTGGTCAGCGAGATGGTCGTGCCGGTGTAGTCGTCCATGGTCAGCTCGTTGCGGCGGGCGCGCCGGACCACGTCCTCGTACGCCTGCCAGAACTTGCGGAAGTCCATGTCCTCGCAGTTCTTGATGGACGGCACCACCAGGGTGCGGGAGCCGTCCTTCTTGGCGAGGTCGATGGCGATGCCGAGGTTGATGTGCTCGGGGGTGACCAGCGCGGGCTTGCCGTCGATCTCGGCGTATGAGTTGTTCATCTCCGGGTGGGCGACCACGGCGCGGACCAGGGCCCAGCCGATGAGGTGGGTGAAGCTGACCTTGCCGCCGCGCCCGCGGGCGAGGTGGTTGTTGATGACGATGCGGTTGTCGACCATCAGCTTGGCCGGGACGGCCCGCACCGAGGTCGCGGTGGGCACCTCGAGCGAGGCGTCCATGTTCTGCACGATCTTGGCGGCGACGCCACGCAGAGTAGTGACCTTGGCGCCCTCGGGGGCCTTCCCGTTCGAGGCGGCCGGTGCGGGCTTCGCGGCCGGGGCCGGCTTGGGCGTGGTAGCAGGCTTCGCGGCCTCGGGCACGGTGGGCTTCACCGGCGCGACCGTCACCGCGGCCGGGGCGTCCGTGCCGGCGCGGGCCGCCGAGGCGGTCGCGTTCGCGGCGGTCGCCTCGTCGGGCGTGACGATCGATCCGGTGGCCATCGCCGGCTTGTAGTCGGCGAAGAAGTCGTGCCAGGCCGGGTCGACGCTGGAGGGGTCGGCCAAGTAGCGCTGGTACATCTCGTCGACGATCCACTCGTTGGGACCGAAGTCCGCGAGTGGGTTGTCTTGCGAAGTCTGCTGGGTCGACACTTTCGTGTTCGCCTCTTTCACCGTGTTTGTCAGCACGCAACCGCTTCGTCGCGTGGGACGGGAAGAATTCGGTGTCAAGGCTACGCCGTGCCCGGGCGTGGCTCGTCCCCGCGTCGGGGGTCCGGACGCGGAAACTTAAGGTTCGTTAGCTGATATCCCTACGCTTGGTAATCAGCGTACCCACGACTCCCGCAACTATCGCGTAGCCGATCAACACGGCGGCGCCGACCCAGCGCGGAGGGTTACCGGGAAGTTCGGTACCCGACAGCATGAGCTGCGACGCCGTGGTCGGGATCAGCACCTCGAGCTTGTCGATCCATTTGGCCACGTGGTCGGCGAGCAGGCTGAAGATCACCCCGAGCGCCGTGGAGCCGACCGTGTAGACGATGGCGAGGATCAGCGTGGCCGCCAGCTGGCTGCGGATGAGCACGCCGAGCCCGACGCCGAGCACCGCCCACAGCACGAAGGCCAGCGCGTTGAGCCCGATCGCCCGCCACACCGCCGGCTCGCCGAACTGGGAGGGTACGTTCAGCGCATCCATGATGATCGGCACCAGCAGCAGGTTGAGTGCCGTGGTGACGGCCCAGACCACGAGGCCCACGACGATCCCGGCGCCGAGCTTGGCCAGGATGACCGCCTCCCGCCGGGGTGTCACCAGGAACGTGGTGGTGGCGGTGAGGTGGAAGAACTCGCTGGTCACGATGATCGCGGAGAGCAGCAGGACGATCAGCACGCCCATGTACTGCCCGGTGGTGTAGAGGTTGGTGGCGATGTTGATCGGCAGGCTGGCCGCCTCGACCTGGGCCTGCGCGTCGGCGCCGCCGCCGTTGGCCTGGCCGCTGATCAACGCGTACGAGGTGAGCCAGTTGAAGCCGACGCTGAGCGCATAGAGCGGCACCAGGATCAGCCCCATGATCCACCACAGCGAGGTGGTGCGGAGCTTGAAGAGCTCGGCGTTGACCAGTCTCATCGGATGCCTGCCATTCCGGCCGTGAGCTGAAGGAAGACCTGTTCGAGGTCGCCGCGTTCCGGGGTGAGCTCGTGCAGCTCGACGGAGGCGGTGAAGGCGGCGTGCCCGATCGCGGCCGCCTCGGCCCCGGCGACCAGCAGCGAGCCGTCCGGTTGCGGGGACACCGTGGCATTGATCTTGAAGAGCGCGTCGGTCAGCTCGGACGCCTGCGGGGTGCGCACCCGCACCTGGGCCGCGCCCATCGAGCCGAGCACGTCGTCGACCGGGCCCTGCCGGATCAGCCTGCCGGCCGCCACGATCACCACGTCGTCGGCGAGCAGCTGCATCTCGCCCAGCAGGTGGCTGGAGACCAGGACCGTACGCCCCTCGGCGGCCAGCGCCTTGAGCAGGTCACGCATCCAGCGGATGCCCTCGGGGTCGAGGCCGTTGGCCGGCTCGTCGAGGATCAGCACCCGCGGGTCGCCGAGCATGGCGGCGGCGATGCCCAGCCGCTGACGCATGCCGAGCGAGTAGCCCTTGAACTTGCGCTTGGCGGCCGGGGTGAGCCCGACCAGCTCGAGCGTCTCGTCGGCGCGGGAGTCGGGCAGGCCGGCCGCCCGGCAGATCATCCGCAGGTGGTTGCGCCCGGTGCGGCCGCGGTGCGCGCTGGACGCCTCCAGCACCGCCCCCACGTGCCGGATCGGGTCGTGCAGCTCGATGTACCGCCGGCCGCCGATGGTGGCGTGCCCGGCGGTCGGCGTGACCAGGCCGAGCAGCATGCGCAGCGTGGTGGTCTTGCCGGCGCCGTTGGGCCCGAGGAAGCCGGTCACCCGCCCGGAGCGCACCCGGAAGCTGAGATCGTCCACCGCGCGCAGCTTCTTGTACTGCTTCGTGAGGTGATCGACGACGATGTCGTCGCTCGCCGGCGCAACCATCGACCCAACTCCTTCGGCCTGTTCTCAGAAGGATCAACGTACTAGGTCGGCGCCATTCACGTGGCCCCCTGGCCAGGCGCACAAGCCGTTCATTTCTCGGCCATGAATCCCCACCAAGGCCGACATTCCATCGGCAGGTGTCACCCTTACACAGATCACATGGCCGTTCTTCTGACCGCACCCGCATCCACCGGGACCAGCGGCTACACCCTGCTCATCGCCGACGACTCCAGCCAGGTCGCCGCCGCGCAGCGGCTGCGCCACGACGTGTTCGCCGGCGAACTCGGCGCCCGTCTGCACGACGCCGTGGACGGTCGGGATGCCGACGAATTCGATGAGCACTGCGACCACCTGATCGTCCGGGACGACGAGACGGGACAGGTGGTCGGCACCTACCGGATGCTTCCCCCCAAGGCAGCCGAGCGGGCCGGGCATCGCTACGGAGATGGCGAGTTCGACCTGAGCGCGCTGCGCCCGCTGCGCGACCAGCTGGTCGAGACCGGGCGATCCTGCGTGCACCCCGACCACCGCACCGGTGCCGTGGTCAACCTGATGTGGGCCGGTATCGCCCGCTACCTGCACCTGAACAACCTGCGCTGGCTGGCCGGGTGCGCCTCGGTGCCGCTGGCCGACGGCGGCGCGACCGCGGCCGGGGTCTGGGCCCGGGTGCAGTCCAAGCACCTCGCGCCGCCCGCCCTGCGGGTCAAGCCGCGGGACAACTGGCTGCTGCGCACCGAGCTGGTCGGCGACCCGAAGCTGCAGCCACCCGCGCTCCTCAAGGGTTACCTGCGGCTGGGTAGCTGGATCTGCGGGGAGCCGGCCTACGACGCCGACTTCGACTGCGCCGACTTCTACGTCCTGTTCTCGATGGACCGCCTCGACCCGCGCTACCGCCGGCACTTCCTGGGAGCGGCTCGATGATGTGGCAGCCCGTCTCCGGCTGCGGGGACCAGTGCCGCGACGGTGCCGACCCGCACGCGGCCCGGGGCATGGCGACGCTGCGAATGGTGACGCTGGCCGGCGTACTCCTCGGTGGGTTTCTGCTGGTGCCGCTCGTGCGCGGCCCCGCGCTGCGGACCCTCGCCCGCACGATGCTCGCGGTCCTCGGGATCCGGCTGGTCCGGCAGGGTCCGACGCTGCGGGCGGGCAGCCTGCTGACCGCCAACCACGTCTCCTGGCTGGACATTCTCGTGCTGCTCGCGGTGGCGCCGGTGCGGCTGGTGGCCAAGGGCGAGGTGGGCGCCTGGCCGGGGATCGGGGCGCTGGCCGGTCTCTCCGGGGCGATCTTCATCGACCGGTCGCGCCCGAAGGCGCTGCCGGCCACGGTGGCCGAGGTGGCTGCCGCGCTGCGGGCCGGGCGGTCGGTCGCGGCCTTCCCGGAGGGTACGACGTTCTGCGGTGCCAATCAGGGACGATTCCGGCCCGCGCTGTTCCAGGCGGCGATCGACGCCGGCGCACCGGTGGTGCCCGCCTCGATCCGCTACGACTCGACCGCGGCCGCGTTCATCGGGGACGACACCCTGTGGGACTCGATCCGCCGGGTGGCCGCGCTCCGGTCGCTCACCGTCACCCTGGTGACCGCCCCGGCGCTGCGCCCGACCGCCGACGCCGACCGCCGTACGCTGGCCCGCACCGCCCAGTCCTCGCTGGGTCCATCTGGGTACCGGCTGGCAGCGTAGCTGGATACTTTCACAGACAACATTCAGCCTACGTGCAGCCAGGGTGCAGTGGATTGATAAACAATGGGTCTCATGGCGACCCAGACCCAGCCCAAGCAGAGTGAGGCGAAGCTCCTCGTCGTCGAGGACGACGCGAATATTCTCGAGCTCCTCTCCGCAAGTCTCCGCTTCGCCGGGTTCGACGTCAGCACCGCCACCAGCGGCAGCGCTGCCGTCAGCGCGGCGAAGAACGCGACGCCCGACCTGGTCGTCCTCGACGTGATGCTGCCCGATCTCGACGGCTTCGAAGTGATCCGGCTGATGCGTGAGGGCGGGCAGCGCACTCCCGTGGTGTTCCTGACCGCCCGCGACGGCACCGAGGACAAGATCCGGGGGCTGACCCTGGGTGGCGACGACTACGTGACCAAGCCGTTCAGCCTCGAGGAGCTCACCGCCCGCATCCGGGCCGTGCTCCGGCGTACCGCCGCGGGCGACGAGGAGCCGTCCCGCCTGGTCTTCGCCGACCTGGAGCTCGACGAGGAGACGCACGAGGTGTACCGGGCCGGCCAGCGCGTGCAGCTGTCGCCGACCGAGTTCAAGCTGCTGCGCTACCTGATGCTCAACGCGAACCGGGTGCTGTCCAAGGCGCAGATCCTGGACCACGTCTGGAAGTACGACTTCCGTGGTGACGACAACATCGTCGAGTCGTATATCTCCTACCTCCGGCGCAAGGTCGACAACGTTCAGCCGCGCCTGATCCACACCCTTCGCGGCGTCGGGTACGTGCTGCGCAAACCCGCCGTCTGAGCCCGCGATGACGCTGACCGAGCGGGTTCGCAACTCGATCCCGCCGCAGCCGAACCTGCGCCGCGTATCGCTGCGCACCAAGCTCGTCGCCTCGGTGCTGATCCTGGTGTTCGCGGCGCTCACGCTGATCAGCCTGGCCAGCACGTACGCGCTGCACAGCTACCTGATCTCGCGGATGGACGACCAGCTGCGCACGTTCGCGAACACCTCGGTGGCGGCGGAGAAGGCCAACGACCGGGCGCTCACCACCCGGTACTGGGTGGTCGTGCCGCCGGACTACCTGGCCTCCTGGAAGTCGACCACCGGGGTCGGTCCGGTCTACCCGCAGGAGATCGCGGCCGGCGACCAGCCGCCGTTCCTGACCAATCTCGCGGCCATCGGCGCCCGGGCGAACACGCCGTACACGGTCCGCTCGAACAACGGCAAGTACATCTGGCGGATGCTCGTGCTCCGGCTCGACGACGGCACGGTGCTCTACGTCGGGCAGCGGATGGCCGGCATCGACGAGGCGATCGCCCGGCTGGTGCGGGCCGACATCCTGGTCGGAGTCGGTGTGTTGATCGCGTTGGCGGCGGTCGGTGCGGCGCTGGTGCGGCAGAGCCTGATCCCGTTGTTGCAGATCGAGCGGACCGCGGCCGCGATCGGGGCCGGTGATCTGAGCCAGCGGGTGCCCGATCCGGAGGAGCACGACGGCAGCGAGCCGACGACCGAGCTGGGCCGGTTGTCGCGGGCGTTGAACGCGATGCTGGCGCAGATCGAGGCGGCGTTCACGGCCCGGGCGCAGTCCGAGCAGTCGGCCCGCCAGGCGGCCGAGGCCGCCCAGATCTCCGAGGCGCGGGCGCTGGAGTCGGAGGCTCGGGCGCTGGCGTCGGAGGCGAAGATGCGGCAGTTCGTGGCGGATGCGTCGCATGAGTTGCGGACGCCGTTGACCACGATTCGGGGTTTTGCCGAGTTGTACCGGCAGGGCGCGGTCGCCGATCCGGAGGACGTGGCGAAGCTGGTGCGCCGGATCGAGGACGAGGCGGCCCGGATGGGTCTGCTGGTGGAGGACCTGTTGCTGCTGGCCCGGCTGGATCGGGAGCGGCCGTTGACGCTGGGTCCGGTGGAGTTGCCGGTGCTGGCGTTGGACGCGGTGCAGGCGGCGGAGGCGATGGCGCCCGAGCGCGAGATCAGGCTGGACGTTCGGGACGAGCCGGAGCGGCTGGTGGCGTACGGTGATGATGCGCGGCTGCGGCAGGTGATCGGAAACCTGATGACCAACGCGTTGACGCACACCCCGCCGGATGCGTCGGTGACCCTGCGGTTGTTCGCCGAGGAGGGCAGCCGGGCGGTGGTGGAGATCTCGGATACCGGGCCGGGTTTGTCGGAGGCGCAGAAGGCGCGGGTGTTCGAGCGGTTCTATCGGGTCGATGAGGCGCGGACGCGGCGGACCGATCGGACGGCGACCGGTACGGGTCTGGGGCTGGCCATTGTGGCGGCGATCGTGCGGGCCCATCAAGGGACCGTCGAGGTGATCAGCGAACGCGACAAGGGAGCGACGTTCCGGGTCACTTTGCCCACCGTAAACCCGGACAAAAGCTTCACAGAAAACATCCAGGCGTAACACAGTCGGATACGAGCCCAGCGGGGCAAGGTGAGTGTCATGAACGAGAACGAGACCGACCCGCGCCCCGCGGACGCCTCCACGGAGAGCAGCAGCCCGGAGTCGGGCCAGTCCGCGCAGCCGACCGTCGCCGTGCCGACGCACGCCGGCGCGCCCGGCACCCCGCAGCCGCCTGCTCCGGCCGAGGTGCCCGGCGGTGGCAGCGTAGCGCCGCAGCCGCCGCAGCCGGCGTCGCCGTGGCACCAGCAGCCGCAGCAGCCGCAGTCCCCGTGGCAGCAGCCCGGGCAGCAGCCGCAGCAGCCGGCCCACGCCGAGTACTCGCCGTATGCGCAGCAGCCGGCGTACGCCGGCGCCTGGACCGAGGGCGGCACGCAGCAGCAGCCGGCCGTCGAGGGCCAGGCCTGGCAGCAGCCCGGCGAGGGCCATCCGGTCTGGGCCGCGCCGGTCGGCGACCAGCGCCCGCCGTCCAACGGCCGTGGCCGGAAGATCTTCGTGGCCGGTGCGGCCGCCGTGCTGATCGCGCTCGTCGCGGGCGGCGTCGGCGCCGCCACCGCGCTGGCCTTCGACAAGGGCGACGGCAGCAGCCCCAAGGTGCAGGTCGGCAACTCGTCGATCAGCCGGGTGGTCGACCGCTCCTCGCTCGCCCAGATCGCCTCCATGGTGGAGGGCAGCGTCGTGTCGATCACCACCGAGTCGGGCGAGGGCTCCGGCGTGATCACCTCGGCCGACGGCTACATCGTCACCAACAACCACGTGGTCGCGACCGCCCAGGGCGACAAGGTCACCGTGATCTTCGCGGACGGCAAGAAGGCGACGGCCACGATCGTGGGCACCGACCCGCGTACCGACCTGGCCGTGGTCAAGGCGAGCGGCGTCTCCGACCTCAAACCCGCACACTTCGGCAGCAGCGCGAACATGCAGGTCGGCGACACGGTGCTGGCGATCGGCAGCCCGCTCGGCCTGGAGGGCTCGGTCACCGCCGGCATCATCAGCGCCAAGGACCGCACCATCCAGTCCAGCAGCGAGGGCGAGGGCCAGCAGAGCCCGTTCGGCAGCAACCAGCAGCAGCAGGGCTCCAGCACGACGATGTCCGGCCTGCTCCAGACCGACGCGCCGATCAACCCGGGCAACTCCGGCGGCGCCCTGGTCAACACCAACGGCGAGGTGATCGGCATCAACTCGGCGATCGCGACCCAGGGGCAGGGCTCCGGCAACATCGGTCTCGGCTTCGCGATCCCGAGCGACAAGGCCAGCCAGGTCGCCAACGACCTGATGGCCGGCAAGAAGGTCAGCCACCCGGCGCTCGGCGTCAGCGTCACCGACGCGGAGAACGGCGGGGCGCTGGTCTCCAGCGTCACCCCGAACAGCCCGGCCGCCAAGGCCGGCCTCCAGCAGGGCGATGTCATCACGGCGGTGGACGGCAAGGCCATCGACGACTCGAACGACCTGGTCGCCGCGGTGCAAGGCGGCACGGTCGGCCAGAAGATGGTCATCGAGTTCACCCGGGACGGGGCTAAGCAGCAGGCCACGGCCACCCTGGCCGAGGCTGAATAGGACCGAACGCCCCGCCGCACGCTTATGTATGCCGGTAATTAGGGACTTTCACGGCATACGACGTTAATCTCCACCTGGGACTCGCCAGGGTGCTGGCCGACCGCCTACTCTCCAATCCGCCCATCGGCGGCGAGCAGCGAAAGGCCCCCAGGTGACCTACGTCGAGACCCGGATGAACGTCTGGGAAGCGCTGGCCGGGCGGGCTCCGGGAGAGCCCGGGGGGCCGGCCGACCCCGGGCTGTGGGGCGCCGTCGTCGACCGGCTCGATCCGGCCAGCGCCCGGCCGGTCCTGCGGGCGGGCATCGAGGCCGTCCAGCTGACCGCGGCGCGCGGCGACACGTACATCATGTTGCGCTCCCCGGACGGCGGCACCCGCGCCGGCTACCTGCGGCTGACCCCCGAGGAGTGGCAGCTCGCCCTGCTGATGGACGGGCGGAGCACGGTGACCATGCTGGTCGCCGAGTTCGCCCGGATCGCCGGCCGGCTCGCCCCCGACCAGGTCCGCCGGGTGGTGGCCGACCTGGCCGGCAACCGGATGCTCGACGAACTGCCGATGGACGCGTTCCGCCCGCTGCAGGAGTCCCGGCGCAAGCCACTGCCCGAGCGGGTGGGCAACGGGATGCTGGCCGCCGCGCGCGGCCGCAAGACGCTGGTCTTCCACGTCGACGGGCTGATCACCGCGCTCTATCGGGCCGGCGGCCGGTTCCTCTTCGGCACCGGCGCCTTCGTCGTCACCGGTCTGCTCGGCGTGCTCGGCATCGGCCTGTTCGTGGCCACCTGGGCGCGCGGCAGCCGGTCGCTGTTCCTGACCGGCGACTCGTACCTGCTGGGCGCGGTCGTGCTGGTGGTGCTGAACGGCATCGTGCTGGTCACGCACGAGCTGGCCCGCGCGCTCGCCACCAAGGCCACCGGGCGCGAGGTGCCCGCCGCCGGCCTGCTCATCTACTTCGGCATTCCCTCGGTCTTCGTCGACACCACCGACGTCTGGATGGCCGGCCGCCGTGCCCGCCTGCTGGTGGCCGCGTCCGGCCCGGCGAGCGCGCTGTTCCTCGGCGGCCTGGTGCAGCTCGGCGGGCTGGCCGTGCCGGCGTTCGCCGGTCTCGCCTTCAAGCTCGCCTTCCTCTGGTACGTCAACGCCTTCTTCCAGCTCAGCCCGCTCCTGCCGCTCGACGGGCAATACCTTCTGATGGACTGGCTGGAGATACCGCAGCTGCGGGCCCGCGGGCTCGCCTGGGCCGGCGGCCGGCTGCGTGGCCGTTCGCCGCGCTGGTCCGCGCTCGACCGCGAGGGCCGGCTCATCGCGCTCTACGGCATCCTCTCGATCGCGTGGCTGGCGATGGCCGCCGTGCTGACCTTCCTGGTCTTCGACGACCGCATCTCCGGGCTGGCCACCGGCCTCTGGCAGGCCGGCCTGCTCGGCGGGCTGCTGCTCCTGCTGATCGTTCTCGGGCTGGGCGCGCCGGTGGTCTTCTTCGTGCTCGGCCGGCTCGCCCGTTGGTGGGCCCGGACCCGCCGGCAGCGGGCCGAGAACGACCGGGAGACCGACGTTCCCCGCCGGCTGGCCGCGCTGCGCGCCTCCGACCTCGGTGGCCTTCCCGAGGCGACGCTGGCCGCCCTGGCCACCCGGGCGCGCTGGGTGCACCCGCCCGCCGGCCGTCAGCTGATCCAGGCCGGCGGCTCGCAGTCGGCCGTCTACGTGGTCGTCGACGGCGCGCTGCAGGGCCGCAAGCCCGGCGACCCGCCCGGCTCGATCCGCTACCACGTCGGTCCCGGTGGGGTGGTCGGCCTGGTCAACGCGATCGCCGGCCGCTCGACCCAGCTCGACTGGCACACCGCCGGCACCACCCTGCTCTACATTCCGGCGGCCACCGTGGCGTCGGTGGTCGGGCCCCTGCCCGGGCCGCCGCCGCAGGACCGGGCCGAGGCCGAGGCGCTGTTCGCGGACACTCCGGCGCTGGCCGGGCTCGCCGTCGACCAGCGGCTCGCGCTGATCGCCTCGGCGCACCCGGTCGACCTCGAGCCGGGCGCGCCGGTGATCCTGCCCGGCCCGACCCACGCGGTCGTGGTCGAGTCCGGCGTGATCGGCATGTCGGACGGCGTGGAGCTGCGCCGGGGCACGCTGGTCGGCCCGGTCGGCGACGGCCGCCCCGGCATGGTCGCGCAGACCCTCACCCCGGTACGCATCTGGGTGTTGCCGGACGCCTCCGACCTGCCGCCGCTGGTCGGCTCCGCGCATCGCCCCGGTTCGGCGATGCCGGTCGGTGTCCTGCGCCCGGGTGCGCCCGCCCCGGACGCGTACCCGCCGCTCGCCGTGCCGCCCGGCCCGCCGGACGGTCCGGACAACCAGTCGCTGGACCGGCGCTTCGAGAGCCGCCTCTGGTGGCTCATCGTGCTCCTGCTGGTGATGGCGCTGGTGCTGGTCGGGATCAGCTTCCGGCCCGGACCGGCCTGGGCCGAGATGCCCCGGGACCAGGTGCTGCTGACCGTCGACCGCGGGCACGTCAACGCGACCGTGGGCGGAGTGGTGACCACCTTCGACCCCGGCGACGAGCAGTATCTCGGCCAGGGCGCCCGGGTCGAGGTGCCGGCCGGGTCGACGGCCCGCCTCGTCTTCCCCGGTGGGGGTGCCTCGGTGCTCTGTACCGGTGCCCGGGTCCAGCTCGGCTCGCTCGCCGTTGCCGGCGGCCGGCACCAGGCGCCGCGCGGCACGCTCACGCTGCAGGCCGGCCGGGTGCTGGCCGACACGACCGGCACCAGCGGAGCGTTCCAGCCGCTGCGGCTGACCGTCGCCCGGGCGTCCGGCGACGTGGTCAACTCCGGCGCCGCCTGGTACGCGGTCGACCCGGGCGCGGTGACCGTGTCGACCGGCGAGGTGTCCGTCGGCGGGACCGTGAGCAAGTCCACCGGCAAGCAGCTGACCTGCGGCGACGGCGTGGCGGTCACGCCGCCCTCGACCGAGGGCAACACGCCCTCGGAGGAGCCGTCGACGACCGGGACCGACGCGCCGCTGCCGAGCGACTCGGCGAGCGTCGCGCCGGCCGCGAGCGAGACCTCGGCGACGGCCACCACCGCGCCGGCCGCGACCACCGCCCCGACCGAGGCCACCACGCAGCCGACCACGGCCACCACCACCACCGGGCCGCCCGCCACCACGAGGCCGCCCACGTCGAGACCGACCACGACCACGCCGACCACGGGCTCCACGACCACGTCGCCGACCCCGACCCAGACCACCACCGAGCCGACGACCACGCCCACCACCGACAGCACCACGCCGGAGTCGTCGTCCGTGCAGGCGAGTGGCACCCCGTAGGTGGAGGTGGTCGTGGCCTCCGGGCCGGTGACGACCATCCCTGGTGGCGATCCCGGAACTGGACCGTCGGCCCTATCGTCGAGGGATGAGCACGCGGAACGACGACGACGACCTCGGCCCGTGGTCGGAGTTCGGGATGGCGCTGCACGCGCTGGCCGAAAGCGGCGACGCGCCGGTCGAGCCGCACTCCGGGCTGGGTGACCGGCCCGATCTCGACGGCCTGCCCCCGGTGACGCACGCCGGGCTGGGCGATGCGCCGCCGTCCGGCCTCGGTGCGGCCCTGCACGACCTGAGCCGGTACGCGCCGCCGAAGGGCTACCACAATCGGGTGGACGCCGACGGTGACGGCCACCTCGACAAGGCCACCTACGTCGGCGACGGCCACGGCGGCGCGGAGATCCTGGTCGACCTCGACGGCGACGGCCAACCGGACTTCATCGGTCACGACACCGACCTGGACAACCGGGTCGACTTCGCGGAGTACGACAAGGACCACGACGGCTTCATCGACAAGCGGATGTACGACGACAACGGCGACGGCATCCTCGACCGGACCGAGTGGATCCACGACAGCTGATCGGCGCGGAGCGCGGCAACTCGCCCGGCCCACGGCGGGCACCCATGCCAGGATGAAAGTCATGGTCGACGGTCCGGTGGCGTTCGTGCTCGGTGGCGGTGGCGTGCTGGGCGCGGTCGAGGTGGGCATGCTGCGCGCTCTCTTTCGCTCCGGCTTCCGTCCCGACACGGTGGTCGGCACGTCGATCGGCGCGGTCAACGGCGCCCTGGTCGCGGCCGACCCGAGCGAGGCCGTCACCGACCGCCTGGTGCGCCTCTGGACGTCGCCGGAGGCGGCCGCCGTCTACGGCGACTCGATCGGCCGGCAGATGCGCCGCTTCGCCGCCCGCACCCACCTGCACTCGCCGCGCCCGCTGCGCCGCCTGCTGGAGAGCGAGCTGGGCGAGCACACCACGTTCGCCGACCTGAAGATCCCGTTCCGGTGCTGCGCGGCCAGCATCGAGCGGGCCGCCGAGCACTGGTTCGACAGCGGCCCGCTGGTCGATGCCGTGGTGGCGTCGTCGGCCGTGCCGGGGCTGCTGCCGCCGATGGAGATCGAGGGGGAGCACTATGTGGACGGTGGAATCGTCAACTCGATCCCGATCGGTGAGGCGGTCCGGGTCGGCGCCAAACTGATCTTCGTGCTCCAGGTGGGGCGGGTCGAGCGCCCGCTCAGCGTGCCCCGCCGGCCGTGGGAGGTGGCCCAGGTGGCGTTCGAGATCGCCCGCCGGCACCGGTTCGCGCGCGAGCTTGCCTCGCTGTCCGACGATGTACGCGTGCACGTGCTCCCCAGCGGCGGCGGCGACAGCCGGGACGACAGTCCGTGGGCGTACCGTGACATGGCCGCGGTCGGTCGCCGGATCAGCCGTGCGTACGTGGCGTCCCGCCGCTATCTGCATGCCAATGTGCACCCGCTGCCGGGTGGCGGCTGATGCCCCCGGCACCCGTCTGGGTCCGCCGGCTGATCATCGCGCCGGCGGTCGTGCTGCTCGCGGCCGGTCTGCTCGTCACCCTCCCGGTCTGGCTGCTGCTCGCGCTGGCCGCGTCGCCGCTGGTCCCCGGGCATCTGCGGGTGCCCCGCCTGGTCTTCCTGGCGGTCGTGTACGTGGTCTGGGACGCCGCCGCCCTGGTGGCGCTGTTCGTCCTGTGGGTCGCGTCCGGCTTCGGGTGGAAGATCCGCAACCCGGCCTTCCAGCGCGCCCACTACGTGCTGACCGGCAAGTTCCTCGGCGTGCTGTTCTGGCTGGCCCGGTGGTCGCTGCACCTGACCGTGGCGGTGGTCGGCACCGATCCGGACACCGCGGTGCCGGGCCGCCCGGAGATCGTGGTGAGCCGGCACGCCGGGCCGGGCGACTCGTTCATCCTGATCCACGCGCTGGTCAACTGGTTCGACCGGGAGCCGCGGATCGTCCTCAAGGCCACGCTGCAGTGGGACCCGGCGGTGGACGTGCTGCTCAATCGCCTGCCCAACCGGTTCATCTCGCCCGGCCGGGGCGGCGCCGGCAACTTGGAGGAGGAGGTCGGCGACCTGGCCCACGGCCTCGACGACAACGACGCCTTCGTGATCTTTCCGGAGGGCGGCAACTTCACCCCGCGCCGCCGGATCAGGGCGATCGCCTGGCTGCGCGCCCGCGGACTGTCCGACATGGCGGAACGGGCCGAGGGCCTGCGCAACGTGCTGCCGCCCAAGCCGGGCGGGCTGTCGGCGGCGATCGACGCCGCGCCCGACGCCGGGGTGATCTTCGTGGCGCACACCGGGCTGGACCGGATGATGACGGTCGCCGACGTCTGGCGCGAGCTGCCGATGGACAAGCAGCTGATCATGCGGTTCTGGAGCGTGCCGCCCGGCGACGTGCCGACCGGCGAGCAGGAACGCGTCGACTGGCTCTACGAATGGTGGGCCCGGATCGACGCGTGGATCGAGGAGCACCGGCCGACGGCCCGTCCGCTGAGCACGAACTGGACCGCCCGCCGGCGTGGTCCCCGGGAGAAGGCTCAGGAGCCGAGCGAGCTGTAGAAGCTGTCCGGCGCCTCGGTGATCTCGTTGGGCGCCGGCGCGGTGACCTGCACCGGCTGGCCGTAGTTCGCGTACGCGACCTGCAGCGGCTCGCTCTGCGGCAGGTTCACGGTCAGCGTGGAGAGCCGCCCCTGCGCGTCGAGCGTCGCCGTGAACGGCACGTTCTGCACCGGCGCGTTCGAGGCCGCGACGGTGACCTGGCCCAGGCCGGCCACCCCGGCCGCCTTCGACAGGTCCACCGAGCCGGAGTAGCTGGTGTCGCTGGTCGCCTGCACGTCGGTGGTGGCCTTGAGCAGGTTCGCCGTGTTCACCGGGTCGATCTGGCCGGGCCGCAGGCCGATGTTCGCGTTGGCGGGCAGTCGCGAGCCGTCGACGTGGGTCCAGGTGCCGGCCTTGGTGATCCCGGGCACCTGCGCGTACAGGTCCTGCCCGATCAGTATGGTCTTGACGTTGATCTCGGCGTTCGGGCCGCTCGCGGTCAGCTGTGCCGCCGCCTTGCCGTTCGGCGCGTCGATCGAGCCGGTCATCCGGAAACCGGAGCCGGACGACGCCGTGAGGGTGAAACTGGTCTGGTCGAGTTGCTCGACCGCCTGCGCGAGCTTTGCGGCCGCCGCGGGATCGGCGGAGGTCGTCGCGCTCGGTGCCGCGCTGCCGGCGCTGCTGGGGGTGCCGGTGCCGGTCGCGTTGTCGCTGCAACCGGCCACCGCGAGGGCCACCGTGGCCATCGTCGCGAGACCCAGCCCGGCGAGCCGTGGTGTCCGCATGTCCGTCCTCCCTGACGTTTCTGTGGCTGACCGATATCAATTCCCGACCGCCCCGGGAGGCAAACGGCTATTCCGGACGCGGCATGATGGCGGGAGGCAAACACCTGGAGGATCCGTGAGATTCGAGGTCAGCAAGGTCCTGGATGCCATCGAGGCGCGTCTGACCACCGACCCGGCGCTGGCGCGCGCGGTGGTCGATCTGTCCGAGATCGTGCGCTATGCCGACCTCGACGGCGGCCGGCCGGCCAGCTCGGTCCGCCTCGGCCTGGTCATCGACGCGCTGGGCCGCTACCTGACCGAGGACAACGTGCCGGTCTACGTGATCGCCCCACGCGGTCTGCTCTCCGACACCGACCTGACCTCCAACGAGCGGATGGTGATCCGCCGCTGGGCCGACGACGGCAAGGTCGAGGTGGTGCCGGTGCTGGAGGACCGGGTCTTCGAGGTGGCCGAGCTGCTCGGCCTGCCGGTGCTGACCCGCACCCGCGGGGAGCAGTTCCGGGGCCGCCGGCCGTGGGTCGACGAGCCGGGCCGGCTGCTCGCCGCGATCGCCGGCGAGGGCGGCGCGCCGGTGCTGGTCTCCCGGGTGGGCCGGGGTGACCCGGCCAAGCAGCCGGAGCGCTCGCCGATGGGGGAGCGGCTGCTGGCCCGGGTGTGGCAGTGTCCCGAGTCCAACTGCACAAGCTTCGGCTCGGGCGGCGATCCGGACAGCCCGTTCGCCGACATGCGCACCTTCACCAGCCCGGTGTCGCAGCCGCCACCGGCCATCCGGGCCGGGGTTCCGAGCTGCCCGCGGCACGGGGCGAAGCTCAAGGACGCCGGCGCCCGCCCGTCCGTCGAGGTGCTGTCCGTACGCATCGACGGCGTGGTCCGCAAGCGCTTCGTGGTCTCCACCGAGGCGCCGGTCGTGGTCGGCCGGGCGCCCGAGGGTGGCGGGGGCGTCATGCTCGGCCAGTGGCTCACCGAGGACGCCCGCAAGTGGATCAGCCGCGGGCATGCGCAGTTCAGCCTGCAGCCCGGCGGTGGCCTGACGGTGCAGGACGTGAGCACGAACGGCACCGGCATCCGGCCGGGCGGCTCGCCGGACGACGACGAGCGGATCACCCTGAACCGCAACGAGTCGCGGCAGCTGGCACCCACCGACGTGGTCGAGCTGTACGCCGGGGTGAACGTGGGCCGCTCGAAGCTGTGGGCCACCGGCGGCGTCGCCCAGACGCAGTCCGTGATGGGCGAGGCGCCGACGATGGCCCTGCGCAAATTCGAGCGGAGCTAGTGGCCTAGCCGGCCAGAATCGCGGCCAGCTGGGCCACCGCGTGGTCCAGTTCCTCGGCCGTTACCACCAGCGGGGGTGCGAGGCGGATGGTCGAGCCGTGCGTGTCCTTGGCGAGGACGCCGCGCTCGGCGAGCCGCTCGCACGCCTGCCGGCCGGTCATCAGCGCCGGGTCGATGTCGACGCCGGCCCACAGGCCGCGCCCGCGCACCGTCACCACGCCCTTGCCGACCAGCGCGTTCAAGCCCTCGTGCAGCCGCTCGCCGAGCTCGGCGGAGCGCCGCTGGAACTCGCCGGTCGCCAGCAGCCGCACCACCTCGATGCCGACCGCGCAGGCCAGCGGGTTGCCACCGAAGGTCGAGCCGTGCTCGCCCGGCTTCAGCACCCCGAGCACCGCGCGGTCCGCGGCCACCGCCGACACCGGCACGATGCCGCCGCCGAGGGCCTTGCCCAGCACGTACATGTCGGGAACGACGCCCTCGTGCTCGATGGCGAAGGTGCGGCCGGTGCGGCCCAGCCCGGATTGGATCTCATCGGCGACCAGCAGCACGTTGTGCTCGTCGCAGGCCGCCCGCACCCCGGCGAAGTAGCCCGCCGGCGGCACCAGCACGCCCGCCTCGCCCTGGATCGGCTCGAGCAGCACGGCCACCGTGTTCGGGGTGATCGCGTCGGTCAGCGCGGTCAGGTCGCCGTAGGGAACAACCACAAATCCCGGGGTGTACGGGCCGAAGTCGTTGCGCGCGTCCGGATCCGTGGAGAAGCTCACGATCGTCGTGGTACGCCCGTGGAAGTTGTCCGACGCCACGATGATCTCGGCCCGGTCGGTCTCGACGCCCTTCACCCGGTAGCCCCAGGCTCGGGACACCTTGATCGCCGTCTCGACCGCCTCGGCGCCGGTGTTCATCGGCAGCACCAGGTCTTTGCCGCACAGCTGCGCCAGCGACTGGCAGAACTCGCCGAACTGGTCGTGCACGAACGCCCGGCTGGTCAGCGTGACCCGGTCGAGCTGGGCGTGCGCGGCGGCGATCAGCCCCGGGTGCCGGTGGCCGAAGTTCAGCGCCGAGTACCCGGCGAGCATGTCCAGGTAGCGGCGGCCGTCGACGTCGGTGACCCAGGCGCCCTCGGCCTCGGTGACGACCACCGGCAGCGGGTGGTAGTTGTGCGCGGTCCAGCGCTCGGCCTCGGCCAGAGCCTCCGGCGTACGCATGTCGACACTGGTCATGAGCGCACCTCCAACGTGCAGCACTTGGGTCCGCCGCCGGCCTTGCGCAGCTCGGAGACGTCGACCCCGACGGTCTGGTAGCCGGCCGCGCGCAGCTCGGCGGCCAGGTGGGTGGCCTGGGTGGGCAGCACAACCGTACGGCCGTCGCTGACCGCGTTGAGGCCCAACACCGCGGCATCCTCCGCGTTCGCGAGGATCGCGTGCGGGTACATCTGCCGGAGAACCGCCTGCGAGCCGGGGGAGAAGGCCGACGGGAGGTACGCGACGTTGGTGTCGTCGAGCACGCACAGCGCCGTGTCGAGGTGGTAGTAGGCCGGGTCGACCAGCTGCAGGGAGATCACCGGCCGCTGCAGGACCTCCTGCGTCTCGGCGTGCGAGGCGTGCGCGGTGCGGAAGCCGGTGCCGGCCAGCAGCACGTCCCCGGCGAGCAGGATGTCGCCCTCGCCCTCGTTGGTGTGCTTCGGCTCGGTCACCGCGAAGCCCCGCTCGCGGAACCAGGCGGCGTACGCCGGCGCCTCGTCGGCTCGCTCGGCGTCGCGGAACTGCACCGCCAGCACCCGCCCGTCGACCACGGTGGCGCCGTTCGCGGCGAAGACCATGTCGGGCAGGCCGGGCAGCGGGTCGATCAGGTCGACGGTGTGCCCGAGATCGAGGTATGTCTGCCGGAGCGTCTCCCACTGCGAGACGGCCAGGGCGTTGTCGTAGGGCGCCGTGGGATCCATCCACGGGTTGATCCGGTACGTGACCGCGAAGTGGGTGGGGCGGCACATCAGGTATCGGCGCATGACTGAAACGCTAGGTCGCGACCGCCCTGCCTACCCAGGGTTCAACCGTGCGTGCCGCGTTCGATCGTTGCGTGATTCGCCCGTCTGGCGGCGAATCGTTAAGGGCGGCCCGAACCGGGCCGCCCTCCGGGAACGATGGTGCTCAGAAGTGGTTGACGGTGTGCGTGTCCAGCCATTGACGGAAGGCCGGCACCGTGTCTGTGTTCGTGCCCAGCCAGGTGAGCGAGCCGGTCAGCGCCAGCACGCCGAGCACGATCGCGCCCAGCGCCAGCACCATGCCGAGCAGCGCGTCGGACTTGCCGGCCACGTGCCGCTTGCCGGTGGCTCGGATGCCGCTCAGCGACAGGACCAGTGCCACGCCGGCCACGCCGATGCCCCAGCCGAGCAGCGGCCCGGAGAGCACCAGCAGCACCGATGCGACGCCGAGGATCAGGCCGAGGGTGGCGAGCAGACTCGCCCGCGGCTTCGGGCCGGCCACCACCGGCGTCTCGGTGGTCTCGTCGGACTTCGGGAAGACCGGCCGGGAGACGGTCGACGGCGGCGGCGGTGGCGGCACCGTGCGGTCGCTGCGGGCCGGGGCCGGCGGCAGGTCGTCGGCCTTCGGCGTGGTCCGCAGGTCGCGCGTCGTCGGCTCGTCGTCGCGAGGCCGCACCGGCGCGGTGCGGGTGTCGGTCGACGCGGCGGCGGTCGCCGCCGTGGGACGCTCCGCGTCCGTGGTCTCGGGCTCGGTCTGGCGGGAGAACGTCGGGATCCTCACGTCCAGCACCTCCTTGACGATTTCAGGGGATGCCACCGCCTATACCCCGATCACCCGCCGGGCACACCAAAGGGCGTGGACCCGCAGGTCACACGCCCTTCGCGCGGCATCGCGCCACCGCCGCAGCGGCCGGCGCGGGTCTCAGGCAGGCAGCGACGCCACGTCGCTGGCCCGGCTGATCACGTGGTCGACCAAGCCGTACGCCTTGGCCTCGTCCGCCGTGAACCAGCGGTCGCGGTCGGCGTCCCGCTCGATCTCCTCGGCGGTGTGCCCGGTGTGGAAGGCGATCCGCTCGTTCATCACGTTCTTGATGTGCAGCATGCTCTCGGCCTGGATGGCGATGTCGGCCGCGGTGCCGCCGATGCCGCCGGAGAGCTGGTGCATCATGATCCGCGCGTGCGGCAGGGCGAACCGCTTGCCGGGCGTGCCCGCGCAGAGCAGGAACTGGCCCATCGAGGCGGCCATCCCCATCGCGATCGTGGCCACGTCGTTCTTGATGTACTGCATCGTGTCGTACACCGCCATGCCGGCGCTGATCGAGCCGCCCGGCGAGTTGATGTAGAGCGCGATGTCCCGCTCGCTGTCGTTGGACGCGAGCAGCAGCATCTGGGCGCAGATGCGGTTGGTGACCTCGTCGTTCACCTCGCTGCCCAGGAAGATGATGCGCTCTCGCAGCAGCCGCTCGAAGACCTGGTCGTCGAAGGAGGCGCCGCCCGTGCGCATCGTCAGCTCGTCAACACTCATGTACTCACCTTCTCGCATCGGCTCGCCGGCACCCAGCGATTCTCCTGTGGGCATAACCGCCCGGCGGGTGACCGGATACCGTTGCTCCCCGTGCCAGAGGGACACACCATTCATCGACTCGCCGCGCGGCATCGGGAGCTGTTCGCCGGCCGGCGGCTCGCGGTCGCCAGCCCGCAGGGGCGTTTCGCGGCCGGGGCCGCCCGGGTCGACGGTCGCACGTTGCGCGACACCGAGGCGTACGGCAAGCATCTGCTCCATCACTACGACGGTGATCTCAGCGTGCACGTCCATCTGGGACTCTACGGAAAGTTCGGCGACGGCGAGCCGCCGGTGCCCGAGCCGGTCGGCCAGGTGCGGATGCGGGTGACCACCGGCGCGCACTGGCTCGACCTGCGCGGACCGACCGCCTGCGAGGTCTTCGACCCGGTGCAGTGCCAGCAGCTGCGCGACCGGCTCGGCGCCGACCCGCTCCGCGACGACGCCGACCCGGAGGCGGCCGGCCGGCGGGTGCGCGCCACCACCAAGCCGATCTTCGCGCTGCTGCTGGACCAGTCGATCGTGGCCGGCTGCGGTCTGATCTACGCGAACGAGGTGCTGTTCCGGGCCGGGCTCGCGCCGACCACGCCGGGCCGGCTGGTCGCCGCCGAGCAGTGGGACGAGATCTGGGCCGACCTGCGCGCGCTGATGAAGGAGGGCGTGGCCCGCGGCCGGATCGACACCGTGCATACCGAGCACACGCCGGAGGCGATGCGGCGGGCGCCGCGAGTCGACCGGCACGGCGGCGAGGTGTACGTCTACCGCCGCCCCGGGCAAGCCTGCCTGGTGTGCGGCACGGCCGTGGCGCGAGGACCGCTGGCCGGGCGAAATCTTTACTGGTGCCCGGTTTGTCAGCCCAGTTCCTGAGTCGCCTCCGTGTCCGCCGGGGCGGGTGAGGCCGAGGCGCTCGGGTCCGGAGCCGCCGGCGTATCGGTCGGGGTCGGTTCCGGCGCCGTGGTGGGGGGCGTGGTCGCCGCCGGGGCCGGGGCCGCGCCCGGGATGCCGAGCGTGAAGGTCGCCTTGAGCCAGGGGAGCAGCTTCTCGTACGCGGCAATGGTGTCCGGCTGGTTGAAGTCGTGCGACAGCACGATCGAGCCGGGCCGCACGTGCTTCCTGACCTCCGCGATCACCCGGTCGGTGTGCGCGGCGTCGGTCTCGCCGGTCTTGTGCTGCCAGTCCTTCGGGTCGACCTCCCAGTAGAGCGAGGTCATCCCGTCGGCCCCGGCCACGTCGACCAGCCGATCGGTGAAGTTGCCGCCGGGCGCCCGGAAGAACGGGATCTTCGCGTCCGGCACGGCGGCCCGGATCGCCGCGTTGGTCCGGGCCAGGTCGGCCTGGATCTGCTCGGGCTTGTCCTTACCGATGGTGAGGCTGTGGTTCCAGGTGTGGTTGCAGAGCGTGTGGCCGCCGGCCACGATCTCGCGCACGATCTCGGGGTGTTTCACCACCTGCTGCCCGACCAGGCAGAAGGTCGCCTTGATCTGGTACTTGGCGAGCAGCGCGAGGATCTGCGGGGTACGGGTCGGGTCGGGGCCGTCGTCGAAGGTGAGCGCGACCGTGGCCGACCCGGTGGTGCGCAGCGAGTTGCCCGGTCCGGCGTCGGCCACCTTCCGGTCGGCGGCGCCGGTCGGACCGAGCACCGGCACGTCGGTGACCGGCGCGGAGGCGGACGGGGCGGCCTTCGCGCCCGGTGTGTCGCCCTTTCGGGCGCCACCGGCGCCCTTGTCCTGATGCTGGGTGTGCTTGCCGGTGGCCCGGGCCGCGGCGTTGACCGCGTCCAGGCCGTCGCGGGTCGGGGAGCCGGGCACCGCGACCAGCAGCAGGCCGACCGCGACCAGCGAGGCGAGCAGGAGCTGCTGCCGCTTCTTGCCCATCAGCAGCCAGGACTCGATCGGCACGGTGCCGGGTGCGCGGTGGCTGCCGGTGACCGGCGGGCGGGTCGGGGCGGCCGCCCGATGGGAGGGTGCGTGACGCCGGGGGGCCGGGCGGTGGCGCGCGGAGCGCGGGCCAGGAATCCAGGTGTCGCTCTCCAGCAGGGTGCTTACCCGGTAGACCGGGGCCGAGCGCGGCTCATCCGCGAGCGACTCGGGCCGGCGGTGCCGGCCGCCGGTTTCGGCGACGCCGCCGGACGCCGGGCTCGGGTTGCGGGTGGAGAGCGGCGACATGGGACATCTCTACCGTGTAGCAAGATCTGACGCGATACCGCTTCGGTTATCTTGTCCGTACGTTATGTAGTATCACCTGCTGGCGCTCCGTGATCCCGAACTCGCAAAATCGACCGGTTCCTACAAATTCGACTCACATCGCATTGTGGACAGCCTCGGTCGCCTTCCGGGCCGCGATCAGCACCGGATCCCACACCGGCGCGAACGGTGGGGCGTACCCGAGATCGAGGGCGGTCATTTCCTCGACGGTCATCCGGTTCCACACCGCCACCGCCAGCGCGTCGATCCGCTTGGCCGCCTCGGTCCGGCCGACGATCTGCGCGCCGAGCAGCGTCCCGGTGCGCCGCTCGGCGATCAGCTTGATCGTCATCAGCGCGGCGCCGGGGTAGTAGCCGGCCCGGCTCGTGGACTCCACCGATGCCGTCACGAACGAGTATCCGGCCCGGCGCGCCTCCTTCTCGGTGAGGCCGGTGCGGGCCACCTCGAGGTTGCAGACCTTTGTCACCGCGGTGCCGATCACGCCGGGGAACGTGGCGTAGCCGCCGCCGATGTTGATGCCCGCCACCCGGCCCTGCTTGTTCGCGTGCGTGCCGAGCGGGACGTGCACCGGCTCACCGGTCAGCAGGTGTCGTGTCTCCACGCAGTCGCCGGCCGCCCAGACGCCCTCGACCCCGGTCACCCGCATCTGCCGGTCGGTGCGCACCCCGCCGGTCGCACCGACCGGGAGGCCGGCGTCCGCCGCGAGGGAGCTGTTCGCGCGTACGCCCAAGCCCATCACCACGATGTCGGCCGGCAGCGCGCCGCCCGCGGTGATCACCTCACGCACCCGGCCGCCGTCGGTGCCGATGCCGGACACCTCGGCGTCGGTGACCACCTCGATGCCCATCTCGCCGATCGCCTTGCGCACCAGCGCGCCCATCTCCGGGTCGACGGTCTTGCCCATCGGCTCGGGCGACTTCTCCAGCAGCGTGACGTCGAGGCCGCGCAGGATCATGGCCTCGGCCATCTCCACGCCGATGTAGCCGCCACCGATCACCACCGCCTTGCGCGGCTTGGGCACTCGGCCGGCGCCGCCGCCCGGTCCTTCGGACGGCGCGGAGAGCCCGGGACCCGACGGGGGTATCCCGTCCAGCCAGTCGTGGATGGCCGCGCCGTCGTCCAGCGTCTGGACGCCGAAGATGCCGGCCGCGGGTATGCGCGCCCACTCCGGGGTGACCGGGGACGCGCCGGTCGCGTACACCAGATGGTCGAAGCCTTCCCGCACCTCGCCGCCGCCGAGCAGATCATGCGCGATCACCTCGCGCCGGTCGAGGTCGATCCCGACCACCTCGTGCTGGAGCCGCACGTCGATGCCGGCCTTGCGGTGTTGCGCCGGTGAGCGCGCGACGAGCTTGTCGCGCTCGGCGACCGAACCACCGATCCAGTACGGGATGCCGCACGCCGAATACGACGTGAAGTGCCCCCGCTCGAACGCCACGATCGCCAACTTGTCGGGCCCGAGCCGCTTGCGGGCCTGCGCGGCGGCCGACATGCCCGCCGCGTCGCCGCCGATGACCACCAGCCTCACCGGCCCAGCCTATGCCCGGACCGCCTCCCGGCGCTTCGATCAGCGCTCGCGCTCGCCTTCCCGGCGCTTCGATCAGCGCTCGCGCTCGCCTTCCCGGCGCCTCGATCAGCGCCCGCGCTATGCCCGGACCGCAGTCGGGGCGCCCCGAGTGGCGTCGGCGAGCCAACTGACGACGTCGTCGACCGAGCCGCGCTGGGCCAGGATCGCGCGCTGGCGGGCGGCGCCGGTGCCGTGCTCCCGCAAGCGTCCCATCAGGACGGTGGCGATCTCCAGGTCGCCGTGGCGTTCCAGCTCCGGGCGTACGTGGTCGAAGAGTTGCCGCATCAGGCGCCAGGCCGGGCGCGGCTCGCGGGTGGCCAGGTCGACCGCCACGCCCTCGAGGCCGTCGTGCGCGGCCCGCCAGTGCGCGGCCATCAGCAGCGGATGCGGCACCTTCGGGGCCGGCACGCCCGCCCGCACGTCGCGCAGCAGGGTGGCGACCAGGGCACGGGCCAGCGCGGCCAGCAGCATGGCGTCGTCGAGGGTGGGTGTCACGTCGCCCATCCGGATCTCGACGGTCGGGTAGTGCGCGGAGAGCCGCGCGTACCAGTAGAGCATTCCCTCGTCGAGCATCGCGCCGGTTTGTTCGAGGTCGGCGACCAGCGTCTCGTACTCGCTCAGCGACTCGAGGTAGGGGGTCGGTCCGACGGTCGGCCAGCGCTCCCACATCATCGAGCGCCAGCTGGCATAGCCGGTGTCGCGGCCGCCGAACAGCGGCGAGTTGGTGGTGGCCGCGTGGAAGACCGGCAGCCAGGGCCGTAGGTGGTTGAGCAGCCGGACACCGGTCTCGGCGTCCGGGATGCTGACGTGCACGTGTGTGCCGCACATCCCCTGGCCCGGGGAGAGGTCGCCGAACTGCTCGCGCATGCGGTGGTATCGCGGCCGGTCGACGACCCGGGTCACCGGCCCGGCCGCCGGCGCGGTGCCGACCGCGAGCAGGCGCGTGCCGGCCCGCTCGGCGGCGTCGGCCACCTCCCGGCGCAGCCGGCGCATCGCCTGGTACAGGCCGTTCAGCTCGAGCTGCGGCGGGCTGGCCACCTCGATCTGGCTGCGCAGGTACTCGTGCTGCACCGAGCCGCGGATCTCGTCGGGGATCAGGTCCACGACGTGCTCGACCGCCTCGACGCCACGCGGCTCGACGGCGTCGACGAGGATGTACTCCTCCTCGATCCCGAGCGTGAGAAGGTCCTGCGACTCGGCCTCCTCGGCCATCTCCTCGGAGATCGTCGTCGCACCCGAATCGGTGTCCATGCCCTGCGAATACCCGATGGCGTTGGCGCGCTAACGTTGAACCCATGCTGCTACCGGGGATCGGGGCGCTGGCCGCCCTCGTCGACCCGACCCGCGCCGGTGCGCCGGGGCAGCTCGTTCTCGGCCTCGCCCTGGTTGCCACGGCCGTTCTGCTGATCGCCGCGGCCGCCGCGTTGCCGGTGCCTGCCCTGTTCGCCGCGCCGACCGTGCGCGCCTTTGCCCGCCGGGCCCGCGTCGCGGCCCGCCCCCGTCTGGCCGACCCCGATGCGGCCGGCCGCCCGCGTTCCCGAGCACCGTCGTTCGCCCCTGCGGCGATCTGACGGCTCGATCGCCGGCGGGGTTGACTCGCCGCTTCCGACCGTGTGACGGCTCGATCGCCGGCGGGGTTGACTCGCCGCTTCCGACCGTGTCACGGCTCGATCGCCGGCGGGGTTGACCTGCCGTGTCCGATCGTCCTTCCTGATCGCCGCCCAGCGTCCTTTTCCCAGTGGATCGCCAGGGGTGTGTCTCCATGTCTGTTCTCGCCATTCCCGGTGCCGTCGTCGGCGCCGCGCATTCCGCCATCGAATCGCTCGCGGGGCTGTTCGTCCCGATTGCTGGCGGGGCCGCCGCGGCCCTCGCCATCGTCGTCTTCACCCTGCTCATCCGTTTGTTGATCAGCCCGCTCACCTACCAGCAGGTCCGCGCACAGCGGCGGCAGGCCGCCCTGGCCCCGGACATCGCGAAATTGCGCGAGAAACACGGCAAGGACCCGATGACGCTGGCCACCGAAACGCTTGCCCTGCAACGCGCCGCGGGAGTCAGTCCGTTCGCCGCATTCCTTCCGGCATTGGCGCAGGCGCCGTTCTTCATGGTGATGTACCACGTCGCGCTGCGGGCCCCCGCCGGGTCGCTGATGGGCGTCCCGCTGACCGCCCATCTCGCCGCCGGTCTGCCGGTGTTCGCCGTGCTGCTGGCGCTGTCGGTGGCGCTGGCCTGGTGGTCCTCGCGCCGGATGAGCGCGTCGATGGCGTCGGCGACGCCGGGCGCGCCATCGATGGGGTTCCTCAGATACCTGCCCTATCTGTCCGTTCTGGCGGTGGCCTGGATGCCCCTGGCGGGCGGGATCTACCTGGTCACCTCCACCGCGTGGACCGCGATCGAACAGGCCGTCTATCGCCGGCCGGTAACAACGGGCAATCGTTGAGCGCCGATATTGACACGCTGCCGTAACAGGCGTGAAATGCGGCGTGAGAGCGCTCTCACGCCTCCTCACCCCCCTACGGAAAGGCGTTTCTACGATGGCATCTCGCAGCAGACGACGACTCCGGGTGGCGCTCGCGGTATCGACCGCGGCCATTGCCGTCGCGGCCACGGCGGTGTTCACCATGGACGCGAACGCGGCCGTACCGTCGGCCCCGGCCGGCATGACGACCGTGTTCAGCGACGACTTCACCGGCGCGGCCGGCACCGGCCTGAACACGGCGAACTGGCTCTACGACATCGGCACGTCCTACCCGGGCGGCGCGGCGAACTGGGGCACCGGCGAGGTCGAGACGATGACGAACTCGACCGCGAACGTCTACCAGGACGGCGGCGGCAACCTGGTGATCAAGCCGATCCGGGACGGGGCCGGCAACTGGACGTCCGGCCGGGTGGAGACGCAGCGCACCGACTTCGCCGCGCCCGCCGGCGGCAAGCTGCGCATGGAGGCGCGCATCCAGCAGCCGAACGTGAGCGGCGCGGCGGCGGCCGGCTACTGGCCGGCATTCTGGGCGCTCGGCGCGGCGGCCCGCCCGGTCGGGGCCACGAACTGGCCCAGCATCGGCGAGGTCGACATCATGGAGGACATCAACGGCCGGTCCTCGGTCTTCTCGACGCTGCACTGCGGCACCGCCTCCGGTGGGCCGTGCAACGAGACCACCGGCCTGGGCAGCGGCGAGCACGCCTGCTCCGGCTGCCAGACCGGCTTCCATACGTACGCGGTGGAATACGACCGCAGCGTCTCGCCCGAGCAGCTGCGCTTCTACCTCGACGGCAGCAACTACTTCACGCTGAACTCGTCCCAGCTCGACGCCACGACCTGGAACAACGCCCTGCACCACGGCTTCTTCATGATCCTCAACGTGGCGATGGGCGGCGGCTTCCCGGCCGCGTTCGGCGGCGGCCCCACCTCGGCGACCCAGTCCGGCGTGCCGATGCTGGTCGACTACGTGGCCGTCTACCAGTCGTCGGGCGGCACCACCACCCCGCCGACCACCACGCCCACCACGGCGCCGACCACGACCCCGCCGACCGGCACCACCCGGGACGCCTTCTCGAGGATCGAGGCCGAGTCGTACAACGCGCAGTCCGGCACCACCACCGAGACCTGCTCCGAGGGCGGCCAGGACGTCGGCTACATCGCCAACGGCGACTGGCTGCAGTTCAACAACGTCAATTTCGGTACGGGCGGGGTCAAGGACTTCCTGGCCCGGGTCGCGTCCGGCGCCGGCTCCGGGGTGAGCGGGCTCGTCGAGGTGCGGATCGACAGCCGGAGCAACGCGCCGATCGGCAGCTTCGCGCTCGCCAACACCGGCGGCTGGCAGACCTGGACGTCGATCCCGGGCAACGTGTCGAGCGTGACCGGGACGCACACGGTGTACCTGACCTTCAGCAGCGGCCAGCCGGCCGACTTCGTGAACGTCAACTGGATCCAGTTCCGCAAGTAGCGGTACGGCTCGATGGGGCCGGAGGCGCGACCTGCGCCTTCGGCTCTTCGGCCTGCCTGGCGAGGCGCCTGTCCGCCATCCGAAAAGATTTAAGGTTGTTTAACATTCCGCCCTCTGGACTTTTACTGTTAACAGTCCTAAAGATTGACGCATCTCAACGTGATGCATGGAGGGACGGCGATGAAGCGCTCCAGATCGGTGATCCTCGCGACCGTCGCGGCGCTCGCCGCGGGCGGCACGGCGGTCTACTTCGGCGGCGCGGCGAGCGCCGCCACCGCCTGCGCGCCGGCATGGAGCGCGACCGCCGTCTACGTCAACGGCAACTCGGCGTCGCAGAACAGCCACAACTACACCGCGAAGTGGTGGACCCAGAACGAGTCGCCGGCCACCCACTCGGGCCAGTGGGACGTGTGGGCCGACAACGGCGCGTGCGGCAGCGGCACCCCGACCACCCAGCCGACCACGACGCCGCCGACCACCCAGCCGACGACCACGCCGCCCACTACGCCGCCCACCACGCCGCCGACCACGTCGCCCACCACCCAGCCGCCGAGCGGCACCCTGCCGGCCCACTTCCTGACCGGGTACTGGCAGAACTTCTACAACGGCGCGGCCGCCCTCAAGCTCGCCGCCGTCCCGACCACCTACGACCTGGTCGCGGTGGCCTTCGCCGACGCGACCTCGACCCCGGGCGCGGTGAGCTTCACCCTCGACTCCGGCCTCGCGGGGCAGGTCGGCGGCTACACCGACGCCCAGTTCAAGGCCGACATCGCCACCCTGCACTCGCGCGGTAAGAAGGTCGTCATCTCGGTCGGCGGGCAGAACGGCACGGTCAGCGTCGCCGACTCCGGCTCGGCCACCAACTTCGCGAACTCGGTCTACTCGCTGATGACGACGTACGGCTTCGACGGCGTCGACATCGACCTCGAGAACGGCATCAACTCGACCTACATGGCGAGCGCGCTGCGCAGCCTGCGGGCCAAGGCCGGCGCCAACCTGATCATCACGCTGGCGCCGCAGACCATCGACATGCAGAGCACCGGGTCGTCGTACTTCGCGCTGGCGCTGTCCATCAAGGACATCCTCACCGTGGTGCACACCCAGTTCTACAACTCCGGTTCGATGCTCGGCTGCGACCAGAACCAGGCGTACTCGCAGGGCACCGAGAACTTCCTGACCGCGCTCGCCTGCATCCAGACGCAGGGCGGTCTGCGCCCCGACCAGGTCGCGCTCGGACTCCCCGCGAGCTCGTCCGCGGCCGGTGGCGGCTACCAGTCGCCGGCGAACGTCAACGCCGCCCTCGACTGCCTGGCCCGCGGCACCAACTGCGGCACGTTCAAGCCCCCGGCGACCTATCCAGGCATCCGCGGCGCGATGACCTGGTCGATCAACTGGGACGTCAGCAACGGCAACTCGTTCGCCAACACGGTCAAGCCCCACCTCGCCACCCTTCCCTAACTCCCCACCCCCGTAGGAGTCCCCGTGAAACTCGGCAGAAAGCTGCTGGTCGTAGCCTCGGTCGCCGCGGCCGGCCTGGCCACCGCGATCATCCCGATGACCAGCTCGAACGCGGCCGTGGCCTGTGCGCCGGCCTGGTCGTCGACCGCGGTCTACGTCAACGGCAACCAGGCCTCGCAGAACGGCCACAACTACACCGCCAAGTGGTGGACGCAGAACGAGTCGCCGGCCACGCACTCCGGTCAGTGGGACGTCTGGGCCGACAACGGCGCCTGCGGCGGGGGCACCACCACGCCGCCGACCACCGGCCCGACCACGAACCCGCCGACCACCGGCTCGAAGATGCCCTCGGCGCCGTACGTCTACCCGGGCTGGGGTGACCCGCCGGCCCCGTCGACGGTCACCGGTGCGACCGGCATCAAGGCGTTCACCATGGCGTTCGTGCTGGCCAGCGGCGGCTGCAACCCGGCATGGGACGGCGAGAGCGGCCTGACCGGCGGCGTGCACGCGAGCTACATCTCGCAGATCAAGGCGGCCGGCGCGGACGTGGTCCCGTCGATCGGCGGCTGGCAGGGCAACAAGCTCGGCCCGAACTGCACCACGGTGGACGCCCTGGCCGGCGCGTACCAGAAGATCATCAACGCGTTCGGCCTGAAGGCGATCGACGTCGACATCGAGAACACCGACGAGTTCGAGAACACCGCCGTGCAGGACCGGATCCTCGGCGCCCTGAAGGTCATCAAGCAGAACAACCCGTCGGTGAAGACCATCCTCACCTTCGGCACCTCGACGACCGGCCCGACCTACTACGGCACCCGGCTCGTCCAGCAGGCCAAGGCGCTCGGCGCGAACATCGACATCTTCACCCAGATGCCGTTCGACTTCGGCGGCGGCTCGGACATGTACTCCGCCACGGTGAACGCCTCCGAGGGCCTGAAGAACCTGCTGATGTCGACCTTCGGCTACACCGCCGCGCAGGCCTACTCGCACATGGGCATCTCCGGCATGAACGGTCTCTCCGACCAGCAGGAGACGACCACGACCGACACCTGGACCCGGATTCGCGACTACGCCAAGAACAACGGCTTCGCCCGGTTCACCTTCTGGTCGGTCAACCGGGACCGCGGCTGCGCCGGCGGCGGCGTGGTCTCGAACTGCTCCGGCATCGCACAGTCCGACTGGGCCTTCACCAGGATCAGCGCAGGGTTCTGACGGGGGCGCCACGCCAACGCCGTCCCCACGGGCAGGAACCCATCCGCTGATCAAGACGGGCGGCCGCTTCGCACGAGCGGCCGCCCGTCGGTTTTACCGGACGGCGCCGGTGGCAAATAACGGTGCATGAGTGACCGCTGGTACAAGAAAGCCGTCGTCTACTGCCTCGACATCGACACCTTCGCCGACGCCAACGGGGACGGCGTCGGCGACATCCGCGGCCTCATCGGCCGGCTCGACTACCTGGCCCGGCTCGGCGTCACCTGCCTGTGGCTCAACCCGATCCACCCCTCGCCGGACCGCGACGACGGGTACGACGTCGCCGACTTCTACAACGTCGACCCGCGCTTCGGCAACCTGGGCGACTTCGCCGAGCTGCTGCACCAGGCCGGCAATCTGGGCATCAAGGTGATCATCGATCTGGTCGTGAACCACACCTCGAACCAGCACCCGTGGTTCCAGTCCGCGCGGTCGTCGCCGGACTCGCCGTACCGGGACTGGTATGTCTGGAGCGAAAGCGCGCCCGAGGACCGCCACCAGGGCATGGTCTTCCCCGGCGAACAACGCGAGACCTGGAGCTACGACCGCACCGCGAAGGCCTGGTACTACCACCGGTTCTACGACTTCCAGCCGGATCTGAACATCAAGAATCCGGACGTGCGCACCGAGATCAAGAAGATCTGCGCGTTCTGGTTGCAGCTCGGCGTCGCCGGATTCCGGATCGACGCGGTGCCGTTCATCATCGAGGAGACCGAGCCGGGCAACCCGAACTCGCCGCACGACTACGACTTCCTCACCGACCTGCGGGACTACCTGCAGTGGCGCAAGGGGGACGCGATGCTGCTGGCCGAGGCGAACGTCGAGCCGGCCCAGCTGCCCAAGTTCTTCGGCGACTCGGGCGGCTCGAACAGCCGGCTGCACATGCTGTTCGACTTCATGCTGAACGCCCGGCTGATGCTTGCGCTGGCCCGGCAGGACCCGGAGCCGATCATCGAGGCGCTGCGCGAGACGCCGAAGCTGCCCGAGGGCGGCCAGTGGGCGACGTTCCTGCGCAACCACGACGAGATCGACCTCTCCCGGCTGACCGCCGAGCAGCGCGCCGACGTCTTCGCCGAGTTCGGGCCCAAACCCGAGATGCAGCTGTACGGGCGGGGCATCCGTCGCCGGCTCGCGCCCATGCTCGGTGGCGACCGGCGGCGACTGGAGCTCGCGTACTCGCTGCAGTTCAGCCTGCGCGGCACGCCGGTGCTGCGCTACGGCGAGGAGATCGGGATGGGCGACGACCTCGCCCTGGAGGGTCGCGACGCCATCCGTACGCCGATGCAGTGGTCCTTTCTGCCCAACGCCGGCTTTTCCTCGGGCGAGCCGGTGCGCCCGGTCATCTCCGACGGGGAGTTCGGCTACCAGCGGGTCAACGTGACGTCGCAGCGGCAGGACCCGACCTCGCTGCTCTCCTGGTTCGAGCGGATGATCCGGACGCTCCGCGAGGCCCCCGAGGTCGGCGCCGGCAGCTGCACCCATGTCGATGTGCCGACCCCGCCCGGCGTGCTGGTGCACCGCGCCGACGACACCACCGGTACCATGCTGTTTGTGCACAACCTGTGCACAAATGATGCGGTCGTCGATCTCAGCTCCGTCCACCCCGAGGCCGAGTCACCGAACGACGTTCTCGCCGACCGGGAGTACCCCGACCTGGGCAAGCTCGCCGAGGTTCCGGTCGCCGGGTATGGCTATCGGTGGATCCGGCTGCGGCGGTGCCCGTGAGCCGGGCTAAAGTCGGCCGTCGGTGCTGAGATCACTTCCCGGAGGCCGCAATGTCGCAGTCCGCACCCAGCCGCGTAGCCATCGTGACCGGAGCCGCCCGCGGCATCGGTGAAGCCACCGCCCGCAAGCTCGCCGCCGACGGCATGGCCGTCGCCGTGGTGGACCTGGACGAGGGCGCCTGCGCCAGCACCGTCACGGCGATCCACGACGCCGGCGGCACCGCGCTCGCCGTCGGCGCCGACGTCTCCGACTCGGCCCAGGTCACCGCCGCCGTCGAGCGGGTGGTCGCCGAGCTCGGCGCGCCCACCGTGCTGGTCAACAACGCCGGCGTGCTGCGCGACAACCTGCTGTTCAAGATGACCGAGGACGACTGGGAGACGGTCATGGCCGTCCACCTGCGCGGCGCGTTCCTGTTCAGCCGCGCGGTGCAGAAGCACATGGTCGACGCGGGCTGGGGCCGGATCGTCAGCCTCTCCAGCACCTCGGCGCTGGGCAATCGCGGTCAGGCCAACTACTCGGCCGCCAAGGCCGGCATGCAGGGCTTCACCAAGACCCTCGCGATCGAGCTGGGCCGCTTCGGCATCACCGCGAACGCGGTCGCCCCCGGCTTCATCGTCACCGACATGACCGCCGCCACCGCCGCCCGGGTCGGGATGGATTTCGCCGATTTCTCCAAGGCGGCGGTCAGTCAGATTCCCGTCGGTCGCGCGGGCCGTCCCGAAGACGTCGCGAACACCGTATCCTTCCTCGTCAGCGAGGGCGCCGGGTTCGTCTCCGGCCAGGTCATCTACGTGGCGGGCGGCCCGCGCGACTAGCAGGTTGCCGGTTGCTGAAGGGCGCTACAACGAAATGATGAACCGACGCATGACCTCCCGCAGCGTCACGCTGACCAGCAGCTTCCTCATGCTGGCGGCGGGCGGCGTGGCGGCCTGCGACAGCGGCAACCGGTACCGCGACGAGGGCTTCTACTGCGCCGACGAGAACGGCAGGATCGTCGACGAGGACTTCTGCGACGACAACCGCTACTACTCGGGCGGCCACCCGTACTACATCTACCACTCGCCGTCGTACGGCCGCGGCCTCGCGGTCGGCAGCCTGCTGCCGGCCGGGGGCGCCCGGTTCGCGTACAACGACAGGGCGGCGCGGTCCTCCTTCGGGCTGCCCACCACCGGGCGGATCGGCAACGGCACGGTCAAGACCAGCGTGGTGGGCAAGGGCGGCAGCGGCAGCCATTCGTCCGGCAGCCACCGGTCCGGCGGCAGCTGACGTGCGTCGAGTTCCGTACGGTCCGGTTCGCGACGGCTGGAAGCTCACCAACTACAGCCTCGGGCTGACCTACAACGACACCCAGCTGCCGGACGGGACGATGGTCTCGTACTGGCAGGAGGGGCCGTACTACGACTTCACGGCGGCCGAGGTCGAGGAGCTCGAGTCGGCCACCGCGACGCTGTTCGCGATGTGCCTCGAGGCCGGCGACTGGATGGTCAGGCAGTGCCCGCGGCACACCGTCGAGGGCCGCCGGCAGGGCTACTTCGCGTCGGTCTGCACCCCGGCGAGCTGCTTCCTCGCGAAGATCGGCATCCCCGAGTTCGCGCACGAGCAGATCATCCGCACCTGGTTCGACGGCGACGCCGAGACCTGGACGCACTACGACAAAGACCCCGACATGCGGCTGCCGATGCAGACGCCGGACTACTCGCCGAGCGTCTACGGCCGCTTCGACCTCTGGTACAACGGCGCCGGCAGCACGCCCAAGCTGCTCGAGTTCAACGCGCAGACGCCCACCTCGCTGGTGGAGAGCGCGGTCATCCAGTGGCACTGGGTCGACCAGACCGGCGTCACCCAGCACCCGTGGCGTCAGTGGAACTCGATCCACGACCGCCTGGTCGGCTGGGAGGCGGCCGACGGCGAGCCGGCCAACCCCGGCGCCTGGCGCCGCAACATCGACAAACTGCGCGAGGCCCGCACCTGGCTCCCGTCCAAACCGAAGATCTTTTTCGCGTACGAGACGAGCGAGACGTCCGGCGAGGACCGGATGAACGTCGCGTACCTGATGTCGACCGCCGAGGAGGCCGGCTATCCGGTCGAGCTGATCGCGATGAGCCAGATCGGCTGGGATGTCGCCGGCGACCGGGTGGTGTTCGTCCCCGAGCCCGGCAAGGAGCACAAGGCCGAGCCGATCGACATCATCTTCATGCTGTACCCCTGGGAATGGTTCTGGCACGAGGAGGGCGGCAAGGCCTTCTTCCGCAACATGGCCGACCCGGCGAAGCACGGCACGGTCTGGATCGAGCCGCCGTACAAGGCGGCCCTGCTGGGCAACAAGGCCCTGCTCCCGGTGCTGTGGAAGCTCTTCGGCGACGACCCCGAGCGGTCCCGCCTCCTGCTGCCGTCCTACTTCGCGGGGTCTTCCGGCGCCTCGACATTGCGGAGTTACGCGAAAAAGCCGGTGTGGGGCCGGGAGGGCGGCTCGGTCACCCTCGTGCGCGAGGGCGAGACCATCAACGACAACCCTTCCGAGTACGGCGCGGACGGGCTCTACGTCGTCCAGCAGTTGTGCGAGCTCCCCTCCTTCGACGGCCTGGAGGGCACCGTCCATCCGGTCCTGGGCGCCTGGCTGATCGACGGCGAACCGGCCGGCCTGGGCATCCGCGAGGGCGTGGGCATCGACGGCCTGGTCACGAACAACCAGTCCAACTTCGTCCCCCACGCGATCGAGTCCAGCACCTGACCGGCCGGCCTCGTCGTTCTCAGTAGGCGGCGGCTCGGACGCGGCGCCGGCGTAGGGCCAGCGTCAAGCCGATGATGGAGAGCACGACGGCGACCAGCTCGGCGACCGCTGAGAGGACCTTGCCGGGCGGGCTCCAGGTGTGCTCGTAAAGGTCGGGCAGCGGGCCGAGCTTGCCCACGTCCACGTACGTGTAAAGGGTCACCGCCACCACCGCGCTGCCCGCGACCAGCAGCGAGAGAAGCCAGGTGAGCACGCCCGGCCAGATCAGGAGCAGGACGCCGACCACAATGGCCACGACGCCCTGGATCCGGAATAGTGTGCCTTCGCTCATCGTCGAGGACTTGAACTGGTCATAGCTGTGGGCATAGTGCAGGTGGACGAACGCGTCCACGCCGAGCAGCGCGGCAGTCACCACGGCGAGCACACGCTCGCCGGCTCTGTTCATCGGTCCGGCTCCTTTCAGCAGAACTGTCCCGACCGATGCTCTACCTGTCGCGCAAGCCTGACTACGTCTCGTCGGCATCCTTTTCCGGGCGGGGGCGGTGCCGCCAGATCCACCAGAGGCCGAGGAACGGCAGGATCAGCGGGACGTAGCCGTAGCCGCTGCCGTACCGGGACCAGACCGTGTCGTCCGGGAAGGCCACCGCGTCGGCGATGCTCAGCGTGCCGACGACCAGCACCCCGACCAGCTCGATGCTGCAGCTGACCAGGGCGATGCGCCGGCCGCGCTCGCCGCCGATCGCCAGGCCGACCGTGGCGACCAGGTAGACCAGGCCGGCGAAGGCCGACAGGAGGTACGCCAGGGGCGCCTCGGAGAAGTGCGTGAAGACCTGGACCAGGCCGCGGGCACTGGCCGAGAGCGCGCCCAGCGCGTACACGAAAAGCAGCACTCGCCCGAAGCCGGTGTTGAGCGCGGAATCGGCCGGCCGGGTGCGCTGGGGGGTGGGTGAGTCAGGCAACGGTCACCGACGCAATCTGCTCGAGGCGTAGCACTAGGACCGGCAGCACCAGGCAGGCGACGCCGAGAATCAGGTTGCCCCAGCGGGTCGGCTCCATCTTCGCCAGGTAGAGGGCGACCGGGGCGAACGCGATCGTGGTGATCAGATAACCGCAGAAGGTGGCCGTGTCGGACGGGCGGGAGCCGTCGAAGAGGCCGATGACCGCCACCACGACGAGCACCGCGACCAGGACGCCGAGGACGCCGATGGCGATCAGCTCGGCGCGGCCGGGTGCGCGGTTGAGCGCGGCACGCAGCAGGAACCATGCCGCCAGCACGAGGGAGACGACGATCGTCGCGACCGACAGGGGACCGTTCACGCGGCACAGCGTACTGATCCCGGTTTGCCCGGCGGCCTGCGGCCGGATAGCTTGCGGATCATGCGCTTCGGACTGTTCGGCACGGGACCCTGGGCTCAGCTGGCGCACGCGCCGGCGCTGGCCGATCACCCGGACGTCGAGTTCGTGGGGGTTTGGGGCCGCGATCCCGACAAGGCGGGCACTCTCGCGGCGGAGCACGGCGTCCGGGCGTACGCGAACCTCGAAGATCTCATCGGGGACGTCGACGCGGTGGCGATCGCCCTCCCGCCGGATGTGCAGGCCCCGATCGCCCTGCGGGCCGCGCGGGCGGGCCGGCACCTGCTGCTCGACAAGCCGGTGGCGTTCACCCCGGCCGAGGCCGACGAGATCGCCGCGGCGGTCGACGAGCGGAACCTCGCCTCGGCGGTGTTCTTCACCCGGAGGCTGGAGCCGGTCACCGCCGACTTCCTCGCCGAGGCCCGCGCGCTCGGCGGCTGGCGGGAGGCGCGCGTCGACCACCTCGGCTCGATCTTCACGACCGGCAGCCCGTTCGGCGAGTCGCCCTGGCGGCAGCAGAGGGGTGGCCTGTGGGATGTCGGGCCGCACGCGCTCGCGCTGCTGCTCCCGGTGCTCGGTCCGGTCACCGCGGTGACCGCGATGGCCGGACCGCACGACATGACCCACGCGCTGCTGCGCCACGAGGGCGGCGCGATCAGCACGCTCACCCTGAGCGTCGACGCCGCCGCCGATCAGGTACGCCAAGAGGTCATCTTCGCCGGGGAGGCGGGGCTGCGCCGGCTCCCCGACACGGAATGGCGACCCGGCCACGCGCTCGGCCTTGCCATCTCGCAGCTGATCGCCGCCGCCGGGGGCGGCCCGAAGCCGGACATCGACGTACGGTTCGGCGCGGCCGTGACCGCCGTCCTGGCGGCCTGCCAGGAGGCGATCGACACCGGTCGTACGGTCGCGGTCGGCTCCTGAGCCTCCTCGAGTACGTGCCGACCGGTTCCGAGGTGGGCGGCGACTTCGGCGCTCCGGCCGAATCCTAGGGAACTATGCGCTCGATCACCGCCGCGCCGTCCCGCTCGAGCTCCCGGCGGGCGCGCTCGATGTTCTCCGGCGTCGGGTCACGGCCCTCCGCGACCGCCACATCCTCCGGATCCCACGGCTGGTCGGCTCCGGTGCGCCAGCGTGGCTCCTGGCCGGGCGCCAGGAACTCGGGACCGTCCCGGCCCGGGCCGCCCTCGGTGATGAAGGCGTCGACGGCCACGTCGTCGCCGATCGCGTCCGCCACCTCCTCGGACTCCTCCAGCGGTGGCCGCAACTCGTCACTCATGATCATCCTCCGTGGTTGCCGTCATACCCGTATTACCCCGCCACGCCCACGCTGACCATGGCACGGAACCGGACGATCGTGGAGTCGACCGGTCAAACTGAGCGCTAACTGGACAGGACTTGCGCGTTACGGATGGACGCTGAGTAGCTGTCCGAATACATTTTCGCTCGGCGCGTGTGAGGGCGGCGGAACCGGGGGGTCGGTCGGGTTCGATTCGCCCGGTCGTGTGGGTGAGGGAGAGATGCGTGACGAGTCTGTCCGACGCGGAACAGGACGCATGTGACGTGATGCAGTCGCTGGCCGTCCTGGCCGCCCTGCTGCGCCGGCCGGCCGGTGATCTGCCCGGCCTCGACCCGAGCGATCCGGCCGTGGAGAGGGCCCGTCAGCTGCTGCTGGGCCTCGCCGAGGACGCCGGTCAGGCCTGCGAACGGGTGGTGACCTATCTGCGCGAGCAGCGCGGCGCCGGGGACGGCGAAGTGGTCGCGGTGCCCCGCCGGCTCGGGCCGTGGCGCGAGTGGACGCCCGAGCGCGGTCACCTGTTCGGGGCGTCCGCCGGCGTGCGGCGGACCAACGGGGTGCCCCAGCCGCGCCGCTACGACCCGGGGGAGTGACACCCGTTCGGGTGACACGGATGTCGGCTGTCCCTCAGTTTGTGCGGCCCGTCCGGCGTCCGGCTGTCCCTCAGTTTGTGCGGCGCAGGGTGTCCGACGGGGCCTCGCCGAAGCGCTCGCGGTAGGCGGACGCGAACCGGCCCAGGTGCGCGAAGCCCCACCGGTGCGCGACCGCGGCCACCGTGCTCCCGCGTGGGTCGGCCTGGCGCAGTGTTTCGCGCGCCTGCAACAGCCGCACCTGCTGGAGGTACGCCATCGGCGTACACGCCAGATGCCGGCGGAATCCCTCCTGGAGCGACCGGACGCTCATCCCGCCGATCGTCGCCAGATCGCTCACCGAGAACGGCCGCTCCGGTTCGTCGTGCACCGCGTCCACCACCCGCCGGATGGCCCGCGGCGGCCCCGCGGTGGCCGGACCGGTCAGCTCGGCGAGGTACCGGTGCGGGATGCTCAGCAGCAGGCCGCTGAGCACGCTGCTGCGCAGCTGCTCGGCGATCAGCGGCTGGTGGATCAGGCTCCCCCGGTGTGCCAGCTCGTCGCGCAGCAGCCGCACCAGCCGGGCCCACGAGTGACCGGGGCCGATCGAGAGGTCGACGACCGGCGGTAGCTCGATCGGCCCGGCGACCGAGCGGCCCAGCAGGCCGGCCAGCTCCCGCTCGAGCGCTCCTCGCTTGATCTTCACGGCGAGCGTGGCGGAGTTGGCGTGCACCACGTGGACCGGGTTCCCCGGACCGAAGACAACGCCGGTCGAGGGACCGGCAACCACCTCGTGCCCGGCATGCCGGGCCTGCATGCGGCCGGTGGGCATGCTCACGTGGTAGGCATCCAACTCGGCGACGTCCAGGCTGACCGTGCCGGAGAAACTGACCTGCCCGACGGTGAGTGGTCCGAGTTGGATCACTTCCATCCCCAGGCCGAAGCCGTCCGCGCCCTCCGGCGTGCCGATGGCCACAGGGTAATAGAAGCGATCCAGCACCGAACGGGCATGATCGATATCTACACTGCTGAAGCGAGCGATGTCGGGCACTTCGGAGTACGTCGGGCCGAACGGCGGGAAGGTGTCACCCATACCGCAGCGGACTCCATCGCATACCGTGAGTATTCGCACGGGACGCCAGGCACGTCAATGTCGTGGCAGCCCGCTGACCGTTCCAGCACATTCAGGCCATATGAACTACTCTGGCTTTCCGCGCCTACGTGGCGTAACTTGCAGTCCAGCGGATTGTTGTAGGAGCGCGGTGGGAGAGTGGCGCCTGGGCGAGGCGTCCCACGTCCAGCCAGGCCACACGACCGGCGGATGTGACCTCCACGCGGTAGGTTCGGCGTCGGCCTTGCTCGACGCCAGGAAGAGGGCAGCCGTGTATCTGCCGATCACTACCCGCCAGTTGGCCGATGGCACCGTCGAGATCGCGCCCAGCGGAGAGATCGACTTGGACAACGCCCACGTGATGCGGGACGCCGTCAACGACGTCCTCACGAGCAGCACGCCGGGCAAGATCTGCCTCGACCTGCAACGGGTTATGTTGATCGACAGCATCGGCATCGGCATACTCGTCGCTTGTTTCCACACCGCTGCCGCCAGCGGGATCAAACTGGTGGTCAGCCACCCCAGCCCGACGGTCTACCGCCAGCTGTGGGTCTCCGGGCTCGTCGGCCTGCTGGGTTGCGCCGAGCCGCCCCAGGCGCGTACGTCGGTGGGCCTGCGCCCCTCCTGATCGGTCGTTCACGACGAGGGTCGGCTCGCGGCCGGCTCTCGTGCGTGTCCCCGCGGACGCCTCCCTGCGGTGCGCCCGCGACCTCGTGCGGTGCGGCCTGCCGAACTTCGCGACGAGCTGCCCCGGCGATCGTTCGTGGGCATCGGCAGACCGAAAATCATCGGCCGGATTTTCGGGCGCGCGGCCGTCGGAGATTTACCGAGAGCAACCGCTTTGCGGCGGCTTCTCCCCAGGGCCGCACCGGCCGATCCCACGACGACCAGGACAATCTGGACAGTGCCCGGCGGCAGCCTACACGTGGTGTCCCGCGGCGGGCTCCTGCGCCGTGTCCCGGGCAGCGGGCTCCCGCGTCGTACCTCGGGTGGCGGGCTCGAGCGTCGTGTCCCGGGCGGTGGGCTCCCGCGTCGTGCCCCCGGGCGGTGGCTCCCCGCGTCGTGCCCCCGGGCGGCCTGCTCGCGCGTCGTGTCCCGAGCAGCGTGCTCGCGCGCCGTGTCCCGGGCGGCGGGCTTCCTTGCCGTCTACCCGCGGGCTCCCACTTAGTGTCCCGGGCGGCGGCGCGCCCGCAGTCTCCCGGCGGCGGCAGCACCGGGCGGTGCCGGGCGGCGTCAGTCGTTGAGCTGCGTGCGCTCGATCTCGACGAAGGTGGCCTCGAGGAACAGCGGCACCGGGCGCGGGCCGAGCAGGTCGGCGGTCAGCAGGGCGGCGTGCCGGGCCAGCACGTCGGGTTTCGGCGGGGGTGTGTCGTCGTCCTCGTCGGTCACGCCGAGTGCGCCGGCCACCAGGAACAGCATCACGTGCGGGTCGACCTCGGGCTGCCACACGGCAGCCGACCGGACGCCGCGCTCGAGCACGGCGCGCACGGCCTCGCCGTCGAGCCCGGCGGGATGCGAGTCTTCCAGCAGGACGCGCACGAGCGTGCCCAGGACGAGGCCGGTCCGCGCCGGGTCGAGCGCGGCGAGGTCGTCGGCCGCGGCGGCCAGAGCCTGCTCGTCGCGGCGCTGGGCCGCCTCGACGGCGACGCAGGCCGCGGCCGCGATCGGCCGCGCCGGGGACGGGAGGTGGCGCCAGTTCTGTTCCATGGCCAGGTTCTGTTCCATGGCCAGGACCCTAGCGATGCCCTCCGACAGAACCGGAAAATGTCGGTGGGTGCTGGCAGGCTGTCCGCATGAGTTCTCCACTGCGCGATGCCATCGCCGCCCGGGTCGGGCGGGGCGAGTTCCCCGGCGTGGTCGCTCTGCTCGCCCGCGACGACGACGTCACGGTCCACACCGTGGGCGTGACCCGGTTCGGGGGCGACGTCCCGATGCGGCGCGACACCCCGTTCCGGATCACCTCGATGACCAAGCCGGTGCTGGCCGTCGCCGCGCTCATGCTCGCCGAGGATGATCGGCTCGACCTCGAGGAGCCGGTGGCCAAGCTGCTGCCCGAGCTGGCCGGCCGGCGGGTGCTGCGCGCGCCCGACGCCGCGCTCGACGACACCGTCCCGGCGGTCCGCCCGATCACCGTGGAAGACCTGCTCACCTTCACCATGGGTTATGGCCACATCGTCACACCGGACGGCATCGACCCGCCCTGTCCGATCGTCGAGGCCGCCGACGAGCTCGGGCTGGTGCTGGGCCGGCCCGATCCGCGCACGCCGCACGGCCCCGACGAGTGGGTCCGGCGGTTCGGCTCGCTCCCGCTGATCCGCCAGCCCGGCGAGACCTGGCTTTACAACACCGGCACGCTGCTGCTCGGCGTGCTGCTCGCCCGGGCCGACGACCGGCCGCTGCCCGAGATCCTGCATGACCGGGTGTTCGCGCCGCTGGGCATGAGTCAGACCGGGTTCTGGCTGCCGGCCGAGCGGGCGGCCGAGCTGCCGGCGACTTATATGACCGACCCGGCCACCGGCGAGATGACCGAGCAGACCGTGTCCGGCCCAGAGGTCTGGAGCCGGCCGCCCGCCTTCCCGTCCGGGTCGGCCGGGCTGGTCTCCACCGCCGACGACTATTTGGCCTTCGCCCGCATGCTGCTCAACGGCGGGGTGCACGGCGGCACCCGGTTGCTCTCGGCCGCGTCCGTCGCCTCGATGACGCGCAATCACCTGACCCCGGCCCAGATCGCCGACGGCGGCGTCCTTCTCGGCGGCAGCGGCTGGGGCTATGGCCTGGCGGTCACGGTCGTCGACGACGAGGTGTCCCCGCCCGGGCGGTATGGCTGGTCCGGGGGCTACGGCACGACCTGGTTCAACGACCCCGGTGCCGGGCTGATCGCGATCGTGCTCAGTCAGGTCGGCGATCTGCTGTGGAGTGGCGCACTGCAAGAGTTCAACCGCCTCGCGTACGAGGAATATGGAAGGCCCTGACCACCCCTGGGGAGGCGCACGATGACCAGTCTCGACGCGGTGACGGCGTGGATCGAGAACTATCGGAAGGCATGGGAGTCGAATGATCCCCGTGACATCGGTGACCTTTTCGCGGAGGACGGCGCGTATTTCACCGAGCCGTTCGCAAAGCCCTGGCTGGGCCGGGACACCATTGTCGAGCAATGGATCAAGAATGCCGACAAGCCCGGCACCACGACCTTCGAGTGGCACCCATTGATCGTCACCGACGAGCTGGCGATCATCGAGGCGACAACGACCTATCCGAAAAAGACGTTCAGCAACCTGTGGGTGCTGCGGCTCGATAACCTCGGCCAGGCCCGGCAATTCACCGAATGGTGGATGAAGCACCCCAAGAAGTAGCAGCGGTCGCGCCGGACCCGACGTGTGGCCGGGCCGCGCGTGCCGGCTGGGCGCTGCCGCGGCGGGTCCCGGCCGGGCGCTGCCGGGGCCGGTGCCGGCCGGGCGCTGCCGGGGCGGGTGTCAGCCGGGCGCTGCCGCGGCGGGCCGGGCGCTGCCGGGGCGGGTGTCAGCCGGGCGTTGTCGGGGCGGGCCGGGCGCTGCCGGGGCGGGTGTCAGCCGGGCGTTGTCGGGGCGGGTGTCAGCCGGGCGTTGTCGGGGCGGGCCGGGCGCTGCCGGGGCGGGTGTCAGCCGGGCGTTGTCGGGGCGGGTGCCGGCCGGGCGCTGCTGGCCGCCGTCCCCCTGATGGGCGATCTGATCGCTCCGGTCACGAAGATCCGGCGGTGACGCCGGGGGAGCGGCGATCCGCGGCCGTGCGAGGTTGTCGAGACACTCGAGCCGTGCGAGCTGCTGATCGTGCACCGTGCGGTTCTGCCATCGGCGTTTCCATGCTCTCGACCTGTTGTCAGTGGCCGCGGAAAAGCGTTATTCGATCATGTCGGAATTTGAAATGTGAATGTCATTCGAGTGGTCCGGATGTGCGATTTTCCCGCCGGACGGGCACACTGCCACGGTGGAGGTTCGGCAGACGCTCGGCGGCCGCTACAAATTGCTCGACGAGCTCGGCAGCGGCGGCATGGCGGTGGTGTGGCGTGCCCGCGACGAGGTGCTCGGGCGACCAGTCGCGATCAAGCTGCTCGCCGGACGATTTGCCGGAGATCCGCGGTCCCGTGCCAGCATCCGGGACGAGGCGCGGGCCGCCGCGACCCTGTCCCATCCGAACATCGCCCAGGTCCACGACTACGGCGAGACGGCCGACTCGGGCACGCCGTACGTGGTGATGGAGTTGGTCAACGGCCCGACCCTGCAGGAGCGGGTGATGGCGGGCAAGTTGCCGCCGCGCACGGTCTTCCGGATCTGCGGCGAGGTGGCGGCAGCATTGGCGGCCGCACACGCGCACGGACTGGTGCACCGCGACATCAAGATGGCCAACATCATGGTCACCCCGGCCGGCGCCAAGGTCGTCGACTTCGGGATCGCGGCCGCGGTCGGCCCGGCCTCGCCGGAGGAGATGCTGGTCGGCACCCCCGGCTACCTGGCCCCCGAGCGCCTGATCGGCGACCTGGTCGTGCCGGCGTCGGACGTCTACGCGCTCGGCGTGCTGCTCTACCGCCTGCTGGCCGGAGTGTCGCCCTGGTCGGTGGAGAACACCGCGCAGATGCTGAGCGCGCACGTCTATCAGGATCCGACACCCCTGCCGGCCCTGCCCGGCGTGCCGCCTGCGGTGGCCGATCTGATCGACCGCTGCCTGCGCAAGGATCCCGACGCCCGGCCGAGCGCGACCGAGGTGTCGGAAACGCTGGCGGACGCGGCCGAGGCCGCGCATCCCGATGTGGTACGTGGTCCGCTTCCGCACATCCCCGCCCCGGCGGACGGCCAGGCCGACAGTCTCGACGCCGATACCTCGGTGCGTGCGCGCCCGCCGCGCGATGCGCCCGCCGACCCGGGCGGCGCCCAACCGAATGCCATCCCGGCGCCGGTCAGCGGTGCCCGATCGGGTGCCACGCCGGAGCCGGTCAGCGGCGCACGGTCGGGTGCCACGCCGGAGCCGGTCAGCGGCGCACGGTCGGGTGCCACGCCAGAGCCGGTCAGCGGTGGCCGATCGAGCGTCATCTCGGAACCGGCCAGCCGTGGCCGATCGGGTGCCGCGACCGAGGGGCGGAAGCGGGCGCCGACCCCGGAATCGGCCGGCGGAACCGTGGCTGCCCGCATCGGCGCCGGCGCGGCAGCCGAGGCAGGGCCAGATGCGCGTGCTGGGCTGGTCGCCCGCGTCGGGTCGGTCGCTGGGCCGGGTGCGGGTGCTGGGCCGGGTGCGGGTGCTGGGTCGGGTGCGGGTGCTGGGTCGGGCGGCCGGGCGGTGTCGGGTGCTGGGCTGGTCGTCGAGGCGGGCCCGGTCCGGGGAACGGGCGCCGTCGTGGGTGGGAGGTCGCCGGCCGAGACCGTGATCGGGGCGGCCGGACGGAACGTCCCCGCGAGGCGGGGGGAGGATCGTGCGGGCGCGGGCGGGGCTCGTCGCGTACCCGATCGGAAGTTGGCCAGGCGAAGGCGGATCCTGCTGGGCGGGGCCGTCCTCGCGGTGACCATCGCGACGCTGTTCGGCACGGCGCTGAGCGGACCGTCCAATATCGACGGTCTGACCCCGCAGCCGGCGGTGACCGCCACGGCGGCGCCCAGCGTGAGCAATCGCATCCGGGCGCCCGCCACGCGAAACGGAACCGCCGTTACCCCGAAAGCCGCCGCGGGACGGGCGATGCGGCCGCCGATCACCGGGCGCGGGCCGTCCGTCTCGGTCAGCGCGGACCGCGCGCCGGCCGCACGCGCCAGTTCGGGGCGATCACCGGCGTCGGTGAGCCCCTCGGGCGGCGGTCCGGCCGGGACGGCGGGTACGCGGGTCGGCTCGCCGGGCGGCTACGCCTATGCGACGTGCGACCAGGGCATGGCCGAGCTGACCTCGTGGCAGCCGAGCCCGGGCTACGCCGCGGTGGAGGTCGAGGCCGGTCCGGCGCTCACCACGTCGGTCGTCTTCGAGGGCACGCTGGATCGCTACCGGATGACGGTGACCTGCGTGGCGGGCGGCCCCACCGCGGTCGTGCTGCCCCTCTGAAAGAGTGTTGGGGGCCCTGATCAGGCCCCCAACGGGAGTCATTCCGCGTAGCGAGTGGGCGGGAACGGGTTGTCCTCGCTCAGTGGTGTCGTCTCGCCTTCCGCCTCCTGGCGGGCCGTCACGCTCTCGATGTCCTGCTCGACCTCGTCGAACGCCGGGTCGAACGGGACGGGGTCGTCGGTGGCCGCGGGCACGTCGGCCGGGTCGTAGTCGGACACTCCGGCGTCGGCGCGCTCGGCCTCGGTGCGCCGGTTCAGCTCGTCGTCGTCGAGGTGTGCGGGCGTGCCGCCGTGGAACCGGCGGTCGCGACGGCCCTCGGCCGCCTCGGTGTGGAAATCGTCGCTAGCCATCCTCGCCATCCTTTCGCGATAGCCGTCCGGCCCAGATCTACCACGACGAGGTCTATCTCGCCGGGGTCGGAAAGTGGGCGGCGAGGAACGACAGCAGGGCGGCGTTGACCACGGCGGGGGATTCCAGCCCCGGGAGGTGGCCGGCGTCGTCGACCACGACGAGCTCGCTGCCGGGGACCAGCTTGCTGATCAGCTCGGCGTCCGGCAGGGGGGTGTAGACGTCCCGCGCGCCCACCACGATCAGCGTCGGGACCCGTACGTCGGCCAGGGTTTTCTGGTAGTCGGGGCGCTCGGCCCGGCCGCGCAGCGCCGCGGCGGCGCCCCTTGGAGCGGTGGCCAGCATCATCCGGCGGACGTGCGCGGCGACCTCGGGCAGCGCGGTCACGTGCTCCGGCGTGATCATCTTGTCCAGCACCTCGTCGGCGTAGCCGGCCATGCCCTCGGCCAGCAGCCGGTCGGCGAGATCGTTGCGGTAGCGGTGACCATCCGGCGTCTCGCCGACCGGGGAGGTGTCGGAGAGGATCAGGCCGGCGACGCGCTCGGGGTACCGGCGGTAGAACTCCATGGCGATCTGCCCGCCCATCGAGACACCGCCGACAATGGCCCGACCGTCGAACTCGGCGGCCAGATCGCTCGCGAAGTCCGAGAGGTATGTTATTTCGCCCACCTGGCGCGGGTCTGCACCGTATCCGCGCAGGTCGGGTGTGATGACGTCGTACCCGGCCGAGCGCAGGGCCACCGCCTGCGGATCCCATAGGCTGTGGTCGAACGGATGGCCGTGGATGAGCAGGATCTTCATGCCGTCGACGCTTCCTCGTTCCGGCGCCGGGGACAACGGCCAGTTCGGGCCTGTTGGCCCGCGCGGCGCGGCCACCCACTGCCGCGCCGCCCGGGCGAATTCATGGTGGTATCCGCTTCGAGCCGAGTCAACGCCTAACTTGCGATGACTTTCCGATAGTTTCAGCCGGGCCCGGCTCTTGCTTCCCGTGCGGGGCTCGACCGGAAGATCAACAGGTGGCTGAAACTATCGAGGTCTGGACCGGCGCCTATATACTCAGTATTATCCTCGGTACGAGCATCCGGCACGCCCTCTTGGCCCTGCTGGCCGAGGGTCCGAAGTACGGTCTGCAACTGCGCGAGGAGTTCGAGTCGCGCACCGGTGAGGTCTGGCCGCTGAATGTCGGGCAGGTCTACACCACCCTCCAGCGTCTCGAGCGCGACGGCCTGGTCGAGTCCGACGGCGAGGCCGACGGTCCACAGAAGAGCTTCCACCTCACCGAGGGCGGGGCCGGCGAGCTGGCCGAGTGGCTGCGTACCCCGCCCGACCTCTCCGCGCCGCCCCGCGACGAGCTGGTGATCAAGGTGCTGGTCGCGGTGCGCCTGCCCGGCGTCGACGTGCACGAGGTCATCCAGGCCCATCGGCGCTATCTGGTCGAGCTGATGCAGCAGTGGACCAGGCTCAAGAACGACGAGGCCGAGTTCGACCTGAGCCTCGCCCTGGTGGTCGACGCCGAGCTGTTCCGGCTCGACTCGGTGATCCGCTGGCTGGACGCCGCCGACGGCCGGATCCGGCGCGCGCCCGCCGACGCCCCGGCCGGCAAGCCGGCCGTCGCCCTGCGCCGCAAGATCGGAGTCCGACGATGAGCGTCCTCGAGCTGCGCGCGGTGTCCAAGGTGTACGGCCAGGGCGTCACCGAGGTCGTCGCCCTGCACGACGTCGACCTCGCGGTGGATCCCGGCCAGATGGTCGCGGTGATGGGCCCGAGCGGTTCCGGCAAGAGCTCGTTGCTCACCATCGCCGGCAGCCTCGAGGCGCCGACCTCGGGTGAGGTGCTGGTCGGCGGTGGCAAGCTCGCCGAGATGTCCCGCGACGAGCTGGCCCGGCTGCGGCGCCGCTCGATCGGTTACGTCTTCCAGGATTTCAACCTGCTGCCCGGCCTGACCGCCGTGGAAAACGTGTCGCTACCGCTCGAGCTGGACGGCCTCTCCGCCCGTCGCGCCCGGGCCGCCGGGATGACCGCGCTGGAGCGCCTCGATCTGGCCGACCGGGCCGGCCACTTCCCCGACCAGCTCTCCGGCGGCGAGCGCCAGCGGGTCGCGATCGCCCGGGCGGTGGTGGGCGATCGCCGGCTGCTGCTGGCCGACGAGCCGACCGGCGCGCTCGACTCGTCGACCGGCGAGGCGGTGATGCGCCTGATCCGGCAGGCCTGCAAGCAGGGCGTCGCCGCGGTGGTGGTCACCCACGACGCGCAGTCGGCCTCCTGGGCCGACCGGGTGATCTTCCTGCGCGACGACCGGGTCACCGACGGCACGTCCCCGCCGGCCGGCCCCGAGTCCCTGCTCGCGCCCGGCCCGGGCTTCCCGTCGGGGCCGGCGCTATGAGCATGGCAGCCAGGCGGGCCGTGGTGCGCTGGGCCTGGCGGCTGTTCCGGCGCGAGTGGCGGCAGCAGGCGCTGGTGCTCGCGCTGCTCACCCTGGCGGTGACGGCGACCGTGTTCGGGCTGGGCGCGGTGGCGAACGCTCCGGCCTCGCCGGCCGCGGTCTTCGGCAACGCGGACTACCGGGTCGGCCTGCCAGGCTCCACTTCGGACCTGGCCGCCCTGCGGGCGTCCTATCCGGCCGCCGAGATCATCGAGCATCGGAAGGTCACGGTCCGAGGGTTGGCAACCGCGCTTGACGTACGCGGTCAAGCGCCGGACGGCCCACTGGGAAAGCCCAAACTTCGGCTGACCGATGGGCGTTACCCATCCGGCCCCGGCGAGGTGGCGCTGACCGCCCGCGTCGCCCGCCTGCTGGGCCTGCACGTCGGCAGCGCCTGGCGTCCGTCCGGCACCTCGTGGACGGTGGTCGGCCTGGTGGAGAACCCGCTCGACCTGCTCGACACGTTCGCCCTGGTGCAGCCCGGCCTGCCCGGCCCGGTCGATCGGGTCGAGATCCTGGTCAAGGCCACGGGGGCGCAGTTCGCGGCGGTGCACCGCCCGGACGGCTCGACCGTCGACTTCCGCGGGGCCGGCGACGTCAACGCCGGCCCGCAGGCCGTGCTGATCCTGGCCACCGTCGGCCTGCTCTTCGTCGGCCTGCTCGCCGCGGCCGGCTTCACCGTGCTCGCCCAGCGCCGCCAGCGCGCGCTCGGCATGCTCGGCGCGGTCGGCGCCCGGCAGCGGCACCTGCGCCTGGTCACCCAGGCCAACGGCGCCCTGGTCGGGGCGGTCGCGGCCGTGGTCGGCGGCGGACTCGGCCTGTTGATCTGGTTCGCCGCCGCCACCCGGCTCGAGGGCCTGGTCGAGCACCGCATCGACCGCTTCGACGTGCCCTGGACCGAGGTCGTGATCGCGCTGCTGCTCGCCTTCCTGACCGCGGTGCTGGCCGCCTGGTGGCCGGCCCGTGGCGTGGCCCGGGTGCCGATCGTGGCCGCCCTCTCCGACCGGCCGCCGCGTCCCCGGCCAGCGCACCGCTTCGCCGTGGCCGGGGTGGTGCTGACCGCCGCCGGCCTGGCCCTGCTGGTCGCGTCCAAGCACTCCCGCCCCTTCCTGATCGTCGGCGGGATCCTCGCCACGGCGGTCGGCATGCTGCTGCTCGCCCCGCTGGGCGTGGCGGCGCTGGCGGCGGTGGCCCGGATCTGCCCGGTCGGTCCCCGGCTCGCACTGCGCGACCTGGCCCGCTACCGGGCCCGCTCGGGCGCCGCGCTGGCCGCGATCTCGCTCGGCACCGGCATCGCCGCCGCGGTGGTGATCGGTGCGGGGGCAGCCCAGGCCGCCGGCGAGGCACCGCCGACCACCGGCAACCTGCCACCCGACCAGCTCATCGTCTGGCTCTCGCCGGAGCGTATCTCCGGTCCGGTGCCGACCCTGTCCGCCGAGGATCTGCGGAACACGCAGGCCGGCGTCCAGTCGGTCGCCGACGGGCTGCACGCCCGCTGGACCCTGCCGCTGGTCGGCGCCCTCTCCCCGAAAGCTCAGCCGATGGGCGGCGCGAGCGGGGTCGACGGCAAGCCGGTCGCGGTGCTGGGCATCCCGGAGCCGGGCGACGGCGGTCACACGAGGTACAACGGGGATACGATGATCCCGCTGCTGGTCGCCACCCCGGCCCTGCTTCAGCGGTACGGCATCGACCCGGCGAGCATCGACCCGGCGGCCGAGGTGCTCACCGCGCGCACCGACCTGTCCCGCTACGACCTGCTGACCGGCGCCGAGCGGCCGCACAAGTGGCAGCCCGCCGTCCAGCGGGTGACCCTGCCGGTGTACACCTCCGAGCCGATCGTGCTGCTGACCGACCACGGCATGCGGAGTCTGGGACTCGACCCGATCACCGTCGGGTGGCTGATCCAGGCGCCCGCCGCGCTCACCCCAGCGCAGGTGGACAAGGCGACCACCACGGCGATCGCCACCGGCCTGAGCGTGGAGACCCGCCCGGTGCTGGCCGACATGGCCCGGTTGCGGGCGATCGCGACCGGCATCGGGGTGGCGGTGGCGCTCGGCGTGCTGGCCATGACGGTCGGGCTGATCCGCGGCGAGGGCGCGCGCGATCTGCGTACGCTCACCGCCAACGGCGCCGGTGGCGGCACCCGCCGGATCCTGGTCGCCGCCACCGCGGCGGCGCTCGGCGGCCTCGGCGCGCTGCTCGGAGTGACGGGTGCCTATGCGGCCCAGATCGCCTGGTACGTCCATCAACTGCATTGGCTTGCCGAGGTGCCGTTGATGAACCTGGCCGGCCTGGTCGTTGGGCTCCCGCTGGTCGCGGCCGTGGGTGGCTGGCTGCTGGGCGGGCGGGCCCCGTCGGCGATCGCCCGCACCCCGCTGTAGCCGGCGTCGACCCGGGACGGCCCGGTCCTACTGATGGTCAGGTGCCGGCCTTGGACTGCAGGTGGTTCCACCAGAGCCGGCCGAGGCGGGACACCGCGGCGCCGATCACGCGGTCGGTGATCGGGACGCGATGGCTGACGGCCAGGTCACGGATCAGGGCGGCCTGGGCGGCCTGCTGCTCGACCGTGACCTGGCTGGTGGTCGACGCGTCGTGCAGGCGGAACGCGGCGAGGCTCTCGCCCTGGCCGATGAGGTCGCCGTGGTCCAGCAGGCGTACCCACAGGTCCAGGTCCATCAGGAGGGGCTGCTCGGTGGCGAAGCCGCCGGTCGCGTCGAACGCCTCGCGCCGGAACAGGACCGAGCCGGGCTCGCCGATCGGGTTGCCGCCGTGCCGGACGACCGCCCGGGCGACCTCGTCGCGGGTGCGCCGGCCGAGCAGCCCGCGCAGGCCGCCGCCGGCCCTGACCGTGGCGCCGTCGGCGTCGACCAGGTCGCGGCGGCAGGCCACCAGCGCCGCGTACCGCCGGACCCGCAGCTCGGCGACCTGGGTCTCCAGGCAGCGCGGATAGATCAGGTCATCCGCGCACAGCACCTTGACCAGCGGCGATCGGCTCAGCTCGACGGCGCGGTTCCAGTTGTTCGCCATCGGCAGGACGTTCTCGTTGCGCTCCAGCCGGATCCGCGGGTCACCCAGGCCACCGACGATCGCCGCGGTGTCGTCGGTGACGCCGTTCTCCAGGACGACCAGCTCGAAGTCGGTGAAGGTCTGGGCGAGCACGCTCTCCACCGTGCTCCGGATGAAGCGCCCCGCCCGGTACGCCGGAACGACGACGCAAACCGGTGCAACCATCCCAAAAGGGTAAACCGTCAGGCTCTTGTGGTCCCGGTTGTCGCCGACTCGATCCCCTGCCGCCACGTAGACCCACGCCCGCGCGCCCGAGGCAAGCAGCACGGCCGGGTCCCGCAACGTCCCATACGAGAAACAACAACGGCAGGCCCGGTCCTGCCCGGCGCGAGCCCGATCTTTAGGACTCGTCTGCTTGCCGTTGGACTCGGCCCCTTGCCGCCGCCACGCCCGACTGATTTGCTGCGGATCATGACCCCCGACGAGTTGGTGCGGGCCGCGATCGAGGTCGCCGAGGAGGGCATGGCCCACGGCGAGTTGCCGATCGGCGCGGTCATCGAGATGGGCGGCGAGATCATCGCCCGCGCACACACCCGCGACCGCTCGTGGGGCCGTCGCCTGGTGCACGCCGACCTGCTGGCCATGACCGAGGCGGACGAGAAGCTCGGCTGGGCCCCGCGCCCGCATCCGCTGCGCCTGGCCGTCAATCTGGAGCCCTGCCTGATGTGCCTGGGCGCGGCCATGGCCCTGAAGGTCGACGAGGTCTACTACGGCCTGGATTCCCCCGCCGACGGCGGCAGCGCCCTGGTAGCCGACTGGCCGGCCAGCCCCGACCTCCCGTGGTACACCCCACCGGCGATAACCGGCGGCCTACACCGGGACGAGGTACAAGACCAGTTCCGCCGCTACTGCAACCAGGCCCCGGATTCCGGCTTCCGTACGTGGGCCCAGACGCTGCGATCGAGATAGCCGCACAACCTCAGACAGCACCGATCGCCCAAATCACCCCTAACCAGGTAAAATAACTCGATACTCTGCCCGCATGTCCGACACCCGTACGCTGATGTCAGCCACGGTCGCCCAGGATCTGGACACGATCAAGGGCTGGTTCAATGCCAGTGACCGGCGCATGTTCGCCCGCATACTGGAGCGTCAGGCGCGGCTCGGCGAGCTCGGCGACGTCGTCGAACTCGGCTGCTACCTCGGTAAGAGCGCGGTGCTGATCGGCGACTACCTTCGGCCGGGCGAGACGTTCACGGTGCTCGACCTGTTCGAGTCCGACGCGCCCGACGCCGAGAACTCGGTGGAGATGCAGCGGTCCTATTCGACCCTGACCCAGGCGGCGTTCGAGCGCAATTACCTACGGTTCCACCCCGACCTGCCCGTCGTGGTCAAGGCTCCGTCGTCGGCGATCGTGGACCATGTCGCGCCGGCCTCGTGCCGTTTCATCCATATCGACGCCTCGCACCTCTACGAACACGTCGCAACCGACGTCGACTCCGCCTGCAAGCTGCTCCGGCCGGATGGGATCGTGGTGTTCGACGACTTCCGCGCCGAGCACACCCCCGGCGTCGCCTGTGCCGTCTGGGAGGCCGTGCTCAACAAGGGGCTGCAGCCGATCTGCCTGACCGAGTCGAAGCTGTACGGCACCTGGGGCGACGCCGGGGGAGTGCGCGCCGATCTCGAGGCCTGGCTGTCCCACGACCCGTTCGGCTTCGTCGAAACGCAGCGCGTCGCCGGCCATCCGATGCTGCGCGCCAAGGTCCGTCTCGCCCCGGCACCCGCCGTCGCCCACCCGTCAGCACCCAAGCCGGCCGCACCGATACCCGAGCCGCACCCGCGCACGGGCCTCCGCAGGATCGCCAAGGATTGGCTACCCCCGGTCGTCCACGCCCGTATAGCCGCCGCGCGCAGGCGCTGACCGACTCACCCCGCCGGCGGAGATCTTCCCCGCCCGACGCGCGGCCGACGCCCGCTCCCATCCGATACGTCCTGACCGTGGGTCCTGGGGGCTCGGCCTCCAGGAGAAATAGCACGAGTTCCCTGGCCACTACCGCCCCCAGGCCGGGGCGATGACGACCACAAGCGCCCTGGACACCGCGGCGGGCGTATCCCACGTGCGTGTCGGGCGATGCCTCAACCCATGGACCGGCCCACCGATATTGACCCTTGACCAGGCCAACAACGGCAAAGGGCGATACCCATGCAGCACGGCGAAGGCCAAGGCGTCCTCGTCCGCCACCGGCGACGCTCCAAGTTCCAGCTGCGCCGGACGTGGGTTGGGGTTGGTGCTGCCGGTGTCGTCGCGGCCGGTGTCATCGCGTTCGCCGGTTCCTGGCACTCAAATAGCCCGAGCAAATTCGTGGACGCTGGTGCGGTCGCGCAGGGAGTTCCGGCGACCCCGGCAGACTCGCCCTCTCCGACCACTGAGGCCCCGTCGGCGGCCCCGGTGTACACGCCGACGCCGTCACCGGTCCGGACGGTGACCACGGCAGCGCCTCGGCCCGTCCACCACAACCCGACCCCGGCGCGGCCGAAGCAAACCCCACCTGCCGAGCCGGAATGCAACCCGGACCCCGACGAGATCTATCAGGCGAAGGCCGACATCCAGGAAGCGCTGGATGAGGAAAGGTCACCCAGCTATGGACCCGGCGACAAGGCGGTCGCTGACTACAACCTAGCGGCGGCGAGGCGGGAACTGAACGATGCGTATGCCTGCACCACTGGTGAGGATCACCACGACCTGGACGTCATGGAGGCCCGGGCGTACCTCGAATTGGCCCGGCAGCACGTCCGGGAGGCCACAACGCAGGGCGACCGGATGGAAGCCATCGCGGACGTCAATAGGTGGGTGCGGCGGCTGACCGAACTCGGGCCGTAGCGCTCGACGCCGCCAGCGCGGCGAAGCCCTTGGGTCACCCGGAGGGCGAGCCGGCCACTGTCCGATCTGTGGCGCCAAGGTGATCGAGCCGGTGCCGGCCGAGGAATGCGCCGCGCTCCAGATCGGCATCACACCACTTCAGAAGATGTAGAAGTGCAGAATTTCAGGCCGCCCCGTGGCCAACTCGTCCGGGCGCCGGCGGCTGCCCGTCGTCGGCGCCGGGATCCCGGTCACCGCGATGGCCAGACTCCGGCCGGCCAGCCGGCGCCGGGCCCGCGCCACCAGCGCGTCCGGGTCGGCCGGCTCTGGCCGCGGCGGTGGGCTGGCAACCGCGGTCATGATCGCACCCGTTGGCGGCCGCCCACCCCGGTGGCGGAATGGGCCGGTCAGTCGCCGGAGGCGCTCTGGCGCAACTACGCCAAGTGTCTCGATCGGGGACAGACGGGAGCTCCGACGCCCAGTGGAGGCCGGCTACCCGAGGCGATGCGACTTCGGCACGTATTCGGCACGGTGCCTGGTGATCCTCACATTAGGGAGGGGCCAGAAGGCTTCCGTCGCGCGGGCTCTGCCCGATCGGGCCGGGCCGCCGGCGGCAAGCACATTCCAACGCTTGCCGCCGGGGCCGGTCTGATTGCCTCTGGCGCGCGATGGGAAGCCGCTTCCGGAGCGCCCGCCGGAGGCAGGGATTCTCGGCTGGCCATAGGCCGCCCCACGGCAGGACCGCTGGAGGCATACCTTCCCCTGCCGTCCGCCCGAACGGATCGCGGCAGTCAAGCGCAGCGATTAGTCCGTCTCCTGGCACGCAGATCTGCTGGCCCGTTTGGGCGGGTGGTTTGTCGGGTTGGTGGTTGCCCGTGGTCATTCGACGGTGGTCGACTGGTCGTCTATCGATGACCGTTGCGGGCAGGAGGCGGACGCGGGTGGGTGTCGTGCTGCGGTTGACGCAGGCCGCGGCGGCGGGCGGTCAGCATGTGGTGACGACGCGGGTGACCGGGCTTGAGGACATTCCCGAGGCGTCGGCGACGAGCCGGTTCGAGTTGTCCATCACCGACGAGGACCGGGAGCGGATCCGCTGGTACCTGGAGGACTTCCTGGAGTACCCGCTCGACCCGGCGCCGGAACTTGCGGCGGGTGTCGAGTCGCGGTTGGCCGAGATCGGCACCCGGCTATTCCAGCTGGTCTTCGCGGAGGAGGAGGCGCGCGAGCTGTGGGCGAGCGTGCGCGGAACGCTGCACGAGGTGCGCGTCGAGGTAGCCTGCGAGGTCGACGCGGCGGCGATCCTACCGTGGGAGCTGCTGCGGGATCCGCGTACGCTGCGCCCCGTCGCGCTGGAGGCCGCCGAGTATGTGCGGGTCAACGCCCAGCCGGCCAAGCGGGTGCCGCGACGGCCGGCCGACGACGCCGATCGACTGCGGGTGCTGTTGGTGATCTGCCGTCCCGGCGGGGGCGACGACGTGCCGTTCCGGTCGGTGGGCGCGCTGCTGCTCAAGACGCCGCAGGCCCGGGAGGTCCTCGGCCTGACCGTGCTGCGGCCGCCGACCTTCGCCGCCCTGTCGTCGGTGCTGGAGCAGGCCCACGCCGCCGGAAAGCCGTTCCACGCGGTGCATTTCGACGGCCACGGTACCTACCTGCCGGCAAGCCGGTTGCGGGGTGGGGGCGTGCCGGTCAGTCCGGCCAGGTACGGCCTGCTGTCCCCGCTGCGCGAGGGCACGCACGGGTACCTGCTGTTCGAAGACCCGACCGCGCCGAACAACCAGCAGCTGGTCGACGGCCCGGCGTTGGGCGCGCTGCTGGCCCGCACCGGAGTCGGGGCGCTGGTTCTGAACGCTTGCCGCTCCGCCTACGCCGAAGCCGCCGACGAGCCCCGCACGGACCAGGCTGACGTCCACTCGCAGGTCCGCGGATACGGCTCGCTCGCATTGGAGGTCAGCGACGCCGGCGTCGCCGGGGTCGTGGCCATGCGTTACAACGTGTACGTCGTCACTGCGGCCCAGTTCGTCGCCGACCTCTATGGCGCACTGCTGGCAGGACGCACGCTAGGTCGCGCGGTGTCGGTGGGCCGGCAGCAGTTGGCGGCCCAGCCCAACCGCTCGATCGCCTTCGAGCCCCGTCCGTTGCAGGACTGGTCGGTGCCGATCGTCTACGAGACGGCGCCGATGAAGCTGCTCCAGGCGAAGCGGAACACGGTTCAGATCACCGTGGGACGGACCCAGGGCCGTCTGGCCGGGTTGCCACCCGCCCCCGAGGTCGGGTTCTTCGGCCGCGACGAAACTCTGCTGGCGCTGGACCGGGCTTTCGACACGCATCGGATCGTGCTGCTGCACGCCTACGCCGGCAGCGGAAAGACATCCACCGCGACGGAGTTTGCCAACTGGTACACGGCTACCGGAGGCCTCACCGATCCGACGACTGGCGAACACGGGCCCGTGCTGTTCTCGTCGCTGGAGCAGCACACGCCGTTGGTCGCGCTCCTCAACCAGCTCGGCGCCAAGCTCGACCCGGTTCTGCAGGCCAACGGGATCCAGTGGCTGAGCCTGTCGCAGGCTGAGCGGCGGGAGGTAGCTCTGCAGCTACTGAGTTTGTCGCCGGTGCTGTGGATCTGGGACAACGTCGAGCCGGTCGCCGGGTTCCCGGCTGGGATACCGTCGGCCTGGACGGCCGACGAGCAGCGCGAGTTGCGTGACTTCCTGCAGGCGGCGGCCGGGACGCGAGCGCGGTTGCTGTTGACCTCGCGCCGCGACGAACGAGGCTGGCTCGGCGAGTTGCCCATCCGGGTCCGGTTGCCCAAGATGCCGATGCTCGAACGCATCCAGTTCACCCAGGGCCTGGCCGCCCGGCACGGCCACCGGATCACCGCGGTGGCGGACTGGCGGCCGCTGCTGCGCTACAGCGACGGCAACCCACTCACCATCACCGTGGTGGTTGGGCAGGCGCTACGTGCCGGATACACCGCCAAGGCCCAGATCGAGGAGTTCGTGGACCGGCTGCGGTCGGGCGAGGCCGACCTGGACGACGCGGACGAGGCGCAGGGCCGGTCGCGGTCGCTGGCCGCGTCGCTCACCTATGGACTGACAGCCGCGTTCACCCCGCCGGAGCGCAGCCAGTTGGCGGTGCTCAGCGTGTTCCAGGACACCGTCGACGTCGACGCCCTAGTGGGCATGGGTCACGAGAGCAATCCGTCGGCGGTGCCGGCATTGGCCGGGCTGACCCGCGAAGCCGGGATCGGCCTGCTCGACAGGGCGGCTGAGATCGGGTTGCTCACCGCCCTCGGTGGCGGCTACTACGCGATTCATCCGGCGCTGCCGTGGTTCTTCCGCCGGCTCCACGCCAGCCAAGGGGACTCGGACGCGGCGGCTCGAGTGCAGGCCGCCTACATCACCACGATCGCCTCCCTCGCTAACACATATTTTAGTTGGTACGAGGGGCGTTTGGCCGAGGTGGTGGACATCCTGCGGTTGGAGGAGGCGAACCTGCTCCACGCTCGGTCCCTGGCCCGCGCCGCCGGCCGATGGAACGATGTGATCAGCTGCATGCAGGGTCTGCTTAACCTGTACGAACACACCGGGCGCGGCGCCGAGTGGGCCCGCCTCGTCGACGAACTCGTACCGGACCTCGTCGACCCGGACACCGGCGGCCCCCGGCCCGGCCTCGCCGGCGAGTGGGGGTTGCTCACCGATTACCGGGCCAAGATCGCCCGGGAGGCCCGGGACTGGACCGCAGCGTTGTCGCTGCAGCAGGCCCGTGTCGAATACGATCAGAAGGAAGCCGCCGCCGCACTCGCTACCGCCCCAGACCGGCGCACCGACGTAGACCGCCTCCTTATCCGCTTCCTATCCGTTGGCGAGCACGCCCTCGGCCAGATCCTTCGCCAGCAGCAGGACCCCAACTGCGTAGCCCATTACGAGCGCTCGGCCGACCTGTCCCGCGCCATCGGCGACCGTCTGATAGAGGGCATGTGCGCGTTCAACCTGGGCCACGCCCACCTGCTTATTCCGTCGCTGCGGGACCTTGACCAGGCCGAGCGCTGGTACCGCCGCAGGCTCGACCTCACCGACGAACGGGACCGCCTCGGCCGGGCCCGCACCGTCGGACAGCTCGGCACCGTGGCGTCCGAGCGGTTTCGCGATGCCCGCGACGCCGGGCAGCCGGAGCCGGTGCTGCTGGAGCACCTCAACGCCGCCGTCGACGCGTATCGGGACGCCCTGGACCTGCTGCCCGCCGACGCGACACCCGACCTCGCCACCGCGCATCACCACCTCGGCGACGTTTACACCGAGGCCAGCGAGTACGACACCGCGCTGACGCATTACCAGCAGTCCATCCGCCTCAGGGAGGCGGTCGGCGACCGCTACCGCGCAGGGCAGACCCGCTACAGCGTCGCATTCCTGTTCGCCTGCGCGGGACGCACCGGCGACGCGCTGCTGTACGCCCGCGCAGCCCTGGCCGACTACGCGCCCTACGGCGCCGGCGCAGCCGCCGACATCGAGGTCGCCCAGAGTCTCATCGCCCTGCTGGACCCGCCCGCCGATCCGACACCGCCCGGAGCCCCATGACCAACGCAGCCAACACACCGACCGGCGGCACGCCGTACCGACCGGACCCGATCCCCGGCTGGGGGAACACCGTCGGGTCCTGGCCGTGGCAACCCTGGCTGGAACACGACGTCCAACTCGGCTGGATGAAAGCTGGCGACTGCCCCTACTGCCAGCATCCTATGACCGTCCACCAGACCAAGCAGCGCTACGCCCCGCCGATGGACTGGAAGCACGCCCAATGCAACTGCGGGCATCCCCACGAGGGCAGACCGACCGACGAGCCCGTCAAAGGCTGCGGGCAGCAGGCCGACATCCGGGCCGCGTCGTCGTGACCGGACAGCCACCGCCCGACCCGCAGTCGCGGCCGCACCAGCCCGGCCCACCCGACGCGGCGGAGTGGGACAAGGCCGCCGTGACCTTCGCCACCGAACAACTCACCCGGATCCGGGCATCGGCGACCGCCTGGACCGGCACCGTCGGCACGCTGCTCGGCCTGTTCGGCGCGGTCGCCGTCATCGGCGGCACCACCAAGCTCGCCGACGTGCCGAGCCCGACGCTGCGCTGGGTCATCGTCAGCTTGGTCGCGGTCGCCGGCTTGCTGGCCGGCGCGTCGATCGCGACCGGCGTGCGGGCCGCCCATGGGGCTAGCCTGCGAACCTCCGACAACTGGTCGGGCAGCGCCTACCGGGCCGCCGTAGTCACCAATACCGACGACGCCCTTAAGTGGCTGCGGTGGGCCCGATGGACCGGCCTGGCCGCCGCGCTCACCGTCTTCACGATCGGGCTCCTCGGGCTGATCAGCGTCGCCGCCCAGCCCAAGCAGACGGCCACTACAACCGCCGTCGTCGTCGACCAGACCGGCACCGCCACGTGCGGACTGATCGGACGCACCACCAACGGTCAGCTCACCCTCAACGGCACCCCGATCGGCAACGTCCGGGACATCACCCCGGTCACCGCCTGCCCCACCCCTGGGAGATAGCCCCACATCCCGGGCGGTCTCCACCTGGCTGAACGCGGGCATCTCGCCTACCCAGGTCGCCGAGTGGGCCGGTCAGTCGCCGGAGGTGCTGTGGCGCAACTACGCCAAGTGCCTCGATGGGGGACAGGCGGAGCTTCGCCGCCGGGTGGAGGTCGGCTACCGGCCGCCGGGCGGGGCGCATGGCTTCGGCACGTATTCGGCACAGATAGTCGTGGACGGCCGATGACAGCCGGACGCGGTCGGACACCTGTTCGATGAGGCTAAGGTTGTTTCCGCGTTCACTGATCCGGACGGCATCCCGGCCGCCGGGTACTCAGCCCGAGTGCTCCGGCGCAACTACCCCAAGCAGCGCCCTCGAATGGAAGCGGGCGTCGACCGCGCCGCGCTACGTCCGCACCGTGGGGGTCTGGGGGCTCGGCCCCCAGGGAGAAATAGCACGAGCTCCCGGTCCGCGCATCACAGCGAACAGAGAGCTCCCAAGATCGTGCCCCCGGCAGGATTCGAACCTGCGCTTTCGCCTCCGGAGGGCGACATGCAGGCGGTCCCCCACAGTAGCCCTGACCTGCCCGAATCGCTGATCCGAAGCGGCCGGGTGCCGCCTTTTCGGTAGCCGTCCGGTAGACGCTCGGCCATCGAGGGCGTCCTGTCCACGGCGTCACCGAGTCGGGAAGTCATCGGGGCCGTGGCAGCGCGGGTGTAAGATCTCGTGCGACTGACCTAGTCGAGTCCGCCATCGAGCGGGGTCACCGGGGTCCGGAGTCGGCGCGAGGTCCCGAGGAATCGTCTCGCCGTACGCCAGACCTCGACCCCATTCCACCGGTGACGGAACGCGAGTTAGCTCGGTCGCCAGATCGGACCCACGCCACGCGTTGGAAGGGCCACTGGGACGAGTCCGCGGGACTGCGCCCCAATGTCTGGGTGCCCTGTACGTTCCGCCTCTTAAGGACTCGTATGTCTCAGACGACCCCGTTCGTGCTCGCCAAGCAGCCGATCGACTTCCCCAATCTGACTACCGGCGTGGCGGTGAAGAATGCCGCCAAGCGCTTCGAATCGGCCTGGAAGCTCCCTGACGAGGCCGCATTCGCGCTGGCCGCAGCCCTCGTCGACCCGGCCGCCGACCGGCAGGCCATCGACCCGAAGGACGTGGTCGGCCATCTGCGCCCGATCCAGACGCCCGACGGTAATTTCCTCCTGACCCTCAATACGCGGGTGTGGACGGCGCTCATCTCCGGCGACGGCGGTAACGGTCGCAGCCGGTACGTGATCCAGACGAGCCCGGCCAACGGTGTGCGCCCGCGCCCCTGGCCGATCGGCCGTCACCACCAGCCGGCCATCGTTGACTACCACCCGGCCGCGTTCGAGGACATGACCTCGGCCGTGAAGCTGAGCGCGGCCGCGATCCGCTCGGCGGACCTGGTGACCCAGGTCGGCCGGAACCCGCGCGGTGTCTGGAACCCGCCCGTGGTCGTGTTGGCCCGGATCCACCTGAAGGTGGCCGACGGAACCCGCAAGGACCTCTGGTTCCTGCACACGATCGACGGGAGCACCCGGGTCGAGGCGTGCCACGAGTTGACCGACATCGCGCCGACGGCGCCGATCCAGCACTGTGAAGCCTCGCTGGACTTCCTGCGCACCACGCACGCCCGCCTGATCGAGAGGTTCAACACCACCCCGACCTCGCCGCGGAGCCTGGCTGCGGCGCGAGCCGCGACGATGCCGGCCCTGATCGTGGTCGGGGTCGTCGAGCCCGACGGCGTGACGCCCATCCAGACCGGCTTCCAGGTCGTGATCAATGACTATGTCGAGAGCGTTCATGTCCAGCCACGGCAGTTCTCCCCCGCCGCCCAGAGCAACGTGATCGGCGAGCGCTTCGTTCTGACCCTGGAGGAGCGCGAATGGCTGACCGAGGCGCAGACCCAGGCCATCCTGGGTCGCGAGCCGGACATCGACGGCAAGCCCACCGTTCGGGCCGCCACCCTCGTCAAGGCGGTGTGCGACCCGGAGAACGCGCCCCTGGTCCGCGAGTTCGTCGTCACCGAGGACAACGGCCGGTTGACGAAGATCAAGCGAGCGAAGCTGATCGGCCCGCTGGTCGTCCGGCAGTTCGAGGAGGCCGAACCGACGGCCGAGCGCGCTCTCATGCGGGCCTTCACCCCCGAACTGCTGATGTTCCCGTGGGATCTCTCCGACGACGACAGCGAGACGCTCCGCCTGCGGTGCCTCGCCGACCTCGACAACGGCGACGTCCGGTCCTCCTCGATCGCCGAACTCATGGCCCGCGGGGGACCGGCGCTGTGTGCCGCCGGGCTTCTGCTCAGCGACCAGGAGTCGACCGTTAAGAAGATCAGCGACCTTCGCGGCAGTGTCGATAAGGTCGTGGAGGGGCTCGCCAAACGGATCGGCGGCGTCAACGTCCTCGCGGATGCCGTGGCGTGGGCCGACGGCGAGGTGCGGGAGCGCCCGCGGCAGTTCGACCTCGAAGGAAACGTCAAGACGGACCTCCACGGTGACCCGCTGCACTTCAGCAAGGATTGGTGGGTCGGCAACATGGGGGTTCGCGCGCTCGCCTTCACCGCCGACGGCGAGATTCCGTCGGGCAAGTCGGGACCCGGTTCCGACGACGACGATGAGCTGGCGAAGTCTCCCGAGGACGATTATCGGGCCAAGGAGAGCAGGCTCATCGAGAACCTCATGGCGGCCAAGCAGCGCCTGGCGGACATGTACGCCGCCGTGGACGAGCAGCAGCGCAGGCTGATGCCTCGGCTCAAGCTGCGCAAGACCGAGCTGTACGAGGAATTCCCTGCATACCTGACCAAGCTCTACAACCGATACGGCCAGGACGAGGACGACATGCTCGCGGGCCTCGGCGAGGACGAGCTTCCCGACGTCGACCCGGTGGAGGAGGAGCCCGAGGCCGACGACGAGGAGGAGGAGTGACGAGTCGCCTCACTGCGGCGGACTACCGCGATCTGTGCGTTCTCGTCGGGAGCGCCCTGGACCATCCCCGGCCTGCCGTGCAGGCAGCCGGGTCAGATTGTGGCTGGCCGGTCGGCATCTACCTTCTTGGCCACCGTCACCCCGTCTCGTCCGGTCTGCTCATCGACTATGTTGGCAGCGCCGTACGCGTCGGCTCGGACATGGCCGCTCGGATGCGTGAGCACCTGCGCACCGAAGCGAAACGCGCGCGCTTCACCAGCCAGGTCATCATCCCGCTGCGAGCCGACATCGCCGTCCGGGAGGTCCGCCAACTAGAGGGATCCGTCGCGCGTGCGTTAGGCGTCCCAGCCTGGTGTCAACGGGTTCCCGGCGGCAAGTAACCGGGGGGATGGCGGCGCTCCCAGAGGGTGCCGCCATCTCCGCTCTATTCGCCTGGGCTGGCCTGTACGAGAGGTCCGACGAGCAGCAATCGGTCAGGTAGCCGGTTCCGCCGCTGGTAGTTGCCTTCAGGCTGTCTGGCCAGTTGATCCCTTCAGGAGATCGATCGAGGCTAAATTGTCGTACCCCCCTCGTAGTGTCCAGTACATGAAGCGGAGGTTGCAGTGTCGAGTACCCCTCTCAAGACGATCAACACGTACAAGTACCTGCTCGCGGGCGTTCCCGTCTTGCTGGTCGGGATCTGGTTCCTATACCTCGGGAGCGATCAGACGCGTTTCTGGCGAAGCCACCCGTCGTCGCAGGCCTTCCTGGAAGCGCTGGGAGGTCTTCTCATCGTCACCGCGGGGTTCTCCATGTTGTGGGAGCTGATGGGAAAACGGGCATTTGCCCGCGAACTGATGGAGTCATGGCGAACGTCAGCCGATCTGGAGGCGGCCGGCATCAAGCGTGTTACGGACCAGTTCTATGACGCAACGCTCTGGGAAGACTGCTTTAAGGGCGTTGAAAAACTAGACATATTCGTCGCGTATGCGAACACATGGCGCCGCATGCATATGGCAAAGCTGAAGGAGGTGGCAAAGAAGTCGAGCGGGCGTATTCGTGTATACCTCGCGGATCCTGACGATGACCTGACAATGAAGACGTTGTCGGCACGCTTCGAGACGACGCCGGACGATCTGCGCAAAAAGATCGCGGAAACTAAGGATGAATTTGAATCTCTACGAGTTCCCGGCGGCGCCAGCATTGAGGTCTGGTACTGGGCAGGTGACCGCGTCTTTACTTTCTATCGATTCGACAACACTGCTGTTTTTGTCCCTTATAAGCATAGCGAGGGCCGTTCATCGTCGCTCCCGACCATCGCTTGTCGGAACGGTGGCTTGATATTCCAGTTCGTCTACGACGAACTCGTCTCCATTAGGGGCGGCAGTCGACCGGCGTAGCCGTCGATTGGCACGGTTGCTTAAAGAGAAAGGCTAGGTAAATGACGGTGACGATCAACGTCGTACGCGGCGATATCGATGAAAGCTTGTTTGGCGCTCTCGTTGCTGCCGGTGAGATGGCCTGCGACATCGAAACGAGTGGCCTGAATCCGAAGCTGGATCGGATCGGCACCGTCCAGATACACGCTGCGGGCGTGGGAGGCGTGATCATTCAGGTAGGCCGACGGCGGCCCGACCGACTCTGTCGCCTGATTGAGGATCAATCCGTGCGGAAGGTATTTCACCACGCGATGTTCGATCTTCGCTTCATGACGGCTCACTGGAATGTCACTCCGAGCAATGTCGCGTGCACCAAAATTGCGTCTAAGATTCTTGAGCCGCAAATTGAGAATAAGTGCCACTCATTGCAGCAGCTATTGCAGAGACGCTTGGGTGTCAGCATCAGCAAGGACCAGCGGCTTACCGACTGGCTTACGTCGGATCTGTCGCAGGAGCAGATCCGATACGCGGCAGCCGATGTCGAATTCCTGTTGCCTTTGCTTCAGGCGCTAGAGGGGGACATGGCGCCCGCCGGCCTTCTGGCGCTATTTCAGCAGTGTCTCGAATTCATTCCCGCTCGTGTCCGCTTGGAATTGGGCGGATGGCCAGACGTGTTCGCATACTGATGAGAAGCGCTGGCATCGGGCCGAGGTAGCTTATTCAAACTCTTGCGACCAGATGTGCCTATGTTCCTAGTGGCTAGCTTGCCTCTGGTGCCAAGACTTCGGCGAGATGTCCCATTGAGGTGACCACAGCATCAGCGGAAGCGAAGGCCGCGACCTTCCATGTTCGGTTGGCGTAGCCAACAACGCGGACGCCGGCCGCCCGGGCAGCCTCGATGTCCGTAAGCGAGTCTCCGATCAACGTGCAGTCCGCGGGCGCAGCGCCGAGGTATCGGGCCGCGTCCAACACCGGGCCGGGGTGCGGCTTCATCCTTGCAGGGTCCGCGTAGGCCCTGCCGACGATCGGGGTGACCAACGTTATAAGGCCGTGGGCGGCAAGGTACGCCTCAACGGCAGGTGCCGAGTTGTTGCTGACGATGGCGACAGGTAGACCGTGATCGTGGGCGTTGACGATCAACTCATGTCCGAATGGGGTGGGCGCAGCGACTGCCACAGCGCGAAGCTCCGCCTCACAGAGTGCGTCCTCGACAGCGGTGACCACCTTCGGTAAGCATTGCTCGCCCGACCAGCGCAGTACCTCCATCGGGTCCGGCTCGGCCTGGACATCCGTGGGCACGTCGACGCCGAGCCCGGCTAGGAGTCCGACGAGTTCTGCGGCAATGCGGGGGGCCGGGTAACCCGCGAAGACAGAACAGACGGGACCGTCGAAGTCCATCAGAAGCGGGCCGCTGCTGATGAGCCGGGCGAGTACTGCGCGGCTCACGGGCGGTACTCACGGGCGACGCTGTTCCAAACGGCGTCGAACCAGACTTTGGAGGACTCGACGAACTGTGTGCCGTGTGATCCTTCGTCGTCATCCGCTGCGTAGTGAAACAGGGTCACGTCCTTGCCCATTGGGTCGAAGATCTCGACTGGGTTGCCGCCGATGGTCACCTCGCGTTTGACCACGGAGTAGTAGCCGAAGAACGCCTCACGACCGTTCAGCAGATAGAGCTTGAAGGTGGGGGCGATGCTATGCATCCTCGCCTCCACCGTCGCTGACTTCACTAGGCCGAGGTCTCCTAGCTCTTCTACCTGGTCGATGATCCCATCGGTCGAGCGTCGCGTGATCCGTTCTTGCCGCTTCCGCACGGCGGCGTCGTCGCCTCCGGTTGCTGCTAGGGCGGGCAGCGCCATCGGCACAGACATGTCGGAGATCAACAGGCGCACCGCGATCGTCTCCGGCGCCATGCGGCCGGCACGTACGAGGTCCAGTGCTTCGGCGATGGCGTCTCGAAGCGTTTCGCCAGCGAATCCGGCGAAGTCGATGGTCACGTGCGGCTGCTCGAATGCCGCCTCGATCAACGGACGTAGCTCTACAGGACGTTGAGTCTGCGCGCGGACGAAAGCGCCGCTGCCCTGCCGGGTGACGATCAGCCGCTCACTACGCAGGATCTCAAGCGCCCGCCGGATGGTCTCCCTGGCGACGCCATAGCGGTTTGCCAAATCCGGCTGAGACGGCAGCTTGTCGCCCGGCGCGAGCTTCCGGGTCAGGATGGCCGCTCGCAGCATGTTCGCGATCTGCTGCGACGCCTGGCGTGGATCGTCAGGATCCAGCTCACCAAGGAAGTCCAGGTTCGAGGTCACGCTCCGACCATACCCCTGCCTAGACAAGCGAGAAAAGCTGCACTCTAGGGCTTGACTTGCCTAGGCAGGCCAGCCTACCGTCAAGCTATCGAAAATATGCCTAGGCAAGCTAGGCAGATGATCGAAGGCCATGCAACTAGGCCTGCTCGTAGGCCAATTCCATAGAGGCGGTGTTGACCGAACCGCGCACGTCGAACCGGTCAGGTGCCCTACCCGGAAGGCCCGGGCGGTGCCGGTAGTGCCGCGGGGCGGTGTCGCCCTCCGGGTTGAGCGGCTCTTCGTGGTGTGGCTGCGGAGGGTCCGGCGTTGGGTTAGCGCCCTGCGTCGTCGCATTGAGCCGCCGTGACGCGGCCGACCCCTGGTGGTCCCAGGGTGAGCGGGCGCCGGAGAAGGGCGAATGCCCCCGGCATCGTGGGTCGCGCTGACGTAGCGCGTGGCCCGGCGATGACATTTCCTATTGCCTGCCGCGGGCCGGTTCCTCGATGAGAGAGCCGGCCTGCGGGCCGGGCAGCTTCTGTGCCTCATTCCCTTGTTTTCCGATCGAGTGCTAGGAGATACCTGTCATGGCTTCTCTCGCTTCGCTCGTCAGGATTTCCGCACGTCAGAGCGCCGTCTGGCGCGAGTGCGACGGCTGCACCGACCTGGCGCCGCTGGCGCCGGACGAGACCCACTGCCAGGACTGCCGCGCCGAGCGCCGTCGGGTAAGCACCCGCCGCGCGTCGCGGGCCGCCTGACCTTCCGGAAGGACACCCGCTTAACCATGGACGAATTCGACTTCTCCGACGCTGAGCCGTCACCCGCCGACCTCGCGGCGATCGAGACCGAACAGCCCCTGCTCGCCGCCGAGATGCTGTGGCTAGACGCCGAGATCAGCATGTTGGACGCGATCGACCGCGGTGCGGTCACCGACCTGGATCACCGCCGGCTCCGCCGCGCCGAGGCGCGGGTGATCCGTGAGACGTTCGCCTACGTCGCCCGGCTGACCCGCTCGACCTCGCCGCGCCGCGCGGCCTGATGGCCCGGATCCGGGCCGCGTTCAACGACCCGGACGGTACCCGGTACGGCATCCCCACCTACTGGTGGCAGGGCGCCCCGGCCGGCTACGCCACCCGCCGCCAACTACGTGAACGCGGCCTCTCGCCCGGCGGTCAGCCGATCGCCGCGCAGATCTTGTGGGCCGGTACCGGCGGCACCCGTACCGCGTACCTGTACCGGCTCGACCTGGCCCGACCCAAGCGCACCGCAACCCCCGCGCAGCTACGCGCGGTCGCCCGGGCGCTGCTGGCCCGGCGCACCTGCCCGACCTGCCGCCGGGTGCAGCCCTACTACATACCGCGCTCGCTCGGCGAGTGCCTGACCTGCACCAACTCGCCCCTGACCGCCGCCTGAACGGAGCACCCCGCCCATGACCGCCGCGACCGCTGTCCGCAGCGCCTACCCGCCCGCGATCGCCGACCTGATGCCCCGGGCGATCGAGCTAGCCAAGACGACCGACGGCGACTTGCCGTCCCGCAACCGCCTCATGAAGGACCTGCACATCGGCGACAAGAAGGCAAAGGCCGTGCTCGCCGAGCTGACCGCGATCGCCGAGAAGGACGCCAACCGCACCGATCACTGGCGCGGCATGGTGGCCCGGGGCAGCCTCGCCGAGCGGCCCCCGCTGACCCTCGTTCCCGACGCACCGGCCGACGCAGAGCCGGTCGCCGACGCGTCGCCCCAGGCCCTGCCCGACGCGTCAGCTCCAGCTGAGAACGACGCGTCGCACCCGCTGGCGCAAACGACGCATACCAGCACCGACGTGACCTCGCCCGGCGCCGAGGCCGAGCCGGTCGCCGCACCGCAACGCCGCCCGGTCACCTGGCCCGTGTTGATCCTCTGTCTGCCCGCGTTCGTCGCGATCTGGGGCGGCTGGGTGGAGATGGGCCGGCTGACCGGCTTCGGGAAGGTCACCCTGCTGCCGGGCATCGCCGATCACTTCCAGCTCAACACCGCAATCACGCTGCCCATCGGGGTGGAGACCTACGCCGCGTACGCGCTGTTCGTGTGGCTGTCTGGCCGGGCGACCGGCGACGCCCGCAAGTTCGCCAAGCGTTCCGCGATCGCCTCGCTGCTGGTGGGCGCGTTCGGCCAGATCGCCTACCACCTGATGAACGCGTGGGGTTGGACCTCGGCGCCGTGGCCGATCACCGCGTTCGTGTCCTGCATCCCGGTCGCCGTGCTCGGCATGGGCGCCGCGCTCGCGCACCTGATGCACAAGTAGCCCCGCCCGGCGGCACAGCCCTATGGCCTGGAAACCCGTGCTGTGCCGCCGGTCCCACCCCGTCAGTCCCGCAAGACCTCGGAGGAGAGACCCCCATCATGGCAAGCAACCCGAACCCGATCGCCGACGCGGTCGCCAACCTCACCCGCCAGGCGGAGAACACCGCCCGCCGCGACGCCGCGATGACCGCCGACTCCCGGCAGATCCGCGCGGCGCACGCCGCCGGGCAGGACCGCCGCTCGATCGGCGTGACCCGACGGGCGTTCGGCCGATGACCGCCGCCACGTTCGCGGCGGTGTTCGTCGCCCTGTTCGTCGCGCATCAGGTCGCCGACCACTGGATCCAGACCGACCACCAGGCCCGCACCAAGGGCGCACCTGGCTGGCCCAGCCGGATCGCCTGCGCGGCCCACGTCGCCACCTACACCGCCACGGCGCTGGTCGCCCTGGCCGTGTTGAGGCACACGCTCGACCTGCCGCTGACCCCGGGACGGGTGGCCGCCGGCCTGGCCGTCTCAGCGATCAGCCACTACCTCGCCGACCGGCGAACCCCGCTGGCGCGGCTCGCCGCGCTGACCGGCCACGCCGGGTTCTACGCGCTGGGCACCTGCCGCAACGGCCGCGACGACAAGCCGTGCCTCGGCACCGGCGCCTACGCGCTCGATCAGTCCTTCCACTACGCGTGGCTGTTCGTCGCCGCGCTGATCATCGCCTGAACCAGGAGATCCCGTGACCACCATCGAGCACACGGCCCACCTGAGCGGGCCGATCACCCTGCACATCACCACCCAGGCTGCCGACGTGCAGATCGTCGCCGACCCGCGGGTGTCCGGCACCTGGATCGAGCTGTCCACCCCCGACACCAGCGGCCCGGCCGTGGACGCGATCCGGGCCGCCGAGTTCCGCGACGACGGCCGCGACGTGCACCTGAAGCTGACCGAGGGCACCAACATCGTCAACAACCTCGGCAGCGTGACCATCGGCAACTACAGCAGCATGACCGTGGTCAACGGCGTGGTGATCGGTGCGAGCGGCAACTTCGCCTCTTCCGGCATCACCGTCCGGGCCATCACCGAGCCCGGCTCGGCGGTCGTGGTCAAGACCATGTCCGGCGACGTGACCACCAAGAACGTCGGCGCCGTCCGGGCGCAGACCATGTCCGGGGACATCAAGGCCGACGGCCTCACCCGGGACTCCTCGCTCAAGTCGATGTCCGGCGATATCCGGGTGACCGGCGACGGCCGGCCGCGCGTCACCGCGTCAACCATGTCCGGCGACGTAACCGGCAAGGCGGTCGACCTGAACGCCCGCAGCATGTCCGGCCGAGTGCGGCAGGTGGCGTGATCGCCATGACCACCGCCCTCACGGACAACCTGCTCCCCGATGAGATCGCCGACGCGATCACCGGTCAGCTCGCCGCACTCGGCGAGACCACCGACGCGATCGCCGACCGGCTCGCCGCGCTCGGCATCACCGGACATCGGACCGAGTCGGACCGGTGCCCGATCGCCCGCTACCTGTTCCGGCTGGATCCGTCGCTGTACGCGGTCAACGTGCTCGGCGACGTGATCGAGGTTTGCACCGGCACCGGCGCCGAGATCACCGTGCCCACCCCGAACCGGATCAGCGCGTTCGTCGCCTGCTTCGACATCGGCCGCTACCCCCGGCTGGACGCGTCCGAGCAGCCCAACCCCCTCGCAAACCCGGGCACCACGATCCGGAAGGAGGACCGCCCGTGAGCGCCAACGTCAGCTTTTACGCCGGTGACGACTTCCCGTCGTCGGCAGACATCACCCGGATGGTGACCGGCGAGACCGCAGAGGTAGTCGACCTCGACGAGGCCCGGACCCGCCGCACCGCGATCCCGGCCACTCCCAAACCCGACCAGCCCGAGACCGACGGGATCGAGGTGGACGAGGATGCCGAGTCGTACGACGACACCCCGGCGGCCGAGGGTGCCCCGGTCGACGCGGCCGAGGACATCCCGGCCGACGTGCTGGCGCGGCAGAAGGACCGCCGGCCGATCCTGGCCGAGTGGGCGCGCTCGCGCCGGGCGTTCCGGGCGGCCGTCAAGCACCAGACTAAGGACGCCGGTTACGTGCTGGCGTACCACGCGGTCCGCTCGCCGAAGTACGCGGCGAAAACCGCCCTGTGGGCGCCGATCGGGCTGTTCCGCGGACTCGGTCGGGCGCTGCACTGGGCGTCCGCCGAGGAGGGCAACTGGAACCTGCGGCAAGCCGCCGCGCAGCGCGGCGAGGCCGACACCTGGCTCAAGCTCGACGCCCGTCGGCAACGCCAGTCGGTGTGGCGCTGGTGGGTACTCGCCATCGGCACGGTGATCAACACCGTCGCCCTGGTCGTGATCCTGCTAGGCCCGACGTGGTGGCGATACGTCACGTTCGTGTTGCTCCTGCCGCTGCTGGCCACCCTCGGCCGGCCGGCCGACAAGCCGATCACCGACCGGGTAACCGAGGGCACCCGCTACCGCAAACTCACCGCCGAGCTGGTCCGCCGGGCGCTGACCTCGCTGCAACTGGCCGCCATCAACTCGGCCGTGGCGAAGGACCCGAAGGCCATCGCGTTCCCGTTCGACATCCACCGCGACGGCCCCGGCCACATCGCGATCGTCGACCTGCCCTTCGGGGTCGAGGCGTCCGAGGTCGTGGCCCGACGCGGGCGGCTGGCCTCAGCGATGCGGCTACCGCTGGATCAAGTCTGGCCCTCACCCGCCCCCGGGCACACCGGCCGGCTGGCGCTGTGGGTCGGCTACGAGCCCGCCTCGCAGATGAAGCAGCCGGCCTGCCCGCTGCTGTCCGACTCGGCGAAGGTGGACCTGTTCAAGCCGTTCCCGTTCGCCACCACCCCCAAGCTCGACGAGATCTTCGCCGAGCTGATGTACCGCAACTGGCTGTTCGGTGGCCAGCCGGGATCCGGTAAGACGTTCGCCCTGCGGCTGCTGCTGCTGGCCGCGTCCCTGGACCCGCGCGCCGAGATCCGCGGCTACGAACTCAAGGGTGTCGGGGACTTCGCCGTGCTGGAACCGGTGATGGCCGAGTACGGCAACGGCTTCGACGACGAGACCCTGGCCCGCTGCTTCGCGTTCATCGAGTGGCTCTACGAGGAGTGCCGCCGCCGGTCGAAGCGGATCGAGCACTACGCCCGGATGGGCAAGGCCCCAGAGAACAAGGTCACCCCCGAACTCGCCAGCCTCAAGGGATCCGGGCTGCACCCGCTGATCGCCTGGTTCGACGAGCTGCAGGAGCTGATGACCAGCAAGTTCGGCAAGGAAGCCGGCGAGCTGCTGGAAAAAATCATCAAGCTGGGTCGGGCGCTCGGGATCGTCATCCTGATCGGCACCCAGATCCCGGACAAGGACAGCCTGCCGACCGGGATCACCCGCAACGTCAACTCCCGGTTCTGCCTGTCGGTGGCCGACCAGACCGCGAACGACATGATCCTGGGCACCTCCGCCTACAAGCAGGGCTACCGGGCGACGGTGTTCCAGCCGGTCACCGAGGCCGGCTGGGGTGTGCTGCGCGGATTCGGCGCGGTGCAGTCGGTCCGCTCGTTCTACGTGGACACCACGGCGGCCGGGCGGATCGTCGCCCGGGCGGTCGCGCTGCGCACGGCGGCCGGCAACGTCCCGACCTTCCCCGCCGAGCGTGAGATCGGCCCGGCGCACAGCGTGCTGGACGACCTCGCGCGGGTGTGGCCCGGCGACGAGAAGTCCGTCTGGAACGAGACCCTGTGCGGGCTGCTCGCCGAGCTGCGTCCCGACACCTACGGCGGCTGGAAGGCCGCGCAGCTGACCGCCGCGCTCAAGCCGCACACCGCGATCACCGTCACGGCGGTCGGCAAGCGGATCGACGGGGAGCAGACCACCAAGCGCGGCATCGTCCACGCCGAACTCCTCACCGCGATCACCGAACGTGACCGCAAGCGGTCGGCTGACTGACCGGCCGAGGGCTGCAATCGATAGCAGCTGAGCCTGCTATCGATTGCAGCCCCGCTAGCACCCCGATCGAATCATGAGCTGCCCGATCGCAGATAGCAGCTCACGGCCGCGCACACCCAAAAACCGGCCCGGGAGGCTGTTTTGAACCCCCAGCTCAGCGGCGCAATCGCCGTCCCGATCATCCTCATCGCCATCACGCTCGGTTACGCGTTCGCGTGCTGGGTGTGGCCCTTCAAGAACTGCGGCAAGTGCCACGGCACCGGCAAGAAGCGCTCCCCGTCCCGCAAGGCGTTCCGGCTCTGCCGCCGCTGCGAGGGCACCGGCCGCCGGGTACGCGCCGGGCGCTGGATCTACAACCGGCTCTCCGGCATCCGCCGGGACGCCCGATGAAGGCCCGCACGATGGCCCGGACCGGCCGGGCCGAGACACCGCACACCGACTGGTGCGCCCGCGGGCACCGGTGCGGGCTGATCGAGCACCGCTCGACCGACACGATCGTCAAGCTGCCCGGCCACGGCGAGTTCATCGTCACCCGCGTCCTGGGCCGCGACGGCTTCGAGTACGCCGAGATCCGCGGGCTGGTCCGGCTGCACACCACCGACGCGGGCGCCCGCTGGCAGCTCCGCCAGCTGCTGGCCGGTCTGCCCCGGCTACTGAACCACCTCGCCATCCGCCCCGGCGTCGTCCGCGACGGCACCCCCATCCCACCCACCCCTCGCCCTGCCCTCGATCGGAGACCCGCAGCATGACCACCACCAACACCCCGACCGACACGCGCCGGCAGGCCCTCGCCGCCGGCCTGCACGCCCTGGCCGACTTCCTCGCCGAGCACCCCGACGTGCCCGCCGACGGTGGCGGCACCGTCGGCTACTGCGTGTTCGCCGACAGCGACCAGGCCGGCATCGAGCGGGTAGCCGAGATCGCCGCCGCCCTCGGTGTCGAGGTCACCGACATCGGCGGGGGCAACCCGACCGCGGGAACCACCCACTTCCTCGCCCGCCGCCGGTTCGGCCCGGCGGTCTACGAGGCCAGCTACATCACCAACGCATGGATGGCCGACTACGACGCGCACATGAGCTACCGCGGCAACGTCCGCGCCGACGAAGAGCAGGAGGCCAGCGCATGAACATCCGCCTGATGGGCGACGGCGACCAGGTCGCCGCCGCCGTCGCCGCCCTGGAGACCACACCCGGCCTGCGCATCGTCACGGTGTCCCGGCCGTACGCCAACCGTCGCGACCCCGAGCAGATGCGCATCTACCTCGACGCCGAGGTGACCGCAGCTGTCCACGACCATCCGGCCGTGGATCGGTGGGCGGCATGACCACCACAGCCGTCGTGCTCCCCGGCGGGTGCGACGCGTCGGTTTCCGCCGCGGCGTACGCGTCGGCCCGGGCCGGGATCGACGCGTCGCGCCCGGATCCGGACGCGACGCGTCGCGCCTGCAGCGCCCGGTCGACGCACGACGCGTCGTGTGCCACCGGCGAGACCCGACGGCTGTGCGCGTGGTGTCATGGCCCGGTCCCGGCCGCCGCCCGGCGGGACTCGATCTGCTGCTCGGTGCGCTGTCGGCAGGCCCGGCACCGGTTCACCCGGGCCGCCGGGCGGCCGGTAGCCGTCGCGGACGGCCGCCCGCTACGGCTGGCCTACGCCGATCCGCCCTACCCGGGCAAGGCGTGGCTCTACCGCGATCACCCGGACTACGCGGGCGAGGTCGAACACGCCTCACTGATCGCTCGGCTCGCGTCCTACGACGGGTGGGCGCTGTCCACCTCCGCCGCGGCCCTGCCTGCGGTGCTGGCGCTGTGCCCGCCCGGTGTGCGGGTAGCGGCGTGGCACCGCGGCGAGCGGCCCACCCCGAGCCGGTGGCCGCTCAACGCCTGGGAACCGGTCATCTACTCGGGCGGCCGGCCCGCGGACCCGTCGCACGCCGAGCACCCGCTCGCGGCGCGACGCGTCGACTCCCTCGTTCACGGCATCGCCCCGATGACCACCCTCCCGGGCCGGGTGGTCGGGGCGAAACCGGCCGCGTTCTGCCGGTGGGTATTCGACCTGCTCGGCGCGACCAGCGAGGACAGCCTTGACGACCTGTTCCCCGGGTCCGGCGCCGTCGCCCGCGCGTGGGCCGCCTACGCCGGCCAGCCGTCGTCCAAGTCCCGGCCCGACACGTCGGTTCGAGCTGGGAACGACGCGTCGCGTACCGCGGCCGCGAGACACGACGCGTCGAATACCCCGGCAGAAGCGACGGCTTGCAGGAGGGCAGCATGACGACCCGACCGCGTGCCCTCGACCTGTTCGGCGGAGAAGGGCTGGCCGCCCTCGGCTACGCCCGCGCCGGGTTCGACGTCACCACCGTGGAGATCGACCCCGAACGCCTCGCCCACCACGTCACCCACCCGCACGTGCACGTGACCCAAGGAGATGCCACCACCTACCCGCTCGACGGGTTCGACCTGGTGGCCGGTTCCCCGCCGTGCACCGATCACAGCGAACAGGCGCCTCTGGCCGCTCAGGCCCGCGGCGGAACCGCGGGCACTGGCTGGATGCTCGCGCACACCTTGCGCCGGGTTCGGGCGTGGGCCGACTCGACCGGTGGCCTGTTCGTGATCGAGAACGTCGAGGGCGCCAAACCCGTCATGGGTAGCCCACTGGTGCTGTGCGGCACCATGTTCGGCCTCGCCGACGAGGGTTGGTACCTGGAACGACACCGGCTGTTCGAGTCGAACGCGGCGCTGATGGCGCCCGGCCCGCACCGCTGTCGCACTCGTGCGCTGCGGGGTCGGATCATCGGCGTCTACGGCGACCTGACCAGCAACGACCGCTCCTGCGGTGGCCGCCGCCGCCCCGGTGGTGGCCTCCGGGCCGGCGTCGAACGCGCCCGCCGGCTGATGGGCGCGCCGTGGGCCAGTCCCCGCGGCCTCGCCCTGGGGATCCCGCCCGCCTACACCCAATACCTCGGTGAGCAGATCCTCACACAACTCGGCGGCTCCCTGGCCGCAGCTGCTTGACCGATCCACCACCTGACCGAGAGGAGGCCGACCGTGACCTCAGCCGGGTACGACCTGGCCGCCGAGCAGGCCGTCATCGGTGCCGCCCTGCTCGCACCGCACCTGATGGCCGACCTCGCCGCCGTGCTGACCCCGGGCGACTTCGGCCGCCCGGCACACCGCGTGTTGTGGGAGGCCATGTGCGCGATGCACGCCGCCGGAACACCGACGGATCCGATCACCGTCACCGCGCACCTGGCCGACACCGGCGACCTCGGCCGGATGGGCGGGGCACCCTACCTGCACACCCTGACCGCCGAGGTACCCGCGGCCGGCAACGCCGCCCACTACGCGGACATCGTCGCCGACCTGGCGAAGCGGCGGAAGGTCGCTGGCCTCGGCGCCCAACTCGCCCAGCTCGCGACCACCGGGGACGACCCGGCCGAGCTGCTCGCGGCTGGGCGGGCGCTGCTCGACGGCGCTCAAGCGCCCGGCGGCTGGCCCGCGTTGATCCCGCTCGGCCAGGCCCGGCACCTACCGCCGTTTCCGGCCGAGCTGCTGCCCGGCTGGCTCGGCGACCACGTGCACGCGGTCGCCGAGTTCACCCAAACCCCGCCCGACCTGCCCGGCAGTCTCGCCCTGGCCTGCCTGTCCACGGCCGCGGGTGGCCGGGCCGAGATCGAGGTACGCGGATCCTGGCGGGAACCGGCGAACCTCTACACCGTCGTCGTGCTACCACCCGGCTCCCGCAAGAGCGCGGTGTTCGCGGCCATGGTCGCCCCGATCCTGGCCGCCGAAAAAGCCCTGATCGAGCAGACCGCACCCGCGATCATCGAGGCCGAACTAGCGGCCAAGGTCGCCGGGAAAGCCGCCGAACGAGCCGCGATCACCGCCGCATCCGCGGACGCATCCGGGCGGGATGCGCTGATCGCCGAGGCCGCCGCCGCAGCGATGAACGCCGACGCGATCACCGTGCCCGCCAAACCCCGGCTGGTCGCCGACGACGTGACCAGCGAAATGGCCGCCTCCCTGCTGGCCGAGCAGGGCGGCCGGCTCGCCGTCCTCTCCCCGGAAGGAGGAATCTTCGCCACCATCGCCGGCCGCTACTCCGGCACCCCCAACCTGGAAGTGTTCCTGAAAGGCCACGCCGGGGACCTGATGCGCGTCGACCGCCGCTCCCGGCAAGCCGAACACGTCGACAAACCCGCCCTAACCATGGGCCTAGCCGTCCAACCGGAAATCCTGCGCGACATCGCCGGCATGCCCGGCTTCCGCGGCCTCGGCCTACTCGCCCGGATCCTGTTCGCGCTTCCCGAAAACACCGTCGGCCGCCGGAAAATCGGCGCCGACCCCATCCCCACCCAGGTCGCCGAGCAATACCACGCCGCCCTGACCGCCCTGATCCTGTCCCTGGCCGAATGGACCGACCCGGCCGTCCTCGTGCTCACGCCCGACGCGAACGAACTCGTTCTCGACATCGAACGACAGGTGGAACCCCGACTCGCGGCCGGTGGGGCGTGGGCGCACATCGTCGACTGGGGCAGCAAATACACCGGCGCCGTCGTCCGGATCGCCGGGCTGCTCCACCTCGCCGAACACCTACGCGACGGCTGGGGCAAACCCATCAACGCCGACACCCTCACCCGCGCCGCCGCCATCGGCGACTACTACGCCGCTCACGCCCTCGCCGCGTTCGACGACATGGGCGCCGACACCGCCACCCGCAACGCCCGACACCTACTCGCCTGGATCGAACGAACCACCACCAGCGCATTCACCAAACGCGAAGCGTTCCGGGCCACCCAAACCGCCCAGATCAAAACCATGACCGACCTCGAACCCGCCCTCGCCGTCCTCGAAACACACGGCTACCTCCGCCAACTCGACCCCCCGGCGCCGAAACGAGCCGGCGGCCGGCCGCCCTCACCCAGCTACCTCGTCCACCCCGACGTGCACCGACCGGCCGCCACCGTGCACCCGATCACCGCACGCCGCGCCTCATAACGGCCTGACAGAACTGACAGAACTGACACAACCCCTGCCCGACCGAGGTTCTGTCAGTTCTGTCAGTTCTGTCAGCCACACACCGCACCCCCGCCCGACACGCCGCACCGCCCGGCCGCCCAAAACCGGCCGCCTGAGAAGCACGCAGGGACATCGGTGCATCCAGTCATACCAACCCTACACAGATCTTGGCTCCATGGCGCTCTCAGCGGGCCGTCCTGAGCTGTTCTGCCGACCCGGGACCGCCACGGTCCCCCGAACACCCCTCACGCGCGGAACGGGCGCACAGGGCCGTTCCGCGGCCCCCGTTGCTCATCTAGGAGGTAGGTGTGGCTACCCGCCGCGCGCACCTGACCATCGTCGAATTCTGCGAAGAGATCGGTATCGGGCGTTCCACCTTCTACGACTGGCGTACGAAGCGCCGGGCGCCCCGCTGCATCAAGTTGCCCAATGGCGAACTGCGAATCCGCCGTGCCGAATACGAGCGCTGGCTTGACGCGCTGGAAGAGAGGGCCGCCTAGTGCCGGTGACGTACGACGTCCGCATCTACGAGATCGATGTCTACAAGGGCAAGACCACCACAACCTATTGGGTGCAATGGAAGATCGCCGGGAAACTTCCGCTCAGGAAACGGCCCTTCAAACAGAAAGCTCTTGCCGTCAGCTTCCGGTCCGACCTCATCGCGGCGGCCCGCAAAGGCGAGGCGTTCGACGTGGTCACCGGCAAGCCGGTCTCGATGAGTCGCGAACTGCAGGACATGAGCTGCTATGAGCTGGCGTGCAGGTACATCGATCTTAAGTGGCCCCGGGCAGCAGCCATGACGCGCAAGACCAACGCTGAAGCGCTGACCGCCGTTCTACCGCTGCTCTTCATAGGTACCAAGGGAAAGCCGGACGACAGGCTCATCCGCACAGCGTTGCGCCGATGGGCCTTCAACACCACGGCACGTGCGGCCGAGGATCAGCCGGACGAGATCCGGCGCGTCCTCACGTGGGTCGAGCGCAACAGTCGACCGGCGGCCGATCTCACGGACCCCAAGGTGCTCCGCACCGTCCTCGACGGACTGACGCTCAGATTGGACGGAAAGCCTGGCTCGCCGGTCGTGGTCACGCGCCGCCGGAAGATCTTCACGGGCATGTTGGAATACGGGGCGGAGATCAACGCCCTGTCCGAAAACCCATGGCCCGCGTTCAAATGGACACCGCCTCGGACCGCTAGCGGCGGAATCGATCGCCGAAGCGTGGCGAATCCGATGCAGGCGCGCACCCTGCTCGTGGCAGTGCGCCAGCAGGGCAGGATCGGCCCTCGCATGGTCGCGTTCTATTCGTGCCTGTACTACGCCGGCCTCCGGCCGGAAGAGGCGGTCGGCATCCACGTACCTCGCAATTTCGAGTTGCCGAGCCGTGATGACGAGTGGGGCGAATTCGTCCTGGACGTCGCCGAGCCGCACGCCGGGAAGGCATGGACCGACTCCGGCAAGAACCGCGACCGGCGACAGCTCAAGCAGCGCGCTATCGGCGATGTCCGCCGGGTGCCCTGCCCGCCGATCCTGACCGCGATCATCCGGTGGCACATCGAAGCGTTCGGCCTCGGACCCGGCGGCCGGCTGTTCGTGGGGGAACGCAACAAGGACGAACTGCCGATTCTCACGATCAACCGAGTCTGGCGGCAGGCCCGCCAAGCGGTGTTCACGGCCGAGGTCTACGCCTCGCCGCTCGCCGAGACGCCGTACGACCTGCGGCACGCGTTCGTCTCGACGAACCTGAACGCGGGGATCTCCCCGACCGACGTCGCCGAGATGGCGGGTCAGTCACCTGAGGTGCTATGGCGCAACTACGCCAAGTGCCTCGATGGGGGAGTGGCCGAGCTGCGCCGTCGGATGGAAGCGGGCTTCGGCGGGCGGCCAGCCGCGCCGCGCTCCGGTACGTCCTCGGTACGGATCACCGTAGAGGGCCGGTGACGGCCGGACACAGCCGGACTGACGAGGAAGGCCGCTGACCTATGTTCGTGCTGGTCAGCGGCCTTGTTGGCGCAGGTAGATCATGATGTCCGAATTGAGTGCCCCCGGCAGGATTCGAACCTGCGCTTTCGCCTCCGGAGGGCGACGCTCTATCCCCTGAGCTACGGGGGCTCAGTGGTTCCAGAGCCTAGCAGGCCGGTCGGAACCACCGCCAACGGGGCTACTCGGTGCCCTGGATCTTCTTCAGGAGGTTGTCGATCACGGTGATCTCGCCCTGCTGGGAGGTGACCATCGTGCCGGCCAGCCATTTCACGTCGCTGTTGTGGGAGAGCTTCTGGGCCTCCTGGGCCATGTGGATGCCGCCCAGGTGGTGCTGGCGCATCAGCGTGAGGTACTGCACGTCCAGGTCCTTGCCGGTGGCCTTGCGCAGGTCGGCCAGCTGCTCGGGGGTCGCCATGCCGGGCATCAGGCCGTTGACCACCGAGCCGGCCGAGTCGGGCATCCAGGCCATCGGCTCCTGGGTGCTGGTCGGGCTCAGGTGCCAGTCGCGCAGCCAGGCCTGCATGTAGCCGATCTGGCCGTGCTGGGTGAGGGCGATGTCGGACGCCAGGTACACGATCTCCGGGTTGTCGGACTTCTCGTGGGCGATCATCGACATCTCGACCGCCTGGGCGTGGTGGACCGCCATGTCGCGCAGGAAGCCGGCCTCCACCGAGTCGTCGCCCGGCGTGGTGAGGCGGGGCACCAGCAGGCCGACGCCGAGGCCGAGGAGGGCGCCGACGAACAGTGCCGCGATCGCCAGCAGCCAGCCGCGGCGGCCGCCGCGGCCGGCTGTGGGTGTGTCGTCGGGGGCGGCGGCCTCGGCCGCCGTCTCCGACTCGGTGGGGACCGAGGTCACTTGCCGTTGCCCATGCTCGTGCCGTTGGAGGCCGCGGTGACCGGGCCGGTCGTGGTGTTGCCGCCGGAGCAGGAGACGCCGGGCTCGAGGGCCGCCACGACCCGCGTGTCCTTGATGAACTCGTCGATCCGCGGGTCGTTCACGTCGTCGGTCTTGAGCTGGTAGCCCCAGACCTGGACGGAGACGCTCTTGTCGAGGCCGGCGTACGGCGACATGAGCGTGTAGTCCTTGCCCTGCACCTTCTTGGCCAGGACGGCGACCTGGTCGGCGGGGAGACCCTGCTTGTACGTGACCCAGACGGCGCCGTGCTCGAGGCTGTGCACCGCGTGCTCGTTGGCGATCGGCGCGTCGTACACGTCGCCGTTGCAGTTCTGCGGGGTGGGGTTGTGCGCGCCGCCGACCGGCGGGCTGGTCACGTAGGTGAGCGTGCCGTCCTTGTGGGTGCGGTCGTCGATCTTGGGGTTTTTCTGGGCGCGGTAGTCGACCACGCCCTTGATGTCGGCGACCTTGTCCTCCCAGCTGCGGGAGCCCTGGATGACGCTGTACACGCCGAAGCCGATGATGGCGATGGCGATCAGCGCGACGGCGCCGATCACCAGGATCGGGCCCATGCTGCGGCCGCCGCTGACCTTGACCGGGGTGACCGGCTTCTTGCCCTTGCCGCCGCCGGCTTTCTTGGCGGGGGTGGTCTTCTTGGCGGCGCCGGTCTTCGCCGGACCCGTGGGCGGCTTGCCCTGGCCGGTTGTCTTACCGACCTTGACGGAGGACGGGACCCGCTCGGGACCCGGCGTACTCATGCTCATCGTGCCTCGTCGATTCGTTATCTGCGGAAGGGCGGGGCTCGGGTGGCCGCCGAGTGCGAAAGTCTACCCCCGATAGCATGGTTGGGTGACTCCCGCCGACCTTGCTTCCACCGTTCTCTCAGCTGCTCGTGCCCTGTTCGAAACGCGTGGGCTTGATGTCTCGATTCTGCCCGAGACGACGACCATGGAGCGACCGCGCAACCCCGAGCACGGCGACTACGCCTCGACGCTCGCCCTGCAGCTGGGCAAGAAGGCCGGGGTGGCGCCGCGTGAGCTGGCCGCGGCCCTCGCCCAGGAGCTGGAGAAGCACCCGGCGGTCCAGGAGGTCGGCATCGCCGGTCCGGGCTTCCTCAACATCCGGCTCGACCCCGCGGAGATCGCCAAGGCGGCCCGCGACATCCTCCGCGCCGGCGCGGACTACGGGCATTCCGACACGTTGGCCGGCGAGCGGATCAACCTGGAGTTCGTCTCGGCGAACCCGACCGGTCCGGTGCACATCGGCGGCGTGCGGTGGGCCGCGGTGGGCGACGCGCTGTCCCGCCTGCTCCGCGCCGCCGGCGCGGAGGTCGGCACGGAGTACTACTTCAACGACGCCGGCGCGCAGATCGACCGTTTCGCCCGTTCGCTGTACGCGAGCGCGAAGGGCGACCCGGCCCCCGAGGACGGCTACGGCGGCGCGTACATCGCTGAGATCGCGACCGCCGTCCGGGCCCAGGCCCCCGACGTGCTGCAGCTCGGCGAGGCCGAGGCGGTCGAGACGTTCCGGCGGATCGGCGTCGAGCTGATGTTCGCGGAGATCAAGGCGTCGCTCGGCGACTTCGGCGTGCAGTTCGACACGTACTTCAACGAGAAGGACCTGCACGAGCGGGGCGAGCTGCAGGAGGCCCTCGACCGCCTGCGGGAGCAGGGACACGTCTTCGAGACCGACGGGGCCGTCTGGCTGCGCACCACCGAGTTCGGCGACGACAAGGACCGGGTGCTGCGCAAGTCCGACGGCGACTGGACCTACTTCGCCGCCGACTGCGCCTACTACCTCGACAAGCGCAAGCGCGGCTTCGAGCGCTGCGTGTACATGCTCGGCGCCGACCACCACGGCTACGTCGGCCGGATGAAGGCGATGGCCGCCTGCTTCGGCGACGACCCGGCGAAGAACATCGAGATCCTGATCGGCCAGCTGGTCAACCTGGTCCGCGACGGCGAGCCGATGCGGATGAGCAAGCGGGCCGGCACGGTCGTCACGCTGGAGGACTTCGTCGACGCCCTCGGCGTCGACGCCACCCGGTACGCCCTGGCCCGCTATTCGAGCGACTCGCCGATCGACATCGACATCGACCTGTGGACCAGTGCGAGCCGGGAGAACCCGGTCTACTACGTGCAGTACGTGGCGGCGCGGACGGCGAGCGTGGCGCGGCAGGCCGAGGCGGTCGGGCTGCGCCGCGGGGACGAGGGCGACTTCCGGCCCGAGCTGCTGGTCAACACCAAGGAGACCGAGCTGCTCAAGGCCCTGGAGGAATACCCGGAGACGGTGAGCCGGGCGGCCGAGTTGCGCGAACCGCACCACGTGGCCCGCCTGCTGGAGAAGATCGCGGGGGAGTACCACCGCTTCTACGACGAGCCGGAGTGCCGGGTGCTGCCGAAGGGCGACGAGCCGATCGGCGACGGCAACCGTGCCCGGCTCTGGCTGAACGACGCCACCCGTACGGTGATCGCTAACGGGTTGGGTCTGCTCGGGGTCTCGGCCCCCGAAAGGATGTAGGGCATGCGAGCTCATGAGGCCGGGGCGCTGCACGGCGACCTCGGTTACCGGGGGCCTGCCTGGTTGCGTACGCCCGAGGACGTCAACGCCCTCGTGCCGCAGCTCTGGCCACGCACCGTGACTCGTACGGACGCCGGGGTCCTGCAGATCGGCGGCGTGAGCGTGGCCGACCTCGCGACCGAGCACGGCACACCCGCCTACCTGCTGGACGAGGACGACCTGCGGGCCCGGTGCCGGGAGTTCGCGGCGGCGTTCGGCGATGCGGACGTCTACTACGCGGGCAAGTCGTTCCTGTGCAAGGCGGTGGTGCGGATCGTCGAGGAGGAGGGCCTGTTCCTCGACGTCTGCTCGGGCGGCGAGCTGGCGGTGGCCCTGGCGGCCGGCTTCCCGGCGGAAAAGATCGGCTTCCACGGCAACAACAAGTCGGTGTCCGAATTGTCCCGCGCACTGCAGGCGGGCGTGGGTCGGATAGTCGTGGACTCATTCGACGAAATAGCCCGCTTAACGGACTTGTCCGAAAGGTTCCACAAGCGGCCAAGTGTTCTCATCCGCGTCACGGTCGGTGTCGAGGCTCACACCCACGAGTTCATCGCGACCGCCCATGAGGACCAGAAGTTCGGCTTCTCCCTGGCCGGCGGGGCGGCGTTCGCGGCCGCCGTCAAGATCCTCGACGAGGGCGTTCTCGATCTCCGAGGGCTCCACTCGCACATCGGCTCGCAGATCTTCGACACGTCCGGCTTCGAGGTGGCGGCGCGCCGCGTCCTGGAGTTGCAGGCCCAGATCCGCGACGCCCGCGGCGTGGAGCTCGAGGAGCTCGACCTGGGTGGCGGCTTCGGCATCGCGTACACCACGCAGGACGACCCTTCCACCCCTGGTGACCTGGCCAAACGCATCAACAAGATCGTTGAGGGCGAGTGCGAGGCGGCGAACCTCCGCAAGCCGCGCCTGTCGGTCGAGCCGGGCCGGGCGATCGTCGGGCCGGCCGTCTTCACGCTGTACGAGGTCGGCACGGTCAAGGACGTCGACGGCATCCGCACCTACGTGAGCGTCGACGGCGGGATGAGCGACAACATCCGCACCGCGCTCTACGACGCCTCCTACTCGGCGACGGTGGCCGGCCGGGCCAGTGCCGCCGAGCCGATGCTGGCCCGCGTCGTGGGAAAGCATTGTGAAAGCGGGGACATCCTCGTGAAGGATGAATTCCTGCCCGCCGACGTGCAGCCCGGAGATCTTCTTGCCGTGCCGGGCACCGGCGCGTATTGCCGGAGCATGGCCAGCAACTACAACCACGTACCTCGGCCGCCGGTGGTCGCGGTGCGCGACGGCGCCTCGCGCGTGATCGTGCGCCGCGAGACCGAGGACGACCTGCTCGCATTGGATGTTGGATGAGCGTGAGTAAACCGATCCGTCTGGCCCTTCTCGGCTGCGGCACCGTCGGCTCGGAGGTGGTCCGCCTGCTGCACCACCAGGCCGACGACCTGACGGCCCGGATCGGCGCCCCGCTGGAGATCGTCGGCATCGCGGTTCGGCGCCCCGGCCGCGAGCGCGGTGATCTTCCCATCAAGGAAGACCTGTTCACCACCGACGCCCTCGGCCTGATCAAGCGGGACGACGTGGACGTGGTCGTCGAGGTCGTCGGCGGCATCGAGCCGGCCCGCACCTGGCTGGTCGAGGCGCTGCGCGGCGGGAAGAGCGTGGTCACGGCGAACAAGGCGCTGCTCGCCGAGGACGGCGCCGCGCTGCACGACGCGGCCGCGGACGGCGGCGCCGACCTCTACTACGAGGCGTCGGTGGCCGGCGCCATCCCGCTGTTGCGCCCGCTGCGCGAGTCGCTGCACGGCGACAGCGTCACCCGGGTCACCGGCATCGTGAACGGCACCACCAACTTCATCCTGTCGTCGATGGACGCCTCCGGGGCCGGCTTCAGCGAGGCGTTGGAGGAGGCGACCGAGCTCGGGTACGCCGAGGCCGACCCCACCGCCGACGTGGAGGGCTTCGACGCCGCGGCCAAGGCGGCCATCCTCGCCTCGCTCGCGTTCCACACCCGGGTCACCGCGGCGGACGTGTTCCGTGAGGGCATGACCGGGGTGACCGCCGGCGACATGGCCAGCGCCAAGGAGATGGGCTGCACGATCAAGCTGCTCTGCATCGCCGAGCGCGGCCCGGACGAGAACGGCGTGGAGTCGGTCAGCGTGCGGGTGCACCCCGCGATGATCCCGCGCAGCCACCCGCTGGCCAGCGTCGGCGACGCGTTCAACGCGGTCTTCGTCGAGGCGCAGGCGGCCGGCCAGCTCATGTTCTACGGCCGCGGTGCGGGCGGCACGCCGACCGCGAGCGCGGTGCTCGGCGACATCGTGGCGGCGGCCCGCAACCGGCTCTCCGGCACCCGGGCGCCGAGCGAGAGCAACTACGCCCACCTGGCGATCCGCCCGATCGGCGCGGCCGTGACCCGCTATCACGTCAACTTGGACGTGGACGACCGCCCGGGCGTGCTCGCCGCGGTCGCCGGGGTCTTCGCGAAGCATGAGGTGTCGATCGCGACGGTCCGCCAGTCGGGCCGCGAGGAGGACGCGAAGCTGGTGATCGTGACCCACGGCGCCCCGGACGCCAACCTCGCGGCTACCGTCGACGCACTGTCGCAGTTGGGCATTGTCCGGTCCATCGCCAGCGTGCTGCGCGTCGAGGGAGGGGTCTGAGCCGTGCTCGACCACGTGGGGTTCCAATGTGCCGACCTGGCCGCGAGCGCGGCCTTCTACGACGCGGTGCTCGCCCCGCTGGGCGGCAGCCGGCTGATGGACTTCAAGGTCGCCATCGGCTACGGCACGGGCGGCCACGCCGACTTCTGGATCAGCGAGCTCAGCGAGGGCGACGGCTTCCGCGAGTCGCACATCGCGTTCGCGGCCGCCTCGCGCGCCCAGGTGGACGCGTTCTTCCAGGCGGCCGTGGCGAACGGCGCCGAGGTGCTGCACGAGCCGCGGATCCACGACGAATACCACGAGAACTACTACGGCGCGTTCGTTCGCGACCCGGACGGCAACAACGTCGAGGCGGTCAGCCACCGTCCCGAGTAATGGACTTTCGGTCCCAAGATTCGGTGCCCTGGGGCACCCTGGGTGCCGCCACCCAATAACGGAGGAGTCGACCATGTATCGGGGATTGATCGAGCGCTATCGGGACCGCCTGCCGGTCACCGACGCCACCCCGGTGGTCACGCTGCACGAGGGCAACACGCCGCTGGTGCCCGCGCCGGTGCTGTCCCAGCGGGTCGGCGCCGACGTCTACCTCAAGGTCGAGGGCGCCAACCCGACCGGCTCGTTCAAGGACCGCGGCATGACCATGGCCGTGTCCAAGGCGGTCGAGGACGGCTCGAAGGCGATCATCTGCGCCTCCACCGGCAACACCAGCGCGTCCGCCGCCGCGTACGCGGCCCGGGCCGGCCTGACCTGCGCCGTGCTCGTCCCGCAGGGCAAGATCGCGCTGGGCAAGCTGGCCCAGGCGCTCGTGCACGGCGCCAAGCTGCTGCAGGTCAACGGCAACTTCGACGACTGCCTCGCGCTCGCCGCCAAGCTCTCCCAGGACTTCCCCGTCGCGCTGGTCAACTCGGTGAACATTTTCCGCCTGCACGGGCAGAAGACCGCGTCCTTCGAGATCGTCGAGGCGCTCGGCGACGCCCCCGACATCCACTGCCTCCCGGTCGGCAACGCCGGCAACATCTCGGCGTACTGGATGGGTTACCTCGAGGACAGCGCGGCCGGCAACGCCACCAAGCTGCCGAAGATGTACGGCTTCCAGGCCTCCGGCGCCGCCCCGATCGTGAACGGCCAGGTCGTCCCCGAACCGTCGACGATCGCCACCGCGATCCGGATCGGCAACCCGGCCAGCTGGACCAAGGCGCTGGACGCCCGGGACGCGTCCGGCGGCCTGATCGAGGCGGTCACCGACCGCGAGATCCTCACGGCGTACCGGCTGCTCGCCCGCGAGGTCGGCGTCTTCGTCGAGCTGGCGAGCGCGGCCAGCGTGGCCGGCCTGCTGCAGCAGGCCGAGGCGGGCCGGGTGCCGGCCGGCGCGACCGTGGTCTGCACGGTGACCGGTCACGGCCTCAAGGACCCGGAGTGGGCCATCTCGACCGCGCCGTCCCCGACCACGATCCAGAACGACGTGCTGGTCGCGGCCCGTGAGCTAGGCCTGGCCTGACTCTCCGGACTCCTCCTCGGCGGCCTTCACCAGCAGCAGCGACGCCCGGGCGACCGCGTCCAGCTCCTCGGCTGAGAGCCGGCTGAGGATCGCGCGCATTCTCGCCTCCCCGGCGTTGAAGATGCTGGCGATGAGTTCGCCGCCCTTCCTCGTGAGCCCGATCCGGCGTACCCGCCGATCGCGCTGGTCCTCGGTGCGGGTCACCAGGTCCTGCTGCACGAGTCGATCGATCATGCCGCTGAGCGCAGCCAGCCCGACACCGAGCATCCGCGCCAGCTCGCCGCCCGATACATTGCCGTGCCGGGCGAGCAGCATGAGGATCTTGAATTGCGACAACGTCAGGTGGGACGAGAACAGCGGATCGGAGCGGTCGTACCCGAAGATCTGCTGGAGCCGCTCCTGGGCGCCCATAATGTCCGCGATGAGCTGTTCGTTCCCGGTCAACGCCAACCCTTCTGCTGTAACGCGCTGATGGCCGGACGCTACCGCACCCCGGTGGAAAACCATTTGTTCGCGTCAGGCAAACTATTCACACAGGCCGAACTTTTACCGGGGGAGTGCCCATGTCATACCTGACCCGGCTCAGTCTCGCCAACCGGGGACTCGTAGCCCTGATCGCGCTGGTGATCTCCGGCTTCGGGATCTTCGCCATCCCTTCGCTCAAGCAGCAGCTGTTCCCGTCGATCGAGTTCCCCGCCGCGTTCGTCGGCGCGACTCTGCCCGGCGCCAGTCCCGAGCTCATCCAGGACCAGGTCACCGAGCCGATCGAGAACGCGGTCAAGGGCGTCGACGGCATCGAGAGCGTCAGCTCGACCACGTCCGAGGGGTCGGCCACGGTCACCGTGACGTTCGACTACGGCACCGACCTCGACCAGGCGGTCAACCAGTTGACCACCGCGATCAACCGGATCCAGCCGACCCTGCCGCAGAACGTCGAGCCGCAAATCATCGCGGGCAGCACCGACGACATCCCGGCGATCGTGCTGGCCGCGTCCGGTGGCGCCGACGAGAGTGACCTGCTCGCGAAGCTCAACCAGACCGTGGTGCCCGAGCTCAACGCGATCGAGGGAGTCCGGGACACCCAGGTGACCGGCGCCCGCGCCAAGCAGGTCGTCATCACGCCCGACTTCGCGAAGCTCGCCGCGGCCGGGGTCAAACCCCAGTCGATCGCCACGGTGCTGCAGGCCAACGGCGTCTCGGTGCCGGCCGGCGCGGTCACCGAGGGGGACAAGTCGCTGAACGTCCAGGTCGGCAACCCGATCACCTCGGTGGACGACCTCAAGGGCCTGTACCTCACCGGCAGCAAGGGTCCGGTCAAGCTCGGCGACGTCGCCGCGGTGGAGAGCAAGCTGCCGGCGGCGACCTCGTACACCCGGACCGACGGGGTCGACAGCCTCGGCATCCAGGTCACCGCGAAGCCGACCGGGAACCCCGTGCAGATCTCCAAGGAGGTCCGCAGCAAGCTCGACAAGCTCGAGCAGGACACCGGCGCCAAGCTCACCGTGGTCACCGACCAGGCGCCCTACGTCGAGCGGTCGATCAAGAACCTGACCACCGAGGGCCTGCTCGGCCTCCTGATGGCCGTCATCGTCATCCTGGTCTTCCTGATGTCGGTGCGCTCGACGCTGGTCACCGCCGTCTCCATCCCGCTGTCCGTGCTGATCGCGCTGATCGCGTTGTGGATCGGCGACTACACCCTCAACCTGCTCACCCTGGGCGCGCTGACGATCGCCATCGGCCGTGTCGTCGACGACTCGATCGTCGTGCTGGAAAACATCAAGAGACATTTGGAGTACGGCGAGGAAAAGGGCCACGCGATCATCACGGCCGTCCGGGAGGTGGCCGGCGCGGTCACCGCCTCGACCCTGACCACGGTCGCGGTGTTCCTGCCGATCGCCCTGGTCGGCGGCCTGATCGGGCAGATCTTCTCGTCGTTCGCGATCACCGTCACGGTCGCCCTGCTGGCGTCGCTGTTCGTGGCGCTCACGGTGATCCCGGTGCTCGCGTACTGGTTCCTCAAGCCACCTCCGCCCGGCTCCGACACCGAGGCCGTCCGCCAGGCTGCCGAGGAGAAGGAGCGGCGCAACCCGCTGCAGCGCGCCTACCTCCCGGTGATCCGGTTCGCCACCACGCGGCGCTGGATCACGGTAGCCATCGGCGTGGCCGTCCTGATCGGCACCCTCTCCCTGGCCCCGTTCCTGAAGACCAACTTCCTCGACCAGTCGGGGCAGGACGCGATCAGGTTCACCCAGGAGCTGCCGGTCGGCACCAGCCTCGCCGCCACCAATGACGCGGCCAAGCAGGTCGAGGCGGTGCTCGCCGGCGACAAGGACGTGCGGACCTATCAGGTCACCGTCGGCAACGGCACCTTCAACCCGTTCGTCGGCAGCTCCGGCGCCAGCCAGGCGAGCTACCAGGTCGGGCTCGCCGAGGACGCCGACGCCGAGGTGGTCACCGACAAGCTGCGCGCCAAGCTCGACTCGATGAGCGGCATCGGCGAGGTGACCTTCGGCGACGCCAACTCCGGCCTGGGCGGCAGCGGGCTCTCGGTCGACGTGCGGGCCGCCGACCAGGACGTGCTGCAGCAGGCCACCCAGCAGGTGCAGCAGGCGATGGCGTCGACCAAGGGCGTCGCCGACGTGACCACCACGCTGGCGGCCAGCGTCCCGCGCCTGGACGTCAAGGTGAAGCGCGACGTCGCCGCCCAGTACGGGATCACCGAGGCGCAGATCGCGCAGACCGTGGCCGGCGTCTTCCGGTCGGCCCCGGCCGGGCAGATCACGGTCGACGGCGCCAGCCAGAACGTGGTCGTGTCCTACGGCACCGCCCCGGCCGACCCGGCCGCGCTGAAGGCCATGCCGGTCGTCACCCCGCGCGGCGTGGTCCGGCTCGACCAGGTGGCCGACATCAACCAGGTGGCCGGCCCGGAGAAGGTCACCCGGATCGACGGCAACCGCAGCGCCACGGTCAACGGCACCGCCACCGGTTCGGACGTCGGCGCCGCCACGAAGGAGCTGAAGAAGAACCTGTCGGCGCTCACCCTGCCGGCCGGCGCCTCGTACACGGTCGGCGGCGTGAGCCAGGACCAAGCGGACGCCTTCAAGCAGCTGGGTCTCGCCGTGCTGGCGGCCATCGCGATCGTCTTCATCATCATGGTGGCGACGTTCCGCAGCCTGATCCAGCCGATCATCCTGCTGGTCTCGATCCCGTTCGCGGCGACCGGCGCGATCGTGCTGCTGCTGCTCACCGGCACCGCGCTCGGCGTGCCCTCGCTGATCGGCGTGCTGATGCTCGTCGGCATCGTGGTCACCAACGCGATCGTGCTGATGGATCTGATCAACCACTACCGGGCGCAGGGCATGGGCGTGCAGGAGGCGGTGATCGAGGGTGGCCGGCACCGGCTGCGGCCGATCCTGATGACCGCGATCGCGACCATCTTCGCGCTGCTGCCGATGGCGCTCGGCCTCACCGGCGAGGGCGGCTTCATCTCCCAGCCGCTGGCCATTGTGGTCATCGGCGGACTGGTCAGCTCGACGCTGCTGACCCTGGTGCTGGTGCCGACCCTCTACACCATGGTGGAGAACCGGAAGGAGAAGCGGCGGGCCAAGCGGGCCGCGCGGCGGGCGGCCAAGGGCCTTCCGGTCGAGATGCCCAAGCACGCGGCCGACGACCCGGGCGCGGACATCCCGGTCGCCGTGGCGCCCGACTCCAGCGGCGGCGCGCACGAGGCGCCGGCCCAGCCCAACGCCGCGCTGCGCGGCTATACCGACCAGTTCGAGGTGCTGAAGGTCTCGAAGCGCCCGAACCAGGCGGAGTGATCGACGGCGAGGCCGGCCCAGCCGGGCCGGCCTCGCCCGTTGGTAAGATTTCCTCACGTGCCAGCAACATTCGCGGTCGTCGGCCGTAACCGGGACTTCCGTCGCCTGCTCGGGGCCGAACTGGTCGTCTTCGGGGCCGACTGGTTCGTCATGGTGCCGTTGCTCGTCCTGCTGCCGAAGCTGACCGGCAGCGGCGTCTGGGGCGGGCTGGTGCTCGCCGCCGACACCGGGATCAGCGCGTTGCTGCTGCCGTTCACCGGCACGATCGCCGACCGGTTCGACCGCCGCAAGATTCTGGTAACCGCCAACGTCTGCGCGTTCCTGGCGGCGCTGCTGCTGTTCGCCGTTCGCTCCGCGGCCACCGCTCCGCTGGCCCTGGTCGCCATCGGCGCGATGTCGGTGGCGAAGGCCTTCTACACGCCGGCCGCCTCGGCCGCGCTGCCCAACGTCGTCGACCCGGCCGACCTGCCGGCCGCCAACGCGATCTCCGGCTCGGCCTGGGGCACCATGACCATCGTCGGCGCGTCGCTGGGCGGCGTGATGGGCGAGGCCGCCGGCCCGTACTGGAGCTTCGCGGTCACCGCCGCCCTGCTGCTGACCGCCGCGGCGCTGAACGCCTCGGTCCGCCGCCCGTTGCAGGCCGCCCGGGCCGACGGTGAGGTGGCCGCGCAGACCTGGCACGCGCTGCTCGAGGCGCTGTGCTACATCGGCGCCCGGCCGCGGATCCGGGCGTTGGTCACGGTCAAGTCGGCGGCCGGCCTCGGCAACGGCGTGCTGATCGTCTTTCCGCTCATCGCCCAGTCGTACGGCGTCGGCGCGCTCGGCGCCGGCCTGCTGTTCGCGGTGCGCGGCCTGGGCGCGCTGGTCGGTCCGTTCGCGCTGCGTCCGGTGCTGAACCACCGCGGCTGGCTGCTGCCGAGCCTGGCGCTGTCGATGGCGCTGTACGGCGCGGGCTACCTGGCGATCTCGGTGACGCCGTGGTTCGCTCTGGTGCTCGTGCTGGTCTTCGCCGCGCACTTCGCCGGTGGCACCAACTGGACCCTCTCCAACTACGCCCTGCAGGGCGAGGTGCCCGACCAGCTGCGCGGCCGGGTCTTCGCCACCGACCTGATGCTGGCCACCCTGGCCATCACGGTCAGTCAGCTCGTCGCTACCGCGTTCGTCGACCGGGTGGACCCCCGGGTGATCCTGGCCGGCTGCGGGCTGGTCACCCTCACGTACGCGATCGGCTGGCGCATCGCCACCCGCAAGCTGACCCTGACCGAGGAGCCCGTCGACGCGGCGGGCCGGGACTGAGCCCGGCGCCCGAATGATCAACGCTTAGCATGTGCCGATGGGCCTGACCTTCGCGACCGACCCGGTCACCGTGCGCACGCCGGCCACCAGCGCCAACCTCGGCCCCGGATTCGACGCCCTGGGCCTCGCGCTGAGCCTCTACGACGATCTCGAGGCCGCGGTCACCGACGGTGGCTGCACCGTCACGGTGACCGGCGAGGGTGCGGGTGAGCTGCCCGGGGACGAGGAGCACCTGGTTGTCCGGGCCATGCTGGCGACCTTCGACGAGCTCGGCGAGCGCCCGCCCGGCCTGGCCGTGACCTGCGTGAACCGGATTCCGCAGGCGCGCGGGCTGGGCTCCTCGTCGGCGGCCATCGTCGGCGGCGTCCAGCTGGCCCGCGGGCTGGTCAAGGACGGCATGCGGCTGATCGGCGACCAGGACGCGCTGCGCATCGCCGCACGGCTCGAGGGCCACCCGGACAATGTCGCGCCCTGCCTGCTCGGCGGGTTCACCATCGCCTGGACCGAGGGGGCGGGCGCGCGGGCCGTGCGGCTGGGGGTGCACGAACGCGTACACCCCAAGGTTTTTGTGCCCGCGGAGCGTGGGTTCACCGCCTCGGCGCGCGCTGCGCTCCCGCACGCGGTGCCGCACCGCGATGCATCCTTCAACGCCGGGCGCGCCGCGCTGCTGACCCATGCGATCACCGCCGACCCGGCGCTGCTCTTTCCGGCCACCGCGGATCGGCTGCATCAGGGCTACCGCGCGGAGGCGATGCCGGGCACCGCGTCGCTCGTCGCCTCGCTGCGATCGGTGGGCGTCGCCGCCGTGGTGAGCGGCGCAGGACCGACCGTCCTGGCATTGTCCGAGGTCCCGGCCGACTTCTACCCCGGCGCGGAATGGCACGCCGAGACGTTGCGCGTGGATGCGCGCGGTGCACTTGTCAAAGGGAGTATGGTGGTACTCGCCTAGCGGGGCCCTGTTGCCGCAGGTCGCATGAGTTGACTACGCTCAAGACCAAGCACAGCCGCGAAGCAAGCGATCTTTTGCGGTTCGGCGCGCACCCCCACGAGACTTTAAGACCTCAGCAGGTCGTCTCAATTCTCAGCAAGGCACACGCCGAGCAGCAGTCTCCCAGATCGCTGCACTCGCCGAGACCTACCCGTCAATGTGAGACGGGCAGGGAAACCGTCGAGCTGCCGTGCTGCAACAACCACCCGCGTCGCTTCGGCGAAGCGGGATCCGAGTCACCCGGCCACCAGGCTGCAGACCGGGCGCCTCGGGCTTTTTCCGACGGAAGGAATCCATTGAGCGACACCACCGACGTGACGTCGGGTGTTTCTGACGTCGCTGACGGCGCCGGCACCACCGCGACCGCCGCGAAGCGCCGCCGAGGCGGCACCGGGCTGTCCGCGATGCTGCTGCCCGAGCTGCAGAGCCTCGCCGCTTCTCTCGGCATTTCGGGCACCGCCCGGATGCGCAAGGGCGAACTGATCACCGCGATTACCGAGCGGCAGAGCGGTGGCGCGTCGGCGGCCGAGGCCGCGCCGCGCCCGCGCGCCAGCGAGGTCGCGACGGCCGCGCCGATCGCCGAGAAGGCGGCGGCCTCCGCCGCCGCGCCGGTCGTCACCGCGCCGACCGCCGTGCAGCCGGAGTCCGCGCCGGTCGCCGAGGGTGGCAGCCGTCGCAACCGCGAGCGGGTCCGCCGCGACGCGGCGCCGACCGAGGGCGCGCCCGTCGCCGAGCAGCCGGTGGCTCAGCCCGCCGCGCAGCCGGAGGCCGGCGAGCGCACCGAGCGCCCGGAGCGGGGCGACCGCAACCGCGACCGGCAGCGCAACCAGGGCCAGCGGGACGGCGGTCAGCGCGACGACCGTAACCAGCGGGACGACCGTAACCAGCGGGACGATCGCGGCCAGCGGGACGACCGCGGTCCGCGCAACAGTGACCAGAGTCACGACGACGACGACAACGACTCGGGCGATGGCGGCCGGCGCAGCCGCCGCAGCCGCTTCCGGGACCGGCGTCGGGGCCGCGACCGGGACGGCGACGGCGGCGGCCAGCGGGACGGTCAGCGCGAGGGCGGCGGCCGCGAGCCGCACGTCAGCGAGGACGACGTGCTGGTCCCGGTGGCCGGCATCCTCGACGTGCTGGACAACTACGCGTTCGTGCGCACCACCGGCTACCTCTCCGGGCCGAACGACGTCTACGTCTCGATGTCCCAGGTCAAGAAGTACGGCCTGCGCCGCGGCGACGCGGTGACCGGTGCCGTGCGGGCCACCCCGCGCGACGGCGGCAGCGACAACCGGCGGGACAAGTACAACCCGCTGGTCCGGCTGGACACCATCAACGGGATGGAGCCCGAGGAGGCCCGGCGCCGCCCCGAGTTCTACAAGCTCACCCCGCTCTACCCGCAGGAGCGCCTGCGGCTGGAGACCGAGCCGCACATCCTGACCACCCGGGTCATCGACCTGGTCATGCCGATCGGCAAGGGTCAGCGCGCGCTGATCGTCTCGCCGCCGAAGGCCGGTAAGACGATGGTGCTGCAGGCGATCGCCAACGCGATCACCCACAACAACCCCGAGTGCCACCTGATGGTCGTGCTGGTCGACGAGCGGCCCGAAGAGGTCACCGACATGCAGCGCTCGGTCAAGGGCGAGGTCGTCGCGGCCACGTTCGACCGTCCGCCGCAGGACCACACCACGGTCGCCGAGCTCGCCATCGAGCGGGCCAAGCGGCTGGTCGAGCTGGGCCACGACGTGGTTGTGCTGCTCGACTCGGTGACCCGTCTCGGCCGGTCGTACAACCTGGCCGCGCCGGCCTCCGGCCGGATCATGTCGGGTGGTATCGACTCGACCGCTCTCTACCCACCCAAGCGGTTCCTGGGCGCGGCGCGCAACATCGAGAACGGTGGCTCGCTCACCATTCTCGCGACCGCGCTGGTCGAGACCGGCTCGATGATGGACACGGTGATCTTCGAGGAGTTCAAGGGCACGGGTAACGCCGAGCTCAAGCTCGACCGGAAGATCGCGGACAAGCGGGTGTTCCCGGCGATCGACATCGACCCGTCCGGCACGCGCAAGGAGGAGATCCTGCTCGGCAAGGAGGAGCTGGCGATCATCCACAAGCTGCGCAAGGTGCTGCACTCGCTGGACTCGTCGGCGGCGCTCGACCTGCTGCTCGACCGGCTCAAGCAGACCCGCACGAACGTCGAGTTCCTGATGCAGATCGCGAAGTCGACGCCGGGCGAGTAACCGCGGCAAACCGGCTTTTCCGGACGCAGCCCCGTTCAGCGACGGGGCTGCGTCCTTTTTGTCGCACACGGTGTGTGGTCGATGAGCCCGGGGGGTGCCAACCTCCGAGGACACGTCGGTCGACCGTGGGAGGCGCTTCGATGATCGTGCCCGGGTACCGGGATCAACCGACCGAGCAGTGGGATCCGGTAGCGCCGGTCGATCCCGGCGAGGCCGAGGATTTCCTGCGCCGCTGTTACCTGGAGAACCCGCGGCTCGGGCCGGTTGAGCCCCGCCTGGCGATCGTCCGCGCGCAGATCGCGGCCACCGGCAGCTACGTGCACACCACCGAGGAACTCTCGCACGGCGCGAAGATGGCGTGGCGCAACGCGGGCCGCTGCATCGGGCGCCTGTACTGGAAGAGCCTGCTCGTTCTCGACCGGCGCCGGGCACGTACCGCCGACGAGATCTTCTCGCTGCTCGTGCGCCACCTGCAGACGGCCGGCGACGGTCAGCTGCGGCCGGTGATCAGCATCTTCGCCGCCGCGCAGCCGGGCCAGCCGCACGCCCGGGTGTGGAACGAGCAGCTGATCCGCTACGCCGGATATCGCGACGAGGACGGCCGCACGGTCGGCGACGCCCGGCAGATCGGGTTCACGTCGGCGATGCGCGGGTTCGGCTGGCGGGGCAAGGGCGAGCACTTCGACGTGCTCCCGCTGGCGATCGAGACCCCGGCCGAGGGCGTACGCCTCTACGACCTCCCCGAGCGGGCGATCCGCGAAGTGCCGATCACCCACCCCGACTACGGCTGGTTCACCGAGCTCGGCCTGCGCTGGCACGCCGTCCCCGCGATCTCCAACATGCGGCTCACCATCGGCGGCGTGCACTATCCGCTGGCGCCGTTCAACGGCTGGTACATGGGCACCGAGGTGGGCGCCCGCAACTTCGCCGACGCCGACCGGTACGACCTGCTGCCCACGGTCGCCGCCCGGCTGGGCCTGGACACCAGCCGCGAGTCGACGCTGTGGCGCGACCGGGCGCTGGTCGAGCTGAACCGCGCGGTGCTGTTCAGCTTCGAGCGGGCCGGCGTCAAGATGACCGACCACCACACCGAGTCGGAGCGCTTCCTGACCCACCTGCGCAACGAGGAGAAGGCCGGCCGCTCGGTCCCGGCCGACTGGACCTGGATCGTCCCGCCGATGTCCGGCTCGCTCACCGGCGTCTTTCACCGCTACTACGAGGAGATGGATCTCCGCCCCGCGTTCTACCTCGACGACGAGGCGATCTCCCTGGCCCGCGACGGTTCGAGGTGTCCGTATCCCCACCCTTGAAGAAGATCAAATTCATGTCGTGCCTGGTTGCAAGGTGCGGACCGTCGCTCACGCCGAGGCCGGGCCTGGGGCCCAGCTGCGCCGGCCCGAGGCCCTTCATTCTGCGTGAGCCACGAACCCCATTTGAGATCATGCTGTGATGACTTCGTTCATCTCGCACACGACCGTCGACTGCGCCGACGCGTACACGCTCTCGCGGTGGTGGCAGGGCGTGCTGGACTACGTCGAGGATGCCGACGACCCGAACCTGCCGGGGCACGAGGAATGCCTGATCATGTCGCGGGACGGATCGCACAAGGTGCTCTTCATCGACGTGCCGGACATCAAACAGGGCAAGAATCGGATCCACTTCGACCTGCGCCCGGCCGAGGGCACCCGGGACGAGGAGTTGGCCCGCCTGATCGACCACGGCGCCAAGCCGATCGACGACCTCCGGCGCCCGGACGGCACCGGCTGGGTGGTGCTGACCGACCCCGAGGGCAACGAGTTCTGCATCCTCCGCAGCCAGGCCGAAGTTGAGGCGTCCTAGGCGAACTCGTTGACGGCGAAGTCGTCGCGGTGGCGCCAGGCGTCGTCGGTGCGGACGTGGTCGGCGCGTACCCACTTGAGGAGCTTGTACGGGAACTCGGCGGCGGGGATGCGGCCGGCCGCGCGCACCACGAAGCCCTCGGAGTTTTCCGTCGTGCGCTGAGCCGCCCAGGCGGCGCGGGCCTCGGAGAGGCTGCCGCCGCGGTACAGCACCGGCACCACCGGCAGTTCCAGGCGGCGCGCCCAGTCGACCGTGTCGTCCCAGCCCAGCAGCGTGTCGGTCTCGTCCCAGATGCCGAAGACGATGAACACGCCGGGGAGGTCGGAGTAGGCGATGCTGCGCCGCGCCCACATCGACTCGCCGCACACCCGCCAGTCGTCCGGGATCCGGTATGCGGTCATCGCCCACAGCGCCTTCGCTGGCCGGTCCCACGGCTGCGTGCCGGAGTCGGGGGAGCGGCCGTACATCGCGTCGCGGGTGTAGGTCAGGTTGCCGCCGTCGAGTTTCTCGGTCACCACCAGCTCGCCGTCCAACCAGGACAGATCGCGCTGAATCTTGTCATCGGCGGATGCGCCGGGCGAGTCGGGCAGGTGGTGGGTGCGGGGGTACTTCAAGGTCAGAAGTCTCCCTCCGCAACCTGGAACACGGTGAGGCCGAGCGCCCGCCACATGCGTACCACCTGCTGGCGGTCGTCGAAAACCCCGACGATCAGCCAGTTCTCGCGGATCTCCCGGTCGAAGATCTCGCGCTTGACCACGGCGTCCTTGCGGCCGTCGCCCTCGGGCCGCATGAACAACGCCTGGTACGGGACGCCGACGTACAGATCGAGCCACGCCTCGGTCTCCGGCCGGCACACCGCGTCCCGCCCGGAGCAGAAGATGATCGCGTTTCCGGCCGCGTGCATGGCCTGAACCGCGGTGATCACCGCCGGGTTGGGCAGGTCCGAGCCGACCCGGTGCCAGTCGTACGGCGACCGGTCGCCCATCAGCGCCACCGTCCCGTCGATGTCCACGAGAACGGCCGCCGGCAGCGACGGGTCCGGCTCGTAGACATTGGCCGAGATCTCGGAGACGTACGGGACGGGCAGCGGCAGATTGCGGCCCGCCAGGTAGCGAGCATGCATCCGCCGGATCGCCTCCTCGCCGACCCGGTCCGACTCCGGCCGCGACACGTCCCGCCGGATGCACTCCTCCAGCGGCACGTCGGTGAAGTCGTGCACCTCGAACTGCGCGCCGTGCCGGGCGGCCAGCTCGGCCCACTCCCGGACGGTCTTGTTGCGCAGGTTGGTGTCGTCCACGATCACGTCGGCGTGCGCCCGCAGCAGCGCCTCGACGGTGGCCCGCTGGGCGTGCGTGACCTGCCCCTCGGCCCACTGCGTGTAGAGCCGCTCGCCGTGCAGCATCCGCCGCAGGTCGTCCCGGTTGACCCGGACCACCCGGGGTTGCAGCTTCCGGGCGAACGTCGTCTTCCCGGACGCCGGCAGCCCGCGGGTGATCAGCAGTCTCGTCATTCCTCGGTCACCTTGGTCCCGTGCATGGTCTGGTCGGCCGCCGGGCGGGCGTGCTGCCACAGGACCGGACGGTAGTCCTTGCCGTCGAGCCGCAGGAACAGCGCGAACTTGTGCTCGCTGCGCACCGCCCGGGCGGCGAACTCCTTGCGGCCCCAGCCCTCGGGCAGACCGGCGACGATCGCCGCGTAGGCCGCCTCGATCGCGGCGGCGCGCGCGTCGACCGTCGCGGTGAGCTCGGCGGCGATCGCGCGCACCCAGACGTGGAACTCGTCGGGCAGCGGCGCGATGAGCGTGTCCAGGTCGCCGCCGTTGGCCAGGACCTCCCATACCGTACGCGCGGTGAGCCCCGTGACGAGCCGGTGGAGCCGTACGTAGTCGGCGTACTTGATCTTCACCCGCGCGTCCGCCCCGGTGAAGTGGACGACCAGGCCCTCCCGGCCGTCCCGGGGCGGCGCGGCGAGCGCTTCGGCGAACGTCGCGTACCCGAAGGTCTCCACCACCGGCCCGGGCCAGTCCGGCACCGCCTCCGGCCCGTACGTGCGGCCGGTCGCGATGTCCACGGCGCCGAGCAGCACGAGGTCGTCCAGGCCCTGGTAGTCGACCACGATCCGGTTCCCCGGGTAGATGATCTCGACCAGCACGGTGAGCCCGGCCGGCGGGGCGAACCCGGCATATCGGGCACGCAGCAGGGCGGTGGCGTGCAGCGCCTGGTCGGAGGCGAACGAGCCCCGGGTGGCCACCGCGAGGCCGTCGCCGTCGTGGTAGATGATCCCGAGCGACCCGTCCGACTTGTCCGTCACGGTGACCGCGGCGGCCGGGTCGAAGCTCGGCGCGTGCGACTCCGAGTGGTTGAAGAACTTGGTGAACGGCCGCGCGACGATCTTGCCGCCGGCGTCGACGACCAGGCCGCGGCAGGCGAGCGTCACCGGGGTCCAGGCCCCGGCGTACTGGCACGCCTCGGTGTAGTTGTAGATCACGAAGGGCCGCGAGGGGTGACGCTGCGTGCGCACCAGGCCTTTTTCGACCGCGGAAGCCAGTTCGGCCGGATCGAGGACGTCGGCGAGCAGCGTCATGACACGTTCCTTTCCTGATCGAGGGAATGCCGCGAGGGGTGCTCACGTTATCGACCGTGGATCAGGAAAGTCGCGTCGATTTCTCGCGCGGCCGTGTCACATGGCAGACTGGTCCATCGGCCAGTAAAAGGTTCCGGTTCACGCCCGAGCCCACCGCCCTGGCGGGGCGGCGCGGTGCTGACAGCGACCCGGCGACCAGATCATCGAAAGGGACCGAGAGACATGAAGTCCGGCATCCACCCGGAGTACACGACCACCGAGGTCATCTGCTCCTGCGGCAGCACCTTCACCACCCGCAGCACCGCCAAGGGCGGCGAGATCCGCGTCGAGACCTGCAGCGCCTGCCACCCGTTCTACACCGGCAAGCAGCGCGTTCTGGACACCGCCGGCCGGGTCGCGAAGTTCCAGGCCAAGTACGCCAAGGTGAACGCGGCCAAGAAGAAGTAACTGCTTCGACGGCGCCCGCACCCGGTCGATCGGGGGCGGGCGTCGTTCGCGTGGGGAGACATTACTGTGAGTAACGACCGGCTGACCACGCTTCTCGAGGAGTACGCGGAACTGGAGAAGCGGATGGAGGACCCCTCCATCCACGCCGACCAGGCCCTCGTACGCCGGGTCGGCCGTCGCTTCGCCGAGCTGGCCCCGATCTACGCGGCCAACGCCGAGCTGGAGGCCGCGCGCGCCGACCTGGTCGCCGCCAAGGAGCTGGCCGCCGAGGACCCGGCGTTCGGCGCCGAGGTGGAGGCCGTGGCCGCCACGCTGCCGCCGCTCGAGGAGAGACTCGGCGAGATGCTGATCCCGCGCGACCCGAACGACGCCAAGGACGTGATCATCGAGATCAAGGCGGGCGAGGGCGGCCAGGAGTCGGCCCTGTTCGCCGGCGATCTGCTGCGCATGTACACCCGGTACGCGGAGCGCCGCGGCTGGGTGGTCGAGGTGATCGACTCGCAGGAGTCGGACCTCGGCGGCGTCAAGGACATCTCGGTGGCGGTCAAGACCAAGGGCGTGCCCGAGGGCGGCCACGGCGTCTGGTCGCGGCTCAAGTGGGAGGGTGGCGTGCACCGGGTGCAGCGCGTCCCGGTCACCGAGTCGCAGGGCCGGATCCACACCTCGGCGGCGGGCGTGCTGGTGCTGCCCGAGGCCGAGGACGTCGACGTGCAGATCGACCCGAACGACCTGCGGATCGACGTGTTTCGCTCGTCCGGCCCGGGCGGCCAGTCGGTCAACACCACCGACTCGGCGGTGCGGATCACCCACCTGCCCACCGGCACCGTGGTGAGCTGCCAGAACGAGAAGAGCCAGCTGCAGAACAAGGAATCGGCGCTGCGCATCCTGCGGTCCCGGCTGCTGGCCATCGCGCAGGAGGAGGCGGCCGCCGCGGCCGCCGACTCGCGCAAGGCGCAGGTGCGGACGGTGGACCGCTCGGAGCGGATCCGGACGTACAACTTCCCGCAGAACCGGATCACGGACCACCGGATCGGCTACACCGCCTACAACCTCGACCTGGCGCTCGGCGGCGAGCTGGACGGGGTGCTGGACGCGCTGGCCGAGGCCGACCGGCAGGCCCGCCTGTCCGGCGAGACGGAGCTGAGCCGCCGGGCCTAAGGGCCGACGGCCATGACGTGCAGGCCGTCCACCCGGGGACAGGCCAGGTAGCCGCGCGTCGCCACGCAGAACGACCGGTCGCTCCCGTTCGTGCCGAACACGCCGAGCGGGGTCTGCGTGCCGTCGGCGAGGTCGAGCCGGGTGACCACGAGCCGGCCCGGCGCGCTGACGCTCGGGCGAACGAAATAGAGGCGGTCGCCCGGATCCTCGGTGTAGGCCTGTGCCCCGGTGATCGTCGGCCCGAGGGCCCGCCCGGTGCGACTGTCGGCGAGCCGTAGCCGGGTCGCCATGAGATTTTCCCCGAGAAGGATGCGATCGGGGCCGACCGGGAACATGATCCGCGCGTCCGGCACCGTCCACACCTCGCGGCCGGTGGCCGGGTCACGGCCGGAGACCCCGTCGATCCCCACCGAGCAGAGCAGCTCGCCGCACGGGCTGAGATCCCTCGCCGACCACAGCGGCTCGAGGTCGTCGGCCGAATACACCGTCGTGGCGGTCTGCCGGGACGGGTCGTCGCGCACCACCGCGAGGTTCCGGCCGGCCGGGATCAGCGTGGCCGAGCGGGTCCTGGTCTCCCACGGCACCCTGCTGGTCGCGCGCAGCTTCCCGTCGGCGTACCCGAAAACGCTCAGCAGGCCGTCCTGGTCGGCCGTGGCGATCGCCACGGGGTGCTGATAGTCGGGCAGCGGCGTCCAGCCGGCCAGCGGTGGCATCGCCCGGCGCCAGATCTCGCCGCCGTCGCGCAGCCGGACCACCCGCAGCACGCCGCCGCCGACGACCAGCGCGGTGCCGGTGCCGGCCGACGGCATGGCGTTGCCCACGGTGCGCCAGAGCTCCCGGCCGGTCGCCGCGTCCAGCGCGACCGTGTTCTGCGGGCCCTCGTACACGTATCCGCCGCCATCGGGCAGCACGACCTTGGCCAGCATCGGGTCGGTCGGGGCGAGCACCGTGTCGCCGGCCGGCCGGGGCGGCTGGGTAGTGATCTGCACGCCGGTCACCGTGGTCCACCGCAGCCGTCCGTCGGACAGGTCGTACGCGGCGACCCGCGGCCGGCCGTCGAAGGGCCGGGAGACGTACGCGGTCCGCCCGGCGAGCACCACCGAGTCGTCGCCGCGGAAGTCGTCGATGGTCCACAGCGAACGGACGCCGGCCGCGTCACCGGGCGCCGACCCCGCGATCACCAGCAGCCCGGCGATCGACAGCACGCCCAGCGCCGCCCGCAGCAGCCGACGATGGTCGAGCGGGACCGCGGGCGCGTCCTCCTCGGCGGTCACCTCGCCGAGGTCGATGACCGCCATCAGCCCACCGCCGTGATGGTGTACGCGGCGTTCTGGTAGCAACCGAGGTACCGCGCGACGGCCTGGCACCGGTTCACCACGATCCGGTCGATCGCGCCGAGCAGGTCGCGCTGCCCGGTGGCCAGGTCCCACCGGGTGATCGAGGTGCGCTGCGGCGTCGACACGGTCGGCTCGAGGACCAGCAGCGCCTCGTCCGGTTCGGTGGTCCAGACCGTCTCGCCGGGGCTGTCCACGCCGACCCGGGCGCCGGTCTCCGCGTCGATCAGGTACTGCTCGCCGACCTCGCCCGGCTTGTCGACCACCACCCGGCCGGCGGTGGCCGACCAGCCGCTCCCGGCGCCCGGCACCCGCCACCGCACCCGGCCGGTGTCCGGGTCGTACGAGGTCAGGCCCAGCCCGTTGCTGAAGCAGATGCCGCTGCCGCAGGGAAAGGCGAACCCGTCGGTGCCGTCGGTCCGCCACAGCGGGGCCAGCGTGTCCAGCCGGTACACGGTCAGCTCGGCGTGGCCCTGTTCGTTGCGGTTCACCATCAGGTGATCGCCGCTGGCGGCAACGTCGTTGAACTGCCCCTGGTCGGGTGCCTGCCGGGCCCAGTCGATCCGGGCGCTCGCGGTCACCGAGCCGTCGGCGAATCGCAGCACCTCGGCCTGCCCCGCGTCGGTCACCGTGATGACCTCGGTGGGGGTGCCACCGGCCATGGCGAACGAGAGGCTGAGAACCCCGGGCGTGTCCCGCTGCCAGACCGTGCGCTGATCGTCGAGCCGGATCAACCGCAGCCGGGCGTACGAGGCGGTGTCGGTGTAGTCGGCCATCAGCACCGTGCCGCCGGCCACGATCATCGGCTCGCCCGGCGCGCTCCACAGCCGGGCGCCGGTGTCCGCGGCGAGCGCCACGGTGGAGCGGCTGAACTGGGTGTAGACGTCGCCCAGGTGGCCGGTCTGCGGGTCGGCCGGCAGCAGCAGGAGGCCGCCGGCGAGCTGGGCGTAGCCGACGATGTCCGCGATCGTCGTCTGCCACCGGATCGCGCCGGTGGCCAGGTCGTACGCGGTGAGCGCCGGCCCGTGGTGCAGATAGAGCGTGTCCGGGCCGAGCGTCGTGCCGTCGGCATCGGTGGCCGGCACACTCCACAGTGGGCGGACGCCGGGCGGCGCCGGCCGGGCCGAACCGGTCGCCCCGATCAGGCAGAGCAGCAGCGCGAAGGCGAGCGCGAGCTCGCGCAGCAACCGGAGGTCGAACTCGGCGGACGGCTCGGCGTCGGGAGCCGAGGAGATCTCACCGAGCTCGATCGTGCTCATCTGGTGGGGGCACGGTTGGCGGCGGCGGCCGCCAGGGCGGCGCTGAGCGTACGCCCGTTGGCGCCCACCTCGGACCAGCCCGCCGCCAGGCTGATCGGCGTGCCCGGCACCAGCACCTGCCAGTTCTCCGCGTTGGTCGCGGCGGTGATCCGCCGGGACACCTCGGCGGCCTGGGCGGTGCCGGCGCCCGGCAGCACCACCACGAACTCGTCACCGGCGAACCGGGCCACGAAGTCGCCGCGGCGCATCACCCGGTTGAGCACGCCGGCGATCCGCTGCAGCACCAGGTCGCCGCAGTGCCGGCCGTGCCGCACGTTGACCGCGGTGAAGCCGATCAGGTCGCAGACGCCGATCGCGGCCCGTTCGCCGCGGTCCAGCATCGAGCCCACGTACCGCTCCAGCTGGCGGCGGTTGGGCAGGCCGGTGAGCGGATCGGTGAGCGTCTCGTCGCCGTACCGGCCGGCGTCCCGCTGGGTCTCCTGGGCGTCCAGCCGGGCCGCGACCCCGTCCAGGTAGCCGTCCCGGAGGCGGTCGATGCGCTGGGCGGCGAGGCGGAACGCGTACCGGTCGGCGGCGTGCGCGGCGGCGTGGTCGCCGGCCGCGGCGTAGCAGATGCTGCGCAACCGGGCCGGCTCGGCCGCGCCGAGGATCTCCGGCGAGACCGGCACGGCGTCCAGCATGGTCAGTGCGTGCTCGGGTTTGCCGGCCGCGATCGACAGGCAGACGTGGCCGAGGTGGTTGAGGTCGCGGGTGCGCACGCTGTCGCCGCCGCCGGTCAGCCACTCGGCCGCAACCGCCTCGGTCTCCTCGCCGAGCGCCGCGCGGCGGGCCAGCGCATAGCCGTACGCGGCGCGGCTGCCCGGGCGCATCTGGTCGGCGCCGATCGCTACGTACCGGGTCAGCTCGGCGTCGATGTCGCGCAGCACCCGCAGGCAGCCGTCGGTGTCGCCCTGGTGATCGAGGGAGACCGCGTTGCGCAGCCGGATGCCCGGCGCCGCGAAGATCTCCGGAGCCAGCCCGACCGCGGCGCCGACCTGCCGGGCCTGCTCGATCGCGGTCAGCGCGTGGCCGTGAAAGCCCAGGTACGAATACGCCATCGCCAGGTCGTGCCAGCCCCAGGCGGTCTCCGAGTCGTTCTCCTGCACCGCGGCCAGCGCCCGGGACGCCTGCACGAGGTGGGTGACACTGCGGTCGATGTTGCCCTGCAGATGCGAGCCGAGCGCCGCGAACGCGTGCATCTGACCACGCAGGTAGGGGTCCGGGATCTCGCGTACGGCGTTGGCCGTGGCCGTCATCGCGGTCGACAACTCGGCGACGCGGCCCAGGTTGATCAGCGAGCCGGAGCGCAGGACCAACGCGTACGCCCTGGTGGTGGGGTCGGTGGCGGAGGTGAGCACACGGTCGAGAATCGGCAGAGCCTCGGCGGAGCGGCCGTTCTGCTGCAGCCGCCCGGCCCGCTTCAGCTCCTCGACGTTTTCAGGGAGCTGGTCCAACCAACTCACCGGGCGCCTCCCACCGCGTGTCCCCGCGTCGATCCGCCGACCCGGCCGGCCGGCGTCGCACGTGACGTTTGATGATTATGCCGTGGACCCGGACGACGAACACCCCTGGAGAGCATCGGTACGGACGCGCCTGGCTCCGGCGCTGGCCGAGGCGGTCGCCGAACTGTCCGCGGCGGGCGTCGAGTCGCCCCGGGTGGACGCCGAACTGCTGGCCGCGCACGTGCTGGAGATCCCGCGCGGCCGGCTGATGCTGGTGGACTCGATCCGCGAGGACGAGCTACGCCGCTTCCGGGTGCTGGTGGCTTCGCGCGCCCGGCGAATTCCGTTGCAGCATCTGCTCGGCACGGCCGCGTTCCGCCATCTCGAACTGTCGGTCGGCGACGGCGTATTCGTCCCCCGCCCGGAGACCGAGCTGCTCGCCGGTTGGGGCATCGAGCATGCCCGATCGGGCGACATCGTGGTCGATCTGTGCAGCGGCACCGGCGCGATCGCGCTGTCGGTCGCTCAGGAGCTCAAAACCGTTTCCGTGTACGCCGTGGAAAAGTCGCCGGAGGCCCTGTCGTACTTGCGGCGCAACGCTTTTGAGTACCCGGCTGTCCAGGTCGTCGAGGGCGACGTCACCGACCCGGATCTTCTGTCGGATTTGTCCCACCGGGTCGCCGTGGTGCTCTGCAACCCGCCCTACGTCCCCGACGGCACCCCGGTTCCGCCCGAGGTGGCCGACCACGACCCATTTTCGGCCGTCTTCGGCGGCGCCGACGGGCTCGACGTGATCCGTCCGGTGATCGCCCTGGCCGCCCGGCTGCTGAAGCCCGGCGGGCACCTCGGCATCGAGCACGACGACGTGCACGGCGACGTCGTGCCCCTGCTGCTTCGCAAGGACGGCCGATTCACCGAGGTGACCGCCCACCAGGATCTGGCCGGCCGGCCACGGTTCGCGACCGCCCGGCGCACCTGATCGCGGCGCGCCGCCACGTGGCAGACTGCACGGTGTGATGCTCTACGACTGCCGTACCACCGCGGACCGCGATCGCGGCATCGCTGCCGCCGTCGAGGCGGTCAAGAGCGGTGAGCTGGCCGTGCTGCCCACCGACACGGTGTACGGCATCGGCGCGGACGCGTTCACCCCGCACGCGATCACCGCGCTGCACCACGCCCGCAGCGTGACCAACCGGGTGCCCCCGCCGGTGCTGATCGGCTCTCGGCACACCCTCGACGGCCTGACCTACTCGCTGACCAAGGCGGCGCGCGAGCTCGCCGACGCGTTCTGGCCGGGCGCGCTCACCCTGTATGTCGAGCACACCCCCAGCCTGCAGTGGGATCTCGGCGAGACCGGCGGCAACGTCGCGGTCCGCATGCCGCTGCACCCGGTCGCCCTCGAGGTGCTGCGCGAGGTCGGCCCGATGGCGGTCACCACGGCCAACAAGGTCGGCCGGCCGGCCCCCACCACCGCCGAGGAGGCCCGCGACCAGTTGGAGTACGCGGTCCGCGTCTACCTCGAGGCCGGCCCGGCGCTCGACCCCGCGCCCAGCACGATCATCGACGTGACCGGCGAGGTGCCGCGGGTGCTGCGGGCCGGCGCGATCCCCTTCGAAAAGCTCCGCGACGTGGCGCCCGATATCGTGGCGGCTGAGGCGTGAGTGCGGTGACTCCCTTCACCGTTCTGCACGTCTGCATGGGCAACATCTGCCGGTCGCCGATGGCCGAGCGACTGCTCGCCCGCGCCGTGCGCGACCGCGGCGGTGACGGTCTGATCCGCAGCGTCAGCGCCGGCACCGGCGGCTGGCACGAGGGCGAGGAGATGAACCCCCCGGCCGCCCGCCTGGTCCGCGCCCGCGGCGGCGAGACCTCCGGCTTCGAGGCCCGCAAGCTGCGCGGCGACTTCATCGACGAGGCCGACCTGATCCTCACCGCCACCGCCGACCAGTACGACTACGTGGTGGCCCTGCGCCCCGACGCGGCCGACCACACCTTCGTGATGGGCGAGTTCGGTCGCCTGCTCGGCGCCGTCGACACCGCGACCCTGCCGCCGGCCGGCGACGACGCCGAGACGGTGCACGCCCGCGGCGTCGCCATCACCGAGGCGGTCAACCACCTGCGCGGCTCCGAGTCCCCGCTGCCCGGCGACGACCTCGACGACCCGTGGGGCCGCGGCGACCAGACGTTCCAGCGCATCGGCGACGAGATCGAGGACACCACCGTCCCGTTCGCCAAGCTCCTGCTCTCGTGACCGGCTCGTCCGTACCGGGCCGCATCGCCCGGCCCGACGAATCCGGCATCGCCGCCGCCGTCGACCTGCTGCGCGCCGAGTCGGTGGTCGCCTTCCCCACCGAGACGGTGTACGGCCTGGGCGCCGATGCGTTCTCGGCCAAGGCGATCGGCGAGGTCTACCGCCTGAAGAACCGACCGTCCTGGAACCCGCTGATCGTCCACGTGGCGGACGTGGCCGCGGCCCGAGCCCTTGCGGCGGAGTGGCCCGGGACGGCCGACCGCCTGGCCGACGCGTTCTGGCCCGGCCCGCTGACCATGGTGGTCCGCCGTGCGCCGCACCTGACCGGCGTGGGCGCCGACAACGACACGATCGCCATCCGCATCCCCGCCCACGAGGTGGCGCTCCGCCTGCTGGCGGCGGTCGGCCTGCCGCTCGCCGCGCCCAGCGCCAACCGCTCGGAGAGCATCTCGCCGACGACCGCCGAGCACGTGCTGCGCAGTCTCCCCGAGGTGCCCCTGGTCCTCGACGGCGGCCCGAGCTCGTGGGGCATCGAGTCGACGGTCCTCGACCTGACCACGCCGGTGCCGACCCTGCTGCGCCCCGGTGCGCTGGCGTTGCGCGCCCTGCGCGACGTGACCGGGGCGATCGCCCTGCGCGACGCCGAGACGGCCGACGGCACGGCCCGCCCGTCACCCGGCATGAGCCGCCGCCACTACGCGCCGCGGGCCGCGCTGGTGCTGGTTCCCGACGTGCGTGCGCTCGACGTTCCGGAGAAGACCGGCATCCTCACGTACGAGGGAGCCGCCGTCCCCGACGCCGAGGTGCTCTCGGCCGATCCGCGCGAGTACGCCGCCGACCTGTACGCGGCCCTGCACCGCCTGGACGACGCCGGCGTGGACACGATCCTGGTCCAGCAGCCCCCGGACGCCGAGGACTGGCTGGCCATCCGCGACCGCCTGACCCGAGCCGCCGCGCCCTAGCATATGACGCTTGGCGTTATATATCGGCTGAGGTAGCATCGGCCGCCATGCAGGAGCCGACGTTTCTCATTCTCACCGCCCTCGCGGCCGAGCCGACCCACGGGTATGGCGTGATCCGTGCCGTCGACCAGCTGTCCCAGGGCGAGGTCGTGCTGCGGCCCGGCACCCTGTATGGCGCGCTCGACCGGCTCACCGACCAGGGCCTCGTCGAGATCGACCGGGAGGAGGCCGTCGACGGCAGGCTCCGCCGCTACTACCGGCTCACCGAGTCCGGGGCCGCCGCCCTGACCGCCCAGGTCGAGCGGCTGCGGCGCAACGCCGACGCGGCCGCCGCCCGGCTGCGGCCCGCGTTCGGGGGTGCGCTGTGACCACCCGCACCGAACGGCACTATCGGCGATTGCTCTGGGCCTACCCCCGGTCCTACCGCGACCATCGCGGCACCGAGATCCTCACCACCCTGCTGGAGATGGCCGAGGACGGCCGCCGGCCCGGCCTCCACCTGCTCCTCTCCGGCCTGCGGCAGCGCTTCAAACTGCCCGCCCGGCGTCCCCTCGCCTGGGTGGCCGCCCTGCTCGCCGCCGCCGTGCTGGGTGGCGTCGGCGCCGCGGCCGGCACCTGGATCGCCTGGCGGACCGCCTCCGCCGTCCCGTCGGACCGGGAGGTGCAGGCCCTCAACGCCACCCTGACCGGCATACCTGCCGACGCCCCGCTCTACCGCGAAACATCGGCGCAGCGGGGACCGATCGTCGAGATCCTCGCCGACGGAACCACGGACTGGTCGGCCTCCCGAATCCGCGACGCGCTGACCGGCGCCGGGTGGCGGATCACGTCGTTCCGGGAGATCGACGGGACCAGCGCCGGGCCCGAAGACCAGGACTTCACCATCCCGACCAAGTTCGGCATCTGGACAGCGACCAGCGACGGGCTGGAGATGTACGCCGACGGCTCGGTCATCACCGGCTCCCTCAACACCGGCGAAGCCCACTTCACCATCAAGATGTGGTCGGTCGAGCCCGCCGTGCTGCGGCCGCTTACCGTCGCCGGGACCGTCGTCGGCCTGCTCGCCGGCTGGCTCCTGATAGCCGCGATCGCCCGCCGCCGACTCGCGACGGCCCTGGCCACAGCCGGCCTCGCCGCCGCCGCGCTGCCCGCCTACCGGTTCTACCGCCAGGCATACGAGGTGATGGCCTACCCGCACGGCTCGCCGGACCCGACCATGGCGGACGGCTCGCACGGTGGGACGCTCACGCTGATCTGGGCGGTCGCCGGCCTGCTCACCGTCGCCGCCGCCGTGATCATGGCGTGGCCTCGGCCGGCGGTCCGGGCCGGGTAGTCCCGGCCGATGTTCTCGCCGCGCCAGGGCCGGCGCCGGCCCTACGCGACAACGTCCGGCGGCTCCTCGGCTACCGCCTCGGCGGCGATTCCCTCGGCCCGCGACGCGATGTTCCGCGCCATCCCGCTGAAGACGACCCCGTGGAACGGGGCCACCGACGCCCAATACGCGTGCCCCGCCAGCCCGCGCGGCAGGAACACCGCCCGCTGCCGATAGACGCTGCGGCCGGCGCCGTCGGACGACGCCGACATGTCCAGCCAGGCTCGTCCCGGCACCCGCATCTCGGCCCGCAACCGCAGCAACGACCCCGGCACGATCTCTTCCACCCGCCACCAGTCGAGCGCCTCGCCGACCCGCAGGCGATGCCGATCGCGCCGCCCCCGCCGCAGCCCCACCCCGCCGACCAGCCGATCCAGCCATCCCCGCACCGACCAGGCCAGCGGGAACGAGTACCACCCGTTCTCCCCGCCGACACCCTCGATCACCCGCCACAGGGCGGAGACCGGCGCGTCCACGGTGCGGCTGCGCTCGTCGACGTAGACGCTTCCGCCGGACCAGTCCGGGTCGCTGGGCAGCGGCTCGGCGGCGGCGTCCCGGCCGGCCGCGCTCGACCAGCGGGTCTCCACGTCGGCGTTGCGGATCTTGCAGAGGGCCAGGCGGACCGCCTCGTCGAAGCCGATCGGCCGGATCGAGGGCACCAGCGAACGGATCGACGCGTCGGTGGCCACCGCCTCGTGCACGACGCTGGCGACCAGCGGCCGGGCGATGCTGTTCGGCACCGGTGTGATCAGTCCGACCCAGTGCGCGGACAGCCACGGGCTGAGCACCCGGGTCGGCACGATCACCCGGCGGCGGAGGCCGGCCACCCGGGCGTACCGCTGCATCATGTCGGCGTAGCTGAGCACGTCGGCGCCGCCGATGTCGTACCCGCCGGGCGGCAGGGTCATGGCCGCGATCAGGTAGGAGAGCACGTCGCGGACCGCGATGGGCTGGATCCGGTTGCCCACCCAGCGCGGGGTGACCATGATCGGCAGTCGCTCGGTGAGGTAGCGCAGCATCTCGAACGAGGCCGAGCCGGAGCCGATGATCACCGGGGCGCGCAGCACCACGGCCGGGATGCCGCTGTCCTGGAGGATTCGGGCCACCTCGGCGCGGGAGCGCAGGTGGGCCGAGGCGCGCTCGCCGGCCGGTGGCTCGGGGCCGCCGAGGTAGATGATGCGCCGGACGCCCGCATCGCGGCAGGCGGCCGAGAAGCAGTCGGCCGCGCAGCGGTCGATCCGCTCGAAGTCGCGCCGGCCCAGCGAGTGGACCAGGAAGTACGCCACCTCGATGCCCTCGAGCGCGGCGCGCAGCGACGCCCGGTCGGTCAGGTCGCCCTCGGCCACCTCGACCCGGGCGTGCCAGGGTACGTCGCGGAGCCGGGCCGCGCTGCGGGACAGGCAGCGCACCTCGTGGCCGGCGGCGAGCAGCCGGGGCGCGAGCCGGCCGCCGATGTATCCCGTCGCACCGGTCACCAAGCACCGCATAACCGCAGAGTGTGCCCTTTGGCGAGCCTTTGAAGCCATATGCTTCTTTTTTGGCGGCGTTGCCTAGCGGGGGAGGGCACGTGGACACCTTCTGGGGCCCGGATTTCGCGTATCTCGAGCGCGAGGATCCGGAGATCGCCCATGTCCTCCGTGATGAACTGGCCCGGCAGCGCGGCGGCCTGCAGCTGATCGCGAGCGAGAACTTCACCTCGCCGGCCGTGCTGGCCGCGCTCGGCTCGACCCTCAACGACAAGTACGCCGAGGGCTACCCGGGCGCGCGCTACTACGGCGGCTGCGGCGAGGTGGACCGGGCCGAGCTTCTCGCCATCGATCGGGCGAGGGACCTGTTCGGGGCCGAGCACGCCAACGTGCAGCCGCACTCGGGGGCCTCGGCGAACCTGGCGGCGTTCGCGGCGCTGGCCGAGCCCGGCGACGTCGTGCTGGCCATGGAGCTGCCGCACGGCGGGCACCTGACCCACGGCAGCCGGGTCAACTTCTCCGGGAAGTGGTTCCACCCGATCGGCTACCGGGTGTCCCCGCACACCGAGGAGATCGACTACGACGAGGTACGCGACCTGGCGCTCGCGCATCGGCCCAAGCTGATCATCTGTGGCGCCACGACGTACCCGCGGCTGATCGACTTCGCCCGGTTCCGGGAGATCGCCGACGAGGTGGGCGCCTACCTGATGGTCGATGCCGCGCACTTCATCGGCCTGGTGGCCGGGCGGGCGATCCCGTCGCCGGTGCCGCACGCGGACGTGGTCACCTGCACCACTCACAAGGTGCTGCGCGGTCCCCGCGGTGGCATGATCCTGTCTCGCGCCGGCCTCGCCCAGCGCGTCGACAAGGCGGTCTTCCCGTTCTGCCAGGGCGGTCCGATGATGCATGCGATCGCGGCCAAGGCGGTCGCCCTGCGGGAGGCGTCCGGCCCGTCCTTCCAGGCGTACGCCCAGCAGGTCGTCGACAACGCGCGGGCGCTGTCGGTGGCGCTGGCCACCGAGGGCATGCGCCCGGTCGCCGGGGGCACCGACACCCACCTCGTGCTCGCCGACCTGCGCGACCTGGGTGTCACCGGGCGCGACGCGGAGACGCGGTGTGACCTGGCCCGGATCACGCTGAACAAGAACGCGATACCGTTCGACCCGCAGCCGCCCGCGGTGGCGTCCGGCATCCGGGTGGGCTCGCCGAGCGTGACCACGCAGGGGATGCGCGAGGATGAGATGCGGCTGGTCGGGCGGCTGATCGGGGCCGCGGTACGCAGTGATCCGGACACGTCGGCGGGGGCGACCCGCCTGGCCGACGTCGCGGACGAGGTAGCGGCGCTGACCGAGAGGTTCCCGGCGTACGCACGGCAGGAAGTGATGGCATGACTGAGCGGTCTAACGGCACCGAGCCGGCGGTGACGCTGCCGGGCGTACCCAGGCAAGGTTTTGATCTGGGGGATGACGACACGCCGCTGCCCGATCTGCCGCCGTTGCCCGCCGATCCACGGTGGCGGGTGGCGCACCTGCCGTTCCTGAGCGCCGTCTCGGTGGCCCTGCTGCTCTGTGCCGCCTCGGTCGGATTTCTCGCCGGCGGGGCCGCGTCCGCGGTCGGCGCTGGGCTCGGTGTGTTGATCGTGACCATCAGCTACACGATGTCCACCCTGGTCATCGCGTGGGCGGACACCGTGCGCCCGGCCCTGCTGATGCCGCTGGCGATGCTTACGTACGTGCTGAAATGCGTGGTTCTGGGGGTGGCGCTGGCCTACGGGGTGAACACCGCGTGGACCGGGAAGACCGCACTCGGCTGGGGGATCGTGGCCGGGGTGATCGCCTGGACGGGTGTGCAGGCCTGGTGGTTCACCGCGATCCGTCCCCCAAAGTGATCTTCTACATACCGTTTAACCTCGGTAAACGCCTCATTCGTGGTTTGTTGACCACGAAACGGTGACGTGAAACGACGTGGCGTGTCCGGTTCTCGCGAAGGGGGAGTACCGTGTCCATCCAGTTGCGAGACCCCTGACGCCTGGACAACTGCGGTTGTGCGGGGGGTCCCGCTTAGCCTCGTCTCCCCTGCTGATATCGTTCGGGCCGTCATGACCGGTCAGGAACCTCCCAAGAATCCCCATGGGGACGACGGTCCTAAGCCACCCGATACGGGTATGGGCATGACGGCCGTCGCTTACCTCATCTCGGGCATGTTGGTGTGGGGCGGGATCGGTTGGCTGGTCGACCACTGGGTGGGGACCAGGGGCATCTTCGCCGGCATCGGCGCGGTCGTTGGCATGGCCGGTGGTGTCTACCTCATCGTGCGCCGTCTGGGCGCCTGACAGGAAAGGGCTACGGTGGCCGTTCAATCGATGGTCCTCGCAGACGTTCCGTTCCCGCCGAGCGTCGAGGACTTCTACCTGCCGAGCATCCTGCCGTGGGGCGAGCACGACAATCCCTGGTTCACCAAGATCACCGCGCTGGTCTGGCTCACGACCGCGCTGATCATCATTTTCTTCCTGGTGACCTACCGGAAGCCGCAGCTGGTCCCGACCAAGAGGCAGTGGCTCGCCGAGAGCGTCTACGGTTTCGTGCGGAACAACATCGCGATCGAGATGATCGGCCCCGCCGGCGTGCGCTTCGCGCCGTACCTGGCGACGTTGTTCTCCTTCATTCTGCTGAACAACTTCTGGGGCATCGTCCCGTTCGTTCAGATTTCACCGAACTCGCACATCGCCTTCCCGGCGGTTCTCGCGGTGATCAGCTATGTGTTGTTCATCTGGGTCGGCATCCGGCACCACGGTTTTGTGAAGTACTTCAAGACCGCGCTCATTCCGCCGGCGCCGTGGTTCATCCTGCCGTTGCTGATCCCGATCGAGTTCTTCTCGAACTTCCTGGTCCGGCCGTTCTCGCTGGCTGTCCGACTTTTCGCCAACATGTTCGCCGGCCACATGCTGCTGCTGGTGTTCACGCTCGGCGGCTTCGCGATGCTGAACGCCAACATCTGGTTCCTCCCCTTCTCGCTGGTGTCGTGGGTGATGACCATCGCCCTGACCTTCCTCGAGTTCCTGGTGATCTGTCTCCAGGCCTACGTCTTCACGGTGCTGACGGCGAGCTACGTCCAGGGCGCGCTCGCCGACGAGCACTGAGCACCACCCCCTTGCACCACCAGTAACACCCCGTTGTCGTCCCGCGTGAAACCGATTCACGCGAGATACCTGGAGGAACTGAAAATGATGGATATCGCTGCTGTCACCGGTAGCACCGCCGCCATCGGCTACGGTCTCGCCGCCATCGGCCCCGGCATCGGCGTCGGCCTGGTCTTCTCGGCCTACATCCAGTCGACCGCGCGTCAGCCCGAGTCCTCGCGCCTGACCCTGCCGTACGTCTGGATCGGCTTCGCCGTGGTCGAGGCGCTCGCGCTCCTCGGCATCGCCTTCGGCTTCATCTGGGCTGGCTGAGCAACACTCCTCCGCCTCGAAGGAGGTTCTGTAAATGATTACGACTCTGCTTGCAGAGGCCGCCACCACCGAGAAGCACAACCCGATCTCTCCGATCTGGCAGGAAGTCCTGCTCGGGACCATCGCGTTCGGCGTGCTCTGCTTCGTGCTGATGAAGTTCGTCTTCCCGCAGATGGAGAAGACGTTCGCGGCGCGGGTGGACGCGATCGAGGGCGGCATCAAGCGCGCCGAGGCCGCTCAGGCCGAGGCCAACCAGCTGCTCGAGCAGTACCGGGCGCAGCTGTCCGAGGCCCGGACCGAGGCCGCTCGCATCCGCGACGAGGCCCGGGCCGACGCCGAGGGCATCCGCCAGGACGTGCTGGCGAAGGCTCGCGAGGAGTCCGACCGGATCATCACGGCCGGCCGTGAGCAGCTCGCCGCGCAGCGCGAGAGCATCGTGCGTGACCTGCGGTCCGAGGTCGGCGAGCTGGCCGTCGAACTGGCCGGCCGGATCGTCGGTGAGTCGCTCGCCGACGAGGCGCGCAGCCGCGGCACGGTCGAGCGCTTCATCGCCGAGCTCGACTCGGCCGGCTCGACGGGCGGACGCTGATGGCGTCGAGCGTCAGCCAGCAGGCCTACCTCTCGGCGGTGGACAAGCTCACCGCCGGGACCGGCTCGGCCACGGCCGCGCAGCTGGCCACGGTCGCTGACGAGATCCTGTCGGTGGCCGGTCTGCTGCGGGCCCAGCCCGCGCTGCGCCGGGCGCTGACCGACCCGGCGCGGCCCGGTGCCGATCGGGCCGAGCTGCTGCGCTCGCTGCTGGCCGGCAAGCTGTCCGAGGCGGCCGTCGACACGCTGACCACGCTGGTCTCCGGCCGGTTCTCCCGGCCGGCCGACCTGCTGGACGCCACCGAGCGTCTCGGCGTCGAGGCCGTGCTGCGGTCGGCGGAGAAGGCGGGCACGCTCGCCGACGTCGAGGACGAGCTGTTCCGCTTCGGGCAGATCGTCGATGGCAACGCCGAGCTTGCCGTCACGCTGAGTGACCCGGGTGCGCCGACGGCGAGCCGGGTTAAGCTGGTGGAGGACTTGCTCAGGGGCAAGACCCAGCCGGCGACGCTCCGGCTCGTCGAGGTGGCACTCGAGGGTTTCCTCGGTCGCCGCTTCGACTCCTCGCTGACCAGGCTGGTCGAGCTGACGGCCGCGAAACGCGATCGCGAGGTCGCGTACGTGACGGTGGCCCGCCCGCTGGGCGACGCCGACGAGCAGGCGCTGGCTGCCAAGCTCGCGCAGCTCTACGACCGGCCGGTCTCGCTGAAGGTGGACGTCGACCCCTCGATCCTCGGGGGTGTCAGCGTCCGGGTCGGCTCCGACCTCTACGACGGCACGATCCTGTCGCGGCTCAACGCGGCACGGCAGGCGTTCGCTAAATAGTGTTTCTTCCCCTCGGTCCGCGGCGTAGCTGCTGATCGAGCAGGCCCCTCGGCGGCGGCGACGTCCCGAGCTAGACAGAGAAGGCAGAGGATGGCCGAGCTGACCATCTCCTCGGACGAGATCCGGGGGGCGCTAGAGCGCTACGTCTTGTCCGTTACGCCCAAGGTCTCCCGCGAGGAGGTCGGCATCGTCTCCGATGCGGGCGACGGCATCGCGCACGTCGAGGGCCTGCCCTCGACCATGGCGAACGAACTGCTCGAATTCGAGGACGGCACGCTGGGTGTCGCCCTGAACCTCGACGTCCGCGAGATCGGCGCCGTGGTTCTCGGTGACTACGCCGGTATCGAGGAGGGCGGTCAGGTCAAGCGGACCGGCCGGGTCCTCTCGGTGCCGGTCGGCGACGGCTTCCTCGGTCGCGTGGTCGACCCGCTGGGCCGGCCGATCGACGACCGCGGCGAGATCGACAACGAGGGCTTCCGCGAGCTCGAGCTGCAGGCGCCGAACGTGATGGCCCGGCAGCCGGTGAAGCAGCCGCTGCAGACCGGCATCAAGGCGATCGACGCCATGACGCCGATCGGCCGCGGCCAGCGCCAGCTGATCATCGGCGACCGCAAGACCGGGAAGACCACGGTCGCGATCGACACGATCATCAACCAGAAGGCCAACTGGGCCTCCGGCGACCCGGCCAAGCAGGTGCGCTGCATCTACGTGGCGATCGGCCAGAAGGCGACCACCATCGCCTCGATCAAGGGCACCCTGGAGGAGCAGGGCGCGATGGAGTACACCACCATCGTCGCCGCCCCCGCCTCGGACCCGGCCGGCTTCAAGTACATCGCGCCCTACACCGGCTCGGCCATCGGCCAGCACTGGATGTACGCCGGCAAGCACGTCCTGATCGTCTTCGACGACCTGACCAAGCAGGCCGAGGCGTACCGCGCGGTGTCCCTGCTGCTGCGCCGCCCGCCGGGCCGCGAGGCCTACCCGGGCGACGTCTTCTACCTGCACTCCCGGCTGCTCGAGCGCTGCGCGAAGCTCTCCGACGAGCTGGGCGGCGGCTCGATGACCGGCCTGCCGATCATCGAGACCAAGGCCAACGACATCTCGGCCTACATCCCGACCAACGTCATCTCGATCACCGACGGCCAGATCTTCCTGGAGTCCGACCTGTTCGCCTCCGGTGTCCGCCCGGCGATCAACGTCGGCACCTCGGTGTCCCGGGTGGGCGGTTCGGCGCAGGTCAAGGGCATGAAGAGCGTGTCCGGCCGGCTCCGCCTCGACCTCGCCCAGTTCCGTGAGCTGGAGGCGTTCTCGGCGTTCGCGTCCGATCTGGACAAGGCGTCCCGCGCCCAGCTGGAGAAGGGCGTACGCCTGGTCGAGCTGCTCAAGCAGCCGCAGTACTCGCCGTACTCGGTGACCGACGAGACGATCGTCATCTGGGCCGGCACCACCGGGCAGCTGGACGACATCGAGGTCGGCGACGTGCGCCGCTTCGAGGCCGAGATGCTGCAGTGGATCAAGCGGCACCGTAAGGACACGTACACCGCGATCGAGTCGACGAACAACCTGACCGACGACAACATCGAGAGCCTGAAGTCCGGCCTGGACGAGTTCAAGGAGCTCTTCAAGCAGGGCGACACCGGCATCAAGCTCAACGAGCCGGACGCCGAGGCGCTCGCCGAGGGTCGCGAGACCCGCGAGACGGTGACCCGCGAGGTTCACCACTCGGACGAGGGCTAGTCATGGCCGGTCAGGTACAGGCCCTCCGGCGGCGCATCCGCACCGTCCGGTCGACGAAGAAGATCGCCAAGGCGCAGGAGCTGGTCGCCACCAGCCGCATCGCCAAGGCCCAGGAGCGGGTGGCCGCCTCCAAGCCGTACGCGGAGGCGATCACTCAGGTCCTGACCGCACTGGCGTCCAACGCGACGATCGACAACCCGCTGCTGGTCCCGCGCGAGCGGGTCCGGCGCGCGGGCGTCCTGCTGATCACCAGTGACCGCGGTCTGGCCGGCGCCTACAACGCCAACGCCATCCGCACCGCCGAGCAGCTGATCCAGCGGCTCAAGGCGGACGGCAAGGACGCGGTGCTGTACGTGGTCGGCCGCAAGGGCGTCGGCTACTACCGGTTCCGTAACCGGCCGATCGAGGCCAGCTGGACCGGGTTCTCCGAGCGGCCGTCCTTCGCGGACGCGAAGAGGATCGGCGACGCGCTGCTGGAGGCCTTCGTGGCGGGCGCGGACGACGCCGAGGCGCACTTCGGACCGGACAGCATCCAGGGCGTCGACGAGCTGCACATCGTGAGCACGCGGTTCAAGTCGCTCATGACCCAGAGTGCCGAGGCGCACTTCCTGGCGCCGATGCAGGTCACGGAGCGCGAGGCGGAGCCGGGTCTGCGCCCCGCGTACGAGTTCGAGCCGGACGCCGACGAGCTGCTCGACGCGCTGCTGCCGAAGTACCTCAACACGCGGATCTACGCGGCGTTGCTGGACTCGGCCGCCAGCGAGTCGGCGTCCCGGCGGCGGGCGATGAAGAGCGCGTCGGACAACGCGGACGACCTGCTCAAGCGGTACACGCGCGAGATGAACTCCGCGCGGCAGGCTGCGATCACCCAGGAAATCAGTGAGATCGTCGGCGGCGCCAACGCGCTGGCCGCGGCGGGAAGTGATGTGTGATGACTGCTGTTGCTGAGCCCACCAAGGCGGAGACCGGCGTCGGCCGCGTCGTCCGGGTCATCGGCCCGGTCGTCGACGCCGAGTTCCCGCGTGACGCCATGCCCGACATCTTCAACGCGCTGCATGTCGAGGTGACCCTCTCCGAGGGCACCAAGAAGCTGACCCTGGAGGTCGCCCAGCACCTGGGCGACAACCTGGTCCGCGCGATCTCGATGCAGCCGACCGACGGCCTGATCCGGGGCGCCGAGGTCACCGACACCGGCGCGCCGATCTCGGTGCCGGTCGGCGACGTGACCAAGGGCCACGTGTTCAACGCCCTCGGCGACGTGCTCAACGCCGACCCGTCGACCCTGGACATCAAGGAGCGCTGGTCGATCCACCGCAAGCCGCCGGCGTTCGCCGACCTCGAGCCGAAGACCGAGATGCTGGAGACCGGCATCAAGGTGCTCGACCTGCTCGCGCCGTACGTGCGCGGTGGCAAGATCGGCCTGTTCGGCGGCGCGGGCGTGGGCAAGACGGTGCTCATCCAGGAGATGATCATCCGGGTTGCCCGCAACTTCGGCGGTACGTCGGTGTTCGCCGGCGTGGGTGAGCGCACCCGCGAGGGCAACGACCTCATCCTGGAGATGGAGGAGGGTGGCGTTCTCGACAAGACCGCCCTCGTCTTCGGCCAGATGGACGAGCCGCCGGGCACCCGTCTGCGGGTGGCGCTCTCCGCGCTGACCATGGCGGAGTACTTCCGGGACGTCCAGAACCAGGAGGTGCTGCTCTTCATCGACAACATCTTCCGGTTCACCCAGGCCGGTTCCGAGGTCTCCACCCTGCTCGGCCGCATGCCGTCCGCCGTGGGTTACCAGCCAACGCTGGCCGACGAGATGGGCGAGCTGCAGGAGCGGATCACCTCGGTCCGGGGCAAGGCGATCACCTCGCTGCAGGCGATCTACGTGCCCGCCGACGACTACACCGACCCGGCGCCGGCCACCACGTTCGCCCACCTGGACGCGACCACCAACCTCGAGCGGTCGATCTCCGACAAGGGCATCTACCCCGCCGTGGACCCGCTGGCCTCCAGCTCGCGGATCCTCGCGCCGGAGTACGTGGGCGCCGAGCACTACACGGTCGCCCGCGAGGTGCAGCGGATCCTGCAGAAGTACAAGGACCTGCAGGACATCATCGCCATCCTCGGTATGGACGAGCTCTCCGAGGAGGACAAGGTCACGGTGCAGCGGGCCCGCCGCATCGAGCGCTTCCTCTCGCAGAACACGTACGCGGCCGAGCAGTTCACCGGCGTTCCCGGCTCGACGGTCCCGCTGAAGGAGACCATCGAGGCGTTCAAGAAGATCAGCGAGGGCGAGTACGACCACTTCCCCGAGCAGGCCTTCTTCATGTGCGGCGGCCTGGAGGACCTCGAGCGCAACGCGCACGAGCTCATGAAGGGCTGAGCTAGCTGGCTCCGCTTCGCTCGCGCGATGAGCCGTATCCGCCGGAAGGTGGGTGCGGCTCATCCGTTTCCCGGGGTACCCGGCGGCCGTTGGGCACCCTGTGATGGCCAAGCCTGGCAAGCGTCGCGCGCCGCTGTGGGCCCGGCTCTGCGCGATCGTCGGCTGCGTCCTGATGTTCCTCAGCGGCGGCGCGCTGGTCGCCAGCCAGTTGGTGCTCGCCCGGTACGCCGGCGCCGTGCAGACCAAGGACCTGTTCGACGAGCCCGAGAAGGTCTCCGACATCAAGGGCCCGCTGAACATCCTGCTGGCCGGCATCGACCCGCGGAACGACGAGCAGACCCCGCTCTCCGACTCGATCATCGTGGTGCACGTCCCGGCCGGGATGGACCAGGCGTACCTGTTCTCGATCCCGCGCGACCTGGTGGTGGACATCCCGCCCTTCGCGAAGACCGGGTTCCGGGGCGACCGCTCGAAGATCAACGCCGCGATGGGGTACGGCAGCGCGGTCGGCGACGGCAAGCACGACCCGGCGCAGGGCTTCGACCTGCTGGCCAAGACCGTGCAGCGGCTCACCGGCATCCAGCGGTTCGACGCCGGCGCGATCGTCAACTTCGGCGGCTTCAAGCGGATCGTGGACGCCATGGGCGGCGTCACCCTGACGGTCGACCAGAACGTGAAGTCCGAGCACCTGCAGCCGAACGGCAAACCCCGCCCGAGGTACGCCCGGTGCGCCGGTGACACCTGCGCCCACCCGTACTACGGGCCGCAGGCCGAGTACAAGGTCGGCACCTACCACTTCGCCGGCTGGCAGGCGCTCGACTACGTCCGGCAGCGCTACGGCCTGCCCAACGGCGACTACGACCGGCAGCGGCACCAGCAGCAGTTCGTCAAGGCGATGGCGCAGCAGGCCCTGAGCAGGGACGTGGTCACCAACCCGGTCACCCTGGACCGGGTGCTGAAGGCGGCCGGCAGCGCGCTGATCTTCGACGGCAAGGGCCACGACGTGGTCGACTGGGGTTTCGCGCTCAAGAACATCCGGGCCGGCACCATGACGTTGATCAAGCTGCCCGGAAAGTCGCTTTACGAGGGCGGGGCCTACCTCGGGGAGGGGCTGGACCCGAGCGCCACCGACTTTTTCACCGCCGTCACCGAGGACCGCCTGCCGAACTTCCTGTTCGAACACCCGGAGTACTTCAGCACCAACGCGTAGTGCGAGTGTGGTGGTCGCCACCCCCCACCTCGGCCGACCACCTCGCCGTTTAGACTTCACCCATTCGGTAACACCGGCTGAACAGGGAGACAGCGTGGCCAACCAGCTGCCCGTCAAGGTTGTCGCCGTCGAGGAGCGAATCTGGTCCGGCGAGGCCGAGATGCTAGTCGCACGGACCACCGAGGGTGAGATCGGTGTGCTGCCCGGTCACGCGCCGCTTCTGGGCCTGCTCAAGGAGCCGTCCCAGGTGCGGGTCAAGCTCGCCGGCGGCGAGCAGTTGACCTACGACGTGAGCGGCGGCTTCCTCTCGATCGATGCCGACGGCGTGACCGTCCTCGCCGAGAGCGCCGTACCCGCCACCCCCGAGTCGCGCTGACCTCCGGCGATGCGGATTCTGGAAGTCTTCGGGATCTGCATCGCCGCGCTGCTCGCGCTGCTCTTTGTGATCTTCTTCCGCCAGCGCCTGCTCATGCTCGGCGGTGGCACCATCCGCCTGCAGGCCCGGGTCAGCACGCTGGTACCGGGCCGCGGCTGGTCCACCGGCATCGGCCAGTTCGTCGGCGACGAGTTCCGTTTCCACCGGATGTTCAGCCTCGCGTTCCGCCCTAAACGGGTGCTCGACCGCACCGTCCTGGTGGTCGAGCAGCGCCGAGCGCCGGATGGTCCCGAGCGCCTCACCATGCCGGCCCACTGGGCGGTCCTGCGATGTCGCAACGGCGACGCCGGCGAGATCGAGATCGCCATGGCCGAGTCGACCGCCACCGGCTTTCTCTCCTGGCTCGAGGCCGCCCCGCCCGGGCAGCCCGGCAGCCTCAGCCCTCGCCCGACCGTCCGGCCCCGCCCGGCCGACCACTGATCTCCGGCCGGTCGCCGAGGGCCGCTCGTTGCATATTGGCCGCTGAACTCCGGTGGCGCCCGGTCCTAGGGTCGAGGCATGCGGATCCAGATCGTCGACGCGTTCACTGCTCAGCCCTTCGCGGGTAACCCCGCCGGTGTCGTGGTGCTCTCCGCCTTTCCCGAAACCGAGTGGATGCAGCGGGTCGCCGCCGAGGTCAACCTCTCCGAGACCGCCTTCCTGCACCCCCTGCCGCCCGGCGCCGAGGCCGATTTCGCCCTCCGCTGGTTCACCCCGGCGGTCGAGGTCGCGCTCTGCGGGCACGCCACCCTGGCCACCGCGCACGTCCTGGGCCGCGACAAGACCAGCTTCGCCACGCTCAGCGGGGTGCTGACCGCCACCGCGACCGACGACGGGTGGATCACGCTCGACTTCCCGACCGCGCCGCTGAGCCCGGTCGAAGCGCCGTCGTGGCTGGCCGGCGTGCTCGGCGCCGAGATCGTCTCGGTCCGGCACACCGGGCCGAACACCGACGACCTGCTGGTCGAGCTGGCCGACGAGGCCACCGTGCGCGGCCTGCGCCCCGATCTGGGCACGCTCGCCACCAAGGAGAACCGCGGCGTCATCGTCACTGCCCAGGCCGCCGACCCGTCCGCCGGCTACGATTTCGTGTCCCGCTTCTTCGGCGCGGCCGCGGGCGTGGAGGAGGACCCGGTGACCGGCAGCGCGCACACCGCGCTGACGCCGTTCTGGTCGGCGCGCCTGGGGCGCACCGAGCTGACCGGGTACCAGGCCTCCCCGCGCGGCGGCTACGTGCGCGTCACCCTGGCCGGCGACCGCACCCTGCTCACCGGCCAGGCCGTCACGGTGATCGACGGCGAGCTGCTCGTCTAGCGTGACCCGCCCGGCACCCACTTCACGTCGCCCGCCGGGTTGGCCACCCGGGACAGGATGAAGAGCAGGTCGGAGAGGCGGTTCAGGTATTTCGCCGGCAGGTCGCTGGTCCGCTCGGCGTCGTCCCGCAGCAGCGCCCAGGCCGCACGCTCGGCACGTCGCGCCACGGTGCGCGACACGTGCAGCAGGGCCGCGCCCGGGGTTCCGCCCGGCAGGATGAAGCTGTCGAGCGGTGCCAGCCGATCGTTGAACTCGTCGCACCAGCCCTCCAGCCGGGTCACGTAGTCCTCGGTGACCCGCAGCGGCGGGTAGGCCGGGTTCTCGGCGATCGGATTGCACAGGTCCGCGCCGAGATCGAAAAGATCGTTCTGTACGGCGGTGAGCACGGCGCACACGTCCTCGGGCAGGTTGCCCAGCGCCAGCGCCACGCCCAGCGAGGCGTTGCACTCGTCGGTGTCGGCGTAGGCGGCCAGGCGGGGATCGGTCTTCGCGACGACCTCGTTGTTGCCCAGCCTGGTCTCGCCGGCGTCGCCGGTTCGGGTGTAGATGCGGGTGAGGTGAACGGCCATGCACCCACCCTACGGAGGCGCGGAACCGCCGCGGCCCATACCATGGCCCGCGTGGATGTGATCAGGGTCAAGGGCGGCGCTCAGCTCGCCGGCGAGGTCAGCGTCGGCGGCGCCAAGAACTCGGCGCTCAAGCTGATGGCGGTCGCGTTGCTCGCGCAGGGCCGCAGCGTGGTGGAGAACGTTCCCCGGATCACCGACATCGCGATCATGGCCGAGGTGCTGCGCCGGCTGGGCTGCCAGGCGACGCTCGAGGGCGGCCACGCCACCATCGACGTGCCCGCCGAGCCCGGCAGCGAGGCCGACTACGACCTGGTACGCCGACTGCGCGCGTCGATCTGCGTGCTGGGCCCACTGCTGGCCCGGCGCGGCTACGTGCGGGTCGCCCTCCCGGGTGGCGACATGATCGGCTCCCGAGGGCTGGACATGCACTTCTCCGGCCTGACCCGGATGGGCGCGGAGATCTCCGGCGAGCACGGCTTCGTGATCGCCGCGGCACCGCGCGGCCTGCGCGGCAGCAAGATCTGGCTGGACTTCCCGAGCGTCGGCGCCACCGAGAACCTGCTGATGGCGGCGGTGCTGGCCAAGGGCGTCACCGAGATCGACAACGCCGCCCGGGAACCCGAGATCGTCGACATCTGCGAGATGCTCACCGAGATGGGCGCCCGGATCGACGGCGCCGGCAGCTCGACACTGACCATCGAGGGCGTGGAGTCGCTCAACCCGGTCACCCACCGTACGGTCGGCGACCGCATCGTGGGCGGCACCTGGGCCTTCGCCACCGCGATGACCCGCGGCGACGTGATCGTCCACGGGGTCCGCCCGGAGTTCCTGGACGTCGCGCTGGACAAGTTGGTGACGGCGGGTGCGCAGATCACGCCGGGTGACAACCAGTTCCGGGTACGGATGGAGGACCGTCCCCGCGCGGTGGACATCGTGACGCTGCCGTACCCGGGTTTCGCCACCGACCTGCTGCCGATGGCGATCGGCTTGGCCGCCGTGGCCGAGGGCGCGTCGCTGATCACCGAGAACATCTTCGACGGCCGGTTCATGTTCGTGAACGAGATGGTCCGCCTGGGCGCCGACATCCGCACCGACGGACATCACGCGGTGGTCAACGGCCGGGAACGACTCTCCGGCGCGCCGGTGCGGGCCACCGACATCCGGGCGGGGGCCGGGCTGGTGATCGCGGGGCTGTGCGCGGAGGGCGTGACCGAGGTGGGCGAGGTCCACCACATCGACCGTGGCTACCCGGACTTCGTGACCGACCTGGCCAAGCTGGGTGTCGAGGTGGAGCGGGCCGACGTGCCCGAGCCCACCTTCGACTTCTGACCGCTGCCTTCCGGTTTCCGGGCCGCTTTTCGGAGGGTCGCCGGGTTTCAGAGGGCCGCCGAGCCGCCGACCAGGCGGCGGGCCACCTCGGCCTCCTCGGCGAAGACCAGCACCGCCGTCCGGCCGTCGCGGTCGACGGCCCGGGTGGCGCGGATGCCGGCGTCGCCGAGCAGCCGCCGGATGTCGTCGGCCACGTCCGGATCGTCGGTGACCGCGACCGGGCAGAGCAGGCCGTAGTCGTCGGGCTCGCCGAAGATGGCGAGGCCGTCGGCGCAGCGATCGCCGCCGTCCTCGTGGATCAGCGTCCCGTCCAGTCCCATCCGCCAGAAGATCGCGCCGAGCAGGCAGACCAGGCCGATGGCAATCATTGGCCCGATGAGGTACCAGCCGATGCCTGAGGCCATACGCACAGTCTGGCACCGTCGCGCGGGCGATTCCCCGGATTTGCCCCGATCGGGAAGGTCCACCACCCCTGAGTCTCCGTTAAGTACCCCCGGTAGGGTGGGCGCGAGGCACCTGCCCGTCCGGGGACGGGCATCGGCGGAAGGGGAACGCACATGGCGGGTCGACTCGCGGTCATCGGCTCCGGTTTGATGGGCTCGGGCATCGCGCAGGTCTCGGCATTGGCCGGCTGGCAGGTCACCATGCGGGACGTCGACGACGCCGCGACCAACCGCGGCATGGCCGCGATCCGGGATTCCCTGGGTCGCTTCCTGTCGAAGGGCAAGATCACCCAGGAGGAGGCGGACGCCACACTCGCCCGGATCACCCCCACCACCGACCTGGACGCGGCCGCCGACGCGGACGTCGTGGTCGAGGCGATCTACGAGAAGGTCGAGGCCAAGCACGAGGTCTTCCGGGCTCTCGACAAGATCTGCAAGGCCGGCGCGGTGCTCGGCACGAACACCTCGGCCATCCCGATCACGCAGATCGCCACGGTCACCGAGCGGCCCGAGTCGGTGGTCGGCATCCACTTCTTCTCGCCGGTGCCGATGATGAAGCTGGTCGAGCTGGTCCGCGGGTACCAGACCTCGGACGACACGCTGGCCGCCGCGCGCAACTTCGCCGAGGAGGTCGGCAAGACCTGCGTCGAGGTGAAGCGGGACGTGGCCGGCTTCGTGTCGAACCGGCTCTTCTCGGCGCTCCTGGTCGAGGCGATCAAGCTGGTCGAGTCGGGCGTGGTCTCGCCGGCCGACCTCGACACGGTGATGAAGCTGGGCTTCGGGCACGCGATGGGCCCGCTGGCCACGGTGGACCTGACCGGGCTGGACGTCATGCTCAACGCGGCCGGCAACATCTACCGGGACACCGCGGACGAGAAGTTCTTCCCGCCGGAGCTGCTGCAGCGCATGGTCACCGCGGGCGACCTGGGCCGCAAGACCGGCAAGGGCTTCTACACCTACTGAGCCGTACGCCCGAGGCTGAGCTGCCGCCGGCGGGTCCCGCCGGGCCAGTTCTGGCGTTCAGCCTCGGGGTTGGCCGTCTCCCTTCTACGATTTTCCGCAGTTTCTCCGGCGAATCGGTCGGTGGGAGGCGACGGCATGACGCGCACGACGATGTCTCCGTCTTCGGAGGAGATGCAGTGGGCGATGGCCCAGGCGAGCAGCGAGGCGCTCTCGGTGGCGCCCGGCTGGTTCCGGGCCTGGCCCACGGCCAGCCAGAAGTTCTCGGCGGTGAACGTCCGCTCGTCCACCCAGCTGATCGTCAACCACAGCCGGGAGGACGACCGGCATCCGAACAGCTGGACGGTCCGCGTCCTGTTCGGCTCGCACGCCGTCGAACTGCACTGCGGCCCGTACGAGACGAAGGAGCAGGCCACCCTCGTCGCGCACGCGATCCTCACGCTCGCCTACCGGGACGTGCCGCACTGACCCGCCCGGGACGGCGGATTGTCGTACCCAAGCTCTAGGGTTTTCGGCATGGACGTCGACGAGCCCGCCATCCGGGTGCGCGGGCTGCGCAAGGCCTATGGGGACAACGTCGCGGTCGGCGGGGTCGACCTCGAGGTTTCCCACGGTGAGGTCTTTGCGCTGCTCGGGCCCAACGGCGCCGGCAAGACGACCACTGTGGAGATCCTCGAGGGCTATCGGCGGCGCGACGACGGCGAGGTCCGCGTGCTCGGCGTCGACCCGGCGGTGGCACAGGGCCGGCGCGGCACCGGCGACCCGGTGGCCAAGCGGTGGCGCGAGCGGGTCGGCATCGTGCTGCAGGGCACCGGGGAGTTCGACGAGCTGACCGTCGGCGAGGTGGTGCGGCACTTCGCGCGCTTCTACCCCCGGCCCGACGATCCGGCGACGGTGGTCGAGCGGGTCGGCCTGGCGGAAAAGGCCGCGGCCCGCACACACACGCTCTCCGGCGGGCAGAAACGCCGGCTCGACGTGGCGCTCGGCATCATCGGGCGGCCCGAGCTGCTGTTCCTCGACGAGCCGACCACCGGGTTCGACCCCGAGGCGCGGCGCGAGTTCTGGCAGCTGATCCGCGACCTGCAGGCGGGCGGCACCACGATCCTGCTGACCACGCACTACCTGGAGGAGGCGGAGGCGCTGGCCGACCGGGTCGGGGTGATCGCCAAGGGCCGGCTGATCGCGGTCGACACCCCGCGCTCGCTGGGCCGGCGCGACTCGGCACTGGCGACGGTTTCCTGGCGTACGCCCGACGGAGGTTGGGAACGCACCCGCAGCGCGACGCCGACGGCCGTGGTGGCCGACCTGGCCGCGCGCTTCTCCGGCGAGGTGCCCGGCCTGACCGTGACCCGGCCGACCCTGGAGGACGTCTACCTGGAGATGATCGGGGGCGCGGCGTGACGACCACTTCGAAACCCGCGGGCCGGGCCGGCTCGCTCGAGCTGGGGTTTGCGCAGGGCGGCCTCGAGGTCCGCCAATTCCTGCGCAGCCGCGAGCAGGTCATGTTCACGCTGGCCTTTCCGGCCATCATGATCTTGGTATTCGGCTCGATCTTCAAGGGCGAGATCGGCGGCGGCGTCAAGTTCACCCAATACTTCGTGACCGGCATGATCGGCGCCGGCCTGATGACGGCTGGCTTCCAGGCGCTGGCCATCCAGATCCCGATGGAACGCGACCGCGGGGTGCTGAAACGCTTCCTCGGCACGCCGATGCCGAAATGGGTCTACTTCGCGGGCAAGGTGCTGATGGTCGCCGTCATCGCGCTGCTCGAGACGGTCCTCCTGCTCACCGTGTCGTCCCTGCTGTTCGGCCTGAAGCTGCCGGACACACCGGCGAAATGGCTGACCTTCCTGTGGGTGTCGCTGCTCGGCATCACGGCGTGCACCCTGTGCGGGGTGGCGTTCTCGTCGGTTGCCCGCACGGGTCGCAGCGCGCCGGCGGTGGTCACCCCGGTGGCGCTGATCCTGCAGTTCATCTCCGGGGTGTTCTTCGTCTTCACCAGCCTGCCGGTGTGGATGCAGAACGTGGCGTCGCTGTTCCCGCTGAAGTGGCTCTGCCAAGGGCTGCGCTCGGTGTTCCTGCCGGCGGCGTTCGGGGCGCACGAGCCGGGCGGCTCCTTCAACCTGCCGATGGTCGGCCTGGTGCTCGGGTTGTGGTGCGTGCTGGCCCTGGCCCTGTGCCTGACCACGTTCAAGTGGACGACGAAGCGCGACGGCTGACCGCGCCGGTGGGCGGGGCGAATCCGCTCGGCCGACCGCGCCGGTGGGCGGGCGGCGAATCCGCTGGGCTGGCCGCGCTGGTGGGCGGGCGGCGAATCGGCTCGGCTGGCCGCGCTGGTGGGCGGCCGGCGAATCGGCTCGGCTGGCCGCGCCGGTGGGCGGGCGGCGAATCCGCTTGGCGGACCGCGTCGGTGGGCGGGCGGCGAGGCGAGGCGACCGGCCGGATTCGGGCGGCCGGCGACGCATGTCGGCGGGCCGGTCGGTGGGCCGGTCGGTGGGCGACGGCGAGGCGTGACGGGCGACGGGATCCGGGCGGCCGGCGACGCGTGTCGGCTGACCGGTCAGTCGGTGGCGGCGAGGCGTGACGGCCGGCTGGATTCGGGCGGTCGGCGACGCGTGACGGCCGGCCGGGTCAGTGGGTGGCGGCGAAGGCCAGCGACATCAGGGTCGCCGCGATCATGCCGCCCAGCAGGGTCAGGCCGATGCCGCCGATGTCCAGTTTGGCCTCGAGCCAGCGGTGGGCTGCCGCGGCCGCGACCGGTACGCCGGCCGAGGGCGCCACCACGAAGGCGAGCCAGCCGAGGCCGCGCAGGACCGGGCCGCCCCAGATGCTCGTGCCGCCGATGGTGACCAGGCCGGAGGCCAGCAGGCCGGTCAGGGCCGCGACCAGCGCGCCCAGCAGCGGCAGCAGCGGCAGCGCCCAGCGGGGCATCGCCCGCCGCCCGGCCGGACGCACCGTCACGTCGATCCGGGCCGCCGCCCGGGCCAGGAGCATCCGGGGCGACTCTGCGGGCTCGGCTTCTTCCGAGGCCGACGCCGAGGCCGAGGCCGCCGCCGCCGAGGCCGACGTCGAGGACGCCGCCGACGCCGAGGCCGACATCGAGGACGCCGCCGAGGACGAGGACGAAGCCGAGGACGAGCGCGAGGACGACGACGGCATGCGCGGCAGCGCCACCCGGGGCAGCGCGTCGACCGGCGCCGGCTCCGGCACCTCGCCCAGCGAGCGCATCCGCAGGCCGCGGGCTCGGCGCAGCTGCTCCCACAGCCGGGCGGCCTCCCGGTCGATGTCGATCACCTGCGCCGCCGCGGCGCCGGCCCACCGGTCGGCGGAGAGGGCGTCCCCCTCGGCGCGGGTCAGCTCGCCGGCCGCCTGCGCGGCACTGTCCTGATAGGCCCGTTCGGCGCCGCCCAGCTCGGCGTCGCGCCGCCGGGTCGCCTCGGCGAGAGCGCTGACCATCACCTGGTAGTCGCGGCCGATGGGCTGCCGGTCACGTGTGGTCACTGTTCACCTCGTACGGGATGATCACCTCGGGGGTGCGGTGGACCGAGCGGTCGAAGAACAGCGCCCGGCGGGCGCGCGGATACCAGGCCGGACCGCCCGGCTGTGGATAGAGCGGCGCGAGGTCGGCGCCCTGCACGTCGAGCGCCACCCATGCACCGATCGGGTCGAGCCGGCTCGCCGGGCCGCCGAGGCTGTCGCGGAGCCGGGCGACCGAGCGCCACCAGCCGAGCACGTGCGTACGCCGCTCCGGCCCGTCGGTGAGCAGCCGGCGCAGCCTCTCCTGGTCGGCGCCCGCGTCCAGCGCGTAGCCGAGCACGTAGTGCGGGATCTCCAGCGGCTCCAGGGGCGGCAGATCGTCGTACCAGTCGGCCGAGGGCAACTCGGCCATCAGCCGGGCCGCCGCCCCGCCCGCATCGGGATCGAGGCAGACCACGCTGAAGTGCGCCGGGCCCTGCGCCGCCAGCGACAGCGCCGCCGACGCGAGCACGTCGCACGCCTCGTCGGTGCGGGTGCCCAGAACCGCCAGGTTGCGGCCCGGCATGCGACCCAGGCGTAGCCGGGCCGGGCGGGCGGCCACGTCGATCCGCTCGCCGAGCACCGCGCCGGGGGAGGAGCCGACCGGCCCGTCGGCGGTCGGCACCGGACCGGCCGGCCGGCATTGCGCGGGCAGGATCGGGACCGCGTCGCCGTCGAAGACCCGGGGCTCCTCGCAGCCGTCGGGGCGCAGCCGCCAGAGCCGGCGCTGGAGCGTACGCCAGACGAGCCGGTCCCCGGCGTCCGGAAGCCGGACGATGAGATTGGCCCCCGCGGTGCCGGATTCGGTGTTGACCACCGCGTGATGGCGGGGGATGACCGCGGCGGCCAGGTTGTTGTCGGCCAGGATGCGCCTTGCCTTGGGCAGGGCGATCCGGAGCGTGAACTGGCCGATCAGGCCGGAGCGGCCCCACAGCGCCTCGATGCCGGAGACGTCCTGGGAGGCGAGGATCAGGTGGATGCCCTGCGAGCGGCCCCGCCGGGCGAGGTCCTCGAGCAGGGTGACCGCCTCGTCGGCGACCGCGTCCCGGCCGCCGAGCAGCACCTGGAACTCGTCGATCACGGCGACCAGGCGCGGCCAGCGACCGTCGGGGTCCTCGGCCCGCAGTTCGGCGAGCTTGCTGGCGTCGTGCCGCTTGGCCGCCTGGGCCCGGGTGCGCAGTTCCTCGCCGAGGTGGCGCAGCATGGCGAGGCCGAACTCGCGGTCGCCGTTGACGTTGATGCCGGCCAGCCGCACCTGCGGGAGCCAGCTGGGGTCGCGTGGCCCGGGCACGAACCGGGAGAACGACACGCCCTCCTTGAAGTCCAGCAGGTAGAGGGCCAGCTCGGTGGGGCCGTACCGGGTGGCGAGCGCGGCCAGCCAGGCGTAGACCAGGTTGGTCTTGCCGGAGCCGGAGGGGCCGCCGATCAGCGCGTGCGGCGGGTCGTCGCCGAGCGGCACGTCGATCAGGGCGCCGTCGGTGCTGTCACCGATCGGCGCGCTCAGCCCGTGCGCCGACGACTCGGCCCAGAAGGTGGCGGGGGAGAGGTCGGCCAGCTGGGCGGGCGGCGCCCCGGCCCGCATCCGCTCGGCGGTGGCCTTGCAGAAGGCGACCACCCGGTCGGCCGGCGGCGGCGGGTCGAGGGAGATGTCCAGCTCGCCGGTGACGTCGCATCGTTTCGCGTCGACATCGATGCGCACCACGGACGGGTGGTCGCACAACGACACCCCGCGGGCGACGAGGTGCACCCCGCAGGCCACCCCGGTCCGGGTGATCCGGTCGAGCTGGGCCCGCTGCTCGGCCGGCAGCTCGGGCGTGTCGGCGAGCAGCACGACGACCCGCCACGGCTCGGTCAGCGAGCTGCCGGCCAGCACCGTCTCGTTGACCCGGCAGATGTGTTCGACCAGGTCGTCGACCATGGCCCCGAGCCCGCCCGGCCCGACGAAGCTGATCCCGAGCGGGGCGAAGGCGGCGAGCGTCCCGCCGAGGTGCTCGGGGTCGTACACGGTGAGCTGGATGTCCCCGGGACGGGTGCTGCCCAGCGCTCGCAGCAGCAGCCCGGTGATCACCCCGTCCGCCACGGCCGGCGAGCCGGTGAGGTCGAGGTGCGCCGCGTCGAGCAGGGGGACCAGCGCGGGCAGCGGCGCCGCGTCGTCGAGCGCGAGCGTGCCGATCCGCAGCAGGCTGGCGCGTCCGCCGCGCTCGGGCTCGCTCGGGGCCCAGAGCCGCCAGGGCGCGCTGGCCGCGCCGGTGGCGCTGAGCGCGGCGGCCCGGCGGACGTTGCCGGCCAGCTTGGTGGTCTCGTACTGGTAGCGGCGCTGGATGTCGCGGCGGGCGCTGTCGCGCGCCTCGGTGAGTTGGTTCAGGCAGGTGGCGTACGCGTCGCGGACCAGCCGCCGATGGTTCTGCGCCTCACCCCGGGCGGTTTCGGCCGCGGCCAGGACCGCCCGGGCGGCGCCGCGAGCCACGGCGAGCTCCTGCCGGACGGCATCGACAAGCGCGTTGCTGCTACCCATGATGGGCGATTTTACCCATTTCGCCCCGAAGGGGCGGATTATGTGCTGCGTGTCGTGACCCGGGTCAGCCAGCGTGGATCCGTGTGCGCCAACTCGACCCACAGCCGGCGTGCCACGATCGCGGCGCCCTCGTCCTTCCAGCGCCGCAGCGTCTGCCGGGGGACGTTGCGGCGCATCCAGTCCAGCGCCAGACGCGCCTCCCGGTCCAGGCCGTCGGTGCTGCGCTTGCGGGCGTACGGATCGAGCCCGAGCACCACGCCGAAGTACAGCGCGTTGTAGTGCCGCCACTCGTCCGTGGTGGCGAACCGCCCGGCCGGTCGCAGCCGGTCCACGCCCTCCGCCAGCACCGCGCGCAGCTCCATCGCCCGGGCCAGCGGCTGCTCGATGGTCAGTCCGGACAGCCGCCGGTCGACCGCCGGCAGATCGGTGAGCGGGCTGCGCATCAGCCGTCCGAGCCGTCCGTAGTTGTCCAGCGCCTGCCGGGTGAAGCGCAGGAAGTCCTGCTGGTCGGTGGCGATCAGCCGATGCCGCTGCCGGTGCCGGGGCAGCGCCTCGGCCAGCATCAGCAGCGCCCCGCGGTCCTCGCGCAGCCGGTCGTCGTGCCGGTAGGCGATCCTGTCCAGCGCGCGGCGCAGCTGTCCGATCAGCCCGATTCCGGTCATCACGGCCGCCAGCAGCCCGAACTGCAGGACCCGCACGGTGGTGCTGGTGTCGCCCAGCATGGTCAGCGTGATCGGCACGTCGACCACGGCCACGCCGAGCAGCGCCCCGATCAGCGAGCGGATCAGATCGGGCCGCAGCCGCTCGCCCACGTCCAGCGCCTCGGCGATCACGACCAGGAAGGCGAGCATCATCAGGTCGACCCCGATCGCCAGGATCACCAGGACGGGCGCGCCCAGGTCGACGATCAGCAGCATCGCGAGCCCGGCCGCGTAAAGCGCGGACATCACCGCGAGCGCGGCCGGCAGGATGTTCGGCTGCACCTGGTCGCGGAACCGCCAGAGCAGCACCACCCCGCCGACCAGCGGCGCGAGCACCACGAGCCGGCCGGCCGCCGGCAGCGCGACCGCCATCAGCAGGAACGGCGCCACCAGGATCAGCCAGCCGAGGTCGATCTGGCGCCGCTCGGGCACCAGCCGCGGCAGCAGTGCGACCGCGGCGCCCGCCCAGAACAGCGCCGGCACGCAGAAGAAGATCTCGGCGGCGGCCGAACCGGGCGCGATCGTCCAGAGCAGGACCCCGATGGCGTACGCCGCCAGGGCCGCCGCCGCCCGGACCGAGGGACCGCGCGTCGGATCACGGCCGATCAGGTAACAGGCCGCCCACCAGGCGAGGGCGAAGGCGGGTACGGCGACGGCGGGCACCGGTGCAGTCAACCAAACAGTCGGGCGGTGTCGGAAGACGGGCTTTCCCGCTTCCGTCGCCGCCGGCGTACCACCACGACCGCCAGCCAGACGAACAGAACGATCCCGGCCAGCACCAATATCGGCATCAGGATCGCCAGGACGGACAGGAACGCGCTGCCGAAGTCCTCGATCGTGCTCACCACCGGCGCCCCGAATCCGCCCGTGCTGACGTTCACCACCGGCCGGGCGGTGGCCTTCGCGCCGTGCACGCCGAGCGCGATCAGCACACCCGCCACGATCGGCACCCACTGATGCGAGCCGAAGAACGAGCCCGGGTTGCTCACCGTCACAGTCTGCGCCCCCGATCCGGCGCCGAAGGCGAGCCCGCCCGCGGTCGGCCGCACCACGGTCTGCACCACGTCGTTCGCGTGGTCGACGATCGGCACCTTGTCGGCCACCACCTCGACGGCCAGCAGAATGCCGAGGATGACCAGCGCCCAGCCGTTGGTCAGCCAGGACCAGCCCTGCGGCAGGTCGATCACGTCGGTGTACCGGGCCAGCAGGCCCATCACCAGGAGGGGGATGTAGGCATTCAGGCCTGCCGATGCGGCGAGCCCGGTGCCGGTCAATGCTGCGAGCACGAACCCAGCATGGCACCCGCGTGCGAGCCGGTTCGAGTCCGCTACTGTCGTGCGGTGCGCCTGGTCATCGCGAAGTGTTCCGTCGACTACGTCGGCAAGCTGTCCGCCCACCTGCCCCCGGCCACCCGCCTGCTGATGGTCAAGGCCGACGGCTCGGTCTCGATCCACGCCGACGACCGCGCCTACAAGCCGCTGAACTGGATGAGCCCGCCCTGCAAGCTGCAGGAGGCGCCGGGCGTCTGGAAGGTGGTGAACAAGGCCGGCGAGGAGCTGCGGATCACCATCGAAGAGATCCTGCACGACACCGCGCACGACCTCGGCATCGACCCCGGCCTGGTCAAGGACGGGGTGGAGGCGCATCTGCAGGAGCTGCTGGCCGCCCACCCGGAGACCTTCGGCGACGGCTGGACCCTGGTGCGCCGCGAGTTCATGACCGCGATCGGCCCGGTCGACCTGCTCTGCAAGGACGCCTCGGGCGCCTCGGTGGCGGTGGAGATCAAACGCCGAGGCGAGATCGACGGCGTCGAGCAGCTCACCCGATACCTCGAACTGATGAACCGCGACCCGCTGCTGGCCCCGGTCCAGGGCGTCTTCGCCGCCCAGGAGATCAAGCCGCAGGCCCGGGTGCTGGCCACCGACCGGGGAATCCGCTGCGTGGTCGTCGACTACGACAGGCTGCGCGGCATGACCCGCGACGAGCTGACCCTCTTCTGATCAGCGGCCGCTGAGCTCGACGCGGTCGGTGGCGGTGCTGCCGGCGACGTAGGCGCGGGCGCCGATGCCGCCGACGACCGCCTGCACCAGGACGGTGGTCCAGGTGAGCGGGTGGCCCTGGGCGATCTGGACCAGGGCCGGCAGGCCGAGCAGCAGCGCGTCCGGGCCGATCACCGCGTTGACCAGCGGGCCGGTCGAGACCGTCCCCATCGGGGTGTCCAGCGGCAGCAGTTCGTTGCGGACGAAGCCGACCCGGGCGCGGCGGACCGCGGCGACCGCGCCGACCGGGCCGAGGGTGAGGCCGAGCGCCCACCACGGGCCGGACGGCATCGTGCCCAGCGCGGCGAGCAGGCCGAGGGCCAGCGCCGACCAGACGGCCGCCAGCACGCCGGGGACGGCCATCCGCTGCAGCACGGCCTGCCGGGAGCTGAGGCCGAGCAGGCGCAGCAGCACCGGGTTGCCGGCGTCGGTCTTCACGTTGCCGGTCGAGGTGGCGGCGGCCAGCAGGGCGCCGATCAGGATCGCGACGCCGGTCAGCGCGGCCGGGGCGTCGGCGAGCAGCACCGGGAGTGCGGCGGCGAGCGCCAGCCACAGCAGGCGGCGGCGACGGCGGGCCACGAGCAGCAGGTCCTGAGTGACCAGGATCGGGAGCCGGGCCGGGAAGCGCACCGAGCGGAGGTGCCGCCGGGCCCAGTAGCGCCGCTCGATCATGTCGGTGAGGAAGGACGGCTCGACCCCGAAGGCCGAGTCGAACAGCGTGCCGGCGGTCTTCGCGGCCTCCAGGATCCGCTCGTTCGGGGTGCGGGCCAAACCCCGTACGGCCAGGGCGAAGAGCAGGCCGACGATCAGCGCAAGCGTTCCGACCAGCGGAAACAGCGTCGTGGCGGAGGGCCACCCGGCCGGCGCGACCGGGCCGGTCGAGGCCGCGTCGAGCACGAGGCCGGCCAGGCCGGCCGCCAGCAGCAGCGAGATCACCGCGTCGAGCCGGTCCCCCCACCGGCCGCCGGCCTGCGCGGCCAGCGCGACCAGCAGCAGAACGATGCCGAAGAGGGCGGCGCCGACGCCGAGCAGGGCCACCGCGGAGCCGCCCAGCGTGCGCGGCGCGGCATGCCCGACGATGGCCAGACCGAAAAGGGCGCCCACGGTGGCCGCCACGATCGCGGCGAGTCGCAGCGACGGCAGTAACAGGCGGCGACGACTCACCGGCGCGGGCAGCAGCCAGGACGCCGCCGGACGGCTCAGCGCGAGCGGGCCGAATCGGCGCAGCGCCAAGTAGAGCAGGCCGAACAGGACCGGGACCAGCGATGCGGCGACGAGCCGGGAGGCGTTCGGCGCGGACGGCCAGAAGACCACGGCGAGTTGCTTGTGCACCATGCCGCCGACGATCGCCACGAACAGCAACGCGAAGTAGATGTTGCCGGCGGTGGCGCCGCGTTCCCGGTGCGCCGACTGACGGCGGCCGATCCATCGGCGGATCGGCGCGAGCGGGACGGTGGCCGTGCTCATGTGGGGTCCGCGCTCAGCGACTCCATTGTGGTGACCTGCGCCCCGGACGCCGCCGCGAACGACTCGTCATGGCTGGCCATCAGCAGCGAGCCGCCGTCCTCGAGGTACTGCGCGAGCAGCGCCGCCACCTCCTTGCGGCCGTCCGGGTCGAGCCGCTGCTCGGGCTCGTCGAGGATCAGCAGCGAGCTGGGCCGCAGCAGCGCGCACGCCAGGGTGAGCCGCTGCTTCTGCCCGGAGGAGAGCGACGGCGGGATCGCGTCGGCGTGCCCGGCCAGGCCTAGTCGCTCGAGCGCCTCGTCGATGCCGGCCTCCTGCGGGTCCTGCCCGTGCGCGCGGCAGACCAGCTCGGCGTGCTCGTGCACGGTGAGGCCCGGGTACCAGGTCGGTGGCTCAACGGTGGTGACCACGGCCCGCCAGAACTCGGGCCCGGCGCCGGGCGGCGCGCCGAAGACCCGGATGGTGCCGGAGTCGGGCTCCTGGAGGCTGCTCACGCAGCGCAGCAGCGTCGACTTGCCGATACCGTTCTCGCCGGTCACGCAGACGCCGGAGTTGGCCGGGACGGTGAGCGCGACGCCGACCAGCACCGGTGTGGAGCCGTAACTGACGTGCAGGTCCTCGACCTCGACGGCGGGATGATCGACCACCCCGACAGCTTACGAGCACCTAGCTCTTGCGCCCGTACAGCATCCGTACCACCTTGACGATCTGCTTGATCTGGGCCGGGGTGCGCTCGAAGGTCGTCGACGGCAGCATCGACTTGGCGCGGCGCACCGTGATCGCCTTGGGCCGGGCGAACTCGCGCAGGCCGTCCTCGCCGTGGATGCGGCCGAAGCCGGAGTCGCCGACGCCGCCGAACGGCAGGTTGCCCATGCCGACGAAGGTCAGCGTGGAGTTGACCGCGACCATGCCGGAGCGCAGCCGGCGGGCGATGCGGACCGCGTTCTTCTTGCCGAAGACCGCACCACCGAGACCGTACGGGCTGTCGTTGGCCAGTCGCACCGCCTCGTCGGCATCGGCGACCTTGGTGATCGTCAGGGTCGGCCCGAACGTCTCCTCGCGGATCTCCGACGAGTCGGCCGGGACGTCGACCAGCACGGTCGGCGCCACGTACGGCGGCTGCACCGCGTCGGCACCGCCGAGGACCGCCTTGCCGCCCTTGGCCAGCGCGTCGTCGATGTGGTCGCGGATGATGTCGATCTGCCGGGGCATGGTGATCGGGCCGATCTCCTCGCCGGTGCGCAGCTTGCCGGCCCGGGCCACGATCTCCTGCACCAGCCGGTCGTAGACCGGGGCCACCGCGTACACCCGCTCGATGCCGATGCAGGTCTGGCCGGCGTTGGTCATGCCGCCCCAGACGGCCGCCTCGGCGGCGGCCGGGATGTCCGCGTCGGCGTCGACGATCAACGCGTCCTTGCCGCCCGCCTCGATCACGACCGGGACCAGGTTTTCCGCACAGGCGGCCATCACCTTCTTGCCGGTGGCGGTGGAGCCGGTGAACGCCACCTTGCCGACCCCCGAGCGGCACAGCGCGCCGCCGACGTCACCCAGGCCGTGCACCGCCTGCAGCACCGGGTGCTCGGGCACCACCTCGGCGAACGTGTCGACCAGCCACTGGCCGACGATCGGGGTGTACTCACTCGGCTTGAAGACCACCGCGTTGCCGGCCGCGAGCGCGCCGCTGATCGGGCCGATCGGCGTGACGATCGGGTAGTTCCACGGGCCGATCACGCCGACCACGCCGTACGGCTGGTACTCCAGGTGGCCGGCGTGCTCGGCCAGCAGGAGCCGGGTGCGGGTACGCCGCGGGCCGAGCACCCGCTTCGCGTGATGGGCCGCCCAGTCGAGGTGCTCGATCGCGGCGACCGTCTCCATGACCGCGTCGTCGTGCGGCTTGCCCGCCTCCAAGGAGGTGAGCTGGGCCAGCTCCTCGATCCGCTGGACGATCAGCGAGCGCCAGCGCAGCAGCCGCTCCTTGCGGCCGTCGAAGCCGAGTCGCAGCCACCAGGACGCGGCCTCCCGAGCGCGCTCGACGGCGGCGCCGACCGCCGCGGCGTCGGCGACCGGGACGCGGCCGGCCTCGTCGCCGCTGGCCGGGTTGGTGGAGATGAGCACGCCGTCTTCGATCACCGGCACGCCGGGAACGCGAGTAGCCGTCATGGGCGGAGTCTACGGCCGTTGTTACCCGTCAGTCACTACGTACTCTTGACTGGTGCCGCGCCGAAATCACCCCCGCCGTCGTTCCGCCTCGGAGTCCCCTGAGTTGACGGACGAACGCGTGCGCAAGGGCGTCGATGGCGTCCAGCAGTGGCAGGACGGGGAGTGGATGGTGCGGTCCATCTTCGGCGGGTCGGCGACGAAGGCGTACCGCTGCCCGGGGTGCATGCAGGAGATCCGGCCCGGCGTGGCGCACGTGGTGGCCTGGCCGGCCGACGAGCGCGGCGACCTCACCGACCGCCGGCACTGGCACACCGGCTGCTGGAAGGCCCGGGACCGGCGCGCCCCCGGGGTGGAACGCTCGCGCAACGCTCCGCACTATGGGTGATGATCATCAGATGACGAACCAGATCCGTGCGAACTCGATACTGCCCGCGCATCGCGAGGACATCGAGCTGCACACCGCCGACGGCCTCACCCTGGTCGGTGAGCTGGCCCGCCCGCTCGACCGCGACCCGGTCGCCACGCTGGTGTGCCTGCACCCGCTGCCCACGCACGGCGGCATGATGGACAGTCACGTCTTCCGCAAGGCGGCCTGGCGGCTGCCGGCGCTGGCCGGACTCGCGGTGCTGCGCTTCAACACCCGGGGGACCAGCAGCGTGCGAGGGACGTCGGAGGGCGCGTTCGAGGGCGCCCTCGGCGAGAAGTACGACGTGGCCGCCGCCATAGAATTTGCCGATTTTTCGGAATTGCCGAACATCTGGCTGCTGGGCTGGTCCTTCGGCACCGACCTGACCCTCATGCACGGCCTCGACCCGGCGGTGGTCGGCGCGATCCTGCTCTCGCCGCCGCTGCGGTACTCCCGGCAAGACCACCTTGACGCGTGGAAGAGCAGCGGCAAACCGCTCACCGCCCTGATTCCCGAGTTCGACGACTACCTGCGACCGGCCGAGGCCGCTGACCGATTTGCCGGGGTGGCGGAGGTTGTCCCGGTGGACGGCGCGAAGCACCTCTGGGTCGGCGACGCCGAGCGCGTGCTGGACGAGATCGTCAAGCGGGTCGCGCCCGACGTCCCCGTCCCGCTGCCGCGGACCTGGGACGGCCCGATGGAGAGCGGCGACATGAACGCCTACGCCGACCGCACCGTGGCCGCCTTCGCCGACGTGCCCGTCCCCGGACCGCTCAGTGGCTCTCCTGACTCGGCACCACGACCTCGCGAATGATCAGCTGAACGGCGGCCACCATCGGGATCGCCACCAGCGCGCCCACCACGCCGAACAGCGCCACCCCGAGCAGCGCCGCGACCACCGCCGCCACGTCGCTCACCTTCACCGACCGGCGCATCACGCTCGGATAGATCAGGTAGTTCTCCACCTGCTGGTAGATGATGAAGAAGACGACGCAGACCAGCCCGGCGGTGAGCGACGAGGCGAAGCCCACCAGGCTCACGATGATCGCGCCGAGGGTGGCGCCGATCTGCGGGATCAGGTCGCAGACGGCGACCACCACGGCCAGCGCGAACGGGTAGGCCAGCCCGAGGATCATGGCGAGCACGAACGAGCTGAAGCCGGCCAGCACCGCGATCGCGAGCGCACCCACCATGTACGCGCCGACCTTGGTCAGGATCTCGTCGGTGAGCAGCCGCACCCGGGCTCGCCGGGAGGCCGGCGCCAGCGAGTAGGCCGACTCGCGCAGCCGGTCGAAGGCGGCCATGAAGTAGATCGTCAGGACCAGCACGGTGAGCGTGTTGAAGATCGTTCCGAAGATCAGCTTGGCCCCGCCCACGACGCCGCCGACCGCGTTGCCGACCGTGCCCGCGTTGACCGCGCTGGTGACCTTCTCCATGATGTCGTAGCGCACGATCAGCTCTTTGATCGTCTGGTTGCGCTGCAGCTGCGACACGTAGTCGGGCACGTTTTTGATCAGCTCGTTGGTCTGCGTGACCAGCGGCGGAATCAGCGCGATGATGCCGCCGATCAGCAGCGCCAGCACCACCAGCGCCACGATCGCGACCGCGCCGCCGCGCGGGACGCCGCGCCGGCGCAGCCAGCTCACCGCCGGGTTGAGGCCGATGGCCAGGAACGCCGCGATGAAGATCAGGACCAGGATCGACGCGGCGTTGCGAATCCCCAGGAAGATGGTGTACGCGAGGAGCAGGCCGAGCCCGCCCAGCAGGCCGATGATGAACGGGTTGCGCCGGTCGATCGGCGGTCCGGGGCGGCCGAAGCGGCCCTCAAGCTCCGCCTCGGTGGTCGCGTCGTCCACGTCGTCCGCCGGAGCGGTCTCGATCTCTTCGTCTGCGGCCACCGGGCCAAGTCCTCCCGCCGATCTTTTCGGCGGAGGCTATCACCCGACTACTCCGCGTCGGCACCTACCCGAGAGGCGGGCGGCACGGTGACCTTGGCCGATGCGGTGACCTTGCCCGGCCCGGCCGCGTGCTGGCCGACCGATTCCTCCGCGGCGTGCTGGCCGACCGCGTGCTGGCCGACCGACTCCTCCGCGGCGTGCGCGCCGACCGAGCCACCGGCGACGGCCTTCTCGGCCGGCTCGTCGTTCTTTTCGCGGTCGATGTCGTCGCGGTCGTCCTCGTCGTCCCCGTCAGGGGAGGCGGCGGCGGCGAGCACCGCGGCGGCGGCCAGCTCGGCGACCCGCTTCGCTTCCTTCTGCACCTGGCGGCGGATGTCGGCGGCGTGCCGCTCGGCGGCCTCGGCGCCCCGCTGCGCCTCGACGACCCGCACGGTCTCGGCCTCCAGTTGCTTGCGCATCTCGGCGATCTGCTCATCGACCTGCTCGGCCTCCTGCCGGCCGGCACGGGCGCGCTCCTGCGCCTCCGCGAGCTGCCGCTCCGCCTCGGCGGTCGCGGCCTGGGCGGCCTCGAGGTCGGCGGCGGCCTGCGCGATCTTCTCCTGCTGAGACTCGATTTCCCGGCGTACGGCGGTGGCCTGGTCGTCCGAGCGGCGGAGCACCTCCTCGGCGTACTTGTCGGCCTCGCTGCGCAGGTCGGCGCACTGCTTCTCGACGGCCGCGCGCTGCTGGGCGAGCTCCTGGGCGAGGGACTGGCGGAGCTGCCCGAGCTCCTGCTCCGCGGTGGCCTTCAGCTCGTTGTGCGTGCGGTCGGCGTCCGCCCGCTGCGCGTCGATCTCCTGCTGGCTCTTCTCCCGGATGGCCTTGATCTCCTGGTCGGCCTGCATCCGGGCGGACTGGGCGTAGCCGTCGGCCTCGGCGCGCACCCGGTGCGCGTCTCGCGCGGCCTGCTCGGTGAGCTGCTGGGCGTCGGTTCGGGCGCGGGCCAGCATGCCCTCGGCCTCGGCGCGCATCTGCTCGGCGGACTGGCGGGCGGCGGACAACGCCTTTTCCTGCGCGGCGCGCTTGACGACGTCGGCCCGCTCCTCCTCGGCGCGCCGGGCGGCCAGGGCGATCTCGAAATCGCGGACGCCGTCGCGGGCGTGCTTTTCCGCCTCGGCCCGGATGCGCTCGGCCTCGGCGAGCCGGGCGGCGATGTCGTCGGTGGCCGATGCCTTGATCGCCTCGGCCTGCTCCTCGGCCAGCTCGAGTATCCGCCCGATCCGCGGGCCCAGGTGGTGGAAGGTGACCTCGGGCCCGATCCCGCCGTCCCGGCGGGCTTGGGTGATCTCCTGCTGGAGGCGCTCGATCTGCGCGGCCATGCCCTGGATCTGGGCATACGCCTGCTCGCGTTCGGAGGCCAGCGCGGCTATCTCGTTCTCGGCTCTCGCGACGTACCGCTCGACCTGCTTCTTCTCGTAGCCCCGCAGGGCGGTTTCGAAGCTGGGCTCGGTGGCCGCGTCTCCGCCAAGACCGAAGATTTCACCGCCATGCGACATGCTGTCCATCCTCACATACGCATCGTCCCGTCTGGGAGGGATACACACCGTCCTGGGCGGAGTATGCGTCTAGTTGAGATTTGTCTGAGCCGGCTCGCCGTGAGCAAGGCTACGCGCGCAAAACGAGTCAGGCCGCATCGGAGAAACTCCGATACGGCCCGCATCGATGTGTAGCGGCCGACTGAACTACCGTCGCGCACCCGGACGGATGACGCAACCGGAGGGATCAGTGGCGAACGACTCAGGAACTGAGGGTGAAATACTCAGGAGTTGGTCTTGGCAGCCACCGGCTTGTCACCAGCGCCGTTGTGGTCCGCCTCGGCGCTGCGCTGGGCCGATTCGGGGCTGCGCTGGGCCGGCGACGCCGACTTCGCGGCCTCGGCAGCCGCCTTGGCGCCGCCGCCCACCCCCGGCACGAGACCGGACAGACCGGACAACATCTGACCGAGCTGGTTGGTGACCTGGTCCTTCTGACGGGTGAGATCTTCCACCTCACGCTTGGCCGCCTGGGTGGTCAGCTCGGCCTCGGTGCGGGCCTCGCTCATCAACCGCTGGGCCTCGGCGCGGGCCTCGCTCACCGTCTTTTCCGCGAGGGCGCGGGACTTCTCGGTGGTCTCCACCGCGTTGCGCTCGGACTCGACCCGGCGCTGCTCGGCGCGCTGCTCGATCTCCTTCGCGCGGTCCTCGGCGGCGCGGGCCCGCTCCTCGGCCTCGCCCACCATCTTCTGGGTGGCGGCGAGCTGGGCGGCGTGCCGCTGGGACTCCTCGCGCTCGGATTTCTCCCGCCGCTCGGCGATCTCCAGCGCCAGGGACTGCAGGTCCTTGTCGCGCTTGTCGCGGGTGTCGGTCAGCAGCTTGGTCGCCTCGGCGCGCTTCTCCTCCGCCTCGCGGGAGGCCTTGGCCCGCAGCTGGGTGATCTCGCGCTCGGCGGTGGCGCGCAGCGACGCGACCTCACGCTCCACGGTCGACTTCAGCTCGGCGACCTCGTGCGCGGTGACCGTACGCAGCTGCTTGGTCTCGCGGTCGGCGTCCGACCGGAGCGTGTCCGCCTCCCGCCGGGCCTGGACGCGGGCCTCGGCCGCCTCCCGCTCGGCGTGCGTGCGGACCTGGCCGGCCTCGCGCTCGGCGGTCGCCTTCATGGCGGCGGCCTCAGCGCGCGCCTTGTCGGTGATCTCGCGGGCCTCCAGCCGGGCCGCCGAGAGGATGCCCTCGGACTCCCGCTTCGCCTCGCTGCGGTGGTCGTTCGCCTGCTCCTCGGCCAGCCGCAGGATCTGCTCGACCCGGGTGCCCAGCCCGGAGAGCGTGGGCCGGTTGTTCTCCTCCAGCAGCTTGTTGCTGTCGGCGAGCTTCTGCTCCACGGCGTTGAGCCGCTGCTCGGCCTGGCGCAGCCGTCGCTGCGCGTCGTTCATCCGCTGCTCGGCCTCGCCCTGGGCCTGCTGGGACTGGTTAAGCGCGGCGATGAGCCGGCCCAGATGTGCGTCCACCTGCCCGCGGTCGTAGCCGCGGAGAACGACGGTGAAGTCGTGCTGCGAGTTTGCACCGTCGAAGAATGCCAAGTTCTGATCCTGCTGCTGAGGCATTGGGCCATCCTGGCGAAGACGCACCAGCCACGCAAGAGCGGACGGGCATCGGAAACGACACGTAGATCAGCTTTTGAGCAGCCCGGAAGTTGTGGTGCCCGCCGTTCGGGCGGCGGGCGCAAGCCGCCCGGCGAAAGCTGTTCGCCGCGCTGTCACCTGCTGTATCCGGGTTCTGCGAGATCGGCCGGGCGGTCGCGCCGCTCGATGTCCACGATCCTGCCAGGCCGCCCGCGATCCGTCAGGACGATTCACCCGTAAGACGGAGCTATCGGGCAGGCTCCACCAATTCCACCAGAACCCCACCCGCGTCCTTGGGGTGGACGAAGTTGATCCGTGATCCGGCCGTTCCCCGGCGGGGTGTGTCGTAGAGAAGCCGGAGGCCCCGGGCGCGCAGTGCCGCCGACGCCGCCTCGACGTCGGCCACCGTGTAGGCCAGTTGCTGCAGTCCCGGCCCGCTGCGGTCGAGGAACTTGGCGATCGTCGAATCGGGCCGGGCCGGTGCGAGCAACTGCAGCCGCGGGCCGGCGCCGTCGCCGACCGCGAGCATCGCCTCCCGTACGCCTTGCTCCTCGTTCGTCTCTTCGTGCACGACGTGCAGGCCGAAGGTCTCGGCATAGAAGGCCTTCGCGGCGTCGAGATCGGGCACCGCGATGCCCACGTGGTCGATCCGCAGGAGGTCCACGCCCAGGAATGTGACATTCTCAGCGGCGTTAGGTGAGGCGTTGGTCATGCTACTAGTCTTACTTGAACCACCGTTCAGGACGAAAGCGATCACCCGTGACCACCTCGGTAATCGTCAGTGGCGCCCGCACACCCATGGGCCGCCTGCTCGGCAATCTGAAATCCCTCTCCGGCACCGCCCTGGGCGGCCACGCGATCGGCGCCGCCCTCGAGCGCGCCGGCGTGCGCCCCGACCAGGTCGAGTACGTGATCATGGGACAGGTCCTGCAGGCCGGCGCCGGCCAGATCACCGCCCGCCAGGCCGCCGTGGCCGCCGGCATCCCGATGACGACGCCCGCCATCACGATCAACAAGGTGTGCCTGAGCGGGCTGGACGCGATCGCCCTGGCCGACCAGCTGATCCGGGCCGGCGAGTTCGAGATCGTGGTGGCCGGCGGCATGGAGTCGATGACCAACGCGCCGCACCTGATCAACCAGCGCCAGGGCGTCAAGTACGGCGACGTGACGATGCGCGACCACATGGCGTTCGACGCGCTCACCGACCCGTGGGACGGCATCGCGATGGGCGAGTCCACCGAGCGCAGCGGCGCCAAGCTCGGCATCTCCCGCGAGGAGCAGGACGAGTTCGCCGCGGCCAGTCACCAGCGGGCCGCCGCCGCGCAGAAGAACGGCCACTTCGCCGAGGAGATCGCGCCGATCACCATCGCCCAGCGCGGCGGCGACCTGGTCGTCGACACCGACGAGGGGGTACGCCCCGACACCACCGCCGCGTCGCTGGCCAAGCTGCGCCCGGCCTTCGCCAAGGACGGCACGATCACCGCGGGCAGCGCCTCGCCGATCTCCGACGGCGCCGCCGCGGTCGTGGTGATGAGCAAGGCCAAGGCCGAGGAGCTCGGGCTCACCTGGCTCGCCGAGGTCGTCGCGCACGGCAACGTGGCCGGCCCGGACAGCTCGCTGCAGTCGCAGCCGGCCAACGCGATCAAGCACGCGCTGACCAAGGCCGGCAAGGCCGTGTCCGACCTCGACCTGATCGAGATCAACGAGGCGTTCGCCCAGGTGGGCATCCAGTCGATGCGGGAGCTCGGCGTCTCCGGCGAGATCGTCAACGTCAACGGCGGTGCGATCGCGCTCGGCCACCCGGTCGGCATGTCCGGCGCCCGGCTGGTGCTGACCCTGGCGCTGGAGCTCAAGCGCCGCGGCGGCGGTTTGGGCGCGGCCGGCCTGTGCGGCGGCGGCGGGCAGGGCGACGCGCTGCTCATCGAGGTGCCTGCCGCGTGAACCGGCCCTTTCCCAGGGGCAGTTCGGCGTGAGTCGCCGGCACGACGTGCCCACTCTGGTCGCCCGGGCGCGCGAGGGTGACGCCCGCTCGGTGGCCCGGCTGATCAGCCTCGTCGAGAACGGCGACCCGGCGCTGCCCGAGGTCGCCGCCGCGCTCGCGCCGTACGCCGGGCACGCCCAGGTGGTCGGCCTGACCGGCTCGCCCGGGGTGGGCAAGTCCACCACGACCAACGAGCTGGTCCGGCAGTTGCGCGCGGAGGGCCGCCGGGTCGGTGTGCTCGCCGTCGACCCGTCCAGCCCGTTCACCGGCGGCGCGATCCTCGGCGACCGGGTGCGCATGCAGGAGCACACGGTCGACCCCGGTGTCTACATCCGCTCGATGTCCAGCCGTGGCCAGCTCGGCGGGCTCGCCGCGGCCACGCCGCAGGCGGTGCGCGTGCTCGAGGGCGCCGGCTGCGAGGTGATCCTGGTCGAGACGGTCGGCGTGGGCCAGGCCGAGGTGGAGATCGCCTCGCTCGCCGACACGACGCTGGTGCTGCTCGCGCCCGGGATGGGCGACGCGATCCAGGCGGTCAAGGCCGGCGTCCTCGAGATCGCCGACGTCTTCGTGATCAACAAGGCCGATCGGCCCGGCGCCGACGCCACCTACCGCGATATCCAGGGCATGCTCGGCCTCGGTGAGCGCGCGCCGGGCGACTGGCGGCCGCAGGTCGTGCGGGCCACGGCGGTGCGCGGCGAGGGCATCGGCGACGTGGTCGAGGCGATCGGCAAGCATCGGGCCTGGCTGGAGTCGAGCGGCAACCTGCAGCGCCGCCGCGAGCGGCGGGCGTCCGTCGAGGTCGAGGCGATCGCCATGGGTGCGCTGCGGGCCCGGATCGGAGACCTGCACGAGGGTACGGCGTTGAGCACCCTCGCCGCGGCGGTCGCGGCCGGTGAGCTCGACCCGTACGCCGCCGCCGACGAGTTGATCAAGGGGCTCTAGGAGAACTCCGCCAGGGTCTTCTGGATCAGCGCCAGGTCCCAGGTGAAGGTGCCGCTGTCCAGGTCCGCCACCACCGAGCGCAGCCAGGCGATCTCGGCGGTCAGCATGGCCGCGCGGTACTCGTCCTCGATCAGGAACAGCCGCGGCATCCCGGGCGGCGCCTGCTCTCCGATCGCCGTCAGCCGTTCCCGCTGCGCCTCGATCCGCCGTTCCAGCAGGCCCTTGACCTCGGCGGGGGCCAGGACCGCGAGGAACGCGAGCGCGGCCGGGAACTCCGGGAACTCTCGGGCCGGCGTCGGCAGCATCGAGGTGAGCCATCGGCGGAACGTCGTCGCGCCGTCCTCGGTGATCTCGTACGTCGTGCGCTCCGGCCGCCCCGCCTCCCGCGCGGTCGCCGCCGGCCGGGCCAGGCCGTCCCGCACCAGCCGTTCGAGGGCCTGGTAGACGCTGTTGCGCTGGGCCACGTTGACCAGTTGGTCCTGCCCGCGCTCCTTGATCACCTGCTGCATCCGGTACGGGTGCATCGGCGCCTCGGTGAGCAGCGCCAGCAACACCACGGCCAGCGTCGAGCGGCGCGGTTCTCCCTGCATTTGATCAGCCTACGGGGCTTGACGATTCTTAGTCATAGTATGCATAGTCAGAGTATGACTAATATAGCCCTGGTGGCCGGCGGCGGGATCGCCGGCACCGTCGCCGCCATCGCCCTGCAGCGCGCCGGCTGGCAGCCGCGCCTGCTCGAGTCCCGTCCCGACGGGGTCGCCGACGAGCGCGGCGCCTTCCTGACCGTCGCGGTCAACGGCCTGGCCGCCCTGCGCGCCCTCGATCTCGACCCGGCCCGGGTGCTGGCCGCCGGGTTCGCCACGCCGACCCTGGCCATGGTCAACGGAGCCGGTCGCCGGCTGGCCCTGCTCCCGCTCGGTGGGCCCGCCGCCGACGGCACGGTCACCACGACCATCCGCCGCGCCGACCTCTATTCCGCGCTGCGCGCCGTCGCCGCCGAGCGCGGCATCCCGATCGAGTACGACCGGCGGCTCACCGGCTACCGGGAGCACGCCGGCGGCGTCACCGCGGCCTTCGACGACGGCTCGACCGTCGAGGGTGACCTGCTGGTCGGCGCCGACGGCCTGCGGTCGCGGGTGCGCGAGGTGCTCAATCCGGGCGGCCCCGCGCCGACCTATCTGGGCCTGCTCAACGCGGGCGGCTTCACCGACCACCCGATCGAGGCCGAGTTCGACCGCACGCCCGGCCTCGTGCACATGGCGTTCGGCCGCCGGGCGTTCTTCGGCTGGGCGACGGCGCCCGGCGGCGCGGTGTGGTGGTTCGCCAACCCGCCGAGCAAGCGTCCGGTGCGGCCCGGCGACTACACGCCCGAGTCCTGGCGCGCCCACCTGATCGACCTGTTCGCCGACGAGGGTCTGCCCGCCGCCGCGATCATCCGGGCGACGGACGAGGCGATCGGCCCGTGGAACACCGACGACCTGAGTCGCGTCCCGGTGTGGCACTCCGATCGGGTGGTGCTGGCCGGCGACGCCGCGCACGCCGTGGCCCCGTCCTCGGGCCAGGGCGCCTCGATGGCGATCGAGGACGCCGTGGTCCTCGGTCGCTGCCTGGCCGAGCGCCCCGGCGACCTGCCCGGCGCGCTCGGCGAGTACGAGCGGATCCGCCGCCCCCGGGTGGAGAAGGTGGTCGCCGTCGGCCGCCGCAACGGCAGCGGCAAGACGGCCGGTCCGGTCGGCGCCGCCATCCGCGACGCGATGCTGCCGTTCTTCCTCAGGATGGCCTACCGCCGCGGAAACCCGCAGTCGTGGATACTCGACCACCGGGTCTGACGGTGGCCCTTAGGGATCGTTCAGGTTTGCCTCTACGATGGCTGCATGGATGCTGCCGACATCGCCGCCGGCCGGGAGCGCTGGCAACGGCGCTACGACGCCTCTCGTAAGCGGGAAGCCGACTTCACCACCCTCTCCGGGGTGCCCGTCGACCCGGTCTACGGGCCGCCCGACGGGGCCGCTCACCCCGGTTTCGAGCGCATCGGGTGGCCGGGCGAGTTCCCGTACACCCGGGGTCTCTATCCGACCGGATATCGCGGACGCACCTGGACCATCCGCCAGTTCGCGGGGTTCGGGAACGCGCAGCAGACCAACGAGCGGTACAAGATGATCCTCGCGGCCGGCGGTGGCGGGCTCAGCGTCGCCTTCGACATGCCCACGCTGATGGGCCGCGACTCCGACGACCCGCAGTCGCTCGGCGAGGTCGGGCACTGCGGGGTGGCGATCGACTCGGCCGCCGACATGGACGTGCTCTTCGCCGGCATCGACCTCGGCCGGGTCACCACGAGCATGACGATCTCCGGGCCGGCCGTGCCGATCTTCTGCATGTACCTGGTGGCCGCCGAGCGGCAGGGCGCCGAGCTGAGCCGGCTCGACGGCACGCTGCAGACCGACATCTTCAAGGAGTACATCGCGCAGAAGGAGTGGCTGTTCGCGCCCGAGCCGCACCTGCGCCTGATCGGCGACCTGATGGAGTACTGCGCGCGGGAGATCCCGAAGTACAAGCCGCTGTCGGTCAGCGGCTACCACATCCGCGAGGCCGGCTCGACGGCCGCGCAGGAGCTGGCCTACACGCTGGCCGACGGCTTCGGCTATGTCGAGCTCGGACTGTCCCGCGGGCTCGACGTCAATCAGTTCGCGCCCGGGCTGAGCTTCTTCTTCGACGCACACATCGACTTCTTCGAGGAGATCGCGAAGTTCCGCGCCGCGCGCCGCATCTGGGCCCGGCACCTGCGCGACGAGTACGGCGCGACCAGCGAGAAGGCGTTGTGGCTGAAGTTCCACACGCAGACCGCGGGGGTCAGCCTGACCGCGCAGCAGCCGGTCAACAACGTGGTGCGCACCGCCGTCGAGGCGCTGGCCGCGGTGCTTGGCGGGACGAACTCGTTGCACACCAACGCCCTCGACGAGACGCTCGCGCTGCCCACCGACGAGTCCGCCGAGATCGCCCTGCGCACCCAGCAGGTGCTGATGGAGGAGACCGGCGTGGTCAACGTGGCCGACCCGCTCGGCGGCTCGTGGTATCTGGAGGCGCTCACCGACCGGATCGAGGCCGAGGCCGAGGAGATCTTTGCCCGCATCCGCGAACTGGGCGAGGACGGCAGCGTCACCTCCGGCATCCTGCGCGGCATCGAGGACGGCTGGTTCACCGCGAACATCGCCGAGGCCGCGTTCGTCTACCAGCAGGCGCTGGAGAAGGACGAGAAGCGCATCGTCGGCGTCAACGCCCACACCGGCACGGTGGCGAAGGAACTGGAGATCCTGCGGGTCTCGCACGAGGTCGAGGTGGCGCAGCGACGCGAGCTCGGCGACCGGCGGGCCGCCCGGGATTCCGTACGGGTCAAGGCCGCCCTCGACAAACTGGTGGCCGTCGCGCGCACCGAGGAGAACATGATCCCGGCGATGCTCGAGGCGGCGCGGGCCGAGGCGACGCTCGGCGAGATCTGTGGCGTGCTGAAGGGGGAGTGGGGCATCTACCGCGAGCCGGCCCGCTTCTGAGCCGTATTCGCCGCGCCGCTAACTCCGCAAAACGGGCGACATGCCGCACTTCGCTGCGGTCGTGTCGCCCGTCGGGCATCTGGCACTCCCAGGACCGTTGTGGGATCTTGCGTAACCGCGCGGCGGCGTCAAGTATCGGGGATGACGTGCCGTTGTGACCTCCGATATCGACCGCCGCGCGGCACGCGAACCGCCTTGCCAGCGTGCGAGACTAGGTAACCATGAGCGACCCACGGACCACTCCGTCGATCTTCACCCGCGGCGCGGTCGACCTCAGCGCGCTGCGCACCCCGGCCCCGTCCCCGGCGGCGGGCCCCAGCCGTCCCTCCTCGGCCGACGCCGGCGGAGCCGGAGCGGCGCCCACCGCGGGTGTCCCGGCCGGCCTGCCCGGCGGCGGGCCCGAGGCGATCATCGACGTCACCGAGGCCAACTTCCAGTCCGCCGTCCTCGAGCGTTCGCTGACCACACCGGTGATCCTCGATTTCTGGGCCGACTGGTGCGAGCCGTGCAAGCAGCTGTCCCCGGTGCTCGAAAAGCTCGCCCGGGACGGCGCCGGCAGCTGGGTGCTCGGCAAGGTCGATGTAGACGCCAACCCCCGGCTCGCCCAGGCGCTGCGCGTGCAGGGCATCCCGATGGTGGTCGCGGTCGTCGGCGGTCAGCTCGTCGAGGGCTTTACCGGCGTGCTGCCCGAGCACCAGGTCAAGCAGTATGTGGACGCGGTGCTCAAGGCCGGCGGTGTGACCGTCGAGGCGGCCGCCGACCCGCGGCTCGACGCCGCCGACGAAGCGCTCATGGACGGCGACCTCGACGCGGCCGAGGCGGCGTACAAGAAGATCCTCGCCGAGTCCCCGGCCGACGCCGTCGCCGAGTCCGGCCTGGCCCAGGTCGATCTGTACCGCCGGGTGGGCGGTGCCGACCCGAGCGCCGCGCTGGCCGCGGCCGAGGCCAACCAGGACGACCTCGAGGCCCAGTGCCTGGCGGCCGACGTCGAGGTGCTCTCGGGCCAGGCCGACCGGGCGTACCAGCGGCTGATCAAGCTGGTCAAGCGCACCGCCGGGGACGAGCGCGACGTCGTACGCAAGCATTTGCTCTCGCTGTTCAGCGTGGCCGGACCGGACGACCCGGCGGTCGCCACGGCCCGGCGCCAGCTGGCCAGCGCCCTGTTCTAGGCGGGAGGTTCCGTGCGCCGGATCGCAGTCCTCGACGCACCGTCCAATCTCGGTCTGCGCCCGCCGACCGCGACGTCGGTGCCCGGCTGCGCCAAGGCGCCCGGAGCGCTCCGCGACCACGGCCTGCTCACCAAGCTCGGTGCGCGCGACGCGGGCTGCCTGACCCCGCCCCGATACGACCCGGGCGACTGGCGGCCCGGGGACGGTGTCGCGCACGCGTCGCAGATCGCCGCGTACTCCCGCCGGCTCGCCGACCGAATCGGCGCGATCCTGGACGCCGGCGAGTTCCCGGTGATCCTCGGCGGGGACTGTTCGATCCTGCTCGGCTCGGGGCTGGCCATGCACCGGCTCGGCGAGGCGGTCGGCGGCCGGATCGGCCTGGTCTTTGTGGACGGTCACTCCGACTTCCGCCACCCCGGGAACGCGTCCTATGTGGGCGCCGCGGCGGGGGAGGATCTCGCGCTGGTCACCGGTCGCGGTCAGTCGGACCTGGCGTCGATCGAGGGACGGCGGCCGTACTTCCGCGACATCGACGTGGTGGTGCTGGGGTTGCGCGCCCAGGACGAGTACCGCCTCGACCTGCAGGCGGCGGGCATCGTGACCCGGCCGGTCCCGGCGCTGCGGGTGGAGGGCGCGGCTCGCAGCGCCCAATGGGCCCGCGACCAGTTGGTCGACTGCGCGGGGTACTGGCTGCACGTCGACGTCGATGTGCTCGACCCGGCGGTGATGCCGGCGGTCGACGCGCCGTCGCCGGGCGGCATCGCGTTCCCGGAGCTGGAGATCCTGCTGGCCGGGCTGGTCGAGTCGCCGCACTGCCTGGGCGTCGAGATCACCGTCTTCGATCCGGACTACGACCCGGACGGCGTCTATGCGGCCGAGATCGCCACCACGGTGGCGGCCGGGCTGGCGGCGGCGCGCACGGTCGCCGTCCGGCCGGATCTGATCGCGGCCCGCGCGGATCTGGCCCGGCCCGCGCCCGCGCCGGCCTCGAAGCCCTCTCCGGAGCCCTCTCCGGAGTCCGCTCCGGCGCCGGAAGCCGATGCCGAGTCCAGGGCCGCTGAGGTCGATGCCGAGTCCGGCGCTGCCGAGGTCGATGCCGAGTCCCGCGCCGCCGAGGTCGACGCCACGGAGGTCGACGCCGCCGAGGTCGATGCCGAGTCCAGGGCCGCTGAGGTCGATGCCGAGTCCGGGGCGGCGGAGGTCGGCGGCGAGCCTGAGTCAGTCGAGGCCGGCCCCGAGTTTGAGGCCGCCGGCGCCGACACCGGGTCTGGGGCGGCCGAGGGTGACGCCGGGTCCGGGGCGGCCGAGGGTGGCGCCGGGTCCGGGCCCGCCGGGGTGGACGCCGGGTCTGAGGCAGGCGAGGACGGGACGTCGACCCGCCCGGCGGCGGAGGATGCCGCAGCCGGACTGGCGTCGCTGTTGCGACCGGCCGGGGATGCGCCGACCGCCGACCGCGGGGTGTGGATGCGACCGGCCGGGGATGCGGCCGCCGCCGTCCGAGCGTCGTTGTCGCGGCCGCGCACGAGTCCGGAGTCGCTGCGCAAGGCGTCGTCGCGGCGGTCCGTGGATCCCGGCCCGGGCGGCGCCGGCTCTCGATTGCGGCGGCCCGCGCATGCCGAAGAGCCGGAGACCGCCCCGAACGACAAAACCGAAATTTCCGACCCCGAGCCGAACCAGGCAGTCGTCGACCTGCCGGCCGCGCAGGGCGAAAGGGAAAACCCGTTCATCGCTCGGCCGCTCGGTCAGGCGCCGCTGCTCGACTCCAAGCCGCTGGCGGCCACCCGCCCCGGCAGGCTCCGCCCGCGCCCGGCGGACGACCCTCCGCCGCCCGCCCGCCCGACCGAGCACCCCCCGGCGGCGACCGACCTCCCGGCCGACGGCCTCCCGGTGGGCGGCGGCATCCCGGTGGACGGCGTGCTCCCGGTGGGCGGCGGCGTCCCGGTGGACGGCGTCCCGGTGGACGACCGCCCGCCCGAACGGCTCCCGGCGGAAGACCACCCGGCCGACCGTCTTCCGGCCGCCGACAGCTTCACGCTGCCGGCCCAGCGCCCCGCGTTCGAGCTGGGCTCGGGCTCCCCGGCCGACATCGTCTGAGAAGCCTCCCGGCCGACATCCCCGGAGAAGCCTCCCGGCCGACATCGCCGGAGAAGCGTCGGGTGGGCCGCTGGCGGGCGGCCCACCCGACGGTCAGTTCAGGGCATTCAGGAAGTTCTTCACGACCGGGACCGCCGCCTCGGCGCCGGCGCCGCCCTTCTGCACCATCACCGCGAAGGCGACGTCGCCCTGGTAGCCGATGAACCAGGAGTGGGTGTCCGTCGACTTGTCGTCGAACTCGGCCGTGCCGGTCTTGCCGAACACCGGCTTGCCCTTGACGTCGCGCAGTGCCGTGCCGGTGCCCCCGGTCACCACCTCGCGCATCATCCCGCGCAGCGCGCCCACCGCGGCCGCGTCGAGCGGCGCGCCGTCGGCCGCCGCCTTGGTCGGGGCCGGGTCGAGGACCAGCCGGGGCTGCTTGAACTGGCCGCGCGCCACCGCCGCCGCCACGCTCGCCATGGCCACCGGGCTGACCGCGGTCGCGCCCTGCCCGAAGGTCGCCGCGGCGAGTTCGGTCGGGCTGTCGGCCGCGGACACCTTGCCGCTGAACGCGTCGATGCCCAGGTCCCACTGGCCGCCCAGGCCGAGGTCGCCGGCCGCGGTCTGCAGCCCGGCGGCGCCCAGCTTCGAGGAGAGGCCGACGAAGGCCGTGTTGCACGACTTCGCGTAGTCGACGTGGAACGGGACGTTGCCGAGCACCTCGCCGCCGGAGTTCTTGAATTCGCGGCCGTCGACGGTGAGCGTCTTCGGGCAGGCGACCACCGAGGTGGCCGTGACCCTTTTCTGCTGCAACAACCCGTACGCGGAGACGGTCTTGAATGTCGATCCTGGCGGAACCTGACCGGTCAGGGCGGTGTCGACCGTGCTGCCGTCGGGACCGTTCGCGACCGCGAGCACCGAGCCGTCGCTGACCCGGATGGCGACCAGTGAGCCGGGCTGCTTCTGGGTGGCCAGGGCCGCGTCGGCCGCGACCTGCGTCTTCGTGTCGATGCTGATCTTGATGGGTTGGCCGTCGACCGGCTTGGTGCTGTACAGCTGGGAGTTGGTCACCGTGCCGTCGGCGGCCTCGCGGGCGATCACCACCGAGAGGCCGGACGTGCCGCGCAGCGTCGCGTCGTACCGCTCCTGGAGACCGCCGTGCCCGACGGTGTCACCCTGCGCGACGGCGTCGGGATTGTTTTCGATGTCCTCGCGGGTCGCCTCGTCGGCGGTGCCGAGTAGCGCCCGGGCGAACGCCCTGCTCGGCGCGAGGTTGCGGGTCTCCTCGCGGAAGACCGTGCCGGCCAGTGGGCGCACCGCATTGCGGATCTTGTCATAGTCGGGGCGACGCAGCGTGACCAGCTCGATGAAAGCGCCCGGATCGGAGTTCTTCACCCGGTCGGCAAGGTTGGACATATCGACCGTCAGGTTGATCTTCTTGAACGCGGCGGCGAGATCCTTCTGCAACTGCGCCACATTCGTGATCTTCTGCGGGCTGACCCCGATGACCACCACGTCCCGGGGCGTCACGATCGGCCGGCCGGTCGCGTCCTGAATGGTCGCCCGCTTCGCCGTCACCCGCCGTACGGCCAGCTTGTCGCCGGTTTGCAGCTCGTTCTGCACGATGGCCGGCTCCCAGACCACCCGCCAGCCCTTGCTGCCCTGCTTGGTCAGCCGGACCGTGCTCTGGTACGACCAGGGCACCCCGCCGGGCAGCGTCCAGTCCAGCTTGATGGTGCTGGACGAGATGTCCCCGGTGGTCTTGGGCGCGCCGACCGCGGTCAGCACCAGCGACTGCTTGGCCAGGTCGCCGGAGAGCGTGTGGAGCTGGGCGAGGACATCAGTGGCGCTGATCTTGCTGCCGTCCGCGGTCACGAAGCCGACCGTGCCGAGGTTGCCGCTGCGCCAACCGGTCAGGAAATCCTTGAGCGTGTTGTCGGGGCCGTCCTTGGAGCAGGCTGCCAGGCCTCCGCAGACCAGCGTCAACGAGGCCGCGACGGCGGTCACTCGGCGGCGTTTGAGGTCACGGCGGTCGAGCATGAGGTCCCCTTTCGTGGGTATGCCGGACGCGATGCTACGGAACGGTAATAAAGATGCGCACGTCCCGCCGACCCGGATTGCGTGATGTAGAGCAATTTCGCCGCCGAACGGACCGAACCGCCCACGCGTGTGATCCCCTGCGGCGCAACCGTTCTAGGCTGTGAACGACACGTTCGAACCCACAGCGTCGTGGGTGAGGGGAGCACCAAACCATGGCTTTCGTCGGTGAGTCACCGTCGGAATCTGATCCGACCTCCGATCCTGAGCTGGACTTCTCGCAGGGGCCCGGGTTCGCCCTCACGGGCCGGCTCGGCACCGCCAACGACGATGCCGAGCTCGATGAGCCGCTGCCGAACGGCGAGCGTCTGGTGGCGCAGGCCGTCGAAGTCGCCGGCGCCGACCACGCGACGGCGTCGCTGGTCGGCCGCTTCTGGCGGTTCGCGCCGGATGAGGAGTTGGTCGGATTTACCGCGTCGGAGATGTACGACGCCGCGGTCGCCCATCGCGAGCTCGCCGCCGTCCGGTTGCCCGGCGAGCTGAAGCTGGCGATCACGCCGCCGACCGGCTCCGAGTGCCACACCGTTCTGCAGATCGTCACCGACGACATGCCCTTCCTGGTCGACTCGGTGATCGCCCTGCTCACCGCCCATCAGCTACAGGTGCACCTGCTGGTCCACCCGCTGATCGTGCTGCGCCGCGAGCCGCTGGGCGCGCTGGCCGAGCTCGCCGCCGACGTCGAGCCGGACGACGCGATCGACGGCGACCTGGTGGAGAGCTGGATCCGGATCGAGATCGACCCGGTCCGCCGGGAGGAGGCCCGCGAGCAGCTGCACAACGAAGTGCGCCGGGTGCTCACCGATGTGCGGGACGCGGTGGAGGACTGGCCGCGGATGCGCCAGCGGGCTCTGGTGATCGCCGACGAGCTGGCCGCCGCGCGTGGCTCCGAGGCCAAGCTGCCGGTACCGGACAAGGACGTCACCGACTCGATCGAGCTGCTCAAGTGGCTCGCCCACGATCACTTCACGTTCCTCGGGTATCGCGAGTACCGCCTCGACGGCGACGTGCTCACCGCGATCTCCGGCACCGGCCTGGGCATCCTCCGCGGGGATTCGACGCCGCGCCGGCTCTCGTCGATGGCCCCCGAGGCATACCAGCGGGCCCTCGAGAAGCGCCTGCTGGTGATCACCAAGGCCAACTCGCGGGCAACGGTGCACCGCTCCGCCTACCTCGACTACATCGGCGTCAAGATCTTCAACAGCCGTGGCGAGGTGGTGGGCGAGCGCCGTTTCCTGGGCCTGTTCTCCAGCTCGGCGTACCGGACCAGCGTGCGCGAGCTGCCGGTGGTCAAGCGCAAGGTGATGGAGGTGCTGGACCGCTCCGGCCTGTCCCCCCGCGGCCACTCCGGCAAGGACCTCTTGCAGATCCTGGAGACCTACCCGCGCGACGAGCTCTTCCAGATCAAGACCGACGATCTGTACGAGGCGGTGATCGGCGTCCTGCGCATGGCGGGCCGCCGGCAGCTCCGCCTCTTCCTCCGGCGCGACGGTTACGGCCGTTTCATCTCCTGCCTCATCTACATGCCCCGCGACAGGTTCACCACCGGTAACCGGCTGCGCATGCAGGAGATCCTGCTGCGCGAGCTGAACGGCATCGGCGTCGACTACACGACCCGGGTCACCGAGCGGATGCTGGCCCGGATCCACTTCATCGTGCGCACCGATCCGGCCGACCCGCCCGGCACGGTCGACCCGAACACGCTGGCCGAGCAGCTCGCCGACGCGACCCGGATGTGGGACGACGACTTCTCCCTGGTGCTCGAGCGCAAGCTGGGCGAGGAGCCGGCCCGCGAGCTGTTCGGCCGGTACGCCAACGCATACCCGGACAGCTACAAGGACGGCCACACGCCGTACGAGGGCATGCAGGACCTGGCCAAGCTCGAGCTGCTCGAGGAGGAGGGCCAGCTCGAGATGCACCTGCACCGCAAGCGGCGGCAGGTGGTGGGCGGCGAGCCCGAGCCCGACGACCACGACGTGCGGTTCAAGGTCTACCGGTACGGCGAGCCGATGCTGCTCTCCGCGGTGCTGCCCGTGCTCCACTCGCTCGGCGTCCAGGTGGTCGACGAGCGGCCGTACGAGATCCGCCGCAACGACGGCACCATCTACCTGTACGACTTCGGGCTGCGCCCGCCGACCGAGCACCGCGAGCTGGCCGAGGTGCGGCCGCAGGTGGAGAACGCCTTCGCGGCCGCCTGGCGGGGCGAGGCGGAGGTCGACGGGTTCAACGAGCTGGTGCTGCGGGCCGGGTTGACCTGGCGGCAGGTCGTGGTGCTCCGGGCGTACGCGAAATATCAGCGTCAGGCCGGCAACGTCTTCTCCCAGCGGTACATCGAATCGACCTTCATCGCCTATCCGGAGATCGCCCGGCTGCTGGTCACGCTCTTCGAGACCCGTTTCTCGCCCGGGCTGGAGGCCGGCGAGGCGGAGCGCACCCGGCTGGCCGACGAGCTCGTCGAGCGGATCACCGAGCTGCTCGACGGGGTGGACAGCCTCGACCAGGACAGGATCCTGCGGTCCTACCTGACGCTGGTGCGTGCCACCCTGCGCACCAGCTTCTTCCAGCGTGGCGCGGACGGCCGGCCGAAGAACTACGTGGCCTTCAAGCTCGACCCGAAGGCGATCCCCGACCTGCCCGAGCCGCGCCCGAAATACGAGATCTTCGTGTACTCGCCGCGGTTCGAGGGCGTGCACCTGCGCTTCGGTGCGGTCGCCCGGGGCGGCCTGCGCTGGTCGGACCGGCGCGAGGACTTCCGCACCGAGGTACTTGGCCTGGTCAAGGCGCAGATGGTGAAGAACGCCGTGATCGTGCCGGTGGGCGCCAAGGGCGGGTTCGTCCTGAAGCAGAAGCCGGGCGACCGGGACGAGGCCGTCGAGTGCTACAAGCGGTTCATCACCGCGCTGCTCGACGTCACCGACAACATCCACGGCGGCAAGATCGTGCCACCGCCGGACGTGGTCCGGCACGACGGCGACGACCCCTACCTGGTGGTCGCGGCGGACAAGGGCACGGCGACGTTCTCCGACATCGCCAACGAGATCTCGGTGGGCAAGGAGTTCTGGCTCGGCGACGCGTTCGCCAGCGGCGGCTCGGCCGGGTACGACCACAAGAAGATGGGCATCACCGCGCGCGGCGCCTGGGAGTCGGTCAAGAAGCACTTCCGCGACCTCGGCGTGAACACGCAGACCGAGGACTTCACCGTGGTCGGCATCGGCGACATGTCCGGTGACGTCTTCGGCAACGGGATGCTGCTGTCCCGGCACATCCGGCTGGTGGCCGCGTTCGACCACCGGCACATCTTCCTCGACCCGGCGCCGGATGCCGCCGCGTCCTTCGCCGAACGGCAGCGGTTGTTCGACCTGCCCCGGTCGTCCTGGGCCGATTACGACAAATCGCTTCTCTCGGCGGGTGGCGGCGTCTACCCGCGCACGGCCAAGTCGATCCCGGTGACGGACGAGGTACGTGCCGCGCTGGGCCTCGGCGACGGCACCGCGATCAGCCCCGCCGAGCTGATGAAGGCGATCCTCAAGGCCCCGGTCGACCTGTTGTTCAACGGCGGCATCGGCACGTACGTGAAGGCGGTGTCCGAGACGCACGCCGACGTCGGCGACAAGACCAACGACGCGATCCGGGTCAACGGGTCGCAGGTGCGGGCCAAGGTGGTCGGCGAGGGCGGCAACCTGGGACTCACCCAGCGCGGGCGGATCGAGTTCGCCCGCTCCGGCGGGGTGGCCGGCACCGGCGGACGAATCTTCACCGACTTCATCGACAACACCGCCGGCGTCGACTGCTCGGACCACGAGGTCAACATCAAGATCCTGCTCGGCGGCGCGGTGACGGAGGGCGAGCTCAGCGTCCCCGACCGGGACGCGCTGCTGGCGGCCATGACCGACGAGGTCGCGGCCCTGGTGCTGCGGGACAACTACGAGCAGTCGTCGGCGCTCGGCAATGCGGGGGCGCAGGCCCACTCGCTGCTGCCGGTGCACCGGCGGATGCTCACCGCGCTGGAGGAGAGCGGGCAGCTCAACCGGGAGCTGGAGGCACTGCCCACGGACGCCGAGCTGGCCGTCCGGTCGGACGCGGGCGAGGGACTGACCGCGCCCGAGTTCGCCGTGCTCCTGGCGTACGTGAAGATCACCTTGGAGACCGACGTGCTCGCCGACGAACTGGTCGACGAGGCCTGGACTCACGACGTGCTGGCCCGGTACTTCCCGACGCCGTTGCGCGAGCGGTTCGGCGCTCGGATGGCCGGGCACCGGCTGCGCCGGGAGATCATCTCGACCTCGCTGGTCAACGAGGTGGTCAACCGGGGCGGGACGTCGTTCGTCTACCGCGCGATGGAGGAGAGCGGCGCGTCCGCCGCCGACGTCATGCGGGCGTACGTGGTGGTGCGCGAGGCGTTCGGGCTCTCCGAGATCTGGCGCGCCACCGAGGAGCTGGACAACGAGGTGCCCACCTCGGCGCAGACGCTGGTCTTCCTCGAGTCGCGGCGGCTGCTCGACCGGGCGGTCCGCTGGCTGGTCAGCACCCGTCGCTCGCCGCTGGACGTGACCGGCGAGATCGCCCGGCTGCAGCCCGGCGTGCACGAGTTGCTGCCGCAGCTGGTCTCGGTGCTGGTCGGCGTCGAGCGCCGGTCGATGGACGAGCACGTCGCCACGCTGGTCGACAAGGGCGTCCCGATGGAGCTCGCCGAGCGGGTCACCTGGGCGAACTACGGCTTCGGCCTGCTCGACGTGCTCACCACCGCGGCCGCCTCCGGCCGGGACCCGCTCGAGGTGGCGCAGGTCTACTTCCTGCTCTCCGAGCGCTTCCAGATCGACCAGCTGCTGTCGCACATCTCCCGGCTGCCGCGCGGCGACCGGTGGCAGACGCTGGCCCGGATGGCGCTGCGCTACGACCTGTACGCGGCGCTGGCCGCACTCACGGTCGAGGTGCTGGAGTCGACCGAGTCGACGTCGACGGCGCGCGAGCGGGTCGACGAGTGGGAGCAGGTGAACGCGTCCTCGATCGCGAGGTGCGCGAACGCGATGGGCAACGTCGACGACACCCCGGCCGAGCTGGCCGCGTTGTCGGTGCTGCTCCGCCAGATCCGCACGCTGGTGAAGACCTCGTCCGCTAACTCGTGAACTTGGCGACCGCCTCGGCCAGCCGGGCCGGGGCGGTCCGCTCGGCGTTGTGGCCCTGCCCGTGCATCGTCAGGCGACTGGCCTGCGGCAGGGCCCGCCGCAGCGCGTCGAGCCGTTTGCGCAGGTGAGCCGGGCTCTTGTCGCCACCGACGAGCAACACCGGAAGATCAATTTTTGCGTACGCCGAGAGCCGGTTTCCGAGGGCGTCGATCGCGTCGTTGTCGTCGAGCTGGCGTTCGACCCGCGCGGCCCACTCCGGCTTTGCGGTAAGCACCAGGCCGGCCACCGCGGCCAGCACCGGCCCGGTGCGCACCACGTCCCGCAGGAAGATGCGCAGCGCCTGCCCCGGCTTGCCGGCGGCGATGGCGGCCCGGGCCGGCTCGAGTTTCGCCCCGCCCAGTGGCTCGTCCAGCACGATCGGCGGCTCGTAGAGCACCGCGCCCGAGTAGAGCCCGGGGTCGGCCACCAGCGCCTCCAGCGCGAGCACCGCCCCGGACGAGTGCCCGACCAGCACCGGGTGGTCCAGCGCCGCGGCCACCTCGCGGACCTGCGCCACCTCATCCGCCATGGTCACCTTGCGCGGCACGTCCGGCCGGTATTGCCGGCGGGTCAGCCGGACCGTCCGGAAGCGGTCGCGCAGCCGGTCGGTGACCCGCGACCACGAGGTCGCGTCGCCCATGCCGCCGTGCAGCACCAGGATCGCGCGCCCCCGCCCCTCGTCGATCAGTTCCTCGCCCATGCCGTCGCCCCCTCCTTAGCACCGCTAAATTGACCTTAGCACTGCTAAGGTGATCGGGTGAAGGGGCTTTCCCGAGAGGTGCTGATCGAGACCGGGCTGCGGCTTCTCGACGAGGTGGGGCTGGACGGGCTCACCGTGCGCCGGCTTGCCACCGAGTTGGGCGTCCGGTCGCCGGCCCTCTACTGGCACATCAAGACCAAGCAGGAGCTGCTCGACGGGATGGCCGACGTGATCATCCAGGGCGCCGGGATGGGTCCGCCGTGGGACGGTGAGTCCTGGCAGGAGTGGCTGCGGCGTCGTGCGCGCGGCTATCGCCGCTCGCTGCTGGCCCATCGGGACGGCGCCCGCGTGGTCGCCTCGGCCCGCCGCATGCCGGGCGCGCTCGGGGAGTTCGAGGGCGAGCTGTCGGCGATGGTCGCGCTCGGCTTCACGCCGGTGCTGGCGCTGCGCACGATCACCGCGCTGGCCAACTATCTGAACGGCTACGTGCTGCAGGAGCAGGCCGGCGTCGAGGCCGGCGACCCCGACGCGGGTGATCTGCTGGCCGCGATGCCGACGCTCGCGGCGGCGCTGCGGGCGGGCGGCAATCCGATGGACGAGGCGTCCTTCGAGCACGGGCTGACGCTGCTGATCGCCGGGACCGAGGCGCAGGTCATGGCGTGAGGTACCCCCGAGGGGTATAAGGTGGTGGTGTGGAGCGGGTGATCGAGCTGGAGATCGGCGGCATGACGTGCGCGTCGTGTGCAAGCCGCATCGAGAAGAAGCTGAACCGGCTCGACGGGGTCACCGCCACGGTCAACTACGCGACGGAGAAGGCGCGGGCCACCGTGCCGGCCGCGCTGACCGCCCGGGATCTGATCGCGGTGGTGGAGAAGACCGGCTACACGGCGGCCGAGCCCGCCCCCGAGCCGCCACAGCGTGACGAGAAGCGCGATCCGCTGCGTGACCGCCTGCTGATCTCCGTCGCGCTCAGCATTCCGGTCGTCGTGCTCGCCATGGTGCCCGCCTGGCAGTTCGACTACTGGCAGTGGCTGTCGCTGGTCCTCGCCGCCCCGGTCGTCGTCTACGGCGGCTGGCCGTTCCACCGGGCCGCGTTCGTCAATCTCCGGCACGGCGCGGCCACTATGGACACGCTGGTCTCGCTCGGCACGCTCGCCGCGTTCGGCTGGTCGGTCTGGGCGCTCTTCCTCGGCGACGCCGGCGAGCCCGGGATGACCCACCCGTTCTCGCTGACCGCCCAGGGCGGCGACGCCATCTATCTCGAGGCCGCCGCCGGTGTGACCACGTTCCTGCTGGCCGGGCGCTACCTGGAGGCCCGCGCGAAGCACCGGGCCGGGGATGCGTTGCGTTCGCTGCTCGAACTGGGCGCGAAATCGGTCACGGTGCTGCGGGACGGCGCCGAGCGCGAGATCCCCGTGGCCGAGCTGCGGGTGGACGACGTCTTCCTGGTACGCCCGGGGGAGAAGGTCGCCACCGACGGTGTGGTGGTCGACGGTGTCTCGGCGCTCGACCAGAGCCTGCTGACCGGCGAGTCGGTGCCGGTCGAGGTGCGTCCGGGCGACCCGGCACCGGGCGCGACCCTGAACGCCGGCGGTCGCCTGACCGTCCGGGCCACCCGGGTCGGCGCCGACACCCAGCTCGCCCAGATGGCCAAGCTGGTCGAGGAGGCGCAGACCGGCAAGGCCGCCGTCCAGCGCCTGGCCGATCGCATCGCCGCGGTCTTCGTCCCCGCGGTGATCTTGCTGGCCATCGGCACGCTCGGCTTCTGGCTGGGCACCGGCGGGGGCGCGACCGCCGCGTTCACCGCCGCGGTGGCCGTGCTGATCATCGCCTGCCCGTGCGCGCTCGGCCTGGCCACGCCCACCGCGCTGCTGGTCGGCACCGGCCGCGGCGCCCAGCTGGGCATCCTGATCCGGGGCGTGGAGGCGCTGGAGTCCACCCGCAAGGCCGACACGATCGTCCTCGACAAGACCGGCACGGTGACCAGCGGCCGGATGTCGCTGGTGGCGGCCGTGGCCCGGGATCCCGACGAGCTGCTCCGGCTGGCCGGCGCGGTCGAGGCCGCCTCGGAGCACCCACTGGGCCGCGCGATCACGGCCGCCGCCCGCGAAAACGGCGCTTCGCCGGCCGCGGCCCGCGAAAACGGTGCTTCGTCGGCCGCGGCCCGCGAAAACGGTGCTTCGTCGGCCGCGGCCCGCGAAAACGGCGCGCCGTCGGCCGGCGCCCGGGGGAGCGGCCTGCTGCCCGCGGTCACCGACTTTCACGCCACGGCCGGCGTCGGCGTCCGCGGCCGGGTGGAGGGCCGACTGGTCGAGGTCGTGACCGGCCGCCCCGACGATCTGCTGTCGGCGGCGCCGGTCCCGGCCACGGCGACCGTGCCGCTCTACCAGGTCGTTTCGATGAGCCGAGGCACCACCGCGACGTCCGCCGCGACGCTCGAGGCGGCCACCTGGGTCGAGGTCCGCGTCGACGGCTCGCCGCGCGGGTGGCTTGCGCTTGCCGATGCGGTACGCCCGAGCAGCGCCCACGCGGTCGCCGCCCTCCGCCGCCTGGGCCTCGAGCCGATGCTGGTCACCGGCGACGCCCCGGCGGTGGCCCGGGCGGTGGCGGCCGAGGTGGGCATCACCGAGGTCTTCGCCGGCGTGCTCCCGGCCGGCAAGGTCGACGTGGTGAAGCGTCTCCAGTCCGAGGGCCGGGCGGTGGCGATGGTCGGCGACGGGGTGAACGACGCGCCCGCCCTGGCCCAGGCCGACCTGGGCCTGGCGATGGGCGCCGGCGCCGACGTGGCGATCCAGGCCTCGGATCTGACCCTGGTCCGCGGCGACCTGACCGCCGCGGTGGACGCCGTGCGGCTGTCCCGGCGCACGCTGGCGATCATCCGGGGCAACCTGTTCTGGGCCTTTGCCTACAACGTGGCGGCGCTTCCGCTGGCCGCGACCGGCCTGCTCAACCCGATGATCGCCGGCGCCGCGATGGCCCTGAGCAGCATCTTCGTGGTCCTCAACAGCCTGCGCCTGCGCACCTTCAAGGCAGCCGCGACGATGTGAGAGGCCGCCCGGGACGACGTGAGAGGCCGCCCGGGACGACGTGAGAGGGCGGCCGGGACGCCGCGAGAAGGCGCCGGGACGCCGTGAGAAGGCGCCGGGACGCCGTGAGAAGGCGGCCGCGACGACGTGAGCCGGTCGCGGGGACTGCTCCCGCGATCCCGCGCGCCCGGCTCATCGTCGTTGTTGCGGGGGCTCGAACTGGTCCCGAAGCCCGAGTCCCCGCAACGTCCCCAGACCCACCTGCGGATCTGACGCTACGTGCCGGCGAAGCGGGCTCGGAAGCTCTGCTTGCGCATTTTGGCCGTTCGGCCAACCCCCTTAGGCGACAAATTCGGTAATTTCTGGGTGTAGGGGCATTTAGTGTGTCGGGGCGGTGATCAGTCGTCCCGGCGGACCGACTCGATCAGCGCGAGGATCTGGCGCAGCGCGGGCCGCAGCACCCGCAACCGGGACAGCGCCACCAACCGGTCGATCAGCGGCACCACGCCGTCGATCAGCCGCCGGGTGCGCCGCTGCTCCGGCGACTTGTCGTACACCCAGAAGAGGGTCACACCCATCCACCCGAGCCAGAGCAGCTCGGGCAGCTCGCGGCGCAGCTCCGGGTCGAGTTTCGCGGATGACCCCTCGACCACGTCCCGGAAGATCGCGATCGACGCGTCCCGGGCCGGCGACGACTCCTTGGAGAACGGGCTCAGCGGCGACGACGGCTCGGCCGCGGTCTTGAAGAAGGTCGCCGCGAACGAGTGGTACGGAGCGTTCACGTCGACCCCCGCGTGCAGCACCCCGCGCAGCCGGGTCGCGAACTCCTTCTCCTCGGTGAGCACCGGCTCGGCCGCCGCCCGGTGTGCGGCCTGGTTCCGGTCGTAGAACCCCTGGATCAGGTGTTCCTTGGAGTCGAAGTAGTAGTACGCGTTCCCGACCGCGACGCCCGCCTCCTTGGCGATCGCCCGCATGGTCGTCTCGGTGTACCCCCGCTCGCGGAACAGCCGCAGTGCCGTCTCCAGGATCAGCTGGCGGGTCTGCTCGCCCCGGGCCCGCCGCGCGGGAGACGGCGGCGGAGAGTCAGCGGCAGCGGTCGTCACAGTGGTCACCGTAGTCCGCGAACGGCGGCTCCGAGGGCGTGGGCGAGCGGGTTGCCTCTCGTACCGCCGAGGCCGCCGCGATGATCCGCCGGGCAACCGGCAGCAGCCGCGGCGACGAGAGCCGCTCGGCCGTCGCCCGGTGGTCGGTCAGCGCCCACAGGCAGGCCAGCCAGGCGGAGTCGCCGGTGTAGTAGGCCCCGTCGTCGGCGATCACGGTGAGATCCCGCAGCGTCGCCTCATGATCGAGCCCGGGGAACCGCGACCGCGCCGCGGCCGAACCGGCCGGCACGAAGTGCAGCGGCACGAGCTGGTCCTGGCGGGACAGCCACCACCGGGCGGTCCGGCACAGCGGGCACCCCTCGTCGAACAGCACCGTGAAGGAGCCGACCCGGCCGGCCCCGTGACCGGCCGGGTCGGACGATGTCGTCATGCCCGCGCGGGTGGCGCCATCGGGGGTCGCGGCGGGTGCTGCGGCAGGCGTCCGGCCGGCGGCAGCGGCGGCTGTCCCTGCTGCTGCCGGATCCGCCCGCGGCGGTACCGGCCGAGGAAGTAGACGTTGCAGAAGTGCAGGATGCCGAGCACCAGCAGCACCAGGCCGATCTTCGTGGAGAACGTCTCGAGCGCCGTGCTGGTGTCCTCGACCTGCGCGCTGGACCGCATCGCGAACGTCACGTAACCGAGATTCAGCAGGTAGAAGCCCATCACCAGGAGCTGGTTGACGGCGCCGGCGAGTCGCGGGTCGTCGAAGACGTCCTCCAGGAAGACCCGGCCGTTGCGCGAGAGCGTGGTCGCCACCCACACGGTCAGCCCGACGCTGACCGCGAGGTAAAGCAGGTACATCCAGACCTTCGGATCCATCGGATCGTCCTTCCTGAACATGTTCAACTAAGTCCGCCTCAGGATAGGGCCATGAGTTGAACATGTTCAAGAGATGTGAACAGCGCCTCAGGCGAGCCCGAGGACCTGCGCCGCGGCGCGCCCGTTGGCCAGGCTCGCGCCGTGCGTGATCACGAACGCCCGGGATCCCGCGGGCCGCCACGACGACGGCCAGCCCATCTCCACGACCACCACCGGATGAGCCGCGGCCAGCTTCTCGACCAGGGCCCGGCCGCCCGGCGAGCGATGCAGATGCCGGCCGACGACGACGATCGGCCGGCCCGCCGCCCGTTCGATCAACTCGGTGGCCGAGGCGTCATCGGCGACGACGTCGATCTGCATGGCGCCGTTCAGATGCGGGCGCAGGCCCCACGGCACCCGGCCCTCCGCGATCGAGTGCCCGGCGGCGAGCTGCACCACCAGCGGAACACCGAGGCCGTTCGGCGTGCCCTCGACCCGTACGGCCCGCCGGGCGGCGGACACCCCGAGGGCTTCGTCGTGGTCGCTCGTGCGGGCCGGCGTTGCGCTCCACGTCGCCATTTTCGCCGTACGGGTGAAAGCCTCCTCCAACCGCGGGAGCGGCAGCCGTCCGTCGGTCACCGCCGCGACGATCTCCCCGGCGATCGTCTCGACCAGCTCCCGGTCGACCCGCGCCCCCACGCACAGCAGGTCGGCCCCGGCGGCCAGCGCGCGCACCGCGGCCGGCGCGATGCCACCGGCGGCGAGCGCCGCCCCGTTCATCTCCAGCGCGTCGGTGACGAGCACCCCGGCAAACCCGTACTCCCGCCGCGCCAGCGTCACCAACGCCGCCGAGCTGAAGGTCGCCGGGTCGTCCCCGGTCAGCTCCGGCACCCGGATGTGCGCCGACATGATCGCCTGCACTCCGGCCTGGACCACCGCGGCGAACGGCGGCAGATCGCGCGACCGGAGCACGGCGAGCGGGGCGTCCACGGTCGGCAGCTCCAGATGCGAGTCGGCCAGCGTCGCCCCGTGCCCCGGGAAATGCTTGGCGCAGGCCGCCACCCCGGCCGACTGGAGCCCGCGCACCGCGGCCGCCGCGTGCCGCGCCACCAGCTCCGGCGACGCGCCGAACGACCGGGTCCCGATGATCGGGTTGTCGTCGGCCGTGTTCACGTCGACGGTCGGCGCCAGGTCCAGGTTGATCCCGGTGTCGGCGAGGTCGCCCCCGATCGCGGCGTACACCTCGGTGGTCAGCGCCGGATCGTCGACCACGCCCAGCGCCGCGTTCCCCGGATAGGGGCTGCCGGTCCGATGCCCCAGCCGGGTGACATCGCCGCCCTCCTCGTCGATCGCGATCAGCGCGTCCGGCCGGGCCGACCGCAGCGCCGCGGTCAGCGCGGCGAGCTGCTCCGGCGACCCGACGTTGGTCCCGAACAGCGTGTGCCCGGCCAGGCCCTCGTCGAGCAGATCGAGCGCCCAGCCCGGCGGCTTCTCGCCGGGAAACGCGGCGAGCAGAGTGCCGAGGGCGAGACGGCGCAACCCTTGATCCATCGCCATGATGTCCTTCCGGTGACGCAGCTCTGGCTCTGGGGGACCGCGAGCTGCCATGATCGCTACGAGTCGATGACGGTGGGTGGTGTCGGCGGCGCTGCCGACGGTTACGCTGCCGCTACGACTGCGGGGGCTCGTAAGCTAATAGGAAACAATCCTAAATACTAGGGGACTTCACGATGGCCGCGACCCGCCTTCCGGGCACACCTCGGCTGCTGCGCGCTCTCAACGATCGCGCGGCGCTGGAGCTGCTGCTCGCCCGAGGTCCGTTGACCCGCGCCCAACTCGGCGAGATGACCGGGCTCAGCAAGGTCACCGCCTCCCAGCTGGTGGAGCGTCTCGAGCAGCGCGGCCTGGTACGCCGGGTCGGCGAGCAGGCCGGCGGCCGCGGACCCAACGCCCAGCTTTACGCGGTCACCCCTGGGAGCGCTCACGTGATCGGCGTCGACGTCGGTCCCGAGCGGGTGGTGGCCGCCTGCGCCGACATCACCGGGGCGATCGTGAGCCGGGTCGAGCAGTCCACCAAGGACACCGACGACCCGGTCGGCGTGGTGCACACCGCGGTGGTCCAGGCCGCCGCCGAGGCCGGCACCGACATGAGCTCGGTACGCCGGGTGGTGCTCGGCACGCCCGGCCTGGTCGACCCGGACAGCGGCGAGATCTCCTTCGCCTGGGACCTGCCCCGCTGGCACCGCGGCCTGCTCGACGACCTGCGCCGCGACCTGAGCACCCCGGTCCACTTCGGCAACGACGTGAACCTGGCCGCGATCGCCGAGCAGAGCACCGGCGCGGCGAAGGGCGCCGGCGACTTCGTGCTGATCTGGATCGGCCGCGGCGTCGGCCTGGCCAGCGTCATCGGCGGCCGGTTGCACCAGGGCGCGACCGGTGCGGCCGGCGAGATCGGCTACCTGCCGGTGGCCGGCGCCGAGGTGCCCCGCCACCAGGGAAAGCGCTCGCAGAAGGGCGGCGTGCGCGGCGGCTTCCAGACGGTCGCGGGCGCCGACGCGGTGAAGGCGATCGGCAAGAAGTACGGCTTCCGCGGCAGCGAGGCGTCCGACGTGATCCGCTCGGCGGTGGCCGCGGGCGAGGCCGGCGGCCAGGTGCTCGACGAGCTGGCGGCGCGGCTGGCCCTCGGCGTGGCCGCCACCTGCGTGGTGCTCGACCCGCCGCTGGTGGTGCTGGCCGGCGAGGTCAGCCAGGCCGGCGGCCCCGCGCTGGCCGAGCGGGTCGAGCGCGAGGTGGCGGCGATCACGCTGGTCAGCCCCAAGGTGGTGATCACCGAGGTGGCGTCCGAGCCGGTGCTGCACGGCGCCCTGCACACCGCCCTCGACGCGGTTCGCGACGAGGTCTTCGGCTCGACCACCGGGTGACCCGGCCCTTCCCACCTGACTGAAGGCCATCCAAACCGCGTGATTGGATAGGTCCGTGCTCGAACCCGCGGTGCGAATCCCGCCTCACGACGACACCGTCATCGCCTTCGACCGGGTCAGCGTGATCCGGAGTGGCAACTTTCTGGTCCGCGGCCTCTCCTGGCAGGTGGAGCTGGACGAGCGATGGGTGATCCTGGGGCCGAACGGCGCCGGCAAGACGACGCTGCTCAACCTCGCCGCCGGCCGGTTGCACCCGTCCCGCGGCACCGCGTTCGTGCTGGGCGAGCGGCTCGGCCGCACCGACGTCAACGAGCTGCGCACCCGGATCGGCCTGTCCACCGGCCAGTTCGGCGAGCGCATCCCGCCCGCCGAGCGGGTGATCGACGTGGTGGTCACCGCGGCCTGGTCGGTGGTGGGCCGCTGGCGGGAGACGTACGACCCGATGGACACCGCGCGCGCCCGCCGGCTGCTCGAGCAGCTGGGCATGGGCGCGCTGCTCGACCGGGAGTTCGGCACCCTCTCCGAGGGCGAGCGCAAGCGCACGCTGATCGCCCGCGCGCTGATGACCGATCCCGAGCTGATGCTGCTCGACGAGCCCTCGGCCGGCCTCGACCTGGGCGGCCGGGAAGACCTGATCGGCCGCCTCACCGAGCTGGCCCTCGACCCCGACTCGCCGGCCATGGTGCTGGTCACCCACCACGTCGAGGAGATCCCGCCCGGCTTCACCCACGGCATGCTGCTGCGCGAGGGCACGATCGTGGCGTCCGGCCCGCTCGGCGAGGTGATGACCGCCGACAACCTGACCAAGACCTTCGGCGTGGCCCTGCAGGTGGACCGGTTCGGCGACCGGTACGCGGCGCGCGCGGCATGAGCACGGAGGGCGGCCCTGCGATGGCGCCGCGCATCGTCGTGGCCGGCAGCGCCAACATGGACCTGGTCGGCCTCGCCGAGCGGCTGCCCCTGCCGGGCGAGACGGTGCTCGGGGACGATTTCGTGATGATGCCCGGCGGCAAGGGCGCCAACCAAGCGATCGCGGCGGCCCGGGCCGGCGGTCGGGCGGTGTTCCTCGGTGCCATCGGCTCCGACTCGTTCGGCGTCACGCTGAACGCCCGGCTGAACGCGGCCGGCGTGGACACCGCCCACCTGCGCACCAGCTACGGCGCCTCCGGGGTTGCGGTCATCATGGTGGACCGCGCCGCGGAGAACTCGATCCTGGTCGCCCCCGGTGCGAACAGCACGTTCCGCGACCTCACCGCGGCCGAGGAGCAGGTGATCGTCGGCGGCGACGTGCTGCTCTGCCAGCTGGAGATCCCGGTCGAGACGGTGACCGCCGCCTGCCGGGCCGCCCGGGCCGCCGGCGTCCGCACGATCCTCAACGCCGCCCCGGTCCGCGAGCTGCCGGCCGACCTGCTGGCGAACGTCGACCTGCTGGTGGTCAACGAGGTCGAGGCGCAGACCATCACCGGCAGCACATCCCCGGACATGTCGGCCCTGCTGGCGCTGGTGCCGCGGGTGGTGCTGACGCTGGGCGGCGCGGGCTCCCGGTACGCCGAGCGCGACGGCCGCGACGAGATGGTGCCGGCGTTCGTGGTCGAGGCGACCGACACCACCGCGGCCGGCGACGCGTTCACCGCCGCGCTGGCCGTCGCCTGGGGCGAGGGTCGCGACCTGATCGAGGCGGTGCGCTGGGCGAACGCGGCCGGCGCGGCCTGCGTCCGCAAGCTGGGCGCCTCCAACGCGCTGCCCACCCGGGCCGAGATCGACGAGGTGTTCGCCTCGTAGTCAGTCGTGCCGGGCGGTCTCCACGAACCGGATCACCTCGGCCCGCAGGACCTCGGCCAGCTGGGACAGCCCGTCCATGCCCTGCCCGCCGTCCACCGCGATCGCGATGCCGCTGGTCAGCCCGCTCATCTCCCGGATGCTCTCGGTCACCCTCTCGAGGACGGCGATCGCGTCGGCGGCCACCTCCTGCACCCGGTTGACATGGCGCATGATCTCGCCGCTCGAACCGCTGGTCTCGTCGGCGAGCGACTTGACCTCGCTGGCCACCACGCTGAAGCCACGTCCGGCCTCCCCGGCCCGGGCCGCTTCGATGGTGGCGTTCAGCGCGAGCAGCCGGGTCTGCTTGGCCACCTGGTTGATCAGGTCGACCGCGGTGAGGATCTGCCCGGCCGCGGTACGCAGCGAGGTCACCGTCTCCAGCCCGCGCTCGGCCTCGGTGACCGCGGACCGGGCGAAGTCGGCCAGCCCGTTCGCCGAGGCGCCCATCTCGGTGGCGGCGGTGGCCACCTGCTCGGAGACCCGCAGCACGGCGTTCTCGAGCTCGTCGGCGAGCGCGACCCGGGCCGCGTTGGCCTCGGCGAGCCGGTCGGCGCTGCGGCTCATCGCCGCGATCGAGGCGGAGATCTGCTCGGCCGCCTTGCGGTAAGCGCCGCGCAGTCCACGGGTGAGGATGTGCCGGTGGAAGCGGCCCTCGGCGGCCGCGGCCGAGGCGGCGCCGGCCTCCCGGACGAAGGCGTCGCTCGTGTCCAGCATGGCGTTGACCGCCGCCCGGCACTCGTCCGCGCCGGGGTGGTCGCCGAGCTGGGGCAGCCGGGCCTCCAGGTCGCCGGCCGCGGCCCGCTGGCACACCTCGGCGATCACCTGCAGGGTCCGGTTGTCCGTCGGTGACTCGCTCATCGGCCGGTGATCCGCTCATCCATTGGTGATCCGCCAGACGAACTCGTCGTACGTCTGCTCGCCGAGTTCCTCCTGCAGCGCCTGCCAGCCCGCCTCCACCGCGGCCGACGTCGAGCCCGCCCGGCTCTCCGCCTGCCGCACCCGCTCGTAGACCTGCTTGACCGCGGTGACCGGGCCCAAGTCGGGGCGGCGCCGGTTGGAGTGGTAGCCGACCAGCCCACCGGCCGCGTCGTACGAGGGCGTGACGTGCGCGAATACCCAGTAGTGGGCGCCGTCGACGGCGAGGTTCAGCACGTACGCGAAGATTTCCTGCCCGGCCCCGATGGTGTCCCAAAGCAGCTTGAACACGGCCCGGGGCATGTCCGGGTGCCGGATGATGTTGTGCGCCTGCCCGAGGGCCTCCGCCTCGGTGAGCGCCGACGTGCGCAGAAAGACCTCGTTCGTGTACGTGATGACGCCGCGCGGATCGGTCTTGGTCACGATGATCTCGTCCAGGCCGAACGTGCGCTCTACCCCGGTGGGACGGGTCTGTGTGGCTCGCATGATAGCCAGATCGTCCCGAATTGTGAGGCTTGGTGCGGCCCGAACGCCGGAATCAGCGGGCCAGACGGCCGGTCGGCTCGAGGGCGCGCTGCAGCGCTCGGTAGATTCGCCCGAACCGCGCCGCATCCATCGTGCGCAGCAGCAGGACGTCACCGTGCCGGGTGCGGCCCCAGATCTCGCGCGGCCGGCTGCCCCGGTCGTAGGAGCGGTCCACCCGCTCGAGCAGCAGGTCGGCGAGCGGCGCGGCGGCCAGCCCGACCAGGATTCCGCCGCCGATCAGCCCGATGGTCACCGCGGTCGGCGCGTCCGCGACCACGGCGATCACCACGCCGAGCGCGCCGATCAGGAGCGGCAGCACCATCGCCACCCCGAGCGCGCCCCGGTTGGCGATGGTCGCCCACGACCGGCTGCCCGCCCGATGCCACACCTGCCGCAGCTCGGCCGGGACGTAGTTGCACCCGTTCATCCGGATTCCGGACGAAGTGATCCAGACGTCGCCGTCCCGGTAGTAGGTGGTCATTCACTCTCCGTACCCGTCGTAGGCTCTCGCTTAACCAACACTCAGGGAGGCGTGTTTCGTGGGCGAGTTCGTACAGCTGGAGATCACCGACGGCATCGGCACCATCCGGATCGACCGGCCCCCGATGAACCCGCTCAACACCCAAGTACAGGAAGAGCTTCGGGTCGCCGCGCATTCCGCCGCCGGCTCCGAGGAGGTCAAGGCCGTCATCGTGTACGGCGGGGAGAAGGTCTTCGCGGCGGGCGCGGACATCACCGAGTTCACCGAGCTCAGCTACCGGGACATGGTACTGCGGGCGGGCGCGCTGTCCGGCGCGTTCGACTCGGTCGCGCAGATTCCGAAGCCGGTGGTGGCGGCCATCACCGGGTACGCGCTCGGCGGCGGCTGTGAGCTCGCCCTCGCCTGCGACTGGCGGGTGGTGGCCGACGACGCCAAGCTCGGCCAGCCCGAGATCCGGCTGGGCCTGATCCCCGGCGCGGGCGGTACCCAGCGGCTGGCCCGGCTGGTCGGCCCGGCCAAGGCCAAAGATCTGATCTTCTCGGGCCGGATGGTGGACGCCGAGGAGGCGTTGCGGATCGGGCTGGCCGATCGGGTCGCGCCGGCCGCCGAGGTCTACGCCACCGCCGAGGCGCTGGTCCGCCCGTACGTGACCGGCCCGGCGCTGGCACTGCGCGCCGCGAAGCAGGCGATCGACAGCGGGCTGAGCATGGATCTCGCCAACGGCCTGGCCCTGGAGTCCCAGCTCTTCGCCTCGCTGTTCGCCACCGAGGACATGGCCGAGGGCACCGCCGCCTTCGTCGCGAAGCGTAAGCCCACATTTACCGGGCGCTGACCCTCGCTTCCATCGATCGCGTGCCATAAAGTCCGTCGTTGTGGATTCGTTACCCGCCGCGGGCACGGTGCGCCGCACCGTGCGCGTGGCGGTTGCCCTGGTGGTGGGTCAGGCGTTGCTCGTCGGGCTGATCGGGTGGCTCACCCTCGGCCGGGCCGGCGGCGCCGGTGGAAAGGTCGACGCCATGGCCGCCCCGCCGGCCGCCCGACCGCCGACCGGCGCCGGGCGGCACGTCCAGCCGCCCACGTCACCGGGCAGGTCCGCCGCCTCGCCGGCGACCACGACCCGCGCCACGCACCGCAAGGCCGTCCCGGTCCACGTGCCCCTCGCGCCGCCCGCGCGCCCTCCGCAGCCTCCGCCGCCGCGGCCCGCGCAGCCGCCGCCCCCGGCGATCGCGGTGCCCGCGCTGCCCGCGCCCGCTCCGACGGTCGTAGCGACCACGGTCGTGCCCCCGGCCCTGGTCCCGGTGGTGCCGCCGGCGCCGTCCGCGTCGTTCGGGCCGGTCGTGGTCGGCGACCCCTGCTCGCCCGAAGGGGCGTACGCGTTCACCGCCGACAGTGTGCTGGTTCGCTGTACGCGCACGTCGCATCACCGACTGCTCTGGAAGATCGTCTAGGGGACGGGACCCCCTAGACTCACCGTCATGGCCACTGACCCTGGGGGCCCGAAGCGGCACGCCCTCGGCGTGGACTTCGGGACGTCGAACACCGTCGCGGTGGCGCGCTGGCCAGACGGGCGGGCGCGTCCGATCCTGGTCGACGGCTCGCCGCTGCTGCCCTCGGCCGTCTACGCCGAGCCCGGCGGGGCCCTGGCCGTGGGCCGCGACGCCGTGCACAGCGCCCGGCTCGACCCGGCCCGCTTCGAGCCCAACCCGAAGCGCCGCATCGACGACGGCCTGGTGCTGCTCGGCGACCACGAGTTCGAGGTGGTCGACCTGATCGCCGGCGTGCTGGCCCGGGTCGCCGAGGAGTGGCACCGCGCGGTCGGCCCGGTACGCCCCGACACCACCCTGACCTGCCCGGCCACCTGGGGTGCGGCCCGCCGCGGGCTGCTCGCCGAGGCGGCCGCCCGGGCCGGGCTCGAGGGCGCCCGGCTGGTCGCCGAGCCGGTCGCCGCGGCCACCTACTTCGCCGAGATCCTCGGCCGGGACGTGCCGATCGGCTCGGTCGTCGTGGTGCACGACTTCGGGGCCGGCACGTTCGACGCGAGCGTGGTCGCGCGTACCGCCGAGGGTTTTGAAGTGATGGCGGTCGACGGCCGCGACGACATCGGCGGCCTCGACGTGGACGCCGCGATCGTCGAGCACCTGCGCACCGACGCGTGGGAACGGCTCCTCGAGCCGACCACGGTGGAGGAGCGCCGCGCCCGCCGCCAGCTCTGGGACGACGTGCGGATCGCCAAGGAGCGGCTGTCCCGCGCCCAGTCCGCCGATTTCATGGTGCCGCTGCTCGACACCGAGGTTCATCTGACCCGCGACGAGCTGGAAAAGCTGGCCCGCCCGGTGCTCGACCAGACGGTTCGCATCACCAACGGCCTGCTCCGCTGGGCCGACCTGCCGGAGGGGCGGCTGGCCGGGGTGTTCCTGGTCGGCGGAGCGAGCCGGATCCCCCTGGTGGCCACGCTGCTGCACCGGGAGCTCGGCGAGGCGCCGGTGGTGATCGAGCAGCCCGAGCTGGTGGTGGCCGAGGGCAGCATCCTGGCCGATGCGGCCCTGCTGACGACGCAGCCGGCCGCGCCCGGCCCGACCGCCGAGCTGCGGCTGGTGTCGCAGGGCCGGGCCGAGTCGGCGACGGTCAAGGTCGCGCCGGCCGCTCCGCCGCCTCCTCCACCTCCCCCGGCGCACATCCCGGGCACCACCGGGTTGCAGCCGGCCGTCGACCCCTGGCCGGACGCCGATCATGGGCACTGGGTGCCCGATCCGCATGCCACCGTCGCGACCGCGAAACCGCGTTTCGAGCAGGCCCCGCCCGTACCGGCAAATCCGCCCGCACCCCCGCGGCGCGATACCCGGCCGATGCCGCCGGTGAAGGCAACCAGCCGGCCCGTTTCCCCGTCGCCGCAGGCGACGCCTCCGCCGCGGCCGCAGCCGCGCATCCATCCGTCCAGCCAGCCACACACCCTGGTCGAGCCGCCGGCTAAGGTCGCCAAGCGCAAGCCTCGCCGGCGCGGCCGGTTCCGGCGCTTTCTCCAGATCGTGCTGAGCATCGTCGTGATGCTGACTGTGCCGGTCGCCGCGCTGGTGGTGGCCTACGGTTACGGCAATGGCGACTCGCTGATGGTCGACGCCCAGAACCTGCTGCGCGACATCGAGAGACTGCTGGGTATCTGAGTCTGATTCATCTTTGACGTACCGACCGGTAACGTGCTGGCGACGGCACGGCGACGGAGGCGGGCATGGCGGAAGTGATCGAGGGACACGGCGGCGATCTGGCGCTCGCGGCGCTGCGGGCGTTCGGGGTGCGGGAGATGTTCACCCTCTCCGGCGGGCACGTGTTCCCGCTCTACGACGCCGCGCACAAGCAAAACTTCCCGATCTTCGACGTACGCCACGAGCAGAGCGCCGTGTTCGCGGCCGAGGCCGTCGCCAAGCTGCAACGGCGCCCGGGCCTGGCCGTGCTCACCGCCGGCCCCGGCGTCACCAACGGGATCTCCGGGCTGACCAGTGCGTTGTTCAACGCCTCGCCGGTGTTCGTGCTCGGCGGCCGGGCGCCGCAGTTCCGCTGGGGCTCGGGCAGCCTGCAGGAGTTCGACCACGTGCCGCTGGTCGCGCCGATCACCAAGTACGCCGCTACGGTCACCGACACCGACGGGATCGCCGGCGAGATCACCGCGGCGCTCACCGCGGCGCTGACCCCGCACCGCGGGCCGGCCTTCCTCGACCTGCCGCTCGAAGTGATCTTCTCGGCCGGGGAGGCGGCCGCGCCCGGTTCGCCGGCGGTGCCGGTTCTGGAGGCTGACCCTGCCGATGTCGATCGGGCCGCGACGCTGCTCGCCTCCGCCGCCCGTCCGGTGATCATCGCGGGGTCGGACGTCTGGGGCGGCGACGCGATCGACGCGCTCCGGGCGGTCGCCGAGGCGCTGCAGATCCCGGTCTTCACCAACGGGATGGGGCGCGGCGCGCTGCCGCCGTCGCACCCGCTGGCCTTCGCCAAGGCGCGGCGGCCCGCGCTCAACGAGGCGGACGTGGTCTGCGTGATCGGGACGCCGCTGGACTTCCGGCTGGGGTTCGGCGAGTTCGGCGAGGCGCAGGTCGTCCACATTGTCGACGCGCCGTCGCAGCGGGCCTCGCACGTGACCCCGGCGGTCTCCCCGGCCGGTGACCTCCGCCGGATCCTGACCGACATCGCGGGATATCGGGGGACGGTCACGGCACATGCCGAGTGGATCGCCGGACTGCGGGCCGCCGAGGACGCCGGCAAGGCCCGCGACGCCGAGGCGATGGCCGCCGAGACCGACCCGATCAAGCCCGCCCGCATCTACGGCGAGCTGCGCAAGGTCCTCGCACCCGACGCGGTGACCATCGGCGACGGCGGCGACTTCGTCTCGTACGCGGGCCGCTTCCTCGAGCCCGCCCAGCCCGGCACCTGGCTCGACCCCGGCCCGTACGGCTGCCTGGGCACCGGCATGGGCTACGCGATGGGCGCCCGGGTCACCTACCCCGACCGGCAGATCTGCGTGCTGCTCGGCGACGGCGCGGCCGGTTTCTCCCTGATGGACGCCGAGTCGCTGGCCCGCCAGAACCTGCCAGTGGTGATGGTTGTGGGAAACAACGGCATCTGGGGCCTCGAGAAGCACCCGATGAACGCGATGTACGGCTACGACGTGGCCGCAGACCTGCAGCCCGGCCTGCGCTACGACGAGGTGGTGCGCGCACTCGGCGGCGCCGGCGAGACGGTCGAGAAGGCGGCGGACCTCGGGCCGGCCCTGAACCGCGCCTTCGACTCGGGCGTCCCGTACCTGGTCAACGTCCTGACCGACCCGGCCGATGCGTACCCCCGCAGCTCCAACCTCGCGTAGCCGTCAGTCGTCCTCGTGGTTGTTGTTGTTGAACTCTTTCTCCCACTGGGCGAGCATCTCGCGGTCGCGGCGGGACTGCTCGGTGTTCATCGAGCGCAGGAAGTCGGCATCGTCGTCCGGTGAGGACGGGCGCGCCTTGGTCCGGCGGATCGGCGTGCCCTCGCGCGGCGCCGGGACCGGCCGGCCCCAGACGAAGTAGGAGATCGGCCCGAGCAGGGGGATCAGGAGAATCAGCAGCGCCCAGACGGCACGCGGCGCGTTGCGGACGCGCTCGGCCGACAGCACGCTGATCAACGCCAGCACAAAGAGGACCAGCTGCACGGCAGCCAGGAAAATGAACAACCGGACCATACGGCAATGATGACGCGGCGCGGCGCTCGCGGCACCGATCACAGCATGACAACCAGCCCGCCGAGGACCGCCATGGCCGCCGCGAGCAGCGCGTAGACCGGAATGAGCCGGCGGCCGGGCCGCGGCGGACGGCGGCGCAGGCCGTAGGAGCGCCGGTAGGCGAGGGCGATCATGGTGACCCAGCCGGCCATCGCCAGGGCGGCGACCAGCCAGGCGAGGACGCCGGCCTGCGGCCGGAAGGCCGGCCGGACGGCGAGCAGGGCGACCGCGGTCGCCGAGAGACCGGTACGCCGCCAGGCCAGTCGGGTCCGCTCGGCGGCCGCCCCGCTGTCCGGCGTCATCGGACTGCCTTGATCAGGACCGCGGCCGCCAAGAGCAGCGCGCCGGCCGCCACCACCAGGGCGAGGATTGCCGGGAACTTCGAGCCGGGCAGTTCCTGGCCGAGCCGCATGGCCCGCTCGGTGCGCGCCCAGTGGTCGACCGCGCGCAGCGCGACCACGGCGCCGAGCAGCAGCAGGGCGATCGCGATGATCTCGCGCAGGTGCGCGACCGAGAGCGGGGGCAGGAACTGCGCGCAGGCCAGCCCGCCGGCGATCAGCGCTAGGCCGGTGCGGATCCAGGCCAGGAAGGTTCGCTCGTTGGCGAGCGAGAAACGATAGTCGGGCGTACGGCCGACGGTCGGCTGGTTCTCCGGGTCGAACCACTGCCGCAGGGCACCGAACACCGGATGATTATCGACCGCGGGCGTCAAGAAGGCTCGCCCCGATCATGCTGACTTCGTCACTGGCGCGGCGTTCGCGCAACTGGCCGCGGGACTCGGCCGCAAGCGTCGACGGGCGTGGTGTTGTATGGATGTCGGGCGGCTTGGGCCCGCCGGTGGTCGAGCGATTTGGCCGGACATATCGTGACAACCTCCTTTCTTCATCATCGTGAGGTGTGTCACTGTGGGTGGCTCTCACGCATAAGCTACTGACGGGTAACCTTTCGAGGTGGCGGTCCGACCGCAACGGTGCGTTCACAACAGGAGGGTCGTAGTAGCG
>NZ_JAOSZE010000100.1 GCF_025630775.1 Actinoplanes sp. KI2
GCGGTCTGGTCACGGCCGGAGGGCGACAACATCCCTGGTGAGTTGCAGCAGACGACCAGCCCCGACGCCTCGACGCCTCGACGCCTCGACGGCTCAGGGGGCGAGCTGCTCGATAGTCATTCCGACGTTTGGGTGTCCGCGTTCGGGAGACCGAGCGTGTTGTTGATTTCGTCGGCCAGTTTCGCGACTGCAGTAGGTTGGTCGGTCTTGATCATGATTTTGGCGGTAATGCCGAGTGGTTCGGCTTCCGCAGCCCACCGAGGCCAGGACTGCACGAGTTGACGATCGTCGTCATGAAGGGCGGCTCGGCGGCGGTTTCGAAAGCGTTCTCGTGCCAGCGAGGCGGGGACGTCGCACCAGATTTCAACAGTCGCAGGGTTGACGCACCGGCGAAGACCATTCTGGACGTAGCCGAGGTCTCGGGGTTTGAACCACCAGGATTCGAGGATGACCAGACCTGGGGTGGCTGCGGCCAGATCCCACATGGTTTCGCTCGCCACTGGACCGAATGCCGTCGTGGGGAGGCCGGGCAGGGCGGCCGCCATCGCCTCCTTGAGAACGTCTTTGCAGATCAGCGGAACGCCCATGGCAGTAGCGAGTTGGTTGGCCAGTGTCGTCTTGCCGGATCCGGGCAGGCCGTTGACCAGGACGATGTAGTCGGCCATGAAGGCATGATTCCACGATCCGCGCGGGGGCGAACCCGTTTGACTGCCTCAGCCGCAGCGGCACGCAAGCGGACGGACGCGCCCGCGCTCCCGGCGAACCCCGCCGAACAAGACTTGCTCCAGCAACAACTGGCCTGGACATCCGGAGCCAGCCCGACGCGGCCGACCCGCACATTCCGCTAGCCTACGGCCGGGCAGGTCGTGCCGCGCGGTGGCACTGCCAGCGACACCAAGTAGTCGTCGGCCACCCGTTTCATGCAGTCGCTGATCGAATACGAGCCATGCCCCGCCCCCTCGTACGTGACCAGCACCCCGTGCCGGCCGAGTTGCCGCTCGACCGACTGCGCCCAGCTCAGGCCCGTCGCCGGGTCGTGCCTTGAGTTGAGCAGCAACAGCGGTGCGGCCGTGCGCACGGTCAGTGCGTGCTGCGGGTCGGCGACCCGCGGCCAGCCCAGGCACATGGTCAGGGCGAACACCTGCGCCGGGTAGCCCGTGTCCGGTGCGACCGCGGAGGTCTTTCGGAGCAGCGCCGCGTACGAGGCGTAGTCGCGCACCGGCAGCGACCAATCCGCGCAGAACGCCGGGATCACCACGCCCATGTCGGTAACGTGCAGCGCCGGGCCGCCGCCGTCCACTGTGGCCAGATAGCCGGCCAGCACCGCGTACTCGGCGTCCTTGAGCCGTTTCAGGGCGACGGCCGCCAGGTCGAACTGGTTGTGCGTACCGATCAGCCGATGCCACACTGTGCGGGCGCCGCCGAGTGGGTTGAGCGCGCACGATGCGGTGGAATCGCACCACCTTGCGAAGTCGTCGAAGGCGTCCTCGAACGCCGTCGCCTGTGCGGTGAGGAAAGCCGCGGTGGTACGAGCGCTGTGGTCGTCGACTGATTCGAGCACCATGGCCCGCACCCGTCCGGGGTACCTCTCCGCATAGGTCTCGCCGAGCAGTGTGCCGTACGAGCTGCCGTGGAAGCTGATCTGCCGGACCCCGAGCGCAGTGCGCAGCGCGTCCACGTCCCGGGCGTTGCTGATCATGTCCGCGTGGTTCCAGACTTCCCCGTACGAAGTGGAGCACCGTTCCCAGAGCTTGCGGTTGTACGCGATGGCGGCGTCGAAGTCGGCCTGGCTGGTGAGCACCGGGGCGGGCGCCGCGGGCAGCCCGGTGGTGTCGCACGGGAGCGGGCGGCCGTTGCTCGAGCCGCGCGGGTCGAAACTCACGATGTCGAAGCGGCTGAGCACGTCGTCGCCGAACCGGCGGTAGCCGTTGGCGACCCGGTCGACGCCCGAGTCCCAGGGACCGCCTGGGCCGAAGACCAGCGTGCCGACCTTGTGGGCCTGGTCGGTGGCGGCGCGACGGGCCACGGGAAGGCCGATCGTGCCGGCGCCAGGATGCGACCAGTCGGCGGGGACAGTAAGCGTGGCGCATTGGGCGTCGAGCGCCTTGCCGCAGTCGTGCCAGTCGAGGGTGTCGCCCGGTGGGGCGGCCGGGACCGGCATGGCCGCGACCAGCAGGACGGTCAAGAGGGAGTTCATGGATTCGAGTCTTGTTGATGGGAGCCTTCCGGTTGATCCGGAAGATCCCGGATCGAACCCTGAAGTGTTGCCGGGGTTGACAACGCCGCTGTACTCGCGGGGGCCCACCGCGACAAGTACTGGTCGAGAGAACGATCTGCGGAGGTGCCATGCGACACCTCAGGAGCGGGTGATGGGAGCGGCGTCGACATGCCGACGACATACACGCGTACGCGAGCTAACGGGTCGGCCCCAGGACGCGCTGGACTCACCCGAGCCCACCCACCGCCATCAGCCTGGATCTTCGCGGTGATCGTCTTCTACACCACTCCCCCGTGGACACAACCGCTGCGTGTCCAGGACGTACTTGCCTGGGCATTGACGCCGGGTGTGTAGCTGTCGTCACGCCACGCGCCGACGGACCGCAGTCACCACCACGATCGGCCCGTGAGCTGCCGGTATGCGGTTCGGTTCGGGTTGTGCCACGTCCGGTCCACCTCCACTTGCCCGGGAGCGACCCCCGGACCCCACGGTGCGGTGGTCGCGCCCACTGGCCGAGTCGCGCAGGGTGGGACAGGCCGCCACAGGCCTCAGCCTTTGCCGCAGAGCCCAACCGGACTCGCACGTCAGCCGCAGGCCCATCGACACTATTCGCCGTCATCTCCTCCTATTTGCTGGAGATGCGGACGATGCGTGCAGGAATGTTGTACTCCTGGCAGATCGCCAATAGCCCACTGCCGTCAATAAGCTGGAGAGGCTTGCCGTTCGCAAACTCGTAACTACTGGGGCCGTATCCGCTTGTTGTGATCAGAATGCCACTTTTGGCGCCTTCGTGCTGCATCGTTCCGTACAGATCTCGGACGGCTGTCGGCGGCACGGTCTTTCGGTAGAGCTTGGCCTGAATGACATACTTTCCGCCGCGGATAGGGGTCGGATCATAGGCGACGCAGTCGACACCGCCGTCCCCGTCGGCCCTGAAAAGCTTGGTGTCGAAGCCCATCCGATCGAAGAGGTTGTGGACAAAGTACTCGAATTCTTTGGAAGTTAGTTCAAGAAGATTCGGCCTCTTGTCCAACCCACTGATCACGTCCACTGGATCTATGATGCGCGGGTCGGCCATCTTGAACTCCATGACAGGCGTGACGGGCTCCAATTCTTCCGGATGTCGAGAAACGTCGGCGGCAAAGTACCTTCGGATGCAAGCTACGGGGTCCAGCTGCTCCAGTACGAGACCTTCGAACTGTTCGCGTGTGGCCCGCAACGTAATCAGGCAGGGCTGGACCGGCTGTCCCGTGGTGGGGTCGATTGCGTCCACTATGCCATTGAAAACGACAGTGCTGACCAGGCCTGAGCGCTCGGTAGCGAAAATCGATCGTAGGGCGCGGAGAGCCAGTTGTGCGACGAGCGTCTGATAGATCGTCCGCATCTCCGCCGCCGGGCGTGCCGTGGCATCGATCTCGTTCCGGGCCTTGATCCATCTAAAGGACTTCTTTGCCGGCACGATGTCCGGTGTGGGGAGGCGCCACTCAAGGGCAAGTAGCGTCGACTCAGGAACGTAACCGGCCAGGCGCTGGCGGGGAAACCCTTCCGGATCAGAGACCTGGTCGATCATGATCTGAAAGTAGCGGCTGACTGCGTGCCGATCGCCGTTGTGTACCGCTGTTGCGAATGCCGCGATGTTGCTGTTGTACTTGGCGACCTCAGCGTCAACTGCATCTTGCCGCTGCTTCTGCGCAGTTCGGGCCGCGGCGACACAGCGTTGCCTGGCCGTCTCGGCAGCTTGGTATCTCTCGCCCTCCGCGGCAAAAGCCCGCTCCGCAGCCTCACGTTCCCTTGCGTACCGTGCCTCACCGCCGAACAGCCGACCGACGGGTCCCGGCGGCGCGGGCTCGAAGTCTTGCCACTGTGGAGCGGGTGCCGGGCGCGCGTCGGGGCCAAGGTCGAGCGGCACCTTCACCGGCGTTCTCTTAAGCTGATCGAGACTTACACGTGGCGGTGGCAAAGCGAGTGATCTAGCGAGAATGCCGGTCAATTCGCTTACTCGATCGGAAGCGGAAGCCGT
>NZ_JAOSZE010000101.1 GCF_025630775.1 Actinoplanes sp. KI2
AACCGAGCTACAACCCACCAAAACTGAATAAGTAGCGCTCGTAGCCGATAGGTGGGGGTAGCTGGCGAACGCCGCTGGCTACCCCCGCTTCCTTGTTAGGAAAGGCAGGCCACCGTGACCAGCTCTGTTGACGGACTCGTCAGCGGCCTCAGCACGTCCAACATGATCAACCAGCTCATGCAGCTGGAGGCTCAGCCACAGACGTCGCTCAAGAACAAGGTGACCACGGCACAGACCGCGGTGGCTTCCTACCTGTCGGTCAACTCGGCGATCTCCGGGTTCCAGAGCGCCGGCAAGGCGCTCAGCCAGCTCGACACGTGGCGTGCGATCAAGGCGACGTCGAGCTCGCCGACGCTCTCCGTGTCCACCTCCGCCAGCATCAACGCCACCACCGGCAGCCTCACCTTCAACGTGACCTCGCTGGCGAGCAAGCAGTACACCACGATGGCGGTGGACACCACGCCGATCGACCGGAACAGCGACGGCAAGATGGACAGCACGACCCAGCTGGCGGTCTCCGACAAGATCACGATCACCACCGGGTCGGGCGCCACCGCCAAATCGACTGACATTGACGTCAGCGCCGACAAGTCGGCGGCCGGCATCGTGAACGCGATCAACAAGGCCAACGTCGGCGTCACCGCGTACGTCCTGAAGACCGGCGACACCCAGGGCGTCCTCCAGTTCACCAGCGCCAAGACCGGCGCGGCCAACGGCTTCCAGATCACCGGCCTGGACGGGGCCGGCCTGACCGGGACCTCGCCGGCCACCACGGCCGCGACCGACGCGCAGTTGCAGGTCAACGGCGGCGGCGGCAGCTCGTACACGGTCAGCAGCAGCACCAACACCTTCGCCAACCTGATGCCCGGCGTGACCCTGACCGCGACGAAGCTGGAGAACAACGTCACGGTCGACGTCTCCGGCGACAGCGGCTCCATCGCCGACAAGTTCCAGGCGATGGTGGACGCGGCCAACGCGGCGCTCCAGGAGATCAGCAAGCAGACCGCCTACGACCCCGCCACCAAGAAGGGCTCGCCGCTCACCGGCGACTTCTCGGTGCGCGAGATGCAGCAGAAGATCCTGAGCTCGATCAGCACGGGTCTCTCCTACCCTGACCCCAACTGGACGCCGCCGGTGCCGGACACCGTTCCGCCGTCGACCGCCCCCAAGATCAATTTTGGCTCGCTCTCCAAGCTCGGCATCCAGCTGGACAGCACCGGGCAGCTGACCTTTGACCGGAGCAAGTTCAACAACGCGTACGCCAATGACCCCGCCACGATCCAGACCGCCGGCATGGCGTTCGGCGACCAGGTCAACACCATGACCACCACGATGTCGAACAACCTCAAGGCGATCCAGACCAACCGCAACAACGCGATCAGCGACCTCAACGACCAGATCAGCAACTGGGACGTCCGGCTCGCGGCGAAGCGGGAGGCACTGCAGAAGCAGTACGCCGACCTCGAGGTCGCGCTCGGCAAGCTCAAGGACCAGTCCAGCTGGCTCTCCGGTCAGCTCGCCGGCCTCTCCTCCAACTGACCGCAAGCCACTTCCGGCCCCGACGTCCGGGGCCATTGACCGAGGGAAACTATGGCCAGTTCGCTGCGTGACCGCTACCTAACGGATTCGATCAACACCGCCTCGCCGGCAAAGCTTTTGCTCATGCTCTACGACCGGCTCGTGCTCGACCTCATCCAGGCGGAAGAGGCACTACGCGTGGTGCAGAAGTACGAGCAGTCGCCGGAGTGGGTCGCCGACTCGGAACAGCGTGTTCAGCAGCAAAACCAGCGCATGGAGGCACGTGCCGCAGCGCCCGAGCTGCTCACCCACGCGCAGGACATCGTCATGGAGCTGCGCACCACCCTGGACGTCGACGCCTGGTCGGGCGGTCCCGCCCTGGCCGACCTCTACTCCTGGCTGCTCTCCGAGATGATGGCCGCGAACATCGCCAGGGATCCCGACCGGGTCGCCGCCTGCCGGGCCCTGGTGGAGCCGCTGCGCGACACCTGGCGAGAGGCGGCCGCCGCGGCGGTCGCCGGTTGAGCCGATGACCGGAGACTGGCGCGGCGCCTGGACCGCTGCGCTCGACGAGCTCGAGCTCGACGTCTCGCAGATCGAGGCCATGCTGGCCGACGAGCGCCGGAACGCCGAGACGCCACCCGCGAACCTCTGGCGGCCGCCGACCGAGCTCGGCGCGTTGCCGCTGGAGCTCAAGCCGCGCGCCGACGAGATCCTCACCCGCCAGTTGCGGGTCGCCGAGGAGATCGGCCGCCGGCTCACCGCCAACCGCATGCAGATGGCGGCGACCGCCCGGATCGAGACCGGGGAGGCGGTCAAGCGCCCGGTTTACGTCGACCGCGCCATGTGACCAAACCACAAGGTCCCGGGACTCCCGCCAAGGGAGTTCCGGGACTTTTTGCGTGCAACTTCGCGGCAACCGGTACGCACTCAGTGGGTTACGGGCCGGGCCGAACTGCAAGGTACGAGCACGGATTGCTCAGAGAAAAGCCATGGATCGGCGCCCTTGCTGAAGCCCAAGGAGCTGCTGTGTTCGACGACCTTTCAACATCATCCCTGCGCGTCGCCGCCGCGGGGCTCGCCGCCCGGCAGAGCGCCATTGCCAACAACATCGCGAACATCGAGACCCCCGGCTACCGGGCTCGCAAGGTGGAGTTCGAGCAGGCACTGTCCGGCGCCATCGCCCGCGGTGACTCGCCGGCGTCGGTCACACCGGCCACGCAGACCTCCCTCGAGCCCACCCGGCTCAACGGCAGCAACGTGAACCTCGACGAGGAGACGCTGTCGCACATCGACACCACGATGCGCTACCAGCTCACGATGCGCGCCCTGGACAGCAAGTACGGCCTGCTCCGCGACGCGATCAAGGGGTCCTGATGAGCATCTTCAACGCGATCGGGGTCGCCGGGACCGGCGTCACCGTCTACCGCAAGTGGCTGGACGCGGTGTCCGACAACATCGCCAACATCGACAACGTCAGCCGCACCAACGAGAAGGCCTTCCAGGCCCGGTACGTGGTGGCCCAGGAGGCAGCGGACGGCAACGGTGCGCAGGTCGGTGGGGTCGCCTTCGGCAGCGCCCAGGGCATCCTCACCTACGACCCGCAGAACCCGCTGGCCGACAGCAAGGGTTACGTGCGCCGGCCGGACATCGACCTGGGCAGCCAGATGGCTCAGATGATGATGGCCCAGCGCGCCTATCAGGCAAACCTCTCGGTCGTCGACCGAGCCAAGGATTCGTACACCGCCGCGATCAACCTGGGGAAGTGAGCTGAATGACCATTCCGATCAGCGCCATCAGCGGGATCTCCGGCCTCAGCGGGATCTCCGGCATCAGCGGCGTCGACGCGCTCAAGGGCACCGACGCGCTCTCCGGCGCCGCCGCGAGCGCCGGCGCCGGGCAGGGACCGAACGCGAACTTCGGCGACATGCTCACCAAGGGCCTGGAAAGCGTGCAGGCGTCCCAGAACAGGGCCGACGACCTCGCTGTTCAGGTCGCCGACGGGACGCTGAAGGACCCGGCGCAGTACACGATGGCCGCCAATGAGGCGTCCCTCGGCTTGCAGCTCACGCTCGCTATCCGCAACAAGGCAGTGGAAGCCTTCCAGGAAATCATGAGGATGCAGGCCTGATATGACTGACCGTCTTCCCGCCCCGATTCGTCGCATCATCAACGCCTTCAAGTCGTTCACCGCAGGACAGAAGGCTGTCACGGTCGCGGCTCTGCTCGCTCTGGTCGTC
>NZ_JAOSZE010000102.1 GCF_025630775.1 Actinoplanes sp. KI2
GGTTGGTCTTCAATGCCAGGCACGACCTGGGATCTCATACCGGCTGTCGTTGGCGGTGCTGGTGGGTTCTGTGGGGTTGTGGGTTGGTCGTTGGTTGAGAATTGCACAGTGGACGCGAGCATCTTGTTTTCTGTGGTTAAGTTGTCAAGGGCGGACGGTGGATGCCTTGGCACCAGGAGCCGATGAAGGACGTGGGAGGCCGCGATAGGCCTGGGGGAGCTGTCAACCTAGCTGTGATCCCAGGGTGTCCGAATGGGGAAACCTGGCACGAGTCATGTCGTGTCATCCGTGCCTGAATTCATAGGGCATGTGAGGGGAACGCCGGGAAGTGAAACATCTCAGTACCGGTAGGAAGAGAAAACAACATGTGATTCCGTGAGTAGTGGCGAGCGAAAGCGGATCGAGCCTAAACCAGATACGTGTGATAGTTGTCAGGCGTTGCGTATCCGGGGTTGTGGGACTCTTTTTGATTGTTCTGACAGGCAGTCGCAGAGTTACAAAGCCTTATGTTAGTCGAACGACGTGGGAAAGTCGGCCGTAGACGGTGAGAGCCCGGTAGACGAAAATGTATGGCCTCTGGAGAGAGCACCCGAGTAGCAGCGGACTCCTAGAATCTGCTGTGAATCTGCCAGGACCACCTGGTAAGGCTGAATACTTCCTGGTGACCGATAGCGGACGAGTACCGTGAGGGAATGGTGAAAAGTACCCCGGGAGGGGAGTGAAATAGTACCTGAAACCGTTCGCCTACAATCCGTCAGAGCCTTTTGGGGTGATGGCGTGCCTTTTGAAGAATGAGCCTGCGAGTTAGTGGCACGTGGCGAGGTTAACCCGTGTGGGGTAGCCGTAGCGAAAGCGAGTCCGAAAGTGGCGTTTTAGTCGCGTGTTCTAGACCCGAAGCGGGGTGATCTAGCCATGGGCAGGTTGAAGCGTGGGTAAGACTGCGTGGAGGACCGAACCCACCAACGTTGAAAAGTTGGGGGATGACCTGTGGTTAGGGGTGAAAGGCCAATCAAACTCCGTGATAGCTGGTTCTCCCCGAAATGCATTTAGGTGCAGCGTCGTGTGTTTCTTGCCGGAGGTAGAGCACTGGATGGTCTAGGGGGCCTACAAGCTTACCGAAATCAGCCAAACTCCGAATGCCGGTAAGTGAGAGCGCGGCAGTGAGACTGCGGGGGATAAGCTTCGTAGTCGAGAGGGAAACAGCCCAGATCGCCAGCTAAGGCCCCTAAGCGTGTGCTAAGTGGAAAAGGATGTGGGATCGCATGGACAACCAGGAGGTTGGCTTAGAAGCAGCCACCCTTTAAAGAGTGCGTAATAGCTCACTGGTCAAGTGGTTCCGCGCCGACAATGTAGCGGGGCTCAAGCACACCGCCGAAGCTGTGGCACTCACATTATGATCCGCCGGCGCCTTCGGGTGTTGGTGCAGTCGTGTGGGTGGGTAGGGGAGCGTCGTGCTGCCAGGGAAGCGCCGGAGTGATCCAGGTGTGGAGGCTGCACGAGTGAGAATGCAGGCATGAGTAGCGAATGAAGAGTGAGAACCTCTTCCGCCGGATGACCAAGGGTTCCAGGGCCAGGCTAATCCGCCCTGGGTGAGTCGGGGCCTAAGGCGAGGCCGAGAGGCGTAGTCGATGGATAACGGGTTGATATTCCCGTACCCGCGTAGGAACGCCCAAGACGAACCTTCATGTACTAACCACCTCAAGTGCCGGCGGTCTTCGGACCAAGGGCAGGCGGGCTGGGACCTTGTGGGGTAGTAGTTTAGTGATGGGGTGACGCAGGAAGGTAGCTGGTCCCAGGCGGTGGTTGTCCTGGGGTAAGCGTGTAGGCCCGTGTGTAGGCAAATCCGCACACGATGAGGCTGAGACGTGATGCCGAGCCGTATCAGGTGAAGTCAGTGATCCTATGCTGCCGAGAAAAGCCTCTAGCGATGTTCCGAGCGGCCCGTACCCGAAACCGACACAGGTGGTCAGGTAGAGAATACCGAGGCGACGGGCGAACTGTGGTTAAGGAACTCGGCAAATTGCCCCCGTAACTTAGGGAGAAGGGGGGCCGGACGCGTGAAGCCCCGTGCGGGTGGAGCGTGGTATGGCCGCAGAGAGCAGGGGGAAGCGACTGTTTACTAAAAACACAGGTCCATGCCAAGTCGTAAGACGATGTATATGGACTGACGCCTGCCCGGTGCTGGAACGTTAAGGGGACCTATTAGCTCTTCGGGGCGAAGTGGAGAACTTAAGCGCCAGTAAACGGCGGTGGTAACTATAACCATCCTAAGGTAGCGAAATTCCTTGTCGGGTAAGTTCCGACCTGCACGAATGGCGTAACGACTTCCCCGCTGTCTCAACCACAGGCCCGGCGAAATTGCAGTACGAGTAAAGATGCTCGTTACGCGCGGCAGGACGGAAAGACCCCGGGACCTTTACTATAGCTTGACATTGGTATCCGAATTCAATTGTGTAGGATAGGTGGGAGCCGTTGATCCCCGGACGCCAGTTCGGTGGGTAGGCATTGTTGAAATACCACTCTGTTGGGTTTGGGTATCTAACTTGCGGCCCTGATCGGGTCGAGGGACAGTGTCTGGTGGGTAGTTTAACTGGGGCGGTTGCCTCCTAAAGGGTAACGGAGGCGCCCAAAGGTTCCCTCAGCCTGGTTGGCAATCAGGTGTTGAGTGTAAGTGCACAAGGGAGCTTGACTGTGAGACTGACGGGTCGAGCAGGGACGAAAGTCGGGACTAGTGATCCGGCACTTGCGTGTGGAAGCGGTGTCGCTCAACGGATAAAAGGTACCCCGGGGATAACAGGCTGATCTTCCCCAAGAGTCCATATCGACGGGATGGTTTGGCACCTCGATGTCGGCTCGTCGCATCCTGGGGCTGTAGCAGGTCCCAAGGGTTGGGCTGTTCGCCCATTAAAGCGGTACGCGAGCTGGGTTTAGAACGTCGTGAGACAGTTCGGTCCCTATCCGCCGTGCGCGTTGGATACTTGAGAAGGGCTGTCCCTAGTACGAGAGGACCGGGACGGACGAACCTCTGGTGTGCCAGTTGTCCCGCCAGGGGCACGGCTGGTTAGCTACGTTCGGAAGGGATAACCGCTGAAAGCATCTAAGCGGGAAGCTCGCTTCGAGATGAGGTATCCCACCCCCTCGAGGGGGTAAGGCTCCCAGCCAGACGACTGGGTTGATAGGCCGGAGATGTAAGCCAGGTAACTGGTTCAGTCGACCGGTACTAATAAGCCGAGGGCTTAACCACACCATAAATTTTGTGCTCAACGCGTCCACTGTGTGATTCACAGCAAACGAACA
>NZ_JAOSZE010000103.1 GCF_025630775.1 Actinoplanes sp. KI2
CTGAGATATTCAAGGCCGAGGTTGATCGGCGTTCGTTGTTGCGTCGTGCGGCTGCGGTCGGTTTGATGGCTACGCCTGCGGTGGGTTTGTTGAGTGCGTGTGTTGGTGGTGGTGACGACACGCAGAAGCAGTCGACGGGCACCAAGTCGGCCGATAATCCGTTGGGTATCGACCCGAAGGCCGGCGTGGAGATCATCATCTTCAACGGTGGTCTGGGTACGGCGTACGCGACCGACGTTGACACCCCGCTGTTCAACAAGAAGTGGCCGGATGCGAAGGTGACGTATTCGGCGACGGAGCAGATTTCGACGGTGGTGCAGCCGCGGATCAATGCGGGTAGCCCGCCGGACATGATCAACAATTCGGGGTCGAACCTGATGGATTTCGGGGCGATCGTGAAGGCGGGGCAGGCGGCTGATCTGACGGATCTGTTCGCGGCGCCGTCGTGGGATGTGGCGGGTAAGACCGTCGCTGAGACGCTGGTGCCGGGTGCTGTGGAGCAGGGCACGTATGACGGTAAGCCGATGGCGATGAATTACTCGTACACGGTGTTCGGGCTTTGGTACAACAAGAAGTTGTTCGATTCGAAGGGTTGGAAGCTGCCGGCCACGTGGGCGGAGTTCACCGCTCTGTGTGACACGATCAAGGGTGCGGGGATCACGCCGTTCGGTTACGCGGGGGCGAACGCGTCGTATTACATGGTTCGTGCGCTGCTTACCAGCGCCGCGAAGATCGGCACGGAGCAGTGTCTGAAGGACATCGACAACTTGAAGCCGGGCGCGTGGACGGCGGAGCCGATCAAGAAGGCCGCCGCGGCGTGGGGTGAGATCGGCAACAAGTACATCAACAAGACGTTCCTCGGTCTCAAGCACACCGAGGTGCAGTTGCAGCAGGATCAGGACAAGCTGGCGTTCTACCCGTGCGGGTCGTGGCTGGAGAACGAGCAGGCGAAGGACACCCCGCCGACCTTCGAGTACGCGGTGACCCCGTATCCGAGCGTGACGACGGCGGACCAGTTGCCGGCGACCGCGATCAACGCGGCGGCCGGGGAGATCTATTTCGCGGCGGCCAAGGGCAAGAACCCGCAGGGTGGTAAGGAGTACATCCGCGGGATGCTCTCCAAGGAGGCGGCGCTGGGGTTCACGAAGCTGACCAAGTCGCTGACGGTGGTGGCGGGCGCGGCCGACGGGCAGACCATCTCGCCCGGCCTGACCAGCGCGAACGACATGCTGGGCAAGGCCGGTAAGGACGTGTTCATGGGGTATCTGTTCGACACCTGGTACAAGAAGCTCGATGACGAGTCGCGCGGCGCGGTCAACGACCTGATGTTCAAGGGCGGTGACGCGGAGAAGTTCTGCCAGCGGATGGAGGCGGCCTCGCAGGCGGTCGCGAAGGACTCGTCGGTCACCAAGTTCACCCGCAGCTGACCAACTAGGTAGTAAGAGGTAGCGGCCATGCGGCACGGCAAGTATCCCTTCATCATCGGTTTCCTTGTCGTGCCGGTGGCGCTCTACTGCACCTTCGTGGTCGCGGCGTACGTTCAGAGTTTCCAGTTGTCGATGACCAGCTGGTCGGGGTTCGGGCCGATCAAGTACATCGGGTTCGAGAACTTCCAGAAGTTGTGGAACGACGAGCTGTTCTGGAAGTCGATCCGGCACAACCTGTATCTGCTGATCCTGCTGCCGCTGGTCACGGTCGCGCTGGCGCTGGTGATCGCGTTCCTGCTCAACGTGGGCGGCAACAGCCGGGGCGGGCAGACCCGCGGGGTGCGCGGGTCGAAGACGTATCGGATCATCTTCTTCTTCCCGCAGCTGCTGGCCCTGGCGATCGTCGCGGTGATCTTCCAGCGGGTGTTCGGGCCGGACAAGTCCGGGATGATCAACGGAATGTTGCCGGAGTCGTGGAAACCGTGGCTGTTTCTGGCCGACGAGCGCTGGGCGATGACCTGCATCCTGATCGTGCTGATCTGGCAGGCGGTCGGGTTTTATGTGGTGCTGTTCTCGGCCGGGATGGGGTCGATCCCGGCGGAGATCTACGAGGCCGCCGCGCTGGACGGGGCGTCGCGGTTCACCCTGTTCTTCCGGATCACGATCCCGCTGCTGTGGGGCACGATCCAGGTCGCCTGGGTGTATCTGGGCATCGCCGCGTTCGACGCGTTCGCCGTGGTCAACATCATGTCGGTGGACCGGGGCGGCCCGAACGGGGCCACCTCGGTGCTGAGCCTGATGATCTGGCGTAACACGTTCGAGTTCTCCCAGGTGGGCTACGCCTCCGCGATCGGTGTCGTGCTGTTCTTCCTGACCCTGACCTTCGCCGCGCTGACCCTGCGGGTCACCCGCCGCGAGTCCCTGGAAGCCTGAGAGGCGCACCGATGACCAACCTCACCAGCGCCCCGGGCACCACCACCGCAGCCCCCGCCGCCGCCAGGAGCGCCGGCCGCAAGCCTTCGGTCAAGCGCGAGGTCAACGCGTTCACCGGGATGGCCCACATCGGACTGTTCCTGTGGGCGCTCGCCACCGCCGCCCCGCTCATCTGGGTCGTGCTCGCCTCCTTCAAGACCAACACCGAGATCTTCCTCGGCAAACCGTTCGCGCTGCCGGCCCACTGGTCCTTGCAGACGTACGCGGACGCGTGGACCGAGGCACACGTCGGCCGCTACTTCCTCAACAGCGTCATCGTGGTGCTGTTCAGCACCACCGGCACCATGGTGCTCGGCTCGATGGCCGCCTACGTGCTGGCCCGCTACCGGTTCTTCGGCAACCGGTTCATCTACTACCTGTTCGTCTCCGGCCTCGCGTTCCCCACCTTCATGGCGCTGGGCCCGCTGTTCTACATCCTCAAAAGCATGGGGCTGCTCGGCACCTACACCGGCCTGGTACTGGTCTACATCGCCTACTCGCTGCCGTTCACCGTCTTCTTCCTCGCGGCGTTCTTCAAAACCCTGCCGTACGAGATCGACGAAGCCGCCACCGTCGACGGCGCCTCACACACCCGCAAGTTCTTCCAAATCATGATGCCGATGGCCCGCTCCGGCCTGGTCTCCATCACCATCTTCAACATCGTCGGCCAGTGGAACCAATACCTGCTCCCGGTCGCCATCATGACCGGCCCCGGCACCGAACAGAAAATGCTGCTCACCCAGGGCATAGCGCAGATCAGCGTCTCGGCCGGCTACCACGCCCAATGGTCGACGCTGTTCGCCGCCCT
>NZ_JAOSZE010000104.1 GCF_025630775.1 Actinoplanes sp. KI2
CCAGTACATGCTCGAGCGGCGCCGCGAGCTCGGCGGCTTCCTGCCGAATCGGGTGGTGCGAAGCCGGCCGCTCAGCCTGCCGGGCGACGCCGCCTACGCCAGCGTGAGACGCGGATCGGGAATCCAGCCCGTGGCCACGACCATGGCGCTGGTGCGGCTGATCAAGGATCTGATCAAAGATCCTGAGATCGGTCCCCGGCTGGTGCCGATCATTCCCGACGAAGCCCGTACCTTCGGACTGGACGCACTGTTCCCGACGAAGAAGATCTACTCGCCGCACGGGCAGACCTACACCTCGGTCGACCGGGACCTGTTCCTGTCCTACCAGGAGGCTACCGATGGCCAGATCCTGCACGAGGGGATCACCGAGGCCGGGGCGACCGCGTCCTGGACGGCGGTCGGTACATCGTACGCCACCCACGGACAGCCGATGATCCCGCTGTACATCTTCTACTCGATGTTCGGCTTCCAGCGCACCGGCGACGGCCTGTGGGCGGCCGCCGACCAGATGACCCGGGGCTTCCTCCTCGGCGCCACCGCCGGCCGCACCACGCTCAACGGCGAGGGCCTGCAGCATCAGGACGGCCATTCCCTGCTGCTCGCCTCGACCAACCCCGCATGCGTGGCCTACGACGCGGCCTACGCCTACGAGCTCGGCCACATCGTGCGCGACGGCCTGCGCCGCATGTACGGCGAGCCGCAGCAGAACGTCTTCTACTACCTCACCGTCTACAACGAACCGATCCTGCAGCCGGCCGAACCGGACGACGTCGACATCGACGGCATTCTGGCCGGCATGCATCGGCTCCGCGGCACCGACAACACCGACGGCCCGGCGGCTCACATCCTGGCATCCGGTATCGCCGTGCCGGCCGCGCTGGCCGCGCAACGCCTGCTCAGCGACGAGTGGGGCATCCACACCGACGTCTGGTCGGTCACCTCCTGGACCGAACTACGCCGCGAGGCGCTCGACGCCGATACCTGGAGTCTCCAGCATCCCGACGAAGCTGCCCGTATCCCGTACGTCACCCGCCGCCTGCAGGAACACGCCGCCCCCGTGGTGGCCGTGTCCGACTGGATGCGGGCCATACCGGACCAGATCGCCCGCTTCGTACCGGGCCGCTGGGCATCTCTGGGCACCGACGGCTTCGGCATGAGCGACACCCGCCCGGCCCTGCGCCGCCACTTCCGCACCGATAAGACATCGATCGCTCTGCGCGTGGTCCAGGAGCTGGCTGCGGCCGGACTGGTGGACGCCGCCACGGTCCGCAAAGCCCAAGCAGCGTACGGGGGCATGCCGCACGAAGGCACGACATGAAGGCAACAAGCAGGGGTACGCGGACGCGGCTGATTGCAGGCGGCCGGCAAACAGGGACCGCGACATTGACCGCGGCAGCGCCTGGGCAGAGCCGTTCGCCCGACGTGACAGTGGATACCAGGCACGCGGTGGAACCGTCACCGGCCACGGCCGTCTGCGCCGTGCCTCCGATCGGATAACGACAAGCGACGCCAAGCCACAGCTGGACCCTGTATGGCCAACCGGCCATCCGCGCCGGCGATGCCGACACGACCCCGAGGGAGTTGCCATGCAGCTGATCGTTTACGGGGACTTCAATTGCCCTTACTCCTATCTGGCCAGCCAGCGAACCGACGTACTGCAGCGGCTGGGGCACCGAGTCGACTGGCGCGCCGTGGAGCACGATCCGCAGCTGTCGATGACCGGCACACCCAGCGCGGCCGATGCCGGCCGGTGGCGGCGCGAACTGACTGAGGTTGGCGACCTGGCACTTCCCGGCAAGCATGCCCCCACCAACGTTCCGGCACTGATCAGCAACACCTACGCGGCGACATCGGCCTACGCCGAGGCCCTCACCGACGGGATCGCCGACCAGCTACGCCGCAACCTGTTCCACGCTGTCTGGCTGAGCGGCGCCCACCTGAGCAACGCCTACGACGTCCGCCCGCTCATCGCCGCCCTGACCTTCCCCCACGTACCCGTGCGTTCCTGCCTGGGTCTCGAGCTCCCGCGGCCAGGGCTCGGCAACCCCGACCCTGCCCAGCCCAGCCGCATGCTCGGCGGCACCATCGCCCCAACCGGAGCACCACTGACGACCACCGCCTGGCGGCGCATCACCAGCTGGCGACACGACTGGCTGGCGCTTGGCATCCCCGTGCTGCCTACCGTGGTCGACTCGGCTGGCACCGCCCGCTCCGGCGTCGAGGCATTGACCTGGCTCGCCGGGCTGCTGCCCGGCCGACGGCCCGACGGGCCGCGTACCGACCGTCGTTCGCCGGCGCCGGCGAACCGTACACCGGAGCCGGCCGGCGCCCTGGGCGCCGACCGCTGAACAATCGCGGTCCGTAGTGGACCAGGACCGCCTCGGCCCGAAAAGGCCGCGTCAGTCAGGCCAAGACCGGCCGTTGCCGTAGTCCAGCAGATCGGCTCATCTCAATTTGCTGTCCTCGACCCTGTCGATGGGGCAGACCGAGCCGGATGCTGTCGGTAAGAACAACCGAATCGAGAGAGCGGCCCCTCTGGCCGTCGCCAGGCCGGGGCTTCACGTCAGATGACCGAGAGGCCGGCTCCGCAGAAGGTCCTTCGGACGGCTGTTAGTCGGAAGGGAGTAGGCATGCTCAGCGACGCAGAACAGCGCAGGTTGACGGAGATTGAACGCGGGCTGCGGTCGGCGGATCCCGCGTTCGCCGATCGATTGACCGATGTCACGCAGAGCCGGCCCCGCAAGTCACGCACGTGGTGGATCGCAGCTGCTTTGATCATGGGTGTGGCGGCGTTGATGATCAGCCCTGGAGTCGCGCTTATAGCGATAAGCCTGGCCGTCATCAGTGCCGCGATCTGGTGTACCCGCCACGGCCACTCGATGGACGGTAAGCGTCCACCACAATAGCCCGCTTGCCGGCCCACACGCGCGTCGCGGGGGGCGATCGAGTGCTGCCCCGCAGGTTGGCCGGGGGTCGGCAGGGTCGATGCGAGCAGT
>NZ_JAOSZE010000105.1 GCF_025630775.1 Actinoplanes sp. KI2
TGTCCGCGGCCACGGAATACTCCCCACTGGCGGCCAAATAGCGCCCCGTTGATGGCCACGGTCCTCCCCACGGACGGCCAGATACCTCCCCGCTGATCATGAGCGGATGCCGGTCGGCTTGGGTCGGCCGGGTGAAGAGCGGCAGGGAGATCGTGGAAATCTTGGAGGCGTACGACCTCACGGGTAGTTACCGTGCGGCGGCCGAGCTGGCGGGGTGTGACCACCACACCGTGGCCCGGTATGTGAAGTTGCGTAACGAGGGCCGCAGCCCGCAAGAACGGCAGCATCGGGCTCGTCCGATCGACGAGTTCATGGACAAGATCGAAGAACTCGTCGCCCGCTCGGGTGGCCGGGTCCGTGCGGATGTGGTGCATCGGCGGATTACCGCGATGGGCTTCACCGGTGGCGAGCGCACCACCCGCCGGGCGGTGGCCGCGGTGAAGCAGTCCTGGCAGGCCGGACGCCGGCGGGTGTTCCGGCCGTGGATCCCGGAGCCGGGCCTGTGGATGCAGTTCGACTGGGGTGAAGGCCCACGGATCGCCGGTCGGCGCACGTCGTTGTGGTGCGCGTGGCTGGCCTGGTCACGGTTCCGGGTCGTGATCCCGGTCTTCGACAAAACCCTGCCGACGATCGTGGCCTGCCTCGACGCCACTCTCCGGCGCCTTGGCGGGGTGCCGGCCTATGTGCTGACCGACAACGAGAAGACGATCACCGTCGAACACGTCGCTGACGTCGCGGTTCGGAACCCGGAGATCGTGCAGGTCGCCCGGCACTACGGGATGACGATCCGGACCTGTGTTCCGGCGGACCCGCAGTCCAAGGGCGGCTCGGAGAACGCGGTGAAGATCGCCAAGGCGGACCTGGTGCCCACCACGGCGAACCTCCTCGAGGATTACCGCACCTTCGCCGAGCTCGAGGCGGCCTGCCGCGACTTCACCGAGCAGGTCAACCAGCGGACCCACCGCGAGACCCGCCGCCGCCCGGCCGAGGCCCTGGCCGAGGAACAGGCCCGGCTGCACCCCCTGCCGGCCCAGCCGTTCACCGTCGCGTTCGGCACCACCCGGCGGGTCAACTGGGACTGCACCATCTCCGTCGACGGCGTCCGCTACTCCGTCCCGCACGACCTGGTCGACACCCGGGTCTGGGCCCGGTTCCACGGCGACGAACTGATCGTCACCGCCGTCACCACCGGCGGCCCGGTCGTGGTCGCCCGCCATCCGCGGGCCCAGCCGGGCAACCCGTCGATCATCGACGAGCACTACCCGCCGCAGACCCGCCGGTTCGACACCGACGAACGGCCCCCGCGAGCTCACACCGCGGAGGAAGCCGCGTTCCTGGCACTGGGCCCCGGGGCCGCGGCCTGGCTGACCGAGGCCGGCGCCACCGGCGTCCGCCGGGTCCGCCGCAAGATGGCCGAAGCCGTCGCCCTGGCCAAACTGCACGGCGTCGCGCAGGTCGACCAGGCCCTCGGCACCGCCGCTTTGGCTGGCCGGTTCGCCGACAACGACGTCATCCGCATCCTCGCCCACCAGCGCGAGAACGACGCTGAGCCCACCCGGGCCAGCGAAACCCACAGCCTGCAGCCCGGCACCTCCGCCTGGTCGACGTTCGGCATCACCACGGGAGACCAGACATGACCATCACCGGCATCCGCACCGTCACCGGGACCACCGGCGACCCCCTCGCCGAGGCCATCGAACTGACCAAACGCCTGAAGCTGCCTCACATCCGCCGGGCGATGGCCGACCTGATCCCGACCGCGAAGGCGCAACGCTGGGACCCTGCCGAGGTCATCCGGGTTCTGCTGGCCGAGGAAGCCGCCGGCCGTGACCAGGCGAACCTGCGGACCCGCCGCAAACGGGCGACGTTCCCGGCAGGCAAGACGTTCGGCGACTGGGACGAAGCAGCATCCTCGATCCCGCGGCCGACCCAGGACGCCCTGCGCACGCTGGAATGGGTGCACCGCAAGGAAAATCTGTCGATCTGCGGGCCGTCGGGCACCGGCAAGTCGCACTTCTGCGAGGCCCTGGGCCAGGCCGCTGTCGAGGCCGGCATGACCGTCGCGTGGTTCACCATCGAGGACCTCGGCGTGATGGTCCGCCGGCACCGGCCCGATGACTCGGTCACCCGGGCCATGACCCGGCTGATCCGCACCGACTTGATCATCGTCGACGACATCGGGCTCTTGCCCGTCTCCGCGGACGCCGCCGAAGGGTTCTACCGCCTGGTCGACGCCGCCTACGAACGCCGGGCCCTGGCCGTCAGCAGCAACCTGCACCCGTCCGGCTTCGACGAGATCATGCCCAAGACCTTGGCCACCGCCACTGTCGACCGGCTCCTGCACCACGCGCACGTCGTCGTCACCAACGGTGACAGCTTCCGGCTTAACCAAGCCACCACCGGACAAGGAGTCAAACGACTGCACTAACCAGCACCACCCCACGGCGGGGAACTATCTGGCCGCCACCGGGGAGGAATCCGTGACCGCCAGCGGGGAGAACTGCCGGCCGTCAGCGGGGAAGTCCAAACGGCCATTGACA
>NZ_JAOSZE010000106.1 GCF_025630775.1 Actinoplanes sp. KI2
GAAGAGCACACGGCAGTACGCCGTACGAATCTTGCGGAGTTCCCTCCAGGACGGCCGGTCCGGCGGCCCGAGGGCCTCCGTTTCGCTCGCCCGTCTCCCTGGCGGCTCGTAGAACATTACAGGGCGCCTCCGCGACCGCCAAATCGGGGCCCTCCCCGCACTAGGCTGCCACCCGCAGGAGTGAGTCGAAGGAGTGTGACCATGCGAGCCGACCTCGTTTTCCACGGCGGACCGGTCTTCACCGACGGCACCCGGCACACCGAACCGGTCGCGGTCCGCGACGGACGGATCATCGGCGTCGGCAACGTACGGGACCTGACCGGTCCCGCCACCGAGGTGCTCGATCTCGAGGGCCGCCTCCTGCTTCCGGGTTTCCAGGACGCGCACATCCACGCCGTGATGGGCGGCGTCGAGCTGGGCCAGTGCGACCTCACCGGCACGGTCGACCGGAACGAGTACCTGCGCCGCATCGCCGTCTACGCCCGCGAGCACCCCGGCGAGGAGTGGATCGTCGGCGGCGGCTGGTCGATGGAGAGCTTCGACAACGGCGTACCGGATAAGGATCTTCTGGATGGGGTGGTCACCGACCGCCCGGTCTACCTGATCAACCGGGACCATCACGCCGCCTGGGTCAACAGCCGCGCGCTGGAGCTGGCCGGCATCACCGCCGACACCCCCGACCCGGCGAACGGCCGGATCGACCGCCTGCCGGACGGCGAGCCGATCGGCGCCCTCCAGGAGGGCGCCATGGATCTCGTGAAGGTCCCGCTCACCACCGCAGAGGCGCGCCTGGCGGGGCTGCTCCGCGCCCAGCGCCTGCTGCACGGGCTCGGCATCACCGCCTGGCAGGACGCCATGGTGTGCGCCACCAACGGCTACGACGACATCTCCGATGCTTATCTCACCGCGGCCACCAGCGGGCAACTCACCGCATCCGTGGTCGGCGCCCTCTGGTGGGACCGGGAGCGCGACGCCGGGCAGATCCCCGAGCTGATCGAGAAGCGGGACCGGTTCACCGTGGGCCGGCTGCGCTGCGATGCGGTGAAGCTGATGCTGGACGGCATCGCCGAGAACTTCACCGCGGCGATGACCGAGCCCTATCGCGACTCGTGCGGCTGCGTCACCACGAACCGCGGACTGTCCTTCATCGACCCGCAACGGCTTCCGGCGTACGTGCGGGAACTGGTCGAAGCCGGTTTCCAGCCGCATTTCCACGCGCTCGGCGATCGAGCGGTACGCGACGCGCTCGACGCGGTGGAGGCGGCCACGGATTTTCCGGACACCCGGCCGCACCTGGCTCACCTTCAGGTGGTGCACCCCGACGACGTGCCGCGGTTCCGGCGGCTCGGCGCGACCGCCAACCTCCAGCCGTACTGGGCGGCGCACGAGCCGCAGATGGACGACCTCACCATCCCGTTCCTGGACCCGGCGCTGGCCGGCCGGCAGTACCCGTTCGGCGACCTGCACCGGGCCGGTGCCCGTCTGGCCGGCGGCAGCGACTGGCCGGTCAGCACCCCCGACCCGCTGCAGGGCATTCACGTCGCGGTCAACCGGATCCACCACGGCGACCGCGCCGAGAGCTTCCTGCCAGATCAAAAGCTCGACCTGAGTACGGCGTTGACCGCGTACACGGCGGGATCGGCGTACGTGAACCGGTTGGACGACACCGGAAGCATCCGCCCTGGTTTCCGCGCCGACCTGATCGTCCTCGACCGGGACATCTTCGCCGCCCCGCCCCTCGAAATCGGCGACGCCCGGGTCGAGATGACGTTCGTGGACGGCAAGCCGGTCTAGGGCTCTATCCCTCCGATCACAGCCGTCCGCGACACCCTGCGGCTGTCGGGATCGCTTCCGCGCGCAAGCCCCAACCCACGTCAGCGAGTTTGGTCCTGCTGCTGCTCAGCGAGCCATTGGGCGTGCGCCCGAAGAAGCCGGCCAACCCAGTAGACCGCGAACAGGATCAAGAAGCAGCCGACGGCAGCGCCCGTGTAGATCCCGATGAAGACCCTCCATTCCGTGCTGTCCTCCAGGCCGTGGGCACCCCAGATCAGCCAGCTCAGCAGCAGGGACAGGACCATGTACGAGATGAGCGTCGCACCTAAACGTGGGCGTGGCCCCGGGCGGCGTGTCGGCTTGGGGAAGTTCGTCACGAGCTGAGTATCGACGGTGTGCTGCCGTCCACTGGTCGATTTCGCCACGTTCGAGGTCCGGATCGGCGGTCAAGGCGCCCGAACGGCTGCATCCTGCCGAACGAGATCGCCGGACTCCGGTTGACCTGGACCGCCGGTCGAGGCAGCACCGCGCAGCGCC
>NZ_JAOSZE010000107.1 GCF_025630775.1 Actinoplanes sp. KI2
ATCGGGAGGGTGTTGAGCGTGGAGGATTGGGCGGAGATCCGCCGGCTTCATCGGGCTGAGGGGATGCCGATCAAGGCGATCGTCCGCAAGCTTGGGGTCGGGCGGAACACGGTGCGTCGGGCGTTGGCTTCCGACGGGCCGCCGTCGTATTCGCGGCCGGCGAAGCCGTCGATCGTGGATGCGGTTGAGCCGCAGATCCGTGCGTTGCTGGCGCAGTGGCCGTCGATGCCGACGACGGTGCTCGCGGAGCGGGTGGGCTGGCAACGGTCGATGACGGTGTTCAAGGACCGGGTGCGGTTGTTACGGCCGTTGTTCGTGCCGGCTGATCCGGCGCAGCGCACCGAGTATCTGCCGGGTGAGCTCGCGCAGTGTGATCTGTGGTTCCCGCCGGCGGACGTGCCGTTGGGATTCGGCCAGCACGGGCGGCCACCGGTGCTGGTCATGGTCTGCGGTTACTCGCGGTGGCTGTCGGCGGCGATGATCCCGACCCGGCAGGCCCCGGATCTGCTGGACGGGCATTGGACGCTGTTGTCGCAGCTCGGGGCGACGCCGAAGGCGCTGGTCTGGGACAACGAGTCCGCGGTCGGGCAATGGCGGGCCGGCAAGCCGCAGCTGACCGAGGCGATGAACGCGTTCCGCGGCTGTCTGGGCATCCGGGTGATCCAGTGCCGGCCGGCCGATCCGGAGGCCAAGGGATTGGTCGAACGGGCCAACGGCTATCTGGAAACGTCGTTTCTGCCAGGCCGTTCATTTGCCTCACCGCAGGATTTCAACGCCCAGTTGCAGGACTGGCTGGTGCGGGCGAACAACCGGGTTCATCGCCGGTTGCAGGCCCGCCCGGCCGACCGGCTCGACGCCGACCGTCAAGCGATGCTCGCGTTGCCGCCGGTCGCACCGATGGTCGGCTGGCGGCTGTCGACCCGGCTGCCGCGTGATCACTACGTCCGCGTCGACGCCAACGACTACTCGGTGCACCCGTCCGCGATCGGCCGCCGCGTGGACATCCACGCTGACGCCGGGCGGGTCGAGGTGACCTGCGACGGCCGCGGCGTCGCGACTCACGTTCGTTGCTGGGCGGCGCATCAGAGCATCACCGACCCGCTGCACCGGGACGCCGCCACCCTGCTGCGGGCGGCGCACCGCCTGGCCAAGACCCCGCCGATCCGCACCGAGGTCGAGCACCGCGACCTGGCCGACTACGACCGCCTGTTCGGCCTCGAGGGCGAGGTGGCCTGATGAACGCCAAAACCAGCCGCAACGTCGCCTCCGAGATCGCGTTCCTGGCGCGGGCGTTGAAAGCGCCCTCGCTGGCCGCTTCCGTGGAACGGCTCGGCGAGCGGGCCCGGGCCGAGTCCTGGACGCATGAAGAGTTCCTGGCCGCCTGCTTGCAACGCGAGGTGTCCGCCCGCGAATCGCATGGCGGAGAAGGCCGCATCCGGGCCGCCCGGTTCCCGGCCCGCAAGAGCTTGGAGGAGTTCGACTACGAACACCAGCGATCATTGAAACGCGACCAGCTCGCGCATCTGGGCACCCTCGACTTCGTCACCGGCCGCGAGAACGTGGTGTTCCTCGGCCCGCCCGGCACTGGCAAGACCCATTTGTCGATCGGCTTGGGCATCCGGGCCTGCCAGGCCGGGCACCGGGTCGCGTTCGCCACCGCCGCCCAGTGGGTGTCCCGCCTCGCCGATGCCCATGCCGCCGGCCGGCTGCAGGACGAACTGGTCAAACTCGGCCGGATCCCACTCTTGATCATCGACGAGGTCGGCTACATCCCGTTCGAACCCGAGGCCGCGAACCTGTTCTTCCAACTCGTCTCGGCCCGCTACGAACGCGCGTCGCTGATCGTCACCAGCAACAAGCCCTTCGGCCGTTGGGGCGAGGTCTTCGGCGACGACGTCGTCGCCGCAGCCATGATCGACCGGCTCGTCCACCACGCCGAAGTGATCTCCATGAAAGGCGACAGCTACCGGCTCAAAGACCGCGACCTCGGCCGCGTCCCCACAGCCGGCAAAACCAACGACTAGACAAGATCAAC
>NZ_JAOSZE010000108.1 GCF_025630775.1 Actinoplanes sp. KI2
GATGAGTGAGTTGGCCGTGTGTTTGCTGCAGTCGTGATGTCACGTACCGTAGTCGCCTTGTCGTTGGGTGGACCTGGTATTTGATCGTGAATGGGCAAGGTTCGGGTCGAGGTTTCGTGTTCAGCTGTACCGAGCCGGGCACCTTGTCTAACCGGCGGGGTGGCGACCGCCTGGGATGAGTGGCGTTGCTGCGTCGAACGGGCGGTGATGATCGGATGGTGTCGTCGCCCGTAAGCGTGACGGTCAGGTTATGCGGAGCGTGGGCAGGGTGATTGTTCGCAGCCGGGTATCGCCTGGTGGGTCTGCCGGCTGATACCGGTGGGGGAGGACATCTTCTCGGATCGCGGTGATCGATATGCCGTCTCTCGCTCGGCCTACGGCGCTTAGTTCGTTTGATTCCTGGATTGAGGTGCCGCAGACCGTGCGGCGGCGTGGCCGGTCGGTGATCGGGCCCGGCCGGGGCGGGTTGCGGTTCGCGTTCTACGGCCGGATCTCCACGGTGGAGTATCAGGATCCGGTGTCGTCGCGGGCGTGGCAGGTGGAGGCGGCCGGGCGGGTGGTCGCGGGCCGTGGGCGGATCGTGGTGGAGTTCTTCGATGCGGGTGCGTCGCGGAGTCTGCCGTGGGCGCGCCGTCCGCAGGCGGCGGCGTTGTTGGCGGCGGCGGAGGATCCGGATCGTGGGTTTGATGCGGTGGTGGTGGGGGAGTTCGAGCGGGCGTTCGCCGGCGGGGAGGCGCAGTTGGTGATCGCGCTGCTGGCGTCGTTCGGCGTGGCGGTGTGGTTGCCGGAGGCGCGTGGCCCGGTGGATCTGGCCCGGGCGGAGCATCAGGCGTTGCTGTTGATGTTGGGGCATCAGGCGGAGCGGGAGGTGCTGCGGAACAGGTTCCGCACGAGCGCGGCGATGGCGGCCCAAGTCAAGGAGCAGGGTCGTAACCTCGGTGGCCGCCCACCGTACGGGTATCGCCTGGTCGATGCTGGGCCGCATCCGAAGGTGATGCATGCGGCGTGGGGGCGGCGCCGGCATCGGCTGGAGGTGGATCCGGTGACCGCGGGGATCGTGCAGTGGATGTTCGCCAGCCGTCTGGACGGGTTGAGCGCGGCGGGGATCGCGCGGCTGCTCAATGAGCGTGGTGTCGCGTCGCCGGGAGTGTACGACCACGCCCGGAATCGGCATCGCAGCGGGGCGGTGTGGACGTTGAGGACGGTGGCGGCGATCCTGGCGAATCCGAGGTACACCGGTCGGCAGGTGTGGAACCGGCAGTTCACCGATCACCGGGAAGCGGTGCCGGGGGACAAGCGGTCCAGTCGCGGGCCGGTGCGGGTGTGGAACCCGCGCTCAGACTGGGTGATCTCCAACGAGGCCACCCATGACGCGCTGGTCAGCGACGCCGACTTCCTGGCCGTGCAGCAGGTCACCGCCCTGGCGATGCCGGAGGACGGCCGCGTCCACCGGTATCAGCTGACCGGTCTGCTGGTGTGCGAGTCGTGCGGGCGCCGGTTGGAGGGGCATTGGGTGAACCGGCGACCGGGCTACCGGTGCCGGACGGGCACACCAGCGCCCGTCCGGCTGAGGCGGACGGGCCGCGCTGGGTGTACTGGTCGCAGGCCCGCATCGTCGAGGAGATCCTCGCCGGCGGCGAGAGCGAGCTGACCGGATGCGCGGAGGCCGGGCAGGTGGCTGCTCATCTGCGGGCGCACGAGAAGCTGATCGTGTGCGGTCCGGACACGGTGACACTCGAAGATGCCGTCGCGGATGATGCGGAACCCGCGTGCCGGCCGGTGGACGGCGTGGGCCGGCCGACGGGTGAGGTGCTGGGCAACGGTCAGCTCATCCTGCCGTTGCCGACCAGGTCGGCCCGGAAGAGGAACGGTTCCGGCGAGTGGATTCCGAGGCCAAGGCGGGGAAAGAGAGACCCCCATCGAGATCACCCAGAATGTGAATGATCTCTTTGGGGGTTAACGTGTCCGGAGCCCAACAGGCGGGATAGGCACACGGTGATCGTC
>NZ_JAOSZE010000109.1 GCF_025630775.1 Actinoplanes sp. KI2
GCCAGTTGATGCCGCCGCCGGGCAGGGCGCAGTCGCCGCCCGCGTCACCGGTTTCGCGCAGCATGCGCAGGCCGGCGGCGACCATGAGCGCAGCGAATCCGATGAGTACGAGGCGCGGGTCGAGCAGGCGGTTGACGGCGGCACCGCCGAACGCGGCCACCGCGCCGGTGCCGCCGACGACGCCCGCGATACGCCACTGGACCAGCCCGGCGCGCAGCCGCGGGAGCAGGGCGGCGGCCGAGGAGATCCCGACGACCAGCAGCGAGGTCGGCACGGCCGCGGCGAGGGGTTGGCCCGCGCCGTAGACCAGCGCGGGCACGGCGAGGATGGATCCGCCACCGCCGAGCAGCCCGAGCAGGACCCCGATGAGCGCGCCGAACCCGATCGCCGCGCTCATGACCGGCCCACGGGACGCACGCCACCGACCGGCGGCCGGTCCGCTCGGGCCGGCAACACGGCGTTCTTGTCGTTTCGCACCGACGCCAACTATACCCCAGGGGGTATCAGCTGTTCGGTGAACTGCTGGGCGGCCACGTCGGCAGGGCACATCATGGGAGGTATGGCACCTCGTGGCTTCAGCGGCCCGGTCGTCCTGCGCTCCGGCAGTCCAGCGGCGTTGCGGCTGTCCGGGGCCGATCTTCGGGTGGTCGCGACGGCGCGGGTCTACACCTGCGGCATCACGCCGTACGACGTGACGCATCTGGGGCATGCGGCGACGTTCGTGTGGGCGGATCTGCTGGCCTCGGTGTGGCGGTTGTGCGATGTCGAGACGGTGACCTGCCGCAACGTCACCGACGTCGATGACGTCCTGACCCGGGCGGCGCGCCTGCGCGGCGGTGACGTCGCCCAGTTCGCGCTGGAGCAGGAGTACGCCTTCGACCGGGGCATGTCCGCCCTGCGGGTCCGCCGCCCGGCGTACGAACCACGGGCCCGGCACTTCGTCGGCGCGGTGCAGCAGTTGGCCGCCGCATTGCTGGCCGCCGGCCGGGCGTACGTGCGGGAGGGTTTTGTGTATTTCCGCGGTACCGGGGTCGTGGACCGGTGCGGGCTGTCCCGGGAGGCGGCGCTGACGCTTTCGGCGGAGTTCGGGGACGACCCGCACGACGAACGCCGCGACGACCCGTTCGATGTCGCCGTGTGGCGCCCGTCGGGCAACGGCGAGCCGGCCTGGCCGAGCCCGTGGGGACCGGGCCGCCCGGGCTGGCACGCCGAATGCGCGGCGATGGCATTGTCGGTGCTCGGCCCGAGCGTGGACGTGCTGGCCGGCGGTGTGGACCTGGCCTTTCCGCATCACGCGTACCAGGCGGCGATGGTGGAGGCAGTGACCTCGGTGACGCCGTTCGCGCGGGTTGGCCTGCACGTCGGCGAGGTCCGCCAAGATGGCGCCAAGATGGCCAAGAGCACCGGCAACCTGACGCTCGTCACTGACCTGCTCCGCGAGCATTCGCCGGCGGCGGTGCGGTTGCTCCTGCTCGACCGGCCCTGGCACACCGCCTGGGACTACGACCCGGGCGACCTCGACCGGGCGGCCGGGCGCGTCGAGATGCTCTACGCGGCAGCAGGCCGTTCCGGCGGCGCCGAGAACCCTGCCACGGGAGCCGTCACCACCGCGCTGCTCGATGATCTCGACGTCTCCCGGGCGATCGAGGTCGCGCTTGACGGCGGCGGAGCGGCCGCCCGCCTGCTGCTGAGGACGCTGGCCCTGACCTGACCGGCCGCCTGGGCGGCCTGGCGCTCGCGGCGGCGGCCAGGTGCTGTTCGCCGTGCAGGGGCAGGGCGGCAGGTGCCATCGGGGAGGGGCCGGTGGTCCC
>NZ_JAOSZE010000011.1 GCF_025630775.1 Actinoplanes sp. KI2
CGCCGCCGGTACTCCCAACGCCGCCGGTACTCCCAACGCCGCCGGTACTCCCAACGCCGCCGGGACCGTCACTGCCGCTGGAACTCCCAATGCCGCCGGTGCGGTCGGAACCCTCAAGGCCGTGCAGGGCTGCCTCGTCCCGGCCGCGCCGACCGGCTCCGCAGAGGATTTCGTCCATCAGCAGGCCGGCGGTGGCCCGCCCCCGCCGACCTTCGTCGACTCGGCGGCGAAGGGCCGTCCCGGCACCTGGTACCTCGGAGCCTGTGGCTGATCGCGGGTCCCGGCGTCCGGTGCGTAGGACCCTGCGGGTGACTGGTGGTTCCGGCGTCTGGTGCGTGGGAGCCTGCGGGTGAATGGCGATCCCGACATCCGGTGCGGGGGAGCCCGCGGGCGCCGGCGGGTCATCGCGGGTCCGGCGCCCGGCGCGTCGGTGCCTGCGGCTGATCGCGGGTCCCGGCGTTCGGTGCCTGCGGGTGACTGGCGGTTCCGGCGCCTGGTGTGTCGGTGCCTGCGGGTGACTGGCGGTTCCGGCGTCTGGCGCGTGGGAGCCTGTGGCTGATCAGCGGGTCGCGGCGAGGGCTGGGTAGTCGGGGAGGTCGAGGTTGGTGCTGCGGTCGGCGGCGATCTTGAAGGTCAGGTCGATGACCCACTTCTTGTTGTTCAGGTAGTTGCGGGCCCGGATGCCGGCCGCGGTTTTCGGGGCCAGGAACTTGCCGGTGGTGTCGCCGCCCTTCTGCGTGCCGCGGGCGAACTTGCCGATCCGCCGCTCGTATGCCGGGAAGGCCACTCGGTGGTCGCCGCCCGCCGCGGCCAACTCGCCGGCCAGCACGTACGCCGAGACGAGCGCGGTGCCGTTGCCCTGCCCGCCGATCGTGGCGCCGCACGCGGCGTCGCCCACCAGCGCGACCCGGCCCTTCGTCCAATGCGGATTGTCGACGCGACAGATCTGGTCGAGCCAGAAGTCGGGTGCGGCGTCGAGCGCCTCCAGCAGACGGGGAGCCAGCCAACCCATGCCCGCGTAGCGCTCGTGCAGCAAACGCTTCTGCGCGTCGCGGTCGTGCCGGTCGTATCGCAGCTGCGGCGAGGCGAAGGCGACGAACGCGCCGGCCCGGCCGGTGTGCCGGTGGTCGCCGCCGACGCTTATCATCCGGCCGGGCTCGTTGTAGATAAGCATGCCTTCAGTCCTGTTGAGGGCGGTGGGCGGGGTGGTCGGATGGAGGTCGCCGCCGAGGCCCCACTCGTCGGGGACGTCCCAGCCGGCCACGTAGTAGCCCAGGTGTTTCACGAACTGCTCCTCGGGGCCGAACGCCAGCCGCCGCACGCCGGAGTGCACACCGTCGGCGCCGACGACCAGGTCGAAACGGCGCCGCGAGCCGCTCGCGAACGTCACCGACACCCCGTCGGCCGTCTCGGCCATCGCGGTGATGCGGTCGCCGAACAGGTATTCCGTGGTGGGCGCGGCGTCGCACAGGATGCGGGCGAGGTCGCCGCGCCGCACCTCCAGGTCGCCGCCGGCGAGGCCGGCCGGCCACTCCATCAGCCGCTTGCCGTCCGCGTCGACGAAACGCATGGCGGTACCCCCGGTCTGCACCTCCCGCAGGGCGGGCAGCACGCCCATCCGGTCGAGCAGGCCCATGTGCAGCGGGCCGCGGAAGTCGACCGCGTTACCACCGGTCCGTAGCGCGGGCGCCACCTCGACGATCGTGGCCTGGTGACCGAACCGGCCGAGCCAATAGGCCAGCGCCGGCCCCGCGATGCTCGCGCCCGAGATCAGAACATCCATCCCCATCCCCCTCGACCAAAAACTGTGTCTGCCGGACTCGATTTCTTCTGTGTACGGTAGACGCTGTTCGAAGGGAAGGCAACATGACCGCGGATTTCTTCTGGGCCCCGCGCCCCCGGCCGACCCGTGGCCCCAAGCCGGCGCTCACCCTCGACCAGATCGCCGACGCCGCGATCGCGATCGCCGACGCCGAGGGCCTCGCGGCCGTCTCCATGCAGCGGGTCGCCGCCGACCTGGGCTACACGAAGATGTCCCTGTACCGATACCTCCCGGGCAAGACCGAGCTGATCGCCGCCATGCTCGAGCGCGCACTGGGCGGCCCGCCCGAGCTCGGCGCCCCGCTCTCGCCCGCCGCCAAGCCTGAGCTCGGCGGTGACTGGCGGGCGGCGCTCACCGCCTGGGCGACCGCCCTGCTGAACGCGTACGCCGGTCACGCCTGGGCCCTGGAGGCGAGCACCGGCCGTCGCCCGATCGGTCCGCACGAGCTGGCCTGGATGGAACGGGCGCTGGCCGTGTTGCCCCCCGGCCTGAGCGGCGCCGAACGGCTCGACGCGGTGGCCACCGTCGCCGGCCACGTCCGGATGATCGCGGGGCAGTCCGGCGGCGCCGAGAGCGACCTGGCGGCCGCGATGGGGATGGTCCTGCGCGACCACGCCGAGCGCTATCCGGCGGTGGTCGCCGCGCTCACCGACGTCGCCGCGCACGGCGGCGCCGACAACGCCTTCGCCTTCGGACTCGACCGCATCCTGGACGGTTTGGCGGCGCTCGTCGCGCACCGCGTGTGAAACATGTTCATGACGGGTAGACGGAAGCGACCCGTCTTGGAGGTGGCCCGTGGATGAGCTCGCGGCGAGTGGACTCCGGCTCGACCTGAATGTCGTCGACTACCTAATCCTCGCGCTCTACTTCCTCACCGTGCTGGGCATCGGTTTCGCGGCACGCGCGGCGATCAGCAGCAGTGCCGACTTCTTCCTCTCCGGCAGGTCGATGCCGGCCTGGGTGACCGGTCTCGCCTTCATCTCCGCGAACCTCGGCGCGCTGGAGATTCTCGGAATGGCCGCCAACGGCGCGCAGTACGGCCTGATGACTCTGCACTACTACTGGGTCGGCGCGGTGCCCGCGATGGTCTTCCTCGGCATCGTGATGATGCCCTTCTACTACGGCTCGAAGGTGCGCAGCGTCGCCGAGTTTCTGCGCCGCCGCTTCAACAACCAAGCCCACCTGTTCAACGGGATCAGCTTCGCGATCGCCCAGGTGCTCATCGCCGGCGTCAACCTGTTCGCGCTGGCCCTGATCCTGAAGACGCTGCTCGGCTGGCCGCTCTGGGTCTCGATCATCCTCGGTGCGGCCATCGTGCTCGCCTACATCACCCTCGGCGGCCTCTCCTCGGCGATCTACAATGAGGTGCTGCAGTTCTTCGTGATCGTGGCCGGCTTGATCCCGATCACCATCATCGGCCTGACCAAGGTCGGCGGCATTGACGGCCTGTTCGAGAAGGTCCGGCATACCCCGCTCGGCGAGCCCGGCCTGCACACGTGGGCGAACACCGGCAGCACCGACAACCCGCTCGGCGCCAGCTGGATCGGCATCATCTTCGGCCTGGGCTTCGTGCTCTCGTTCGGGTACTGGACGACCAACTTCGCCGAGGTGCAGCGGGCGCTGTCGGCCAAGGATATGAGCGCGGCCCGGCGTACCCCGATCATCGGTGCCTTTCCGAAGCTGGTGATTCCCCTGGTGACCGTGATCCCGGGCCTGATCGCGTTGGTCACCGTCCAGGGGCTGGGCGCCAAAACCGGCGACCTGCAATACAACAACGCGATTCCGCAGTTGATGCGCGAGCTGTTGCCCAACGGCGTGCTCGGGGTGGCGGTGACCGGCCTGCTGGCCTCCTTCATGGCGGGCATGGCGGCCAACGTCTCCGGGTTCAACACCGTCTTCACCTACGACATCTGGCAGAGCTACGTCCGCAAGGGCCGGGACGACGGCTACTACCTGCGGGTCGGGCGGATCGCCACGGTCGGCGGCGTGCTGATCGGCATCGGCACCGCGTTCATCGCGTCCGGCTTCAACAACATCATGAACTACATCCAGGCGCTGTTCTCGGTGTTCAACGCCCCGCTGTTCGCCACCTTCATCGTGGGCATGTTCTGGAAGCGGATGTCCGCCTGGGCCGGTTTCTGGTCGCTGGTGCTCGGGACCGTGACCTCGCTGACGCTGTACCTCCTGCACCTGGGCAAGGTGATCAAGTTCAATTCCGACCTGGACGAGAGCTTCTGGGGCGCCGGCGCCGCGTTCGTCGTGGCGGTGCTCGTGGCGATCATCGTCACGCAGTTCACCCCGGCAAAGCCCGAGGACGAGCTGCGAGGCCTGGTCTACGGCCTCGGCGGCAGCGCAACCTCGGGCGAGGTGATCGTCGCGGGCGACAAGGTGTGGTGGCGCAACCCGATCCTGCTCGGCGCGATCGCACTGGTGCTGGCCGTCCTGCTCTACATCCCGGTTTGGTGAGGGAGGTCCGACATGGCAAACGAAACCGAAACCGGCCGCCGCCGCGCCGCCCGGCTGTTCGACGTACGGCTGGTGATCGGCGGGCTCTTCGTGATCTACGGGGTGATCGTCACCGGGATCGGCCTGTTCGACTCCCCGGCCGAGCTGGCGAAGGCGCAGGGCGTGCACATCAACATCTGGATGGGGCTCGCGATGCTCGTCTTCGGCCTGCTGATGCTGCTCTGGCTGCGGCTGAGCCCGCCCGAGGCGCTGCCGGAGCCGGGCGACGAGACAGACACGGTGCCGAGCGACGCCGAGGGAGAAAGGCCGAGCGACGCCGTGGGCGAAGGGCCGAGCGACGCCGACGGAGAAAGGCCGAGCGACGGGGGCGAGAACCTTGACCGCCGCTGATCCGCTCAGCTGATCGCAAGACGGGTGTGTGTCGGGTGCAATCCGGTTGTACAAGGTCCGTTTCTCTACGAGTCGGGGTCCGACCTTCGATAGACGGTGCATGGAACCACTAGCCTCAGTCAGGCTCGCCGGCTCCGGCGCCAGCCGGCCTGCCGGCTGGCAGGTACAAGTGCGGGTCGACTACGTCGTCAACAAGGTCGCGCGGACTCATCGCGGTGAGTCCGAGAGTGACGTCGCCAAGGAGATCCACGAGCAGCTCCGCGCCATCGGAGTTGTTCCCAACGGGCATCAGGTCGAGCAGTACGCCAAAGCAATCTCGGTACTACCTCTGCTTCCCCCGAACAACGCGAAGTAGTTTTCGGCCCGGTCCGGGAGCCGTCCACGAACCGGGCCGACTGCTGTCCGGCGACGGGTACACGGCCCGGCGAAATTCACCCGTTTCCCGGCCCGGCGAACCCGATCCGTCCGAGGATGGGCCCGCGCGGTGCCGCTGCCGTGCAGGGCGGAGACATGCGCGGTGCGAGCTATGACGCGACCCTTGCGGGCCGCGGTGGTCCTGCTTCTGACCCTTTTCCCGTACGCGGGCAGCCCGGCGCAGGCGCGCGCCACCAGAGCTCCGGCCATATCGTGGCGGCAATGCCCGGAAAACGTGCAGGTGCAGTGCGGGACGCTGCGGGTGCCGGCCGACTGGGCGGATCCGTACGGGCCGACGGTGCTGCTGACGGTCGCGCGCCGTCCGGCCACCGACCCCGCGCAGCGGATCGGCGCGCTGCTGGTCAACCCGGGCGGCCCCGGTACGTCCGCGGTCGACTTCACCCTCGACGCGCCGACCTTCTTCTCCGAGAACCTGCGCCGGCATTTCGACATCGTCGGCCTGGACCCGCGCGGGATCGGCCGCAGCACGCCCGTGCTCTGCTCGCCGGACGTGATCGATGCGCGACCGAACCCGCTCATCGAGTCGGAGTCGGCGTACCTGGCCACCATCGCCTACAACCGGCGGCTCGCCGCCGACTGCGCGGCGCGGACCGGCCCGGTCTTCCAGCACGTCGACAACCTGAGCGTGGTGCGCGACCTCGATGCGCTGCGGGCGGCGCTCGGCGAGGAGAAGATCAGCTTCTACGGCGCCTCGTACGGTTCGCTGCTCGGCGAGCAGTACGCCGAGCGCTACCCGCGACGGCTGCGCGCCCTGGTGCTGGACGGGGTGATGGACCACACCGCCGACATCGGCCGTTTCCTGACCGAGGAGACCGACGCCGCCCAGGACTCGTTCCGCGAGTTCGTCTCCTGGTGCGCCCGGGACACCCAGTGCGTGCTGCACGGGCAGGACGTCCCGGCACGGTGGGCGGAACTGATCGCCCGGGCCCGGGCCGGCACGCTGGAGGATCCGTACGACCCGCCCACGAAGGTCGATGAGGCCGACCTGATCCAGTCCGCGTTCGCCGCGTTCTACGACCCGCAGTGGTACTCGTTCGCCTACTACGTGCGGGACGCGGCCGGCGACCGGGCCGTGCCTGCGCTCCCGAAAGGGGCCGAAACCACGCCGCCCGCGAACGACGCCGTCGAGCACAGCTTCCCCGCGGTGATCTGCGGTGACTGGCAGCTGCCGGTCACCGGGTACGCCGACCTGCACCGCCGGCTGTCGACACTGGCGGCCCGCGCGCCGCAGATGGTCGCCTCGCCGCTGGCGCTCGCCGTCGTCGTCGACTGCCTGGGCTGGCCGGTCCCGCCGCCGAACCCGCAGGGTCCGCTGATCCCGCCGCCCGGCCTGCCCCCGGTGCTGCTGGTCGGCAGCCGGCACGACCCGGTGACCGCGTACGCCTGGGCGCAGCGGGTCGCGCAGCAGTTCGGCCCGGTCGGGAGCCTGCTCACCTACGAGGGCTGGGGGCACGTCGTCTACAAGGACAGCCCCTGCGTTTCGGCCGCCGTCGACGCGTACCTCATCGGTCTGACCCGGCCGCAACCCGGCGCCAGCTGCCCGGCGGTGGCGCCGCAACCGTTTGGTGTGGGCTGAGAAATGCGTCACCCTGGCGGTGCCGGCGAGGCGGAGTATCGTTAGCCAAGCTAACAACACCTCCCAGGAGGCGCCGCTTGACTCGCCGCGCGCCGAAGGCGTCCATCGATCCCGATGTCCGTAAGAGTTGGTTGCGTCGCGCGCTGCCGCTCGTCCGGGCCCACCGCGGGCTGCTGATCACCTCGTTGCTGCTGTCGTTCGTCGGCCTGGTCGTGCAGGTGCAGATCCCCAACCTGGTGCGGATGGGGATCGACGACGCGATCGTCGCCCGCACCGGCCGGCTCTCCACCTACGTCCTGGCGATCATCGCGCTCGCCCTGCTGCAGGGCCTGATCAACTACCTGGCCCGGCTGTACCTGCTGCGCACGGCGTACGAGATGGAGTACGACCTGCGCAACATCGTCTACGCCCACCTGGTCCGCATGCCGTTCGGCTTCTACGACCGGGTGCAGTCCGGCGAGCTGATGTCCCGCTCCGGCTCGGACATCCGGGCCGTGCAGATGTATCTGTCGTTCGGCCCGTCGATCCTGGTGCAGTGCCTGATCGCGGTGGTCGCCTTCGCCCTGATGCTCTCGATCAACGTGCCGCTCGCGATCGTCGCCATGGTGACCATGCCGATCATCGGGGTGCTCGGCGTCAGCATGCGCAAGGCGATCTTCCCGGTCTCCTGGATGATCCAGGCGCGGCTGGCCCAGCTGGCCACCGTCGTCGACGAGAACATTCAGGGCGTACGGATCGTGAAAGCGTTCGCGGCCGAGGGGCGGCAGCTGCGCGCGCTGGCCGAGAGCGCCGACCGGATCCGGTGGGCCTACCGGCAGGACGCCCGGATCCGCAGCCGGTGGAACCCCCTGCTGGACAACCTGCCCCGCCTGGGGCTGGCCCTGGTGCTGCTGGTCGGTGGTCTCATGGTGATCAACGGGCACACCACGGTCGGCACGATCGTCGCCTTCAACTCGTACGTGCTGATGCTGCAACCGCCGTTCCGGATGCTCGGCATGATGATCATGATGGGCCAGCGCGCCTCGGCGTCGGCGCGCCGGATCTACGAGATCCTCGATACGCCCAGCGAGATCCGCGACGACCCGGACCCGGTCGAGCGACCGCTGCGCGGGGATCTTGCGTTTGCCGACGTCACCTTCGCGTACCCGAACGGGACCTTGGCTCTTGATCATTTGAACCTCACGCTGCGGGCCGGCGAGACGGTGGCGGTGGTCGGCGGCACCGGCTCGGGCAAGTCGACGCTCGGCCGGCTGGCCGCCCGCTTCTACGACGTGACCGGGGGCCGCGTCACCCTCGACGGCGTCGACGTCCGCAAGATCAAGCTGTCCGCGCTGCGCGAGCAGGTCGGCATCGTGCCGGACGAGCCGTTCCTGTTCTCGCTCTCGATCCACGACAACATCGCGTACGGGCGGCCGGACGCCACCCGTCGCGAGGTGATCGAGGCGGCGGTGGCCGCGGGCGCCGACGAGTTCATCCTGGAACTGCCGGACGGCTACGAGACGGTGGTGGGTGAGCGCGGCTACACGCTCTCCGGCGGGCAGCGGCAGCGGATCGCGATCGCCCGCGCGCTGCTGGTCGACCCGCCGGTGCTGGTGCTCGACGATGCGACCAGCGCCATCGACGTGGGCGTCGAGCAGCGGATCCACGGCACGCTCAAGGAGCGGATGCGGGGGCGGACGACTTTGATCGTGGCGCATCGGCTTTCGACGATCAGCCTCGCCGACCGGGTCGTTCTGATGGCCGGTGGGCGCGTGATCGCCGATGGGACCCACTCGTCGTTGCTGGCATCCGAGCCGAAATATGCCGAAGTCCTGGCCTCCTCCGAAATTTCGGATATCTCGGACGACGAGGTGCTCGCATGAGCATGTTCGGCGGCGGCTTCGGCGGCTTCAACGTGGGTGGAAGGCCGACCATGGGCGCGGCCGGGCGCAAGGGTAACGGCCTCCCGTTCGCCGGCATCCCGTCCGACCTGGCGGGCGGCGTTGCGAAGCTGGAGGCGGTCGAGCCCGATCATGGCGACCCGCACGTGCCGTTCGACCCGGTGGCCGACTCGGGCGCGAAGATCTCGCTCGGCCGGCTGCTGATCGGGCGGCCCGGGCTGCTGTTCGCGGCCTCGCTCGCCATCGGGGTCGAGACGCTGCTGCTCCAGGCCGGCCCGTACCTGGTGCAGGTCGGCATCGACCACGGCATCGCCGTGCGCGACCTGCGGGTGCTCGTGATCACCACGATCTGCTTCGTGGCCGCGGTGCTGCTCACCGGGCTGGCCACCGCGATCCGCATGCGCAAGACCGGCGTGCTCGCCGCGTCCGCCACCCGTGACCTGCGGATCCGCATCTTCGCCCACCTGCAGCGGATGTCCCTGGACTACTACACGAGGGAGAAGGCCGGGGTCACCATGACCCGGATGACCTCCGACGTGGAGGCGCTGCAGAACCTGCTGCAGGACGGGTTCGCCCAGTTCCTGATCCAGGCGCTGACCATGGTCGTGGTCACCGCGATCCTGTTCCACTACAACGTGCTGCTGGCGATCCTGACGCTGGTCCTGGTGGTGCCGCCGCTCACGGCCGCGTCGCTCTGGTTCCGGTACGCGGCGGACCGCGGCTACAACCGCCAGCGGGACACCATCGCGGCGATGTTCGCCGACCTCGCGGAGAGCCTGAACGGGGTGCGGGTGGTCACCGCGCACAACCGGCAGGACCGGAACGTGGTCGCGCACCGGTCGGTGGTCGGCGCGTACCGGGACGCGAACGACTGGACCGGGCGGATCAACGCGATCTACGGGCCGGGAACGTCGGTGATCGGGCTGGTCGCGATGGCGATCATGCTGCTGGTCGGCGGGCGCATGGTGCTGCGCGGGACGCTGACGATCGGCGAGCTGACCGCGTTCGTGCTCTACATCAACGCGTTCTTCCAGCCGGTGCAGCAGTTGGTGCAGCTCTATACCCAGTATCAGCAGGCGAAGGCCGCTATCGGGAAAATTCGTTCCCTCCTGCAGACCGTGCCCTCGGTGCAGCAGTCGCGGTCGGCGGCGGTGTTGCCGCCGGTCGCCGGCGAGATCGTGTTTGCCGACGTCACTTTCGGATATTTACCTTCTCGTCCTGTTTTATCGCATCTATCTCTCACGATTGCCCCGGGGGAGACGGTTGCCTGTGTCGGGCCGACGGGCGCCGGCAAGTCGACTCTCGCCAAGCTCGTGACCCGGTTCTACGACCCTGATTCCGGACATATCCTGATTGACGGGCATGATTTGCGGGACGTCACGCTGGCCTCGCTGCGGACGCAGATCGGGGTGGTGCCGCAGGAGCCGTTCCTCTTCGCGGGGACACTGCGGGACAACGTCGCCTTCGCCCGGCCCTCCGCCACGGACGAGGAAGTGTGGGCGGCGGTCGACGCGGTCGGGCTGCGCGAGCTGGTCGAGCGGGCGCCCGAGGGGCTGGACACCCCGCTGCACGAACGCGGCCAGTCGGTCTCCTCCGGCGAGCGGCAGCTGCTCGCGCTGGCCCGGGCGTTTCTGGCCGAGCCGCGGGTCGTTGTGCTCGACGAGGCGACCTCGAGCCTCGACCTGCGCTCCGAACTGCGGGTGGAGGCGGCCCTCGACGCGCTGCTGGAGGGGCGGACCGCGATCCTGGTGGCGCACCGGCTCTCCACGGCGATGCGCGCCGACCGGATCATCGTGGTCGACGACCACGGCATCGTGGAGTCCGGTTCGCACGCCGACCTGGTTCGGGCCGGGGGTCGTTATGCCGCCATGTTCGAGACATGGGCCGCGACCTCTGGTAGGCAAGGATAGACAGCTACCTCTGCCCACTTCGGAGGATCGATGCGGATCTTACCGGTTCTAGCAGCAGCAACTCTGTCCTCGGCGTTGATAGCGGCCCCCGCCGCCGCCTCTACTCCCGTCCTCGGCCCGACCGCCTACGGGTACGGCGGCGGGATCGCCACCGTTGACGCGACCGCCACCGGGGCCGGGCTCGACGTGTTGCGCCACGGGGGCAACGCGATCGACGCCGCCGTCGCCGCCGCGGTCACCCTCGGCGTCACCGAGCCGTTCGTGGCCGGCCCGGCCAGCGGGGGGTTCCTGGTCTACTACGACGCCAAGCGGCATCGGGTGTCGACCATCGACGGGCGCGAGGCCGGCCCGGCCACGATGACGCCGACCTACTTCATCGACCCGGTCGACGGCCTGCCGTACGACTTCCAGGAGGCCCGGGTCAGCGGCCTCTCCACCGGCGTGCCCGGCGCGCTCGCCACCTGGGACACCGCGCTGCGGCAGTGGGGCACCCGCTCGCTGGCCGGCCTGCTGCGCCCGGCGGCTGCGGTGGCCGACCGCGGCTTCACCGTGGACGCGCAGTTCCAACAGCAGGTCAGCGACAACCTGGCGGCGTTCGGCCAGTTCGACTCCACCAAGGCGTTGTACCTGCCCGGCGGCCGGCCGCCGGCGATCGGCACCACCCAGCGCAACCCCGACCTGGCCCGGACCTACCGGCAGATCGCCGCACAGGGAATCGGCTCGTTCTACCTCGGCCCGATCGGCGCGGACCTGGTCAAGACCGTCCAGCACCCGCCGGTCTCCGCCGATCCGGTCGGCACCTGGCCCTACCCGATCCGGCCGGGCGTCCTGACCATGGACGATCTGGCCGCGTACCGGGTACGGCAACCGGGCCCGACCGTCTCCGACTTCCGCGGCCTGAAGGTGTACGGGATGTCCACGCCGTCCAGCGGCGGCACCGCGGTCAGTGAGGCGCTCAACATCCTGGAGTCGGCGAACCCGTCGGCGGCCGACGTGACGCAGGTGCTGCACACGTACCTCGAAGCGTCGGCGCTCACCTTTGCCGATCGTGGGCGCTACGTCGGCGCGTACACGTCGCCGGAGGTCTTGAAGAAGTTGGCCTCGGATCGGTGGGGCGCCCAGCGCGCCTGCCAGATCAACCCGGCGGCGGCGATGACGAAGCCGGTCGCGCCCGGTGACATCAACGCCTCGGGATGCACGCCGACCGCCGCGACGCTGACGCCGGACAACGGGCTGAGCACCACCAACATCACGGTCAGCGACCGGTGGGGCAACGTGGTCGAGTGGACGTTCACGCTCGAGCAGTTCGGCGGCAACGGGATGGTCGTGCCGGGCCGCGGGTTCATGCTCAACAACGAGCTGACCGACTTCAACTTCGCGCCCACCCAGGGCACGGCGCCGGATCCGAACCTCCCCGGACCCGGCAAGCGGCCGCGTAGCTCGATGTCGCCGACCATCGTGCTCAAGGGCGGCAAGCCGTTCCTGGCGCTCGGGTCGCCCGGCGGCGCGTCGATCATCACGACGGTCCTGCAGATCCTGGTCAACCGGCTGGTGCTGGGGATGCCGCTGCCGGACGCGCTGGCGGCGCCGCGAGCCTCGCAGCGCAACTCGGCGGGCATTCAGGCGGAGCCGGCGTTCCACACCCAATACGGCCCGGCGCTGACCGCGCTGGGGCACTCGTTCGGGCCGGACATGGCCCAAATAGGCGCGGCCACGGCGATGGAGTTCACCGGCTACGGCGGGATCATCGCCTCGGCCGAGCCGGTACGCCGCGGCGGCGGAGCGGCCGGCGTCGTCCACCCCACGCACTGACAGCTCGCGCAGGGGGTGCCGCGGTGGGCGGCGCCCCCGGTGGCTCCTACGTCACATCCGCCTTGGCTTATACCCCTAGGGGGTATAGGTTCAGGACGGAGGTGGGTGCGATGACAGAGCACGGCGGGCACGCCGGGCACGGTCCGGAGAGGTTCCGCCGGAAGTTCTGGCTGACCTTCGCGCTGACCGTTCCGATCGTCGTGACCAGCGAGATGGTGATGGGCTGGTTCGGGTACACGCTGGACTTCCCCGGCATCGGCTGGGTGGGGCCGGTGCTCGGGACGGTGGTGTTCCTCTACGGCGGGTGGCCGTTCCTCGCCGGCGGGGCGCACGAGCTGCGTGGGCGTACGCCCGGCATGATGCTGTTGATCTCGATGGCCATCTCGGTCGCCTACGTCGCGTCGCTGGCGACCAGCCTCGGCTGGTTCGATCTGGACTTCTGGTGGGAGCTGGCCGCCCTGGTCACGATCATGCTGCTCGGTCACTGGCAGGAGATGAAGGCGATCGGCCAGGCCCAGGGCGCGTTGAGCGCGCTGGCGGCGCTGCTGCCCGACGAGGCCGAGCGGATCGACCCGCGGGGTGAGCCGCAGCGGGTCGCGGTCGGTGATCTGCGGACCGGGGACACCGTGCTGGTGCGGTCGGGCGGCCGGGTGCCGGCCGACGGGCGGATCGTGGACGGCGCGGCGTCGCTCGACGAGTCGATGATCACCGGCGAGTCGCGGCCGGTGGCCCGCGAGGTGGGTGACCGGGTGGTGGCCGGGACCGTGGCGACCGACTCGGCGCTGCGGATCGAGGTCACCGCGGTCGGCGACGACACCGCGCTGGCCGGCATCGGGCGGCTGGTCGCGCAGGCGCAGGCGTCCCGCGGGCGGGCGCAGGTGCTCGCCGACCGGTTCGCGGCGCTGCTGTTCTACGTGGCCACCGCCGCGGCGGCGATCACCTTCGTGGTGTGGTGGGCGCTCGGCGACCTCGACCAGGCCGTGGTGCGCACCGTGACCGTCCTCGTGATTGCCTGCCCGCACGCGCTCGGCCTGGCGATTCCGCTGGTCATCGCGCTGTCGACGGCGGTCGCGGCGAAATCCGGCATCCTCGTCAAGGACCGGCTCGCGATCGAGCGGATGCGTACCGTCGACGCCGTCCTCTTCGACAAGACCGGCACGCTGACCCGGGGCGCGCACACCCTCACCGGCGTCGCGGCGGCCGACGGCTGGGCGACCGAGGAGGTGCTCCGTCTCGCCGCCGGGGTCGAGGCGGACAGCGAGCATCCGCTGGCCAGGGCCGTCGTTGCCGCCGCTGCGCGGCGAGCTCGGGCCACCGGCTTCGAGTCCTTGACCGGCCGCGGGGTGCGTGCGGTCGTCGAGGGGCGGACGTACGCCGTGGGCGGACCGGCCCTGCTCCGCGAGCTCGGGTCGGAGCTACCGCCGGAACTCGCGAAGTCCACTTCGGAGTGGGCCGGGGCGGTGGTCCTCTACCTGGTCGCCGAGGACAAGTCGGTCATCGGGGCGTTCGCGCTGCGGGACGAGGTGCGACCGGAGGCCCGCGAGGCGATCGCCCAGCTGCGCGCCGCCGGCGTCGCTCGAACCATGATGATCACCGGTGACGCGAGGCCGGTCGCCGAGGCGGTGGCGGCCGAACTCGGCCTGGACGAGGTCTTCGCCGAGGTGCTCCCGGCCGACAAGGACCGCGCGGTGGCCGACCTGCAGGCGCGCGGCCTGCGGGTGGCGATGGTCGGCGACGGGGTGAACGACGCGCCCGCCCTGGCCCGGGCCGACGTCGGCGTGGCGATCGGCGCCGGCACGGACGTGGCGATCGAGTCGGCCGGCGTGGTGCTGGCCTCGTCCGACCCGCGCGGCGTCACCGGCATCATCCGGCTGTCCCGCGCCTCGTACCGCAAGATGATCCAGAACCTGGCCTGGGCGACGGGCTACAACGTGATCGCCATACCGCTGGCCGCGGGCGTCCTGGCCGGGACCGGCTTCGTGCTCAACCCGGCGGTCGGCGCGATCCTGATGTCCGCCTCGACCATCGTGGTGGCCGCGAACGCCCAGCTGCTGCGCCGTGCCTTGTAGCGTGTTCCGCGGTGTGGCTGCGGGGCCTACGATCCGCGTTATGTTCCGCATCCGGCCCGTCCTGGCCCTGCTCGCCGCGCTCGTCGCGGTGACCTCGTGCACCTCCACCGACAAGAAGAAAGACGAGTCGACCGGCAGCCTGCCCGACGGCGCCACGCTGCTGACCGAGTCCGCCGCCGCGATGCGCGACATCAAGACCGCCAAGTTCCTGATCACGGCGGACGGTGCGATCTCCGGGCTCAGCCTGCGCCGGGCCGAGGGCACGCTCACCCGGGAGGGCGACGCCGAGGGCACCGCCCAGATCGAGCAGGCCGGCGCGACCGTCGACCTGGCCTTCACCATCGTCGGCGACAAGATCTACCTCAAGGGCCCGACCGGCGGATACCAGGAGCTGCCGCTCAGCCTCGCCGCCACGGTCTACGACCCGTCCGCGATCCTCGACCCGGAGCAGGGCATCGCCAAGGTGCTGAGCACCGCCACCGACGCGAAGACCGAGGCCAGTGAGGCGGTCGACGGCACGGAGGCGTGGCGGGTGGCGATGACCGCGAACGGCGCCGACCTATCCAAGATCATCCCTGGGGTCAGCGGCAACGTGCCCGGCAAGGTGTGGCTCGGCAAGCAGGACAAGCGGCTGCACAAGGCCGTCTTCACGCTGCCGGCCGACGGCGGCGCGACCGGCACGGTGACCGTCACCTTCCAGCAGTTCGACGCGCCGGCCGACATCAAGGCCCCGTGACCGCCCCCGCGGTCGGCGAGGAGCAGGGCGGTGCGGACGTCGCCGTCCGCCGACGCCTGGCGATCGGCGCCGGGGGCGCCGCCGTCCTGCTCGCCGCGCTCGACGCGTACCTCGTGGTCACCATCCTCACCGACATCCTGCGCGATGTGCACATCCCGCTGAACCGGCTCGAGCGGGCCACCCCGATCGTGACCGGATATCTGCTCGGCTACGTGGCCGGCATGCCGTTGCTCGGCTCGCTCTCCGACCGGCTCGGCCGGCGCGCGGTCATCGTCGGCTGCCTGGCCGGCTTCGCCGCCGGCTCGGCGCTCACCGCCGCCTCCGGCGAGTCGCTGTCGCTGCTGGTCGCCGGGCGCGCGGTGCAGGGCGTGGCCGGGGGAGCGCTGCTGCCGGTCACCATGGCGCTGGCCGGCGACCTGTGGGCGAACGGCCGGAAGCGGTCGTCGGTGCTCGGCGCGGTGGGTGCCGCGCAGGAGCTGGGCAGCGTCCTCGGACCCCTGTACGGCGCGGCCGTCGCCGCCCTGATCGGCTGGCGGGGCATCTTCTGGCTCAACGTGCCGCTGTCCGCGCTGGCGGCGGTCGCGGTGCTGGTCGCGTTGCCCCGGTCGGCGCCGCCCCGGCCCCGCCCGCGGGTCGACGTCGTCGGGGGTGTGCTGCTCACCGCCGGCCTGGGGCTGCTGGTCGTGGGCCTCTACAACCCCGACCCGCAGCATGCGGTCCTGCCGTCGTGGGGCCCGGTCACGCTCGGCGCGGCCGCCGTGCTGCTCGTGCTGTTCGGCGTGTGGGAGCGGCGGGCCCGCACCCGCCTCGTCGAGAAGCCGAGCCGGGTCTTCCTGGTCGCGCTGGCGGTCAGCTTCTGCGCCGGGGCCGCGCTCATGGTGACGCTGGTCGACGTGCAGCTGGTGGCGCAGACGCTGCTCGGCCGGGACGCGTTCGGCGGCACCCTGTTGCTCGCCCGCTTCCTGATCGCGCTGCCGGTGGGCGCGGTCGCCGGCGGCCTGCTCGCCGCCCGCCTGGGCGACCGGTGGGTCACGGCCGGCGGTCTGCTGATCGCCGCCGCCGGGTACGCGCTGATCGCCCGCTGGCCGCTCGACGTGGCGGCCGTGCGCTACGCCGGCGTGCTGCCCCGCCTCGACGCCGACCTGGCCGTGGCCGGTCTCGGCCTGGGCCTGGTGATCGCGCCGCTGGCCGCAGCCGCGCTGCGCGGCACCGCGCCGGCACAGCACGGGGTCGCCTCGGCCGGCGTGGTCGTGGCCCGCATGGTCGGCATGCTCCTCGGCGTGGCCGCGCTGACCGCCTGGGGCCTGCACCGATTCCAGGAGCTGACCGCCCGGCTGGACACGCCGCTGCCGTTCGGCGTCGACCCGGCGGTCTACCGGCAGCGACTGGACGCGTACGAGCTGGCGGTGAAGGTCGCCCTCCAGACGGAGTACCGCGAGATCTTCTATGCGACCGCCGCGGTCTGCCTGCTCGGCGCCCTGCTCGGTCTGCTGCTGGGCGATCGTACCCGGATCAGCGGGCCGGCCTGATTCGCGAGAGCGTCGTCAGGCGGTCAGCGCGCCCCGCGTCGACCATCGCACGAGAGCGGTCGTCAGGCGGTCAGCGCGCCCGCGCCGACCATCGCACGAGAGCGGTCGTCAGGCGGTCAACGCGATGGTCAGGGCGCCCGCGCCGACCATCACCCCGGCCCAGAGCTTGTCCATGTTGAACCACGCCGTGCGCAGGATGTTGACGCCGACGAACTCGTAGACGAGCAGGGCGCACGTCGCCATCACGGCAAACATGGCGAGCGTGTGCACCCCGGCCGCGACCAGACCGCCGAGCGCGGCGACGCCCGGCTGGTTCGCGCCGCCGCCGGTGTGCTGCCGATGGGTGGCGACGGCGGTGGTGGTCAAGACCGGCAGCAGCATCAGGCCCGCGCCGTGGGCCGAGGACATCAGGAACGACCAGGCGGCCAGCTGCGGGTGGGACAGCCGCATGCCGGCCCAGCGGAAGTGCCGCTCGGAGAGCAGCCGCCACAGCCCGAAGGCGACCAGGATCGCGCCGCCGGCGACGCCGACGACGTTGGCTGCCACGATCGACGAGGTCGCCGACACGACCGCGGCCACGATGGCGACCGAGGCCAGGTGGCCGCCGGCGATGGGCGGCAGCGAGAACAGCAGGACGCGGCGGGACTTCTCCTGCATCCCGCGCGCGACCGAGAACAGCCAGCCCATCGCCGGGTTCAGGCCGTGGAAGGCGCCGAGCGCGACCAGCGCCGCCCAGGTCACGGGAAGCAGTACGAGTCGGAGCTGGCGTCCCCGCCCTGCAGCCGGGTCTGGTGCACGCGCAGGCCGCGGAACTCGTCGCCGTGCGGGAAGAACCGCCGGTCCAGCGTGAAGTCGCCGGTGTCGACCTTCGCGAGCCAGGCGCCGACGCCGTCCGGGTAGAACTGGTCGTCCCAGGAGCCGTAGAGCGAGTTGGTCACGTAGACCCGCTTGCCGTCCCGGGACACCTCGACCATCTGCGGCCCGCCGGCCAGTGGCTCGGACGGGAACGCCGGGTGCGGGGTGCGCCGGACGATGCCGCCGAGGTGGACCGAGCCGGCCTCGACGGGATGGAAGGGGTCGGTCACGTCGTACCTCTTCAGCTCCCCGGTGCCCCAGCAGGAGACGTACAGGTACCTGTCATCGACGGACAGGTCGATGTCGGTGACCAGCGGCGGGACCGCGGAGAACGGCTGCAGTGCGGGCGGCAGGTCGTCGGGCGAGGCCGGCTCGGCGGGGATATCGATGATTTTCGTGACAGCGAACTCGCCGGCGGACCGATGCCAGACCCACACCGAGGCGGACAGGTCCTCGACACTGATCACCACGCCGAGGAACCCGTACTCCTTGGTCGGATCGTGAGCCGGCCGCAGCTCCAGCGCCATCTGGTATTGATCGCCCAGGTCGACGCTCTGCACGAGCGTCCGCTTCGCCAGGTCCCAGAAGTGCACCCGGTGCCCGTACTGCCGGGACAGCAGGAGCGAGGGGTCGATGCCGTTCTCGATCATGGACGGCGTGCCCCACTCCGAGCTGACCAGGATGTCCCGGGTGAGGTGCCACCAGAAGTCGTACGCCAGGAACTGGTCGCCCCGATCGGCCTCCCACGGACCGCGTACGGCGAAGGTCGTGTGATCGAGCACGGCGATGCCGCCCGGCCCCCCGTCGCCGGACCCGGCACCCAGCGCGGACACATAGATGCCGTCCGGGCCGCAGTGGATCGTGTGCGGGCGTGAGTAGCCGGCCCGGTCGGCCAACTCGGCCGCCGGGATCTCCTTGACCAGCCTCGGCGCCCGCGGATCGTCCATGGTGTCGAGCACGTAGATCCGCGACGACCGCAGCCCCGGCACGATCAGATAGCGCCGCTCGACATGCGGGTGCGGCGCCGTCGGGCACAGCGCGGAACTGCACGCGTTCCATCCGAAGTGGTGCAGCTCGTCGCCGGTGTTCGGCAGCGAGGTCCACCCCACCACCCGGCCGTACGAGTCGGAGCCGGGATCGGTGTCCACCACCGCGATCGCGTCCGGCTGCCGGGCCGACCGGTCGAAGGCCGCCACGTACGCCAGCGTCTCGGGCGGCGCGCCCGCGGCCGCGCCGGGCGAGGGATAGAACGTCGGGTCCGGAGTCCACCGAGTCATGACCGCCATCCTTCTCCGGCCGCCGCCCGTCGACCAGGCCTGCGGCCGTCAATGAGTTGTCAACGTGCGTCCATCGGCAACCGCACCAGGACGGTCGTCCCCACACCCTCGTGGTCGACCAGCTCGATGCTGCCGTGGTGCCGGCTCACCACCACCCGGCTGAGGGTGAGGCCCAGACCCGTACCGGGAATGGCTATGTCGCCGGCGCGACTGGTCCGGTAGGCGCCGGTGAACATCTTCTCCCGCTCGTCGGTCGAGACGCCCTGCCCGGCATCCGAGACGGCGAGCTCCGCGATCCGGCCGGTGGTCTTCAGGGTCACGCCGATGCGCCCGCCGTCCGGGCTGTACTTCACCGCGTTGCCGAGCAGGTTGTTGACGACCTGCTCGAGCCGTTTGCGGTCGCCCGGCAGCACCAGATGCTCGGGCAGATCCTCCTCGATCACCACCGGGGCGTCGTGCACCGCGGCACGCGCCTTGGCCAGCGACTCGCGCACCACCTCGGCCAGGTCCATCGGCGCCAGCCGGACATCCGCGTGACCGGCGTCCAATGCGGACAGCTCCATCAGCTCGTTGATGATGTGCCGCAGCTGGTTGGTGTTCCGCTCGACCACCTCGAGCAGCTGCGGGCCCTCGGTGATCAGCGTGTGCTGGTCCGCCGCGCGCAGCAGCTCGGCGTACGTGCTGATCGAGGTCAGCGGCGTGCGCAGCTCGTGCCCGATCAGCGCCAGGTATTCGTGCTTCGACCGGTCGAGCTGCCGCTGCAGGTCGTACACCCGGCGCCGCTCGACGAACTGCCCGATGTGCGCGGCGATCCCGGACATCAGCGCCAGCAGCTCGTCCTCGGGATCCTCCACGGTGTCCGCGAACACCGACAGCACACCAAGAGTCTCAAATCCTTCCCGTACGGGGATGGCCAGCGCCGTATGCAGTCGCGAGCTCTTCGCCGTCTCCGCGGAGATCAGGCTCTGCGGTTGCCCGACATCGCGGATCCACAGCGGCTTGCCGACCTGCCAGGCCCGCCCGGCCAGCCCGACCCCGAACGGCAGGTCCGCCGGCACCTCGATCTCCGCCGACCAGCCCGGCGCGCTCCACGACCCCGCCGAGCGCACCACCGCCGTCGCGTTGTCGACCAGCCACAGCTCGGCGTGCACCCAGTCGAGGGTGCCGACCACCGCCTCGAGCACGCGTGGCCCGGCCGCCTCGATGGTCGGCGCCTCGGCCAGGGCGGTGGTGACCGCGAGCTCGCAGGTGCGGAACCGCTCCGCCCGGCGACGGCGGGTCACATCCTGCACCGCCTGCACCGCTCCGACCGGGTTCCCGTCCGGCCCCATGATCGGGTGCGCGTCGACCAGGTAGTGCCGGGTGTGCCGGTCCGGGCCGTGCAGGATCACCTCCTCGTCCCGCAGGTTCTCGCCGTGCAGCGCCCGGAACACGCCCAGCTCGGCCCGGTCCAGGACCCGGCCGTCGGCGTCGGTCAGGCCGGTCAGCAGCGCGTTCTCGGGGAAGCCGGCGTCGCCCCACATCGCTCGCATCCGCTCGTTCACGAACACGATCCACCCGTCCGCGTCGCAGGCGGCCACCCCGTCGTGCAGGCTCTCCAGCACCGCGTCGAGGAAGCGGCGCTGCTGGTCGATCTCGCGCCGGGCCACCTGCTCGGTGATCAGCAACGTGCACACCTGGGCGGCCTCGGCGACCGCGGCCACCTCGTCGGCGGTCCACTGGCGCGGCCGGTGGTCGCAGGCGCAGCAGACGCCGAGGACGGCGCCGTGCCGGTCGCGGATCGGATGGCCGAGAAAGGCGCCCGCCGGCCCGTCCGGGATCCGCTTGTCCGCGGCCAGGTCGGCGACCAGCACCGGGGCGTTGGTGCGCAGCACGAGTGGGGCCAGCGACTCCTCGACCGGCACGTCGGCGGTCTCACCCCAGGAGCCGGTCAGCCCCCACCCGCCGTGCCGGCGCACCCGCCCGTCCCGCAGGAAGTGGATCAGGCCGACGGGCGCGTGCGCGGCCCGCGCGACCAGCGCGGCGAGCTGATCGGCGGCGCCGTTGGCGAGCACGCCGCGGTGCAGCCCGATGGAGGGCACCTCCTCGAACGCGCCGGGACGCCGGGCGACCCCGCTCGGGAGCGTCACCACCCCGGCGGCCGGCGCGTCGCCGGCAGCCCCGGGGTCCTCTCGCCGCATGGCTCTACCTCCGGTTTCCAGCCTAAAGGCCCAAAACCTCTGAAACCGGCAAACCAAGGGGGTACGTCGTCAGCGGCGCCGCAGATACCGCAGGTCCGCGATCGGGCGCCCGGCGGCCGTCCCGCGCCGCTCGAATTTCGTCTCGGGCCGGCCCGCCCGGTCGTCCCACCGCTCGGCGCCGGCCCGGGTCAGGCCCGGGTCGGCGTCGAGGACCTCGGCCATCGACTCGGCGTAGTGCGGCCAGTCGGTGGCGCAGTGCAACAGGCCGCCCGGGCGCAGCCGGTCGCGCAGCAGGGCCACGTTGTCCGGGCGGATCAGCCGGCGCTTGTGGTGGCGCGCCTTGGGCCACGGATCGGGGAAGAAGACGAGGATCGCGTCCAGGGCGCCGGGGGTGATCTTGTGAACGAGTTCCATGGCGTCGGCGCGGGCCACGCGTACGTTGGCAAGGTTTTGCTCCGCCACCAGCGCGAGCAGATTGCCGATGCCCGGGGTGTGCACCTCGACGCCGAGGTAGTCGCGGCCGGGATCCGCCGCCGCCATCGCGGCGGTCGTGTCGCCCATGCCGAACCCGATCTCGAGCACCACCGGTGCCGTGCGCCCGAAGAGCACCGGCAGGTCGAGCGGCTCCCGATCGCCGTCGTCGACGGTGAAGCCGATGCTCGGCCAGAGGGCGGCGTGCGCGTCGGCGTGCCGGGCGCTCATCCGGCCGCGCCGGGGGTGGAAGGTGCGGATCGGCGGGTGCTGAGCAGTCATGGTCTCCCGACCATACCGGCCGTCAGCGGACCGGCCGGACGCTCGGCTGCGAGCCCTCGTGGAACGGCTGCCGGGAGCCGTCGGCGAGCCCGATCAGCATCACCCACGAGCCGCCCCGGTACTGCCCGGTGATCGCGGCGCGGTTGGCGTCCAGGTAGGCGAGCTCCCGGTCGAGGGCGGCGCCGATCGTGCGCTTGGTGCCGGTCGCCGGGTTGTACTCGACCAGGTGCACCGGCTGGTTGTCGGCGGTCGTCTCGCCCTGCTGATAGGCGGTCCAGGCCAGGCGGGCGCCGTCGCCGCGCCAGCTCGGCACCACCGCGAAGCCCTGGGTCTGCAGGCTGCCGCCGCCGTACGCCGCGACCGTCTTCTCGCTGCCGGTCGCCACGGTGCCGACGCTCAGGCAGGCGTCGTAGATCGAGTCGCACTCGCCGCCGCGGAACGCGATCCGGGTGCCGTCGGGGGACCAGGCCACCGCGTCGTCGGTGCGCAGCCGGTCGGCCAGGTTGCCGGCCCGCCGGTCGTCGGCCGGCGACACGGCCGGCAGGTCCTGGCCGCGGCACTCGCTCGGGAACAGCACCACGGGCGAGCCCCCGGTCGCCGGGATGCGGTAGACGCCCGGGCCGCCGGTGCACGAGAGCGAGGCGAACGCGATCCACTTGCCGTCGGGCGACCAGGACGGGCCGGCCGCGGGGCGGGTGGCGAGCCGCTTCGCGCCGGTGCCGTCCGCGTTCATGGTCCAGAGCTGGGTGCCGGTCAGGTAGGCGATCCGCCGGCCGTCGGGCGACCAGCGCGGGCGGAAGTGGCCGCCGCCGGTGGTCAGCCGCTTCTCGGCCGGGCCCTTGCTGACGTAGATGTCGCCGTTGCGGACGTAGGCGATGTCGGAAGTCGTGGCTTGCTGGGCCATCACCGGGTGGGCGGTCAGCACCACGCCCGTCGCGGTCAAGATGGTGGTGATCGTCTTCATGCCCTGCATAACGGAACGCCCCCTCGTGGTGTCGTACACCGAGCAGATCGTCCGCAACCGTTTCGCTCCTGAGCGATAACCGGAATTCACCCGGCTCCCGGGATTCAGCCCGCTCCGAGTTGACGGGCGCTCTCGTGCTGGTGGGCGAGCAGGCGCAACGAGCTGAACAGCGCCTCGCCGAGCACGGTCCCGACCACTACCAGCTCCATCCGCGAGGCCGGGTCGGGCCGGTCCAGCACCGCCCGCACCTCGACGGCGGCGAGTTGGTCGGCGGTGTCGGCATATACCCCGAGCTGGGCGAGCAGCTCGTCGACCCCGAGCGAGTCGGCGGCGGCGATCGCATCGGCGACCAGGTCGATCGCCGGCGACTCCGGATGGATCAGCCAGCGGCGCTCCGCGATCAGGGCCACGACCCGCTCGCGGGCCGCCTGCCAGAGCGGGGTGGTCCGATCGGGCCGGTGGCGTGGCTCGACCGCGGTCTGGGCCGCGCCGAGCAGCTCGAGCGGATCGTTGGCATGCGCCCCGAGCGCGGTGACCACCTCCCGCGCCCCGGCCACGGTGACCCCGCCGACGTCGATCACCGCCCGGATCAGCTTGAGCCGCCGCAGGTGTTCCTCGTCATAGTCGGCCTGGTTGGCGGCGGTCGCCACCCCGGGCGGCAGCAGCCCTTCCCGCAGGTAGAACTTGATCGTCGGGATGGGGACCCCACTGCGCCGGCTCAGTTCTCCCACTCGCATCCGATGATCATCGCTCCCGTCCGCCGGCCTTTGCCGCCCCACCCTTGCCAACTCGAATGGATAGTGTAACTATCTGAAGCAGATAGTGCTGCTATCCACATGAGTCGGGGGAGATCGAGATGGCAAGCCTCGTTCCGGGTTACACGACCGCCGAGATGGAGGGGGACTTCGTGGTCTTCCTGATCGGCATGCGCATCAACAAGCCGTGGAAGCTGCACAAGTGGATCCCCGTGGCGTTGGCGATGGGCCCGATGATCCGCGAGCTGACCCGCCGCAAGGAGCTGGGCCTGCTGCACTTCACGAGCTGGATCGGCCCGCGCGGCCCGATCCTGGTGCAGTACTGGCGAAGCGTCGAGCAGCTGGAGACCTTCGCCCGCGACGCCCGGCTGCCGCATCACCCGGCCTGGAAGCGCTGGAACCGCGCCGTCGGCGACAACGGCGACGTCGGCATCTGGCACGAGACCTACCTGGTCCGCGACGGCGGCTTCGAGGCCCTGTACGGCAACATGCCCACCTTCGGCCTGGCGGCCGCCGGCCAGCCGGCCAAGCTGTCCCGCACCACCCGAACCGCCGCCGGCCGCCGAGCCGCCAACGCCGGCAACCCCGAGCCCGCCATCGGCGAGGCCGCCGCGGGTGAGCCTGCTGCTGGTGAGCCCGTCGCCCGGTGAGCCCGCTTTCCGTCTGGCGCGCCGCCGGTGGGCCCGCTGCCCGGTGAGCTCCTCGCCCGGTGAGCCGAATTCCGCCAGGCGCCCCGCTGGTGAGCCTGCTGCCGGGTGAGCCCGCCGAGCTGGACGGCGCCGCCGACAGGCCGGTCCGCGACGCAGGATGCCGCCACCCGCAGCCGCGGCCTGACAGTCGCCCTGGGCGGGGCTGGCCCGGATCGCCGCCGTACCGCCGCTGGACCGCAGCCGCCGCCGGACCGCAGTCGCCGGACCGCAACTGCCGGGGGCCGCCGCCGGACCGCAGACGCCGGGGGCCGCCGCCGGACCGCAGTCGCCGGACCGCAACTGCCGGGGGCCGCCGCCGGACCGCAGACGCCGGGGGCCGCCGCTGGATCGCAGCCGCCGGACCGCCGCCGGACCACAGCCCGGCCGGACCGGGGCTGGACTGGCGCCGGACCGCTGCCAGGCCGGAGGCGCCGGACCGGGGGTTTGCGCGGTCGCCCCGGGCGGGGCGACCGCGGCTGAAGGCACCGGTCAGGCGACCGAGGTCGACCACATCGCGGTGAAGGCGGCCGCCTCGCCGGCCAGCCAGCTTTCGATGTCGGCGGGTTTCACGGCCGGGTCGATGCGGTGGGTGACGCCGCGTCGCAGGTCGACCAGGACCGGCTCGGCGTTGGGCAGGATCTGGTCCATGTGGCCGGCCATCAGGTGCAGCGTTGCGGTGACCGCCTCCGGCGTCGGTGGCGCCTCGTCGAAGTGCAGCCGCACCGCCTCGCGACGGCCGTCCTCGTACCGAAGGCCGAAGTGGGGGTTGATTTTGACGGCGAGCGGGCCGACGGCGGCGAGCGCGTCCCGGGTCTGTGCGAGGCTGACCTGCGCCGGGTCGCCCAGCGACGCCAGGTAGGTGAGCGCGCCGGCGCTGACCGCCTCGTACAGCGGCTTCCATCGGTCTTTCACGAGGTCGGTGACGCCGTTCAGATAGCTGCCGCCGGTGCGGAACGCGATGTCGGCCTTGAGCGCCTTCACCAACTGACCGTGCGGGTTGAAGCCGCTGCGGCGCTCGCGGGCGCGCCGCAGACCGCCGACGAACGTGGCCTTCGCGGGGCCGGTGCGGGTCACGTAGCGGGTGAAGCCGAGCATGGTCGCGTAGGGCGGGATCACCGTCATGGAATCAGACAAAACGGGAGCGGTCACGTTGATCTCCTCGCAGGTCACGGCCCCTTTTAGTACACACATTCTAATCGACGGGTACGACATTCCCAAACCCGCTGGACGGCCGCCCGGAGGGGTCCGGGCTACCTTGCGGAGGGCCCGATAGCCGCCGCGCTGCGTGCCACGCCTGCGGACCGGCCGGGTAACCTCGCCATCCCGGTGGCGCAGGGCCACCCTCGATCAACGGGGAAGTCGTGACCAGCACAGCCTTCGACGATCACGAGCGGTTGCAGTGGGCCGGAAAGGCCGCGGCCTACCGGGACAGCTTCGCTGCCCTCTGCGCCTACCCGGCCGGCTCGCTTCTGGACGCTGCCGAGGTCGGCGCGGGCGTCCGGGTTCTCGACGTGGGTACGGGTACGGGCACGGTCGCCGCCCTGGCCTGCGCGCGGGCGGCGAAGGTCACCGCCGTCGACGCCGAACCGAGCATGCTGGCGATCGCAGGCCGCCGGGCCCCGGACGCCGAGACCCGCCACGCGATCCTGCCGCACCTGCCGTTCCCGGCCGGCTCCTTCGACGCGGTCGTCGCGAACTTCGTCATCAACCACGTCGGCGACCCGGAAGCCGCCGTCCGCGAAATGCGACGCGTCGTGCGTCCCGGCGGTCGACTCGCCGTGACGATCTGGCCCTACCCGCCGCCGCCCGCCCAGCAACTCTGGACCACGATCTTCGAGGCCGCCGCGGTGCCGCGCCCGACCGACCTGCCCCGGGTGGCGCCGGAGAAGGACTTCGCCCGCGATGCCGACGGGCTTGCCGGGCTGCTCGGCCGGGCGGGTCTCGGCGACGTCCGCTGCGACACGATCACCTGGACCCACCGCACGCACCCCGAGGCGTGGTGGGCCGGCCCGGCGAACGGCATCGGCACCGCCGGCACGCTGCTGCTGCGCCAGGACCAGGCCACGATCGCCCGGATCCGGCACCACTACGACCGGCACACCGACGCCTATCGAGACGCCGGCGGCGAGCTCGAACTACCCACCGCCGCCCTGCTCGCCGTCGCGCCCGTCGATTAAAGAGAAAAACGAGTGGCGCCGATCCGGTCACGCGCCCGATGCTTCAAGCCGTGCCGGGCTACGCCGTCGACCGATTCGCGCCCGTGGCCGCCGTCTTCGAGCGAGGGCTGGCGGGCGACCACGAGGTGGGCGCGTCGCTGTGCGTCGTCGTCGACGGCGAGACCGTGGTCGACCTCTGGGGCGGGTTCGCCGACGCCGCGCGCACCCGGCCGTGGCGGCCGGAGACGATCGTCAACGTCTACTCGTGCACCAAGACGATGACGGCGCTGACCGCCCTGCTCCTCGCCGACCGCGGGCAGCTCGACCTCGCCGCGCCCGTCTCGCGGTACTGGCCGGAGTTCGCGGCCGGCGGCAAGGGCGAGGTCACCGTCGCGCACTTGATGAGCCACTCGTCCGGCCTGTCCGGGTGGGCCGAGCCGATCACCGTCGACGACCTCTACGACTGGACGAAGGCGACCGGCCTGCTCGCCGCGCAGACCCCGTTCTGGGCGCCCGGCACGGCCTGCGGCTATCACGTCCTGACCCAGGGCTACCTGGTCGGCGAGGTGGTGCGACGGGTCGACGGGCGTACGGTGGGAACGGTTTTTCGTCAGGAGATCGCCGAGCCGCTCGGCGCAGATTTCCACATCGGGCTGCCCGCCGGTGACGATGCGCGAGTCGCCGAAATGATCCCTCCGAGGACTGCGGGCACGCCGTTCGCCGAACCGACCCCACTGCAGCTCAACGCGTCGACCAACCCGGTGATCGAGGTGGCGGTCACCGGCGGCCGGGCCTGGCGCGGCGCCGAGATCCCGGCGGCGAACGGCACCGGCAACGCCCGCGCGATGGCCACCGTGCTCTCGGTCCTGGCCGACGGTGGCGGTGGCCTGCTCTCCGAGGCCGGCTGCCGCCGGGCGCTCGAGGTCCAGGTCGAGGGCCGTGATCTCATCCTGGGCCTGCCGCTGCGGTTCGGGCTCGGCTTCGCCGTCGGCAGCGCGATGATGCCGAATCCGAACACGCTCTACTGGGGTGGGCTGGGCGGCTCGCTCGTGCTGGTCGACCTGGACGCCCGCACCACCTTCGCCTACGCCCCCAACCGGATGGCCGACACGCTGACCGACGTACGCGGCCTGGAGCTGGCCATGGCCATGTGGGAGGCGATGGCGCTGATCTAGGTGCGGCCCGCCCGCCGGGCCGCCCAGGTGACCAGCGCCGCGCAGATGGCGGTGAGCACCAGCGTCGAGCCGGTGACCGCGTTCTCGAAGCTCTGCGTGCCGGCCGCGCTGTGCCCGATGCCCGACAGCGACCCGGCCACGGTCGCCGCCACGATCGTGCCGGTGATCGCCGTGCCGACGCTGGCCGCGACCTCCGAGCTGGTGTCGCTGAGCGCGGCCCCGGTCGCGGTCTGGTCCTCCGGCAGGCCGCGGATGACCGTCACGCCCGCGATCGTCGATACGACCCGCATGCCGGCCGCGGTGAGCGCCAGGGCGACCGCGATCCACCCGTAGTCGTAGCGCCCGAGCAGCGCGTACACGAGCAGGCCGCCGACCATCGACGCGGCGCCGATCGTGCCGGCCCGGTGGGTGCCGAGCCGGTCGACGATCTTCTCGACGAACGGGCCGATCGCCAGCATCACGATGACCTGCGGCAGGTTGCCCAGTGCGGCCTGGGCCGGCGACCAGCCCCAGACCAGCTGCAGCTGGAGCGACGCGGTGAACGAGATGGCGGCCATGCCGAGGCCGATCGCCGCCTCGTACGCCAGGCTGGCCGACACCGTCGGCCGCTTCACCAGGGCGAAGTCGATGATCGGCCGGGATGCCCCGGCGAATGCAGATCAGCGCGAGCACCGCGATCGGCACGTTCATCACCAGCAGCGCCTGCCAGGGCAGCACCTGCAGCACCAGGCCGCCCAGGGTGGGCCCGACCGCCAGGCCGACCAGGCCGACCGTGGCGATCAGCGAGGTGGCCCGCATCAGCAGGTTCTCCGCGTCGAACAGGCGGAAGCAGAGGGCCATCGTGCCGGGCGCGGTCATCGCGGCGGTGACCCCGACCGCGGCCCGCACCGCGACGAGCTCGCCCGGCGTCCGCACCAGCAGGACGGCGAGGCTGGCCAGGGCGAACAGGCCGAGCCCGAGCAGCATCAGGCGCCGTGTCCCGTACCGGTCGGCGACCGCGCCGAAGGCCATCATCAGGCCGCCGAACAGCAACGAGTACCCGGCATCGACCTCATCCTGACGGGGATCATCTTCATCAACCGTGAATGAGGCGCTAAAACCCAAAAACGGTCATAGCGTACGGTGATGGCCGCCGCATTCTTCTGGGGCGCGATCAGCTCCGCGGCGTTGCTGCTCGGGGCGTGGATCGCCTACCGGATGACACCCAGTCGCGTGGTGATCGCGGTCGTGATGGCGCTCGGCAGCGGCGTGCTGCTCGGCTCGGTCTCCTTCGAGCTGATCGACGACGCGCTGAACACCCGCTCGGTGGCCTGGGTGGGCCTGGCGGTGCTGGTCGGCGGTGCCGTCTTCGCGCTGGGGGACTGGCTGCTCAGCCGGCGAGGCGGTGGCGAGCGCAAGGACCCCGACGGCGCTCAGGCGGAGGGCTCGCCGCTGGCGATCGTGCTCGGCTCGGTTCTGGACGGGATACCCGAGTCGTTCGTGCTCGGGCTCACCGTCCTGCAGGGCGGGGTGAGCGTGTCGCTGCTGGCCGGGGTCGTGCTGTCCAACCTGCCGGAGGGCATGTCGTCGAGCAGCGGCCTGCGGGCGGCGGGCTGGGCCCAGCGCCGGGTCATGCTGATGTGGACCGTGGTGGTGATCGTGTCGGCGCTCTCCTCGGTCACCGGTTACGTGCTGCTCGACCCGGCCGGCGGGCTGACCGGGTCGCTGGTGGAGGCGTTCGCGGCCGGTGCGCTGCTGGCGATGCTCGCCGACACGCTGCTGCCCGAGGCGTACGAGGTGGAGGGCGTGCTCACCGGCCTGCTGGTCGTGGTGGGTTTCGCCGTGTCGCTAGCCCTCAGCGCGATTTAGGAGTCGTCGCGGGTCTGCTCGGCCAGGAACCGCTCGAGCTCGGCCCCCAACTCCTCCGCGGTCGGCAGCGGCGTCTCCGACTCGGCCAGCAGGTTGTTCTCCCGGCCGCGCAGGAACGCGTCGTACTGCGCCTCCAGCGAGCTGACCAGCCGGGCCGCCTGCTCGTCGTCCGCGATCTGCTTGTCCACGTCGGCGCGGACGAGTTCGGCGGACTTGCGCAGCTGCCCGGTCGGCAGCGCCAGCCCGGTGCTGGCCGACACCGAGTCGGTGAGCAGCTCCGCCGCCGCCGGGTAGTTGGTCTGGGCCAGATAGTGCGGGACGTGCGCGGCGTACCCCATCGCGTCCTTGCCCTGCTCGCCCAGCCGGAACTCGAGCAGATTCCCGACGCTGGCCGGCACCTGCACCCGCTGCAGCCACGACTCCCGGTCGCCGAGCAGGCGCTGGTCGGTGGCGTGCGCGGTGACGCTGACCGGCCGGGTGTGCGGCACGGCCATCGGGATCGCGTTCAGCCCGACCGTCAGCCTCACGCCGAGGCGCTCGATCAGCCCGGTCACCGCCGCGATGAACCGCTCCCACTGCAGGTCCGGCTCGGGGCCGGCGAGCAGCAGGAAATCGTGGCCGAGCTGGTCACGAACCAGGTGCAGGGCGAGGCTCGGCGCCTCGTAGGACTCCCAGTGGTCCTCCATGAAGATCATCGGAGGGCGGCGGGAGCGGTAGTCGAGCAGCTGGTCGAGGTCGAAGGTGGCGACGACCCTGGTCTCCAGGTTTTCCAGCAGGTTTTCGCGGAACAGCTGGATCGCGCTGCCCGCGTCGACGAACCCGGTGAGCGCCTGGACGAGCACCGGCTCGTCCAGCGCCGGCAGGTCGTCGGCCAGCTCGTAGAGCTCGGTCGGTTCGAGCACGTCGAGGACCTCCTGTGCAGAAAAGCGAGTAACTGCTGGCAACAACGGTGGCCCGTGCTTCATTCCAGCATCCGTTGATCTTGTCAGAAATGAAGCCGAAAGCGATCTAGGTCTCAGCCCGGCCACAACCGATCTTCACCCCTCGCGTGCACGTGCATGTGCACGGCACAATGGACTCTCCGGATCCTTCCCATCCCCCCACGGAGAGATCTGTAATGAGCGAAGCCGCCACGCTCCCCGAGACCGTCGCGCCCCTCGGGCCGCTGTGGTCACGCATGAAGTCCGACCCGCAGTATGCGCCTGAGCACCTGGCCCTCGACGCGGTGCGTCGCCTCGGGCCGGAGGCCGCCTCCTGGGCGGAGCGCTGCCGGGTGGACAATCCGGGCATCGGCGCCGATACCCTCGCCGCCGTGGCGGTCCGCCGCTTCACCACGCTGGCCCGCATCTCCGGCAGCGTCTCCGGCGCCACCGGGCTGCCGGCCGCGGTGCTCGACGTGGGCGTGCTGGCCTGGACCCAGTCGCGGATGGTGCTGCACATCGCCGCCGCGTACGGTCTCGACCCGTCCGCGCCCGAGCGCGCGGTCGACCTGCTCGTGCTGCACCGGGTGCACAAGGGCACCGAGAGTGCCCGTACGGCCCTGGGCGTCGCGGCCGGCCGCGACCGGGCCAGCCGCCTGTTCACCGAGGTGTGCGACCGCCCGCTCACCGGCGTGATGATGAAGCTCGGCTACCGCCTCGGCCAGATGGCCGGCCTGCACGCGGCCCGCCGGATGTTCGCGAAGCGCGCCGCCTGGGTCAACTCGGCCGCCACCAGAGATCTCGCGGCCCGGGCGCAGGGCCACTTCCGTACGGTCTAAGGCTCTTGCCTCTCCGGTCGATCTGATCCGCGACAGCGGTTCGAGACGCGAGGGAGGGCGGGCCGGTGCGCCGTCGTTGGCTGGGCATCCTGATCTTCGCGCCGCTCGTGCTCGGCGGCTGCGGTTCCGGCGGCACCCCGAGTGCGGCGCCGACCCCCAGCGGCTCACCCTGGATCATCTACCTCCCCGGCAATGCCGCCGCGTCGCAGGCCCCGTCGGGCGCCGGCACGCCGAGCGCCTTCCCGACCGGCTTCCTGCCGCTGCCGTCCGGCTCCGTCACCGCGTCGCCCTCCGGGTCGCCGGCCTGCCCGCGGGAGATCTCGCACGGCATCGCCGGTGCCACCGTCGTGCCCGGCCGCACCAGCGCCGCGGTCACCTTCTACAACCCGGGCGGCTCGGACCTGGTCGAGTACCGGGTCACCGCGATCTCCCAGGATCTGGTCGCCGGGCCGCAGCGCGACGTCGGCTGGACCGTGCTCACCCCCGGCTCGGGCTGCGGCTTCCTCACCGCGACGGTCACCGGCCTCGACCCGAAGACCCACTACGTCTTCTCGGTCGACGCGGTCACCACCAGGCTCGGCATGGACGGCACGCAGGCCGCGACGGTCGCCCGCTCGCTGGTGGTGCAGACGACATAGGCGCTGCGTCGGGGTGCCCGGGCCGAACTCTCTAAGCTTCCCGGCATGGAGAGCATCGTCGACGTGGTCGTGCTGGTGGCGATCTCGGTGCTCGGCGCGGCTCTGGCCCGCCGCCTGGGCTTCGTGGCGCCGCTGGTGCTGCTGGTCGCCGGCCTGGCGCTGTCGTACGTGCCGGGTTTCCCGCAGGCGCACCTCGAGCCCGAGCTGGTGCTGATCGGCATCCTGCCGCCGCTGCTCTACGTGGCCGCGCTGCAGACGTCGGTGCCGGCGTTCCGCCGGCATCTGCGCCCGATCCTGCTGCTCGCGATCGGTTTGGTGCTGCTCACGGCGTTCGCGGTGGGCACTGTGGTGCATTGGATCCTGCCGCAGATTCCGTACGCCGCGTGCGTGGCCCTGGGCGCGATCGTGGCACCGCCGGACGCGGTGTCGGCGACCGCGATCGCCCGCTCGGTCGGCCTGCCGCGCCGGGTCGTCACCATCCTCGAGGGCGAGAGCCTGCTCAACGACGCGACCGCGCTGGTGCTGGTGCGCATCTCGGGCAGCGCGCTGGCCGGCATTGCGGTCGGGTTCTGGCCGATCGTCGGGCAGGTGGCGCTCAAGGCCGGCGGCGGTGTGCTGATCGGGCTGGCCGCCGCGTTCCTGGCCGCCAAGCTGCACCGCAAGATCGAGGATCCGCTGCTGGACGACGCGGTGTCGCTGCTCACCCCGTTCGTGGTGGTGCTCGTTGCGGAGGGGCTGAGCAGCTCGAGCGTGGTGGCCGTGGTGATCGCCGGGCTCTACCTGGGGCACCGGATCCCGTACCTGCTGTCGCCGACCTCCCGCCTGCAGATGGAGGCGGTCTGGCGGCTGATCACGTTCCTCCTGGAGGGCGTGGTGTTCCTGCTGGTCGGGCTCCAACTGCGGAGCATCGGCTCCAGCATCGAGACCGACGTGGGCACGACCGTCGCGGTCACCGCCGCGGTGATCGGCACCGTCGTCGTGGTGCGCTTCGTCTGGATGTATCCGGCGACCTACCTCGTCCGGATGATTCCGCGCATCCGCCGCCGCGAGGAACGGCCGCCGTGGACCATGCCGACGGTGATCGCCTGGGCCGGCATGCGCGGCGTGGTCACCCTCGCCGCCGCGCAGACGCTGCCGGACAAGTACACCTCGCAATTCAAGGACCTGTTCATCTTCGTCGCGTTCGCCGTGATCGTTTTCACGTTGCTGCTGCAGGGCACCACGCTGCCGTGGCTCGCGGTGCGGCTCGGCGTGCGGCAGGACACCACGTCCGCCGACGCGCTGGCCGAGGCCGGCGTGCAGCACCAGGCCAGCCGGGCCGCCCTGGCCGCGCTCGAGGAGAAGGCGGACGGCGCGCCGATCGAGGTGGTGGACCGGCTGCGGGCGCTGGCCGAGTCCCGCTCCAACAATGCGTGGGAACGACTCGGTAATCAGCAGCAGGAGACCCCCTCGGCGGCGTACGGTCGGCTGCGGCGCGAGATGATCAGCGCGGAACGGCACGTCTTCAAGATCGCCCGCAACGAGGGCCGGATTCCCGAGGAAGTGCTGACCCGCGCCCAGCGCGAGCTCGACCTGGAAGAGTCCCAGCTGCAACGGAGTGACGATTGACCTGCCAGCATCTGGCGACGGCCGGCGAGCCGGCGCCCCGGTCGGCGTACGAGGACGGGTGCCCGCAATGCGTGGCCGACGGCTTCACCGGATGGGTGCACCTGCGCCTGTGCCTGGACTGCGGCACGGTGGCCTGCTGCGACTCCTCCCCACGCCGCCACATGTCGGCCCACCACGACCAGACCGGCCACCCCGTGATGCGCTCCTTCGAACCCGGCGAGAAATGGCGCTGGTGCTTCGTCGACGAGCTGCTGGGCTGACCGTCGCCGGCAACGTGGCGCTCGACGCATCGGTGGCGCAGGTGGGTCCGCGGGGCGGATTTTCGAGTTAGATGGGTTCGTGCGGACTCTCTTCGTTGGAGCCGGAGCGACCGGCGGGTACTTCGGCGGGCGGCTCGCCGAGGCCGGCAAGGACATCACCTTCCTGGTACGACCGGGACGTCGGGCGGTGCTCGACCGGCGCGGTCTGCGGATCAAGAGCCCGGGCGGCGGCGAGACCGTCTCACACCCCAAGCTGATCACGGCGGACACTGTCGACGGCCCGTACGACCTGGTGGTGCTCGCGGTCAAGAGCTACGCGCTCGAGCAGGCAATGATCGACATGGCCCCGGCGATCGGCCCCCGGACGGTGATCGTGCCGCTGCTCAACGGCCTGCGGCACGTCGAGGAGCTGCGGGGAGCCTTCGGGCCGGAGCGGGCCTGGGGAGGGGTCTGCCTGATCGAGGCGACCGTCGACCCGGACGGCGACATCGTGCAGATGTCCTCGCTGCACCGGATCGGGTACGGCCCGCTCGACGGCGAGGACGGGCGGCTGCCCGAGGTGACCTTCGCGCTGTCCGGCGAGGAGTTCGACTCGAACCCGTCGCACACGATCGTGCAGGACATGTGGGAAAAGTGGATCTTCCTGGCCACCATGGCCGGTCTCACCACGCTGATGCGGGCCAGCCTCCGCGACCTCAACGCCGCCCCCGGTGGGCCCGATCTCGCCGACCGGATGGTGGGCGAGGCGATCGCGATCGCCGCCGCGGCCGGGCACGAGCCACGGCCGGGGGCGGTCGCGGTGCTGCGGAGCAACCTTGCCACCACCGCGCCGCGAACCTCGTCCATGTACCGGGACATGGCGCAGGGCCTCCCGGTCGAGTCCGACGCGATCCTCGGCGATCTGCTGGCCGAGGCGGCCAAGCACGACGTCCCCGCGCCGATGCTGGCCGCGGCGTACACCAACCTGAGCATCTACGCCGCCAAGCGGGCCGGCTGAAGGTATCGATCAGCGGGCAACCGGACACTCGTGGGGATACCGCCGTCCGGATCGGTGAGAATGACCGCTGACGCGCCGCGCAAGGGTTACGCCGGACGGCCGGCGGGCATGCTGCGAGGCGCCGACGAAGGGGTGGGAGCTCAACATGCAGGTTTGGCCTGGTCACCGGTACCCGTTGGGCGCCACGTACGACGGCACGGGCACGAACTTCGCGATCTTCGCCGAGGGAGCCGAGGCGGTCGAGCTCTGCCTGTTCGACCCGGCCGGGAACGAGCGCAAGGTCCAGTTGCACGAGCAGGACGCGTTCGTGTGGCACGCCTACCTGCCGGGCGTCGAGCCGGGCCAGCGGTACGGCTACCGGATGTACGGGCCGTACGAGCCGAGCCGCGGGTTGCGCTACAACCCGCACAAGCTGCTGCTCGACCCGTACGCCCGGGCGGTGGACTCGGACGTCCAATGGCACCCGTCGCTGTACGCGTACGACTTCGCCAACCCGGACCAGATGTCGGATCTGGACTCGGCCCAGTACATGGCCAAGGGCGTGGTGGTGAACCCGTACTTCGACTGGGGGAACGACCGCCGGCCGGACATCCCGTACCACCACTCGGTGATCTACGAGACGCACGTGAAGGGCCTGACCGAGCGGCATCCCGACGTGCCCAAGGACATGCGCGGCAGCTACTCGGCGATCGGCCACCCGGCGATCATCGAGCACCTCAAGGGGCTCGGGGTGACGGCCGTCGAGCTCATGCCGGTGCACCAGTTCGTGCACGACAACCGGCTGCACGATCTCGGCCTGCGCAACTACTGGGGCTACAACACGCTCGGCTTCTTCGCGCCCTACCAGGGCTACTCGTCGACCGGCACGCTGGGCCAGCAGACCCAGGAGTTCCGGGGGATGGTCAAGGCCCTGCACAAGGCCGGCATGGAGGTCATCCTCGACGTCGTCTACAACCACACCGCCGAGGGCAATCACCTGGGTCCGACGCTCAGCCTCAAGGGCATCGACAACCGCACGTACTACCGCCTGGTCGACGATCAGCCGCAGTTCTACATGGACTACACCGGAACGGGTAACAGCCTCAACGTGCGCAGTCCGCAGAGCCTCCAGCTGATCATGGATTCGCTGCGCTACTGGGTGACCGACATGCACGTCGACGGGTTCCGCTTCGATCTCGCCTCGACGCTGGCCCGCGAGTTCTACGACGTCGACCGGCTGTCCACCTTCTTCGAGGTGGTGCAGCAGGACCCGGTGGTCGGCCAGGTGAAGCTGATCGCCGAGCCGTGGGACGTGGGGCCGGGCGGCTACCAGGTGGGCAACTTCCCGCCGAACTGGACCGAGTGGAACGGCAAGTACCGGGACACGGTCCGCGACTTCTGGCGGGGCGAGCCGGCCACCCTCGCCGAGTTCGCGTCCCGGATCACCGGGTCGGCCGACCTCTACCAGGACGACGGGCGCAAGCCGTTCCACTCGATCAACTTCGTCACCGCGCACGACGGGTTCACGCTCACCGACCTGGTCTCGTACAACGACAAGCACAACGAGGCCAACGGCGAGGAGAACCGGGACGGCGAGAGCCACAACCGGTCCTGGAACTGCGGGATCGAGGGCCCGACCAAGGATCCCAAGGTGCTGTCGCTGAGGGCCAAGCAGCGGCGCAACTTCCTGGCCACGCTGATGCTCTCGCAGGGCGTGCCGATGATCTCGCACGGCGACGAGCTGGGCCGCACCCAGCAGGGCAACAACAACGCCTACTGCCAGGACAACGAGATCGCCTGGGTGGACTGGGAACACGCCGACGAGCAGCTGCTGGAGTTCACCCGGCGGCTGACCGCGTTCCGGCACCGGCACCAGGTCTTCCAGCGGCGCCGGTTCTTCACCGGGCTGCCGGTGACCGCGCGCGGCGGCGGCGACCCGCTGCCCGACCTGGAGTGGTTCACCCCGGACGGGCGGCAGATGGCCGGCGACGACTGGGGCAACGACTTCGGCCGGGCGGTGGCGCTGTTCGTCAACGGCGAGGGCATCCGCGAGCGCGGCCAGTACGGCCAGCGACACGTGGACTCGTCGTTCCTGCTCTTCTTCAACGCGCACGACGCGCCCATCGAGTTCGTCACGCCGCCCGCCGAGTACGGCGAGAAGTGGGAGAAGGTCATCGAGACGGCCGAGCCCTCCCCGGACCGCCCGTCGATCGTCGAGGCCGGCAGCAAGATCTGGGTCCCGGACCGGTCGCTCATCGTGCTGGACAGGACGGTCTGATGCCCGGATCCGCCCAGCCCCCGTCCGGAACCTACCGGGTACAGGTCCGCCCGGACTTCCCGTTGTCGGCGGCCGCCGCGCTCGCCGACTACCTGGCCGATCTCGGCGTCAGCCACCTCTACACGGCGCCGCTGCTGACCGCCGTTCCCGGCTCGCCGCACGGCTACGACGTCGTCGACCACCGGTTCGTCAACCCGGCCCTGGGCGGCTCGTCGGCACTGTCGGATCTGTCCGAGACGCTCCGGGCGGCGGGCCTCGGCCTCGTGGTGGACATCGTCCCGAACCACGCGGGCGTGGCCGTGCCGCACGCCAACCCGACGTGGTGGGACGTCCTGAAAAATGGGCAGAAGTCTGACTTCTGCGAGTTTTATGACATCGACTGGTCGCGCGGTCGCATCCTCATCCCGGTGCTGGCCGACGCGCCGGACGAGGTGGACCGGCTGACCGTCGAGGGCGACGAGCTCCGCTACTACGACCACCGCTACCCGATCGCCCCGGGCACCGGCGACGGCACCCCGCAGGAGATCCACGACCGGCAACACTACGAGCTGGCCAACTGGACCCGCGGCGACCTCGAGCTCAACTACCGCCGCTTCTTCGCCATCACCGACCTGGCCGGGCTGCGGGTCGAGGACCCGGCGGTGTTCGACGCCACGCACGCCGAGATCCTCCGCTGGCGCCGCGAGGGCATCGTCGACGGCCTCCGGGTCGACCACCCCGACGGCCTGCGCGACCCCGGCGACTATCTGACCCGGCTGCACGAGGCCGCGCCCGGCGCCTGGCTGGTGGTCGAGAAGATCCTCGAGCCCGGCGAGCCGCTGCCGCCCTGGCCGGTCGCGGGCACCACCGGCTACGACGCGCTCGCCGAGGTCTGCGGCGTCTTCGTGGACCCGTCCACCGAGACGTTCTTCGACACCCTGCAGCACCATCTGACCGGGGCCGAGACCTCGTGGCAGGACCAGGTGCACGAGGCGAAGCTCGCGGTGGCCACCACCCAGTTCGCCGCGGAGCTGGCGCGGCTCGCTCGCCTCGTACCCGAGATCGAAAGCGCACCCCGCGCGCTGGCCGAGCTTGCCGCCTGCTTCCCGGTCTATCGCACCTATCTGCCGTTCGGCGGCAGGCATCTCGCGCAGGCCCGGGCCGAGGCCGGACGACGGCGCCCGCAGCTCGTCCCGGTCTTCGAGGCGCTCACCGCCCGGCTGCGCAACCCCGCCGACGAGCTCGCCGTCCGGTTCCAGCAGTTCACCGGCGCGGTGATGGCCAAGGGCGTCGAGGACACCGCGTTCTACCGCTGGACCAGGTTCGCCGCCCGTAACGAGGTCGGCAACGACCCGGCCAAGTTCGGCGTCACCCCGGACGAGTTCCACGAGGCCAACGGCGAGCGGCGGCGAACCTGGCCGGACACGATGACCACGCTCTCCACCCACGACACCAAGCGCAGCGAGGACGTGCGAGCGCGGCTGGCGGTGCTGGCCGAGGTGCCGGGCGACTGGACCGAGGTGGTGCGCCGCTGGGTCCGGATCGCTCCGCTCCCGGACCCCGCGCTCGCGCATCTGATCTGGCAGAGCGCGGTGGGTGCCTGGCCGATCTCCCGCGAGCGCCTTTTCGCGTACGCGGTGAAGGCGGCCCGCGAGGCGGGGACCGTGACCACCTGGTACCACCCGGACGAGGGGTTCGAGGCGCTCGTCCGGGAGATGGTGGACCGGATCTTCGACGACCCGGCCCTGCACCGCGAGGTCGCCGGCTTCGTCGCGTCGATCACCCCGCCCGGCTGGTCGAACTCGCTCGGCCAGAAGGCCGTGCAGCTGACCATGCCCGGCGTCCCCGACGTCTACCAGGGCACCGAGCTGTGGGACTACTCGCTGGTCGACCCGGACAACCGGCGGCCGGTCGACTTCCCGGCCCGGCGCGCGCTGCTGGCCCGGCTCGACGACGGCTGGCTGCCGCCGGTCGACGAGTCCGGCGCGGCGAAGCTGCTGGTCACCAGCCGCGCCCTGCGCCTGCGCGGGCAGCGGCCGGAGCTCTTCACCGGGTATCGCCCGATCTTCGCCGAGGGTCGCCTCGGCGAGCACTGCCTCGCCTACGACCGGGGCGGCGCCGTGACGATCGCCACCCGGCTGCCGATCGGATTGTCACGGCACGGCGGCTGGGGCGACACCACCCTGTCACTCGACGGCCACAGCTGGACGGAAGTGTTCACCGGGACGAGCTACGGCGGGCATCGCTTGGCGGTGGCCGAGCTGCTGCGCACGTACCCCGTCGCCCTGTTGGTGAAAGAATGATGCTCTTCGAAGTCTGGGTCCCCGAGAAGACGGTCAAACTTCTGGTGGCGGGGGAGGAGCGCGCGATGGAGCGCGGTGACGACGGCTGGTGGCGTCTGTCCGTGGACGCCGGTCCCGGCTCCGACTACGCGTTCGTGCTGCCCGACGTCGACTCGCCGCTGCCCGATCCGCGTTCCCCGTGGCAGCCCGCCGGCGTGCACGGGCCCAGCCGGGTCTACGACCATGCCGCGTTCGGCTGGACCGACCAGGCGTGGACCGGGAAGCAGCTGCCCGGCTCGATCCTCTACGAGCTGCACATCGGCACCTTCACCGCGGAGGGCACGTTCGACGCGGCGATCGAGCGGCTGGACCACCTGGTCGGCCTCGGCGTCGACCTGGTCGAGCTGCTGCCGGTCAACGCCTTCAACGGTTCGCACAACTGGGGCTACGACGGCGTCTGCTGGTACGCGCCGCACGAGCCGTACGGCGGGCCGGACGGGCTCAAGCGGTTCGTCGACGCCGCCCACGCGCGCGGGCTGGGCGTCGTCCTCGACGTCGTCTACAACCACTTCGGGCCCAGCGGTGCGTACGCCCCGATGTTCGCCCCCTACCTGAGCAAGCACGGCGCGAACCCGTGGGGCGACTCGATCAACCTGGACGGCCCGCTCTCCGACGAGGTACGCCGCTACATCGCCGACAACGTGTTGATGTGGCTGCGCGACTACCACGTCGACGGCCTGCGGCTGGATGCCGTGCACGCGCTGGTCGACCACTCCGCGGTCCACCTGCTGGAGCAGCTCGCGGTCGCGGTCGAGTCGCTGTCGGCGCACCTGGGCCGGCCGCTCTCGCTGATCGCCGAGTCCGACCTCAACGACCCCAGGCTGATCACGCCGCGGGAGGCCGGCGGTTTCGGGCTGACCGCGCAGTGGGACGACGACGTGCACCACGCGCTGCACACGCTGCTGACCGGCGAGCGGCAGGGGTACTACGGCGACTTCGGCTCGCTGGACTGCCTCCAGACCGTGCTCGAGGGCGCGTTCTTCCACGCCGGCACCTGGTCGAGCTTCCGGCGGCGGCACCACGGCCGGCCGGTCGACCGGCTGCGCACGCCGGGCCACCGGTTCGTGGCGTTCCTGCAGAACCACGATCAGATCGGCAACCGGGCGATCGGCGACCGGATCTCCGCCTCGCTCTCGCCCGGGCTGCTCAAGGTCGGGGCGACGCTGCTGCTGACCGGGCCGTTCACGCCGATGCTGTTCATGGGCGAGGAGTGGGCGGCGAGCAGCCCGTGGCAGTTCTTCACCAGCCACCCCGAGCCGGAGCTGGCCGACGCGGTGCGTACCGGGCGGCGGCGCGAGTTCGCGGCGCACGGCTGGCACTCGGCCGACGTGCCCGACCCGCAGGACCCGGCGACCTTCGAGCGCTCCAAATTGGACTGGGACGAACTGGGCAAGCCGGGGCACGCCGAGATCCTCGCGCTGTACCGGCGGCTGATCGCGCTACGCCGCCAGTATCCTGATTTGTCGGACCCGTGGCTTTCCCGGGTCGAGGTGTGGCACGGCGACAACTACGTGGTGATCCGCCGGGGCGGATGCCTGGTGGCGGCCAACCTGGCGCCGGTACCGCAGACCGTGAGCCTGCGGTCGGTGCCGAGCAAGGTGCTGCTGGCCACCTCGCCGGGGGTGGTCCTGCAACGCGATCGGGTGGAGTTGCCGGCCGAGAGCGCGGTGGTGGTCGCCGCCCGCTGACCGCCGCTCGTGCCGATGGGGCACGATGGTGCGATGACGGAGCGCGGTTCGAGCCGGTTCGCCTGGCCGGTGCGGCGGCGTACGCCTGCCGATCTTCCCGGCCCGGACGGGACCGCGGAGGACATCGCGGCGCAGGACATCGCCGAGCGCGAGGCGGCGGACCGGCGGCTGCCGCCACCCCCGCCCGAGCCGATCGTGGAGGCGCCGCCGCGGTTCAACGTTGCCGTCTTCCGGCTCGGCGGGCTCGGCCTCGCGCTGGTCCTCGCGCTCGTGGTCGCGCTGATCCGGGTGATCGGCACCGGGCCGCCGTCGATCGCGCAGCTGCGCGCCGAGGCCGGCGTGGACGGGTGGCCGTTCCTCACCGTCGGGGTCAAGGGCGACCAGCCGGGCATCGGCTACTACGACCCGAAGCAGCACAGCTGGAGCGGCTTCGACGTCGACATCGCGTACATGATCGCGGAGGATCTCGGCTTCCGCCGGCAGGAGGTCAAGTTCTACGCGATCGAGAGCGAGGACCGGGCCCGCATGCAGGCCACCGATCCGGCCAGCGACCCGCCGAACAAGCGGGTGCCGGTGAACATGGTGATCGCCAGCTACAGCATCACGGCCGAGCGGATCGCGAACGGCGTCCACTTCTCCGTCCCCTACCTGTACACCGAGCAGTCGGTGGTGACGCTCAAGGACCACTCGCCGGTCAACACCCTGAACGATCTCGCGCACAAGAAGGTCTGCTCGCTCTCCGCGTCCACCAGCAGCAGCGCGCTCACCCAGGCCAAGGCCGATGTCGTCACCCGAAACCAGGTCAGCGAGTGCTTCGGCCTGCTCTACGACCATGGCGTCGAGGCGATCAGCACCGACGCCGCGATCCTCGGCGGCTACAAGGCCGGGCCGGACGGCGCCAAGATCCGCCACTGGGACATCGGGCTCGACCGCAGCGAGAAGTGGGGCATCAACGTCGGCGAGAACAAGGCGCTGGAGACGCTGGTGAACATCACGCTCTACAAGTCGTGGAAGGACCCGCACGACGACCGGTGGGAGCTGGCCTACCGGAACAACATCCAGCCCGAGATCGACGAGAACCTGCCCACCCCGCTCGCCGTCGCCGAGCAGCCGCCGGTGGTGCCGCGGCCGGACGTACGGCAGCTGCCCTGGGAGACCGACCTACCGTGACCGAACTCGTGGTCAAGGGTGGCCCGATCCCGCCGCGCCGGCGCCGGGCGCAGCTCAACTGGCTGCTCACCGTGCTGCCGGCGTTCCCGCTGCTGCTGCTCGTGCTGCGGCTGTGGTACCTGAGCCGGCAGGACCTGCCGACGATGCTGCTGCTGGTGCAGTACATCAGCCCGCTCGGCATGATCAGCGCGCTGTTCATCACGCTGATCTGGACGGTGCCCGCGGTCATCCTGGTGCTGCGCGCGCTGGGCGGCATCCTGCTGGTCAGCGATCCGGACGACGCCGGCCGGTCGCTGCTGGCGGTCACCGCCCTGCGGATGCCCGACTGGGTGGTGCTGCTGGCCACCATGCTCGCGGCCCTCACCTGGCAGCTGTTGCTGCTGCCCACCCTCGCCATGCTGGTCGTGTCGATCCTCGGGGTCACCGCGGTGCTGCGCTTCCGCACCGAGCGCTGGATGATGCTGTGGATCACCGTGGGCGTGCCGGTCCTGGTCGGCCTGCTCGTGCTGATCTTCGTAATGCCCGGCATCGTCTCGGCGCTGCAGCACGGCGAGATCTCCACGGCGCTGCTGCTGGCCGTGCCGCCGCTGCTCGGGCCGCTGCTCACCGGGCCGGTGCCGCGCTGGTCGGCCCGGCTCGTCACGCACTGGCCGGCGGTCGCCGCCGCGCTGGTCGCCCCGCTGGCGGTCGGCGTGATCTTCCTGCGCGCGCCGGTGCTGCCGAACAGCGCCGTCGAGGTCGCCGCCGCCAAGGGCCCGGACTCCGTGGTCCGCGGCCAGCTCATCTCGGTCGACGACACCTCGACCACCATGCTGCGCAACGACGGCGAGGTCCTGTTCCTCGACAACAACAAGGTCCGCTCCAAGACCCTGTGCCCGGTGCCGGTGCGGCCGCCGGACAGCGCCGTCTCCGTACGCGGGTGGCCGGTCGAGGAGTCGGCACTTTCCTGGATCGCCCCCACCCACCGCGACAGCGAGGTCGACCCCAGATGTCTCGGACGTCCCCTGAACCCCAGCTGATGGCCCTTTTTGGCGACGCGCCGCCGCCCTCATGCAGACAGGCTTGCCGTGATCTGGGAAGCTGCACGCCATGACCTTGCACCTCCGGTGGGCGGCAGTCACCGACCAAGGACATGTCCGCAGCAACAACGAGGACTGTCACTACGCCGGTGACCACCTGCTCGTCGTTGCCGACGGCATGGGCGGGATGGCCGCCGGCGATCTGGCCAGCCGCCTCGCGATCGAGTCGATGACCGGCCTCGACGTGCCGATCGACAACGACAACCAGATGGATGCGCTGCATCGGGCGCTCGAGGTCGCCAACGGTCGGATCGCCGAGCACGTGGTCGCCGACCCCGAACTGCAGGGCATGGGCACCACGCTGACCGCGGTCATCTTCTCCGGCAGCCGGGCCGCGATGGCGCACGTCGGCGACTCCCGCGCCTACCTGTTGCGCGACGGCCGGCTCAACCAGCTGACCAAGGACGACACGTACGTCCAGATGCTCGTCGATCAGGGGCTGATCAAGCCGGAGGAGGCGGCCGGTCATCCGCGCCGGTCCGTGGTCACCCGGGTGCTGCAGGGCGAGCCGGTCAGTCCGGCGTACGTGATCGTCGAACCGGAAAATGGCGACCGCTGGCTGCTGTGCAGCGACGGGCTCACCGCGGTCGTCAGCAACGAGACGATCGAGCAGGAGATGCTCGCCGCCACCGATCCGAAGTCCTGCGCCGAACGGCTGGTCGATCTCGCGCTGCGCGGCGGCGGCCCGGACAACGTCACGGTGATTGTCGCCGATCTGACAACCGATTGACATACGCGTTATCACTCGCTGATTGCGGTACCTTACTCCGGTCGCGGATCAGGGGGCCGCGGCTCATCTGCGGGGTGATGCATGAGAGCGCGACTGTTCGTCACGCTGACGCTCGTCCTGGGTGCGGTGGCGCTTGGCGAACTGGTCGGGGCGCGCCATTGGCGGTTGTACGACGACGTCGTGCAGACGGTCGCGGGGGCGGCCGCGGCCTGGGTGTGCTTCGTGACGGCGGCGCGTCGCAGCCGGGGCACCGAGCGGCGATGGCCCCTGCTCGCCGGCGCCGGCCTGGCCGGGTGGGCGGTGGTCCGGCTCTGGTGGGTCGTGCTCGATGTGGTCGATCCGCACCGCAAGAGCACCACGGCGGCCGACATCGGCTTCCTCATCCTGCCCGCGTGCCTGCTGCTCGCCCTGCTCAGCGTCCCGTACCCGCGGCCCCGGCCGGCGCCGACCTCGACCCGCCGTGACCAGATCGCGCTCCTGATCGACAGCGTGCTGATCGCCGGGTCCCTGCTCGCGCTCGGCTGGTCGGTGGTGCCGCGGTCCGCCTTCGACTGGGCCGGGCAGAGCTCGTGGGTGCTCGGCCTGGCCGCCGCGTACCCGATCGCCGACCTGCTGCTTTTCACCATGGTGTTGTTGCTGCTGCTCACCCGGCCCGGCTCGCCGGCCGCCCGGGTGCCGCTGCACCTGATCGGCATCGCCCTGGCCGGGTTCGTGGTCAGCGACTCGCTGCGGCTGATGTGCCTCGGCGAGGGTCCGCTGAGCCCGCTGGAGTCGACGGGCTACCTGATCGGCTGCGCGTTCGTGGCGCTCGCCGTGGTGACCCGGCCGGCCGTCGCCGGCGACCCGATCGGCGACGTGGCCGAGCGCGACTGGCTGCACCTGCTTCTGCCGTACGTGCCGGTGACCGTCACCGGGATCGTCATCGCCATCAGCACCGGGGCGGGCAATCCACTGTCGCCGTTCGAGGCGTACCTCGGCTGGCTGGGTCTGGGGTTGGTGGTGGCCCGGCAGATGTTCACCATCGTGGACAACACCGTGCTGCTCGACCGGGTGTCCGAGGGGCAGCAGCGGCTCCGCCATCAGGCGTACCACGATCCGCTGACCGGCCTGGCCAACCGGGCGCTCTTCCGCGAGCGGCTGGTGCGCGCCCTCGACGCGCACCGGCACCGCGGCCGGTCGGTGGCCGTGCTCTTCGCCGACCTCGACGACTTCAAGCTGGTCAACGACAGCTTCGGGCACGCGATGGGCGACCGGGTGCTGCGCGCGATCGCCGAGCGCCTGCAGGGCTGCGTGTCGCCGGACGACCTGGTGGCCCGGCTCGGCGGCGACGAGTTCGCGGTGGTGCTCGACCAGCACCCGGCCGACGCGGAACCGGCCGGGCATCGGATCCTGGCCGCGCTGCGCGAGCCGTTCCACATCGACGGGCACCGGATCGGCGTCGGGGCGAGCATCGGCCTGGTCGTACCCGATCCGGGCGAGCCGATGTCGGCGGACGCGCTGCTGCGCCGGGCCGACTCGGCGATGTATTCCAGCAAGCGCCGGGGAAAGGGCTCGCTGGCCCGCTACGCCGGTGCCGCGGACGGCGGCCCCAACGCGGACATGCCCCACCTGCTGGCCCAGGCCCTGGCCGCGGGCGGCCAGCCGGCGGCGTCCGGCTTCGAGGTCTACTACCAGCCGATCGTCCGGCTGGCCGACGGGGCGACGGTCGCGGTCGAGGCGCTGGCCCGCTGGACGCTGGCGGCCGGCCCGGTCCACCCCGACGCGTTCGTGACGATCGCCGAGCGCACCGGCCAGGTCGCCGCGATCGACAACTTCGTCCTCGACCAGGCCTGCGCCGACGCCTCCCGGTTGGCGCTGATCTACGGACGGCCGATCGACGTGCACGTGAACGTGTCGGCCGCCCGCCTCGGCCAGGCGGGCCTGGAGGAGGCGGTGCGGGTCGCGCTGTCCCGGCACAACCTGCCGCCGTCCCGCCTGATCATCGAGATCACCGAGACCCACCGCATCCAGGATCTGCCGGCCGCCTCGGCCGCGGCCGCCCGGCTGCGGGCCCTGGGCCCCCGGATAGCGCTGGACGACTTCGGCAGCGGCTTCAACGCCCTGGCCCAGCTCCACTCGTTGCCGGTCGACATCGTGAAGCTCGACTCCACACTGACCGATGTGGACACCGATCCGGAACGGGCGGCGGCGCTGTGCCGGTCGGTGCTGGCGATCTGCCAGGAGCTGGACATCGCCGTCGTCGCCGAGGGCATCGAGACCCGGGCCCGCGGCGCGGCGCTCGCGGAGCTGGGCTGCCCCTTCGGCCAGGGCTACTTCTACGGCCAGCCCGCCCCGCTGCACCGGCTCCGGGCGCCCGGCGTTCCGGCCCAGCCCGGCTCGTCCTCCCTCCAGCAGCTCACCTAGCTCGTGGCTTGGTGCGGCGGGTGGGTTCCGCCGTGGTCGGGTCCTCCGGCCACGGATGCCGCGGATATCGCCCCCGCAGCTCGGCCCTGACCTGCGGGTATCCCTGCTGCCAGAAGGACGCGAGATCCCGGGTCACCGCGACCGGCCGCCCCGCCGGCGACAACAGATGCAGCAGTACGGGCACCCGCCCGTCGGCGAGCCGGGGCGCGTCCGTCCAGCCGAACGCCTCCTGCACCTTCACGGCCAGCACGGGCGCGGCAACGTCCGAATAGTCCACTCGAACCCGCGACCCGCTCGGCACCGGCAGCCGCTCGGGCGCCACGTCGTCGAGCCGCCCGGCCACCGACCACGGCAGCAGCCGGCGCAGCCCCGCGGTCACGTCGAGCTTGCCGAGATCGGCCCGGCGCCGCGCCGCACCGAGGTCCAGCCACTCCTCGGCCCGGTCGACCAGCGCCGCGTCGCTCACGTCCGGCCACGGCTCGCCGAGCGCCTGGTGCGCGAACGCCAGCCGTTCCCGCAGCTCGACGGCGCCCCGGGACCAGGTCAGCAGCCCGAGCCCGGCGCGCCGCAGCCCGTCGAGCAGGGCGGCGCGTACCAGCGCCGGATCCGGCTCGGCGATCCGCCGCTCGGCCAGCGTGATGGCGCCGAGCCGCCGTACGGTCCGCGCCACCACATCGCCGTGGACCCAGCCGATTTCGGTCGACTCGGACAGCATCGCCCCGGCGGCCTCCCGCGCCGTCTCGTCGTCGAGCGGCGCGGCGGCCCGGATCCGCGCGGTCTTCGCGCCCGCGGCCCGCTCGGCGGACGCCACCGCCAGCCAGCCGACCCCCGCGAGCCCACTGCCCGGCCCCAGCTCGGCCGCCGTGCCGCCGGCCATGAGGTAGGCCCGGCCGCCGGCCTCCCGCACCCGCGCCACCCGCTCCGGATAGGCCATCCCCACGATCAGCCCAGCCGCAAGATCGTCCGGAATGTGCCGCCCTGGCCGCGGACCGCCCCCACCCTCTTGGGCGGGGCCAAGCGAACCACCCCCGCCCGACAATTCCCGGCGTCTGTCCACAGCCGCGGCGCTCGGAACATCCGGTTTTTCGGCTTTGCGCGTGTCGTCGCTCGAGGCGGCCCTCGCAACGTCGGGCATCGTGGCGTCGCTCCAGGCGGTGTCCGCTGTGTCGGGTGTCTTGTCGTCGTGTGCGGCGGTGTCCGTGGCGTCGGGCGTCTTGTCGTCGCCTCCGGCGGTGTCCGTGGCGTCGGGTGTCTCGTCGTCGCCTGCGGTGGCCCCCGCTACGTCGGGCACCTCGACGTCGTCGGCCGGGGAGCGGCTCAGCGCCGCGGTCAATCGCCGCACCTCGCTGCGCCACGAAGGCTCGTTCGCCGAGCGCACCCGCCGCCAAGCCGCGACCACGTCGTCGGAGACCGCGCGCTCGTCGTCGAGCAGCGCCACGATCTCGGCGGCTCGCCGGGCGCCCACCACCGCCGCGCCATCGAGCAATGCCCGCGCCAGCCGCGGATGCAGACCGGCGTCGGCCAGCGCCCGTCCCCGAGGCGTGATCCGCCCGTCCTCGTCGACCGCGCCGAGATCGCGCAGCGTGGTCACCGCGGCCTGCAATGCCCCCGCCGGCGGCCGGTCCGGCAACGCCAGCCCGCTCCCGTCCGGATGCCCCCACAGAGCCAGGTCGAGCGCGAACCCGGTCAGGTCGGCCGCCGTGACCTCCGCCTCGGGCTGGGCCGGCAAACGCTCGTGCTGCGCCTGCGACCAGCATCGATAGACCCGCCCGGGCGCCTCGCGCCCGGCCCGCCCGGCCCGCTGGGTGGCGGCCGCCCGGGACACCGGCACGGTCACCAGCGCACCCAACCCGCGCGCGTGGTCCATCCGCGGGACCCGGCTCAGCCCCGCGTCGACCACCGCCCGCACCCCGGGCACGGTCAGACTGCTTTCCGCCACCGCGGTGACGAGCACGACCCGCCGACGCGCACCGGGCCGCAGGGCAGCATCCTGAATGGACGCCGGCTGCCGCCCGTGCAGCGCCAGCACCTCGACGCCGATGCCGCCGCCCAGCCGCCCGGCCTCGACGCCGATGCCGCCACCCAGCCGCCCGCCCACCGTGTCGAGGCCGCCGCGCCGGCCGCTGCCCAGCCGCCCGCCCACCGTGTAGAGACCGCCGCCCAGCCGCCCGGCCACCGAGTCGATCTCGCGCGCGCCGGGCAGGAAGACCAGCACGTCGCCGTCGCCCTCGGCCAGGGCACGGCGAATCACCGCCGCCACGTGATCGAGCAGCCGAGGATCGACCCGCAGGCCGAGCGGCGGGCTGACCGGCCCCGGCGGCGGCGCCCAATGCACCTCGACCGGGAACAGCCGGGCCTCGGCGCGCACCACCGGCACCGGACCCAGCACCGACGTGTCGGCCGTCGCCGAGGCGGCCACCAGCTGCAGGTCGGGCCGCAGCGCCGCCCGCACCTCGAGCAGGAACGCCAGCGACAGGTCGGTGTCGAGATGCCGCTCGTGACACTCGTCGATCATCACGACGTCGGTGCCGGCCAGCTCGGGATCACGCTGCAGGCGGCGGACCAGAACGCCGGTGGTGACCACCTCGACCATGGTGCGGCGGGAGACGCGACGCTCGCCCCGCACCGAGAAGCCGACCCGGTCGCCCACCCGCTCGCCGAGCAGCGACGCCATCCGGCGGGCGGCGGCGCGGGCGGCGAGGCGGCGCGGCTCGGCGACCACGACCCGCCCCTCCAGAGCCAGCGGAACCAGCGTGGTCTTTCCGGTGCCGGGCGGCGCGACCAGCACCGCCGCGCCCGCGGCCGCCAGCGACTCGCGCAGCTCGGGGAGGACCGGCCGGATCGGCAGGTCGGGCAGCGACGCGTCGGGGATGAGCACGGACCCATCCTGCCGCAGGGGTCCGACAGAACCGAGACCCGGGCAGGTCCGATAAAACCGACAATAACCGGCGCCCCGAAAACTGTCGGACCCGGATGGCAAGGTCTGCGGCAACCGGAACGGGACTGTTAAATCCCGCCCAAAGGTCTGCACTCGCACGAGTCGGCCTGCTTGACTGATCGACACAGGAGGGGGTTGCCGGATGGACACCGTGGAGGTCTTCAATGCGTTGCCCGCCGCCCGCCTCGACGAGCAACTCCTCGCCTGCTGCGCCGCCCCCGCGTGGGGCGCCGCCATCGTCGCGAAACGCCCCTACCGGGAACGATTGGAGATCGTCCAGGCGGCCGACGCCGCGGCACGCGCGCTGAGCTGGGACGAGGTGCGGGTCGCCCTGTCCGCCCACCCGCGGATCGGGGAGCGGGCGAGCGGTGATTCGGCGGAGGCGTCCTGGTCGCGGCAGGAGCAGTCGACCGCGGCCCGGAGCGCCGACGATGCCACGAAGGCTGCGCTTGTCGACGTCAACCGGGCGTACGAGAGCCGGTTCGGTCAGGTGTTTTTGATCTTTGCCAGTGGCCGCACGCAGGAGGAGATACTCGCCGAGGCGCGCCGGCGGCTGGCCAACGACGAGGACACCGAGCGGACGGTCGTGGCGGACGAGTTGCGCAAGATTGCGCTGCTCCGGCTGGAGCGGGTGCTCGATGCCCTCGGATGACGGCACGGAGCCCGAGCTCCACGCCAAGATCTCGACGCATATCCTGGACACGGTGACCGGCGAGCCGGCCCGCGACGTCTACGTGCGGCTGGAACGGCGCGACTCGGAGGGCTGGCGCACGATCGCCGAGGGCCGCACCGACCGGGACGGACGGCTGCGCTATCGGGTGCCGCTGCACGAGTGGCAGGCCGGCGGCTATCGGCTGTTCTTCTACGTCGAGCCCTACCTGGGGGAGGACTGCTTCTTCCCGGAGGTCACCGTCGCGTTCCACGTCCGCGACCCCGAGCGGCACTACCACGTGCCGCTGCTGCTCAGCCGATTCGGCTACACCACCTACCGAGGGAGCTGACGCCGTGGCGATCGTGCTCGGACCCAACCGCTACGGCAAGGCGGAGACGCGACTGGTCCGCGTCACCCGCGACGGCGAGACGCACCGGCTGACCGACCTCAACGTCAGCATCGCGCTCGCCGGCGACCTGGCCGCGACCCACCTGACCGGCGACAACACCGGCGTGCTGCCGACCGACACCATGAAGAACACGGTGTACGCGTTCGCCAAGCAGCACGGCGTCGGCGAGCCGGAGGAGTTCGCGCTGCTGCTCGCCCGGCACTTCCTGAAGACACAGGGCCAGGTCGATCAGGCGAAAATCACCATCGAGGCGTACGGATGGGACCGGCTCGGACCGCATTCGTTCCGTCGCGAGGGCGCGCAGACCCGGATCGCCCAGGTCGTCGCGACCGCCGAGCACGAGCAGGTGGTCTCCGGCGTCAGTGGCCTGACCCTGATGAACACGACGGCGTCGGAGTTCCACGGCTTCATCAAGGACCGGTACACGACGCTGCCGGAAACCCACGACCGCATCCTGGCCACCGCCGTCGACGCCCGCTGGCGACATCTGACCCCGACCGGCGACTGGGCGGCCTCGCACGCGGGCGCCCTCGACGCGCTGACCGCGGCGTTCGTCCACACGTACAGTTCCTCGCTGCAGCAGACGCTGTTCGCGATGGGCAGTTACGTCCTCTCCCAACGCCCCGAGGTCGCCGAGATCCGCCTGGCGTTGCCGAACAAGCATCATTACCTGGTCGACCTGTCCCCGTTCGGGCTGACCAACTCCAACGAGGTCTTCATCGCCGGCGACCGCCCGTACGGCCTGATCGAGGGAACCGTGACCCGCGACGACGCGCCCCCGGCCACCGCGGAGTGGTACCAGTGATCGTCATCGAGAACGTCGCCGTCGCGACCGTCGACGCCCAGGACAGCTACTACCCCGACGGCCATGTCGTGATCGGCGACGATGGCCGGATCGCCGGGGTGGGCTCCGGACCGGCGGGCCCCGAAAAACCGGGCGACCGGGTGGACGGCGCCGGCTGCCTGGTCACCCCCGGGCTGATCAACACGCACCACCACCTCTACCAGTGGGCGACCCGCGGCCTGGCCGTCGACGAGACGTTGTTCGGCTGGCTCACCACCCTCTATCCGATCTGGGGCCGGCTGGACGCCGAGATCGTCGGCGCGTCGGCCGCCGCCGGCCTCGGCTGGCTCGCGCTCTCCGGCTGCACGCTGAGCATGGATCACCACTACGTCTTTCCGCGCGACGGCGGCGACGTGCTGGCGGCCGAGATCGAGGCGGCCCAGCGGATCGGCCTGCGCTTCCACCCGACCCGCGGCTCGATGGATCTGAGCCGGAAGGACGGCGGCCTCCCACCCGACAACGTGGTGGAGACGACCGACGAGGCCCTCGCCGCAACCGAGCGGGCGATCGACCGCTGGCACGATCCGTCTCCGGAGGCGATGCTGCAGATCGCGGTCGCGCCCTGCTCGCCGTTCTCGGTCACCACCCGGCTGATGACCGAGGCCGCCGCGCTGGCCCGCCGCAAGGGCGTCCGCCTGCACACCCATCTCGCCGAGACCGACGACGAGGAGGAGTTCTGCCGCAAGCGGTTCGACTGCACGCCGGTGGAGTACGCGGAGCGGGTCGGCTGGCTCGGCGACGACGTGTGGCTCGCGCACGGCGTCCACCTCGACGACACGGCGATCGGGCGGCTCGGCGCGACCGGCACCGGCGTCGCGCACTGCCCGAGCTCCAACGCGCGCCTCGGGGCCGGGATGGCACGCGTACGAGATCTCCTCGACCATGCCGTGCCGGTCGGCCTGGGCGTCGACGGCGCCGCCTCGCAGGAGGTCTCCCACCTCGGCGCCGAGCTGCGCCAGGCGCTGTACACCGCCCGGCTGCGCGGCGGCCCGAAGGCGATGAGCGCCCGCGAGGCGCTGCGTCTGGGCACGATGGGCGGTGCCCGCTGCCTTGGCCGGGAAGATCATCTGGGGTCGATCGAGGCGGGCAAGCTCGCCGATCTCGTGGTGTGGCGGCTGGACGGCCCGGCGCACGACGGTATCGACGACCGGCTGGCCGCGCTGGTCTTCGGCCCGCCCGCGCCGATCGAGCTGTCCCTGGTCGGGGGCCGTCCCATCGTCCGCCGCGGCGAGCTGGTGCACGCCGACGCGGAGGCTCTCCAGCACGCGGCCCTGGCCGCGCACCGCCGACTGCTCACTTAAGGGATCAGGTCACATCGGGATGGCGCACCTGAGCGACCGTTCACCCCGTCCACTACGGTACGAGAGACACGCGCATCGATTGGAGCCGTCGCCATGACCGAGATCCTTTCCGACGACGCGGTGGCGTTCGTCGCCGAGCTGAACCGTCGGTTCCGCCCACGGCGCAACGAGCTGCTGGCCGCGCGTGCGGCCCGTCGTGCCGAGATCGCGGCCGGCGGGACGCTCGGCTTCCTCGACGAGACGGCCGACATCCGGGCGGCCGACTGGTCCGCGCCGCCCGCCCCGGCCGATCTGCTCGACCGGCGGGTGGAGATCACCGGTCCGACCGAACGCAAGATGACCATCAATGCGCTGAACTCCGGGGCCAAGGTGTGGCTGGCCGACCTCGAGGACGCCAACACCCCGCACTGGTCGAACGTCGTCGACGGTCAGCAGAACCTCTACGACGCGATCCGCCGGACCATCACGCTGGAGACCGATCAGAAGAAGTACGAGCTGAACGGCGGCCCGTACCCGACGATCGTGATGCGGCCGCGCGGCTGGCACCTCGACGAGCGGCACCTCCCGGTGGACGGCGAGCCGGCCGTCGGCGCGCTCGTCGACTTCGGGCTCTACTTCTTCCACAACGCCGCCGAGCTGCTCGCGCGCGGCAGCGGCCCGTACTTCTACCTGCCGAAGATGGAGTCGCACAAGGAAGCGGCGCTGTGGAACGACGTCTTCGACTTCGCCCAGGACACGCTCGGCATCCCGCGCGGCACGATCCGCGCCACGGTGCTGATCGAGACCATTCCGGCGGCCTTCGAGATGGAAGAGATCCTGCACGCGCTGCGGCCGCACATCTCGGGGCTGAACGCCGGCCGGTGGGACTACCTGTTCAGCATCATCAAGTACTTCCGCGACAACCCGAACATGATTCTGCCCGACCGCGCGGCGGTGACAATGACCGCGCCGTTCATGCGCGCGTACACCGAACTGCTCGTCTCGACCTGCCACCGGCGCGGCGCGTTCGCGATGGGCGGGATGGCGGCGTTCATCCCGAGCCGCCGGGATCCGCAGGTCAACGAGGTGGCGCTGGCGAAGGTCCGCGAGGACAAGGAGCGCGAGGCCGGCGACGGCTTCGACGGCTCGTGGGTGGCGCACCCCGACCTCGTCCCGGTCTGTCAGGAGATCTTCGACCGGGTGCTCGGTTCGCGGCCCAACCAGCTCGACAAGCAGCGTCCGGAGGTGTCGGTCACCGCCGGCCAGTTGCTGAACGTCGCGGCCACCGACGGCGCCGTCACCGAGGCGGGCCTGCGCAACGACGTCTCGGTCGGCCTGCAGTACCTCGAGGCGTGGCTGCGCGGCAACGGCGCGGTGGCGATCAACAACCTGATGGAGGACGCGGCCACCGCGGAGATCTCCCGCTCGCAGGTGTGGCAGTGGATCCACAACGGCGTGCGCCTGCCGGACGGTACCGAGATCACCGCCGACCTGGTCGGCCGGATCGAGGACGAGGAGCTGGCCGCGATCCGCACCGCCATCGGCGACCAGGCGTGGGCCGCGTCCCGCTTCGACGACGCCCGGAAGCTGTTCGAGCGGGTCGCGCTCGCGGATGATTTCGCCGACTTCCTCACCACGGCGGCCTACGACTCGATCGACTGAACACATGCGGCTGACCGAGGACGACTACGCGGAGTTCGACGTCCGGCTGGCGGCTCACGATGCGTTCCTGCGCTCCCGTTACCCGGGAGCGCCGGCGGGTCGCCAGCCCGTGCACACCGTGTACATCCCCGCGGACCGGCTGGACGACTTCCGGTCGTGGGGTGACACCGCGCTCGCCGCGATGACCGACTTCCCGTGGCCGCAGGTCGAGGCGGACGTGCGGGCCAAGCTGGCCCGCGAGCCGATCGAGGATCTCCGGGTCGACCTCGAGGACGGCTACGGCGTGCGCCCCGACGACCAGGAGGACGAGGCGGTCCGGCGGGCCGCCAAGATCCTCGGCGAGGGCCCGCTGCCGCCGTTCGTCGGCCTCCGGATCAAGTCGCTCGAGGCGGCGACCCGGCGGCGCGCCCTGCGCACGCTCGACCTGTTCCTGTCGTCCTATCAGGACACCTTCATCATCACGCTACCCAAGGTGAGCGGCGTGGATCAGGTCGCCGCGATGGTGACGCTCTGCGAGAAATTGGAACGGTCCTACGGCCTGCCCGCCGGCCGACTCCGCTTCGAGATCCAGATCGAACTGCCCGCCGCCGTCCTGGGTGCCGACGGCGCCGCCACGGTCGCCCGGCTGATCACCGCCGCCGACGGCCGGTGCATCGGCCTGCACTACGGCACCTACGACTACAGCGCCGCGGCCGGCGTAGCCGCTGCCTACCAGGCACTCGACCATCCGGTCGCCGACTACGCGAAGGCCGTCATGCAGGCCGCCGCCGCGCAGACCGGCGTCCACCTCTCCGACGGCTCCACCAACATTCTCCCGGTCGGCACCCCGGCCGAGATCCGGGCCGCCTGGCAGCTCCACCACCGCCTGGTGCGCCGCTCGTTGGAACGAGGCTTCTACCAGGGCTGGGACCTGCACCCAGCGCAACTGCCCACCCGTTACGCAGCGACCTACGCGTTCTTCCGCGACGGCCGGGACGCCGCCGTCGAACGCCTGCACCGCTACCTCGCCCGCCAGGACTCCGGCATCGCCGACGAGCCCGCCACCGCCCGCGCCCTGGCCGGCTACCTGCTACGCGGCCTGGACTGCGGCGCCCTCACCGACGCCGGCCTGCCCCGCTCCGACCTGCTCGTCCTCGCCCGATAAAACCCATTCATCCGTACGTCCGGGCTGTCCACCACCGCAATACCGCGAACCCCGCCTCCGGCGGCTACCGCAACGCGACCCAAGCGTGGGCTTGCGGCCGTGGACGCGCGTCTCGCGTGCGGCGCGTGGCCAAAAGCAGGCCCGCCGCTCGCGCGCGGCGTGGCCAAAAGCAGGCCCGCCGCTCGCGAGCGGTTTGTTCAAGACTTCCGGGGAGCCGGCGGCGAGGGTGACGCCATGACGGAGCGAGAATTCACCCCGGCGCTGGGGCGGTTTGCGCCCACGCGGTTCTACGACCTGGTTGCCTCGGTCACCCGCGAGCGGTTGTGGCGCGGCCTCGTCGTCGGGCACGTCGCGGCTCGGGCCGACGAAGTGGTCGTCGACGTCGGGTGTGGGACCGGTTCGCTGGCGCTGCTGCTGCATCAGCACCGAACGGGGGCTCGGATCGTCGGGGTCGATCCCGACCGCGACATGGTGGAGCGGGCACGGCGGAAGGGCGCCGGTGCCCCGGTGGAGTGGCGGGTCGGGATGGGCGACTCGCTGGCCGAGATCCTCGGTGCCGCGTCGGCCGACGTGGTGGTGAGCAGTCTCGTGCTGCATCAGTGCCCGATGGCGATGAAGCGGGCGATCCTGGCAGCGATGGCCGCGGTGCTGCGGCCGGGCGGGCGGCTGGTCGTCGCGGACTATGGACTTCAGCGCACCCGCGCGATGCGGCTGGCGTTCCGGCTGGTGCAGATGGCCGACGGCAAACCCGACACTCAGCCCAACGCCGACGGCGCGCTGCCGGGACTGATCGCCGAGGCCGGCTTCCACGACGTGCGGGAGGCCGAGGTCGTGCCGACCGTCACGGGGTCGATCTCGATCTACACCGCCCGCCGGGGATGACCGGCGCGGGCACGGCTACTCCGCCGGGCCGGGATTGGGGTGGGGCGGGTAGGGGGTGTGCCGCTGGACCGGGATGGTTGGGGCGGGTAGGGGTGCGCCGCTGGACCGGGATGGTTGGGGCGGGCACGGCTACACCGCCGGGCCGGGATGGTCGCGCAGGGCGGGGAGGACCTCTGCCGGGGTCAGGCCCATCATTTCGCGCATCCAGCGGGTCAGGTGTGACTGGTCGGCGAAGCCGGCGGTGACGGCCGCCTCGGCGAGCGGGCGGCCGTCCCGCATGGCCTCGGCCGCGCGTTGCAGGCGTGCCCAGATGCGCCAGCGGGCCAGGGGCAGGCCGAGCTCGGCGCGGGCCAGGGCGCGGAGGCGCTGGGGCGACAGCCCGACCCGCGCGGCCACCTCGGGCATGGCGAGGTGCGGCAGGGCCATGGCGGCGACCAGGCGCGGGTCCAGGACGGCGGAGGCGAGGGCCGCTTGCCGATGGATGTCGTCGGGTCGCAGGTCGTGGAGGACGGCGATACCCGCACGCGGCGACGACACCGCGCGGAGCCGGTCGGCGAGGGCGGACTGCGGGTCGACGAAGAACGTCTCGGCCTCGGGGACGGCCAGCAGCCGATGCCTGGTCATCGGCGTGACGAGCAGGGCCGCGGCCCGGTGGGGGACGCCGGCCGCATCGAGGATCGTGACCTCGCCCTCGGGTGCCGTCACGATCTGGAAGGCGGCGTGGCGGTGGGCGGCGCCGGCCGGGATCGGGCCGTGGTAGGCGGCGTAGCCGTGCTGGATCGTGAAGGGCGCCACGCCGACCATGATGCCGACCCCGAGACTTTTCAGGGTTGCCCGGACCGATACTCGCGTGCGTATACTCGCCTACGAGTAATGGGCAGGAGGGGCGGCACCGATGGCCAAGCGGCGCAGGGTGAGCAATCTGATGGGACTGGCGATCCTCTCCTCGGTCGTCTTCCGTCAGATGCACCCCTACGAGATGGCCAACACCCTGCGCGGCTGGGGCAAGGACCGCGACTTCCAGATCAAGTGGGGCTCGCTCTACACCGTCGTGCGCAACCTGGCCAAGCACGGCCTGATCGCCGAGGTGGAGAGCAGCCGCGAGGGGCGCCGCCCCGAGCGGACCGTCTACCGGATCACCGACGAGGGCCGGGCCGAGTTGGTCGACTGGGCCAAGGAGCTGCTGTCCGAGGCCGAGCCGGAGACCTCGCGATTCCGGGCCGGCCTCTCGGTGATGGCGGTGCTGGGGCCCGACGAGGTGGTGACGCTGCTGCAACAGCGTCTCGCCGCCGTCGAGCGGGAGATCGCCGAGACCGAGGCGACGCGGCAGCTGCACGCGCCGCGGGTGCCCCGGCTGTTCCTGATCGAGCTGGAGTACGACCTGGCCATGCTCGCCGCCGAGCGGGCGTGGATGCGGTCGCTGATCGGGGAGATCGCCGGCGGGACGCTGCCGGGGCTGGACGAGTGGCGTCATCACCACGAGACCGGGGAGATGCCGGCCGACATGGTGGAGCTCGCCGAGGAAAGCGTGGAGACGTACGGCACCGAGAAATGAGAACGGCCCCGGCGGCCTGCTGCAACAGATCGCCGGGGCCGGGCCTCGAACCACAAGTCATGGGAACCACGACCCGGGCCGAAGGCGGCAACCACAGGATACCGGGCCGACCTCCCATGGCGAAAACCGCAAAAGCGGACAAATCGCAAGGGAGTAGGGAAATGAGCAACCGAGTCCAAGACGTCGCGATCATCGGCGGCGGCATCGCCGGCCCGGTAACGGCGCTGGCGCTGCACAAGGCCGGCATCCGGGCGACCGTCTACGAGAGCTATCCGAGCACCGCCGACGGGCTGGGCGGCACCATCGCGCTCGCGCCGAACGGGATGGCGGCCCTGGAGATCGTCGGGGCGGCCGACGCCGTACGCGCGGTGGCGGAGCCCGCCTACCGGCAGGCGATGGCGGTCGGCGCCAGGCGTGTCGCGATGCCGGCGCTGGCCGGCGTCGAGCCGTATCAGGTGGTCCGCCGCAGCGATCTCTACCGGATCCTGCACGACCGGGCCACCGCCGAGGGCATCGCGATCGAGCACGGCCGCCGGTTGACCGAGGCCCGCGAGGAGGGCGACCGGGTCACGGCCGTCTTCGCGGACGGCTCGACGGTGCCGGCCGACGTCCTGGTCGGCGCGGACGGGGTGCAGTCGACCGTCCGCCGGCTGATCGATCCGGACGCGCCCGGCCCGCGCTACACGGGCATGCTCGCGTTCGAGGGCGTCTCCCCGTTCGAGGTGCCCGAGGAGCCCGGCACGATGACCTTCGCGTTCGGCAAACGCGGCTACTACATCTACTGGCCGGCCCTGGGCGGCGGCACGACGTTCGGGGTGAACCTGCCGCACCCGCGGCCAATGACGATCAAGGAGGCCCGGGCGGTTCCCTCGCGCGAGTGGATGGCGACCCTGCTTGACGTGTACGGCGAGGACGTACCCGGCGGCGAGCTTCTCCGTCACCTGTCCGCGGAGAATCTGCGGGTCACCGGCGCGCTCTACATCATGCCCCCGGTACCGCACTGGTACCGCGGCCGGCTCGTGCTGGTCGGCGACGCGGTGCACGCCCCGTCCAACAGTTCCGGGCAGGGCGCGTCGCTGGCGATCGAGAGCGCCATCGAACTGGCCCGCTGCCTGCGCGATGTCGAGGACGTGTCCGAGGCGTTCGCGATCTACGAGCGGACCCGCCGCGCGCGGGTGGAGCGGATCGCCGCTCGGGCCGCGAAAATCAACCACGCCAAGGCGCCCGGCCCGGTCGCCCGCGCATTGATGCCGGTCATCATGCCCATCTTCCTGAAGCTGGTGATGAAGCCGGAGAAGACCCTCGGACCGGACCAGCGGTACCGCATCGATTGGCCGGCTCGGCCCGGCCACGACCGCACGCGATAGTCGCGTCCCCGGCCCCGCCGCCCGCGTTGCTCGCGGGCGGCAGCGGGTGCGGTGTTCATGCGGTTGGGGACGGGCGGGAACTCGTACGGGAAAAGGTTTCTTCGAGGGTTTTGCGGTCGGGCCGGCCGATGGCGCGGAACCGGGCCATGCCGCCGTCGGGGTAGATGTCGAGCCGCAGCCGGTCCACTCGTCCGATGTGGTGGACGGGGAAGCGGTGCGGCGTGTCCGGGTTGAGCGGGACGCGTTGCAGGAGGTCGAACCAGTCGCCCCCACCGAGGGCGCCGCGCACCGACGCCGCGCCCGGGGCGTTTCCCTTGTAGTGGCTGGTGTCGAGGTCGATGAACTCGATGGCGGACGATGCGGCGAGCGCGATTTCCACCCATTCATTGCCGTCAGTGCGGCGGCGGGCCGTCTCCCAGCCGTCGCCCATGTGCTGAGCGAGCCCCGGCATCAACAGGTTGTGCGGGCGGCCGAAGAACATGTCGCTGCATTCGATGACCCGGCCGCCGTTCGCCAGCGCCGCCACATCGAAGATGTCGGGCAGCAGCTGCGGGTCGGGAACGACGTCGCCGTGCACGCGCAGCCGGGCCACCCCGCCGTCCGGATAAATGGTCAGCCGCACGTGCGTGAAACGGCGCGGATCGGTCACCGGAAACAGATTGCGGGAATCGCCCCGCAGCCGCGATCGAGGCACCAGCGGCACCCAGTCCGCGTCCCGGAGCTGCGAACCCGTGGGGTGACCGTCCGTGGCGAGCGCGTCGATCGACGCGTGCGTGGGGTAGTTGCCGACGAAGAACGCGGTGTCGACATCGACGCCGTGGATCACGCCGGGCGCGCCGAGCCGGACGATCGCCACGTCCTCGCCGGGCGAGCGCCGGCGCCGGGTCTCCCAGCCGTCGTAGACCTGCCCCTTCTGGTCGAAGGTGCGCGGCGTGAACGTCGGCGCATGAGGCAGGACCAGGTGATCCGCCGCCGCGAAGAACTCGTCGTTGGCGTAGACCACGCCGCCGCCGAGCGCCCGCGACGCCAGATCGGGCCGGGTGCTGAACTCCTCCATCGCTATCCCTCCCGGGTCAGAAGACGGCCGCCGGCCTCCTCGGCCGTCACGCTGCGTCCGCGCAGCCAGGTCGCGCGCACCACGCCGTGCAACACCTTCCCCGCGTACGGGGTGACCGGGTGCCGATGGTGCAGGCGCCGCGGGTCGACGGTGAAGGTGGCCTCCGGATCGAACGCGACCAGGTCGGCGTCGGCGCCCGGTGCGATCCGGCCCTTCGCCGGCAACCCCACCAGGTCGGCGGGCCGGCGCGCCATCCACTCCACCACGTCGCCGAGCCGGTGACCGCGTTCGCGGGCCGCGGTCCAGATCACCGGCAGCCCGAGCTGCACCGACGCGATCCCGCCCCAGGCCGCCGCGAAGTCGCCGGTGTCCCGCCGCTTCAGCTCGGGCGTGCACGGCGAATGATCGCTGACCACACAGGTGATCAGGCCGTCGGCGAGCGCCCGCCACAGCGCGTCGGCGTTGGCCGCGTCCCGGATCGGCGGGCAGCACTTGTACTCGGTCGCGCCGTCCGGGATGTGGCGGGCGTCGAGGGTCAGGTAGTGCGGGCAGGTCTCGGCGGTGACTCGTACGCCCTCGGCCCTTGCCGCGGAGATCAGCGGAAGCGCGGCCGCGGCCGAAAGATGCAGGATGTGCACGCGGCGCCCGGTCGCCCGGGACGCGTCGATCGCGGTGGCGATCGCGGCGTGCTCGGCCGCCGCCGGCCGGGAGGCGAGGAAGTCGGCGTAGGCGGTGGACGCGGCCGGCGTGACGAGGTGGGCGGGGTCCTCGGCGTGCACGACGAACAGCGCGTCGACGGCCGTCAGCGCGGCGGTGAGCTCGGCGGGCGAGACCGGCGGGAACTCGGGGACGCCCGAATCGGCCAGGAACGCCTTGAAACCGAAGACTCCGGCGTCGTGCAGGGCGGTCAGTTCGCCGGCGTTGCCGGGGACGACGCCGCCCCAGAAGCCGACGTCGATGTGGATCTGCCCGGTCGCGGCCCGCTGTTTGACCCGCAGCGCACCGGCGTCGACGGTCGGCGGCAGGCTGTTCAGCGGCATGTCGATGATCGTGGTGACGCCGCCGGCCGCGGCGGCCCGGGTGGCGGTGGCGAAGCCTTCCCATTCCGTACGCCCGGGCTCGTTCACGTGCACGTGCGTGTCGACCAGGCCCGGGAGCAGCGCGGTGTCGCCGAGGTCGTGCTCGGCGCCGGCCTCGACCGGGTCCTGGTATCCGACCACCGCGACGATCTTCTCCCCGGTGATCGCCACGGCGGCCGGGCGCTCGTCGTCGCCGGTCAGGACGCGGCGGGACCGCAGCACGAGATCGACCATGGTCCCGACAGTAGCGGCGACCGGGTGACAATGTGCGGCATGGCCTATGACGAGGCGTTGGCGGAGCGGCTGCGCGAGCGGTTCGCGGACGATCCGGCCGTGACCGCGAAGAAGATGTTCGGCGGTCTGGCCTTTCTCACGAACGGGAACATGACGGTCGGGGTGCACGCCGACGAGCTGATCGTGCGCATCGACCCGGCGTCGGTGGCCGGGCGGGCGGGGGTGCGGCCGTTCGAGGTCGGCGGCCGCAGCATGCCGGGCTGGATCCTGGTGGCGGGCGAGGTGCTCGACGACCCGGTGCTGGACGAGTGGGTCGCGCTGGCGAAGGCGCACGTCGCGACCCTGCCGCCGAAGAAGTGAGCTCCCGGCTGGTGACCCTGGTTCTCGTCACCGGGGACGGGAAGGTGCTGGGGGCGATGCCGCCGTTCGAGGTGGATACGCCGTGGTGGCAGGAGGTCGGCGAGTTCGGTGACGAGCGGCGGCCGGTGTTGCGCCTGCTCTCCGTCGACGGGCGGGAGGTGACGTACCTGGCCGAGACGGCGGTGCCCGTCGCCGGGCTGCGGCCGGTCGACGTCGACCTCGGGCCGGATCCGCGGCGGGCGCCGTACGCCGAGCCGGGTGGGCCGGCGGCCTCGCTGGCGTGGGCCCGGAGCGTGCTCGGACCGGTGACCGCCAAGCAGATGCGCACCTGGAACCTGTCGTCGATCTGGCGGCTCGACGACGGTGGCCGGACGGTGGCCTGGCTCAAGCAGGTGCCGTCGTTCTTCGGGCACGAGCCGGCCGCGCTGCGCCTGGTCGACTCGCTGGCGCCGGGCCTGGTGCCGCCGTTGCTCGCGGCCGGGGCGGACGGGCGGATGCTGCTCGCCCACGTCGAGGGCGACGATCGCTACGGCGGCGACGCCGAGCTTTGCGAGCGGATCGCCGAGGCGTTCCACCCGGTGCAGGTCGCGGCGGCCGGGCGGGCGGCCGATCTGGCGGCGATCCCGGACGGGCGGATCGACGTGGAGCGGGTTCGCCGGGTTGCGGCGCCCCACTTCGACACCGTCGACGGGCTGGCCGAGCTCATCGACGACCTACCCGGGCGGCTCAAAGCCGTCGACGAGTGCGGGCTGCCGGACACGCTCGTGCACGGAGACCTGCACCCGGGCAACGTCCGCACCGACGACGCCGGCCGGCTGACCACCATGGACTGGGGCGACTGCGTGATCGGCCACCCGGCGATCGACATACTCCGGCTGACCGAGCGTCTCGACGCGCCCGAACCGGTGATCGAGCGATGGGCGTACCGCTGGGAGAAAGCGCAACCCGGCAGCCGGCCGCTGCGCTCCGCCCAGCTGATGCGGCCGATCGCCGCGTTGCGGTTCGCCGTCGTCTATGCCGGGTTCCTCGACGCCATCGAACCCACCGAATGGCCCTACCACCGCGACGACGTCCCGGCCTGTCTGTCCGACGCGGTGGCCGCCTCTATCGTGAAGGGGTGACCGGTCCGCGCGAGGACTATCTCGACCAGATCCGGCGGGGCGGCCTCGACCTCCCGCCGGAGCTGGCCGCGGCGTTCGCGAGCGTGCCGCGCGAGGCGTTCGTGCCGGACGGCTTCCAGCGCCGCGACGGCAGCTGGGTGCACCCCGCCGACCCGGAGTTTCTGAGCGTCGTCTACAGCGACGACGTGCTGATCACCAAGGTCGACGGCCGGGTGCCGATCAGCTCGTCCAGCCAGCCGTCGCTGATGGCCCTGATGATCCTGGGCCTGCGGGTCGCACCCGGCCTGCGCATCCTGGAGATCGGCGCGGGCACCGGCTACAACGCCGCCCTCCTCGCTTCGCTCGGGGCGACGATCACCAGCATCGACGTGCAGGAGGACGTGGCGGTCCGGGCACGCGCGGCGTTGGCTCGGGCCGGCATTGCGGGCGTACGGGTCGAGCACGCCGACGGCTATCGGGGCGTGCCGGGGTCGCGCTTCGACCGGGTGATCGTCACCGTCGGGATCGGCGGCGTCTCCCCGCACTGGCTCGAGCAGCTCGACCCGGGCGGTTTCGTGCTCGCCCCGGTCGTGCACGCCGGCACCGACCCGGTGCTGCGGGTGAGCGGCCCGCCGGAGGGCCCGGTCACCGCCACGCCGATCTGCGGGGCCGGCTTCATGCACGCGTCCGGCCCGCTCGGTGCCGATCATCCGGGCGCGTTCCCGCCCCCGGTGGCGGCCGGCGCCTTGACCGGGATGTCCGAGGCCGCGCCCGCCCGCTTCGACCCGCCGCTGGACGACGTGGTCTACCGCGATCTCTGGTACGCGGCCGGCTGCCAGACCCGGCGAGCCACCCACGCGATCCTCCCCGACACCGAGCAGAGCCGCCTGGCTCTGCTCGACGCGACCGGCACCGGCGGCGCCCTGCTCCTGCCCGACGGCAGCGTGCTGGCCGGTGGCGCGGAGGCGGCGGCCTACGCGTCGCTGGCGGTGGACATCCTGGACCGCTGGACGGCGCTGGGCCGGCCCCCGATGCGGGCGTGGCAGGTGGCGCTGACCCGCACCGGCGATCCGTCGTCGCCGATCTGGGTCCCCGATGCCTGGTCCCTGCGATGAACGGATGGCCGACCTGATGGGGGAGGAGCGTCGATGAAAGAGGCCGTGCTGGAGTGGCTGCGCGCGCGGGGCGCCGAGTCGATTCCGCATGCTGGGGGCTCGCTCTACGAGCACCTCGGCCGGGTCGCGGATCGGCTGTCGGTGCACGGCGCGTCCGAGACGGAGTGCCTGGCCGCCCTCACCCACGCCGCCTACGGGACGGACGGGTTCCCCGTCGTGCTGCTCGACGTCGTCGACCGGTCCGTCCTGCGCGACCTGATCGGGACCGAGGCCGAGGAGTTGGTCTACCGGTACGGCGGCTGCGACCGGGGCCGCACCTGGCGAGCGCTCCCGTCGACCGGCCTGATCTGGAGCCGCTTCACCGGCAACAGCGCCGCGCCGGCCCCGGCGCAGCTGCGCGCCTTCGCCGACCTGAGCATCGTCAACGAGCTGGACGTCTACGAACGCTCCCCGGAGATCGCCGAGAAGGCCGGCGACTATTTCCGCTCGGTCTTCCCGACCTGGGAGCCGATAACGTCGCCCGCGGTGCTGGCCGACGCCCGCCGGGTGCTGTTCTAGAAGGTCTTGGCGCGGCGGGCCGTCCAGGGACGGCCGTCGGGGTCGTAGAGCCAGCGGTAGGCCGGCAGCGACCAGATGCGCTGGTGCCAGGGGAGTGGCCGGGCGGTGTAGGGAAACGCTCGGCCCGGCGGGCGAGGCCCGGTTCGGCCGGATTCGCTCCAGGCGCGCAGGCGGTCGGCGGACTCGGTGATGACCCGGACCGCCGAGATCGGGTCGAGCAGGTCGGCGTCGTCGCCGTCGTCGCGGTCCAGATGCTCGCGCATCAGGGACAGGCGCAGGTCGCGGGCGAAGCGGCGGGCCTGTCCCGACGGCGGGCGGTCGTCGAGGGTCTCGTCGAGGATGGCGCAGGAGACCTCGCTGTCGTGTGTCCACGAGCGCCGGTTGAAGTTGTCGCTGCCGACGCTGCACCAGGTGTCGTCGATGACGCAGACCTTGGCGTGTACGTAGACCGGCGTGCCGGCGTGGTTCTCCAGGTCGAAGACGTGCACCCGGTCGCTGGCGGCCGTCCGGCAGACCTGCAGCGCCTGCTCGCGGCCGATCTCGTTGGGCGGCAGGGACAGCCGGCCGTCGACGTCGGGGTGGCGCGGGACCACGGCGATCAGGTGCAGGGTGGGTGTGGCGCGCAGCGCCTCGGCGAAGAGCTCCGCGACCTCCGTCGACCAGAGGTACTGGTCCTCGAGGTAGATCAGGTGCCGGGCGTTGCGGATGGCCTTGGTGTAGGCGCGGGCGATCGTGCGTTCCCCATCCCGCGCGAATGAGTACCGCGGCCGCATCGCCGGATACGTTCGGAGGACCTGAATGTTCAGCGGGCCGCACGGGGGTGGGTCGGGTGGCTGAGGCGGCAGTGGTCCGGCGTGCGGATCGGCGTGCTTGCGGCGGTCGACCAGGGTGGCGATCGGGCCGTGCTGGTCGAGCGGGGCCGGATCGGTCCAGCGCTCCCGGAAGGTCAGGTCGAGCGCGCCGACGACGGGGCCCCGCAGAGCGAGCTGAACGTCGTGCCACGGGGGATTCGGCCCGTACGCCCGGGACATCCGCACCGGCTGCGGATCACCCCGATGCGACTCGTCGTCCCGACGGCTGTGGCAGAGATCGATCCCCCCGGCAAAGGCCACGTCGCGGGCCGGGTCGCCGGGATGCCGGAGCACCACCAGCTTCTGGTGATGGGAGCCGCCCCGCCGCACCCGCTGATCGAGCAGCACCTCACCGCCGGCCGCGCGCACCTCGTCGCCGAGGTTCCGGTTCTCCTGTTCGCTGTAGGCCAGCTTGTCCAGATGCGACCGCCACAGGAGACCCTTGACGACCACGCCGCGGCGAGCGGCCGCCGCGAACAGGGCGGCGACCCGCGGGCCGTCGGGTCGCAGCAGCTCGTCGGGGTCACCACGCCAATCGGTGAAGAACAGGTGGTCACCCGCACGGAGGCTGTCCACCTCGGTCGCCAGGCGGTCAAAATACGTTATTCCGTGAATGAGCGGTTCAACCGTGTTTCCCGCACACCAGGTGGGTATGGAGGAGTCCGGGTTGCCGCGCTCCTGCTCACTGAGGAACCAGTCCAAGGCAGCCCTTCCGAGGTCGACGACGCCCTCACGTTAAGCCCCTTGACGGGCACCCGCACCCTGGCAGCACAACCCGGAGGGACCAGCCATGACCAGCGAGCCGATCCCCGAGAACGCCACCGTCGCCGTCGCCGCCACCGCCGAGAAGGGCCTGCTCATCGCGGTCCTGCTGATCGTCCTGCTCGGGGTGGGCGGAATGCTGTTCATGGTCTGAGGCGATCCCAGGCCAGGACGTCGCGGACCGTGGCCGGCAACGGGGTCAGCGGGAGCATCTCCGGCGCGGGGGTGCGGTGCAGGGTGTCCCACAGCTCTTTCGGTTTCATCAGGGGGACTTTCCCGCCCGGGCTCGGCACGATCTCCACCGCCGTGCCGGCCGCTTCAGCGCAAATCCTGATAAGTCCGGTGAAGTCCGTTTCTTGACCCGCGGCCAGGTAGGCGCCTGATTTGTCCGCCGTGAGCAGGGTGATCACGAGCCTGGCGAGATCACGGGAGTCGACCAGCTGAACCGGCTGCGACGGATCGGCGGCGAGCTCGATCCGCCCGCCCTTCGCCGCGGCCCGCACCCAGTGGGTCAAACCCTCCTGCGTATCGTGCGGCCCCGCCACCTTGCACGGCCGCACGATCGTGGCCCGCGGGCCGAGCCGCGCCACCAGATCCTGCTCACAGGCCACCTTGGACGGTCCGTACGTCTCGTCGGTCAGCGGCCACGCGGCGTCCCGGACCGGCTCGCGCAACCCCGGCCCGGCCCCGTCGATCACCACGTGGCTGGAGATGAACAGGTACCGCCCGACCCGATCCCCGACCGCGTCCATCGCCTGCGCGACGTCCCGCGGCAGGTACGAGGTGACGTCCACGGCCGAGTCCCAGGTGCCGCGCGACAGCGCCGCGAAGTCCCCGGCGTATCGGTCACCGATCAGCTGCTCGACGGACGGGAACATCTCCCGGTGGTGGCCGCGGTTGAACAGCACCGGCTCGTGCCCGTCGGCGAGCAACCGCTCGACGATCGCCCGCCCCACGAATCCGGTGCCGCCCAGCACCAGCACCCGCATGCCGGTCAGAGCACCCACTCGTCGTCGCGGATGATGTCGACGGTGCCCTTCGGCCCGGTGCCGGTCACCGTGATGCCGGCGCCGCCGACCACCACGTCGGTGTGCACGCCGGACACGTTCAGGCCCAGCTCGGCGCGCTCCTGCTCGCTCATCGCCATGCCGCCCTCGACCGCGAACGGGAAGCTCTGCCCCCACGCCACGTGGCAGCCGGCGTTCTCGTCGAACAGCGTGTTCTGGAAGACGATGCCCGCCTTCGCGATCCGGCTCTCCTTGTCGACCAGCGAGACCTCGCCGAGTCGCGACGATCCCTCGTCGGTGGCGACCTGCGCCCGGATCACGTCGGCGCCCTCGTCGGCGTACACCTCGGTGATCTTGCCGTCCTGGAAGGTGACCCGCAGGCCGGTGATCAGCTGCCCGGCGATCACCATCGGCCGGGTCACCCGGATTACACCGTCGGCGCGCCGCCGGTCGGGGCTGGTGAAGACCTCCTCGGTCGGGATGTTCGGCAGGTACGCGATGCCGTTCGGGTCGACCATGCCGCCGCCGGTCCACCGCGCGTTCGCCGGCAGCCCCACGGTCAGGTCGGTGCCCTCGCCGAGGTAGCGCACCTCGGTCAGCTCCAGCGCGTCCATCTGCCGGGCCCGCTCGGCCAGGGTCGCCGACCGCTGCTGCCACTCGGCCGCCGGGTCGGGCGTGTCCAGGCGCATCGCGGTGCCGACCGCCGCCCACAGCCGATCCACGTCCGGCTCACCGAAGATCTGCTCGGCCCAGCCCGGGTTCGGCGCGGCGACGACACTCCAGCGCATCCGGCCGAACAGCGCGCGGCGCCGGGCCTGCGCCTCCTCCCAGCGGCGGGCGGCGACCTTCTTCGGGTCGGCGCCGTCGAACAGATGCGGGTTCGCGTCGCCGACCAGCGAGATCGAGGCGACCCCGGCCTCGGCCCACTCCTCGGTCCGGGCGAGCGCCCACGGCCGGCTGCGGCTGAGGTCCTCGACGCTCGCGTGGTCGACGGCCGAGCGTTGCATCGGCCCATCGGTCCAATTCGTCTCGACCCAGGCGGCGCCGGCCCGATAAGCGGCCTCGACCACGGCCCGCGCGATCTCGAGATGGGCGGTGTCGGTGTCGATCACGACGCCCTGCCCCGGCTGCACGTTGACCCCGGCCCGTACGACCAGGTCGGCGAATCGCTCGATCTGTCCCATGGCGGACAGCCTAAGTGATGTTCGCGGGTAATTGGGGTGCGGTGCGACGCCCCCGGTGGTTAGCGTCGGCGGCGATGACGATTGCTTACGAGGTGGCCGGCGAGGGCCCGGCCGTGCTGCTGCTGCACTCCACGGTGGTCGACCGGCGGATGTGGGATCCGCAGGTCCCGGCGCTGGTCGAGGCCGGCTTCCGGGCGATCCGCTGCGACCTGAACGGGTTCGGCGACTCGCCGCTGCCGACCGGTCTCTACAACGATGCCGACGACGTCATGGCGGTGCTCTCCGCGTCGACGGCCGGCGATTTCGCGATCGTCGGGGCGTCCGGCGGGGGCCGCGTCGCGCTGGAGATCGCCGCCCGATGGCCGTCGCGGGTGTCCGCCCTGCTCCTGCTCTGCACCGCGGTGTCCGGCTTCGAGCGCGGGCCGGAGCTGCGGGCGTTCGGCGAGCGGGAGGATGCCCTGCTCGAGGCCGGCGACCTGGACGGGGCGGCCGAGCTCAACGCGGTCCGGTGGCTGGGTCCCGAAGCAGATCAAAAGACCCATGCGGCCGTACGCGTGATGCAGCGTCACATTTACGACGTCCAGTGGGGCGTCGACGAGGACCCGCAACAGCGTACCTACGAGTACGACCTGGCCGACGTCACCGCCCGCACGCTGCTGGTCACCGGCGCGCACGACCTGCCCGACTTCCGCCGGATCGCCGACGACCTCGCGTCGGTGCTGCCGGGCGCGAAGCGGCTGGAGCTGCCCTGGGCCGGTCACCTGCCCGGCCTGGAGCGCCCCGACCTGCTGAACCAGGTGATGCTGGAGTTCCTGGCCCAGGCCGCCTGAAAAAGGGTAAATTTCCGGCTATGGGGGTGCGTGCTCCCGAGACCGGATGCCTGGAGCAGGACCTGCGCGACTATGCCGACGCGGTCGTCCGTGACGTCAGCGAGCCCGGCGGCCTGGCCGAGCTGCGCCGTGCGGTCGCCTCGTCCACCGTGGCGCGGGACGCCTACGTCGTCGAACGCGGCCGCCGGCTCCAGGAGATCCTCGACCACTCCCGGGAGCGGGGCGAGCACCCGCCCGAGGCGCTGGACGTGGTCGATCAGATCGTGGCGCCGATGTGCCTGCGGGCCCTGCTCGGCATGGGCCCGCTGACCTCGGCGTACGTGGATCGGCTGGTGCAGCGGGTGCTGACGCTGAGCTGGCCGCTGCGCCCCTGAGTCCCGGTGTCCCCGAGTCCTTGATGGACGCGGCTCAGCCGAGGGCGTCGAGCTTCTCCTGGATGCGGTCGCGCCGCTGCTCGAGCGTGTCGATGATCGCCTCGTTCTCGGCGATACCGGTCAGTTCGGTGGCGATGTCCTCGGGCTCGATGTAGCCCTCCGAGGTGTCGCTGTCCTGCCCGCGCCGAGCCGCGGCGTCGCCGCCGACCCGGCGCAGCTCGGCGAGCTCCTGCTCGACGTCCTTGAGTTCCTGCCGTAGGCGCTCGGCCGTGCTCTCGTCGGTCATGCCGTCATCCTAGGTCGGACCTCAGGTGTGCGGGATCCGCTCGGCCGGGATCACTCCGAGACGACCCTTCTGAAAGTCCTCGAAGGCCTGGAGCAGCTCCTCCCGGGTGTTCATCACGAACGGCCCGTAGTGTGCCACCGGCTCCCGGATCGGCCGCCCGCCCATCACGAACAGCTCCATCGCCGGGACGTTCGAGTCCTGCGACCGGTCCGCCTCGACCCGGATCGCCTCGCCCGGCCCGAACACCGCGAGCTGGCCGATGTGGGCCGGCCGCCGGTCGACGCCGACCGTGCCGCGCCCGGCCAGCACGTAGACCAGCGCGTTGTAGTCGGCCTGCCAGGGCAGGTCGAGCCGGGCGCCCGGCTGCAGCGACACGTGCGCCAGGTTGATCGGCGTGAAGGTCGAGCCCGGTCCGGCGTGGCCGGCGATCTCCCCGGCGATCACCCGGATCAGGCTGCCGCCGTCCGGCGTGGTGAGCAGCGTCGACTGCTTGCCGCGGATGTCCTGGTACTTCGGAGTGATCATTTTGGCCGCGCGGGGCAGGTTCACCCACAGCTGCAGGCCGTGGAACAGGCCGCCGCTGGCGACCAGGTGCTCCGGCGGCGCCTCGATGTGCAGGATGCCCTGGCCGGCGGTCATCCACTGGGTGTCGCCGTTGGTGATCGTGCCGCCGCCGCCGAGCGAGTCCTGGTGATCCATGATCCCGTCGATCATGTACGTCACCGTCTCGAAGCCGCGGTGCGGGTGCCAGGGCGTGCCCTTCGGCTCGCCGGGCGCGTAGTCGACCTCGCCCATCTGGTCGAGGTGGATGAACGGGTCGAGCTCGCCGACCGGCACGCCGGCGAAGGCGCGGCGTACCGGGAAGCCCTCGCCCTCGTATCCGGACGGTGCGGTGGTGAGCCGGCGGACCGCCCGGAACTCCGTGGTCGGGGCGAGCTCCGGCAGCCGGGGCAGTACGAGGACGTCGTCGACGGTGATGGCGGGCATCTCAGGCCTTCCTCACTTTTTCGAAAACCCGGTGGACGATCTCGAGCTCGTCGGGGTCGAGCCGGTCGATGAACCGGTCCCGGACGGTGACCAGGTGCAGCGGGGCGGCCGCCTCGAGCGCGGTCAGTCCCGCGTCGGTGAGCACGGCCTCCTGGCCCCGGCCGTCCTCGGGGCAGGGCTGCTTCACCACGAGGCCCCGCTTGACCATCGAGTTGATCTGGTACGTGACGCGGCTGGGCGAGAACCACAGCGCGGCGGCCAGCTCGCCCATCCGCAGCCGACGGCCGGGCGCCTCGGACAGGTGGACCAGGACGTGGTAGTCGTTCATGCTGAGGCCGGTCTGGGCGCGCAGGTCGTCCTCGAGCACCGTGTGCAGCGCCCACGAACTCTCGATGAACGAGCGCCAGGCGCGCTGCTCGTCCTCGGTCAGCGGATCGGCCATACCGAGACTCTAACTCCTTCAAATCTTAAATAACAAGTGCCACGCGTCACGGCCCCGCCACCACGCGGGCCAGCACACCCGCGAACGCGGCCGGCTGATCAAACATCGACCGATGACCGGCGTTCCTGAGCGTCAGGGTCTCCTTGTGCGGCGCCTGCAACCCGGAAAACCACACCCCGAGATCCCGTACGCGCGCGGGCACCTCGCGATCGCCGGAGACGAAGTAGACCGGCACGGACAGCGCCGGCACCTGGACCTTGAAGTCGACGTCGCGGGTCCGCGGGTAGAACGCGTCGAACGAGTCCAGGAAACCGGACAGCACGTGGATCTTCTCGAGCGTCGACAGCTCGGGGGCCCGGGCGTTGGCGGCCAGCGCGGCGTCGTTGCCCGACCCGTACACCCGGTCCTCGGCGAGCAGCAGAGGCTCGTACCCGTAGATGTCGGCGTACGGCGGCGGGCCCGCCTGGGTGAGCTGGGTGACCAGCCGGGTGTCGCGGTGCGACCGCGCCCAGGCGAGCGTGTCGTCGTACTGGCCGCGATCGCTGGCCGCCGGGTTGGCGACCTGCGCGACCCCGACGTACGCCCGGAAATCGGCCGGCTGCTCCTGCACTGCGAGGGTCGCCGGGACCGTCCCGCCGCCGTGCGCCACCAGGTAGATCTTGTCCTGCCGGAACCGGGCGCGCAGGTAGTCGGCGGCCGCGAGCACGTTGTGCGTCTCGTCGTCCAGCGTGAACGTCGGCACCGGATCAAGGTCGCCGAACGATCGACCGCCACCGCGCCGATCCATCGTCACGACGAGGAACCGCTGCTCCAGGGACCCCAGGCGGTCGCGCATCGCGGCCAGCTCCGACCCGCCCGGCAGATCCGGGACGAACAGCAGGACCGGCAGATCCGGTCGCGCTCCGCGGATCATCAGGCCGAGTTTCCCCGCGTACGCGAGATCGGAGACCCCGCCGGTGATCGGCGCGACCCGCCCCGGCAGCGCGACCGCCCCCGCGATCGCGATCACCACCAGCGCGAGGACGCCGGCCACGAAGCGCCCGACAAACCGCCAGGCGCTGCGGCTGTGCCGCCGGGACCCGGCCCCGTAGGCGGCGCCCACACCCATCGGCAGCAGCGTGATCAGCGCGGTGAACCCACGACCCACGGTCAACGCGAGAATCCCGAGATAGGTCGGCCGCGGATAGTCCACGGTCGGCCCGGCAAACCCGATCCGGGTGATCTCCGCAGCCGCCGCGAACAGCACCGGCGCCCAGAAGATCGCCGCCCGCGACCGATAGACCCGCCCCGCCACCACCCCGATCGCAACACTGACCGCGATGATGACGAGCGCCTCCACGGGAAAGATCGGCCCGCGCGGCCGCCAGAAGGCTGCGACCACGCCCCAGACGAGCGCCGGAAGCAACCCCACGGCTCGGAGCATGCTGGGACGTTAATGGATATTGGCTGCGCCGCGCGCGCCCCCACCGATAACTTCCGTGCCATGATTGCCCGTCCCGCGACCCCCGATGACGCAGACGAACTGGTCCGCCTACGCGCCGTGCTGCTAACCAGCATGAACCCACCCATTTGGGACGACGCCTGGCGAACCCCGTCCCACGAGGCCCTGACCACCCGCCTGTCGTCACCGACGTTGGCGGCGTTCGTGGTGGACCGCCCGGACGGCACCGGCCTGGCCGCCTGCGCCGTCGGCACGATCGAGCACCGCCTGGGTGCCCCCGGCGACCCCGAGGGCCGAAGCGGCTACGTCTTCAGCGTCGCCACCGACCCCGACATGCGCAGGCGAGGCTTCTCCCGCCAGTGCATGACCGCGCTGCTGGAGTGGTTCCGCGCCCAGGGCGTGCGCAAGATAGACCTGCGAGCCTCCGCCGAGGCCGAGCCCCTGTACCGCTCCTTGGGCTTCACCCGCACCCCCGACCCGGCCATGCGCCTTCGCCTCAACCCCTGAGCGGCGCAGCCGGAAGTCCACGATGGGCCGCCGACGCGCGCAGCTGAGGACGCCGGGTCAGGCGGCCGGCTGGAGGGTGTGGGCCGGCGTCGGCAGTTCGGCGGGGGGCGTGGTTACGATCGGCTCCGAGGGAGGCAGAGCCTCGGCCAGTCGGGCGACGACCGGCGGCTCCACCGGGATCGGCACCGCTGCCGCGCCCGCGCCGGTCGGCCGGGGCTTGCGCTTGGGCGACCGGGCCGACGCGTTCCCGCCCCGGCCGGGATAGACGTACAGGCCGTTGACCGGGTCGGGCGTCGCATCCAGTGCCGCGGTCACCACCGGCAGGGCCCGGAAACGGTCCCACTCCTCCGACTCGCGGAAGGCGACCTCCAGGACCACCCCGCCCGGGATCACCGTCCACTCCCAGCGCCGCGCGCCGTTGGTGATGGCTGCTTCGAGGAGGGCCTCGCCGTAGCCGTCCTTCCAGCGCTGCGCCGGCAGCACCCCGTCGCGTACCTCGATCGACCACCACCGCATGCTCATGCATCGAAGGTACGCCCCCGATTCACGTTTCAGGGTGCCTCGATCGCGCCGTCCGGGCGGCGTACGGTGGCGGCCCAGCGTTCGTGCCCGCCGAGCACCGGGGGATGTTCGGCGGCCAGCCTCTCGTCCAGGTCGACGCCCCAGCCGGGCGCGGCCGACGGGCGCGCGTAGCCGGCCGCGACCACCGGCGTGCCGGGGAAGATCTCGTGGACGATGTCCGGGTAGACGTGGCCCTCCTGGATGCCGAAGGCGGGGCTGGCCAGGTCGAGCGCGAGGTTCGCGGCCGCGCCGACCGGGGAGACGTCGGCGGGGGCGTGCCACGCGGTCTGCACGCCGGACAGCTCGCACAGGTCGGCGAGCTTGCGGGCCGGGGTGAGGCCGCCGATCGCCGAGACATGGCAGCGCAGCAGGTCGACGCCGCCCGACGTCACCAGTCGCGCCGCTGAGGCGACCGAGACGGCGAGCTCGCCGCAGGCGATCGGCACCGGCGATGCGGCCCGCACCGAAGGGAGCCGATCGTAGTGCTCGGGCGCGACCGGGTCCTCCAGGAAGTAGAGACGGTACGGCTCGAGCGAGCGGGCCAGCGTGACCGCTTGTTTCGGGGTGAGCCGGCTGTGCACGTCGTGCAGCAGCTCCACGTCGTCGCCGAGCCGGTCGCGGGCGGCGGCGAACAGGCGCGGCGTCTGCGCGAGGTAGTGCCGCACGCTCCAGCCGTCGGGGTAGGGCGCGTCCGGGTACCCGCCGGGCCGGCCCGGCGCGCCGTAGGCGCCGAGACCCGGTTGACCGGTCTGCAGGCGTACATGGGAAAAGCCGGCGTCGATCAGAGCCGCCGCGTGCTCGATGGTTTCTGCGATGGTCTCGCCGGACGCGTGCAGGTAGACCGGAACGTCGCCGCGCAGCCGGCCGCCGAGCAGTTCGTATACCGGCATCCCGGCCCGTTTGCCGGCGATGTCCCACAGCGCCATGTCCACCCCGGACAGAGCGCTGTTCAGCACCGGCCCATCCCGCCAATAACCCGAGAAATGCAACATACGGCTTATTTCGGAAATGTCGGCGACGCGCTGGCCGATCACGAGCGGCGCCAGGTGGGTGCACAGCGTAGCCACCACGGCGGCGAAGCGCTGGTGGAAAGTGGCGCAGCCCAGACCGTAGAGCCCAGGCGTAGAGGTATCGAGCCGGACGACGACGAGATTGACGCCCTCCGGTGCGGTGACGATCGTCCGTACCCCGGTGATCGTGACATCCGGCGCGGACCAGGGCGGGATCATCCGCGTACCTCGAAAAGGAATTTTGCCTCGAAGTCCAGCAGGTCCCGCGCGGGCGCCAGATCGATCGGCACCGACCGGCCCGGAAAGACCGGCCGAGGCACCCCCGGATGAAACTCGTTCACCAGCCACTCCGTGGGTTGCGGCGCCAGCGTCGACGGCGCGGCCACGTACACGACATGGCTTCCGGCCACGGACGGCCGCAACGCGGCCACCAGAGCGCGCGCCGCATCCCGATCGTCCAGGTAGCTCCAGACGTCGGCCGCGCCGCACCCCGGCTCCTCGGCGAACTCCGCCGCCCGCCGGGGCAGCCGTCCGGCAGCCGTCCCCACGAACGGCAGCCGCAACGCCACCACGCTCATCCCGTACCGTCGATGGATCATCGCCGCGGTCGCCTCGTCGACCTGCTTCGACAGCGCGTACGGGTCGGTGATCTGCAACGGCAGCGCGGTGTCGACCGGCAGGTACGGCATGCGCAGCGGCTTGCGCGCGAACGGCAGCCCGCAGATCGCGTAGCTGCTGGCAATGGCCGCGCGCGAAACGCCGGCCCGCCCGGCCCGGTCGAGCACGGTGAACGTGGCGAGCGTGTTCTGCCCGAACACCACCTCGCCCGGGTCGTGCGTCGGCGTCGGGATCGCCGCCAGATGGATCACGTCCGTGACGTCGCGCAGCGCCGCATCGACCGCCACCGGGTCGGCCGCGTTCCCGGCCACGACCCGATCGGCGAGCAGCCCCGGGGTCGGCGAGAGCACCAGCGCGGTGCCCGGAATGCCGCGTTCGGCCAGGTGAGCGAGCACCGCGGTGCCGATCAGACCGGCCGCTCCGGTCACGAGCACACGCATCGTGCCATTATCATCAACCCTCGGCCGGGAGGACGGCGCCATGGCGTACCGAGTGGAGTACAACGGCGAGGAGATCGAGCTCGCCACCCTGGACGCCGCCCTCAACTGCGCCCGCAACGCGATCGCCAACGACCTCGATCGCTTCGACGGCTGGGCGGTCGAGCACGACGAGGACGTCGACGACTGGTTCGTGCAGGCCGTCCGCAACGGCCGCCGGGTCGGCCGGACCGCGGTGATCACCGGGCCGGGCGCCCGGGTGATCGAGGAGTGGGAGCGGCGGGTCTCGTTCGTCGGCCGCACCCCGGCGGAGGCGTTCGCGATGGCCGCCGACTGGCTCGAGCGCCGACCGGAGATCGACGTACTCGGCGACGTCGGCTGGCATCACACCGCGAACGGCCACCAGCTCCGCATCTACTTCCGCGGCTGAGTCACGCCGCCTCGTTCCGGATCGAGTCGGCCAGCTCGATCCGCAACTGCGCGAAGTCGACCTGGTGGTCGGCCAGGATCCGGCAGGCCAGGCCCTCGCCCTCGCGCAGCAGGCCGAGCATGATGTGCTCGGGCGCGATGAAGTTGTGCTTCAACCGGATCGCCTCCCGCAGCGACAGCTCGAGCACCTTCTTCGCCCGGCTCGTGAACGGGATGTGACCGCCGCTGCGCCGCCCGAAGAGCCCACGCCGGCGGGGCGACGGCCGGGACAGCTGGAGCGCGCCGGCGCCGAAGCTCGCCTCGATCGCGGCTCGCACCTTGGCGAGGTCGATGCCGATCGCCTTGAGCGCGGCCGCGTCCTCGGCGTCGGTCTCGGTGAACGACAGGTCGGGTTCGAACTTGTCGCCGACCAGCCCCTGGATGTCGGTGCGGACGGCGGCCGGGACGACTCCCGCAGGGCGCAGCAGCCGAGCGACCGTGCCCTGCTCGTCGTGGATCAGCCCGAGCAGCACGTGCTCGGTTCCGATGTAGGGATGGCCCAGTCGGCGAGCCTCCTGCTGAGCGTTGATGACGACCTCCCGTGCGGCCGTCGTGAACCGTTCGAACATCTCAGCCCTCCCGTGGGTCGCGCGCCGGGATCAGGTGCGCGTGCTTCTTGTGGACGCCCTGGCGGGTCACGTCGAGCGCGTCGGCGATCTCCTGCCAGGACCAGCCGTTGCGGCGAGCGTTGGCGACCTGCAGATGCTCGAGCCCCTCGAGCAGGCGGCGCAGCGCGACGACAGCGCGCAGGCCAACCCGGGGATCGGCGCTGCCGGCCGCCGCGGCGAGGTCGGTTGCCTCAGTCATGCTGTCAACCTACGTTGACATCTCGGCCGCGTCAACCCCGGTTGACAGAAGCGCAAAACCATTTCCACGTACGGGAGAGAAAAGTCCCCGATGCAGCGCCTCGCGCCGTCGTTGGTCACCCTCCGCGCGCGGCCGCCGGGTTGTCCTGCATGGCCTGCGCGCGGGCGGCCGGGCACTCCGGGGTGTGCCGAGCTTGGGCCGGGCCCGCCCGGCGGCCGGGGTCGGAGCTGTCGCTGCAGCCGGCGGCCCGGGCGCGCCGGGGACTCGGCGGACGCTCGTACGGGAAAAGCGCGGAAGGGAAACGCGAAGAGCTTGGGTCAGAAGGCGGCCGAGCCGCCGTAGGTCAGCTCCAGGCCGATGATGTCGTTGTAGGCCACCGAGAGCTCGACCGGGCGGGGCAGCGGTGCCGTGATCGCGAACGGTGCGCCCGACGGGTCGACGATCTCGACGTAGCGGCCGAGGCCCATCTCGATCGGGCCCGCGGTCACCCGGCCGCCGAGTCGTCCCACGTGGTCGGCCAGCTCCGGGCAGTCGGCGACCTGGAAGGACGGCTGCCAGCGACGGTCGTAGCGGCCGGAGATCACGCCGGCGACCGAGTCGTGCGCCTCGGACAGCCATTCGCCGCTGCCGAACTCGTGGGTCAGCGTCCAGCCGAACACCGAGCCGTAGAACGCGGTCGCCGCGGCCACGTCGTCGGTCAGCAGGTCCGACCAGGCCATCGTGCCGGGCTCGCCGCGGACCTGGCAGCCGGCGAACCCGGTCGCCTGCCAGAGTCCGAACCTCGCGCCGTCGGCGTCCGCGACGATCGTGCTGCGTGCGCCGGGTCGCTCCTCCGGGCGGGTCAGAAGCCGGCCGTACGCCGAGCGCACCCGTTCCACGGTCTCGTCGAGATCGGGCGCCGCCAGGTAGGTCAGCCATCCGTCGGGCCGGTCGGGCCGGCTCCCGGTGAGGCCGGCGACCGCGCGGCCGTCCAGCAGGAAGTGATCGCCGTCGACTTCCCAGCCGAACAGGTCCCCATAGAAACGGGCCGCCCGAGCCGGGTTCGAGGTGGTCAACTCCACCCAGCAAGGGGTCGATGGCGCAAAGCCTCTGATCCGCATTCGCCGCTCCAAGTTGGATGTCCCGACTCCTGAACACCTTACGGCACCCAATACGCTTCGTCACTACCCAAGGGTTCAATGCCCGGTTTAGCGCGTGTTTCAGTTACTCAAGGTGATTGGTTGAGGATTCGAATGTAACGCGACCGTTAAACAGGCGATCAGTCGACAGTGGAGTTGACCAAGAGCTCGAACCACACCGTCGAACCCCGCACCGAGGGGTCCGTGCCCCACGAGTCGCTGAGCTCCTCGATCAGGCCGAGGCCCCGGCCGCGGCTCGACAGGCTGCCCATCCCGTCGGTGCGGGTGCGGATCACGCTGCCCCGGGTGCCGGTGTCGGCGACCGAGACCAGCAGCCGATCGGCATTGAGGTCGATCTCCACCTGGGCCGGGGTGCCGGCGTGCAGCAGGGCGTTGGTGGTGAGCTCGCTGGTGCACAGGACGGCCGAGGCGATCACCGGCTCGGGGACGTTCCACTCGCGCAGCCGGGCGGTCATCCAGTGGCGTACCCGGCTCGGCCCGGTCGGCTCGGGGGCCACCCGCATGGTGTCCGACCGGCTGCGGGCCACCGCCCGCTCGACCGCCAGCACCGCCACGTCGTCGTCGGTCGGCGGGCCGGGCACCGCCGCGGTGGCCAGCGAGCACAGGTTGCGCGGGTCGCCGCTGGTCGCGGTCGCGGCCGCGGTCACCAGCGCGTCCAGCCCCTCGTTCAGCGACCGGCCGCGCCGCTCCACCATCCCGTCGCTGAACAGCATGATCGTGTCGCCCGGCTCCAGCCGCACCTGGCCGGTCTGCCAGCGCCCGCCCAGCCCGAGCGGCGCCCCCGGCGGCACCTTCACCAGCTCGGCCGTGGGCGGCTCGCCGCCCAGCCCGGCGCGGCGCAGCACCGGCGGCGGATGACCCGCGCTGGCCAGCGTGATCGTGCCGTCGGCCGGGTCGAGCACCCCGTACACGACGGTCACGAAGATCTCCTCGTTGCGCGACTCGGCGCCGAGCGAACCGACCAGCCGGTCGAGCCCGGTCAGCACGGCCGGCGGCTCGGCGTTGGTCAGCGCCAGCGCCCGCAGCGCGGCCCGCACCTGGCCCATCACCGCGGCGGCGCGCACATCGTGGCCGGCCACGTCGCCCAGCACGATCGCCAGCCGGCCGTCGGCGAGCCGGAACGCGTCGTAGAAGTCGCCGCCGGCCGCGTTGCCGTCGACCCCGGGGGCGTACCGGGCGGCGATCCGGAACCGCTCCAGCTCGGGCAGGTGTTCCGGGAGCATGCTGCGCTGCAACAGCTGGGCGGTGCCGTGCTGGGCCTCGAACCGGCGGGCCCGCTCGGCGGCCTGCGCCACCAGCTGGGCGGCCGCGCTCAGCAGCGCTCGCTCGGCGGGCAGCCAGGTGTGCGGGTCGCGGTAGCCGATGCTCAGCGCGCCGGTCAGCGACGGGGTGTGCAGCGGCAGCGCGGCCAGCGCCCGTATTCGGCGCTCGTGCCGGTCGGCCGCCACCGCGCCGAGCGGCTCGCCGTCCGGCACGAACAGTGGCCGGCCCTCGCGCGCCGCGGCGATCAGCGGCCACCGGTCGTCGTCGGGCAGCGGCTTCCACACCGGCGGCAGGCGCTCGTCGGCCTCGTCGAGCACCTCGCCCCGGATCCGGCGGACCGAGCGGAACGCGGTGCCGTCGTCGACCGCGAACAGGCAGTGGTCGACGTCGAACGAGTCGGTCAGGTACCCCAGCACCACCCGGGCCACGTCGTCGATGGTCAGCGCGCCGGCCAGCCGGGCGGTCAGCTCGCCGAGGTTCTGCAGGCGGCGGGTCACCTGGGTGGTCACCGCGGCGACGGTCAGCACGCCGGCGACGGCGCCCCGGGAATCGCGGACCGCCGAGTGGCCGCGGGTGAGGAACGCCTGCTCGGGGCGGCTGCCCTCGGTCCGCGCCACGGTCAGCTGCGTCTCGGCCTCCAGAAACGGCCGGCCGCTGCGGTAGACCTCCTCGATCATGCCGCCGGGCCCATCGGGGGCCAGCCACAGGTCGCCGAAGGTCTCCGCCGCCGGGCGGCCCAGCGCCGCCGGATGCAGGGCGCCGATCAGGTCCGCGTACGCGTCGTTGTAGATCAGCACGAAGCCGTCGCCGCAGCTGAGGGCCATCGGCATGGGGCAGGACAGCACGAGCTCGACGGTGGCGGCGACAGCCGGGTCCCAGTCGTCACGCCGCCCGAGCGCGGTCGCCGACCAGTCGGTCGCGGCCACCAGATCGGCGCAGCTCTGCTGCTCCGGCTGGGCCTGTGCGGGCAGCGTCGGCACCATCGAGGAGCTCACCCCACCCGACCTGGCCATGACCAAAAGCGTAACCGCACTCGGCCATTCGGACGATCCCCCGCCCTCCGTCCGTCCGATTCTTGACGGGAGGTCTTCTGGTCGGGTACGTCAAGGGCCGGCACCGGAGACCCGGTGCCGGCCCGAACGAACGGACAGCCTGTAGCGATCGTTTCGTGACTCAGCCGGGGTCGGGCAGCGTACGCGCGAGCGCGCACACGGCGAGCAGCCGGCGCATCACCCAGTCGTCCTCGGCCCAGTTGAACGGCTCCTCCGGCGGGTGCCAGCCGTGCGTGAACGCGGCATCCCGCACCCCCTCGGCGTACGCCGCGAGGACCACCGCGGTCAGCGGCCGGACGTCGGCCGACAGGCTGTCGCGGACGCCGGCGGAATGCTGGTCGACGAGGGCCATCAGGCCCGGGTTGGCGTCGGCGGCGTGGAGGCCGGCGATTCCCACCGTGTCGTGAAGCTCGGCGAGGCAAGCTTGGGCGGAACGGAGGGCAGCACGGGCGGCCGCGCCGCTGAACAGGCCATTCATGGAAAGAAAAGTTACGGAGCCCGGGTTCGCGAACGGGTGGCCCGACAGGTGCAGCCCGGTTGAACGCTATTTGGCGGCGGTGGGACGCCGGCGCTGCGCATCGTCGGCCAGGATCACGGTGGCCACGACCAGCGCCACGACCACGGCGAAGAGCCAGGAGGCATCGTTGATGACCTTGGCGGCGATCGGCGCCTGGAAGGCGGCCAGCAGAAAACCGAGCCAGGCGAACCGGCGCTGGCGGTCGGACAGGAATCCGGCAGAACGCATTCGACCAGTTTGTCGTGATCACGGCGGATCGCCGTCACCCATTCGGCCGATTCTCCGTTGTCCGATAGTGCCCTCCGTATTGCGTCGCCGCGGCTCAACGTTCCGGACGCTCGTCGCGTTGTGCCTGGTCAGCGGTCTGCTAGGGTGCGCGCCCCGGGCCGTGACCCCGCCGGCCGCCGATCTGCCGGAGCACGTGGCGGCGGGCGCGCTGCTGAATCGCACCAGCGCGTACTTGACGGTCGAGAACGCCGCCTCCCGGGTCCAGGTCAGCATGGCCACCCTGCCCGGCCTGCTCTACCGCATCAGCACGGCCGGCGACTCCGGCCTGGAACCCCGCGTGACCGCCCGGAACGGGGTCGTCCGGGCGCGCCTGCTGCCGACCGGCGCGGACGGGCCGGACGAGGTCCGCATCGTGCTCAACCGCGGCGTACGCTGGGCGATCAGCCTCCCGGCCGGGGCCGGTGAGCAGCAGCTGGACCTGCGCCGTGGCCGCCTCGCACGGGTCGACCTGGGCGCCTCCGGGCTGCTCGAGATGCATCTCCCGGCGCCGGCCGGCACCGTCCCGGTCACCCTGCACGGTGCCGTCGGCAGCCTCGTGCTGACCGGCGGGCCGGTGCGCCTCGAGCTCGACCGGGGCGTCGGCTCCGCCGTCCTGCCGTGGGGGACCTCCGGGATCACCCAGACGCCGGGGTGGAGCAATACGTCTGACCGATACGCGATTAGGGCCCGCGCTGCCGTCGGCACCCTGATCGTGCGTACGGATCAGGACGAATAGGGCATTTTTCCGGCAGCTTGCGGGGTGGCGATGTTTACCGATTTGGGTGTCGGGCACTGGCACCGCGTCACCGTCGCTCGACCCGGAGGGACCCCGTGCGCATCGCGATGATTTCCGAGCACGCCAGCCCCCTGGGTGACGGCGGCCAGCAGACCCATGTCGCCGACCTGTCCGCCGCGCTCGCCGAGCTCGGCCATCAGGTGCGCGTCTACACCCGCCGCGACGACCCGACGGTGGCCGAGGAGGTCACCACGCCGGGCGGCATCAGCGTGGTACACGTCCCGGCCGGCCCGGCGCACGTCGTGCCGCCCGATCTGCTCCTGCCGTACATGGGCGAGTTCGCCCGGTGGCTCGAGGGTCAGTGGCGGGGCGCGGCGTGGACCCCGGACGTCCTGCACGCGCATTTCTGGACCAGTGGTCTGGCCGCCGTCACCGCCGCTCGCCGCCTGGGCATTCCCGTGGTGCAGTCGTTCCACGAGCTCGGCCGGATCGAGACGGCCGCCGACGGCAAGCCGTCGCGGTCCGGATACGAACGAGCGCTCGGCCGCGCCGTCGACCGGGTGGTGGTACAGACCCAGGACGAGGTACGCGGCCTGGTGCGGATCGGCGTGCCGAGGACGCAGCTGACCGTGGTGCCCGCCGGCGTCGACTCCGAGCGCTTCACCCCCGAGGGCCCGGCCGTCGACCGCGACCCGGAGCGGCCGCGCATCCTCTCGGTCGGCAAGCTGGTCGAGCGCAAGGGCTTCGGCGACGTCGTCCAGGCGATGCGCTTCGTGCCCGGCGCCGAGGTGGTGGTCGTCGGCGGCCCGGCCCCCGACCAGCTGCCCGCCGACCCGGGCGCCCGCAGGCTGCGCGCGCTCGCCGAGAAACTGCAGGTCGCCGACCGGTTCCGGCTGATCGGGCGGGTGCCGTCGGCGGACATGCCGCGCTGGTACCGCTCGGCCGATCTGTTCGTCGCCGCGCCCTGGCAGGAGGAGCTGGAGCCGTCCGCGCTGGAGGCGATGGCCTGCGGCGTGCCGATCGTGGGCACCGCGGTGGGTGGGCTGACCGAGGCCGTGGTGGACGGGCTGACCGGCGACCTGGTGCCGGCCCGCGACCCGCGGGCGCTCGGCGGTGCGCTGCGCCGGCTCGTCAACGACAAGGTGCGCCGATTCGCGTACGCCACGGCCGCGCTGGATCGCGCCCGCCAGGCGTACTCCTGGAAGCGGGTCGCCGCCCAGGTCGGCTCGGTCTACGCGGCGGTCGCCGGCCGCCGGAAGGGCGCCGAGGCGGTCGCGTCGTAGGACCACATCCACCAACTGGTTGATCGAAAGGCTCGCCCGCCGGTCGATTCGGCGGCGATCGATCCACGCGACGCTCGATGCATGCCAGTCATCGAGGTCAAGAACCTGCGGAAGCGCTACGGGGACACGCTCGCGGTACGAGACGTCTCGTTCACCGTCGAGCGTGGCGAAATCTTCGGCATCCTCGGCCCGAACGGCGCCGGCAAGACCACCACGGTCGAGTGCGTGGCCGGCCTGCGCACCCCGGACGACGGCACGATCACCGTGCTCGGCCGTCCACCCCGCGACGTCTCGCTGCGCCGCGAGGTCGGCGTCCAGCTCCAGGAGAGCCGGCTGCCCGACAAGATCACCGTACGGGAGGCGCTCGAGCTGTACAGCACCTTCTACCCCGAGCCGGCCGACTGGCGGGCGCTGGCCGACCGGCTCGGCCTCGGCGACCAGCTGAAGGCGAGGTACGCCAAGCTCTCCGGCGGACGCAAGCAGCGGCTCTCGATCGCGCTCGCGCTGATCGGCAACCCCAGGATCGCGATCCTCGACGAGCTCACCACCGGCCTAGACCCGCAGGCGCGCCGGGACACCTGGGACCTGATCGAGTCGATCCGGGACACCGGCGTGACGATCGTGCTGGTCACCCACTTCATGGAGGAGGCGTCCCGGCTCTGCGACCGGCTCGCCGTGATCGACCACGGCGAGGTCGTCGCCCTGGACACCCCGGCCGGCCTGGTCACCGCAATCAGCGGCGAGCAGCGGATCCGGTTCCGCCCGTCGGCGCCGGTCGACGACGCGCTGCTGCTGGCCGCGCCCGAGGTGACCGCGGTGCGCCGGCACGGCGAGCAGGTCGAGGTGGCCGGGACCGGCAACCTGCTGCACGCGGTCACCTCGGTGCTGGCCGCCCACCAGATCATCGCGAACGACCTCCGGATCGAGCAGGCCGGCCTGGACGAGGCGTTCGTCCGGCTGGTGGGAAGGGACTGACATGTTTGCCAAACTGACCGTCACCGAGCTCAAGCTGTTGAGCCGCGAGCCGATGATGGCGTTCTTCGCGCTGTTCTCCCCGACCCTGCTCGTGGTGATCCTGGGCAGCGTCCCGGCCTTCCGGAAGCCGTCGGCCGACCTCGGCGGCCTGCGCGTGATCGACGTGTACGTGGGGATCGCGGTGGCCCTGACGGTGGCGATGCTCGGCCTGCAGGTGATGCCGATGGCGCTCGCCACGTACCGGGAGCGGGGCATCCTGAAGCGGCTCGCCACCACGCCGGCCCGTCCGTCGCTGCTGCTGGCGGCCCAGCTGACGGCGGCCCTGCTGACCGCGATCGTGTCCAGCGCGCTGGCCGTCGCGGTCGGCCGGATCGCCTACGACGTGCCGCTGCCGTCGAATGTGGCCGGATTCGTCCTGGCTTATCTCCTCGCGGCGCTCGGCGTATTCGCGATCGGACTGTTCATCGCGGCGCTGGCGCCCAGCGGCAAGGCCGGCAACTCGATCGGCACGCTGCTGTTCTTCCCGTCGATGTTCTTCGCCGGGCTGTGGACCCCGCGCGAGGTGTTCCCGCCCGCGCTGCAGCGGGTCGGCGACTTCACCCCGCTGGGCGCGGGGGAGCGGGCGCTGCACGAGGCGACTACGGGTCATTGGCCGAGCCTGCTGTCGGCTACCGTGCTGGTGGGATACCTGGCGGTGTTCGGGCTCGGCGCGGCCCGGCTGTTCCGCTGGTCCTGAGGGGCGGGGGAGGAACGTGGCGAACATGTCGGTGGTCGGCCCGCTGGAGACGTCGCGGCGGCGGCTCGACCGGTGGCTGACCTGGGTGCCGTACGGCGCTCTTCTCTGCTCGACGCTCATCGTTCCGATCGGCACCGCCGCCGACGTGCCGCACCAGCCCTATCCGATCGTGGGCGGGTCGGTGCTGTTCACCGCGGCGTGGATGTTCTGGTGGACGACGTGGCACCCCGAGTGGGAGCGCGACCGGCGCCGGATGACGGTCTTCTTCGTCGGGCTCGTCGCGCTGATCTACCTGCTGATCTGGTGCAGTCCGATATTCGGGTTCTACGCCTGGACCGGCTACCTGTTCGTGGCGTACGCCCTGCACGGCCGCCTGACCCGGCTGGCCGGCGCCACCTCGGTGGCGGTGGCCACCGCCCTCTCCCAGGCCGGCGGATTCCCCGCGATGGCGCATCGGGGTTCGTGGGGCTACTTCGCGATCCTGCTGCTCTTCAACATCACGATCGCCGGCTCGATGACGATGCTGGCCACGATGAACGACGAGCAGACCGCCAAGCGCGCCGAGATGATCCGCCAGCTGGCCGAGGCGAACGCGAAGCTCGAGGCGGCCCTCACCGAGAACGCGGGTCTGCACGCCCAGTTGCTGGTGCAGGCCCGCGAGGCCGGGGTGCACGACGAGCGGCAGCGGATGGCGGGGGAGATCCACGACGTGCTCGCCCAGGGCCTGACCGGGATCGTGACCCAGCTGGAGGCGGCGTCGTCCGGGGAGTGGGTGCGGCACATCGAGACGGCGAAGAAGCTGGCCCGGGAGAGCCTGACCGAGGCGCGGCGGTCGGTGCAGGCGCTGCGGCCGCAGCCGCTCGACTCGTCGGCCCTCCCCGAGGCGCTGGACGAGGTGGTGTCGACCTGGTCCGGCCGGCACGACGTCCGGGCCTCGCTGATCACGACGGGTGCGCCGCGCCCCCTGCTTCCGGAGATCGAGACGACCCTGTTGCGTACGGCTCAGGAAGCCCTCGCCAACGTGTCCCGGCATGCCGGCGCCGACCGGGTCTTCCTGACCCTGTCGTACATGGAGGACGTGGTCACGCTGGACGTCCGGGACGACGGCGCCGGGTTCGACCCGTCGGTGCCGGTCAAGGAGTCGTCCTACGGGCTCGCGGCCATGCGGGAGCGGGTGCTGCGGATCGCCGGGACGCTGTCGGTCGAGTCCGAGCCGGGCAATGGCACGGCGGTGTCGGCCTGCGTGCCGGCGCTCGGTTTGGCGGCGGCGTGATCGGGCTGCTGATCGTCGACGACCATCCGGTGGTGCGGGACGGGCTGCGGGGCATGTTCGCCGGGGACGACCGGTTCGCGGTGCTGGGCGAGGCCGGGAACGGTCTCGAGGCCCTCGCGGTGGCGCGGTCGACGTCGCCGGACGTGGTGCTGATGGACCTGCGCATGCCCGAGATGGACGGGGTCACCGCGATCCGGGCGCTGCGCGACCAGGGGTCGACGGCTCGGGTGCTGGTGCTGACCACGTACGACACCGACCGCGACGTGCTGCCGGCGATCAAGGCGGGGGCGACCGGCTACCTGCTCAAGGACACACCGCGCGAGGAGCTGTTCCGGGCGGTCACCGCGGCGCACCGCGGCGAGTCGGTGCTGTCCCCGGCCGTGGCCGGTCGGCTCATGGGCACGCTGCGCTCGCCGGCCAAGGAGCCGCTGAGCGCGCGCGAGATCGAGGTGCTCACGCTCATCGCCCGGGGAAACAGCAACCGGGAGGCGGCCTCGCTGCTGTTCATCAGCGAGGCGACGGTCAAGACCCACCTCCTGCACGCGTACGCGAAACTGGGCGTCCGCGACCGCGCGGCGGCCGTCGCCGCGGCCTTCGAGCAGGGTCTGCTGCGCCGAGAATGAGCCCGAACGTCATACCAGCGACGTAGACCCGAGTACGCCCACCGGCCGACGCGCTCCCGGCACGGCTCCGGAAGGATCGTTCCCATGGTGACCAATGCAGCCGTTGTCGGGGCTCCGGACGGCTCGACGCGCTCCGGCGTGCGGGGGACGCCGGGGTCGCGCCCCGGCGGCGTGCGGGCCATCGAGCGGGCCTGCTATCTGATCGGTGCGGTGCTGATCGCCGGCGGTCTGTTCCACGCCGCCGTGCTGGTCGCCTCCGGCGACACCTGGACGGGGCCGGTCTCCTGGCGCAAGCCGGCCACGTTCGGCTTCTCCTTCGGCCTGACCCTGATCACGATCGCCTGGGTCGGCTCGTACCTTCCGCTGCGCGAGCGGGGCCGCCGGCTGCTGCTGGGCGTCTTCGCCGCGGCCTGCGTCACCGAGGTCGCCCTGATCACCCTCCAGGCGTGGCGCCGCGTCCCGTCGCACTTCAACATGGAGACCGGCCTCGACACGGCGATCTCCCGGGTGCTGGCCGCCGGCGGCGGCGTCCTGATCCTGGTGATCGTCGCGCTGACCGTCGCGTCCTGGCGCCCGATGCCCACGGTGCCGCCGTCGATGCGCCTGGCCCTGCGCGCCGGCCTGCTGGCCCTGGACGTGGCCCTGCTGGTCGGCGCGGTCATGGTCGTCACCGCGGTCCTGGACGTGTACCGGGGTGACCAGACGGCCGCCTACGCGGTGGGCGCCCAGTGGAAACCGGCCCACTTCGTGCCCATGCACGGGGTGCTGGCCCTGCCGTTGCTGGCCTGGCTGCTGGCCCGCACCCCGCTGCCGGAGCGGTCCCGGCTGCACACGGTCGCCCTGGCCGTGGCCGGCTACGCGACGCTGTGCGCCCTGTCGGTGATCGAGTCCGCCGCCGGCATCGATCCGCTGGCGGGCCCGCTGGCGGCCGACGTCCTGACCGCCCTCGCCACGGCCGCCATCGTCGCCGCGGCGGCCCGCACCCTGGCCGTGCTCCGCGGTCCCCGCCGCCCGACCACCTGAGCGGTCTCCGCCGCCCGACCACCTGAGCGGTCTCCGACGGCAGTCCGTCGGCTTTCCGTCGGCTCTCAGTCGGCGAGGGCCTTGGCCAGTTCGTCGCGGAACTCGCGCTCGGAGTCGGTGACCTGCTCGGCGCCGATGCCCAGCACGCCACCGGTCGACGCGGCGCCCACCACACTCTCGGCGATCTCGATGAGCCAGTGCTTGTAGGTCTCCGCGTCGGCCTGCTCGGCCTTCGCGGCGAGCAGGGCGTTCGCCTCGGTGGCGCGCTGGAGCACGTCCTGGGCGTACCCGATGGGGTCGCCCGGCTCGATCACCGGCGCCTCCTCGCCCAGCTCGGGATCGCCCACCTCGGACAGCAGCGCCCCGGCGACGGCCGCGACCAGCGGGCTCGGCGAGACGCGCGCGTCCGAGATCTCGTCGCGGCCGGCCTCGTTCTCGGCCCGGGTCTTGCGGGCGCTGTCCGGGGTGGCGGCGCTGGCCGCCGTCAGCACCGACTGCGGGAGGCCGACCAGCAGCCCCCACTCGGTGTCGGTGAAGCCCAGCTTCGAGTACAACGGTTCGTCGCTCACGACATCGTCCTCACATCTCGGCGTTAGACGGCTCTCTACTACCCCGACCTCGTGGAAGATCACCGGCCACGACCGGCGCAACGCAAACTATCAGGACGGGCCTTAAGTCCCTGGCCGCGTCCGGTCGCTCGGATGATCATCGGGGTGTGCCTGGTTCGTCCGGGCCGGGCCGGACCCTCGAGGAGGCGTCATGGATCGCAACGAGCCCGCCATCGGTCCGCAGGTGCACACCCACGGCAACGTCAAGCCGGAGGCCACCGAGTACGCCGTCGACAAGCTTCGCGCGGCGCTGCACCACGCTCAGGGCCCGGTTCTGCGCACCTCGCTGACGCTCGACGCCGCCGCCCCGGGCGACCGGGTCGACGCCCACGTCGACGTCAACGGGGTCGGGGTGCACGTGCATGCGGTCGGCGCGACCCTTCAGGAGGCCACCGACCTGATGCAGGACCGTCTCCGCTCCCGCCTGCGCCGCATCCGCCGCCGCCCGGCACAGGGCCCGCGCCCGCCGATCGACCGCGAGCACGGTGCGGATCTGGCGAGCTGACCCCGCCGCGCGTAGACGGCCGTGCGGCCCGCGCGGGTGACGCGGAGGGCCGTGCGGCCCGCGCGGGTGACGCGGAGGGCCGTGCGGCCCGCGATTCCGGGTCGGATGGCCCTGCCGCGGCCGGCCACCGGCGGTAACGGTGAACTATCACGACAGTCGGGAGGCAACCGCGATGAACGCCACCGGTAACGACGTCCTGCGCGCCGAGGCGCGCGCCGCCCTGGAGTCGGCCGCGCGGGCCTCGCTGCGGGCGCCGTCGGTCTTCAACACCCAGCCGTGGAAGTGGCACATCACCGCCGAGACGCTCGACCTGTTCGCCGATCCGGCGCGGCGGCTCGGGGTGACCGATGCGGAGGGTCGTCTGCTGCTGCTCAGCTGTGGCGGCGCGCTGCACCACGCCCGGGTGACCCTGGCGGCGCAGGGCCGCAGCGCCGAGGTGGTGCGGCTGCCCGACGAGCGGCGTCCCGACCTGCTGGCCCGGATCCGCGTCACCGGGACGGCGCCGCTCGATCCGCACGCGGTCAGCCTTGCGGCCGCGATCAGCCGGCGGCGTACCGATCGCCGGGCGTTCGGCGAGCGCCGGGTGCCGCGGGCGACGCTGGCCCGGCTCGGGCGGCTGGTCGAGGCGGAGGGCGCTCACCTGCACGAGGTGCCCGACGAGCGGGTACCTGAGCTCGCCGTGGCCGTGGACCAGGCGGCCGATGTGGAGTATTTCGACCCCGCCTTCCGCAGCGAGCTCACCCGGTGGACGCATCGGCCGGCCTGGACCGGCGACGGGGTACCGCCGTCGACCGCGGTCGCGCCCGGCCTCCGCCGGGTGCCGGTGCGCAATTTCCTGCCGAGCGGGTCGCCGGGGTTGCTGGCCGGCGCCGGCGAGGACGAGGGTGCGACGTACGCGATCCTCTTCGGCAACGGGGATCGTCCGGTGGATCTGTTGCGCGGCGGCGAGGGGATGTCGGCCCTGCTGCTGGGCGCGACGACCGAGGGCGTCGCGGCGGCGCCGATCAGCGAGGCGGTCGAGGTCGCCTGGCCGCGGCAGCTGCTGCGCCGGCTCGTCCCCGGCGACGGCGAGCCCTACCTGATCGTCCGGCTTGGCTACGCCGCGTCGGGCGAGCCCCCGCCCCTGTCGCCGCGCCGGGAGCCGCACGACATCATCGTGATCGACGAGTGACGACGACCGCCGCCGGAGAGCCCCAGCGCCGTCGCCACGACGCAGCTCGCGGCGGCCGGTGACGCCGGTCGGCGCCGCCTTCCGCCCGGTTCATCCCGTCCGGGTCAGCAGCTCGTTCTCCAGGACCACCGGCACCGACAGCGTCTTGTACCCGACGTCGTCGAAGAGCACGGTCATCCGATCCTCGGCGTAGCCCATCACCATGCCGGTGCCCCACTCGAGGTGCCGTACCGTGCTGTGCACCGCGAACGGCTCGCTCGCCGCCGGTCGCCGCTCGGCCACGCCGGTGACGCAGTTGTCGCAGTGGCCGCACCGCTTCGTCGCCTTCTCGCCGAAGTACGCGAGCAGCACCTGACTGCGGCACCCCCGGGTCTCCGCGAAGCCCCGCATCATGTCGGTCCGGGAGCGGTCGACCACCTGCTGCCGCTCGTACTCCCGAAGTGCGGCCTTGGCCGCCGCGGCCGGAAGCGGCGCGAAGAGCGGAACCGTCATCCTGTTCTTGGCGCCGGGCACCGCGGCGCCGACCAGTTCCAGCAGGTTGAGGTACGCCCCGAGCTTGCGCGGCCCGAGCCCGGTCCGGTCCTTCAGCGCCGTCTTGGTGGCCGGCCCCGCGCGCAGCGCCGCGGCCAGGTCCCGCAGCTCGGTCTCGTCCGGCGCGCCGCCGGTGAAGAAGCGCTGGATCGCCTCGTCCTCGGCCCGCCAGAGCAGCATCGCGTGCGCCGGCCGGCCGTCCCGCCCGGACCGGCCGATCTCCTGGAAGTAGCTGTCCGGCGAGTCCGGCAGGGCCACGTGCGCCACCCACCGGATGTTGGCCTTGTCGATGCCCATGCCGAACGCCGAGGTGGCCACCATGATGTCCACCTTGTCCGCGGCGAACGCCTCCTGCCGCTGCTCGCGCGGGCCGCCGGCCAACCCGCCGTGGTAGTACGACGCGTTGTACCCGGCCGACACCAGCCGCTCGGACAGCTCCTCGGCCGCCCGCCGGGTCGCGACGTAGATGATCCCGGGTCGTTCCAGCGAATCGATCAGCGTGGTGAGCCGCCGCCAGCGGTACGCCTCGTCGGGGCAGTAGGCCGCCTCGAGGAACAGGTTGGGCCGGTCCAGCCCGGAGACGTGCACCTCCGGCTTGCGCAGCCCGAGCCGCGCGACGATGTCCTCGCGCACCGGCGGCGAGGCCGTCGCGGTCAAGGCGAGCACGGGCGGCCGGCCCATCTCCTTGATCATGTCGCCTAGCGCCAGGTAGTCCGGCCGGAAGTCGTGCCCCCACGCCGAGATGCAGTGCGCCTCGTCCACGGCGACCAGCCCGGGCTTGAGCGCCTTGATCTCGGCCAGCCGGTCCGGGTCGCTCAGCTGCTCGGGCGTGATGAACAGGAACTCGCCCCGTCCGGACCGGATCTCCTCGATCGCCGCCCGCTGCTGCTTGGGCGTCTCGGCCGAGCTCACCCGCACGGCCCGCAGCCGGGGGTCGCCGCGCTCGTTGAGCTGCGCGATCTGGTCCTGCTGCAGCGCGAGCAGCGGCGAGATCACGATCGTCGGCCCCGGCAGCAGCACCGCCGGCACCTGGTAGATGGCCGACTTGCCGGCCCCGGTCGGCAGGATGACCAGCGCATCCCGGCGGCGCAGCACCGCGCGCATCGGACGGAACTGGCCCGGGCGCAGCGAGGGCCACCCGAAGTGGCGGCGGGCGACCCTGCGCAGGCGTGATCCATACATGGAGAGCTTCATGGCGCGGCCATGATGCCCCACGAGCGGGACAGACAAACAGCTATTTCTTTCCGCCGAACATCCGGCGGATCGCCCACAGCAGGAACAGCACGGCGAGGGCCACCCCGAGCAGGCGTACGGCATGGATCTGCGACCAGTCGACACCGGAGGTCGCGGCGATGGTGTACGGCACGAACGCATGGTATCGACGACCAGTTAATAGGAAAGTTTGTTGACTGAATCGGCCGCCGGGTGTGACCATAGGTCGGCACAACGGGGGCACGCTCCCATGAGCGCACGAAAAACGTCACCGGAGGTACGGGGGCCCATGCCCAACCACGATCTGCCGGAGCTGGCCGCGACGGTGCTCCAGCCAGGCTTCATCGGCACGACCGCGCCGGACTGGGTACGCCGATGGCTGGCCGACGGGCTCGGCGGCGTCGCCCTGTTCGCCCGCAACGTCGAGTCGCCCGCCCAGGTGGCCGCCCTCACCGCCCAGCTGCGCGCCGAGCGACCGGACGTGATCGTCGCGATCGACGAGGAGGCTGGCGACGTCACCCGCTTCGAGTCGCGGCACGGCAGCTCCCGCCCGGGCAACCTGGCGCTGGGCGCGATCGACGAACCGGAGCTGACCGAGGCGGTGGCCCGCGACCTGGGTGCCGAACTGGCGGCGGCGGGCATCACCCTGGACTACGCCCCGGACACCGACGTCAACAGCAACCCCGACAACCCGGTCATCGGCGTACGGGCGTTCGGGGCCGAGCCGCACCTGGTCGCGCGCCACTCGGCGGCCTTCGTCCGGGGCCTGCAGGAGGCCGGCGTCGCCGCCTGTGCCAAGCACTTCCCCGGGCACGGCGACACCAGCGTCGACTCGCACCACGACGTCCCGCTGATCGATCGGGACCGGGCCGCGCTGGACGCCTGCGAGCTGCTGCCCTTTCGCGCCGCGATCCGGGCCGGCGTCCGCGCGGTGATGACCGGGCACCTGCTGGTTCCCGCCTACGACACCACCCTGCCCGCCACCCTGAGCCGGTCGATCATGACCGGGCTGCTCCGCGAGGAGCTGGGCTTCGACGGCCTGATCGTCACCGACGGCATCGAGATGCAGGGCGTACGCCGGAAGTACGGGCTGGCCGGCGCGACCGTGCGCGCGCTGGCCGCCGGTGTGGACGCGATCTGCGTGGGTGGCGACCACGCCGACGAGCAGACCGCGATCCTGCTGCGCGACGCGATCGTCGCCGCCGTCCGCGGCGGCGACCTGAGCGAGGAGCGCCTGGCCGAGGCGGCCGCCCGGGTCCGCGACCTGGGCGCCTGGTCGACCCGGGCGCAGACCCGCACCGGCGCGCGGGCGATCGCGAACGCGGCCCGCCCGATCGCCGACCTCGCCGCGGTCCCGCCGCCGACCGCCCCGCTGTCCAACGGCGCGGCGGCGAACGGCGCGGTAGCCAACGGCGCGGCGGCGAACGGCGCGGTAGCCAACGGTGCGGCGGCGAACGGCGCGGTAACCAACGGCGCGGGGGCGACCGGCGCGGTAGCCAACGGCTCGGCAGCCAACGGCGCGGCCGCGAGCGGCTCGGCAACCGGCCGCGCGGCGGTGAGCGGCTCCGCCGTGGGGTTCGAGGCGGCGCGGCGCGCGGTGAAGGTGACCTACTCCGAGGGCGCCGCCGCCCTGCCGATCAGCCGGCCCGCACACGTCGTCGAGTTCGCGCCGCCGCGCAACATCGCGATCGGCGCCGAGACCCCCTGGGGCGTGGGTGCCCCCCTGGACGACCTGCTCCCCGGCACCACCTCGGTCCGGCTCACCGCCGACGACCTCGAGGGACTCGCCGACCCGGCGGCCCCGGTGCTGGCCGGCGCGGAGGGCCGCGCCCTCGTGCTGGTCGCCCGGGACGTGCACCGGCACCCGTGGCTGGCAACGGCGCTGGCCCGGGTGCTCGAGGCACGGCCGGACGCGATCGTGGTGGAGATGGGCGTGCCGGTCACCGTGCTGGGTGGCGTGCACATCGCCACCCACGGCGCGACCCGGGCGTGCGGCCTGGCGGCGGCGGAATTGATCGCAGGCAGCCCGGTGCCCGCGCCGCTCGCGGCGTAGCACATCCGGCCGAGCGCTCAGCGTTTTCCACTGACCCGGGTTATCCACAGCCGCTCGCGCAACATCGCCGTTGCTCGACGACAATGTCCAGCGGGGGCTGCCCCCTTGGGAGGGCGGGATCTGTGGTTGGCGGGATCTGTGGTTGGCGGGATCTGTGGTTGGCGCGATCTGTGGTTGGCGCGATCCGTGGTTGGCGCCTAGGAGACGACGACGTCGTCGTACTCGGGGTGTTCCTCGAGGTAGCGGGCGAAGAACGGGCAGACCGGCACGACCTTCTGGCCGCGGACGCGGATCAGCTCCAGCGTCCGCTGCGCCAGCTCGTTGCCGATGCCCTGCCCGCGGAAGGCCGGCTTCACCTCGGTGTGGGTGACCACGACGATGTCCTCGCCGCGGTGGCGGTACATGGCCATCCCGGCGGGCTCGCCGTCGACCAGCAGCTCGAAGCGATGATTGTCGGTGTTGTCCCGCACCTCGTAGTCGCGCACCTCCCCACTTTAGGGCGCGCATGTTTGCCGGGCGTCTGCGCCGGTCAATGAGGAGGCATGTCCACGGCGACCTCCCAAGTCAAATACACCGCTTCCCGCGCGGCTGACAGCAAGCCGCTGGAGTACGTGGCCCGTGCCGGGTTCGTCGGCTACGGCATCATCCACCTGCTGTTCGCCTGGATCGCCTTCCAGGTCGCCTTCCGCGGCTCCGGCCAGGAGAGCGACCAGTCGGGCGCGCTGAAGACCCTGGCCGGCAACGGCGCCGGCAAGGTGCTGCTGGTCCTGATCGCGGTCGGCATGATCGGACTCGCGATCTGGCAGGCCTTCGAGGCGGTGATCGGCGAGAGCGGACCCCGCAACAAGACGGCGGTCGCCGAGCGGGTCGTCTCCGGTGTCCGCGCGATCCTCTACCTCTGGCTGGCGTTCTACGCGTTCAAGATCCTGAACGGCGCGAACGCGTCGATGGCGCAGAACCAGCAGAGCAAGTCGGCCACGATCATGGCGCACTCCGGCGGCCGCTGGCTGGTCGGGTTCGTCGGCCTCGTGGTGCTCGGCGTCGGTGTCGGCATCTTCGTGTACGGGCTGAAGAAGAAGTTCCTCCGGCACCTCAACACGCAGCAGATGGCCGCCTCGGTCCGCAAGTCCACGACTCGGCTGGGCATGCTGGGCTACATGGCGAAGGGCGTCGCGTACGCGATCGCCGGGGTCTTGGTGGTCACCGCGGCCGTCACGTTCAACCCCGACAAGGCCCGGGGACTCGATGCCGCGCTGAAGACCCTCGCCGGGCACCCGTGGGGCGTGTGGCTGCTGGCGCTGATCGGTCTGGGCATTGCCGCGTTCGGCATCTACTGCTTCGCGCAGGCGCGCTACCGCAAGGTGTAAGGCCCCACATACCGTACGGCAGAGTGTTTTGCCGCATTTTCCCCAACGGGATTGACGTTCAGTTGATCAGGGCATAAACCCTGGGTAGGGGAAAGGGGGACACGATGGCCGACGTCCTGAACGGCAAGGTGGTGCGGCCGGTCGCCGAGCAGTCGACCGCCGAGCTCGTGCAGACCGCGAGCGAGCAGATCTCGCGTCTGGTCAAGGATGAGATCGCGCTGGCCAAGGCCGAGCTGGCCGAGAAGGGCAAGCACGCCGGCATCGGGATCGGGCTGTTCAGCGGTGCCGGTGTCTTCGTCTTCTACGGCGTGGGTGCCACGATCGCCACGCTGATCATCGTTTTCGATCTGTTCCTGCCGCTCTGGCTGGCCGCGCTGATCTGGACCGTGGTGTTGTTCCTGACCGCCGGGATCCTGGCGCTGTTCGGCAAGAATCAGGTGTCCAAGGTAGGCCCGCCCGAGCCCGAGGCCACGATCGAGAGCGTGAAGCTCGACGTGGACGAAGTGGTGCGGGCGGCCAAGGAGCGGAGCCGGGTATGAGTGAGCAGACCGAGAAGGCGCCGGCGCCGAAGCCGACCGTCGAGGAGCTGCGGGCCGGGATCAAGCAGACCCGGGCCGAGCTCGGCGAGACGGTGCAGGCCCTCGCGGCCAAGGCCGACGTCAAGGCGCGGGCGCGCGAGCAGGTCGAGGTCGCGCGGGAGCGGGCGGCCGAGACGGTACGGGCCAACCAGGTCCCGATCGCGATCGTGGCGGTCGGCGCCATGGCCGTCGTCGGGATCATCCTGGTACTGCGAGGGAGGCGGCGTTGAGCCTGATGTCCAAGATTGCGTACAAGCCGGTCGGAATCCTGCTGGGCGTGGCGGCCGGCGCGATCGCCGGGTACGCGTTCAAGGAGGTCTGGAAGGCGGTTTCGGGCGACGACGATGCGCCGAATGCGACCGATGAGGACCGTGGCTGGGGGGAGATTCTCGCGGCCGCCGCGCTACAGGGTGCGATCTTCGCACTCGTGAAGGCGGCCGTCGATCGGGGCGGCGCCACCGGAGTACGCAAACTCACTGGTGAATGGCCTGACTGAGACGCCAAGAGGCTCTGCCTTCAGGCCGCCTAAGGGTGGCGGGCGGGGCGGTTGGATGGAAGGGCCTCCCACATCGCGAGAGCGAAGTGGGGGGCCTTTTCCATATCAGCAGGCGTTTATTCGAGTTACGTCGGGGGCAGCTTTGCGGGCCGCTTTTCGGGTACAGTGTGCCCAGTTTTTGCGTACGTGGTTCGCTGCTTCCGCCAAGACCGGGGGATGCCGACCGGTATGAGTGTCGGTGGGTGTCGCCGGGTGGCGGCGGATGGGACGTCCTCTGAAAGGGCCGCCTCACGGCGCCGCTGCTCGAAAACGGTCATCGGTCCGGGCTTCAGCAGGGCCGGCATTTTCAGAGGGAGAGTTGAGCATGGCGCAAGGAACCGTGAAGTGGTTCAACGCGGACAAGGGCTTCGGCTTTATCACCGTCGATGGCGGGGGTGCTGACGTGTTCGTCCACTTCTCGGCCATCCAGATGAGCGGTTACCGCAGTCTGGAAGAGAACCAGCGGGTGGAGTTCGAGATCGCGCAGGGTCAGAAGGGCCCCCAGGCGGAGCAGGTTCGCCCGCTCTGAGACATCACGCCGGTCCCGCGTGACCGGCACGCCGATCGCCTGGCGGAGATCGGCTTGGATCGAGACAAAAGCCCCGCACTCTCGTCGCAGAGTGCGGGGCTTTTCTTGTTTATTGAACCTTTCTCTTGGATCGGGATCGGACACGTTCGCCGATCACGGTCAAGATCAGGCCAACCGCCGCGACACCGGCCCCGATGAATGTCCAGGTTTGTTTACCACTCATCTTGCTGTCGGTAAGAATGCCGAGGCCCTGGACCGTCCACAGCGCACCGACGACGATCGCGAGAAGGCCGATCGTCATCAGCAGCCAGCCCTTGAGTTGGGGCGTTTTTGCCGGTTCGTTCACCATTTGTCGTGCACCGCCGGGCGGATGAGTTCGTCATAGACGGCCTTGACCGCCGCCTGCGTCTCGGCCGGCAGCGGCGCCAGGCCGGCCGCGGCCGCGTTGGCCCGGGCCTGCTCGCCGTTGCGGGCGCCCGGGATGACCACGGTGACGCCCGGCTGGTCGACGATCCAGCGCAGCGCGAACTGCGCCATCGGCACGCCGGCCGGAACCAGCGGACGCAGCCGGCGGACCGCCTCGAGGCCGGTCTCGAAGTCGACGCCGGCGAACGTCTCGCCCACGTCGAACGCCTCGCCGTGCCGGTTGTAGGTGCGGTGGTCGTCGGCCGGGAACGTGGTGTGCTCGTCGTACCGGCCGGAGAGCAGTCCGCTGGCCAGCGGCACCCGGGCGATGATGCCGACCCCGGCCTCGGCGGCGGCCGGCAGCACCCGCTCGAGCGGCTTGAGCCGGAACGCGTTGAGGATGATCTGCACGCTCGCGGTCCCCGGGCGGGCGATGGCTTCGAGGGCCTCGTCGACCTTCTCGACGCTCACCCCGTACGCCCTGATCCGCTTCTCCTCGACCAGGGTGTCGAGCGCGTCGTAGACCTCGCCGGAGGAGAAGACCGGCGTGGGCGGGCAGTGCAACTGCACCAGGTCGAGCGTCTCGACGCCGAGGTTGGCCCGGGAGCGGTCGGTCCACCGGCGGAAGTTGTCCAGCGTGTAGTTCGCGACCGTCTGCGGCTCGCGGCGACCCATCTTGGTGGCCACCGTCAGCTGGGGTCTGTCCTTGATGAACGAGCCGATGATCTGCTCGCTGCGGCCGTCGCCATACACGTCGGCGGTGTCGATGAAGGTGACCCCGGCGTCGACCGCGGCCTGCAGGGTGGCGTGCGCGTCGGCCTCGCTGACGTCACCCCAGTCGGCGCCGAGCTGCCAGGCGCCGAGGCCGATTACGCCGACGGTCCGCCCCATCCGAAGGAAGCTGCGATTTTCCACGCGCCGACCCTATCGCCTTCTCTGCTATCTTCTTGCAAGACGTACGTACGGTTTGAAAGGTTGATCATGTGGGATCCGACCGTCTACCGCCGCTTCGGAGCCGAGCGCTCCCGTCCCTTCTTCGATCTGACCGCCCGCATCGACAGTGATCGGCCGCGCGCCGTCGTCGACCTCGGCTGCGGCCCCGGCGAGCTCACCCTGACCCTGGCCGAGCGCTGGCCGCAGGCGCGGATCACCGGCGTCGACTCGTCCGCCGAGATGATCGACAAGGCGGTCGCGCACGGCGGCCCGGCCTGGTTCCAGCTCGGCGACGTGCGCGACTGGAAGCCCGGCCCCGACGTCGACGTGCTGGTCACCAACGCCACCCTGCAATGGGTCGACGGGCACCGGGAGCTGCTCGCCCGCTGGGCCGTCGAGCTGCCGGCCGGCGCCTGGCTCGCGATGCAGGTTCCCGGCAACTTCGACGCGCCCTCGCACCGCCTGCTGCGCGCGGTGGCCGAGAGGTACGGCGTGGCCCACGTGACCCGGGAGGCGCCGGTCGACGACCCGTCCGGTTACGCCGGCCTGCTGATGGGCGTGGGTGCCCGGGTCGACGCCTGGGAGACGACCTACCTGCACCTGCTGCCGGACAGTGGCGAGGGACACCCCGTTCTTCGCTGGATGGAGGGCACGGCGTTGCGGCCCGTCAAGGCCGCCCTGGACGAGAATGCATGGGAGTCGTTCCGCGCCGATCTGGGGCGGGAGCTGGCCGCCGCCTACCCGGCGGCACACGGGCACGTCGCGTTCCCGTTCCGCCGCGTCTTCGTGGTGGCCCGGACCGCGGCCTGAAGGAAAAGGATGCGCTGGTGACCGACCTGACCTCGTTCATCGCCGGGCTGCCGAAGGCCGAGCTGCACGTCCACCACGTCGGCTCGGCCTCGCCGCGGATCGTGGCCGAGCTGGCCGCCCGGCACGAGGGGCGGTCGCCGGTGCCGGCCGACCCGGCCGCGCTCGCCGACTACTTCGCGTTCAAGGACTTCGCGCACTTCATCGAGGTCTACCTGACCGTGGTCGACCTGATCCGCGACGACGAGGACGTGCGGACGCTCACCTACGAGGTCGCCCGCGAGCTGGCCCGCCAGCAGGTCCGGTACGCCGAGCTGACCGTCACGCCGTACTCCAGCGTGAAGCGGGGGATCGCGGCGAAGGCGTTCTGCGAGGCGATCGAGGACGCCCGCCGCGGCGCCCGGGCCGACTTCGGCATCGAGCTGCGCTGGTGCTTCGACATCCCGGGCGAGGCCGGGCTGCCCGCGGCCGAGGAGACGCTGCGGATCGCGCTGGAGGACCAGCCGGACGGACTGATCAGCTTCGGACTCGGCGGGCCGGAGGTCGGGGTGCCGCGGCCGCAGTTCAAGCCGTTCTTCGACCAGGCACGGGCGGCCGGGCTGCACAGCGTGCCGCACGCCGGCGAGACCACCGGGCCGGAGACGATCTGGTCGGCCATCCGCGACCTCGGGGCCGAGCGGATCGGGCACGGCATCACCGCGGCGCAGGACCCGGAGCTGATGGCGTACCTGGCCGAACACCGGATCCCGCTGGAGATCTCGCCGACGTCCAACGTGCGCACCCGGGCGGTCACCGCGATCGACGAGCACCCGCTGGCCGCGCTGGTCCGCGCGGGCGTACGCGTCAGCATCAACTCGGACGACCCGCCGATGTTCGGCACCACGCTCGAGGAGGAGTACGCCGTCGCCGCCCGCCTGCTCGGCCTCGACGAGGCGGGGGTGGCCGGGCTGGCCGTCGCCGCGGTCGAGCAGAGCTTCCTCGACCTGGCCGGCCGGCAAGCCCTGATCGCCGAGATCGACGCCTACGCCTCCGGGAGCAACGCTCAGAAGCGGGCGTAAAGGGGCTCCTGCCACACCGCCAGCACCAGGATGATGCCGATGGTGAGGATCGCTATCCAGCGCACCAGGCGCCGCTTGTTGAACCGGGCCGGGCCCTCCTCGGGCTCGGCCAAGGGCTTGGTCATGGTGTCGGGCATGGGGGTTGGCCTCCGCTAGTCGGGTACCGCCGTCCAGCTCTGGTGGCGCTGACCGTTGCCGTTCTGGAGCACCAGCACCCGGTGCGCGCCGAAGCGTTGCTGTCCTACGCCGACGACCAGGTCGCCGACCGTGGTGCGCAGAGTGAATCCGAACGGCGAGGCCTGCAACTGCCACCGGGCCCCGTCGTCGGTGCCGCAGTCGCCCTGCACCAGGGGCGCCCCGGCGACCGGATTGCCGTCCAGCGGCACCACACACTTGCCGGTGGCCCGCGAGACCAGGGAGTACGCGCCGCTGCCGGACGGCACCAGCTGCCACTGCTGCTGGGCGTTGCCGTCGTTCTCGGCGAGCGTCAGCGGCGTGTCGATGGCGGTGCGGGCCGCGTACAGGTCGGCGGCCCCGCCGGTCAGCGCGTTGGTGAGGGTGAACCAGCTGTTCTGGGCGGGGCGGGCGGCCGGGGCGGTCTCCGCGGTGGCCTTCGCCGTGTACTTGCTGCCCGACTTGATGATCACCTGGTAGGTCGCGTCCGGCTTGAGGCCGATGAGCCGGGCCCTGGTCGCCTTGGTGGTGGCGATCGGCGAGTTGCCGACCCAGACCTCGTAGGTGGCCGTGTCCGAGGCGGCGCTCCAGGTCAGGTGCACCGAGCTGCTGGTCGCGTCGCGGATCTCGAGCACCGCCTGCACCGCCTGGGCCTGCAGCGGCGTGGTCACGACCGGCTTGGCCGGGTGTCCGGCCGGCTCGGTCGACGGGGTGGTGCCGTCCGGCGGGCCGGCGCCGTTGTCGCCGGCGTTCCCGTTGCCGTTGGCGTTGCCGTTCCCATTGCCGTTCCCGTTGCCCGGGCCGGTGCCGCTCGAGCCGGCAGACGGCGCACCGGCCGAGGCGGATGCGCTCGCCGCGACCGAGGCGGCGTCGCCGGGCGAGGCGGGCGTGCTGGGCGTGGGGGTGGGCTGGACCGCGCCCGGTACGTCCGGGATGTCGTCGCCGCCGTCGCCGCGCAGCAGGAACTCGCTGGTCGCGATGTTCCATTTCGTCGCGAGGTAGCTGCCCGGCTTCGGGTTGGTGTTGAAGTAGTCGTCGTGGCCGCAGTCGAGGCGGTTCGCGTGCTTCTTCGGGCAGACGGCACGCAACGGCTTGCCGGACCGGTCCGGCTCGCAGAGCAGGTCGTACTCGTCGAGGCAGCCGCCCGCGCCGCTGGCGTTCGGCGAGTCGATCAGCACCGCGCCCAGTGTCTGGGTCAGTTCCCGGGCCGCCATCACCGAGCTCCAGCAGCCCGAGTCGACCCGTCCGTACGAGGGGCCGCCGTTGTTGCGGTTGCCCAGCCCGGCCCGGGTGTCGGCGATGTAGGTGGCGATGCCGCAGTAGACGCTCTTGTCGGCGAACATCAGGTACTTGCGGTCGGTGCGGTTGTAGCCGAGCGTCTGCAGCGCCTGCACGCTCTTGGCGAAGGTGTCCAGCGCATCCGGCGGCACCTGCACCTCGTCGACGTCGACCCGGCACTGCGGGGTGGTGACGAAGCGGATGTGCCGCGACCCGCCGGTCTCGCCGGCGCTCTCGTCGAAGATCTGATCGGCGCCTCCGGCCCAGGTGCGGATCGAGCCGAGGAAGTCGGTGTACCGCGACGGGGTGCCGAACTCGTGCAGGTAGAGCACCTGGACGCGCTTGCCGTCCCGCCCGTCGGCCTCGCAGGCCACGCCCTGGGTGCCCATGACGAAGTCGGCGTCACCGGGTGCGGCGTCCGGGATGAGTGCCGGCGCGTCCGCGGTCAGCGCGCTGCCGCCCTCGTCCCGGGCGATCTCGGCATCGGTCGGCACGGTGCCGGACTCCAGGGTCGGCTGCACCGGCTCGGGCGCCTTCGCCGTCACCGGGGTCACGCCGCGGTGCACCGCGAGACCGGCTGGCGCCGGCTCGGGGCCGTGCGTGCAGGTCTCGTCGTTCAGCTGGTACGCGCCCGCGCAGATCGCGCCGGCTTTGGCCGCCGCGAGCCCGTCGTAGATCAGGCCCTGGCCGGGGTCGTCCTTCGGCAGTGCGGTCAGCTCCAGCTGTTGCGACCCGCCGGAGACCTGCTCCACCACGCTGGGACCGACGACGCCGCCCACGCCGAGCACGGCGAGGCCGAGGCCGAGCGGCAGCAGCCGATGCGTCCACGGGCGACTCGGCGTCGGCGTGCTCTCCACCCGGCGATGCGCGCTCGGCGCGACGACCGGCCGGCGGTGGGTGGACAAATCCTCTCCTTGCCTGGCGGGGGCGCGATGAGAGGCGGTTTTGGGGTGACCGCCTCGCACCGCGTATGAGCTTCGCCGGTTCGTTACGCGGGGACGATATGCGGGCTCCGAACCGGGAAGCCGGATGGGATCGAAGGGAACCCTGCCAGCCCCGAGGAACCGGCGGAACCTCTTTAATCCAGATCTAAGCAACTGTTGCACCGTTCGGGGCCCGCTCACTCGGCCTTGCCGGGCCGGTTCGTCCGCTCCCGGGCGAGCCGGCCGACCAGCCCGAAACGGCTGGCCTGCTTGGGCGTGGCCTCGGCGTCGGCGAGGAGCATGACCACGCTGGCGCCGCCCATCGCGGCGCGGTCGAGGCTCACCGAGCCGCCCGCGGCCTGCGCCGCGCGGCGGGCGATGTCGAGTCCGAGTCCGGTCGAGCCCTGGTTGCTCTGGCCACGTTGCATCGCCTTCTCCGGGTCGGGGATACCGGGCCCCGCATCGTCGACACGCAGCGCCACCCAGCCGTCACGCCGGGAGATGCCCACTTCGAACGCCGTACCCTGCGGGGTATAGCGGAACACATTACCCAAAACGGCATCGAGTGCGGCAGCCAGTTCCGCGCGGGCCACCGGCACCGGAATACGGAGATGAGCGCCGATCACTCGGTACTGCCGGTTCTGGTCGCCGGCCAGCGCCGACCAGAAGGTCATCCGCTCGCGGACCACCTCGCTGGCGTCCGACATGCCCTCCTCGGGCGCCTCGGCCACCTGGGCGGCGACGGCCTGACGGGTGGTGTTGATCAGCTGGTTGACCTCGCCCTCCAGCGTCACGATCGCCTGCCGGATGCGCCGGATGCCGCGCCGGCGGTCCAGCTCCTCCTGGTCGAACATGCCGACCTGGGTGTCGTCCGGGTCGAGCGCCTCGGCGTCCAGCCGCAGCGCGGTCAGCGGGGTGCGCAGCCGGTGCGACAGATCGGCGACCAGCTCCCGCTCGTCGGTGCGGGTGGTGACCAGCCGGTCGGCCATCCGGTTGAACGCGTACCCGGCCTCGGCCAGCTCCCGCGGGCCGGAGGGCTGGATGCGCACGCCGAGGTCGCCGTCGCCGACCGCGAGCGCCGCCTTCACCAGGTTGCGGGCCGAGTCGACCGCGCCCCGGGCCAGCCGGTCGACCACGAAGACCGAGCCGCCGACCAGCCCCAGCGCGATGCCGAGCAGCAGCAGCCAGTTGCGGGTGGTGTCGCCCTCGAGGTCGCGGGCCGGGACGAACACCTCGACCACCGACGTCTTCCCGGACACGGTGACCGGCTCCAGGCGTACGAGACCGTCGGAGACGCCCACCTCGCGGATCGCGCCGCCGGCGACCGCCCGCCGCACCTGCGCCGCGTCCACCCGGCCCGGCGTGCCGTCGCCCGGGGGATGGACCACCGCCTGGCCGCCGGCCGCGGCGACGGCCGCGGCCAGGCCCTTCTTGTCGGCGCCCGCGGCGATCGCGCCCGCGATCATCGCGCTGCGCCGCTGCGCCGCCGACATCACCTGATCGCGGTGGTCGGAGCGCAGCTCCCAGCCGAGCGGGACGAGGAAGGCGAGCGCGGCGACAGTGGTGGTGACGGCGCTCATCGCCGCCAGCCGGGACCTCAGTCCGGCGCCACCAACCGGAATCCGACCCCCCGCACGGTGCGCAGGTAGCGAGGTTTCGCCGCGGACTCGCCCAGTTTCCGACGGAGCCAATACAGATGGACGTCGATCGTTTGGTCCTCGCCGACCGATGGCTGTCGCCATACCTCCTCCAACAGCTCACGACGGGAGACCACGCGGCCCGGGCGTGCTGCCAAATATGCCAGTAGATCGAATTCCTTGCGGGTCAGGGCCAGTGGCTGCTCGGCCAGGCTGGCACTGCGCTCGCCCACGTCCACCCGCAGCTCGCCGACCTCGTGCACGGCCGGCTGGGCGATGCGGCTGGCGCGGCCCACCCGGCGCAGCACGGTGGTGATCCGCGCGTCGAGGTGGGCACCGGTGAACGGCTTGACCATGTAGTCGTCGGCGCCGGCCCGCAGCAGCCGCACGACGGTCTGCTCGTCGTCACGCGCGGTGGCGATGATGATCGGGACGTCGGTGATGCCGCGAAGCATGCGCAACGCGTCCGAACCGTCCAGATCGGGCAGGCCCAGGTCGAGCACCACGAGGTCGGGTGTCTCGGCGGCGACCCGGCGCAGCGCGTCCAGCGCCGTGCCGACCGCGTGCACGGCGTGGCCCCGATCGGTGAGTGATCGGAGCATGGCGCCGCGCACGACGTGATCGTCCTCGACGAGCAACACCGTGGCCATGCAGAGACCGTACTGCCAACGGCTAGCCGAGCCTAACCGGTGATTCAGGGATACCCTTCGATCACGTTCCGTAGTGGAATACCATCCGATGTGCCGATGTCATTCACGCTTTTCCCCGGTACGCGACTGGCCCTGGCCCTGGAGAGCCTGGCCGGTCTGAGTGTTGGCGATGCCCTGGGCGCGCAACACTTCGTCCGCCGCATCGACTTCGCTGACCTGCCGCCCGCGCCGTGGGAGTGGACCGACGACACCGAACAGGCGTGCTGCCTGGTCGCGGTGCTCGACGAGGGCGATCTCGACCGGGACGCGTTCGCGGATCTGCTCGGGCGCCATCACGATCCGTATCGGGGCTACGGCCCGGGCGCGGTCGTCCTGCTGCGGGCCATCCGCGAGGGGCTGCCCTGGCCGGTCGCGGCCGCGGCGGCGTTCGACGGGGCCGGGTCGCTGGGCAACGGGGCGGCGATGCGGGCCGCGCCGCTGGGCGCCTGGCACGCCGACTCGCTCGCGCACGCGGCGGCGCAGGGCGCGCGGGCGGCGGAGGTGACACACGCGCACGCCGAGGGGATCGCCGGCGGGGTGGCGGTCGCGGTGGCCGCGGCGCTCGCGGCGGCCGGCCGGCTCGACGGGCAGCGGCCGCGGTTGTTACGGGCGGTGGCGGCGTATACGCCGGACGGCCGGGTCCGCGAGGGGTTGCTCGCGGCGGCCCGGTTCCGGTCGGTGGCGGAGGCGGCGTACGAACTGGGCAACGGGTCGCAGGCGATGGCGCGCGACACGGTCCCGTTCGCGGTCTGGGCGGCCGATCGTTTCCTGGACGACTTCCCGGCCGCGATCGAGGCCTGCGTCGCGGCCGGTGGCGACGTGGACACGACCTGCGCGATCGCCGGCGGGATCGTCGCGGCGCACACCGGGATGGACGGCATCCCGGCCGCCTGGCTGTCGGCCCGCGAAGCGCTACCGTCCTGGCTCGCCGCCGCCCTGGCGTAGGCCGCGGTCGGGCTTGCGCGGTGGAGAGGCCGCGGTCGGGCTTGCGCGGTGGATTGGCCGCGGTCGGGCTTGCGCGGTGGAGAGGCAGCGGTCGGGCTTGCGCGGTGGATTGGCCGCGGTCGGGTGACGAGAGCTCGCCGCCGCCTTGGCATAGGCTGCTTTGTGTGACGGACAGCGGCGACCCCGACGGCCTGGAGCGGCTCTGGGCGCCGCACCGGATGGCCTACCTGACCGGCGAGGTGGCACCGCCCGGCGGCTATGCCGAGCCGGCCGGCTGCCCGTTCTGCCTGGCGCCCGACCGGCCCGAGCCGGAGAGCCTGGTGGTGGCCCGCGGCGAGCTGGTCTACGCGGTGCTCAACCGGTATCCGTACAACCCGGGGCACCTGCTGATCTGCCCGTACCGGCACGTCGCCGACTACACCGACCTCACCGCCGAGGAGACGGTCGAGCTGGCCGAGTTCACCCGCACGGCGATGCGGGTGATGCGGGCGGTGAGCAGCCCGCACGGCTTCAACCTGGGGATGAACCAGGGCGGCGTGGCCGGCGCCGGCATCGCCGCTCACCTGCACCAGCACGTGGTGCCGCGGTGGGGCGGCGACGCGAACTTCATCTCGGTGATCGCCCGCACCAAGGTGCTGCCTCAGGTGCTGACCGACACCAGGGTCATGCTGGCGAAGGCGTGGTCCGAGCCGCCAGCGCTCTGATCCCGGCGACGATCTGCTCGGGGCCCGGCGCGTTCTGCGGGTCGGTGAACCACTGGGTGAGGATGCCGGACATCAGCGCCATCTGCACCGCGCCGAGGGTGCGCACGGTCTCGTCGTCGAGCTGATCCTCGGGCACGCCGGTGATCAGCGAGGCCATGCCGCGCCGGCCCTGCTCGATGCCCTCGGCGAGCTGCTCGCGCAGTCCCGGGTTGTGCTCGGCCTGGATGGCCACCTCGATGCTGGCCATCCACAGCGCCCGGTCCTGTTTGATCGAGCCGATCACCCGTCGCCAGAAGCCGATCAGCTGGTCCTCGTCCGCCTCGCCCGGCGCGGTCAGCGCGAGGGTGATCTTGTCGCCCCAGTCCTCCATGGCGCTGAGCATCGCGGCGGTCATCAGCGCCTCGGTCGAGCCGTAGTGGTAGCCGATCGAGCCCAGGTTCGTGCCGGACAGGGCGACGATGTCGCGCGCGGTCGTCCGGGCGTATCCCTTCTGGAGCAACGCCTTCTTCGCGCCCACCAGCAGATCTTCCTTGTGGCCCACGTCCAGGATCCTAATCTCTATACAAATGTATAAGACGTTTGTATAGTAGCCGCATGACTGCGAAGCGAGTGCTGATCTCGGGAGCCGGCGTGGCCGGCCCCGCCCTGGCGCTGGGCCTGCGCCGACGTGGCTTCGAGGTGACCGTCGTGGAGCGCGCCGCCGAGCTGCGCACCGGGGGTTACAAGGTGGACGTGCGCGGCTCCGGTGTGGTGGCGCTCAAGCGCATGGGCGTCTACGAGCGGGCGCGGGCCGTCGACGTCGGGATGCAGCGGATCACCTACGTCAAGCGCGACGGGCGGCCGATCGCCGCGCTCCCGGCCGATCTGCTGATGGGGCGGCGCGGCGACGACATCGAGGTGCTGCGGGGAGACCTCGGCCAGATTTTGTACGAGGAGAGCGTCGCCGACGCCGAATACGTGTTCGGCGATGCGATCGCGGCCCTCCGGGACGACCCGGGTGGCGTCGAGGTCACCTTCTCCAGCGGGCGAAGCGGCCGCTACGACTACGTGGTCGGCGCCGACGGCCTGAACTCGGTGACCCGGCGGCTGGCCTTTGGCGAGAGCCAGCCGACCCACCTCGGCGCGTACATCTCGATCTTCTCGGTGCCCAACCACCTGCGCATCGACCGGGAAGAGATCATGTTCTTCCGCCCGGGGCGCCTCGTCTTCGCGTACGCGATGGGCCCGGACCGGCCCGCCAAGGTCGGCCTCACCTTCGCGTCGCCGCCGGTCGGCTACGACCGGCGTGACATCCGCGCCCAGAAGGCGATGGTCCGGGAGGCCTTCACCGGCATCGGCTGGGAGACCGACCGGTTCCTCGCGTCGCTGGACGCGGCCGACGACTTCTACTTCGACTCGCTCGCCCAGGTGGAGCTGCCGCGCTGGTCGGCCGGCCGGATCGTGCTGCTCGGCGACGCAGGCTACTGCCCGTCACCGGCCTCCGGCCAGGGCACCAGCCTCGCGCTGGTCGGCGCGCACGTGCTCGCCCAGCACCTCGGCGAGCCCGGCGGTCTCGAGGAGTACGAGCGGGTGATGCGCCCGTACGTGGACAAGAACATGGCCATCGGCCGGAAGATGGCCAAGGACATGGTGCCGGGTGGCCGCCTCGCGATCGCCTTCCGCAGCTACGGCATGCGGACCCTGAAGTACCACCCGCGCAAGGAGCAGGTGATCGACAAGATCCTCGCGCCGATGCACGAGGCGGCCAACGCCATCACTCTCTGACCGTTACTTGGCATGCTCCTTGCGTACGGCATCGGCCAGGTGGGCCGGCATCGGCTCGTGCCGGACGTAGGTGCGGGTGAAGGTGCCCGCACCCGAGGACAGGGCGCGCAGCTCGACCGCGTAGCGGATCAGCTCGGTGGCCGGCACCTCGGCCCGGACCACGCTGTGCGCGCCGTCCGCTTCGGACTCGCTGCCCAGCGGGCGCCCGCGGCGGCCGGACAGGTCGCTCATCACCGCGCCGACGAAGGTCTCCGGAACGCGGACGGCGATCTCGTCGATCGGCTCGAGCAGCGTGACCTGGGCGGCCGCGGCGGCCTCGCGCAGGGCGAGCGCGCCGGCGGTCTGGAACGCGGCGTCCGACGAGTCGACGCTGTGCGCCTTGCCGTCGAAGAGCGTCACCCGCAGGTCGACCACCGGGTAGCCGGCGACCAGGCCGCGGTCGAGCTGGCTGCGGACGCCCTTCTCCACCGAGGGGATGTAGTTGTGCGGGACGGCGCCGCCGACCACCTTGTCGACGAACTCGAAACCCGAGCCACGGGGGAGCGGCTCGACCGAGATGTCGCAGACCGCGTACTGGCCGTGGCCACCGGACTGCTTCACATGCCGGCCGTGGCCCTTGGCGCTGGAGGTGAAGGTCTCCCGCAGCGGCACCTTGACCGGCTCGGTGTCCAGCTCGACGCCGCCCGAGCGGAGCCGGTCGAGGACCACGTCGGCGTGCGACTCGCCCATCGTCCAGAGCACCAGCTGATGGGTCTCCGCGTTGCGGTCGAGCCGCAGCGTGGGGTCGCCGGCCACGAGACGGGCCAGGTTCTTCGCGAGGTTGTCCTCGTCCGAGCGGCTCTTGGCGACGATCGCGATCGGCAGCAGCGGCTCCGGCATCGACCACGGCGCCATCAGCAACGGGTCGTCCTTGCTGGAGAGCGTGTCGCCGGTCTCGGCGCTGCCCGACTTGGTGATCGCGCAGAGGTCGCCGGCCACGCAGTAGGGCACCTCGCGCAGGGTCGCGCCGAGCGGGGAGTAGATGTGCGCGACGCGCTCGTCGGCATCGTGGTCGGGGTGGCCGCGCTCGGCGAGGCCGTGCCCCGAGACGTGCAGCACCTGCTCGGGACGCAGGGTGCCGGAGAAGACCCGGACCAGCGAGACGCGGCCCACGTGCCGGTCGATCGTGGTCTTGACCACCTCGGCGACCAGCGGGCCCTCGGGGTCGCAGGTCAGCGGCGGGCGGGGCGCGCCGTCCACCCCGGTGACCACCGGCAGGTCGTGCTCCAGCGGCGAGGGCGCGGCGGTGACCAGGCCGTCGAGCAGCGCGTCGAGCCCGACACCGGTGGCCGAGCAGACCGGGATGACCGGGTAGAAATTGCCCTTGGCGACCGCCTTTTCCAGGTCGGCCATCAGGGTGTCGGAGGTGACCTCCTCGCCGCCGAGGTAGCGGTCCATGAGGGTCTCGTCCTCGCTCTCGGCGATGATCCCCTCGATCAGCGTGTTCCGGTCGTCGGCGATCGGGGCCAGGTGCTCGGGCTCGGCCTGGCCGACCTTGGGCGGGTAGCCCTCGGAGTAGTCCAGCACCCGCAGCGTGACCAGGCCGAGCAGGCCGGCCACCGACTGGCCGTCGTCGGCGAGCATCGGCTGGTAGGTCGGCATGACGTTCTCGCCGAACGCTTCCTGGCAGGCCTCCAGGGTGCCGTCGTAGTCGGCGCGCGGGTGGTCGAGCCGGGTGATCACCACGGCCCGGGGCATGCCGACCGCGGCGCACTCCTCCCACAGGGCGGTGGTGGCGTCGTCCACGCCGCCCTCGGCCGAGACGACGAAGACCGCGGCGTCCGCGGCCCGCAGGCCGGCCCGGAGCTCACCCACGAAGTCGGCGTAGCCGGGCGTGTCGAGCAGGTTGATCTTGACATCCTGATGGATCAGCGGGGCGCAGGCCAGCGCGACGGACCGCTGCTGGCGTACCGCCGCCGGGTCGTAGTCGGACACCGTGGTGCCGTCGGTCACCGTGCCCGCCCGCGGAATCGTCCCGGTGGCGGCGAGCAGGGCCTCGACCAGAGTGGTCTTGCCCGAACCCGAGTGGCCCACCAGCACCACGTTGCGTACTCTGCCGGGCTCGGTCACCACCGGCGCCGTCGCGCCGTTGAGCCCCTTCTCCGAGGTCTTCTGCGCCATGGCCGCCGCTCCCTGTCGTTTCGTGAACGTTACGACGCTGTTCCTGAATCCCACACCCGGCGCTGTAGCGCCCGCAACCCTTTGTAGTTGGGTTGTAATTGGCAAAACGTCGCAGAGATGACGATACGGCCACTGCGGGCCCGGCATGTGCCGTCTGGAGTTCAGCGCCGATATGGTGGGACCGCCATGGCAAAGATCGTCCAAGTACCCGCCCGTGCTGTCGTGTCGCACGGCGTCAACCCGACCGCCCGCTTCCTGCTGCGGCTCGGGATATCCCCCAACGCCGTCACCATCGCCGGCACCGTCGGCGTGCTGTTCGGCGCCTGGCTCGGCGCGACCGGCCATCTCTTCTGGGCCACCTGGGTCGTCACGGCCTGCGCGCTGACCGACGTGCTCGACGGGACGATGGCCCGGATGCGGGGCGGCTCCGGCAAGTTCGGCGCCCTGCTCGACTCGTCCATGGACCGGATCGCCGACGGCGCGGTCTTCGGCGCGGTCGTCTTCTACATGGCCACCGAGGGCAACCCGTACGGCGGGACGGCCGCGGCCCTGATCGCCCTCGCGGCCGGCCAGGTGGTGTCGTACGTGAAGGCGCGGGCGCAGAGCCTCGGACTGAACGCGGACGTGGGCATCGCCGAGCGCCTCGAACGGCTGGTCATCCTCGGCGTCGGCGGGCTGCTCGGCTCGGCGGGCCTCGCGTGGGGCCTGCCGGCCGCGCTGTGGGTGGTCGCCGCGCTCTCGGTGGTCACCATCTTCCAGCGCCTGATCCACGCCGCCCGCACCGAGCCGCTTCCGGCCGGCGACGGCGACGCGACGGCGGCAGCCCCGACGCCGGAGCATTCGTGAAGGACCGGCTGACCGAGATCGGGTTCGCGGCCGGGTGGCGGCTCGTCCGCACGCTGCCGCTCCCGGTCGCGCGCGCCCTGTTCAACGCGGCGGCCGATCGCGCGTACAAGAAGAACGGACCCGGCACCCAGCGGCTGCGCAAGAATCTCGCCCAGGTCGTCGGGCCGGAGATGCCGGACTCGCTGGTGCGCGACGGGCTGCGCTCCTACGCGCGGTACTGGCTGGAGGCGTTCCGGCTCCCGTCGCAGAGCAAACAGCAGTTCCTCGACGGCTTCGGGATCGCCCCGGAGCACTACGACTACATCAAGACCGGGGTGGCCGACGGCACCGGCGTGATTCTCGCGCTGCCGCACGTGGCGAACTGGGACGCCGCCGCGGCCTGGGTCGTCTCCAACGACTGGTCCATGGTCACGGTGGCCGAGCGGCTCAAGCCCGAGGGCGTGTTCCGGCAGTTCGTCGAGTACCGCGAGAAGCTCGGCATGGAGGTCATCCCGCTCACCGGCGGCGAACGGCCCCCGCTCGACGTGCTCGCCGAGCGCCTCGGCCAGAGCTGGATCGTCTGCCTGCTCGGCGACCGCGACCTCTCCCAGCGGGGCGTGGAGGTCAGCTTCTTCGGCGGGACCACCCGGATGCCGGCCGGCCCGGCGATCCTGGCGATCCGCACCGGGGCGCCGCTGTACGCCGTCGACCTTTCCTTCACCCCGACCCAGACGTACGCGGTGCTGCGCCCGGTCGTGCCGCCCACCGAGGGGCCGCTCGACGAGCGGGTCAAGGCGACCACCCAGTTGCTGGCCGACGCCTACGCGGCGGGGATCGCCGAACATCCGCAGGACTGGCACATGCTCCAGAAGCTGTGGCTGTAGGGGGCCGTCGTGCGGATCGGGATCGTCTCGCCTTACTCCTTCGACGTCCCCGGCGGCGTGCAGAACCACATCATGGACCTCTCCGAGGCGCTGATCGGGCTCGGGCACGAGGTCAGCGTGCTGGCGCCGGCCGACGAGGACGCCGACCTGCCGCCGTACGTCGTGCCCGCCGGGCGGGCCGTGCCGCTGCCGTACAACGGGTCGGTGGCGCGGATCGCGTTCGGGCCGGTGTCGACGGCGCGGGTGCGCCGGTGGCTCAACCGCGGCGCCTTCGACGTGCTGCACGTGCACGAGCCGATGGCGCTCAGCCTCTCGATGCTGGCGGTGTTGTCGGCGCGGGGACCGGTGGTGGCGACCTTCCACACCGCCATGACGAGATCGCGGGCGCTGTCGGTTGCCCAGGGTCTGCTGCAGCTGGTGGTCGAGAAGATCACCGCCCGGATCGCGGTCAGCGAGCTGGCCCGGAAGGTGCAGGTGGAGCACCTCGGCGGGGGAGCGGTGGAGATCCCCAACGGGGTGGCGGTGGTGAAGTACGCGGACGCGACGCCGCTGGACGGGTGGCCCGGCACCGGCGGGGCGCTCGGCTTCCTCGGGCGGTTCACCGAGCCGCGCAAGGGGTTCGGCATTCTGCGGTCGGCGTTCGTGCCGTTGGCCCGGGAGCGGCCCGGCCTGCGCCTGCTGGTGGCCGGTCCCGGGGACACTGCCGACCTTTACGACGAAATTCCCGGCGATCTGCACGATCGGGTGACATTCCTCGGGCTTGTGTCGGAGGCCGACAAAGCTCGCATGCTGCGCAGCGTCGACGTGTATGTGGCGCCGAACACCGGCGGCGAGAGCTTCGGCATGATCCTCACCGAGGCGATGGCGGCCGGCACCGCGATCGCCGCGAGCGACCTGGAGGCGTTCCGCCGGGTGCTGGACGGCGGCAGGGCCGGTGCGCTCTTCCCGACCGGGGACGCGGCCGCGCTGACGGCGCTGCTCAGGACGCTGCTCGACGACCCGGACCGGCGGGCGGCGCTCTCCGCGGCGGCCCGCACCACCGTCGCGGCCTTCGACTGGCCGACCGTCGCGCAGCGGGTGCTCGAGGTCTACGCCACCGCGATCGAGGCAACCGACGGCCGGGTCATCGACGAAGAGTGGGTAGAGCCACGGCCGGGGGCCTGACCGCGCGTCGCTCAGGGGCACTACGATGCCCGGCATGTGGTGGGTGCTGGGGGCGGTCGCGCTGGTCGCGCTGCTCTCCGCCTACCTCGGCTGGACGGCACATCGGGTCGAGCGGGTGCACGTGCGGGCGCAGTCGGCCGAGCGGGCCCTCGACGCGCACCTGCTGCGCCGGGCCGCGGCGGCCGCGGTGGTCGCCGAGCAGCAGGACAACGACGAGCTGTACGCGGCGGCCCGCCTGGCGCTGGACGCCGACCCCGACGAGCGCGAGTCGGCCGAGAACGATCTGACCCGCCGGCTGCGGGCGGCGCCGCTCTCCGGGACGGACGGGGCCACCCGCCAGTTGATCGCCACGAGCCGGCGGGTGGGGCTGGCCCGGCAGGTGCACACCGATCAGGTGCGGGACGCGCTGACCGCCCGGCGCCGGCCGCTGGTGCGGGCGCTGGGCATGGCCCGGCGGTACCCGCTGCCGCAGTACTTCGACATCGAGGACCCGGCGCTGCCCGAGACGGCGGCCGGGCTGCCGATGCCGTCGTCGCCACCCACCGTGCCGCTGGAATCGGTCTGACGCTCGCGGGCCGGTGGCCGGGAGGAGAGAGGTGCCGGGTGCCTTGGCGCAGCGGGTGCCGGCGGGAGCTCGAGTTTCGTCTCAGCCCGCAGGTCGCGGCAAGGGCTCGGGGATCACTCAGGTCGCGCTGCGCGGCGGGGGCGGTCCCGACTGCGGTTGGGGACGGCCTCCGCCGCGTACGCGCGAAAGGTGTTGAACTACCAGCCGCGCTCGGCGAGCCGGTGCGGGACCGGGATGTCGTCGACGTTGATGCCGACCATGGCCTCGCCCAGGCCCCGGGAGACCTTGGCGATCACGTCGGGGTCGTCGTGGAACGTGGTGGCCTTGACGATCGCGGCGGCGCGCTGGGCCGGGTTGCCGGCCTTGAAGATGCCGGAGCCGACGAAGACGCCCTCGGCGCCCAGCTGCATCATCATCGCGGCGTCGGCGGGCGTGGCGATGCCGCCGGCGGTGAACAGCACCACCGGGAGCTTGCCGGCCTCGGCGACCTCCTTGACCAGCTCGTACGGCGCCTGGAGCTCCTTGGCGGCGACGAACAGCTCGTCCTCGGGCAGGGTCTGCAGGCGGCGGATCTCCTGGCGGATCTTACGCATGTGGGTGGTGGCGTTGGAGACGTCGCCGGTGCCGGCCTCGCCCTTCGAGCGGATCATCGCGGCGCCCTCGGTGATGCGGCGCAGGGCCTCGCCGAGGTTGGTCGCGCCGCAGACGAAGGGCACGGTGAACCGCCACTTGTCGATGTGGTTGGCGTAGTCGGCCGGGGTCAGCACCTCGGACTCGTCGATGTAGTCCACGCCCAGCGACTGGAGGACCTGGGCCTCGACGAAGTGCCCGATCCGGGCCTTGGCCATCACCGGGATCGACACGGCGGCGATGATGCCGTCGATCATGTCGGGGTCGGACATCCGGGACACGCCGCCCTGCGCGCGGATGTCGGCCGGCACCCGCTCCAGCGCCATGACCGCCACGGCGCCGGCGTCCTCCGCGATCTTCGCCTGGTCCGGCGTGACCACATCCATGATCACGCCGCCCTTGAGCATCTCCGCCATACCGCGCTTGACTCGCGCGGTCCCGACGGTGGGCTGGTTCTCAGACATGGTTCGGCTCCTCAAGCGGGGTTTTCGGTACCCGAATCTTACTCAGCGTCGCCGGTCCGACCGATGGCCAATCGACCCCCGGGTGGCCTGTTCCCTTGCGGGTTTCGCCCCGGCGAACCGGACGGCAACCTGGCAACGCCCGGTTCGCACTCGGTGAACCGGACGGCGGCCCGAACTGACTTGCATGACCGACGCGATGATTACCGAACTGGCTCTGCAGGCGTTGACCATCGCCGCGAAGATGGCCGCCCCGGTGTTGCTGACCGCCCTGGCGGTGGGCTTCACGGTCTCGCTCTTCCAGTCGGTCACCCAGATCCAGGAGGCGACGCTCGCGTTCGTCCCCAAGGCGGCGGCCGTCGGCGCGGCGCTGCTGATCTCGGGCAACTGGATGCTGCACGAGATGGTCACGTACACAACGCAGCTGTTCGAGAAGCTGCCACAGCTGCTCAGCTGACCCAGCCTCCCAAAATGCCGGCCCCTCCCCGGGCCGGCATTTTCGCGTCTCGGAGCCGCCCGCCCTCCCGGATCGCCCGCCTGCGCCGGATCTTGGAGACCTGCGGTAAGTAGCAACCGCTTACTTTTCTAGATCGCCCGCCTGCGCCGGTGACAGGCGGCCTGGTGGCGAGTGCGGATAGCCATACGAGAGTGGCCGGCTCAGAGCGAGCTCTGGCGGGTGATCTCCTCGCGACGGCAGCCAAGCGCCATCTCGGGGTGGGCAGGAGCGCAACCGGGGTTTGGTTGCGCTCCTGCCCACCCCGAGATTCCCTACGGCAGCCGTCGCGAGGAGATCACCCACCTCCGCAACCAACACGCGAGGATCTCCGAGCGCTCGGCCGGGGGTGTGGGGGCAGCGCCTCCACGGTCTTCACCCCGCACCCCGGTGCATCGCGGCCGGGGCGTGCGGGGTGGTGCCCGGGGGTGTTCCGCGGCGGCGGACAAACCGCGCCGGCGACCGGCAAGGGTCTTGCGTAACCACTCACGCAGAATGAAGGGTCAGGGGCAGCGTCAGCTGGGCCCCTGGCCCGGCCTCGGCGTGAGCGACGGTCTGTACCCACCACCCAGGCACGACCGGAATTGGATCTTGAAGTTGGGGTGCGGGGCCGGGCGGCGTGGACCGCGCCTAAGCTGGTCGGGTGAACATCGGAGTGCTGGCCCTGCAGGGAGACGTTCGGGAGCACCTCGCCGCGCTCGCCGAGAGTGACGTGCTGGCCCGGCCGGTGCGGCGGCCCGAGGAACTCACCGACGTCGAGGCGCTGGTGATCCCCGGCGGCGAGTCGACCGCGATCAGCAATCTGGCGGTGAGCTTCGGGCTGCTCGATCCGATTCGCAAGCGGATCGCCGACGGCATGCCGGTGTACGGGTCCTGCGCGGGCATGATCATGCTGGCCACCTCGGTGCTCGACGGGCGGCCCGACCAGGAGTCCTTCCAGGGGATCGAGATGACCGTGCGGCGCAACGCGTTCGGCCGGCAGGTCGACTCGTTCGAGGGCGACGTGCCGATCGAGGAGATCCCCGGTGGCGATTTTCACGCCGTCTTCATCCGTGCGCCATGGGTCGAGGAGGTCGGCGACGATGTGCGGGTGTTGGGCCGCGTCAAGGACGGCCCGGCCGCCGGTAGGATTGTCGCCGTTCGGCAGGGGAACCTGCTTGCCACGGCTTTCCACCCGGAGCTGACCGGCGACCTCCGCGTCCACCGGTACTTCGTCGAGATGGTCCGCCAGGCCGCCTGAGACACGGAGGTTTTGCATGTCCGGCCACTCCAAGTGGGCGACGACCAAGCACAAGAAGGCCGTCATCGACGCCAAGCGCGGCAAGATGTTCGCGAAGCTCATCAAGAACATCGAGGTTGCGGCCCGCACGGGCGGTGGGGATCCGGCAGGCAACCCGACGCTCTACGACGCCATCCAGAAGGCGAAGAAGAGCTCCGTCCCCAACGACAACATCGACCGCGCGGTCAAGCGCGGCTCCGGCCTCGAGGCCGGCGGCGCCGACTGGCAGACGATCATGTACGAGGGCTACGGCCCCAACGGCGTCGCCATCCTGATCGAGTGCCTCACCGACAACCGCAACCGGGCGGCCACCGAGGTGCGCACCGCGCTGACCCGCAACGGCGGCACGTTCGCCGACGCCGGCAGCGTCTCGTACCTGTTCAACCGCAAGGGCGTGGTGATCGTCCCGAGCGGTGGCCTCACCGAGGACGACCTGATGCTGGCCGTGCTCGACGCCGGCGCCGAGGAGATCAACGACCTGGGCGAGTCGTACGAGGTGGTCAGCGAACCGACCGACCTGGTACCGGTGCGCACGGCACTGCAGGAGGCGAACATCGAGTACGACTCGGCCGAGTCGTCGCTGGTGCCGACGATGACAGTGCCGGTGGACGAGGACGCGGCGCGCAAGGTGTTCAAGCTGATTGACGCGCTCGAGGACTGCGACGACGTCCAGAACATCTACGCCAACTTCGACGTCTCCGACGAGGTCATGGCCGCCATCGACGCGTGACACCCGAGTTTCCGGGCGGGGCTGGTGCTTGTGTTGCACCAGCCCCGTTCGCGTGCGGCGATACTTGTGTCCGCATCGTCGCGCGGATGCGAGCATGGGTTCAGTTGACCGGTGACATCTGGTCTTATGACCAGTAGGGTGAGGAGGTGCTGGTGATGCCGAGCTTGAATCTGCCCCCCATTGAGAGCCTCGATGTCGAAGATCTCCTCAGCCTGCCCGAGGGTTACCGCTACGAGTTGCACGAGGGAAACCTCGTCATCATGACGCCGTCGACGTTCGGGCATAAGTCGATCGCACGTCGTCTCTTCCTCATGCTTCACACCGCCGGTCTCGATGTCTTCCAGGACGCGGGGGTGCTGGGGGATCGACCGCGGGACTGCCGGCTTCCCGATGTCGGCGTGGTCACCGGGGCGCTTCCAGGGGGCAAGCAGGGCTATTCGAACCTGCCCGGCTCGGCGTACCGCCTGGTGGTCGAAGTTGTCTCGGAGAATTCGTTGAACGGTGAGTACACCGACAAGATGGACTGGTATGCCAAGCGCGGCATCCCCGAGTACTGGATCGTCGATCAGACCCCCGATCGCGACGAAGACGACGCGCATGTCCGGATTCTCCGCCTGCCGCCGGGCAAGTCGACGTATGCGTGGGAGCGCAGCCTGCTGCTGTCCGAGCTGGAGGCGGAATACCGGGCTGGGTAGGGCCCGTCAGGTGCTGGTGGAGAGCCAGGACATGTACTGGATGATTCCGCCCACCAGGAGAATGCCGGTCACCACCAGGCGGCCGACCCGGTGCCACTGTTCCTTCCGGCAGGCGTGGACCCACGCGATGCCGGCGTCGGCCTGGGGGACTGCTCCCCGCCGTACGGTGTCGGGAAGCACCTTCGCCTTGCGTAACGCCAGCGTCTGACCCGGGCCGTGCAGCGGCACGTAGGGCTGCGTGCGCAGCACGCGGACGTCGACCTCGTAGATCTGCTCCTCGCGCCACTGCTTCGTCCGGGACGCCAGGCGTTTCTGCAGGTAGGCGGAGGGCGCGTCGGTGTGCGCCAGCCACGACCAGGCGCGTAGCCGGCGCCAGTGGCCGGCCACGTCGGCGAGCACGTCCATATAGAGGTGGGCGCCCTCGGGGTCGCCACCCACGAGCCGGTCCGTCTCGCGGCGCAGGGCCGTGAGATGGCCGGCGACGAAGGCGACGAACTCCGGTGGCGGATCGTCGTCCATCGGCGGAACGAGGTACATGCCAACCCCCGCAGAGATAGGGCCTCCTCGCACTCATCGTCGAGGCGTGTCGGTGCCGGGCGCAAGACCGCCGCGTATTAGGGTGTCGAACACACGTACGTGAGGCAGGGGAGGTCCGTGGTGCGCGTGCTCGGCGTCGACCCGGGTCTCACCCGCTGCGGCGTCGGGGTCGTCGAGGGCGTGCCGGGGCGGCAGTGCAAGCTCGTCGGGTATTACGTGGTCTACACCGACCCGGACGACGACATCGCGCTTCGGCTGCTGCGGCTGGACACCGAGCTGGCCGCGCTGATCGCCGAGCACAAGCCGGAGAGCGTCGCCGTCGAGCGGGTGTTCTCCCAGCACAACGTGCGGACGGTGATGGGCACGGCGCAGGCCAGCGGGGTGGCCGTGCTGGCCGGCGCGCGGGCCGGGCTGCCGGTGCAGACGTACACCCCGAGCGAGGTGAAGGCGGCCGTGACCGGCTCCGGCACGGCCGGCAAGCAGCAGGTCACCGGCATGGTCACCCGGCTGCTCGGGCTGGACGCGCCGCCCAGGCCGGCCGACGCGGCGGACGCGCTCGCGCTCGCCATTTGCCACATCTGGCGTGGCGGAACCCGCGCCCGTCTGAACGCCGCGGCGCTGGCCGCGACCCGGTCGGCCAGGAACAGGGGAGCACGACGATGATCGCGAGCGTTCGCGGCACGGTGGCCGCCATCAACCCGGACAGCGCCGTGGTCGAGGTCGGCGGCGTCGGCCTGCAGGTGCAGTGCGCGCCGGGCACGCTGGCCGGCCTCAAGGCCGGCGTCGAGGCGCGGCTGGCGACCAGCCTGGTGGTCCGGGAGGATTCGCTGACCCTGTACGGGTTCGCCGACGACGACGAGAAGCAGCTGTTCGAGCTGCTCCAGACGGCCAGCGGGGTCGGGCCGCGGCTCGCCCAGGCGGTGCTCGCCGTGCACTCGCCGGAGGTGGTGCGCCGGGCCATCGCCGGCGCCGACCTGGCGACCCTCACCCAGGTGCCGGGCATCGGCAAGAAGGGCGCCGAGAAGATGGTGGTCGAGCTGCGCGACCGGATCGGCCCGCTGCCGATCGGCGACGGCGCCCCGGCCGGCGTGCTCAGCGGTGCCTGGCAGGAACAGGTGCGGCAGGGCGTGCTCGCGCTGGGCTGGACCGTCGCCCAGGCCGACCAGGCGGTGTCGAAGGTCGCCGAGACGATCGACGGTGAGGTGCCGCCGGTCCCGGTGCTGCTGCGGCAGGCGATCCGGCTGCTGGGCCGGGCCCGATGAGCGAGTTGATCTCGGCGGACGCGGGCGACGACGACCTCGACGCCGAGGCGAGCGTCCGGCCGCGCCGGCTGGCCGACTTCATCGCCCAGCATCGCGTCCGCGACCAGCTGGAGTTGCTGCTCAAGGGCGCGATGGGCCGGGGGACGCCGCCCGACCACATCCTGCTCTCGGGGCCGCCCGGACTGGGCAAGACGACGCTGGCGAACATCGTGGCCGCCGAGCTGGGCGCCGGGATCCGCACCACCAGCGGGCCGGTGATCGAGCGCTCCGGCGACCTGGCCGCGATCCTGACCAGCCTCGCGCCCGGCGACGTGCTGTTCATCGACGAGATTCACCGGATCGCGAAGCCGGCCGAGGAGCTGCTGTACAGCGCGATGGAGGACTTCCGGGTCGACGTGGTGGTCGGCAAGGGGCCGGGCGCCACCGCGATCCCGCTGGACGTCGAGCCGTTCACGCTGGTCGGGGCGACCACCCGGGCGGGCCTGCTCTCCGGACCGATGCGCGACCGGTTCGGGTTCGTCGCGCACCTCGACTTCTATTCGACCGCCGATCTCGACGCGTTGCTGCACCGCTCGGCGCGCATCCTCGGGGTGCCGATCACGCCGGAGGGCGCGGCGGAGATCGCCGGCCGCTCGCGGGGCACGCCGCGGATCGCCAACCGCCTGCTGCGCCGGGTGCGGGACTACGCCGAGGTGCGGGCCGACGGGGTGGTCACCAAGGAAACCGCCCAAGAGGCCCTTCAGGTGTACGACGTTGACGCGCTCGGTCTGGACCGGCTCGACGGGGCGGTGCTGCGGGCGCTGATCGAGACGTTTCGCGGCGGGCCGGTCGGCCTGTCCACGCTTGCCGTCGCGGTGGGCGAACAGTCCGACACGGTGGAGGAGGTGTGCGAGCCGTTCCTGGTGCGGGCGGGGCTGCTGGCGCGTACCCCGCGGGGCCGGGTGGCGACCGAGTCGGGCTGGCTGCACCTGGGCAAGACGCCGCCGTCCGGGGCGGTTCAGGCGGATTTGTTCGCCCGAGATGTATGAAACCCGCTCGTAATGTGAACGTGATGTGCGCCGCATTCGGACTTCCCAGGTTGACCGATTAGACTCGCCGCGGTTCAACCCAGATGTGTTTGTCGCTCCGCCGTGCGCACACCACCGCACCGGGGCCTACGGAAGGCTTTCTCGTGCCACTAGCAGCGCCCAACGGATCAGGAAACAGCTTCACCACCATCCTGTTCCTGCTCCTGCTCTTCGGCGTCGTTTATTTCCTGATGATCCGCCCGCAGCAGAAGCGGCGCCGCGAGGCGCTGAACATGCAGAACCAGCTCGGCGCTGGCGACCAGATCGTCACCATTGGCGGGCTGCACGGCACGATCGTCTCGATGGACGACGACGTGGCTACTCTTGAGGTCGCTCCGGGCGTCCAGGTGAAGTTCGCCCGCCAGGCCATCGCCCGCACGCTGCCCAAGCAGGATGCGGAGGAGACCGCCGCTGCCGAGCCCGAGGCTGAGTCGTTGGCCGAGGCGAAGGCCGCGGACGAGCCGCCGGTCGTCGATGACGTTCAGAAAGACGACGTCGTCGCCGACACTCAGAAAAAGGACTGACTCCTTTTTTCGCCGGACCGGCCCGGGGCGCGTTGTGCCGCCGGGCCGGTTCGTACGGCCGGAGATCGGTCGTCGACAATGAAACAAGTGCCGCCAGGGGGGCGGCCGTAGCGCAGGGAGACGGAAAGCCGTGGCACGACCACCACAGGGACAGATGCATCCCGGACGGCAACTCGGAGTGCTCGGCCTGGTCTTCGTCGTCCTGTATCTCGCCGTGTTCTTCCTCGGCGGGGCAAAGGGCAGCTTCACCGAGCGGCTCCACCCGAAGCTGGGCCTGGACCTCGTCGGTGGCACGCAGGCCACCTACATCGCGTCCGTGCAGGGCGGCCAGGTGCCGTCGAAGGAGAGCATGGAGCAGGCCAAGGGCATCATCGAGAACCGCGTGAACGCGCTCGGTGTGTCCGAGGCCGAGGTGGTCGTCCAGGGCCAGCGCAACATCGTGGTGTCGCTGGCCGGCAAGTCCGAGGACCAGCTCAAGGACCTGGCGAAGGCGGCGCAGATGCGCTTCCGCCTGGTGGTCGGCGCGACCGGCGACGTGTCGGCGAGCGCGCTGAACCCGCCGAGCGCGAGCCCGTCGGCGTCCGCCTCGGCCAAGCCGTCGACCAGCGCCGGCGCCAAGGCGTCCGCGTCGGCCGCCGCCGGTGCCGCGAAGACGCCGAGCGCGAGCGCCACCCCGAGCGCGAGCACGACGCCCAGCGCCACCCCGACGCCGACGCCGAGCGAGACCGCTCTCCCGCAGGCCACCGGTGACGAGAACGTGACCGTCGCGGACGTGCAGAAGAAGGTGGGCCCCGCGGCCTGGGCCGCCGCCGAGAAGCTGACCGCCCCGGTCGACCTCTCGACCAACAAGCAGGCCGGCCTCCCGTACGCGGCGTTCTCGAAGCTGGACGGCGCCGAGGTCAACGTGCTGAGCCCGCAGATGCAGTTCAACGTGCCGACGATCAGCTGCGCGCAGCTGGCCGCCCGGCCGAACGGCGCGATCGACGACGTGAACAAGCAGGCCGCGGTCTGCTACAACGGCGGCAAGGTCCTGCTCGACAAGGCGCCGGTCGTCGGCGAGGACATCTCCAAGGCGAGCCCGCAGCTCGACCAGCAGAACGGCCAGTGGGTCGTCTCGCTCGACTTCAAGAGCGATGGCTCGAAGAAGTGGGCCAACCTGACCCGCCAGGCGTTCACCGCGACCTCCAGCGACCCGTGCTACGTCGCCGCCACCGCGATGTACGGCAGCATCGACCACTGCGCCGTCGCCGTGGTGCTGGACAAGGAGATCGTCTCCGCGCCGCAGATCCAGGGCGTGCTCACCGGCACCTCGCAGATCACCGGCCAGTTCACCGCCAGCTCCGCGAAGCAGCTGGCCGACCAGCTGAACTTCGGCGCGCTGCCGGTGACCTTCGCCTCCGGCCCGGCGCAGACGGTCTCCGCGACCCTGGGCATCCAGCAGCTGAAGGCGGGTCTGCTCGCGGCCGCGATCGGCATGTTGCTGGTGGCCGTCTACGCGTTCTTCTACTACCGGCTGCTCGGCACGGTCATCTTCCTGAGCCTGATCCTGTCGGCCCTGCTGACCTTCGGCGCGCTGGACTTCCTCGGCCGTACCATCGGCTTCACGCTGACCCTGGCCGGCATCGCCGGCTTCATCGTGTCGCTCGGTGTGGCGGCGGACTCGTTCGTCATCTACTTCGAGCGGCTCAAGGACGAGATCCGCGAGGGTCGAAGTCCGCGTAGCGCGGTGTCCCGGGCGTGGGTCCGGGCCCGGCGCACGATCATCTCGGCGAACACGATCACGATCATGGCCGCGGTGGTGCTCTACATCGTCTCGATCGGCGCGGTTCAGGGCTTCGCGTTCGCGCTCGGCCTGTCCACCGTGCTCGACCTGGTCGTGGTGTTCCTCTTCCGGCACCCGATCATGACAATGCTTGCGAGCACCAAGGCGTTCATGTCGCCGCGGGTCAGCGGTCTCGGCCGCGTCCTGCGTCGCACTCCGACCGACGTCAAGGAGGCCTGATCATGGCCCGCACCGGTCTCGCCACCCGCCTCTACCTGGGCGAGGCGAACCTCAACATCGTGGGCCGGCGCAAGACCTGGTTCACGGTGGCGGCGATCCTCGTCGCGATCGCCATCGCCAGCATCTCGATCAAGGGCTTCGAGCGCGGCATCGAGTTCGCCGGCGGCACGTCGCTCAGCATCCCGGCCAAGACCACCAGTGGCGAGACGCTCACCCAGGCCCGGGTCTCCGACGCGGTGACGAAGGCGATCCACGGGGTCGCGCCGGGCGCCGAGGTCGACGCCGCGCAGAAGGTCGGCCAGACCGGCTCGAAGGGCGAGACCTTCACCGTGCGCGCCTCGGCGCTGACCTCGGGGCAGACCGAGAAGGCCAAGGCGGCCCTGATCGCCGACCTCGGGGTGAACGCCGCGGACGTCAGCGACAACCAGGTCTCGGCGGCCTGGGGCGGGCAGGTGACCCGGCAGGCGATCATCGGCCTCGCCATCTTCCTGGTCCTGGTGATGGCCTACCTGATCATCCGGTTCGAGTGGCGGATGGCGGCGGCCGCCGTCGCCTCGCTGCTGCTCGACCTGATCCTCACCGCGGGCGTCTACTCGCTGATCGGCTTCGAGGTCACACCGTCCACAGTGATCGGCTTCCTGACCATCCTCGGGTACGCGCTGTACGACGTGGTCGTGGTGTTCGACAAGGTTCAGGAGAACACCCGCGGCATCACCGCCGGCAGCGTCCGGACGTACGGCGAGGCCACCAACCTCGCGATCAACCAGACGCTGATGCGTTCGCTGAACACCGGTCTGGTGGCGCTCCTGCCGGTCGGCGGCCTGCTGTTCATCGGCGCCGGCCTGCTCGGCGCGGGCACGCTGAAGGACCTCGGCCTGGTGCTGTTCGTCGGTATGGGCATCGGCGTCATCTCCTCGATCATGTTCGCGGCGCCGCTGCTGACCGCGTTCAAGGACCGGGAGCCGAAGATCAAGGCGCACACCGCCCGGGTGCTGGCCCGCCGCGCCGGCGGCCGCTCCGGCGACGTCGCCGGCCGCGGCGAGCGGCAGCCGAACGCCACCGCGTCGGACGAGGCGCCGGCCATGGCCTCGACGGGCACGTCGGCGCCGCGGCCGGGCAGCCGGCCGGCGTCGGCCAAGCGCAGCTCCGGCACGAACCGCGGCGGCCGCCCCGGCGGCACCGGCAACCGCCCGGGCGGCGGCGCCAAGCGCCGGTGATTGTCGATCCACGACGGCCCGTCTCTCCGCGGAGAGGCGGGCCGTTAGTCTTTGCGCCGTGACTGATGAGACTCCCCGGGGCGACAGCGGGTCCGAGTTGGCCGCCGTCGTCGCGAACGGCACCATCGACGTTCCCGACTTCCCCCAGCCGGGCATCGTGTTCAAGGACCTGATGCCGCTGTTCGCCGACGGCGCGTCGTTCCGCCGGGTGGTCGACGGGATCGTCGCGCACTACCCGGGCGGGTTCGACGTGGTGGCCGGGGTGGAGGCGCGCGGGTTCGTGGTGGCCGCCGCGGTCGCGTACGCCACCGGGACCGGCGTGGTGCCCGTACGGAAGGCCGGCAAGCTGCCGCGGAAAGCCCTCAGTGCCTCGTACGCGCTCGAGTACGGCGAGGCCACCCTCGAGGTGCACGAGGACGCGTTCATCGCCGGCCAGCGGGTCCTGGTGGTCGACGACGTGCTGGCCACCGGCGGCACCGCCGGCGCGGCGATCGAGCTGGTCGAGCGGGCCGGCGGCACGATCGCCGGCTTCACCGTGCTGATGGAGCTGGCCTTCCTCAACGGCCGGGAGCGGCTCGCGCCCCGTACCGTCCATGCATTGCTGACCGTTTGATCCCGTCTATCCGGTTAAGCGACCCTCTTTCGGAGATTCAGCCAGGCCATCGGGGAAGACCATGCGGGTAGGATGGCGTTCCTAACCAGGTGACAAATGGCATGAGCGGATCTCTCCGGCCGACGATGATCGGTGAGGTTCCAGGCGATGGTGTGAGGAGGCCGGTGTCCAGCGACGTCGCCCCTCCGGCGGAGGGCACGGTGCAGCCGACCGAAAACACACGGACCGGCGCGGACGCGGAGGCGCCGCCCGTCGAGGAGACACGCCCGGCCGATGAGGCGCCGGCCGCCACCGAGGCGGTCCCACTCGCCGAGGCGGCCCAGCTCGCCGAGGCCGCCCAGCCCGCCGAGACGGCCCAGCCTCGCCCCGCCGTGCCGACCCCCGACCCGGATGTCACCCAGCCGCTGCCGCCCGGCGAGGAGCCCAGCACCGGGTTCGGCCTGGCCAGCGCGCCGACCGGCCGGCGGGTCCGGGCGCGGCTCGCCCGGTTCAACGCGCCGTGGCAGAGCACCCAGGTCAGTGAGGTGCTCGAGCCGCTGATCGCCACCCACCGGGCCAGCCACCCCAAGGCCGACGGCCGCCAGTTGCAGCGCGCCTTCGACGTGGCTGCCCGCTGGCACTCGGGCCAGTACCGCAAGTCCGGCGACCCGTACATCACCCACCCGCTCGCCGTCGCGACGATCCTCGCCAACCTCGGCATGGACACGACCACGCTGGTCGCCGCCCTGCTGCACGACACGATCGAGGACACCGACTACTCGCTCGACCAGATGCGCGCCGACTTCGGCGGCGAGGTCGCGCTGCTGGTCGACGGCGTGACCAAGCTCGACCGGGTCAAGCTGGGCGACGCGGCCAAGGCGGAGACGATCCGCAAGATGGTCGTGGCCATGGCGAAAGACCCGCGGGTGCTGGTCATCAAGCTGGCCGACCGGCTGCACAACATGCGTACGCTGACCTTCCTGCCCCGCCCCAAGCAGGAGCAGAAGGCCAAGGAGACGCTGGAGATCCTCGCACCGCTGGCCCACCGCCTCGGTATGAACACGATCAAGTGGGAGCTCGAGGACCTCGCGTTCGGCACGCTGTTCCCCAAGCGGTTCGAGGAGATCAACCGGCTGATCGGCGAGCACCAGCCGCAGCGTGAGGCGCTGCTGCGCCAGGTGACCAACAGGGTCTCGCTCGACCTGAAGTCCGCGAAGATCAAGGCGGAGACCACCGGCCGCCCGAAGCACCTGTACTCGATCTATCAGAAGATGATCGTGCGGGGCCGCGACTTCAACGACATCTACGACCTGGTCGGCGTGCGCATCCTGGTCGACACGGTTCGCGACTGCTACGCCGCGCTGGGCGTCATCCACGCGAACTGGCAGCCGGTGCCGGGCCGGTTCAAGGACTACATCGCGATGCCGAAGTTCAACATGTACCAGTCGTTGCACACGACGGTCATCGGCCCGACCGGCAAGCCGGTCGAGATGCAGATCCGCACGTTCGCGATGCACCGTACGGCCGAGTTCGGCATCGCCGCGCACTGGAAGTACAAGGAGCAGAAGGGCGCGACGATCGTCGGGCCGCCGGCGCACATCGACGAGATGACCTGGCTGCGGCAGCTGCTCGACTGGCAGCGCGAGGCCAGCGACCCGTCCGAGTTCCTCGACGCGCTGCGCTTCGACCTGTCCAGCCAAGAGGTCTACGTCTTCACACCCAAGGGCGACGTGATCCCGCTGCCCACCGGATCGACGCCGGTCGACTTCGCGTACGCGGTGCACACCCAGGTCGGGCACAAGTGCATCGGCGCGCGGGTCAACGGCAAGCTCGTGCCGCTCGAGTCGACGCTCTCCAACGGCGACGTGATCGAGATCTTCACCTCGAAGTCGGCCACGGCCGGTCCGACGCAGGACTGGCTGGGCTTCGTGAAGAGCCCCCGGGCCCGTACGAAGATCCGGCAGTTCTTCAACAAGGAGCGTCGCGAGGAAGCGATCGAGATCGGCAAGGAGGCGATCGTCAAGGCGATGCGCAAGCAGGGCCTGCCCCTGCAGCGCATGCTGACCAGCGAAAACCTCACGACGATCGCGCGCGACCTGCACCTGGCCGACGTGGCCTCGCTGTACGCGGCGGTGGGCGAGAACACCGTGTCGGCCCAGTCCGTGGTGCAGAAACTCGTGGCCGGCTTCGGCGGCGAGGAGGGCGCGGTCGAGGACATCGCCGAGACCGCCGTCGCGACCCGGCCGCCGCGCAACCGCAGCACCGCGCAGGACCCCGGCGTCGTGGTCAAGGGCGTCAGCGACGTGTGGGTCAAACTGGCCCGCTGCTGCACCCCGGTGCCCGGCGACGCGGTGTTCGGCTTCGTCACCCGCTCCGGCGGCGTTTCGGTGCACCGCGAGGACTGCGCGAACGCGGAGGACCTGCGCGACCAGTCCGAGCGCGTGGTCGAGGTGAGCTGGAAGCCGACCAGCGCGTCGACCTTCCTGGTGGCGATCCAGGTGGAGGCGCTCGACCGGCACAAGCTGCTGGCCGACGTCACCCGGGTGCTCTCCGAGGAACGCGTCAACATCCTCTCGGCGACCGTGACGACCACGCGCGACCGGGTGGCGGTCAGCCGCTTCACGTTCGAGATGGCCGACCCGAAGCACCTGGGCCACCTGGTGGCAGCCGTCCGCAAGGTCGACGGCGTCTTCGACGCCTACCGGGTGACCTCGGGCGCGTAACCAATGCATTCCGGCCGTACGGGGTGAAGCGCCGCCCGGGCTGTGGACAACGACGAAGACTGTCGGACTCGGGTGCTTGAATGGGGCCCCACCCATCGAGGGTGGGGGTGGCCCGCGGACCTTGCGGTAACCCCGCGGATCTTTGCTTTAACCGTGGCGGATCGTCGCTGGGAACGTGAGGCTTTCAGTGACCGCGCTCGATGACCGGCGTGGGGTGCGGCCGCGCGCCGTGAGCGACGGCCCGCGTCTCCGCATCAACAGCCGGGCCGCCGCCTCCCGGTTGGAGTGGCCGGCCTCGCGTTGGGTCAGGCCGCGCGTTGGATCGGGCCTCGCGGTGGGCCGGGCGTCGCGGTGGGCCGGGCGTCGCGGTGGGCCGGGCGTCGCGGTGGGCCGGGCGTCGCGGTGGGCCGGGCGTCGCGGTGGGCCGGGCGTCGCGGTGGGCCGGGCCTCGCGGTGGGCCGGGGCCGAGCGTTGGAGCCGGGACGCGCGGTGAGCCGGGACGTGCGGTGAGCCCGGACGTGCGGTGAGTGGCGTGCGTGCTCCCGCGCTGGAGAAGTCGGCGCGCCCACCCCTGCGCGGCGAGGCGCGCCCACCCCTGCGCGGCGAGGCGGTGCGGACGCGCTTCCGCGTGGGCGGGGCTCGCCTCGTACGGGAAACGGCTGGTGCGCAAGAAAAAGGGCGGAGCCGGAGCCCCGCCCTTCCCGGTTTGCCGCCGGATCAGCTCACGGTGATCGTCTTGAAGACCAGTTCCTTCTTGGGGTGGCCGCCGCCGGCCGATGAGGCGAAGGCGCCGTCGTCGCCGGCCTTGACCACGTCCTTGACGATGTCGAGGCCCGACGTGACCTTGCCGAGCAGGGTGTAGTTCGCGGGCAGTTTGGTGTCCGCCGTGACGATGAAGAACTGGCTGCCGGTGCTGCCGGGCTGGCCGGTGTTGGCCATCGCGATCGAGCCCTCGGGGTACGGGTTGTTCGTGTCGGTCGGCAGGTTTTCCTCGGCCATGGTGTAGCTCGGGCCGCCCTGGCCGTCGGTCTCGCGGTAGCCCTTGCCGGTCGCGAACGGGTCGCCGCACTGGAGGACCTGGAAGCTCTTCTCGTTGACCAGGCGGTGGCACTTGGTGTTGTCCCAGAACTTCTTGCTGCCGAGGTACGCGAAGCTGGACGTCGTGCAGGGCACCTTCGACTTGTCGAGAGTCGCGGTGATCTTGCCGAGGTTGGTGTCCATCGTCAGCGTCGAGGTGCCGGTCTTCGGCGCGGTGGGCGGCGGGGTGCCGACGTCCTTGACCTTGCCGCCGCCGGTCTGCGGCGTCCAGGTGCAGGCGGTGAAGCCGGCCGGGACGGCGGCAGCGCTGGAGCTGGCGCTGGGGCTCTTCTTCTTGTCGTCCTTCATCGCGTTGACGAGCCACACCGTGGCGCCGGCGATGACAACGACCGCGATCGCCGAGCCGATGATCGTCTGGCGCTGGCGGCGCTTACGTGCGGCCGCGGCTCGCTCGGCCATCTCCTTCTCGAGCCGGGCTCGCGCCGCCGCGCGCTGCCGGTCCTTGATCGACGACACGGTGTTCCTCCTGCTGTGTTCGGCCTGGGGGATTAAGACAGTGCGCTCGCCGAGGGCGCCGCGGAGGCGGCCGCCGAGGCGGCCGGCTGTGCGACGGTGAGGCCGGCGATCGTGATCTTGGTCGTGGGCTTGACCTTGTCGCCGGCTGCGTCCGCGACGGTGGGGATCTTGCCGATCTTCTCGACCGTGGCCATGCCGCCGGACACCGTGCCGACGATCGAGAACTCCGGGGTGGCCGGCGTGTAGTCCTTGAAGAAGATCAGGAACTGGCTGCCGTTGGTGCCCGGCGGGTTGCCGATCAGCGCGACCGTGCCCTTGGGGTAGAGCGGGGTCGTGGCCGGGGCCTTACCCGCCGCGGCGCTGGGCGAGGGGGTGGGGGCGGCCGGGGTGTTCTCGCTGTACACGCTGTAGGTCGGGCCGCCGAGCCCGGTGCCCGTCGGGTCACCGCAGCGGATCGCGCCGTACGTGGTGATCTCGTGGCACGTGGTGTTGTCGAAGAACTTCTTGCTCGCCAGGTAGCTGAGATCCTCGGAACCGCAGGGCGAGCTGGTCAGATCGAGGCTGACCTCGATCGGAGCGCCCTGGTTCGTGGTGATCGTCATCGTCTTCGTGCCCGACACCGGAATGTTCTTGGTGGGCGGCGTGCCGACTTCCTTCAGGTTCGTGTTGGTCGTCGCGCTCTGCGGCGTCCAGGCGCAGACGTCCTGGTCTGCCGCGGTCGTGGACTTGTTGTCGGAGTCGAAGGCCCCGTTCATCCACGCGATGCCGGCGACGATCAGCAGGACCGCGACACCCGAGCCGATCCCGGCGTAAATCCGGCGCCTGCGCCGCTCCTTGACGGCTCGCCGGGCCATTTGCCGATCGAGCTTCGCCCGGGCGAGCTTGCGCTGCCGGTCCTTACTGGATGCCACCGAACGCTGCCCTTCCTTCTAGTCCTGTCACACGCCCGCAAGAGTGTACGGGTACCTCCTGGGAAAGTGGTGTGCGCATGCCGGGCTAGGCTCGTTACGATTCGTACCCGATTTGTATTTGGGAGATCCTTTGCTCGTCACCGGCTTTCCGGCTGAGGCCTTCGGCACCAACTGCTATGTGGTGGCCGCGGGCGCGGGCGAGCAATGCCTGATCGTCGATCCCGGCATCGGCGTCCTGGACCAGCTCGACGAGGTGCTCGCCGAGCACCGCCTGCAGCCCGCGGCGGTCCTGCTCACCCACGGCCACCTCGATCACACGTTCTCGGTGGCGCCGGTCTGCGGGGCCCGCGGAATTCCCGCGTACGTGCACCCGGCCGACCTGGAGATGCTGGCCGACCCGGCCAAGGGTCTGAGCGCCGACCTGAGCTCGCTGTTCGGCGGCCGGTTCTCCTACACGGCGCCCGACGACGTCGCGGAGCTCACCGACGGGGCGGTATTGAACCTCGTCGGTCTCGAGGTGACCGTCGACCACGCTCCCGGCCATACCGGCGGGTCGGTGCTGTTCCGCCTGCCCGGGGACGATTCACCCCTCTGCCTCTCGGGTGACGTGCTCTTCGCGGGATCCATCGGGCGCACCGACCTGCCGGGCGGGAACACCGAGACGATGATGACCAGCCTGCGGGACAAGATCCTGCCGCTGGCCGATGACACCGTCGTTCTCCCCGGCCACGGACCGGCCACCACCATCGGCCGCGAGCGCGCATCCAACCCGTACCTGCGGGAGTTGATCGCCGCGCCCGGCCGTGGTCTCTGACGAAGTGAGCCTTGTTCACGACGGTGGAGATCACGTGCATGACTTGCGCTGATGTGGGGGTCAAGGTAGGTCGTGAACAAGACTCATCCTAGGAGATTTTGAGAATGCCGATTTCCGGCTTCCCCGAATGGCTGCCCGCGCAGCGCATCATCGAGCAACGCGTGATCGACCGGATCCGGTCGACCTTTGAGCTGTACGGGTTCGCGCCGCTGGAGACGCGGTCGGTCGAACCGCTGGAGACTCTGCTGAGCAAGGGGGAGACCTCCAAGGAGGTCTATCTGCTGCACCGCCTGCAGGGTGAGGCCGGCCCGTCCGCCGACGATCAGCTGGGTCTGCACTTCGATCTGACCGTGCCGTTTGCCCGGTATGTCGTTGAAAACGCGGGAAAGCTGGTCTTCCCGTTCCGCCGGTATCAGATCCAGAAGGTCTGGCGGGGGGAGCGGCCGCAGGAGGGGCGCTACCGCGAGTTCCTGCAGGCCGACATCGATGTGGTCAATCGGGACAATTTGCCGTTCCACTACGACACCGAGATGCCGCTGGTGATCGGGGACGCGCTCGCCGGGCTGCCCATCCCGGCCGCGCGGATCCAGGTCAACAACCGCAAGGTCTGTGAGGGGTTCTACCGGGGGCTCGGCCTCGCGGACACCGACCAGGTCCTGCGTACGGTCGACAAATTGGACAAGATCGGCCCGGCGCGCGTTTCGGAGCTGCTGGTGGAAACCGCCGGCGCCTCGGCGTCGCAGGCGGCCGCGTGCCTGGACCTTGCCGCGATCTCCGCGGAGGACGGGTCCTTCGTGGACGCGGTCCGCAAGCTCGGGGTGAGTGACCCGCTGCTCGACGAGGGTCTCGAGGAGTTGGTCCGGGTGGTCGAGACCGCCCGCGAGCACGCGCCCGGCCTGGTCGCCGCCGAGCTCAAGATCGCTCGCGGCCTCGACTACTACACCGGAACCGTGTACGAGACCCAGCTGCGCGGTTATGAGCGGTTCGGGTCGGTCTGCTCGGGCGGCCGCTACGACAACCTGGCCTCCTCGGGCAAGGACCGTTTCCCCGGCGTCGGCATCTCGATCGGCGTCTCCCGGATGCTCGGCGTGCTCTTCGGCCAGCAGGCGCTGAGCGTGTCCCGCTCGGTGCCGACCTGCGTGCTGGTGGCGCTGCCGCACGAGGACCAGCGGGTGGCCTGCGACCGGATCGCCGCGGCGCTGCGCCGCCGCGGCATCCCCACCGAGGTGGCGCCGACCGCCGCGAAGTTCGGCAAGCAGATCCAGTACGCCGACCGGCGCGGCATTCCGTACGTGTGGTTCCCCGGCGAGCAGGACGAGGTCAAGGACATCCGCTCGGGCGCGCAGTCACCCGCCTCGGCGGACTCGTGGGCGCCGCCGGCCGAGGACCTGCACCCGGTCGTCTCAGGCGCGTGACTCCGTGCGGCAGGGCCCCCGGGCCCTGCCGCCTACCTCCGCCTTAACCATGCCGACGGTGTGCAGCGGCACCTGGGCGACCACGACCCCGTCGGGCCGGATCACGCTGGTCGGTCCGAGCCCGATCCGCCCCGCACCCCGTTCCCCGGTGACGTCGGCGGAAATGAGCCACATCCCGGTTTCCCGCGCCCGCTCACCGCGGATCGCGTTGTGCCTGGGCTGCCAGAGCTCGGCCTTCGCCCGGCCCATCATGTTCTGCGACGGGACGAACAGCACCTGGGCGCCCTGCGCGGCCACCGCCTTCGCCGCCGCCGGGAACCGGGTGTCGTAGCAGATGTTGATGCCGAACCGGACGCCGTTGAGGTCGAAGACCGGGTACGCCGCACCGGCGGTGAAGGTCTGTTCCCCGGGCGTCAGATGCGTCTTCCGGTAAACCCCGGTGACCTCGCCGCGGGTGATGACCACGGCCGAGTTGAAGAAGCGGGAGCCGTCGCGTTCGATCAGCCCGAGCACCAGGGTCTGCCGGAGAGGAGCCAGCCGGGCCAGGATCTCCCCGAACTCCGGCGAACCCAGCTCGTACGCGGTGCGGGCCAGGTGGTCGCCGGTCGTCAGGTAGCCCTGGAGGAAGCACTCCGGGAACAGCAGCAGGTCCACGCCGGGCGCCTGGTCCGCGAAGGACTCCACCACGGCCAGCGCCGCCGGCACGTCCGAGAGCAGTTCCGGCGTCTGGCAGGCGCCCGCCCTGAGCACTATTCCGCCGGCCGGTAGTGGCGCAGCTCGACCGGTCTGCCGCCCGGTCCGGTCCAGTCGGCGACGCTGGTGTGGGTGTACCGCCAGCCGTGCGACTCGTAGAAGGCGACGGCCGGCGATCGTCGGTCACCGGCAACCTCGAGAGAAAGGCCGAGTCGCCGCTCCCGGGCCCATTCCACGGCGCGGGTCATGAGCGCCTCGGCGACTCCGCGCCGCCTCGCCGTCGGCACCACGAACAGGCGGGAAACCTCGGCCGACGTGTCCGAGACGGTCTGAACGGCGAGGTGCCCGGCCGGTTCGATGCCCGGTAGCTCGGCCACCCAGGCGCGAGCCAACCCGGGCGGGGACAGCCACCCGGCCGGGTCCGGCGGCCAGTTCAGCGGGTAGCCGTCGGCCTCGTGAACGGCCCGCAGGCCGGACACGCAGCCGGGCAGGTCCGCGTCGCGGCGCTCCCGGATGACCACCTGGCTCGTACCCTCAGAGCTTTTGCGTTTGCCGTTGCCGCCGGGCCTCGCGCTTCTCCTCGAACCGGACCGCCTGGATCTCCAGGTTTTCCATGTGCGCGGCGAGCTGGTCGCGCGCCTTCTCGCCCTCGGCGGTCAGGTCGGTGCGGCCGAAGATGTTCCACTGGCGCAGGACGGGCTGCAGCACCTCGTCGCGATGCTGGCGCAGGTCGTAGATGCCGGCCAGCGCGATCGAGAGGGCCTTGCGCTGGAAGCCCTCGATGTTGGCGCCGGGCATCTCGAAGCCGGCGACGACGTCGGCCACGGCGCGCATGGCGTGGTCGGCGTCCAGGTCGAAAGCCGCCGCGAGCAGGTTGCGGTAGAAGACCATGTGCAGGTTCTCGTCGGCCGCGACCCGGGCCAGCAACTGCTCGGCCAGTGGGTCGCCGGTCGCCTTTCCGGTGTTGCGGTGCGAGATGCGGGTGGCCAGCTCCTGGAACGCCACGTACGCGATGGAATGCATCATCTCGTCGGGGTGGGCATTGGCGTAGCCCGATTGCATGTGGGTCATCCGGGCCCGCTCGAGCGCCACCGGATCGACCGCCCGGGTGACCGTCAGGTAGTCGCGCAGGGCGATGCCGTGTCGGCCCTCCTCGGCGGTCCAGCGGTGCACCCAGGTGCCCCACGCGCCGTCGCGGCCGAACAGGGTGGCGATCTCGTGGTGGTACGAGGGCAGGTTGTCCTCGGTGAGCAGGTTGACGATCAGGGCGGTGCGGGCCACCTCGGGGATCGCGGAGTCGTCCTCGCGCCACGGCTCGCCGCCGAGCAGGCCGTCGAAGGTGCGGCCGTCGCTCCACGGCACGTACTCGTGCGGGAACCACTCCTTGGCGAGCGACAGGTGCCGGTCGAGGTTGGCGGCCACGACGGGCTCCAGCTCGATGAGCAGGGCGGTTTGGTCCACGATCACTCCCTACGGTTGCGTAACCTACGCAACCGTAGCCTCCTACCGGCCGGTACTGACAGCCAGGAGGAAAGATTCACAGCATGTCGAACAGGATGCAGGAGCTGGTCGCGTGGGCGAGCAGGCGGTCGTCGGCGTCGGTCAGGCGAGCGTCGGCCAGCGCGGTGCGGCGCCCCTTCTGCAGGACGCTGCCGGTGCAGACGATGCGGCCGGTGGCGAGAGTGACCGGGCGCAGGAACTTGACCGAGAGGTCGAGGCTTGTGTAGCCGATACCGGCCGGCAGCGTGCTGTGCACCGAGCAGGCCGCGGCGGTGTCGAGGAGCGTGGAGATGACGCCGCCGTGCATGGTGCCGAGCGGGTTGTAGTGGAACTCCTGCGGGTCCAGGTGGATGGTGACGCTGCCCTCCTCGACCTCCATGCCGGCCATGTCGATCAGCCGCATGATCGGCGGCGCCGGAAAGTCGCCCGCCGCCATCGCGCGCAGCAGCTCCAGGCCGCTCTGCCGGCCGATCATGGCCGCGTGCACGGTGGGATTGGTCCACTCGAAGGTGCGGCTGCGCTCCTGGGTCTGCGTCATGAACCCAGGCTTTCCCGGCTTGCTGCGTCTGTCAAGCAGACCTAGCCTGGTTGTCATGAATCCCACAGCGGCCTCCGACGCGCTGGAATGGTCGATCGACGGGTGCACGATCGGGCGGGCCATGGAGGTGCTCGGCGAGAAATGGACCCTGGTGGTGCTGCGCGAGGTCGTCAACGGGATCCGCCGCTTCGACGACATGCGGGTACGCACGGGCGTGCCCCGGCAGGTGCTCTCCAACCGGCTGGCGATGCTGGTCGACCAGGGGGTGCTGAAAAGGGTGCCCTATCGGGATCCGGGAGCGCGGGAACGGCACGAGTACCGGCTGACGCCGAAGGGGCTCGACCTCTATCCGGTGCTGATCACCCTGCTCGAATGGGGCAACAAATATCTGGCGGATCCGGCCGGGCCGCCGCTGCGGTTCACCCATCGCGACTGTGGGGCGGAGGTGCATGCCGAGATCCATTGTGCGGACGGGCACCTCTTGGCGGATCGCCGTGAGGTCGTGCCCAGGCCGGGGCCGGGAGCCCGCCGCCGCTAGGTTCTTCGAGTGACTACGGCCTCGCCCTGGGCGCCGCTGCGCCAGACGGTGTTCCGGAATCTGTGGATCGCCGTGCTCGCCAGCAACGTCGGCACCTGGATGCAGACCGTCGGTGCTCAATGGCTGGTGGTGGGTGAGCCGAACGCGGCCACCTGGGTGAGCCTCGTGCAGACCGCGACCATGCTTCCGGTGCTGCTGCTGGCGTTGCCGTCCGGGGCGCTCGCGGATCGTTTCGACCGGCGCCGGCTGCTGCTGGCCGTGCAGGTCGCGCTGTTCGCCGTCGGGTGTGTGCTGACCGCTCTGACGGCGCTCGACCTGATGTCGCCGCCGGCGCTGCTGGTCTTCACCTTTCTGCTCGGGGTGGGGCAGGCGCTGACGCTGCCGTCGTGGCAGGCGATCATCCCGGAGGTGGTGCCGCGGGAGGAGTTGCCGTCGGCCTCGGCGCTCGGCGCGGTGAACACGAACCTGGCGAGATCCGCGGGGCCGGCGGTGGCGGGTCTGCTCGTCGCCCAACTGGGATCGGCCGTGGTTTTCGGGATAAACGCGGCATCATTCGGGATTTTCGCGGTGGTCCTCTTTGTCTGGCGGCGCCCGCCGCAGACGCCGGCCTCTCACCCCGAACATCTGGGCAGCGCGCTACGGGCCGGTGGGCGATACGTCCGATATTCCCCGGTGGTCCGCCGGTTGCTGGCCAGAGTCGTCCTCTTCGTGCTTCCCGGCAGCGTGATCTGGGGCCTGCTCCCGCTGGTCGCCCATCAAGAGCTGCGGATGGACGCGAGCGGATACGGCATCCTGCTCGCCGCGCTCGGCGTGGGCGCGATCGCGGGCGCCCTGCTGATGCCGAGGATCCGCACGATCCTGACCCCCAACCAGCTGATCGTCGCGGCCGGCGTCGTCTACGGTCTCGCGCTGGTCGTCATGGCGCTCGTGCTGCACGCGTACGCGGTGATCGTGGTCTTGATCTTTGCCGGCCTGGCCTGGATGACGCTGGTCTCCCGGATGAACGCGACCCTCCAGCTGTTCCTGCCGAACTGGGTGCGGGCCCGCGGCTTCGGCATCTACCAGGTGGTCTTCGCGGGCGGGCAGGCGTTCGGCGCCTTCGCCTGGGGGCAGGTCACCGCCGCCACGAGCCTGCGGACGGCCTATCTGATCGCGGCCGCGATCATGCTTACGGGGACCTGCACGGTGCTCTGGTGGCCGGTGCACGAGCAGGACGGCGCCGACCGCAGCCCGGCGATCTACTGGGCCGAGCCACACCTCATGCTCGAGCCGCACCTGGACGAGGGCCCGGTGCTGGTCACCTCGGTGTACCTGGTGGACGAGGCGAACGCGGCCGCGTTCCGGGAGGCGATGGCGGCGCTGCGCGGGTCGAGGCAGCGCACCGGGGCGACTCGGTGGGGCCTGTTCCGCGACGGCGCAGACCCGGCCCGCTTCGTCGAGGTCTACCAGGTCCCGACCTGGGCCGAGCACCTGCGCCAGCACGAGGGGCGGCTGACCGTACGGGACGAGCAGCTCGAGCAGAAGGCCGCCGCGCTCGCCCGGGGCCCGGCGGAGGTGACCCATTTGCTCCCGGCGGACTACGACCGTTAGGCGGATGTTTCGTATTTGTTCCGTTTAATCTGAGGCTGTGTCGAGTCGTCGGCTACTGATCATCGGCGGCGCGGCCGGACCTGGCCTGCTCGGCCGCTTCGTCGCGCTGGCGGGCGGTCCCGCAGCCCGCATCGTCGTGATCGCCACCGCGAGCTCCGAGCCCGACCTGGCCGCCTCGTCCTTCGGCGAGGCGTTCACGGCGCTCGGCGCCGGTGAGGTGCAGGCGTTGTCCATCTCGACGAGGGCAGAGGCCAATGCGGAACAGCCGTTGCTGCGCCGGGCCACCGGGGTGTTCTTCACCGGCGGCGAGCAGGAACGGATCACCCGGGTGATCGGCGGAACCCGGACCGACTCGCTGCTGCACGAACTGACCGGCGCGGTGATCGCCGGAACCAGCGCGGGCGCCGCCGCCATGTCCGGCACCATGATCGCCGAGGGCGACGCGCCGGGCATCACCCGGGCCAGCGTCCGCACCGGGCCCGGCCTCGAGTTCCTCCCCGGCGTGCTGATCGACCAGCACTTCGCCGAGCGGGGCCGGGTCAACCGGCTGCTCAGCGCCGTCGCGCTCTACCCGCACGAGCTCGGCCTCGGCATCGACGAGGACACCGCCATCCTCACCGACGGCGACCGCTTCGAGGTGCTCGGCTCGGGCGCGGTCACGGTGGTCGACGCCGGCGCCGCCACCGACATCCGGGTTCCCGCCCAGGGCCCGATCACGCTCACCGGCGCGCGCATCCACGTGCTCGCCGCCGGACACACCTTTCATCTCGCGGGCCGCCGGCCGGTCGCCGACGCCTCCACCGCCGAACGGGAAGCCGCATGAAGCCCCGACAGGAGCCGCATGAAGCCCGAGCGGGAAGCCGCACGAAGACCGGACGGGAACCCGCATGAAGCTCGAACGGGAAGCCGCATGAAGATCGAAAGCCTGCGCCGCCTCCGCGGACCGAACGTGTACCTGTCGCGGCCGGCGATCGTGGCCGCGCTGCGTCTCGGCGACCTGGCCGGGCGGGAGACCTCGGACGTCACCGGCTTCGCCGAGCGGCTGCTGCGCGCGCTGCCCGGCCTGACCGAGCACCACTGCGCGGCCGGTGCGCCGGGCGGCTTCGTCAGCAAGCTGCGCGGCGGCACCTACTTCGGGCACGTCACCGAGCACGTCTGCCTCGAGCTCTCGCAGATCATCGGGCGGGACGTGAGCTTCGGCCGGACGGTCTCCGCCGGCGAGCCGGGCCTCTATCACCTGATCATCGAGTGCCCGATGGACGAGCCGGCTTCGTCCGCGGTGCCGGAGCACCTGCTCACCACGGCCATCGACCTGGTCGACGAGATCGTGGCCGGGGCGACCTACTCGAGCGTGGCGCCGGCGGCGAACGCCGACAGCTCGGACGCCTCCCTGACGTCCCGCATCGCCCGGCTGGCCGCGACCGCCGAGCGGGAGGCCACCGGCCCGAGCACCCGGGCGATCATCGCAGCCGCCCGCCGCCGCGGCATCCCGGTCGAGCGCTGCGCGGATCTCAGCCTGATTCGGCTCGGTTGGGGCAATCGGCGGCGGATGGCCTGGGCCGCGATGAGTGACCGCACCAGCGGCGTCGGCATCGACGTGGCCGGCGACAAGGAGATCACCCGGCGGCTGCTTAACGACGCGGGCGTGCCGATCCCGGCCGGTGGCGCCGCGCGGACCGCCACCGAGGCCGCCTGCCTGTTCGCCGAGCTCGGCGGCCCGGTGGTGATCAAACCCCGGCAGGGCCGGCAGGGCGATCGGGTCACCCTGAGCGTGATGACCGGAGCCGAGACCGTGTACGCGTTCACCGCCGCCGGTCAGGACGTGATCGTCGAGCGCCAGCTGGGCGGCCGGGACTACCGGGTGCTCGTGGTGGCCGGCGAGGTGGCCGCGGCCGCCGAACGGATCGCCGCGCACGTCGTCGGCGACGGCCGCAGCACCGTCGCCGAGCTGGTCGAGCGCACCAACACCGACCCGCGGCGGGGTGCCGGCCACTCCCGGGTGCTCACCCGGATCACCGTGGACGACGCGTCGATGCGGGTGCTCGAGCGGCAGGGCATCCGGCTGGCCGCGGTGCCGGAGAACGGGTGCCAGGTCTGGTTGCGCGAGACCACCAACCTCTCCACCGGCGGCATCAGCCACGACGTCACCGACCGGGTGCACCCCGACGTGGCCCGGCTCTGCCTGCGGGTGGCCGCACTGGTCGGCCTGGACATCTGCGGGATCGACCTGCGGCTGCCGGACATCGCCGAACCGCTGCCACCGGTCGCCGTGGACCGCGAGGTCACCGCCGGGGTGATCGAGGTGAACGCGGTGCCCGGCCTGCGGATGCACCTGGCCCCGGTGCGCGGCCGCGCACGTGACGTGGGCGACGCGATCGTGCGGGCGATGTTTCCGGCCGGGTCGGACGGTCGCATCCCGACCGCGGCGATCACCGGCACCAACGGCAAGACGACCGTGGCCCGGCTGACCGCGCACCTGCTCGCCGACACCGGAATGCGGGTCGGGCTGACCACCAGCGACGGGGTCAGCGTGGACGGGCGGGCGATCTACCAGGCGGACGCGACCGGGCCGCTGTCGGCGCAGATGGTGCTGTGCGACCCGGGCGTGCAGGCGGCGGTGCTGGAGACCGCGCGGGGCGGGCTGCTGCGGCGCGGGCTCGGATACGACTGGTCGGACGTCGGCGTGATCACCAACATCACCGCCGACCACCTCGGGCAGGACGGGCTGGACACGGTCGAGGACCTGGCGCATGTGAAGGCGCTGGTGGCCGAGCGGGTACGGGACGGCGGGACCCTGGTTCTCAATGCCGACGACCCGTGGGTGCGGACGCTGGTGGACCGGCCGCGGGTGCGGGCCGACCGCAAGCGGGTGGTCTGGTTCGGGCTCGACCCGCACCAGCCGGTGGTGGTCGAGCACCTGGCCAAGGGTGCGACCGCCTATCTGGTGCAGGACGGCTGGCTGGTGCAGGCCACCGGCGCCCGGCGGACGCCGCTGCTGCGGATGGCCGACCTGCCGGGCGCCTTCGGCGGGGCGGCGCCGCACGCGGCCGCCAACGCTCTCGCGGCGGTGGCGGCGGCCCGGGCGCTCGGCGCCGGCCAGGAGTCGGTGTCCGGTCGGCTGGCCGACTTCGACCCGGCGGTGGCCAATCCGGGGCGGGCCACGCTGCTGCGGATCGGCGACGTCTCGGTCTTCGTGGACTACGCGCACAACCCGGCCGCGCTCGCCGCCACGCTGCGTACTCTGCACGGGCTCTGGGGGGTCGAGCGGTGCGTGGCGGTGGTGACCTTGCCCGGCGACCGGCGCGACGACCTGCTGGCGGCGTGCGCCCAGGTCGTGGCCGACGGGGTCGTGCGGGCGGTGCTCTACGACGACGAGGACCCGCGGGGCAGGCAGCCGGGGGAGGTGTCCGCGCTCGTCGAGCGGGAGATGCGGGCCCGTCGGCCGAAGCTGCTGGCGTTGCGGGCCGACGGTTACCGGGAGGCGGTCACCGAGGCGCTGCGGCTGGCCGGACCGGGCGATGTGGTGCTGGTTCTGTACGAGACGCTGGCGCCGGTGCTGGCCCTGCTGGCCGAGCTGGGCGCGGTGCGCGGGACCGACATGCCGGTGGCCGCGCTGCCCAAGGCGCCGGGCGCGGTGCAGGTGCCGGCCCGGGACTTCGTCCAGGGCGTCCTGCTGGGATGACGGCCGACGTCCGTCTTTCGGGGACGGAAACGCCGAGTGTCGGGGCTGGTACGCGAAATGACTGATCAGCCGCGGGGATCACCCGATCAGATGGGTTTGCACAGCTAGATCCTTCAACTTTTGCCATGGGGCGAACAACTGAGATCATCAGTCGATTACGGAGCTGATGTCTTTCCGTGACGTATTGACGACAGATTGTGTACTGGTCCATGGTGGACCTTCAGAAAGCTGCACTATCGACCTTTCGCTTTCAACCATAAATATTTGCAAATTTCGGGCAAAGTGGCGGGGAAATGAGTCCTAGATCCGACTTTTCGGCCCGCTCGCCGTGCCCCGACGGTTGGCATATGCCGGGAAACGGTCCGTAACGATCCGCAGGTGGCGCCCGGTGTCGACATCTCGTGATAGCGGCCGGGGTGGGCTAACATCCTCGCCGTCGATGGGGAACGCCCGGTCTGAAGGAGGCGGGGACGAACCCCGGCGTCGGGTGACATGGCGGTGTGACCCGGCGTTTCTTCGGAGCGCGCATGTGGGGGCACATGAGCACGACGGACCTGCCCGGATCGAGCCTGCTGGCCGGTAGATACCGGTTGGTGGAACGGCTCGGCGCCGGCGGGATGTCAGTGGTGTGGCGAGGGTTCGACGAGGTCCTCGGGCGACAGGTCGCGGTCAAGGTGCTGCCGCCGTCGACCAGTGTGGACCCGGCCTTCCGGCGCCGGCTGCGGGCTGAGGCCCAGGCCGCCGCCCGGCTCTCCCACCCGAACATCACGAACGTCTACGACTACGGCGAGGCCACCACGGTCGACGGCGAACCCGTCCCGTACGTCGTCATGGAATTGATCGACGGCGAGTCGCTCGCCGCCGTCCTGGCCCGGACCCGCCGGCTGCCCTGGCAGCACGCGGTCGGAATCACCGCCGAGGTCGCCGCGGCGCTCGCGGCCGCGCATGCGCGCGGCATCGTGCACCGCGACGTCACCCCGGCCAACGTCATGCTGACCCAGACCGGCGCCAAGGTGGTCGACTTCGGCATCTCGGCGCTGATCGGGGAGAACGATATAGACCCCGACGGCAGCCTGCTCGGCACGCCGGCGTATCTCGCGCCGGAGCGCCTCGAGGGCGGCCAGGTGAGCCCGGCCACCGACGTGTACGCGGTGGGCCTGCTGATCTACCGCACGCTGATCGGGCAGTTGCCCTGGGACGTCGGCACCACCACCGCGCTGCTGCGTGCCCACCAGTACGTGGAGCCCGACCCGCTCCCGCCGGTCGATGGCCTCCCGCCCGCAGTGGACGCCCTGGTCGGACGCTGCCTGGAGAAGCACCCGGCGGACCGGCCGTCCAGCGCCGAGCTCGCGCACGTGCTGGCCCAGATCGCCGCGGGCGCGCCGATGGTGGCCAGCGGGTACGTGCCGGACTGGGCCCGGAACGCCGAGGACACCACGATCCTGCCGGCACAGCGGTCGTACCCGGACGTGATCCGCCGGGAGCCCGCGCCGATGCAGCAGGAGATGGCCGTGCCGCCGGCCCGGCACAGCAGGTTCGGTGATCTGCCGTCCGGCCCGGTCGTGATGAGCGCTCCGCTGCGTCCCGCCGTGGGCGACGAGTCGACCGCCGGCGTCAAGGGGAACAAGAGCGCCAAGGAGAAGACGCGCCGGATCCTGGTCGCCGCGGGGTTCGTCCTGCTGCTGGGCGCCGGCACCTACTCGTGGAGCCTGGTCAGCAACCTGAACCCGAACGCGGGGGCCGGCGGCACGCCGCAACCGTCGGTCGTGCCCGCCACCGGCAAGTGCGTGGTCAGCTACGCCGTCTGGTCGGATGCGAACGGTCAGTTCAAGGCCCAGGTGACGCTGGCCAACCGGGATGATGTCCCGGTCGACAACTGGAAGCTGTGGTTCATCATGCCGGGCGACCAGACCGTCACCGGCGGCGGCAAGTCCGTGCTGACCCAGGCCGACCGGGCGATCACGGTCACCTCGAGCGCGCCGCTGAACCCGCAGACCACGCTGAACGTCCCGATCACCGGGCAGTACGTCCAGAGCAACACCCCGCCGCTGGCGTTCATGCTGAACAACCGCACCTGCGAGACGTTCGTGTCGGCGAAGCCCGGCGAGCCGTCCCGTCAGGTGGAGCACCTGTCCAACGGCCACGTCCGGCTCGGCCCGACGGCGTCGGCCAGCACCACGCCGGTGCCCGGCATCTCGATCGACCCGAGCGGCATCGTGCACATCACGCCGACCACGGCGCCGGTCACCACGGCGCCCGTGGCGACCACCGGCCCGACCGCCACGGAGGCGACCACCGTCCCGACCACCGGGACCACGTCCACCCAGACCCCGATCTTCCCCACCCCGAAGAGCAGTGAGGCGTCGCCGACCCCGACCCCGACGGCGACGACCACGGATCCGATCGTCCAGCCGACCACCAGCCCGGCGAGCCCGCCGCCCACGGCCACGCTGGACTGCGACCCGGACGCCCCGGGCGGTTGCTAGCCGGCCAGATGTTTCCGATCGGCCGCCCGGCCGAAAACCACGAGCCGGGCGGTCGATCACCGCGTTAGGGTGAAACCGATGTGAGCAGGCACTTTCCGGAGCGATCGGCGACGAGATCTGCATGCCTGGCGACCGATAAGACGACCGCCTCGGGCGTGGCAGCCACCGGGCGCGCGCCGCACCGGCGAGAATCGCTCCAGCAGGGGTCGACAAAGTCGTACATCGGGGAGTCCGATCAAAATGATCAGCATTGTCAAGGATCTGGCGGCGGAGGCGCTGTTCGTCTCCAGCCTGCAGCCGTCCGAGCGCCCCAACAGACGAGCAGTGGAGCAGGCCGTCACCGCGATGATCCTGCTGCACGGCAGCGACGGGTGCGCGGCCGAGGTGGCCACCGAGTTCGGTGATCACCCGGAGATGGCCGTCCGCCGCATGCACTGGGTGCACGACGAGCTCGCGGGCTTGGTCAAGAACGCTGCCCTCACCGCCTGATACCTGAGCGTTTCTCGCAAAAAGCACCCCAAAAGCAACCGAGTTCGGCCGCCGCTGCACCTTTCGGCGGCAAAAGTCTTCCTCGTCAGCCGGTTTTCACCACCGGTCGTATGAGCGAGGAGGACCACGTGACGACCACGACCGAGCTCCCCGCCACCATCGGCACGACCCACGACGCGCCGTCCGCGCGTGACATCGAGGACCTCGTCCGCGAACACATGCCGATGGTTGGCCACCTGGTCCGGGAACTGCAGAACCGGGTACCGGGTCATGTCCACGCGGACGACCTGTCCTCGGCCGGGTTCGCTGCCCTGCTCGGCGCGGCCCGATCGTTCGACGTGACCCGAGGCATCCCCTTCCACCGCTTCGCGGCCGTCCGCATCCGCGGCGCCCTGCTGGACGAGCTGCGCGGGCAGGACTGGGCGAGCCGCTCGGTACGGGCCAGGGCGAGGCGCACCGCGTCCGCCCGGCAGGAGCTCACCGCGGCCCTGGGCCGCACCCCCACCGACGCCGAGGTGGCCGAGATGCTGGGCATCGGCGTGGCCGAGCTGGCGACCGTCGAGGACGACGTGCAGAAGGCCGCCCTGCTGAGCCTGCAGGGCTTCCCCACCGGCGCCGCCGAGGAGATGGTCCCCGAGCTCTCCGAAGGCCCCGAGGACCTGCTGCTCAAGCGCGAGCGGCTCGGCTATCTGCATCAGGCCATCCAGGCCCTGCCGGAGCGGCTGCGGCTGGTCGTCACCGAGTCGTTCCTGCAGGAACAGCCGCTGAGCGAGGTGGCGGAGCGGCTGGGCGTGACCGAGTCCCGGATCTCCCAGCTCCGCACCGAGGCGCTGCAGCTGCTGCGCGAGGGGCTGAACAGCTCCCTGGCCCCGGAGCTGCTGACGGTGGCGGCCGGCGGCCCGCGGACCCGGAAGGGCTGCCTGCAGCGGCGCCGCTCGGAGTACTTCGCCCGGGTCTCCCAGCAGGGCGACCTGCACACCCGCCTGGCCCTGACGGACAGCCACGGCGTGCCCATCGCGGTCGCCGCGTAACTCACCCCGGCGGCGGCCGGCTCAAGCGGCCGGGATGTCGGCCGCGATGTCGGCCGCGATGTCGGCCGCGATGTCGGCCGGGATGTCGGCCGGGATGTCGGCCGGGATGTCGGCCGGGATGTCGGCGGGGATGCCGGCCGCCCCACCTTCCCGAGCATCGAGCGGATCGAGAACCGCCCGCACCTCGCGAATGTCCGCACCGACCGCCGTGGCCAGCACTCCGGGGCCGGCCAGCGGCATGATCGCGGCCCGGTTCGTGGCCGGGAAGCCGGCCGGGAAGTCGCCGGACAGTCCCGGCACCGCGATCAAGGTGCCGACCGCCCGATGCTCGCCCAGCACGGCCGCCGACCGGGCGTCCGGCCCGACCGAAAGGTCGTGCCGGTAGAGCGTGGCGCCCCCGTACCGGATCGTCGTCGACAGCCGGACCTCCCCGGTGGGCTCGGCATGCCGCCCGCACACCAGGTCCTCGCGCCACAGCAGCGTGCCGCCCGCGGCGACGTCGACCCGGGTGCTCAGCACGTGGTCGCACCCGGCCGCGGCGATCAGCGGCTCGGGCAGCCACCGCAGCGTGCCCGCCACCGTGGCCCGGATCTCGAACCGCGAGGCCGGCAACCCGGCCCGCCCGGGCAGCGCCAGTTGCGCCGCCACGCTGCGGACGGTCAGTCGCGCCCCCGGACCCACCGCGATCTCCAGGCGAAGGTCGTCCCCGCGCAGCGGCCCGGCCGCCCCGCCCACGAGGTGCACGGTCGCCCCGGCCTCGCCCCGGCCGCCGGTCCGGCGCGGCAGCAGCGGCGACTCCCCGCGCAGGACGGTGAGCCGGGTGCCCCCGCGCCCGTCCGCCTCGGCCACGATCCGCGCCCCGGCCCGCATCAGGTCCCCGGCGCCTGCGCGCCCACCAGCCCGCGGATCCACTCGGCGACCGGCGCGGCGGTGCGGTCCTCGACCAGCGAGAGGAACACCGTGGGCAGGTCGCCCCGGCGAGCCTTCGCGTCGTACTCCATCACCGCGAGGTCGGCGCCGACCAGCGGCGCCAGGTCGGTCTTGTTGATCACCAGCAGGTCGGCGGCGGTGACCCCGGGGCCGCCCTTGCGCGGCACCTTGTCCCCACCGGCCACATCCACCACGAAGATCTGCCGGTCGATCAGCCCCTTGCTGAACGTGGCGGTCAGGTTGTCCCCGCCGCTCTCCACCAGCACCAGGTCGAGCGGCCCGAGCGTGCCCTCCAGTTCCTCGACCGCGTCGAGGTTGGCCGAGATGTCGTCGCGGATCGCCGTGTGCGGGCAGCACCCGGTCTCCACCGCCCGGATCCGTTCGGCCGGCAGCACCCCGTTGCGCAGCAGGAAGTCCGCGTCCTCGGTGGTGTAGATGTCGTTGGTCACCACGGCCAGCCGCAGCTCCGCGCCGAGAGCCCGGCACAGGGCCGCGACCAGGGCAGTCTTCCCCGATCCCACCGGCCCCCCGATGCCCACCCGCAGTGCCCGCGGCCCGCCGGCTAGCGGCTGGTGCGGATCTACCTTGGGGTGCGGGTGGCTGTGCGGCACCGGCTCGTAGTTGTCCGACGGGCGGGGCAGGGCCCCGCCGGTCGCGCCGTGTTCGTGGTCATGAGGCAAAAAGACGCACCTCCCAGGTCGCGTGGTGTTCGGCGCCGATGTCGAGCAGCGGAGCGCCCGCCGCCGGCAGATCGTCGACCGGCTCGTCCGCCCTGCGGGCCGCCTCCGCCGCGATCCGGTCGCACTCCGGGGCGAGCCGCGCGATCAGCCCATGAACCGCGTACGGATCGAGCCCGAGCAGCCGCACCGCCGCGCTTGCCGCCCCGGTCGTGACCCCGTGCGCCGCTGCGACGGCCGCCTCCGCGGGCCCGAGATCGGCGGCGTACGCCAGAATCCCCAGCGCCGTCGGCTGATGCGGATCGCGCCCGGCCGGCGGCAGCGGCCACATCGCCCGCCCGGCCCGCAGCAGCGCCCGCCCCTGAGCCCGCGACGCCTTCCGCAGCGCGGGCGACGGGGTCCGCGCGTCGAGCCCGTCGTCGAGCGCGGCCCACTCGCCGGGCCGCCGGCAGGCCGCCGCCGCGAACGCCGCCGCCACCAGCCCGGTGGTGTGCAGCTTCCCGCGGAGGAAGCCGGCCACGTCGTCGAGGTCGCCGACCCGCCCGGCCGCGACCTGCGCCTCGAGCCCGCCCGAGTGGGCGTGCCCGCCGGCCGGCAGCCGCCCGTCGGCCAGCACGAGAAGGGTCGCGAGGCTCATGGTCAGAACAGGAAGTAACGCTGGGCCATGGGCAGTTCGGTCACCGGATCGGGTTCGATGACCTCGCCGTCGATGCGGACGGTGAACGTGTCCGGTTCCACCTCGATCCGCGGCAGCGCGTCGTTCAGCGGCAGGTCGGTCTTGCTCACCCGGCGGGTGTCCGCCACCGGGGAGAGCGCCCGCTTCACGCTGATCCGGTCGCCGAGGAGGGCGTCGATCGCCGCCGGCGCGACGAACGCCAGCGACGTCTGAGCCGGCACCACCCCGTACGCGCCGAACATCGGGCGCGGCAGCATCGGCTGCGGCGTCGGAATCGAGGCGTTGGCGTCACCCATCTGGGCGTACGCGATCATGCCGCCCTTGATCACGAGGGCCGGCCGGACCCCGAAGAACGCCGGGTCCCACAGCACCAGATCGGCGAGCTTCCCCGGCTCGAGAGAGCCGACCTGGTCGGCCATCCCGTGCGCCACCGCCGGGCAGATCGTGTACTTCGCGACGTAGCGCTTGACCCGCTGGTTGTCGGCCGCGCCGTCACCGGGCAGCGCGCCGCGGCGGGCCTTCATCACGTGCGCGGTCTGCCACGTCCGCAGAATGACCTCGCCCACCCGTCCCATGGCCTGCGAATCCGACCCGATCATCGAGATCGCCCCGAGGTCGTGCAGCAGGTCCTCGGCCGCCATCGTCGACGGCCGGATCCGGCTCTCGGCGAACGCCAGGTCCTCCGGCACGGCCGAGTTCAGGTGGTGGCAGACCATCAGCATGTCGAGGTGCTCGCTGAGCGTGTTGCGGGTGTACGGCCGGGTCGGGTTGGTCGACGAGGGCAGCACGTTCGGGTGCGAGGCGACGGTGATGATGTCCGGCGCGTGGCCGCCCCCGGCACCCTCGGTGTGATACGCGTGGATCGATCGCCCGCCGATCGCCCGCAGCGTCTCCTCGACGAACCCGGCCTCGTTCAGCGTGTCGGTGTGGATCGCGACCTGCACCCCGGACGCGTCCGCGACCCGCAGGCAGGCGTCGATCACCGCGGGCGTCGTGCCCCAGTCCTCGTGCAGCTTGAAGCCGCCCGCCCCGCCGCGCAGCTGCTCCCACATCGACTCCTCGGACATCGTGTTCCCCTTGCCGAGGAGCAGCACGTTGATCGGGAAGGTGTCGATCGCCTCGAGCATCCGCGCGAGGTGCCACTGGTTGGGTGTCACGGTCGTGGCCTTGGTGCCCTCGGCCGGGCCGGTGCCGCCGCCGATGATGGTGGTGATGCCGGCGGCGAGCGCCGTGTCCAGAATGGTGGGGCTGATCAGATGCACGTGGCTGTCGATCGCGCCGGCCGTGACGATCTTCCCGTTCCCGGCGACGACCTCGGTGCCCGGCCCGATCACCAGCTCGGGGTGCACGCCGTCCATCGTGTCCGGGTTGCCGGCCTTGCCGACCGCCACGATCCGGCCGTCCCGGATCCCGATGTCGGCCTTGACGATCCCCCAGTGGTCGACGACGACGGCCCCGGTGATCACCGTGTCCGGTGTGCCCTCGGCGCGGGTGGCCCGCGACTGTCCCATCGACTCCCGGATGACCTTGCCGCCGCCGAAGACCACCTCGTCCCCGGGCTGCGGCCCGGCGCTGCGGTCCTCCTCGATCTCGATCAGCAGGTTGGTGTCCGCCAGCCGGATCCGGTCCCCGGCGGTCGGCCCGTAGAGGGCGGCGTACCGTCCCCGATCCAGACTGGTCATCGCGGGCTCCCGTTCTCGGGCTCGAACGTGTGCTCAGTCTCGGCGTCGGGGGCGGCGACGGGAGTCTCCGCCGCGGCGCTCGCCGCAGTGTCGGGCACGGCGTCCAGCGGACCGCCCGCGAGGCCGCGCAGCCCCGGCACCACCCGGTTCCCGCGCAGCGCGACCAGCTCGACGTCGCGCGGCATCCCCGGCTCGAACCGTACCGACGTCCCGGCCGGCACGGCCAGCCGCTGCCCCCACGCCGCGTCCCGGTCGAACTCGAGCGCCGCATTGCACTCCGCAAAGTGGAAATGCGACCCGACCTGCACCGGCCGGTCCCCGGTGTTGCGCACCGTCAGCCGGACCACCGCCCGCCCCGGGTTGATCTCGATCGGGCCGTCGCCCGGGAACACCTCGCCGGGGATCATGCGATCGGCCCGTGCACGGTGACGAGCTTGGTCCCGTCCGGAAACGTCGCCTCGACCTGCACCTCGCTCAGCATCTCGGGCACACCCTCCATGACGTCCTCCCGGGTGAGCACCCGCCGCCCGGCGTCCATCAGCTCGGCCACGGTCCGCCCGTCCCGGGCGCCCTCCAGCAGGAAGGCGGTGATGATCGCCGTGGCCTCCGGATGATTGAGCTTCAGCCCCCGGCCCCGCCGGCGTTGGGCCACCTCCGCCGCGACGTGGATGAGCAGGCGTTCCTGTTCGTGCTGGCTGAGGAACAACCGAACCTCCCTGGATCCCCGCGATGCTCGCAGCCCTACGTTTCCCCGCTGTTACCCGTGATCCAACCACGACGGAAACTGCTGATCCGCTGCCTTCGGCAAACGGTTCGCCCCCGGCGCCGCGAACGGGGTCAGTACTCGCGCCACTCGGCTTCCACGTCGCTGATGTCGAGCCGCACGTCGGCGTCCCGGTAGCGGTTCTCGATCGCGGCGGCCGCCTTGCGGTACAGGCCCGCGCAGGCCAGCCAGCGCAGGGACGGCAGCTCGGGCAGGGTGCGGTCGGTCATCCCGTACGCGCCGGTGAGCCGGATGTCCGCCAACCGGGACACGCTCGCCAGGGCGGCCGCGTCGGTCAGCCGGCCCGGGGCCGACCGCCAGGTCAGCCGCAGCCGGCGCAGGTCGTGCAGGTCGGCCAGACCGGCCACGGAGATCGTGCCGTCGCCGGTCAGCTCGAGGTCGCGCAGGCCGGTCAGGCCGCGAGGCATCCAGGCGTGGTCGGCGACCAGGCGCAGCCAGCGCCCGTCGTCGGCGGCGGACACCGCGGCGACCGGGGCGTCGTCGTCGAGCTTGAGCGTCGCCATGCCGGGCGGCAGGCGCAGCGACCGTACCTGCCCGCCGGACAGCCGCAGGCGGGTGAGGTACGTGCCGGTGAGGTCGACGTCCGGCGGGGGCTCCACCCAGGTCAGGTCGCCGACGATCGGGTGGGCCGCGAGGGCCGCGCGCAGGCCGCGATCGGGGCCCGACCAGGCCAGCGAGGTGCAGCGGGGGAGGTGGTCGAGGTCGGTGAGGGCCGAGCCGTCGGCGGTCAGGTCCAGCAGCGTCGTCGCCTTGCCGGTGCCGGCGCGGTAGGCCTGCCGCGCCTCGGGGGGCAGGTCGCAATCCCAGCGGCGCTGCGCGGCGATCTGGGTGGCCAGCCATCCCCAGTCCGCGTGGTCGCCGACCCGGGTGCCCAGGCCGGGCGCCAGGGTGAGCTGGCCCAGCCAGGTCCACCAGGGCGGGGGCGGCTCGTCACCGACGATGTTGACCTCGGTAGATTGGCCCCGGAGGGCGTGATGGTCGAGGACGAGCGGCGGGCACGAGGCCAGCCGGTCGAGCTCCGGCAGGTCGGTGGAGAACCAGTCGAGCGCGCACGCCGTCGGACCGAGACCGGTGACCTGACAGGCACCGTAGCCGCCCCGCAACGGGATCGCCGCCACGTCTCCCACGTTGGGCATACGATCCGTCACTGCAGCAGGCTACCGCGATATGGACATAGACGGAGAGCCATGACGAACCCATGATCTCGGCACTGTCCGGGTTCGTGCTCATCGGCGTCATCGTGCTGGTCGGCTGGGCGGCGCGGCGGTGGGCCGGGCTACCCGAGAACGCCGAGGCCGTGGCCGGCCGGATCGTGTACGCGGTGCTGAACCCCTGCCTGCTGTTCACCGGCGTGGCCGGCGCCGACCTGCGGGTCCTGTTCAGCGAGCCGTTGCTCGTGTCGACCGCCGCCGCCCTCGCCTGCTTCGCGGTCCACCCGCTGTTCACGCGCGGCCGCGACCGGGGCACGCGGATCATGGGGTCGCTCGCGGCCGGCTACGTCAACGCGAACTACATCGGCATCCCGATCGCCACGTACGTGCTGGGCGACGCCGCCCTGGTGGTGCCGATCATCATGCTCCAGCTGCTGATCATCACGCCGCTCGCGCTGGCCCTGCTGGAGATCGCCGCGACCGGCCACGCGTCCTGGCGGAGCACGGTCCTGGCCCCGCTGCGCAACCCGATGATCGTCGCCGTTCTCGTGGGAGCGCTCTTCTCCGTGACCGGTCTGCGGCTACCCGCGGTCATCGCCGCCCCGATCACCACGATGGGTCACGCCGCGGTCCCGATGGTGCTGATCGCCTTCGGCATGTCGCTCTCCGGCCGCCGCGTGCTCGCCGCCGGCCCCGACCGGGTGCCGACCGTCGCCGCCGTCGCGCTGAAGGTCGCCGGGATGCCGGCGATCGCCTTCCTGCTGGCCGTCGTGCTCGGGCTGAGCCGGGAGCAGACGTACGCGGTGACCGTGCTCGCCGCCCTGCCGACCGCGCAGAACGTCTTCCTCTACGGCCAGCGGTTCGAGACCGCGCTCGTCCTGGCCCGCGACGCGATCTTCCTGTCCACACTGCTCTGCGCCCCGGCTCTGCTGGTCATCGCCCTCCTTCTTAATCTGTAGAGCCGGTCCGGGGAAGACAGTAGCGTCGGAGGCTCGGGGAGGGAGACCGCGTGACGCCGGAGGTCGCGCCGCGCCGGGCGTGGGCTGCTTTGATCGTGCTGTCGCTGGCCGCCTGCGCGTTCGTCTCGACCGAACTGCTGCCGATCGGCCTGCTCACCCTGATCGCCGACGACCTGCACCGGTCCCGCTCGCAGATCGGCCTGCTGGTCGGCGGGTACGCGATCGTCGTCGTTCTCACCTCGATCCCGCTGACCCTGCTCACCCAGCACATCCCGCGGCGCCGGCTGCTCGGCGCCACCCTGCTGCTGTTCGCCGTCGCCAACCTGGCCGGCGCGCTGGCCGGCACCTATGCCGTGCTGGCCGTCGCCCGGCTGGCCACCGCGCTCACCCAGGCGCTGTTCTGGTCGATCGTCGCCCCGGTGGCGAGCGGGCTGTTCCCGGTGGCCGTCCGCGGCCGGGTGGTGGGGCTGTTCGCGACCGGCCCGGCCCTGGCGCCGGTGCTCGGCGTCCCGCTGTGCACGTGGATCGGGCAGCAGGCCGGCTGGCGGGCCGCGTTCGCCTTCATGGCCGGGTTCGGCGTGCTCGCGACCGTCGCCGTGGTCGCGCTGATCCCGTCTTATCGGCCGAGCGCGGGCGGGGCGGCGCGCGGCACCGCCCCCGACCGGCGAGCGTTCCGGGCGCTGCTGACCGGGATCGCGATCGCGATCACCGGGTTCCTCACCTTCACCACGTACCTGACGGTGTTCCTGCTGGATGTCAGCGGCTTCGCCGAGTCGGCCCTGCCCGCGTTGCTGCTCGTCTCGGGGCTGGCCGGAACGGCCGGCGCGTTCGTGGTGTCCCGCACCCTCGATCCGCATCCGATCGGGACGCTGCTGGCGGCGCTCAGCGTCGGGGTGAGCTCGCTGACCGGCCTGTTCCTGCTGGGCCCGCGGCCGGCGGCGGCCGTGGTGCTGGTGGCCGGAAGCGGGTTTGCGTATGCGGCGTTCGCCACCAGCGTGCAGGGCCGGATGCTGGTGGTCGCGCCGGGGAGCACCGACCTGGCCTCGGCCGGGGTGAGCACCGCCTTCAACGCGGGCATCGCGGCCGGCTCGCTGCTCGGCGGCGCGCTGCTGCCGCAGCTCGGATCGCGGCCGCTGGCCCTGGTGGGCGCCCTGCTCACGGCGGTCGCCCTGGTCACCCTGGCAATGAACGGCCGGCGTCGGGGACCGGGTCAGGACCGCAGAGCTTGGGCCGCCCGGACCAGGGCGCTGTTGCTCGGCGCGATCGACCCGTCCGGCAGATAGATCGAGTCCTCGAAGCCGACCCGGGTGTCGTGCCCGCGCCGGAACGCGTCGGCCACCAGCGGCCACGTCCAGTCGCGCATGCCGTGGGTGAGCCGCGGGCAGGTCGAGCCTGCCTCGTCCAGGGCGTCGTTGACCTCCTGGGCGATCGCGGACGGCTCCCCGATCAGAAAGTACGGCTCGCCGGGATCGAGCTCGATGCTCACCCGCTGCGCCCGCGGCAGCAGGCCGGAGGCGAGCAGCGCCCGCATCTCGGCCGGCGCCCACAGCCCCACGTCGATGCCGATCCCGACGTCGAGCATCGCCGTCATGACCGACTCGAAGCCGGCCTCGGAGAGGTTGACCGTGGCGCAGTCGACGCCCTCCCACTCGCGGATCATCGCGATCCGCTCGGCCAGGCCGGGCACGATCCACTCGCCGGTGGTCAGCCCGATCTCGGCGGCGACCCCCTCCTCGGCGGCGAGCGCCCGCACCCAGCGGCAGGTCTCGTTCACGACTTCGGGCCGCAGGGTCTCCGCACCGGATTCATCCCGGACGTGCAGGTGTACGCCGGTCGCGCCGGCCCGGAAGCACTCCCGCAGCTCGGCCAGCACCTCGGTGAGCGAGATCGGCAGGTTCGGGTGGACGTCCTTGGTCCACGGCCCGTTCGGCGTCACCTGCAGCATGGGTCACCCCACGTAGAGGATGGCATCGATCTCGATGTCGAAACCGACCAGCGGGACCGGGAGGGTCGTGCGTACCGGCAGATGGTCGCCCTTGATGTATTGCGGGTAGATCTCGTTGAGCTCGGCGAAGTCGTCGAAGTCGCGCAGGTAGACACCCACCCGGACGGCGTCGTCGAGGCTCGCGCCGGCCGCCTCCGCGCAGGCCGCCAGGTTGCGGAACGCCGCGTGCGCCTGCTCGGCGAAGCTGCCGGTGACGCGGGTGCCGTCGGGGAGCGCGGGCACCGACCCGGCCAGGTAGATCGTGTCGCCGGCGATCACGGCGTGCGAGTAGGGGCCGCCGGCCGGGGCCGCCTTGTCGGCTTTGATCGCGCGCTTGGGCATGTCAGGGCCTCCGGTGCTCTCGTGGGAACTGGTCGTCCAGGCCGTCCGCGCCGACCAGCGGGGTGCCGAACAGGGCGCGGACGTCGCGGTCGCGGCGGGCCAGGGCCGCGCGTTGCGCGTCGGTGAGCGGGATCCACCCCGGTACGGGTGGCGGCAGCCTCGGCGGCAGTGCGCGTCCCCTGGCGTACGTCATCAGGTTTATCAGTCGCATGGGTGATCGTTTCGTGCGGAGGTGCGCGTCGGTCACCTCGAAGTCCTCGTGGCGCACCTCGAAGACGGCGAGGTCGGCCGGTGCGCCGACGTCCAGGGTCCCGCCGGGAAGGCCGAGCGCTCGGGCCGGCCGGATCGTGACCGCCTCGACGACCTCGGCCAGCGGGAGGCCGCAGGCGAGCAGCTTCGCCATCGTGGTGGGCAGGTCGAACGCGGGCCCGTGCAGCGACCGGGCGTGCAGGTCGGTCGAGATCGTGGTCGGCCGGATGCCGAGGTCCAGCTGCCGTTCGAGGATGTCGAAGGCGAACCCGCCCGAGCCGTGCCCGATGTCGAGCAGCACGCCGCGGTCGACGGCCGCGCGCAGCGCCGGGCCGAGCGGCGACGCCAGCCCGCTGGCGCAGTGCGTGACGATGTCGCCGGGGCGCAGCAGGTCGAGCACCTCGTCGACCGGCGGCGGCGGGACTCCGATGTGGACCATGACCGGGACTCCGGTTCGCTCGCCGGCCTCGAGCGCGCGGCGCAGCGGTTCCAGCCCGTTGTCGCCGACCGTCTCCCGATCCATCCGCACCTTGATGCCGCGGATCGTGTCGCGGTGCCGCTGGATCGTGTCGACCGCCCGCGGAACGTCACAGTTGGCCAGGTCGCGGCACTCGCCGGTGCGCCCGGCCAGCCCGGTCGCCGCGATGTTGAGCAGCACGGCGACCCGCACGTCCGTCCGCTTCGTCCGCAGTGCGTCGAAGGTGTATGCGCCGGTCGTGCCCGCGTCGACCCAGGTCGTGACGCCGGTGTACCACGCGATCGGGTCGGGTTCGATGCCCCAGTAGCCCGGCCCGACGTGCGTGTGCAGATCGATCAGGCCCGGCGTGACCAGGTGGCCGTCGAGGTCGACCACGGTGTGCGCGTCGCGGGGGAGACTCGAACCGGTTGCCGCGATCACGCCGTCGCGGACCGCGACGTCGACCGGGTCACCGCCGGTCAGCAGCAGGTCCCAGGTCATTCGCCCGTCTCCGTTGACAACCCTGCCTAGATCAACAAACTATATCCGAACCCGGTCCCCTACGGAGGTGCGAGTGCTCCCTCGGCCGACGTCCGTACAGCTCAGCGCCGAGAACTTCGCGCTCGGCGCCGGCGCCCACGTGGCCTTCGACGACGGCCTCGACTCGGTCGCCGCCTGGCTCCGGGACGCGATCTCGCTGCCCCTCCCGCCCGGCGAGGGCGGCCTCCGCCTGACGATCGACCAAAATCAACCGCTTGAGGGGTACGCGTTGAGCACCGCCCCCGACGGGGTGGTGATCGCCGGCGGTTCCCCGGCGGGCGTCTTCTACGGCGCGCAGACCCTGCGCCAGTTGCTGTTCGACGGCGACGGCGGCCGCCTGCCGGTCGGCCGGGTCGTCGACGCCCCGCGGTTCCGCATGCGCGGGGTGATGCTCGACGTGGCCCGGCACTTCATGCCCGTCCCCGACGTGCTGCGGTTCATCGACCTCGCCGCCTTCCACAAGCTCAACCACCTGCACCTGCACCTGACCGACGACCAGGGCTGGCGGATCGAGGTGCCCGGCTGGGAGCGGCTCACCGAGGTGGGCGCCCGGCGGTCCGCGACGATGCTCGGCGCGCGCGTGCACGACCGCTACGACGACCGTCCGCACGAGGGGTTCTACACGACCGACGACCTGCGACGGATCGTCGCCTACGCGGCCGAGCGCTTCGTGACCGTGATCCCCGAGGTGGACATGCCGGGCCACATGCAAGCGGCCATCGCGGCCTATCCGGCGCTCGGCAATGGCTGGTCCGGACCCGTACGCACGTCCTGGGGGATCTCCACCCACGTGCTGAACATGTCCGACCAGACCCTGTCCTTCTGCCGCGACGTGCTCGCGCACGTCTGCTCGATCTTCCCCGCCGAGCTGATCGGCATCGGCGGCGACGAATGCCCGGCCGACGAGTGGGTGGGCAGCCCCGATCTCGCCCGGCTGGGCCTCGACGGCCCGTCCGCGGTGCAACCGTGGTTCACCGGGCAGATGGCGGCGTTCCTCGGCTCGCTGGGCCGGCGCGTCTTCGGGTGGGACGAGCTGCTGACCCGCGGCGCACCGCCCACCGCCGTGCTCGCCGCGTGGCGCGGCCGTCGTCCCACGGTGGTCGCGGCGAAGGCCGGCTTCGACGTCATCTCCTGCCCCGACATCTCGTGCTATCTCGACTACCGCCAGTCGGACGACCCCGGCGAGCCCACCCCGGTCGGCACCCTGCTGACCCTCGCCGACGTGTACGCCTTCGACCCGGTCCCGCACGGCCTGACGGAGTCCGAGGCCGCCCACATCCTGGGCGGCCAGGCCAACGTGTGGACCGAGCACATGGAGTCCCCGCGGCGGGTCGACTACATGACGTATCCCCGTTTGTGCGCCTTCGCGGAGGCGGTGTGGTCCACGCCCGATCGCGACTTCCCGGCCTTCCTGGACCGGCTGAAGCCCCACCTGCGACACCTCGACGCGCTGGGCGTCAACTACCGTCCGCTGTCCGGCCCGCGCCCCGGCGACGCCCGCCCCGCCGCCCCCGGCAACCCCCGCACGCTGCCCGACCGCCTCGCCGAGCTCCATGAGATGACCGCCGACCTGCGCAGATAAATGCGCGCGCGCTTCGGGATTCTCGCCTACAACCCCTCCGTGTAGGAACAATGTCGTACCGTCCGGCTAATCTGCCGTGACTATGGACGAGCTTGACTATTACCGGCGGCACGGCCGGTTGACCGAGCCCGGTCCCGCCGCGCACCTGCTCAGGGCACTGCCGGCCGATGTCGCGACGCTGGCGAAGGTGCTCGGCGGTCTCCTGGTACACCGCGACGGGACCGAGCGGTTCGGGTTCACCCTTCCCGAGCGGCGCCGCGACGAGGCGAACACCAGATCTGTTGCGGCGATCCTCGCCCAGCTCGGCACGCTCGACGAGCGCCGCCCGGAGGACCGCTTTGCCGGCACGTGCCGCGACTTCGCCGTCCTGCTCTGCGCGATGCTCCGCGAGACCGGCATCCCGGCCCGCGCCCGCGCCGGCTTCGCCGGCTACTTCACCGGCGGCTTCTTCGACGATCACTGGGTGACCGAGGTCTGGCACGACGACCGCGGCTGGCACCTGGTCGACGCCCAGATCGCCGGCGCGCCGAAGGGCACCTACACCGACTCCGACATCGACCCGCTGGATGTGCCCCGCGACGCGTTCCTCGTCGGAGGCCAGGCCTGGCAGGAGTGCCGCACCGGCGGCCGGGACCTGGACCGCATCGGCACCAGTGCGGCCGGTTTGACCGGACTGTGGGAGGTCCAAGGCAACGTCATCCGCGATCTGGCCGCCCTCAACCGAGTCGAGACACTGCCCTGGGACGCGTGGGGCCTCATCCCGGTCCACTACGACCAACTGGACCCCGCCGACGTCACCCTGCTCGACGACATCGCCGCCATCAGTGCCGCCGGTGGCCCCGTGCAGCAGGCCGCCGACGCCTACTGCAGCGACCCCCGCCTCCCCGCGCCGCCCCCGCTTACCGACGGCGGCCGACCCAGGCAGTAACGGCCAAGCCCGGCAGTTCTCGCCGAGAACGCCCCGAAGGCAGTGGCCCGCGAGGCTGCCCTCAGCGTCAAGCGCCTCATCCGCTCCCGGTGACCGACGGGCCCTCGACGACCAGGGTCACGCACTCCAGGAACAGGTCGTCGACCGTCCGGCCCGGTTTGAAGTACTCCGTGATTCCGGCGATCACCGTGGGGTAGGCCGCCGTGTAGGCGTCCAGATCGAAACCCTCGGTGTCCGGCGGCGGGGCCTGCTCCTCCAGGACGAAGCCGATCGTCACCCGCTCCACGGTCAGCACCATGACTCGTGCCTGGTGCAACGGCACCCCACGGGCGACCAGCGTGCTCATCGCCAGCTCCGACAATGAGGCCATATTTCGGGACATCTGGGCAATCGAGATGATCCGGGCACCGTCCGGGTGCGCGAGCAGCGCCCGCCGCAGCCCGCCCGCGAACCCGATCAGCCAGTCCTGCCAGCGCTCGTCGGCGCCGATGGCCGAGGCCGGCAGCGGCGTCAGGATCTCCTCGGCGATGGCCGTGATCAGGGCCGCCTTGTTCGGGATGTGCCAGTACAGCGTCGGCGCCTGCACCCCCAGTCGCGAGGCCAGTTTGCGCAGCGTGACGCTGTCCAGGCCGTCGGCGTCGAGCAGGGCCACCGCCTCCGCGACGATCCGCGCACGATCCAGGGCCACGCGCCGCACCCTATCAGTGTTAGAGTCCTCTAACGGTGTTAGAGACAGGGGAGGCGACAGGAAGGCAGCGGTTCTGCACGAGCGCGACGGGGTCCCGCGGTACGAGGACTTTCCCGACCCGGTGGCCGGCGAGGGCGAGGTGCTCATCGAGGTCAAGGCCGTCGCGGTGGAGAACGTCGATCGCGCCGTCGCGGCCGGCACCCACTTCGCCGGGCGGGCGATGATGCCGGAGCTACCGGCCATCCCCTGCTTCGACGGCATCGGCACGCTGCCCGACGGCCGGCTGGTCGGCTTCGGCAACCCGCGGCCGCCCTACGGCGCGCTCGCCGAGCGCACCGTGATCCGCGAGGGCGCCTACGCGGCGATACCCGACGGCCTCGACCCCGCGGCGGCGACCGTCCTGCCCAGCGCGATCACCGCCATGTCCATGAAGGTCGCGGCCGGCCTGCAACCGGGCGAGTCGGTGCTGGTGCAGGGCGCCACCGGGGTCGCCGGCCGGCTGGCCGTGCAGGTGGCCCGGCTGCTCGGCGCCGGCCGGATCGTCGCCACCGGGCGGGACGACGAGCAGCTGCGCGAGCTCGGCGCCGACCAGGTGATCAATACCACCCTCGACGATCAAGACCTCCTTCTTGCGTACGCCGAGAGCCGCACCGATGTGGTCGTCGACTTCCTCTGGGGCCGGCCGACCGAGCTCCTGCTGCGCGCCATGGTCCCCGACACGTTCGCCTTCCCGGCACCGCTGCGGCTGGTGCAGATCGGCGAGGTGGCCGGCGCCGGCCTGCACCTCTCCGCCGAGAGCCTGCGCACCTCGGGCGTCGAGATCTACGGCGCCGCCAAGGGTCTCGGCCCCGAGACGATGGGCGCGGCCTACGGCCAGGTCGTCGAGTGGGCGCGGACCGGTCAGCTCACCTTCGCGCTCGAACGGGTGCCGCTCAGCGACATCGAGACGGCCTGGCAGCGCACAGATCTGCGCGGAAAGCGGCTCGTCGTGCAAGTCTGAGGCAACTCCGAGGCAACTCTGAGGCACGACGAAGGGAGCGCGACGTGGACGTGCCGGAGCCGCGGGTCGACTGGCGCAGCAAGGGGTTCTTCCTGCCCGAGGGGGAGCGCACCGCCGCCGACTACGCCAAGGAGAAGCCGAGCCTGTTCGGCGGGGGCTTCACCTGGCCGGTGCTGGCGCTGCGACGGGAGGCGGCGTACGCGAACATCGCGACGATGGCCGCCTACTGCGCGCGGCACGGCTTCGACTTCGCGCCGCATGCCAAGACCACGATGGCGCCCGGCCTGATCGCGGCGCAGTTCGACGCGGGCGCCTGGGCAATGACGGTGGCCACCCCGAACCAGGCGCTCGTGCTGCGCAAACTCGGCGCCGGCCGGATCCTGATCGCGAACGAGGTGCTCGATCCGGCCGCGCTGCGCTGGCTCGCCGCCCAGGACGACATCTACTTCCAGGTCGACTCGGCGGCGGCGGTGGCGGCCGCCGCGGCGATCGACACCGGACGCCTGCGGGTGTTCGTCGAGCTCGGTCATGCGGGTGGGCGCACGGGCGTACGTACGCTCGAAGCCTTGGAATCGGTGGCCCGCGCGGCGCAGGACGCGCCACGGCTGGAACTGGTCGGGGTGACCGCGTACGAGGGCCAGCTGGCCACCCAGCGCGAGGTGGACGACTTCCTCGACCTGCTGGTGGCCGGGGTGGCCCGGCTGAGGGTCGCGGGGATCGGGTTCTCGCTGGTGTCGGCGGGTGGGAGCGCGTGGTTCGACCGGGTCGTCGATCGGCTGGCCGCGCTGCCGCGCGACCTGCGCCTGATCTTGCGCAGCGGGGCGTCGGTCACCCACGACGACGGTTTCTATCGGGAACGTACGCCGTTCCGGCGGGTGCCGGCGGAGGGCCCGCTGACCGCCGCGCTCGAGATCTGGGCGCAGGTGCTCTCGACGCCGGAGCCGGGCCTGGCGATCTGCGGGATGGGCAAGCGGGACGCGCCGTTCGACGAGGGGCTGCCGGTGCCGATCGAGGTCCGGCGCGGCGGGCGGACGGTCGACGCGCCCGCCATGGCGGTGTCCAAACTGAACGATCACCACACCTACCTGGCGGCGGATGGGCTCCTTCCGGGCGACCTGATCCGGTTCGGGATCTCGCATCCGTGCACCGCGTTCGACAAATGGCGGCACCTTCCGGTGGTCGACGAGGACCACCGAGTGGTGGACATCCTCGAGACGATCTTCTGAGGAAACTGTCGTACCCCCATTGCAGAGTGAACCCATGACGAACTTCTGGCTGGAGCCATGGGACGAACGGGGTCCGATCCTGGCGCGCCGGGCGAACACCCCGCAGATGCAGGCGCATCTGGGCGGCGTCGAGTCGGAGGAGTCGATCGCGGCACGGCACAAGCGCATCCTGGACGGGGTGCGTGACGGCACCACCGGCTTCTTCCTCATCATGGTCGCCGACGATCCCGACCCGATCGGCTCGGTCGGCTTCTGGGACAGGGAGTGGCAGGGCCACGACGTCTACGAGATGGGGTGGAAGGTGCTGCCCGGCTTCCAGGGCCGGGGCATCGCCGTCGGCGCCACCCTCGCGGCGATCGGCCTGGCCGCGGCCGACGGCCGGCGCCGGTTCGTGCACGCGTTTCCCGAGGTCGGCAACGCGGCGTCCGACGCGGTCTGCCGCAAGGCCGGCTTCGACCTGCTCGGCGAGACGGATTTCGAGTACCCGAAAGGCAATCCGATCCGTTGCCACGACTGGCGCTTCGATCTGAAGGCGGTCGGCGGACCGCCATGAGATTCATTCGCGACGATGCGTCCCGGGCTGGCAGCATGAGGCCATGAGCCTCGCTGACGGGCAGGGCGGCTACCGGGTGCGGTTCGACTGGGGTCCGGTCGGTGCCGACGCGGTCGCGCCGGGCGCCGCGTTCGTCGCCGTGATCGACGTCCTCTCGTTCACCACGACGCTGACCGTGGCGATCGAGCAGGGGTTGCACGTGCTGCCGTACCGGTGGCGCGACGACTCCGCGGTGGACGTGGCCCGCCGGCACGGCGCGATGCTCGCGGTGCTCCGCAAGGAGGCCGGCCCCGGCCAGGTGACCCTCTCGCCGGAAAGCATCCTGCACGCCAACCTGCGCGCCGACGGCATCGACCGGCTGGTGCTGCCGTCGCCGAACGGCTCGGCCATCTCGGTCCGGCTCGCCGACGCCGGGGTGACCGTGGTCGGCGTGTCGCTGCGCAACGCGGCGGCCGCCGCGGCCTGGGTGCGGGAGCGGGCCGGCGACCGGCCGGTCGGGGTGGTCGCGTCGGGGGAGCGGTGGCCGGACGGCTCGCTGCGGCCCGCGATCGAGGACCTGCTCGGCGCCGGCGCGTTCCTGCACGGGCTCGCCGGGGGCAACGACGGACTCGGCGGCGGGAACGACAAGGGCTTCTCGCCCGAGGCCGGCGCGGCGATGTGGGCCTACCGCGGCGTCGCGGAGGGTCTCGGCGACGCCCTCCGCGAGTCGGTCAGCGGGCGTGAGCTGCGCGGCTTCGGCTTCGAGGGCGACGTCTCGGTGGCCTCGGCGGTCGACGTGAGCAGCGTGGTCCCGGTGCTCCGGGACGGCTGGTACGTCGATGGAGGATCCTTCGCAGCGGAGTGACCGGCGTGGCGGATCTCGTCCGTGACCGGGGCGCTGTGGCGGAAAGGCGCTGTTTTCGATCGGTGGCTGGGTGAATCGGTGCCCGCTGCCCGATCGTGGAGCGGCAAGCAGGACTAGCGAAGGAAGTAAGCCATGCGTAAATGGTGGCCACTGGTGACCGTGTGTCTCGGCACCTTCATGCTGCTCATCGACGTGACCATCGTGAACGTGGCGCTGCCGCAGATGGCCACCGACCTGAGCACCTCGTTCAACGCGCTGCAGTGGGTGGTCGACGGGTACGCCCTGGCCCTCGGCGTGCTGCTGCTCGGCGCCGGCGCGCTCAGCGACATGCACGGGCACCGCCGCTTCTACGTCGGCGGGCTGATCGTGTTCGCCCTGGCGTCGCTGGCCTGCGGGCTCGCCGCCGGTCCGGCGCTGCTGGTGACCGCCCGGGTCGTGCAGGGCGCCGGCGCGGCGGCCATGTTCACCACCACGTTCGCCCTGCTCAACAGCTCCTACCAGGGGCGCGAGCGGGGCGTCGCGTACGGGGTCTGGGGTGGGGTCTCCGGCGCCGCCACCGCGGTCGGCCCGATCATGGGCGGCCTGCTCACCGAGGCTTTCAGCTGGCGCTGGATCTTCCTGGTCAACCTGCCGATCTGCGTCGCCGCCGTGATCATGTGCTTCACCACGCTGCGCCACGACGGCGAGCGCCGCCCGGGCCGCTTCGACCTGTGGGGCACGCTGACCTTCACGGTCGCCGCCGGCGCGCTGACCTACGCCGTGATCCGGGCCAACGACGAGGGCTGGTCGTCGGCCAAGACCTGGGGCCTGTTCGTGGTCTCCGCGGTCGCGCTCGCCGCGTTCGTGCTGATCGAGTGGCGCACCGAGCGGCCGATGTTCGACCTGGGCCTGCTGCGCAGCCGCTCCTACACCGGCATCCTGATCGCCGGCCTGCTGGTCAACTTCGCGGCGTTCTCGGCCTTCACCTACACCTCGATCTGGCTGCAGTCGGTGCTCGGCCTGTCCCCGCTGCGGGCCGGACTGGTCGGCCTGCCCATGTCGGTGTGCGCGGCGCTGGCCTCCGGCATCGTGGGCGCCCGCCTGCACGGCCGCTCGCCGCGCCTGATCATCGGCGTCGGCATGCTGCTGATCGGCGGCGGCAGCCTGCTGCTCGGCCTGCTCGTCGACGCGACCGCCGGCTGGCCGGCGCTGATGCCCGGCTACGTCGTGATCGGCCTGGGCGTCGGCCTGGTCATGCCCACCCTGTCCTCCTCGGCGATGGCCGCGGTCCCGCTCCGCAGCGGCGGCATGGCGGCCGGTTCGCTGACCACCGCCCGCCAGCTGGGCTTCGCGATCGGCGTCGCCGTCCTCGGCACCGTCTTCGCCTCCCGGGTCACCGCCCACCTGGGCTCCGCCACGGCCGGCCACGCGGTCGCCGGCGGCCAGGCCGCCCGCCTGGCCGGCACGGTCCCCGAGGCGGCGATCCACAGCGCCGCGGCCGCCGGCCTCGACGCCGGCTACCTGATCAGCGGCGCGGTCGGCATCCTCTGCGCGCTGGTGGTCTTCGCCCTGGTCCGCCCCACCACCCCGACCACCCCCGAGCCGTCCCGCGAGCCGGCGACCGTCTGAGCGGAGAGCCAGGCCCGGGTCCGCAACCGGACCCGGGCCGCTTCTCGCGTCAGGTCTTCTCGTACTCGAACTCGGCCGCCACCAGCAGAATCAACAGCACCGCTCCCAGCCCGGCGACGGCAACGCCCACCGGCACCAGCACCCCGACCGCCGCCGCCACGATGCCCAGGGAGGTGAGCCCGACCAGGGACCACCGGGCCCATCGCGCCGTCGCCCGCCATCGCCGGGGGACCGACACGCGCGAGGCGACCCGCACCGCCACGCCGATCAGCACCGCGAACAGCGCCACCGCCAGGACGAACACCACGCTGCCCGGCAGCGACCCGAAGTAGGTCCCGTCCTGCGCACCCGGGATCGCCGCGGCCTGTGCGAACAACCCCGCCAGCCCGAGCACTGCGGCAACCGAGGCGAAGATGACGCTGGCCGCCTTCAGCGCCTCGCTCTGGTTGAGCAGCCCCTGCGTCGCACGCGCGACCGAGAGCTGTTGAGCCGCGGTCTCCCGAGCCTCCTGCACGTTGCGCAGCTGCTGTTCCACCGCCAGCGCGGCACTCAACTGTTCGAGCAGGTGCTCGGTGGCGGCCAGCAGCGTCGGCAGGTCGGACTCGGCGACGACCGCCCGGTGGTAGCTCAGCAACGGCCGGCCGCCCAGCACCGCCGTCCCGCGGGCGTGCACCTCCGCGTGCCGGCTGAGGTCGTGCCGGAGCCGGGCCACCCGGCGGATCCGGTGCTCGGCCCGCTCGCGCAACGTCTCCGCGTCGTCGTCGAGATCGGGATCCGGCGCGGCGTCGAGCTCCGCCAGCGCGGCCGCGCGGATCGACCGGGCCGCCATCGTCGCCGCGATCGTCTGGCAGTTGGACAGCACCAGCCCGAGCGTCCGCAGCCGGCCCAGCTCGCCGTACTCCTCGAAACCCGCCGCGACCGTGTTCGTCGCCCAGACGAAGACGGCCTGCCGGTCCGGCCCGTTGATGTCCGGTGGCACCAGGACGGCCATCTGGCTGGGCCGATAGCCGATGTCGGTGTCCTTCACGAGCAGCTTGCGCAGCGTCCCGGCCTGGTCCGCCGGCAGGTCGTCCGGGTCGAAGAGCCCGCCGGGCAGCAGCAGGATCTGCTGGCGGGACTCGGCCGCCTCGAGCCGGGCCGGATCGCCGAGCGCGGCGGCCGCCAGCGTCGCGGCGCCGAGCTTGATCTCGACCGCCGGGTCGTACGCATCCCGCTCGGCCAGGATGATGCCGTCGAGCGTCGCGGTCACCGTCAAGTCCAGCAGCAGAACCGTCCGGCCGCCGGCCATCCGCGCCGCCGCCGTGGTCACCGCGAGCGCCCGGTAGGCGGTGCCGGCGTGCGGCGCGCCGTAGTCCTCCGGGTCCCAGGACCGCACGTCGGTGATCACCGGCCGCCACGGCGAGGCCGCGAACTCGGACTGGCCTTCCCGCGGCGTCACGCCGAACAGGTCGGCGGACTCGTCGTCGTCTGGTAGAACGGCGCCGGGGCATTGCTCGACCGGATACAGGGTGATGATCCTCGCAGCGACGTCCACGAATCGACTGTAGGAAAGGGCCCCAAGTGCGGGAGCGACGCGCGATTCTCAGTGGTTCCACGTTCGAGGAGCAGATCGGGTACGCCCGGGCGGTCGTCGACGGTGAGTGGGTGCACGTGTCCGGGACCACCGGGTTCGACTACCGGAGCATGACGATTCCGGAGGATGTCGTGGCTCAGGCGGAGCAGTGCCTGGTCAATGTGGGCGCGGCGCTTGCGGAGGCGGGCTGCGGCTTCGCCGACGTCGTACGGGTGCGGTATCTGCTTCCGGATCGCGAGGATTTCGAGCCGTGCTGGCCCGTGCTGCGGCGCACGTTCGGCGCGGTGCGGCCGGCGGCCACGATGATGGTGTGCGGGCTCGCCGATCCGCGGATGAAGATCGAGATCGAGGTGTACGCCCGGCGGCCGGGCTAGCGGGGTGGCTCGCGTACCAGGCCGCCGACCATCAGCGAGTGGGACTGCTTGACCCGGGTCAGGGTCGGCACGATCTCGACGTTGTGGATGCCCTCAATCGCCGCGATCTTGGTGGTGAGGTAGTGGTACAGGTCTCGGGCGCCGGGGGCGCGCGCCGCCGCCATCAGGTTGGCGCTGCCGGTCACCGCGGCGACGAAGGCCAGCTCGGCGTGGTCGGCCAGCCGCGCGCCGACCGAGGCCAGATGGGCGGGTGCCACCGTGAACCACAGGTTCGCCGCCGAGTTCATCCCGACCAGCGCCTCGGCCACGTCGAGGTGGAAGAAGACCGCACCGCTGCCGACGAGCTCGCCGACCCGGTGGGCGACCTGCCGCTGGCTCCAGCCGGTCGCCGCGGCGAGCCTGGCCCAGCTCGCCCGGCCGTCCCGGGTCAGCTCGTCGATCAGCGGCCGGTCGGCCGGCCCGATCCGGGCCTCGCCGCGGGTCTCGCCGAGGCGGGGCGGCATGCCCTCGCCCAGGAACCGGCGCTGCTCGGCGCTGACGTCGTTGTCCGGCAGGATCCAGTCGACCTCGCCGCGCCCCGGGAAGTGGTGCAGCATCTGGTGGGCGCTGAAGGTCAGCACGTTCGAGGCGCGGGGCAGATGGTGCAGCAGCCCCGCGCCGTCGCCCTCGACCTCGGCCTGGCAGGTCACCTCGGCGCCGCCCGCGCCGATGTTGATCCACGCGGTGTCGCCGCGCCGGGCCAGCGCGTCGGCGAGGGCCTCCGCGCTGCCGGGCCGGCAGCCGATCCGCAGCGACCAGTACGACGCGTTCGGCCGGTGGGTCGGCTCCTGCCGGGCCAGCACCCGGACCACGCCGGCGCCGCGCATCCGCTGGTACCGGCGGGCCACGGTCTGCTCGGAGACGCCGAGCACGGTGGCGATGCGGGCGAACGGGGCACGCGGGGATATCTGCAGAGCGTGGAGGATCTGACGGTCGACGCGGTCGATCGTGCGGGATTCGAGCCCCATTCCTCGATCGTACGGCGGAGTCGCCCGGGGAGGTGAGTCCCCTCGCCGGGGGATGGGATCGAGGCATCGACCTCTCTAAGGTCCCCTTTACGCCCTTTGCCGGAAGCCGCCGGAAGCGCCGAGGCCGCCGAGAGCCGGAAGCCGCCGGAAGCCGGAAGCCGCCGAGAGCCGCCGGGAGCCGCCCCATGTCCCTGTTCCGCGCCGCGAACAACGTCAACACGCCGCCGCCCACCGACCCGTACCCGATCAATCGGCCCCGCGAGGACACCATCCCGGACGGGCCCACCGAGCGCATCGACGAGCGGACCGCCCGGCGGCGCCGCGACCGGGTCGCCTGGCTCGGCGTGCTGGTCGCCGTGTTCGCGCTGGTCACGTCCTCGATCGCGGTGTTCGCCGGGTGGCGGGCGATGAACCTGGCGCGGCTGGTCGCCACCACCATGACCGCCGGGGCGGGGGCGCCGGCCGCCGGGCCGCGCACGACCGGCTTCACCGTCACGTACGCCCAGGAACCGCTGCGCGTGCAGGTGGGCTGCTCGGCCGTGCTCTTCCTGGACCTGGACGAGCCGCGGGCGAACGCCGACGAGAAGGTCAGCGACCTGCGCTACGACAGCCGATGCGGGCAGGACCTGCCGCGTCTCACCCTCGGCCCGGGTGCGGCGGCAGGGGCGCAGGTGAAGGATGGGAACACCGACGCCGAGGGCTGCCAGCAGGCGATCCGGAACAGCCCGATCGGGCCGGGCGGCAGCGTCGAGGTGCGCAAGGGCGTGACCCTGTGCGTGCTGACCGCCGCGATCCCGCCGTCGATGTCGCTGGTCGAGGTCACCGACGTGGGCGCCACCGGCACCGCCGGGATGCGGGCCACCTCCTGGAAGGTGGAGGGTTGACTCCTGACAGAATGGCCGTTGCGCACTGTGACGAGAAGCATCGGTGAGGAGTCGAGTTCCCGTGATCCGTACCCATGACGCCGGCAGCCTCCGCGCGAGCGACGCCGGCACGACGGTGACGCTCGCCGGGTGGGTGGCCCGCCGGCGCGACCACGGCGGGGTCATCTTCGTCGATCTCCGAGACGCCTCCGGCGTGGTCCAGGTGGTCTTCCGGGAGGAGGACGCGCACGCCCTGCGCAACGAGTTCTGCGTCAAGGTGGTGGGCGAGGTCAACGCGCGCCCCGAGGGCAACGAGAACCCCGACCTCGCCACCGGCGCCGTCGAGGTGGTCGCCCGCGAGCTGACCGTGCTCTCCGAGGCCGCGCCGCTGCCGCTGCCGATCGACGACACGATCACCGCGGCCGATGACCTCCGGCTCAAGTACCGCTACCTCGACCTGCGCCGCTCCGGGCCGGCCGCCGCGCTGCGGCTGCGCAGCCGGGCCAACCAGATCGCCCGCGAGGTGCTGCACGCCCGCGACTTCAACGAGATCGAGACGCCGACCCTGACCCGGTCGACGCCGGAGGGCGCCCGCGACTTCCTGGTCCCGGTCCGGCTGCAGCCCGGCACCTGGTACGCGCTGCCGCAGTCGCCTCAGCTGTTCAAGCAGCTGCTGATGGTGGCCGGCATGGAGCGGTACTACCAGATCGCCCGCTGTTACCGGGACGAGGACTTCCGCGCCGACCGGCAGCCCGAGTTCACCCAGCTGGACATCGAGATGTCGTTCGTCACCCAGGACGACATCATCGAGCTCGGCGAGGAGATCGTGTCCCGCCTGTGGAGCGAGCTCGCCGACTATCAGGTGCAGCTCCCGATCCCGCGGATCACCTGGACCGACGCGATGAACCGCTACGGATCCGACAAACCCGATCTGCGGTACGGGGTGGAGCTCGTCGAGCTGACCTCGTATCTGGAGGGCACCGAGTTCCGGGTCTTCTCGGGCGCCATCGCGGCCGGCGGGTACGTCGGCGCCGTGGTCATGCCGGGCGGCGCGTCGCAGACCCGCAAGGAGCTGGACGGCTGGCAGGACTGGGCCAAGGCGCGCGGCGCTCGCGGGCTGGCCTACGTGGTGCTCGACGAGTCGACCGGAGAAGCTCGCGGCCCTGTCGCGAAAAATCTGTCGGAAGCGCATTTGTCCGGGTTGGCCGACGCGGTCGGCGCCAAGCCCGGTGACGCGATCTTCTTCGCCGCCGCGAACGAGCGCCGCGAGGCCCAGGAGCTGCTCGGCGCGGCCCGCATCGAGATCGCCAAGCGGTCCGGCCTGATCGACGAGAGCGCCTGGGCGTTCTGCTGGGTGGTCGACGCCCCGATGTTCGAGAAGACGGACGAGGGCGGCTGGACCGCGGTCCACCACCCCTTCACCTCGCCGAACGCCGACTGGATCGACAACTTCGAGTCGGCGCCCGACCGGGCCCTCGCCTACGCGTACGACATCGTCGTCAACGGCAACGAGATCGGCGGCGGCAGCGTCCGTATCCACCGCGCCGACGTGCAGAGCCGGGTCTTCGACCTGCTCGGCATCTCGCCGGAGGAGGCGCAGGACAAGTTCGGCTTCCTGCTCGAGGCGTTCAAGTACGGCCCGCCGCCGCACGCGGGCATCGCGCTCGGCTGGGACCGCACCTGCATGCTGCTGTCCGGCAACGAGTCGATCCGCGAGGTCATCGCGTTCCCGAAGACCCGCGGCGGCTTCGACCCGCTGACCACCGCGCCGACCCCGATCACCGCGCAGCAGCGCCTCGAGGCCGGCATCGACGCCAAGCCCAAGGCGACCACGGGCACCCCCGGCACCGGCGGCCAGGCGGCCCCGGTCGAGCACTCGAACTGAGTCCCGGGCAATCGACGCCAACGACGACGCGCAACCGGCCTGGCGGCGGCACACCGAGGGTGAGCCCCGCTGGCCGGTCGCGACCGCCATCGCGGCGGTGATCGCGCTGCAGTGGTTGCTGCCCGACCGGCTCACCCCCGGCCCGCGGTGGCTGCTGCCGGTGATCGAGGTGGCGCTGGTCGTGGTGCTGAACGCGGCCGACCCGGGCCGGGTGAAGCGAGACATCCCGGCGCTGCGGATGGTTGCGCTCGGCCTGATCACCGTGGTCAGCCTGGGCACCGTCTATTCGGTGGCGATGCTCGTGCGCGACATCGTCGGCAAGCACGACGCCGGCACGCCCGGCCAGCGGCTCTTCGTCGGCGGCGGGATCTACCTGATGAACATCCTCACCTTCGCGGTGTGGTTCTGGGAGCTGGACCGTGGCGGGCCGGCCGCCCGGGCGCGCGGCACCGACCCGTACCCGGACTTCCTCTTTCCCCCGATGACCTCGCCGGACATGGCCCACAAGGACTGGGAACCCCGGTTCGCCGACTATCTGTATGTCGCGTTCACCAACGCGACCGCGTTCAGCCCGACCGACACGCTGCCGATGACCCGCGGCGCGAAGTCGGGCATGGCGCTCGAGTCGACGATCGCTCTGATCATCGCCGCGCTGGTCGTCGCCCAGGCGATCAATTCGCTCGGCTGACTCCACGGTGGAGTTTGGAGTTTGGCATTGCCACTCCGGTGGGTAATCGCAGGCCACAGGCTCTCATCCCCGGAGGAACCGCATGCTCGCCATCGCCGCAGCCATCGTTTTCGCGTTCGCGCTCCTGCTCGACTTCCTCAACACCGACCTGGGCGCCCACGATCTGTTCAACTTCAACACCCTGGTGCTGATCGGACTGCTGCTGCTCTCGCTCTACCTGGCCGGCTTCGGCAGCGGCCCGCGCACCGGCTCCGGCTCCGGCCGCCGCTTCTACGGACGTCGCCCGGGCCGCGGCTGATTTCGGCATCGGCTGATTTCAATACCGGCTGATTTAGGTACCGGCTCCCCCGATTGGTGCATTTCCGGCATCGCTCGGCGGGCCGGTACTGTCGGTGCCGATGGAAACGGACGGGCTCTTCTCGCTGGCTTCCCCGGGTGGCGTCTCGGCCGCGTCGCCGGTCGCGGCCTTCACCCCGCCGTCCGCGGATTCGCCGCTGCCCGTCCGCATGCGTCCCACCGGCCTCGACGAGCTGGTCGGCCAGGAGCATCTGCTCGCCGCCGGCAGCCCGCTGCGCCAGCTGGTCACCGGCTCGAGCCCGATGTCGGTGATCCTCTGGGGGCCGCCCGGCACCGGCAAGACCACCATCGCGCACCTGGTCGCCGCCGCCACCAACCGCAAGTTCGTGGCCATGTCGGCGCTGTCGGCCGGCGTGAAGGACGTGCGCGCGGTGATCGACACGGCTCGGCGCGAGCGCCGGCACGGCGGGCCGCCGACCGTCCTGTTCATCGACGAGGTGCACCGCTTCAGCAAGACCCAGCAGGACTCGTTGCTTGCCGCGGTCGAGGACCGGACGGTCACGCTGCTCGCGGCGACGACGGAAAACCCGTACTTCTCGGTCATTTCGCCCCTGCTCTCCCGCTGCGTGCTGCTCACCCTGCAGGCGCTGGGCGACGACGACGTTCGACGCCTGGTGCGCCGCGCGCTCACCGACGAACGAGGGCTGGGCGGCGCCGTCACCCTTTCCGACGAGGCCGAGGAGCATCTCGTACGCCTGGCGTCGGGTGACGTGCGCAAGGCGTTGACCGCACTCGAGGCGGCCGCGTCCACGGCGCAGGCCCAGGGCAGTCCCGAGATCGACCTGACCACCGCGGAGAAGGCGGTCGACGTCGCGGCCGTGCGCTACGACCGGGACGGCGACGCGCATTACGACGTGATCAGCGCATTCATCAAGAGCATGCGGGGCAGCGACCCGGACGCGGCGCTGCACTGGCTGGCCCGCATGCTGGTGGCCGGCGAGGACCCGCGGTTCATCGCCCGGCGCATCGTCATCTTCGCCAGCGAGGACGTCGGCATGGCCGACCCGCAGGCGCTGGTCGTGGCCACCGCCGCGGCCCAGGCCGTGCAGCTCATCGGCCTGCCCGAGTGCCAGCTCAACCTCGCCCAGGCGGTCGTGCACCTGGCCACCGCCCCGAAGTCGAACACGGTGACCAGCGCGCTCGGCGCGGCGATGGCGGACGTGCGGGCCGGTCGGGGCGGTGCGGTGCCCGCACATCTGCGCGACGCGCACTACCCCGGCGCGCGTGGTCTTGGTCACGGTCGCGGCTACAAATACCCGCATGACGACCCGCGCGGCGTGGTCACCCAGCAGTACATCCCCGACGATCTTGTCGAGGCCGAGTACTACCAGCCCACCGAGCACGGCGCCGAGCGCGCGGTGAGCGAACGGGTGCCGCGGCTGCGCCGGATCGTCCGGGGCCTGGCCGCCCCGCCCCGTCCCCCGGAGGTCGCTTCGGTGCCGACACCCGACCGCGCGGCGGGTGGTGGATCTGGCCCGGATGCGTCACGCTCTTCGGTTAGCACCGACCTGGCGCCGCCCCCGGTGGCGCCGGACGGGGACGAACCGCCGGTACCGCCACCGGCGGCCGCACCGACCAAGCCGGCCGACGAGGCCGTGAGCAGGGCAGACGACAGTGGCGACGCCGCCGGAGAGGAACAGCCGTGAATTCGCGCGGTGCCGAACGGCCCGACGACGAGGCCGACCTGCGCAACGGGACCGGGGCCAAGAAGGGCCGCCGGTTCGGTCGAGGGCGCCCCGAGGCGGCGGAGCCGGCGGAGGTTCCCCGCGAGGAGACCGGCTGGCTCGACGACCTGCGCACCGCGAAGGAACAGCGCGGCGCGATCGGCCCCGGCACCCTGGTCGGCGAGACCCGCCCCAGCAAGAGCGGCCGAGTGGCGCCCGGCCCCGACGACGACCCCGACGACGATCTGCCGTTCAGCGCCGGCCTGCCCGACGCCCAGCCCGGCTGGCAGTCGCCCAGCGGCGCGCACCCGGCCCCGGGCCGGCGTGACGCCCAGCCCGATTGGCAGGCTCCGAGCGGCGCGCACCCGGCCCCTGGTCGGCGTGACGCCCAGCCCGATTGGCAGGCCCCGAGCGGCGCGATGCCGGCGCCCGGCCGGCGTGACGCGCCGCAGCCGCCCGCCCAACCCGGCTGGCAGGCGGGGAGCGGCGCCTACCCGGCCGCCCCGCGGTCGGGCCCGGTGCCCCCGCCCGCCCGATACGACGATTCCCGTCCGGCCCCGGGCCGCCCTGACGGCGCCTCCGGCTGGGACGACTCCCGTCCGGCCCCGGGTCGCCCCGACGGCGCCTCCGGCTGGGACGACTCCCGTCCGGCCCCGGGCCGCCCCGACGACACCTTCGGCTGGGACGACTCCCGTCCTGCTCCCGGGCGGCGGGACAGCGGCTGGGACGACGGGCGGCCCGCTCCCGGGCCGGTCAGCGCGCCCGGCGGCCGGGGTCCCCGGCCGAACCCGGTGCCGCGGCAGATCGCCGGACCGGTGTCGCCGGCCCAGCAGATGCCGCCGGGCCGGGTACCGCCCGGCCGCGGCCCGTCCGCACCGATGCCCTCTGGTCAGGACCCGTCCGGCCAGGGCCCGGCGGGGCAATATCCGGCGGGTCCGATGGGCGCCGCGCCCGTCTCGCCGGGTGCCGCCGGCCGCCGGGGTGCGCCCGGTCAGCCGCAGCTTCCCGGTCAGCCGCGTATTCCCGGTCAGCGGCGAGGGTCGGCCGACGACGCCTCCTACGCCACCCGGCACGGCTCGCCCGCGCTCGATCCGTCGACCTCCGGGCCGATTCCGTCGGTGCCGCTCTCCGGCAACGCGCCCGAGGTGCCGATGTCGCGCCCGGTGTCGCCGGCGTCGCGCCCGGTCTCGCCCGCGTCGCGCCCGGTGTCCCCGGCGTCCCGGCCCACCTCGTCGGCCGGGCCGCGCGATCGTTTCCGCACCGACGGACCGCCGCAGAGTGGCCGGTCGCCGATGCCGGGCGCGCCGCAGCCGGCCTCGCCGGCCGGGCCGCCCGCGGGTGGACGACTCCCGGGCGGCAGCGGTCCCGGCATCCCCGGCGGGGGTGCGAACCTCCCCGGTGGCAGAGCGGGCTACTCCGACGACGTCACCGGCCGGCACGGCTCCACCGGGCGGCACGGTGGCGAGGGCTTCCCGGGCGGCGAGTCCACCGGTCGGCACGGCGGCGACGGCTTCCCGGCTGGTGAGTCCACCGGGCGGCGCGGCGGCGACGGCTTCCCGGGGGGCGAGTCCACCGGTCGGCACGGCGGCGGCCGCTTCCCGGGCGGCGAGTCCACCGGGCGGCGTGACGGCTTCTCCGGCGGCGAGTCGACCGGGCGGCACGGCGGCGACTCGAACGTCCGGCGTGACGCCTTCCCCAGCAACGACGCCGGGCCCAGGCGCGCCGGCGACGGCCCTGGCGGTGGGCCGGATTTTACGAACGGTGGCGTGTCCACCGGTCGGCATGGCGGCGACGCGGGTGACTTCCCGACCGGGCCGCGTTATCAAGACGGCGAGACCACCGGCCGGCACGGCTCGGCCCGGCACGGCGGCGACGCCGGCGAGGGCACCGGCCGGCACGGCACGCCCGACGACGGCGGAACCACCGGCCGACGCCGAGCCGAAGACCTAGCCGGCGCCAAACCCCCGAGCCGCGGCCGCGGCGCCCGCCCGGTCCCGGCCCAGAGCGGCCCCAACGGCGACCCCGGTCGCCGCCCAGGCGGTCCCGGCGCGGGCGGCCCCGGCACGGGCGGTCCCGGCGGTCCCGGCGGCGCGGGTGGTCCCGGCGGCACGGGACGTCCCAACGGTCCGGGTGGGCCCGGTGGTCCGGGGGGTCCCGGCGGTCCCAACGGTCCGGGCGGTCCCGGCGGGCCGGCCGCGGGCGCCGCGCGGGCGTCGGCGAAGGTCATGCCCCCGGTGGTGCCCGGCCGGCAGGGCGCGCGCGCCCCGGCGGTCCCCGGACGCGCCGGCGCGATGGCGGGCGGCGCCGCTCAGCGACCCGGCGACACTTCCCCCGCCCCCGGCGGCCAGCCCCGCGGTCGCGGCCCGCGCAACGGCCCGGCCACCGGCATGACGCAGACCGGTCCGGGTGCTCCAGGCATGCCTCCGGGCGCTGCCGGCCCGCCGCCGAGCAGCGACGGCATGCCCTCCGGCCCGATCGGCCCTCGTCCCGGCGTGGATGAGATGCCGTCCGGCCCGGTTGGTGTGCAGCGTGGTCCGGGTGGGCCTCGTCCCGGCGTGGATGAGATGCCGTCCGGCCCGGTTGGTGTGCAGCGTGGTCCGGGTGGGCCTCGTCCCGGCGTGGACGAGATGCCTTCGGGGCCGGTCGGCGGTCGGCGTGGCCGGCGCCCCGATGTCGACGACGCGCCTTCGGGGCCGGTGGACATGCCGTCCGGGCCGATCGGGTCGCGGGCCGGCGGGATGGCGCCCCGTCCGGTTTCGCCGGGCCGGCCGCCGTTCGGTGGCTCCCCGCAGCACAGCCAAGCCCTGCCGGGCCGTCCGGTCTCGGGCGAGCCGGGTCTGCCGGGCCGTCCGGTCTCGGGCGAGCCGGGTCTGCCGGGCCGTCCGGTCTCCGGCGGGCCGGGTCTGCCGGGCCGTCCGGTTTCGGGGGAGCCGGGTGGGGGGCCGCGTGGTCTCCGCGATCCCGAGCACAGTCAGGCTCTGCCGGGCCGTCCGGTTTCGGGCGAGCCGGGTGCGGGCCCGCGTGGACTCCGCGATCCCGAGCGCAGCCAACCTCTGCCGGGGCGCCCCGTCTCCGGCCAGCAGGGTCAGCCGCTGCCCGGCCGGGTCGGTGCGGCTCAGGCCGGTCCGGGTCCGCGCGGTGCGGCACCGGGTCGGAACGGCGGCCGGGGCGGTGGCGGCGGTTCGGCCTCGGCCGGCGCGGCCTCGATAGCGGGCGCCGCTTCGGTCGGCGCGGCCTCCGTCGGTGCGGCTTCGGTTGGTGCGGCTTCGGTTGGTGCGGCTTCGGTTGGTGCGGCTTCGGTTGGTGCGGCTTCGGTTGGTGCGGCTTCGGTCGGGGCGGCTTCGGTCGGCTCCGCCTCGGTGGGTTCCGCGTCGGTGGGCGCTGCCTCGGTCGACACCGCGCCGAAAGGCCCGGCGGGCGCCGCGTCGGTAGGCGTTCCGCCCAAGGGCGCCGCGTCGGTAGGCGTTCCGCCCAAGGGCGCCGCGTCGGTAGGCGTTCCGCCCAAGGGCGCCGCGTCGGTAGGCGCTCCGCCCAAGGGCGCCGCGTCGGTAGGCGCTCCGCCCAAGGGCGCCGCCTCAGTAGGCGCTCCGCCCAAGGGCGCCGCGTCCGTGGGCGCTCCCCTCAAAGGCGCGGCATCGGTGGGCGCCGCGTCCGTGGGAGCCGCCTCGGTAGGGGCCGCCTCCGTGGCCGCCGCGGCGAAGGGGACTCTCGCACCGGGAGTCAATCGCCCCGCCGATCCGCGTACGGGTGCTCCGGGCGTACCGCAAATGGGTGAAGAAGCCCCGCAAGCCGCCGGAAAGGCCGGCGAAGGCCTGCGCGGAGCGCGCGACGAGCTGCGGAACAAGATGCGCACGCAGCGGCGGCTTCGGGTGGTGACGCTGCTCTCGCTCGCGGTCGTGGTGCTGGTGCTGCTGCCCGTCCTGTTCGGGCTGCGGTCGGCCAGCAACGACCCGGTGTTCGGCTCGCTCGACTCGCTCGCCGTGCCCTCGTGGGCCGCCCAGCAGGTGCGCGACAACGGCAGCGGCAGCCGGTGGTGCTTCATCGACTGCCGGTTCCGGGAGCGGATCGCGCAGTCCTCGAAGCCGATCGAGGACACCACCGCGACCTACACCGCGGCGCTGAAGAAGGCCGGCTGGTCGTCGTGGAAGGTCTCGGAGTGCCCGGAGACCCCGATCCAGGGCACCTACAGCTGCTGGAAGCGAGACGAGTTCACTTTGGACCTCTGGGTGCGGCAGCCCGAGTGCGCCGTGGACCAGGTGGCCGCCCAGGACGCGGTGACGTTGCCGTCGGACGCGGCGACGCCCGAGCCGAAGAAGTGCGTGGGGTCGACGGTCAGCATCCACGTGCAGAATGCGATCTCCGACACCCGCGGCAAGCCCGAGCCGAAGCAGGACAAGCCGCTCACCGGCGAGACACCCGTCCCGACGCTCTCCGACGATCCGCTCTTGACGCCGACACCCGCGGCGTCGTGAAGCGGGCGGCCGTCACGGCCGGTAAGGTCTGCACGTTGACCTGCCACCCGTAGAGGAGAAGCGCCAGATGGACGCCGGAGAAATCGCAGGACTGATCGCGGCGGGCGCCTTCCTGATGCTCGTCATCGTGCTCGCGGTGCCGATCCTGAAGCTGGGCCGGACCGTCGACGCCGCGACCCGGGCGATCAACGACCTGAACGACCGCACCGGCCCGCTGCTGACCAACGTCAACGAGACGGTGGAGAATGTGAACACCACCCTCGGCCAGGTGCAGGTCTCATTGGACGGTGTCAACCTGCAGCTGGCCAAGGTCGACACGATCACCGAGCACGCCGCGCACGTCACCGCCAACGTGGCGAACCTGTCCACGGTTGTGGCCGCGGCCGCCGCGAACCCGCTGGTCAAGGTGGCCTCGTTCGGCTACGGCCTGCGCAAGGCCGTGAACAACCGGCGGCGTGCCGAGGAGGACCGCGAGGTCCGCGAGACGATCAAGCAGCGCCGTAAGGCCCGGCGCTAACTCGAAGGGGAAAGCAAAATGAAGCGCCTCCTGTGGCTGGGCGTGGGCCTGGCCGTCGGCGCCCTCGTCGTTCGCAAGATGACCAAGAAGGCGAACGAGTTCACCCCGTCGGGCATCGCGACCTCGCTGTCGCAATCGGCTGGCGGGCTGGTCGAGTCGGTGCGTAGCTTCGTGGAGGACGTCCGCGAAGGGATGACCGAGCGGCAGGAGCAGATCAACCAGGCGTTCGCCGAGGGTGAGCTGTTCGAAGACGGGCTGGATGACGCCCAGGAGGGGAACCGATGAAGACGGCGGAAGTCAAGCGGCGCTTTCTCGCGCATTTCGAGGCCAACGGGCACACGGTCGTGCCGAGTGCCCCGCTGCCGGCCATCGACGACCCCAACCTGCTGTTCATCAACGCCGGCATGGTGCAGTTCGTCCCGTTCTTCCTGGGGCAGCGCACCCCGCCGTACTCGCGCGCGGCCAGCGTCCAGAAATGCATCCGGACGCCGGACATCGACGAGGTCGGCAAGACCAGCCGGCACGGCACGTTCTTCCAGATGAACGGCAACTTCTCGTTCGGCGACTACTTCAAGGCCGGCGCCATCCCGCTCGCCTGGGAGCTGTCCACCAAGCCGGTCGACCAGGGCGGGTTCGGGCTCGACCCGGACCGGATCTGGGCGACCGTCTACCTGGACGACGACGAGGCCATCGAGATCTGGAAGCAGACCGGCATGCCTGCTTCCCGCATTGTCCGGCGCGGCAAGAAGGACAACTTCTGGTCGATGGGCATCCCGGGTCCGGCGGGCCCCTGCTCCGAGCTCTATTACGACCGCGGCCCCTCGTACGGGCCGGAGGGCGGCCCGGAGGTCGACGAGGACCGGTACCTGGAGTTCTGGAACCTGGTCTTCATGCAGCACGAGATCACCGACGTGCGGTCGAAGGAGGACTTCACCATCGTCGGTGACCTGCCGAAGCAGAACATCGACACCGGCATGGGCCTCGAGCGGATCGCGTCGATCCTGCAGGGCGTCGACAACCTGTACGAGATCGACGAGGTGCGCCCGATCCTGGCGCGCGCGGCCGAGATGACCGGGAAGAAGTACGGCGCCCACTCCGGGCACGCCGCCTCGGAGAGCCACCCGGACGATGTCCGCCTGCGGGTGATCGCCGACCACGTGCGCACCGCGCTGATGCTGATCGGCGACGGCGTGATCCCCTCGAACGAGGGCCGCGGCTACGTCCTGCGGCGGATCATGCGGCGGGCGATCCGGGCGATCCGCCTGCTCGGCTGGCAGGCGCCGGCGCTGCCCGAGCTGCTGCCGGTGGCCCGGGACTGCATGGCGCCGTCGTACCCCGAGCTCGCCGAGGAGTTCGGGCGAATTTCCGATTACGCGTACGCCGAGGAAGAGTCGTTCCTGTCCACGCTGCGGGCGGGCACCACGATCCTGGACACCGCGATCTCCGACGCCAAGAAGTCGGGCATCGCCGACCTGTCCGGGGCGCAGGCCTTCCAGCTGCACGACACCTACGGCTTCCCGATCGACCTGACCCTGGAGATCGCGGCCGAGCAGGGTCTGTCGGTCGACCAGGACGGCTTCCGGCGCCTCATGGCCGACCAGCGGGCCCGCGCGAAGGCGGACGCCGCCGCGCGCAAGACGGGCCACGCCGACCTGTCCGCCTACCGGAGCGTGCTGGATGCCGGTGGCCCGGTCGAGTTCACCGGGTACCAGGAGATCTCCCGTGAATCGCGCGTTCGTGCGCTTCTCGGTAGCGGCGGGGCGCGGCTCGAGGCGGCCGGCGAGGGCGACTTCGTCGAGCTGGTCCTCGACACCACCCCGTTCTACGCCGAGGGCGGTGGCCAGCAGGCCGACACCGGCGTGATCCGGGTCGGGGCCGGTCAGGTCGAGATCGTCGACGTCCAGCAGCCGATTCCCGGCCTGATCGTGCACAAGGCCCGGGTCATCCGCGGCGAGGTACGCGCCGGCGAGTCGGCGGAAGCCGAGATCGACGTGACCCGGCGGAGGGCGATCTCGCGCTCGCACACCGCGACCCACCTGATCCATCAGACCATGCGGCACTTCCTCGGCGAGTCGGCCACCCAGGCGGGTTCGCTGAACGCGCCGGGCCGGCTGCGGTTCGACTTCAACACGCCCGGGGCCGTCTCGCCCGCGGTGCTGCACGACGTCGAGCAGCAGGTGAACGAGGTGCTGCTCCGCGACCTCGAGGTGCACGCGTTCATCACCTCCCAGGAGGAAGCGCGCCGGCTGGGCGCGATGGCACTCTTCGGGGAGAAGTACGGCGATGAGGTCCGGGTGGTTGAAGTCGGCGACTACGCGCGTGAGCTCTGCGGCGGCACGCATGTCGCCCGCTCCGGCCAGCTCGGCCTCGTGAAGATCCTCAGCGAGTCCTCGATCGGCTCCGGCGTGCGCCGGGTCGAGGCGCTGGTCGGCATCGACGCGTTCGGCTTCCTGGCCAAGGAGCACCTGCTGGTGTCCCGGCTCGCCGAGCTGTTCCGGGTGCCCGGCGAGCAGGTCGCCGACCGGGTCGAGCAGACCGTGACCGCGCTGCGGGACGCCGAGAAGGAGTTGGAGAAGCTGCGGGCCCAGATGGTGCTCGGCGGTGCCGGCGCGCTCGCCGGCCAGGCCAAGGACCTGCACGGCGTCGCGTACGTCGGCACCGAGGCACCGGAGGGCGCGGCCGGCAACGACGTGCGTACGCTGGCTCAGGAGATCCGCGGCAAGATCGACTCCGCGCGCCCGGCGGTGGTCGCGGTGGCCTCCCGGGCCAACGGGAAGGCGTCGCTGATCGTAGCGATCAACGGTGCCGCCCTCAGTCGAGGCTTCTCCGCGGCCGATCTGGTGAAGGGCGCTCTTTCCGGCCGAGGCGGCGGGAACAAGGAGCTCGCGCAGGGCGGCGGGGTGCCGGCCGACCAGGTTCCGGCGCTGCTAGCGGCCGTGGAGAAGGCGGTGGTTGAGGCCGCCGGGTGACTGACGTTACGGAGGGTGGCCGGATGGCCGCACTGTCGCGGGGTAGGCGACTGGGCGTGGATGTAGGTAAGGTGCGCGTCGGGGTCGCCATAAGTGACCCTGACGGGATCCTGGCCACCCCCCTGGTCACGGTTGCCCGTGACATGGGCACGGCGCCTGGTGCCGTGCCCGGCGACATAGCCGAGCTCGTTCGTCTCGTGGGGGAACACGAGGCGGTCGGGATCGTGGTGGGGCTTCCGGTGCGCCTCAATGGTGCCGAAGGCCCTGCCGCCATCGACATTCGTGCGTACGCTGGGCGACTGGCGGAGGCGGTCGGCACAGTGCCGGTCACCCTGGCGGACGAGAGGATGTCAACCGTGGTCGCAACCCGACGGCTCGCCGAGCGCGGCGTCCGGGGCAAGCGGCAGCGGGCGGTCGTCGACCAGGCGGCCGCGGTGGAGATCCTGCAGAGCTGGCTGGACGCGCAGCGGAGGCAGAGATGATCGACGAGCTGGACCTGGCGTTCGACGAGCACGCCGACCACGGAAAACCTCGCCACCGGCGGGGGAGCCGCGGTGGAAAGAAGGGCTCGGGTAAGTCCGGCGTCGCCTTTTTGATGGCTTTCATCCTGTTGGCGGTGCTGGGCGGTGGGGTTTACTTCGGCTACAGCAAGGTCAAGGACTTCTTCGTCGCGGCCGACTACAGCGGCTCCGGCACGACGGCCGTGCAGGTGACGATCCCGAAGGATTCGACGCTCACCGACATCGGCAACACTCTGGTCGAGTCGGACGTCGTGAAAAGCACAAAGGCCTTTGTGAATGCGGCGAGCGACAATCCGCGCGGCAAGAACATCCAGTCCGGAACGTACAAGCTGAAGAAGCAGATGTCCGCGAAGAACGCGGTCACCGCGCTCCTCGACCCGAAGTCGCGGATCACCTCCGGCATCACCATTCCCGAGGGAAAGACCGTTCCGGAGACCTTCGAGCTGCTCTCCAAGGCCACGAAGATCCCGGTCAAGGACTTCGAGACGGCGGCCAAGGACCCGGTGGCGCTCGGTATCCCGGCGTACTGGTTCAACCGGCGCGACGGCAAGACCGCGATCAAGACGGTCGAGGGCTTCCTCTTCCCCGACACGTACGAGTTCGACCCCAAGCTGAGCGCCGAGCAGATCCTGCAGGTGATGATCCAGCGGTTCCTCACGGTCACCGGGGACATGGGCTTCGCCGACACGGTGCAGAAGAACCTGTCGATCTCGCCGAACGAGGCCCTGGTCGCGGCGTCGATCGCGCAGGCGGAGGCGCTCAAGGACGAGGACATGGGCAAGGTCGTCCGGGTTCTCTACAACCGGGCGTACTCGAACAAGTTCCCGTGCAACTGCCTCGGGCTGGACAGCACCGTCAACTACTGGCTGAAGGTCACCGGCAAGGGCGGCAAGGCGTCCGAGCACCTCACCGTCTCCGAGATGCACGACGCGAAGAACCCGTACAACACGTACGACAAGGCGGGCCTGCCGCCGGGGTCGATCGGCAGCCCCGGCAAGTCCGCGCTCGAGGGCGCCATGAATCCGCCCGCGAACTTCCCGTACTTCTATTTCGTGAGCGTCGACAACAAGGGCACGATGAAATACGGAAAGACGCTCGCCGAGCACAACGCGAACATCCAGATCGCCTGCAGGAACGGCATTCCGCTCTGCGGATAGTGACCGGCTAGGGTGTGTCGGTGACGTCCGCCGACACACCTCGCCGCCGGGCCGCCGTGCTCGGCAGTCCGATCGGGCACTCGCTGTCCCCGGTGATCCACAACGCCGGGTTCGCGGCGGCCGGGCTCATCGGCTGGAGCTACGTGGCGATCGAGTGTGCCGAGCTGTCCCGGGTGATCGACGACTTCGACGACTCGTGGGCCGGCCTGTCGCTGACCATGCCGCTCAAGGAGCAGGCGCTGCGCCTTGCCGCGACGGCGACACCGGTCGCGCTGGCAACGGGCGCGGCCAACACTCTCGTACGCGCCTCCGACGGCTCCTGGCGCGCCGACAACACTGATGTCGCCGGGATGGTCCGGGTCCTGCGTGCCGCGGGCCTCGGCGCGCAACCGTCGGTGACCGTGCTCGGCGGCGGCGGCACCTGCCGGGCGGCGCTGGGCGCGGCGGCCGCGCTGGGCGCGACCGAGGTGACCGTGGTGACCCGCCGGCCCGCCGCGCGCGAGGAGCTCCGACCGGCCGCCGACGCGCTCGGGGTGAAGCTCCTCGGCGCCGACTGGACGGCGGCGGCGTCGCTCTTCGAGGCCGACGCGGTGATCTCGACCGTGCCCAAGGGCGCCGCCGACCACCTCGCCGCCGAGGTGGTGTGGCGGCCGGGGACGGTGCTCTTCGACGCGATCTACGACCCGTGGCCCACGCCCCTGGCCGCGGCGGCCGAGCGGGCCGGCGTGCCGGTGGTGTCCGGGCTCGACCTGCTCCTGGGGCAGGCGTTGAGCCAGTTCGAGCAGTTCACCGGCGTGGTGCCGGCCCCCGAGGCGGCGATGCGGGAGGCCCTGTTCGCGGCCGCGCGTTCCCGCTAGCGCTCGTGGGTGAGCAGCATGACCGTCAACAGGCTCGCCGACGCGCATCCGAGGATCAGCACGGCCATCGGGACGCCGGTCCCGATCGCGCCCAGCCCCGCCAGCGGCGCCAGCACCGCGGCCACCACCGGCTGAATCCCGCCCATCACGGCCGCCGCGGTGCCGGCCCGGTCGCCGTGCGTCTCCAGCGCCAGGGCGGTGGCGTTCGGCTGGATCATCCCGATCGTGCAGACCAGCAGGAACAGGCCGGCCACCACGCCCGGCAGGCTGCCCGCCAGCGCCGAGCCGGTCAGCACCAGCCCGGCGAGGGCCTGCCCGCACTGCCCGGCGACCAGCAGCGAGCGGGTCGGGTACCGGTCGAGCAGCCGGGCGTTGGCCTGGCTCAGCGCGGTAAGTCCGACCGCGTTCAGGCCGAAGAGCAGCGAGAACATCGTCGGCGACAATCCGTAGCCGTCCTGTAGCACGAACGGTGAGTTGGCCAGATAGGCGAACAACGCAGCGAAGGCAAGCCCCAACGCCAGCGTGTATCCGACGTACGAGCGGTCCCCGAACAGCGGCCTCGCCAGCCGCACGGTGGCGCGCAGCCCGCCGGCCGTGCGCCGCTCGACCGGCAGCGTCTCCGGCAGCCGCGCCGCCAGCAGGATCGTCAGCAGCGTGGCCAGGACACCGAGCGCCACGAAGATGCCGTGCCACGAGCTGACCCGCAGCACCGCGCTGCCCAGGCTCGGCGCGAGGATCGGCGCCAGCCCGTAGATCAGCGTCAGCCGCGAGAAGAACCGCGCCGCCGCCGCACCGGAGTGCAGATCCCGCACGATCGCCCGGGCCACCACCACCCCGGTCCCGCCGGCCAGCCCCTGCAGCAGCCGCAGCCCGATCAGCACCGGCGCCGAGGGCGAAAGAGCAATCAAGAACGAGAGGATTGCGTACGCCGCAAGGCCCGCGATCGCCGGCCGCCGCCGCCCGAACCGATCACTCAGCGGCCCGCAGACGAGCTGGCCGCCCGCGACCCCGATGAGGCAGGCGGTGAGCGACAGCTGCACCTGAGACGCGGACACGCCGAGGTCGTGCGAGATGGCCGGAAACGCCGGCAGATACATGTCGATCGAGAGCGGCCCGACCGCCGTGACCAGCCCCAGCATGACGATCATCAGGGCACCGGGAGCGCCCGGCTGCGGCCTGCTCGCGACGCCGCCGCCGCGGGCGTCGCCTGGTTCGTCCCGTATTTCCGAACCTTCGGCCGCCGCATCTGTCACGAGCGGGACCCTACCGTCGCGCTCGGGCCCGCGCCCGCGTCCGCTTCCGCCAGGCGAAACGCCCGGCGAAACGCCCGGCGAAACGCCCGGCGAAACGCCCGGCCGCTGGGTCAGCGGTCGGTCGCGCTGTCCGGCAGCTGGTAGACCACCAATGTCTGCTCGGGCCGCTCGGCGACGTGGAACGCGGCGTGCGACACGGTGATCTCGCCCAGCCGGGGATGCCGGAAACGCTTGCGGCCCGCGTGGCTGAACTGGATGTCGTACTGCGGCCACCACTCGCGCACCTCGGGGCTCGCCGCGGTCAGCTCGGCCACCAGCCGGGTCACCCGCGGGTGGCCGGGATGCCGGCCCGCGATCGCCCGCAGCCGGGCCAGCAGGTTGCGCGCCTCCCGCTCCCAGTCGACCAGCACCTCGCGGGCGGCGGCCTCGGTCAACATCCAGCGCACGACGTTGTGGCCCGATGCCGCTGCGCGACGGGCCGGCTGGGCGGCGCGGCGGTGCTGCTCGCGCTCGCCGAGGACGCCGCGACGGTGACGGCGGTGGGCCGCAACGCTGGGGCGCTCGACCGGCTGGCCGCGCTCGACCCCCGGGTGCGCATCCACCGGCGACCGCGCGGCGGACGCGGCCGGCGTCGGCCCGGTGGACGTGGCCGGCGTCGGCCCGGTGGACGTGGCCCTCGGCGCCCTCGGCGCCACACCGACGGCGGACGCGACCATGGCCGCCCACGGCCGCCCTCGACCTGGCGGAGCGCACGACGGGCCTCGGCTTCGTCGCCCTCGTCCCGTGACCCCCGGCGTCGCCCGCGTCGAGCACAGGCGCTCCCGCTCTGCGCGAGATGCGTTGGCCTGGCGGGCCGGCGGGGGCGGCGGCCGGCGGCGGGCGGCGGCGGGCGGGGTTGGTCTTTGTCGGCAGCTCTGCCCGGCGGTCGCGGGTCCGGGCGTGCCGGATCGCCTGGGTCGCGGTGGCGGGGCGGTTCGCGGTATTGCGGTTGGTCGGCCACCGTCCGCGTACGTCTGCTTGGTGGGGAATTTGACAGTCTCGATTCCGGTGGGCGGGACGCGGGCGGGGGCGCGGCTCGGGCTGGCGTCGGCGTGCAACAATTTTCGCCGTGTTGCGGTGGCTTACGGCTGGTGAATCCCATGGACCGGCGCTGGTGGCGATGCTCGAGGGCGTGCCCGCCGGGGTGGAAGTGACGACGGCGGAGATCGGGCGTGATCTCGCTCGGCGACGGCTCGGCTACGGGCGCGGTGCTCGCATGTCGTTCGAGCAGGACGTGGTCGAGGTCGTCGGCGGCATTCGGCACGGGGTGACGCTCGGTAGCCCGGTGGCGCTACGGGTGGGCAACTCGGAGTGGCCCAAGTGGCAGACCGTGATGGCGGCCGACCCGGTGGATCCGGAGGAGCTGGCCAAGCAGGCGCGCAACGCGCCGTTGACCCGGCCGCGGCCGGGGCATGCCGATCTTGCCGGCATGCAGAAGTACGGGCACACCGACGCCCGGCCGATCCTCGAGCGAGCCAGCGCGCGGGAGACGGCGGCGCGGGTCGCCGTGGGTGTGGTGGCCAAGGCGCTGATCCGGCAGGCGCTCGGTATCGAGATCGTGTCGCACGTGATCGAGCTGGGTTCGGTGGCGGCCAAGTCCGGTCTGATCCCGACGCCGGAGGACGCCGAGCGGATCGACGCCGACCCGCTGCGGTGCCTCGACCCGGAGGCCAGCGCGCGGATGGTGGCCGAGGTCGACGCGGCCAAGAAGGACGCGGACACGCTGGGCGGCATCGTCGAGGTGCTGGCCTACGGGGTGCCGCCGGGTCTCGGGTCGCACGTGCAGTGGGATCGCAAGCTGGACGGGCGGCTGGCCGCGGCGCTGATGAGCATCCAGTCCGTGAAGGGCGTGGAGATCGGCGACGGGTTCACCCAGGCGCGGTCGCGCGGGTCGGTGGCGCACGACGAGATCATTCCGACCGAGGACGGGGTCCGGCGGGTCACCGACCGGGCCGGTGGGCTCGAGGGTGGCATCACCAACGGCGAGCCGCTGCGGGTGCGGGCGGCGCTCAAGCCGATCTCGTCGCTGAACCGGGCACTGCAGACGATCGACGTGACGACCGGGGAGCCGGCGACGGCGATCAATCAGCGGTCGGACGTGTGCGCGGTGCCGGCCGGGGCCGTGGTGGCCGAGGCGATGGTGGCGCTGGTGCTGGCCGAGGCGGCGACGGAGAAGTTCGGCGGCGACTCGGTGGCCGAGATCCGGCGAAACCTGGCGGCGTACCTTGACTCGCTGGTGATCCGCTGATGGCGCCGGTGGCGGTGTTCGTGGGCGCGCCCGGCGCCGGGAAGACGACGGTGGGGTCGGCGGTGGCCGAGCAGCTGGGTGTGGCCTTCGCCGACTCGGACGCGATCATCGAGGAGCGGGCCGGGAAGCCGATTCCGGAGATCTTCTTCGATGACGGGGAGGATGCTTTCCGGGCCCTGGAGCGGGCGACCATCGCCGACGCTTTGTCTGGATTTAACGGGATTTTGGCCCTCGGTGGCGGCGCGATCCTGAACGACGCCACCCGGGCGCTGCTGGCCGACCAGACTGTTGTCTATCTGTCGGTGGAGCTGTCGGACGCGGTGAAGCGGGTCGGGCTCGGCGCCGGGCGGCCGCTGCTGGCGGTCAACCCGCGCGCGACGCTGAAGTACCTGCTGGACCAGCGCCGGCCGCTGTACGCCGAGGTGGCCACCCACACAGTGGTGACCGACGGCCGCGAGCCCGAGGAGATCGCGGCCGAGGTCGCGGCACTGCTGAAGGGCTAACGCCGGCGGAGCCGGACCGAGGGTGGGAGACCTGCAGGGATCGTGGCGCGCTTGTCGATCTCGATGGTGAGCCGGCCGCCGCGCCAGTTGGTGAAGCACGATATGTCGGTATCGGGTCCGGGGCCATCGACGGTGAGCTGGGTCAACTGGATGTGGTCGACCAACGGCGCCAGATCCGCTGTGGTCTCCTGGTAGAGCCGGATGGCGCGCAGCCTAGGCGGCAGGGTCAGGCCGGCGAGCGATCGTGGCCGGATGTGGTGCAACGCCAGCCGCTCTAGACGCTCGAAACGGTCGACGAAGTCCAGGCGGCGCGGCCAATCCGGGCCGCCGAAGATACTGAGCCCCTCCACCACCGGGAAACTGTCGACCAGATCTGCCGACCCTCGTCGAGGCGGCCGGGAACACCCGTAGGTGAAGTCGGTGATGGGTGCTTCGGCGAGCGGGTGGAAACTGCGGACCTGTCCGGAAAGCACGGCAAACGTTCGCAGCCTGGACAGTCCGGCCAGGGCGTCGATTCCATTCACCTCGTCGTTCAATGAAATCGTGAGCTCGGTCAAGCCCCCGCACTGGCCGATCTTGTCGAGCGCTTCCGCCGCAGAGTTGGCCAAGAGCGACAGGGAGGTCAATTTTGGCAGTGCCGCCAGCGAAGCGATGCCGGTCGGCGTGATGCCCTCGTTCCAATAGAGCGTGGTGAGATTGGGGAACTTGTCCAGCTCACTCAGTGAGCCGTCCGCGCCGCCGATGAGGTAGATCGATTCCAGTTGGGGGCATGCCGGCAAGTCCGCGAGGCTCACCCGGCCCATCAGGAACAGGCTCGCACTGACGAGGTTCCGGAGGTGACGCACCGAGCCGAGCAACGCCACATGGTTGATGTTGACGTGGCCGGCGGGCAGCGGTGCGTCGGCGAGGACGCGCTGGGCGTACTCCTCAGGGTCGAAGTAGGACCAGGCGTTGACGAGTTCGCGTTGGACCTCGTAGCGAGAATCGGACGCATATGCGGCCAGGAGTTCCAGCGCCCGCGGGCCGTTGATCAGCGCGACCGCTTGCACCACCGCTGCGGCCCGACTGGTGGACAAACCGGACAGGTCCGACGGCAGGCGGCCGAGAAGCGGCTCACCTACAGCGTGCAACCGCTGCGCCTCGCTCCGGCTGCGCGGCGGCAGCAAGGTGTCCAGCTCCCGATTGACGCGAGCAAGCAGCTCCGGCGGCTCCAGCGACGGCACGGTCTCCAAGCACGCAGCCGCCAGCAACACCAGCGTGCGGCGGTGCTGCGGCTCGCGTTCGGCCCGGCTCAGCAGCCCGTCGATCAGTTCGGAGCGCATCGCGCTGTGCCCGTGCCCGGCCGCCATGACGACGATCTCGCGCCAGGTGTCCAGGTGCGCGTAATGGTTCGCGAGCATCCCGCCCATGTCCTGCTCGGCCGCCTCCAGCGCGGCCAGGTACTCCTGGAAGGTGCGGTGCACGAAGTCGATCCGCCCCACTGCCGGCTCCCGGAGCACGCCGCTGCGCTCGAGCAGGTGAGTCAGCACCGCCGCCGGGTCAGCGGTGACCCGTGGCATGCCGTCGAGGCGCCGAGCCACATAGGCGAGCGCGTCCGCCCGGGACAGCTCCGAGCGGTTGTTCAACGAGATCCGCCAGGCCAGGTCCTGCAGCAGTTGGCGACGCTCGCGGACGCTCATTTCCGGCATCGCCGAATGAACGCTGCGCTCGGTGTCCCGCCGGTGCAGCAGCATGTCCACTGCGGCCTGGTAGATGCCCATCCGGTCGGGCGGCAGGTGCGTCTCCCGGTCGAGGTTGAGGGCGCACAGCATGGCCGCCATCAGCGGGTTTCCGGCCAGGCGGTAGAGGTGCCGGTTCGCCGCCAGCTGGCCTAGCAGCGACTGGTGGTAGCGATGCAGCTCGCTGGGCAGGCAGGGCAGCGATGGCGCCGTCCGAGCCGCTTTGTGCCACTGCTCGATCAGCGCGAATACATCGTTCGGGGCAAGCCGTTCGAGCGTCAGCGTGACGAAGTCGGCCTCGTCCTGGAGCCAGCGCACCGGGGCGGCCGGCGGCCGGGAGGTGACCACCGCGGCGGCCGAGGGGAACATGTCCAGCAAGTCCTTGATCCACGCGCGGACCGCTGGACGCCGCTCCGCCGGCAGTTCGTCCACGCCGTCCACCAGCAGGAGAGCGCCCGACTCCAGTCGGCGGTGCACCCAGCCGCGTGGCATGGTGCCGGCGATCGGGTCGGCCACCCCGGTCAGGAATTGCTCGGGCGCGGGCAGCTTGGTCGGCCAGCTACGTAGCTTGATCAGGAAGGGCACCCGGCCGTTCCACTCGGCCAGGTCGCCGGTGAACGCGCGGGCCGCCGCGGTGACCGCGAGCCAGCGCAGCAGCGTCGACTTGCCGGCCCCGGCCTCGCCCCGGATCAACGCCCGGGTGCACCGGCCGAGCGCCTGCTCGACGCGTTCCGCCCCGGCGTCCTCGAGCCGGGCGTGCCGCACCAGCGACGGGTCCCATGCTGCTGCCCGCCGCCGGGCCGCCGGGCCGTCCCCGCTGACGCTCAGGCTGATGTAGGCGACGTTCAGGGTCGTCCGCGGGCGGAACTGGGTGTCGAGGCCGACCAGATCCAGCACGTTGAGCTTGCGGGTCAGCGCCTCGTAGTAGCGGGCCAGGAACTCGTCTTCGTCCATCGCGCCGGTACTGAGCAGGGCAAGCTGGCGCAGCGTCTCGGACATCATGTCGGTCAGGTCGGTGAGGCGGCCGAGCATCTCGACCGCGGCCCGGTTGCCGAACGGCGCGGCCCGCACCACGAACTGCACGTAGCAGCGGGCGCAGTCGGCCAGCGCGACGTCGTACAGCCTCTGCGCCAGGTCCGAGAGGGCAGCCGGCGGGGCCGACCGCCTGAGGTGGGCCACCAGCCGGGCCGGGTCGAGGTCGGTGGTGAAGAGCGCGTCGTCAGACAGGTCGGCGCGCAGGAACGTGTCGGCCACCGCCTCGAGCGCCGCCTCGGTCTCGTTCGCCGGCAGCACCGCGAACTGGGTGGCGACCAGCGGCTTCAGGCGTTCGGCGACGTCGTCGACGACCGCCTCGATCTGACGTTCACCGCGGCGGCGGGTGAACTCGTCGGTGGACCGCTGGCGCAGCAGATCGCTCAGCGGCAGCGTGCGCTCGCGGGTCTCGCGCCGGCCGGCCAGCCAGCGGGTGACGAACGGGGTGACCACCGCCTGGCCGACCTTGACCAATGCCGTCTCGATACCCGTCACGGTCACAGTGTGACGGACGAGACGGTCCGCTGTACCCATCGACGCGATAGGACTGATTCCATGACCAGAGCGGTTCATTTCGATCAGTACGGTGACGTGGACGTCCTGCGCATCGAGAACGTCGAGCGTCCCCAACCGGCAGCCGACCAGGTCCTCGTCGAGGTGGTCGCGGCCGGCATCAACCCCGGCGAGATCGCCATCCGCTCCGGGCTGCTGCACGAGCGCTGGCCGGCCACCTTCCCGTCCGGCGAGGGCAGCGACTTCGCCGGTCGGGTCGTCGAGGTCGGCGGCTCGGTGACCGAGTTCGCCATCGACGACGAGGTGCTCGGCTGGTCCGACTGGCGGTCCTCGCACGCCGATTACGTCCTGGTTCCCGCCGACCATCTGACCCGCAAGCCGCTCGCGCTCGACTGGATCCGGGCCGGCGGCCTGTTCGTCGCGGGCGTGACGGCGTACGCGACGGTCCGGGCGGTGCAGCCGACGGCCGGCGAGGTCGTCGTGGTCAGCGGCGCGGCCGGCGGGGTCGGCTCGCTCGCCGTGCAGCTCGCCCGCAACGCCGGCGCCACGGTGATCGGCATCGCGAGCGAGAACAACGCGGCCTGGCTGCGCTCGGTGGGCGCCATCCCGGTCGCCTACGGCGACGATCTCGCGGAGCGGTTGCGCAAGGTGGTCCCGTCCGGCATCGACGCATTCATCGACACGTACGGGAACGGGTACGTGGACCTGGCCGTCGAGCTGGGCGTCGACCCGTCCCGCATCGACACGATCATCGACTACCCGGCGGCGCAGCGGACCGGCGCGAAGGTCGAGGGCAGCTCGACGGCGAGCGACGCCGAGATCCTGGCGTTCGTGGCCGAGGAGGTCGCCTGGGGCCGGGTCGTGCTGCCGATCGCGGCGGTGTACCCGCTGGAGGCGGTGCGCGAGGCGTACACCGAGCTGGCGGCCCGGCACACCCGCGGCAAGATTGTCCTCTCCATGGAGCTCGCACCCGACGCGGGCCGTCAGCCGGCGGCCTGACGCTCCAGGCGATCGATCCGCTCGATCAGGGGCGCCAGCTCGGCCCGCATCGCGGCTCGCAGCCCGGTCGGCGTGGCGGCCGCTTTCGCCTGCGCGTAGCCAGCCAGGGCGGCGGCCACGGCGCGGCGGACCGAGCGCGCGTCCGCGCCGCGGGATCGCAGCAGGCCGCCGGCCGCGCCGTCGGTCTCGGCGGCGAGGGCGATCAGCAGATGCTCGCAACCGACGTAGTTGTGGCCCATGCCGATCGCCTCGCCGACGGCCAGCTCGATCGCGACCGCGGCGGGGGAGCTGAACCGCAGGCCGGCGCCGTTCGTGCCGGGCTCGGCGTCGGCGGGCGGCTCGAGCGAGCCCGGCTCGATCTCGAGGGCACCGAGGACCTGCAGGCCCAGGTTGCCGCCCTCGCCGATCATGCCGGCCAGCAGGTCGCCGGTCGTGACGTGGGCGGCGCCGGCCGCCTTCGCCCGGTCGGCGGCCCCGGTCAGCGTGGTCACCAGGCGGGCGGTGAAGCTCGGCAGGCGCGCGGCCAGCCGGTCGGTGTGCAGGTCGTCGAGCAGCGCCTGGCGGATCGCCGTGGTGCGGCGCACCGCCTGCTCCAGAGCGCGCTGGCAGATGGCGGACACCGGCAGCTCGGCGTCCCGGACCGCGTCGGCGAGGTCGTCCGGCAGGTAGACGTTGATTTTCGGCATGCGGCAGTTATAACCCGTGTGGGGTTAGCAAGATATAACCCCAACCCGCAGCGCAGCGCGCGTCGATAGGGTGTCGGGCGTGGTGACGCGTATACACGTGGGTGGTGACCGGCCGTACGACGTGCTGGTCGGCCGCGACCTGGGCGGCGAGCTGCCGGGGCTGATCGACGGTGCGGCGCGGGTCGCGGTGCTCTATGCGGCGCCGTTGCGCGAGCGGGCCGAGCGGATCGCCGGCGGGCTCGGGCAGCGGGTCACGCCGATCGAGGTGCCGGACGCCGAGCGGGGCAAGACCGTCGAGGTCGCCGCCCGCTGCTGGGACGAGCTCGGCGCGGCCGGGTTCACCCGGACCGACGTGGTGGTCGGCGTCGGCGGGGGAGCGGTCACCGACCTGGCCGGCTTCGTCGCCGCGTCCTGGCTGCGCGGGGTGCGCTGGGTGCCGGTGTCGACGTCGCTGCTCGGCATGGTCGACGCCTCGGTCGGCGGCAAGACCGGGGTGAACATCGCGGCCGGCAAGAACCTGGTCGGCGCGTTCCACCCGCCGGCCGGGGTGCTCTGCGACCTGGACGCGCTCGACACGCTGCCGGCCGACGACCTGACCGCCGGGCTGGCCGAGGTGATCAAGTGCGGGTTCATCGCCGATCCCCGGATCCTCGAGCTGGTCGAGGAGCAGCGGCCGGAAAACCTGCCCGAGCTGGTCGAGCGGGCGATCCGGGTCAAGGCCGAGGTGGTCAGCTTCGACCTCAAGGAGTCGGGGCTGCGCGAGATCCTCAACTACGGGCACACGCTCGGCCACGCGATCGAGAAGCGTGAGAAGTACACCTGGAAGCACGGGCACGCGATCTCGGTCGGGCTCATCTTCGCGGCCGAGCTGTCCCGCCTGTCCGGCCGGCTGGACGACGCCACGGCGCGCCGGCACCGGGCGGTGCTGGAGATGACGGGGCTGCCCACGGCGTACCCGCCGGAGGCTTGGAACGATCTCCTCGGCGCGATGCGCGTCGACAAGAAGGCGCGGGCCGACACGCTGCGCTTCGTGGTTCTGGACGGCCTCGCGAAGCCGGGCATCCTGACCGGCCCGGACGAGGACATGCTGCGCGAGGCCTACGCGGAGGTGGCGAGATGATCTACGTGTTGAACGGGCCGAACATCGGCAGGCTCGGCACCCGGGAGCCGCACATCTACGGTTCGACCACCTACGCCGACCTCGTGCAGGCCTGCCAGGACACGGCGAAGCGGCTCGACCTCGAGGTGCAGGTGCGCCAGACCGACGCCGAGTTCGAGATGATCCGCTGGCTGCACGCGGCCGCCGACGAGGGCGCCGACGTCGTGCTCAACCCGGGCGGCTGGACGCACTACAGCATCGCGATCCGGGACGCCTGCGCCCTGCTCGGCGGCCGGCTGGTCGAGGTGCACATCTCGAACATTCACCGGCGCGAGGAATTCCGCCACAAATCGGTCATAAGCGGCGTTGCAACCGGCGTGATCGCGGGGCTCGGCGTGGATGGTTACCGCCTGGCGCTGGAGCACTTGGCCCAGGTGGGCGACGCAAGGTAACCGTCGGTAGACTCGTTCGGTCACCGAATACGAACTTGATAAGGCAGGCAATGGCTACCACGAACGACCTGAAGAACGGCCTGGTGCTCAACCTCGACGGCGATCTGTGGTCCGTCGTGGAGTTCCAGCACGTGAAGCCGGGTAAGGGTGGGGCGTTCGTGCGCACCACGCTGAAGAACGTGCTCTCCGGCAAGGTCGTCGACAAGACGTTCAACGCCGGCACGAAGGTCGACACCGCCACCGTCGACAAGCGCACGATGCAGTACCTCTACCTGGACGGCGACGACTTCGTCTTCATGGACCTGGACACCTTCGAGCAGATCCACGTCCCCGCCGGCACCGTCGGGGAGAACGCGAACTACCTGCTCCCCGAGGCCGAGGCCACGGTCGCCACGCACGAGGGCGTCCCGCTGTACATCGAGCTCCCGACCAGCGTCTTCCTCGAGGTCACCTACACCGAGCCCGGCCTGCAGGGCGACCGCTCGACCGGCGGCACCAAGCCGGCCACCGTCGAGACCGGCGCCACGGTCAACGTCCCGCTCTTCATCACCACCGGCGAGAAGATCAAGGTCGACACCCGCGACGGCCGCTACCTCGGTCGCTCTTGATGGCTGAGGCCCCCAAGACGCAGATGCCCGCCCGCCGCAAGGCGCGCAAGCGGGCGCTGGACGTCCTCTACGAGGCCGACCTGCGCGACCTGCCGCCGAGCGAGGTGCTGCGCACCTACCTCGACCGGATCGAGAAGCCGCGCCCCGACCACCTGGACTACGCGATCAGCCTGGTCGAGGGCGTGGCCAAGAACCTCGACCGGATCGACGAGCTGATCGCCAGCTACGCCGAGGGCTGGACCCTGGACCGCATGCCGGTGATCGACCGCAACCTGGCCCGCATCGCGGTCTACGAGCTGCTCTACGTCCCCGAGATCGACGACCCGGTAGCCATCACCGAGGCAGTAGAGCTGGCCAAGCAGATGTCGACCGACGACAGCCCACGCTTCCTGAACGGCATTCTCGGCCGCATCTCCGAGTTCGCCACCAGGTAACCCGCACTGGCAACCCCGAAGCCGCCCGGTTTCCGCCGGGCGGCTTTCGTGCGTCACAAGAGCCGAGCGCGGCCGGGGTCGGGGGCAGCGCCCCAGGGTTTTCTCGCACCCCACAAACCGCCCTTGAGCATTTGCTTCATGCGCGAAAACGGACACCCCCCAAAAGCCCGACCCCGATCATCCGCACGATCGGTGATTTAGAGCGTTTCAACGATCGAAGAGCCCCGTGACGGCGAGTGGCCGGCCAAAGACGTGCACGCGGGCGCGCCGACCAGGCGGACATGCCAAAGGCCCGCGGAATTCACCGCGGGCCCTTTGACGTGAGGGGAAAACGAGATCAGCTGGCGAAGAACGCGCGCGGGTCGGCCACCAGGACACCCTGCTCCGTCAGGCGCTCGATGAGGCCCGACGGGGAGATGTCGTAAACGATGGCGAGCGCACGCAGGTCATCGGCTCGGATGGACAGGACGCGGCCGTTGTAGTCACCGCGCTGCTGCTGGATGGCCCGGGCGTACCGCGCGACGTAGGCGAGGTCCTCGCCGGTGGTGTCGTACAGCTTCTCCAGGTCGAGCACGATTTTGTTGGTGGCCTCGAGGCGGACGCCGCTGCCGTCGGGCAGCAGCTCCGAGACGGGCACGCGGTAGAAGTCGGCCAGTTCGGCAAGGCGGGACACGGTGACCGCGCGGTCACCACGCTCGTACGAGCCCACCACGACGGCCTTCCATCGGCCGTTCGACTTCTCTTCCACACCTTGCAGGGAAAGACCCTGCTGCTGGCGGATGGAGCGCAGGCGGGCGCCCAACGACTTGGCGTACTCAGACGGCATTCGGAACACTCCCACTGTGCTGGCCCGGAGGGTTCTTCCTCCGCGATCGCTACGGAGCGTGACGGTACGCAGTGTGAGACCGCCGGTCAAGTGCTGGTTACCGATGAGTCGTGCGGTCCGTGGGTGAAGTGTCCGATTGATCCGGTAATCGTGGCGTAGGGCAGGTCACCATCGTCAACGTCTCCGCCGCTGGTAACGTTACGTCCGCCATCGGGAGAACGTGTCCCGTCGACATCCTTTAACGACCCGTCCCGTGAGGCGGGGAAGGAGGTCCGCCGTGGCTTCGCCGCGCGCAGACACGACCAGCAAGATCATCTTGACCGGGTCCGACCTGCACCGGGTCGTCGACCGGATCGCTCACCAGATCCTCGAGAAGACGTCGGGCGCCACCGGCACCGTGCTTCTCGGGATTCCGACCCGGGGCGTGCCGCTCGCGCAGCGGCTGGCCGCCCGCATCCACGCCTTCGAGGGCATCGACGTGCCGATCGGCTCGCTCGACATCACGCTCTACCGCGACGATCTTCGCCTGCACGCCACCCGCGCCCTCGGCAAGACCGAGCTGCCCGGCGGGGGCATCGACGGGCGCCGCGTGATTCTGGTCGACGACGTGCTCTTCTCCGGCCGCACCGTGCGGGCCGCGCTGGACGCGCTGAACGACGTCGGCCGGCCGAGCTCGGTGCAGCTCGCCGTGCTGGTCGACCGCGGCCACCGGCAGCTGCCGATCCGGGCCGACTACGTGGGCAAGAACATCCCGACCGCGCTGTCCGAGAGCGTGCGGGTCTCGTTGACCGAGACCGACGGCCTGGACGAGGTCAAGCTGACCGGGGGCGACGGATCGGACGAGGCCGAGCTGACCGGGGGCGACGACAAATGATCAAGCATCTGCGATCGGCCGCCGACCTGGACGCGGCCACCGCCACCCTGATCCTGGACACCGCCGCGGAGATGGCCGCGCTCGCCGGCCGCGAGGTCAAGAAGCTGCCCACGCTGCGCGGCCGGACCGTGGTGAATCTCTTCTACGAGGACTCGACCCGGACCCGGATCTCGTTCGAGGCGGCGGCGAAGCGGCTCTCGGCCGACGTCATCAACTTCTCCGCGAAAGGCTCCAGCGTCTCGAAGGGTGAGAGCCTGAAGGACACCGCGCTCACCCTGCAGGCGATGGGCGCGGACGCGGTGGTGATCCGGCACTCGGCGTCCGGCGCGCCGCACCGGCTCGCCTCGTGGGTGGACGGCTCGGTGATCAACGCGGGCGACGGCACCCACGAGCACCCGACCCAGGCGCTGCTGGACGCGTACACGATGCGCTCGCGCCTGGGCCGCCTCGACGGTCTGAAGGTCGCGATCGTCGGCGACGTGCTGCACAGCCGGGTCGCCCGCTCCAACGTGCTGCTGCTGTCCACCCTGGGTGCGCAGGTGACCCTGATCGGGCCGCCGACGCTGATTCCGGTGGACATCGCGGCCGCGCTCGAGCCGAAAACAAAAGTGTCGTACGACCTCGATAGCGTCCTGCCCGACATGGACGTCGTGATGATGCTGCGGGTGCAGACCGAGCGCATGCAGGACTCGTACTTCCCGTCCGCGCGGGAGTACAGCCGGCGCTACGGCCTCGACGTCGCGCGCATGCGCAAGCTGCCCGAGCACGCGATCGTCATGCATCCGGGCCCGATGAACCGCGGCATGGAGATCGCCCCCGAGGTGGCGGACTCGTCCCGTTCCACGATCGTCGAACAGGTCGCCAACGGGGTCAGTGCCCGGATGGCGGTTCTCTATCTGCTGCTGGGGGGCAAGGCGTGAGCTCGTATGTCTTGAGGAATGTGTCGGTTCTCGGGGGAGCGCCGGCGAACCTGATGCTGCGCGATGGCCTCATTTCGGACCTTCCCGATATTTCCGCGGAATACATTGACGCTACCGGGCTCGTCGCGCTGCCCGGGCTGGTCGACCTGCACACCCACCTGCGCGAGCCGGGCCGGGAGGACGCCGAGACCGTCGAGACCGGCTCCCGCTCGGCCGCTCTGGGCGGCTACACCGCGGTCTGCGCGATGGCGAACACCTCGCCGGTCGCCGACACCGCCGGCGTGGTCGAGCAGGTCTGGCGCCTCGGCCGCGAGGCCGGGCTGGTCGACGTGCAGCCGATCGGCGCGGTCACCGTCGGGCTGGCCGGCAAGCAGCTGGCCGAGCTGGGCGCGATGGCGACCAGCGCCGCGAACGTGCGGATCTTCTCGGACGACGGCTTCTGCGTCGCCGACCCGCGCCTGATGCGCCGCGCCCTGGAGTACGTGAAGGCGTTCGACGGCATCATCGCCCAGCACGCCGAGGAGCCGCGGCTCACCGAGGGCGCGCAGATGCACGAGGGCGAGGTGAGCACCCGGCTGGGCCTCACCGGCTGGCCGGCCGTCGCCGAAGAGGCGATCATCGCCCGGGACGTGCTGCTCGCCGAGCACGTGGGCAGCCGCCTGCACGTCTGCCACGTCTCCACGGCCGGCTCGGTCGAGGTGCTGCGCCAGGCCAAGGCCCGCGGCGTCCGGGTCACCGCCGAGGTCACGCCGCATCACCTGCTGCTGACCGACGACCTGGCCGCGTCCTACGACCCGGTTTTCAAGGTCAACCCCCCATTGCGTACGGCCGGGGACGTGGCCGCCCTGCGCGAGGCGCTCGTCGAGGGCGTCATCGACGTGGTGGCCACCGATCACGCGCCGCACGCGGTGGAGGACAAGGAATGCGAGTGGGCGTACGCCCGGCCCGGCATGCTCGGGCTGGAGACCGCGCTCTCGATCGTGATCAGCGTCCTCGGCGAGCGCTGGGACCTGATCGCCGAGCGGATGTCCCGCACGCCGGCCCGGATCGCCGGGCTGGCCGGGCACGGCACCGACCTCGCGGTCGGCTCGCCGGCCAACCTGACGCTGGTGGACCCGTCCGCCCGCTGGGTCGTCGATCCGGCCGAGCTGGCGAGCCGCAGCCGCAACACGCCGTACTCGGGCACCACCCTGCCGGGTCGCATCGTGGCGACCTTCCTCCGGGGAGAGCCGACGGTCCTCGACGGGAAGGCTGTGAAGTAGATGAGCAAAGCGATCCTCGTACTTGAGGATGGCCGGACGTTCTGGGGCGAGGCGTACGGCGCCCCGGGGGAGACGTTCGGGGAGGCGGTCTTCACCACCGGCATGACCGGTTACCAGGAGACGCTGACCGACCCGTCGTATCACCGGCAGGTCGTGGTGCAGACCGCGCCGATGATCGGCAACACCGGCGTGAACGATGAGGACGACGAGTCCGACCGCATTTGGGTGGCCGGTTATGTCGTACGGGATCCGGCTCGTCGCCCCTCGAACTGGCGCTCGACCGGTGACCTCGCGGCTCGCTTGGAGGCCGAGGGTGTCGTCGGGATCAGCGGGGTGGACACCCGGGCGCTGACCCGGCACCTGCGCTCACGTGGCGCGATGCGGGTCGGTGTGTCGAGTGTGGATCTTGACCCGGCCTCGCTGCTGGAGAAGGTTCTTGCCTCGCCGCAGATGGTCGGGGCTGACTTGTCCGCCGAAGTCACTACTTCGGAGAAATACACGGTTTCGGCGGTCGGGGAACACCGGTACACGGTTGCGGCGCTCGACCTCGGGATCAAGCGCAACGTCGCCCGCCGGCTCGCGGCGCGCGGCGTCACGACGCACATCTTCCCGGCCTCGTCCTCGATCGAGGACCTGCTCGCGGTCGGCCCCGACGCGGTGTTCTTCTCGCCCGGCCCGGGCGACCCGGCCACCGCCGACGGGCCGGTCGCGCTGGCCCGCGAGGTCATGCGGATCCGCAAGCCGCTGTTCGGCATCTGCTTCGGCAGCCAGATCCTGGGCCGGGCGCTCGGCTTCGGCACGTACAAGCTCGGCTACGGCCACCGCGGCATCAATCAGCCGGTGCTGGACAGGACCACCGGCAAGGTCGAGGTCACCTCGCACAACCACGGCTTCGCCGTCGACGCCCCGCTCGATGCGGCGATCGACACCGAGTTCGGCGCCGTCGAGGTGTCGCACGTCTGCCTCAACGACAACGTGGTCGAAGGGCTGCGGGGCCTGGACGTCCCCGCGTTCACCGTCCAGTACCACCCCGAGGCCGCGGCTGGTCCGCACGACGCCGACTACCTGTTCGACCGGTTCGTCGAGCTGGTCGAGAAGAAGGGCTGACGCGATGCCGAAGCGTGAGGATCTGAAGCACGTCATGGTGATCGGCTCCGGGCCGATCGTCATCGGCCAGGCCTGCGAGTTCGACTACTCCGGCACCCAGGCCTGCCGGGTGCTGCGGGCCGAGGGCCTGCGCGTCTCGCTGGTCAACTCCAACCCGGCCACGATCATGACCGACCCGGAGTTCGCCGACGCCACCTACGTCGAGCCGATCACCCCGGAGTTCGTCGAGCTGGTCATCGCCAAGGAGCGGCCGGACGCGATCCTGCCGACGCTGGGCGGGCAGACCGCGCTGAACACCGCGGTCGCGCTGCACGAGAGCGGCGTGCTGGAGAAGTACGGCGTCGAGCTGATCGGCGCGAACATCGACGCGATCCGCCGCGGCGAGGACCGCCAGCTGTTCAAGGACATCGTCGCGAAGGCCGGCGGCGAGACGCCGCGCTCGCGGGTGTGCCACTCGATGGACGAGGTGCGCGCCACCGTCGCCGACCTCGGCCTGCCGGTGGTCATCCGGCCCTCGTTCACCATGGGCGGCCTCGGCTCGGGCATGGCGCACACCGACGAGGACCTCGAGCGCATCGCCGGGGCCGGCCTGGCCGCCTCGCCGGTGCACGAGGTGCTGATCGAGGAGAGCGTGCTCGGCTGGAAGGAGTACGAGCTCGAGCTGATGCGCGACAGGCACGACAACGTCGTGGTGGTCTGCTCGATCGAGAACGTCGACCCGATGGGCGTGCACACCGGCGACTCGGTCACCGTCGCGCCGGCCATGACCCTCACCGACCGGGAATACCAAGCGCTGCGCGACCTCGGCATCGCGGTGCTGCGCGAGGTGGGCGTCGACACCGGCGGCTGCAACATCCAGTTCGCGGTCAACCCGCGCGACGGCCGGCTGGTCGTCATCGAGATGAACCCGCGGGTGTCGCGAAGCAGCGCGCTGGCCTCGAAGGCGACCGGCTTCCCGATCGCGAAGATCGCGGCGAAGCTGGCCATCGGCTACACCCTCGACGAGATCCCGAACGACATCACGCTGAAGACCCCGGCCGCCTTCGAGCCGGCCCTCGACTACGTGGTCGTGAAGATCCCGCGGTTCGCGTTCGAGAAGTTCCCGGGCGCCGACCCCGAGCTCACCACGACGATGAAGTCGGTCGGCGAGGCGATGAGCCTGGGCCGCAACTTCGCCGAGGCCCTGAACAAGGCGATGCGGTCGATGGAGACCCCGGCGGCCGGGTTCTGGACGACGGCCGAGGACTCGTCCTCACTCCAGGACGTTTTGTCCGCCTTGCGCATTCCGCACGACGGGCGTCTCTACACGGTCGAGCGGGCTCTGCGGCTCGGGGCCTCGATCGACCAGGTGCACGAGGCCAGCGGCGGCATCGACCCGTGGTTCCTCGAGGAGATCAAGGCACTCATCGACCTGCGTACGGAGATCTCCGGCGCCGCGGTGCTGGACGAGGAGCTGCTGCGCCGGGCCAAGCGGGCCGGCCTCTCCGACCGTCAGCTCGCCGCCCTGCGCCCGGAACTGGCCGGCGAGGACGGCGTGCGCACCCTGCGGCACCGGCTCGGCGTGCGCCCGGTCTACAAGACCGTGGACACCTGCGCGGCCGAGTTCGAGGCGAACACGCCGTACCACTACTCGTCCTACGACGAGGAGACCGAGGTGGCGCCGAGCGCCCGGCCCAAGGTGCTGATCCTGGGCTCGGGGCCGAACCGGATCGGGCAGGGCATCGAGTTCGACTACTCCTGCGTGCACGCCGTGATGGCGTTGCGGGGCGTCGACTACGAGACCGTCATGGTCAACTGCAACCCGGAGACGGTGTCGACCGACTACGACACCGCCGACCGGCTCTACTTCGAGCCGCTCACCTTCGAGGACGTCCTCGAGGTGTTCCACTCCGAGGACTCCTCCGGCAAGGCGGCCGGCGGCCCCGGCGTCGTCGGCGTGATCGTGCAGCTCGGCGGGCAGACCCCGCTCGGCCTGGCCAAGCGGCTCAAGGCGGCCGGCGTCCCGATCGTCGGCACGTCGCCCGAGTCGATCGACCTGGCCGAGGACCGCGGCCAGTTCGGTGCGGTCCTGCACAAAGCCGGCCTGCGCTCGCCCGAGCACGGCACGGCCACCAGCTTCGAGGAGGCCAAGGCGATCGCCGACGCGATCGGCTACCCGGTGCTGGTCCGGCCCTCGTACGTGCTCGGCGGCCGGGGCATGGAGATCGTGTACGACGAGCCCACGCTGGCCGGCTACATCGAGCGGGCCACCCAGATCTCGCCCGATCACCCGGTGCTGGTCGACAGCTTCCTGGACGACGCCATCGAGATCGACGTGGACGCGCTCTGCGACGCGACCGGCGAGGTCTACCTGGGTGGCGTGATGGAGCACATCGAGGAGGCCGGCATCCACTCCGGCGACTCGTCCTGCTCGCTGCCCCCGGTCACGCTGGCCGGCTCGCACCTGGCCGAGGTGCGCCGCTACACCGAGGCGATCGCCCGCGGCGTCGGGGTGCGTGGCCTGCTCAACGTCCAGTACGCGCTCAAGGACGACGCCCTCTACGTGCTGGAGGCCAACCCGCGCGCGTCGCGGACCGTCCCGTTCGTCTCGAAGGCGACCGCGGTCCCGCTGGCCAAGGCCGCGGCCCGGATCATGCTGGGCGCGACCATCGCCGAGCTGCGCGCCGAGGGCCTGCTGCTGCCCGAGGGCGACGGCGGGACCACCCCGGAGAACGCGCCGATCGCGATCAAGGAGGCGGTGCTGCCGTTCAAGCGGTTCCGCACCCCGGCCGGCCACGGCGTGGACAGCCTGCTCGGCCCCGAGATGAAGTCGACCGGCGAGGTGATGGGCATCGACGCCGGGTTCGGCCAGGCGTTCGCCAAGTCACAGGCCGCCGCGTACGGGTCGCTGCCGACCGCCGGCAAGATCTTCGTCTCGGTCGCGAACCGGGACAAGCGCTCGATGATCTTCCCGGTCAAGCGGCTCGCCGACCTCGGCTTCACGATCGTCACCACCGCCGGCACCGGCGAGGTGCTGCGCCGGCACGGCATCGCCTGCGAGGTCGTCCCGAAGCACTACGAGAGCCCGGGCCAGAACGCGGTGGAGCTGATCCTGGCCGGCGAGGTCGCGATGATCATCAACACCCCGCAGGGCTCCGGCGCGAGCGCCCGCTCCGACGGGTACGAGATCCGCAGCGCGGCGGTCACCGCCGACATCCCGAGCATCACCACCACCCAGGGCGCCGCGGCCGCGGTGATGGGCATCGAGGCCCTGATGCGCGGCGACATGACGGTCCGCCCGCTGCAGGAGCTGCACGCCGCCCTCCGAGGCGACAAGTGACGGCGACCCCGGAGTCGCCGGTCGGTTCGTCCGGCGCGCCCCGCCCTTCCTCCCGCGTCGCGGCGACGGTGCGGGGCGAAGCGGCGGGGACGCTGGGCGCGGGCGTGGCGGGGACGCTGGGCGCGGGCGTGGCGGGGACGCTGGGCGTGGGCGTGGCGGGGACGCGGGGCGCGGGCGTGGCGGGGACGCTGGGCGTGGGCGTGGCGGGGACGCGGGGCGCGGCGGGGACGCTGGGCGTGGGCGTGGCGGGGACGCGGGGCGCGGCGGGGACGCTGGGCGCGGGCGCCGCTGGGGCGCGGGGCGTGGGGGCGGCGGCGTGAGTGCTTTCGAGCGCGTGGTCCGGCCGGTGCTCTTCCGCCTCGGCGGGGGTGACGCGGAGAAGGCGCACGAGTTCACCCTCGGGCGTCTCTCCCGGCTGGGCGAGCGCACCCGGTCGGTGCTGCGGACGCGGTATGCGACCGACGCGCCGGTCGAGGTGTTCGGGGTGCGGTTCCCGAACGCGGTCGGGCTCGCCGCCGGGATGGACAAGAACGGCGTGGCGCTGCCCGCGTGGCCGGCGCTCGGGTTCGGGTTCGTCGAGGTCGGCACGGTCACCGCGAAGGCGCAGCCGGGCAACGACAAGCCCCGGCTGTTCCGGCTTCGGGACAGCGAGGCGATCATCAACCGGATGGGCTTCAACAACGCCGGGGCGGCCGCGCTGGCCGCCCGTCTGCGGGCGCTGGGGCCGATCGGGGTCCCGCTGGGGGTGTCGCTCGGGAAGTCCAAGGTGACGCCGCTGGAGGAGGCGGTGCAGGACTACCTGACCTCGTACGAGCTGCTGCACCCGTACGCCGACTACATCGCGGTGAACGTGTCCTCGCCGAACACGCCCGGGCTGCGCACGCTGCAGGACAGGTCGGCGGTCGCGGGCCTGCTCGGCGCCCTGGCGGGCAAGGTGCCGGTGCTCGTGAAGATCGCGCCGGACCTGACCGAGCCGGCCATCGCCGAGCTGCTCGAGGTGTGCCTGAGCCACGGCGCGGCCGGCGTGATCGCGACGAACACCACGCTCGCCCGGGACGGGCTCGCCGCGGCTGACCAGCCGAAGGCCGGGGAGGCGGGCGGGTTGTCGGGGCGGCCGCTCACCGAGAAGGCGCGCAAGGTGGTCCACTTCGTGCACACCGAGACCGGCGGCCAACTGCCGATCATCGGGGTCGGCGGCGTGATGTGCGCCGACGACGCGAGCCGGCTGCTGGACGCCGGCGCCTCGCTGGTGCAGCTCTACAGCGGCTTCATCTACCACGGTCCGGCCCTGGTTCGGTCGGTCGCCCGGGTGGCCGCGAGAACGAGATGACCGATCTCCTGGCTCTCGACCGGGCGCACGTCTGGCATCCGTACGGGCCGATGCCGGGCAGGAGCGAGCCCTACCTGGTGGAGAGCGCCCGGGGCGTCCGGCTGCGACTGGCCGACGGGCGGGAGCTGATCGACGGGATGTCGTCGTGGTGGGCGGCCATCCACGGGTATCGGCACCCGGTGCTCGACGCGGCGCTCGCCGAGCAGGCGGGCCGGATGAGCCACGTCATGTTCGGCGGGCTCACCCACGCCCCCGCCATCGAGCTGGCCACCACGCTGGTCGAGCTGGCGCCGGCGGGGCTCGAGCACGTGTTCCTCGCCGACTCCGGGTCGGTCAGCGTCGAGGTCGCGATCAAGATGGCGCTGCAGGCCCAGCTCGCCCTCGGCCGCCCGGGCCGGCGGCGGCTGCTGACCTGGCGTGGCGGCTACCACGGCGACACGTTCCATCCGATGACCGTGTGCGACCCGGTCGGCGGCATGCACTCGCTGTGGACCGGGGTGCTGCCGGTCCAGGTCTTCGCCGACGCGCCGCCGGCCGAGTTCGACCCGGGCTATGCCGGCGCGCTGCGGGCGCTCGTCGCCGAGCACGCGGACGACGTGGCGGCGGTGATCGTCGAGCCGGTCGTGCAGGGTGCCGGCGGGATGCGCTTCCACCATCCGGAGTACCTCCGCGTCCTGCGGGAGGCCACGGAGGCGTACGGAATCTTCTTGATCTTTGATGAGATCGCGACCGGGTTCGGGCGGACCGGCGAGTTCTTCGCGGCCGATCATGCCGGGGTGAGCCCCGACATCATGTGCGTGGGCAAGGCGCTGACCGGTGGCTACCTGACGCTCGCGGCGGCGCTGGCGACGACCGCGGTGGCCGAGGCGATCTCCATGGGGGAGGGTGGCGGGCTCGCGCACGGGCCGACGTTCATGGGCAACCCGCTCGCCTGCGCGGTCGCGAACGCCTCGCTGGGACTGCTGCGGGACACCGACTGGCGATCACTCGTCCGGGTGATCGAAAGCGGTCTCCGGGACGGTCTGGAGCCGCTGCGCGGGATGCCGGGCGTCGCCGACGTGCGGGTCCTGGGCGCGATCGGCGTGGTGCAGCTCGACCATCCGGTGGACATGGCGAAGGCGACCGCCGCGGCCGTCGACGCCGGCGTGTGGCTGCGCCCGTTCCGGGACCTGATCTACACGATGCCGCCGTACCTGGCGGACCAGACCGACGTGGACCGGATCGTGGCGGGGATCGCCGCCGCGGTGGCGGCTACCTGACAACGAGGACGGCAGCGATGGAGACCTTCGGACAGCGGCTCACGGACGCCCTCGGGAAGCGGGGGCCGCTCTGTGTCGGCATCGATCCGCACCCCGCTCTGCTCGCTCGCTGGGGGCTCGGCGATGACGTCGCCGGCCTGGAACGCTTCGCCCGTACGGTGGTCGACGCACTGGCCGATCGGGTGGCCGTGGTGAAGCCGCAGTCGGCGTTTTTTGAGAGATTTGGGTCACGTGGCATCGCGATCCTTGAGTCAACTATCCGACAGTTGCGCGAGGCCGGGGCGCTCGTCCTGCTGGATGTGAAACGCGGCGACATCGGCTCGACGATGGCCGCGTACGCCTCCGCGTACCTGAATCCTGCGAGTTCGCTGAGTGCCGACGCGATTACTGTGAGTCCCTACCTCGGAGTCGGGTCGTTGCAGCCGGCATTCGACCTCGCGGCGGCCAACGGCGCCGGCGTCTTCGTCCTCGCGCTGACGTCGAACCCGGAAGGAGCGAGCGTCCAGCACGCGGTCACCGCGGACGGCCGCACCGTGGCGCAGCGCGTGATCGACGAGATTTCCCAGGTCAACAGGGGTGCCCAGCCGCTCGGCAACCTCGGTCTCGTGGTCGGCGCGACGATCGGACGGACCGGTCACGACCTGTCTCAAGTGAACGGTCCGTTGCTCGCTCCGGGGCTCGGCGCGCAGGGCGCGACCCCGTCCGACCTGCGCTCCGTCTTCGGCGAAAGCCTGCGCAACGTGCTGCCGTCGTACTCACGGGAAGTTCTCAACGCGGGACCTTCCGTGTCCGCTCTGCGGGACGCCGCCGAGCGCGCCGTCGACGACTGCCGGGCCGCTCTCGGGTGAGTCGGGCCTGTTTACCAGGCCGGGACACAGCGTCGCCGGGGGTACCCCCACGTTGCCGAATGCGCCGTTGACCGCTAGTTTTCCCCGCGCCGGGAACCACATGCCCCTTTGGTTCCCTGGCACACCACGTTTCACAGAAGCGCCGGTATTGAACTACGGCGCGATAGGGACCTGAGGAGAACTGGTGCCGCTCCCGTCACTGAGCCCCGAGCAGCGCGCTGCAGCGCTGGAGAAGGCCGCGGAAGTTCGCAAGGCTCGGGCTGAGCTGAAGGAACAGCTCAAGTCCGGCAAGACCACCCTCGCCGCCGTGCTCGACCGCGCGGAGGGGGACGAGGTCGTCGGCAAGCTGAAGGTTTCGGCCGTGCTGCAGGCGCTGCCGGGCATCGGCAAGATCCGCGCGACGCAGATCATGGAGAAGCTGAAGATCGCTGACAGCCGCCGGCTGCGCGGTCTCGGCGACCAGCAGCGGAAGGCCCTCCTGGGGGAGTTCGCTGCGAACTGACTCACCGGCTCGTGTTGAATGAGCCTGTGAGCATGGATGACGACGCGCGCCCGGCAGCCCGCCTCACCGTCCTCTCCGGCCCGTCAGGGGTGGGGAAAGACAGCGTGATCGAGCTGATCCGGGCGCGCTCGCCTTGGATCAAGCTGTCCGTGTCGGTCACGACCCGGAAGATGCGTGACTACGAGACCGACGGCGAGCACTACCACTTCGTGACCCGCCCGGAGTTCCAGCGACTGATCGACGGCGGTCAGCTGCTCGAGTGGGCCGAGTTCGCCGGCAACCTCTACGGCACGCCCCGGGCGCAGGTCGAGGGTTGGCTGGGCCAGGGCCGGCCGGTCCTGCTCAAGATCGATCTGCAGGGCGCGCGCCAGGTCCGGGCCGCGATGCCCGAGGCACAGCTGGTGTTCCTCGCGCCACCGAGCGTCGAGGAGCTCAAGCGCCGCCTGGTCGGCCGCGGCACCGACGACGAGGAGACGATCCGCCGTCGCCTGGCCCACGCCGACGAGGAACTGGCCGCCGAGAAGGAGTTCGACCGAACGGTGGTCAACGACTTCGTCGAGCGTGCCGCCGACGAGCTGGTAGGATTGCTCGGTTCATCGTTTCTGACACCCGCGCAAGCCCCAGACCACTAAGGATTGTTGAACAGTGGGAACCATCGCGAACCCCGAAGGCATCACCAACCCGCCCATCGACGAGCTGCTCGACAAGACCTCGTCGAAGTACTCTCTGGTGATCTTCGCGGCCAAGCGTGCCCGCCAGGTGAACGCCTACTACAGCCAGCTCGGCGAGGGCCTTCTGGAGTACGTCGGCCCCCTGGTCGAGACCACCCCGCAGGAGAAGCCCCTCTCCATCGCCATGCGTGAGATCAACGCCGGCCTGCTCACGGCTGAGGCCACGGATCAGCCGTAGGGTGCAGTCTGTCCGCGGAAAGCGCGGACCAAAGGACGGCCGATCCATACCTGCTCCGGGGGCCGAGCCCCCGGAAACCCCACGGATCGGTTGTCGCGCTGAGGGGCGGCGCTCGCGGTGTCGCAGGCTCGGCATTGACCAGCCGCGAGCACCACGCCGCGCGGCCCCGGATGGGCCCGGGTTGTCCGCGCCGTCCGTAGGGCCAGGCGCCGGCGAGTGCACAGCCACACAAGTCGTGGGTGATCCCGCGTCCCCGGGAGGGGCGCGGGATCATTGCGTTTATGACTGAGGTCGTGCTGGGGGTTTGTGGCGGTATCGCCGCGTACAAGGCGTGTGAGCTGTTGCGGCTGTTCACCGAGTCGGGGCACGGGGTGCGGGTCGTGCCGACCGCGTCGGCGCTGAAGTTCGTGGGGGCGCCGACCTGGGCGGCGCTGTCCGGGCGTCCGGTGGCCACCGAGGTGTGGGACGACGCACACGAGGTGCCGCACGTGCGGATCGGTCGGAAAGCCGACTTGGTGGTGGTGGCGCCCGCCACGGCCGACCTGCTCGCCAAGGCCGCCCACGGCATCGCCGACGACCTGCTCACGAATACCTTGCTCACGGCCACCTGCCCGATCGTGTACGCGCCGGCCATGCACACCGAGATGTGGGAGAACCTCGCGACGCGTGCCAATGTGGCTACCTTGCGTGAGCGCGGGGCGATCGTCATCGAGCCCGCTGTGGGCAGACTCACCGGCGCCGATACCGGCAAGGGCCGGCTGCCCGACCCGGAGACGATCTTCGAGCTGGCTTTGCGCGTACGCAAACGGGGTCTTGATCTTGATCTCGGGGGGCGGCACGTCGTGGTGACCGCCGGTGGAACGCGCGAACCGCTCGATCCAGTGCGATTTCTCGGAAACCGGTCATCGGGTAAGCAGGGTTACGCGCTCGCCAAGGCGGCGGCGGCGCGTGGGGCGCGAGTAACGTTGGTTGCGGCGAACGTCACGCTGCCCGATCCCGCGGGCATCGAGATCATCCGGGTCGGCACCACGGAAGACCTGCGTGCGGCCGTGATCAAAGTGGCCGGTGACGCCGACATCGTGGTGATGGCGGCCGCACCTGCCGACTTCCGGCCGGCGTCGGTCGCGCACCAAAAGATCAAAAAGACCGATTCCGGTACGCCCGAGCCCATCACACTCGTGACGAACCCGGACATCGCCGCCGAACTCGGTGCGAACAAGCGGCCCGGCCAGGTGCTGGTCGCGTTCGCGGCCGAGACGCACGACGCATTGGAGAACGCGAGGGCTAAGTTGACCCGCAAACGTGCCGACCTGATCGTGGTGAACGAGGTGGGTGCGGACAAGGTCTTCGGCGCCGATCACAATCAGGTCACCATGCTCGGCGCGGACGGGAGCACGACAACTCTCGGTGAACTCCGCAAAGACGATGTGGCCGATATGATTTGGGATCGGGCGATCGGCGTCCTGGAGTCCCTGGTCGGTGACGGTGGGACGACCTAGCACCCGGGTGACCGCAGCCCTGCGTGGTGACTACACTCTCGCGATACGTTGTATTCGACAAAGCTGAGGAGCACCGTGGCACGCCGCCTGTTCACCTCCGAGTCGGTCACGGAAGGCCACCCGGACAAGATCGCTGACCAGATCAGCGACGGCATTCTCGACGCCCTGCTGGCCCAGGACCCGCGCAGCCGGGTCGCGGTGGAAACGCTCATCACCACCGGTCAGGTCCACGTGGCCGGCGAGGTCACCACCCAGGCGTACGCCGACATCCCGAGCATCGTGCGCGACACGATCCTGCGCATCGGGTACGACTCGTCGAAGAAGGGCTTCGACGGCGCCTCCTGTGGCGTGAGCGTCTCCATCGGCGCCCAGTCGCCGGACATCGCGCAGGGCGTGGACAGCGCCATCGAGCTGCGTGAGGGTGACTCCGAGCACGCTCTCGACGCGCAGGGCGCCGGCGACCAGGGCATGATGTTCGGCTTCGCCTGCTCGGAGACGCCCGAGCTGATGCCGCTGCCGATCGCGCTCGCGCACCGCCTGGCCCGTCGCCTCTCGGCGGCCCGCAAGGACGGCACGATCCCCTACCTGCGCCCGGACGGCAAGACCCAGGTCACCATCGAGTACGACGGCCTGCGGCCGGTCCGCCTCGACACCGTCGTGGTCTCGTCGCAGCACGCGGCCGACATCTCGCTCGAGTCGCTGCTCACCCCCGACATCCGCGAGCACGTGATCGCGCCCGAGCTCGAGGGCCTCGGCATCAGCACCGAGGGCTACCGCTTGCTGGTCAACCCGACCGGCCGCTTCGAGATCGGCGGCCCGATGGGCGACGCCGGCCTGACTGGTCGCAAGATCATCGTCGACACCTACGGCGGGTACGCCCGGCACGGTGGCGGCGCGTTCAGCGGCAAGGACCCGTCCAAGGTGGACCGTTCCGCCGCGTACGCGATGCGCTGGGTCGCCAAGAACGTGGTGGCCGCCGGCCTGGCCGAGCGGTGCGAGGCGCAGGTGGCCTACGCCATCGGCAAGGCGCAGCCGGTCTCGCTGTTCATCGAGACGTTCGGCACCGAGAACGTGCCGGTCGAGCGGATCGAGAAGGCGATCGGCGAGGTCTTCGACCTGCGGCCGGCCGCGATCATCCGCGACCTCGACCTGCTCCGCCCGATCTACCAGCAGACCGCGGCGTACGGCCACTTCGGCCGCGAGCTGCCGGAGCTGCTGTGGGAGAGCACCGAGCGCGCGCAGGACCTGAAGAGCGCCGCTGCCTGAGCGGATTTCGGAAACGCCCCGGGTCGATCCCGGGGCGTTTCCGCGTTCATGCCCGCTTTGCCGCCACGGTCAGCGTGCTGTAGTGGACGGTCAGCGTGCCGCCGGCGGCGTCGATCGCCTCGCCGCTGGCCGTGAGCAGCTCGGCCAGGGTGTGCGGGGGCAGCCGGGAGGCGCCGCCGAAGGTCGGCAGGACACTCAGCCACTCGTCGCGGGTGTAGCTCAGCTCCCAGTCGATCCGCCACTGTTCGTGCGGGGCGAAGCTACCGGAGTCCCGGAGGCCGGCGATCGCGGTGTCGAGGATCGCCTGGTAGGCCTCGGCCATCGGGATCTTGGCGGCCCACGGGTTCGGGAAGTCCGGGACGATCCGGGCATTGACCGCGGCGAAGGCCTGCTTGATCGCCGGCGACACGTCGAAGACGTTCCACATAAGGGCGATCAGCCCGCCGGTTCCGAGCACTTCCGCGGCCTTGACCGCGCCGGCGACCGGATCGATCCAATGCCAGGTCATCGCGGCGACGAGCGCGTCGAAGCGGCGACCCGCCGGGTCCCACTCCTCGAACCTGGCGGTCTCGACGGCGAGGCCGTGCGTGCGGGCCTGGGCGGCCATCCGGTCGTCGACCTCGATGCCGAGGACCTGGCAGCCGTACGCCCGGAGCTGCCGGGCCGCGATGCCGGTGCCGATGCCGACATCCAGGAACGCGGGGCCGGGGCTCGCCTCGACCACTCGCTTGATCATGGCGTCCGGGTAGCTCGGGCGGCCCTTGTCGTACCGCTCGGCATCGGCGCCGAAGGACTCCGCGACGTGGCGCTGCCGGTGGATGTCGCTCATCGGGTCAGCCTCCCGTTCTCGCTATAGTGGGCACGCGCCCACCTTAAGTGGGCACACGCCCACTATTCAACGTTTCGCTAGGGGGCCGCGGTGCCGACCGGTGTGGCGCTTCGCGACGTACGCGAGCAGTTGTTCGCGGCCGCGGAGCGGATCCTGCTGCGGGCCGGCCCGCACGCGCTGACCAGCCGGGCGGTGACCGCCGAGGCCGGCTGCGCGAAGGGGGTGCTGCACAAGCACTTCGCCGACTTCGACGCGTTCCTCGCCGAGCTGGTGATGGACCGGACCGCCCGGCTCGAGACGGAGGCGGCGGAGCTGCTCGGGAAGGCCGGCACCGGCACCGTGGCCGGCAACCTGCGCCCGGTGCTGGACGGCCTGTTCGGGTCGGTGGCGGTGGCGATCGTGAGCCTGGTCATCTTCCGGGACGACCTGCGGACCCGCTTGCGCGAGCTGCGCGGCGCGCCCGGGTTGCCGCTGCTGACCGAGGCGGTGGCGATGATCTCTCGGTATCTCGAGGCCGAGCAGGACCTGGGCCGGGTGGCGCCGGGCGCCGACGTCACCTCGGTGGCGGGCATGCTGATCGGGACGGGCCATCTGATGTTCGCGGACCGGTCGGCGACATCGCCGGCGCCGTCTTCGGCGGAGGTGGACCGGATGATGGCGGCCGCGCTGGCCGGCGTCGTTCGGTGACGGCCTTTGATCTTGCGGGAATTGTCGGCGGGTCCCGGCAAGATGGTGGGCGATGAGTAGCAGGAGCGCACGTGGCGAGCGGGTGCCGGCCGAGCGGTTGCCGGTGGCTCGGGTCTGCGTCGACGTGCCGTTGCCCCATCTTGATCGGCCCTTCGACTATCTGGTCTCGGCCGCCGACGACGAGGCGGCTCAGCCCGGGGTGCGGGTCAAGGTGCGCTTCGCCGGGCAGCTGGTGGCGGGATATCTGCTCGACCGGGTCGAGTCGTCGCCGCACGAGGGCAAGCTCGCCTATGTGGACAGGGTCGTCTCGCCCGAGCGCGTGCTCGATCCGGAGGTGGCGCGGCTCGCCCGGGCGGTCGCCGACCGATATGCCGGAAATCTGTGCGATGTGCTGCGGCTGGCGGTGCCGCCGCGGCATGCGCGGGTCGAGGCGCAGGCGGCCACGACCGCCCTGCCGTCCCCTGGGGACGACGGGCCTCCGGACACGTTGCGCCCGCCCGCTTCCGACGGCTGGGATTCGTACCCGGCGGGGCCGGCGTTCCTGCGGGTCCTGGCGGACGGGCGGTCGGCCCGAGCCGTCTGGGGCGCCCTGCCGGGGGAAGACTGGGCGGCTCGGATCGCCGAGGCGGCCGCGGCCACCGTGCTGGCCGGCCGGGGTGTGGTGATCGTCGTCGCGGACGCGCGTGATCTCGACCGCGTCGACCGCGCGCTCGGCGCCGTGCTGGGTGAGGGGCGGCACGTCGCGCTGAATGCGGCGCTGGGCCCGGCCGAGCGGTACCGGCGGTTCCTGGCGGCCGGCCGGCATCGGGTCTCGGTGGTGGTGGGCACCCGGGCGGCGATGTGGGCGCCGGTCGCGAAACTCGGGCTCGTGGTGATCTGGGATGACGGTGACGACCTGCACGCCGAGCCCCGGGCGCCCTATCCGCACGCGCGGGAGGTGCTGCTGACCCGGGCCAGCCTGGCGGACTGCGCGGCGCTGGTGGCCGGGCACACCCGCACGGGGGAGGCGCAGCTGCTGCT
>NZ_JAOSZE010000110.1 GCF_025630775.1 Actinoplanes sp. KI2
ACACCTCACCGCGCCGCGCGCGTACCCGCAGGTCGGGGTTTTGATCGAGCAGCCACTGGACCTTCGCGGCGGAGAAGTAGGTGGCGGGCGGCAGGCCGGTGCGCTCGCGGATCACGTCGCCGCGACCGTCGCGGTCGAGCTCGGCGACGATCCGGTCGGTCCGGGTGTCCTGCCAGACGATCACGTTGTGCACCGGTACGCCGGTCGCCCGGTCCCACAGCACGACGCTCTCGCGCTGGTTGGTGATGCCGACCGCGGCCAGATCGGCGGGGACCAGCCCGGTCTCGCCCAGCGCGACCGCGATGCACTTGCGGGTGTTCTCCCAGATCTCCAGCGCGTCGTGCTCGACCCGCCCGGCGCCGGGCAGCAGCTGCCGGTGCTCGATCTGGTGCCGACCGATCTCGGCACCCGCACGATCGAAGATCATGAACCGTGTGCTGGTGGTGCCCTGATCGATCGCGCCGACGAAGTCCGCCACGGTTTCCCCTCCCGGTCGCCCTGTGTGCCGCGACGGTAAAAACCGGACAAGGCGGGGTCAACGACGACCGTGCGACAATGTCGCACGTGCCGGGTCTGATCCAGTCCATCGAACGCTCGTCCGCCGTATTGCGGCTGCTCGCGGCCAGTCCGGACCGGCTGAGGGTGAAGGAGATCGCAGATTCCCTCGGGCTCGCCAAATCGACCGCGCACAGCATCCTGCGTACGCTCGAACACATCGGCTTCGTCGAGCAGGACCCCCGCACCGCCCGCTACCGGCTCGGCCGCGCCCTGCTCGAGCTCGGCACCGGCGGCCTCGACGTCAACGAGCTGCGCGCCCGGGCACTCGACTGGGCGGACGCGCTCGCCTCCCGCAGCGGCGAGGCGGTCCGCATCGGCGCGCTGCACGACGGCACCGTGCTGGTCGTGCACCACGTGTTCCGGCCCGACGACTCCGCGCAGTCGATGGACACCGGCAGCCTGCTGCCCCCGCACGCGACCGCGCTGGGCAAGGTGCTGCTCGCCTACGACCCGGTGGCCGCGGACGCCGTCGCGCGGGACACGCTGGACGCGTACACCCGGCGCACCATCGGCTCGCCGCGGGACCTCGCGCGGACGCTCGCCGAGATCCGGTCGCGAGGCTGGGGGCTCTCGGTCGAGGAGCGGGAACCGGGCCGCGCCGGCATCGCGGCGCCGATCCGGACCACCGGCGGCCTGGTCGTCGGCGCCATCGGGATCTCCGGCGGGGTGGAACGGCTCTGTGACACCCGCGGCCGGCCCCGCCTGGCGCTGGTCGATCACGTCTGCGACGCCGCCCGCGCCATCTCCCGCGACCTGTCCGGACCGCGCGCATGAGCGAGCGCTACGTCCTCGCGGTGGATCAGGGCACCACCTCCACGCGGTGCATCCTGTTCGACCGGCGCGCCACCGTCGTCTCCGTCGTCCGCAGCGAACACCCGCAGTCCTACCCGCGGCCCGGCTGGGTCGAACACGACGCGGCCCGGATCTGGCGCGACGTGCGGCGCCTCATCCCCCGGGCACTGAAGGAGGCCGGCATCGGGCCCGAGCAGGTCGCGGCCATCGGCATCGCCAACCAGCGCGAGACCACCGTGCTCTGGGACCGGGCCACCGGCGCGCCGATCGCGCCCGCCATCGTCTGGCAGGACATCCGCACCGGCGACCTCGTCGAACGGCTCGGCCGGCAGCCCGGCGCCGCGCTGGTGCCGGAGCTCAGCGGACTACCCCTGACGACCTACTTCTCCGCGACCCGCTTGCGCTGGCTGCTCGACAAAGATCCAAGCTTGCGGGTACGCGCGGAGCACGGCGAAGTGC
>NZ_JAOSZE010000111.1 GCF_025630775.1 Actinoplanes sp. KI2
TCTAGACCCGGATTTCGCACATGGTTCTGGACTGGGGTTATAGCCAGCGTGGCCGGGTGGGGTCCACGTTGAGCAGGGCGAGGAGTTGGGCTTGGAGCCATCCTGGGTGCGGGATTTTGGGTGGTTGCCGGTGTTGGGCGGGGATCAGGCGTAGGTCGTTGAGGGCTTGCAGGATGAGTCGGGCGGTGGGTCTGACGGCCCGGTTGTCGAAGGCGTAGAAGCCGGTCATGTCGTGGCGGTTCTGCTCGGCGAGCCGTTGCCGGACTTCGCGTTCGATGAGGCTGAAGATGAGCAGGGCGAGGGCGATGACGGTGATCAGGGCGGTGATCCTGCGGTTGGTCTGCAGGAACATCGGTGCGACGGCGAGGGGTCCTTTGATCGTTGCGTATCGCTGTTCCACGGCGGTTTGGCCTTTGTAGCGGCGCAGGATCTCGGCAGCGTCGGCGTCGGCGGGTTCGAGGTTGGTCAGCAGGGCGTACCAGCCGTCGGTGGCGGCTTCGGCGTCGATCGTGTCCTGGTCGAAGTGCCAGGTGAAGGACGGTTTGCCGGTGTCCGGGTCGGTGGTGATGGTGGTGCGCAGGTAGGCGCCGACGCGCCGTTTGCGGCTGATCTGGGCGGCTTTCGTGGCGATGGCGGCGGTGTCGGGGTGATACCGGGTGCCGGCGGTCCGCGTGAGGGTGTCCAGGTCGGTGCGGGCCTTGCCGAGTTTCAACTCGCGGGCGGCCTGGGCGGCGTTCTGGTTCGCGGTGGAGTGCACCAGGATCCGGCGGACCTGGTGGACCGGGTCTGACTTGCGGGGCCCGGCGAGGTGCATGACGTCTTCGGTGACCCGGTAGGCGCAGCGCCGGTCGGCCGGCTTGTTGCTGTCTCGCGCGGCGATGTAGTCCACCGCCACGGTGGTGGCCGGGTCGATCCCGGCGAACAGGCCGGCCGGGACGCGGGCTGCTGCCAGTGGGGCGAGGAACCTGACGCCGGCGTCGGTCATCGCGGTGAGGTTGCCGTAGGAGATCAGTTTCGAGTCGCCGACCATCAGGAACCCGGGCGTGTCCGCCAGGTTCTGCAGGGCGTGCATGGCATCGACAACCTGCGTGATCTCACTCGCGCCGCCGTCGTAGACCTGGTGGAACACCGGGACCGCCCCGTCAGCACTGACGGCGATTCCCGCCTGGATCTGTTTCAGGTCCGGCCGCCGGTCTTTCGGATGCCCCCACCCCGGCTGCGGGTAGTCGGGATCGTTGCGGTCGTAGCAGCCGTACAGCGAGATCGAGGTCATGTCCCAGTGCAGGCGGGTGACGTCGATGCCGAACCGGTCGATCGCCGCCGCACCGACCGTCCCGACGATGGTGTCGGTGTGCTCGGCGACCGCGTCCAAAGCCCGGCCGAGCCGGTCGTCGCCCAACGACGAGGCGGCGATCCCGTAGACCTCCGGCACCGCCCACGCCCGCGCCCAGTCACAGATCCCGGCCATCGCGGACGGGTTCGTCAGCCGGTTCGCGATCAGAACCTCGATGACCTGCCCATGCGTCGCGAGCGCGACATCCCGGATCGGGCACAGCTCATCGATGATCCCGGCGATGTCGATCCGCCGGCAGAAATCCGCGATCACCGGCAGCGAGCCCAGGCGTTTCTCCAGCACCACACCCTCGACCAACTCCGCACGAGGACGCACAGCACTACGCCGAGGAACACCCAGCACACCCATACCCGACCAACACATAGGTCTGATCAGAGTGACGGACATTCACCCCAAAGCATGTGCGAAATCCGGGTCTAGA
>NZ_JAOSZE010000113.1 GCF_025630775.1 Actinoplanes sp. KI2
CGTGTTACTTGCGCTTGCGGATTTCTTCGGCGGCCTGCGGTACGACCTTGAACAGGTCACCGACGACGCCGTAGTCGGCCAGCTCGAAGATCGGCGCCTCCGGGTCCTTGTTGACCGCGACGATCGTCTTGGAGGTCTGCATACCGGCCCGGTGCTGGATCGCGCCGGAGATACCCAGCGCCACATACAACTGCGGGGACACCGTCTTACCGGTCTGCCCGACCTGGAACTGGTGCGGGTAGAACCCCGAGTCGACCGCCGCCCGGGACGCGCCGACCGCACCACCGAGCAGATCGGCCAGCTCCTCGACCAGCTTGAAATTGTCCGCCGAGGCCACCCCCCGGCCACCGGAGACGACCACCGACGCCTCGGTCAGCTCCGGCCGCGACCCCTTGGCCTCGGCGACCCGCTGCACCACCTTCGCCAGCTTGTCCGCCTCGGCGACCGCCACCGTCAGCTGCTCCACCGCACCCGCGGCCGCGGCCGGCTGCGGGGTGACCGAGTTCGGGCGGATCGTCACGATCGGCAGCCCCCGGGTCACCCTCGACTTCACCGTCGCCGACCCCGCGAAGATCGCCTGCGTCGCGGTGCCGTCCGCGTCCACCGCGACCGCGTCGGTCAGCAGACCGTTGTCCAGCTTCACCGCCAGCCGCCCGGCGATCTCCTTGCCCTCCTGCGTGGAGGCCAGCAGCACCGCCGCCGGCTGCACCCGAGCGACCAGGCCGGCCACCACCGTGGCCTTCGGCGCGACCAGGTAACTGTCCACCTCCTCACCCGAGGCGACATACACCTTCTCCGCGCCGTACTCGGCGAGCTTGCCCGCGTCCGCCTGCCCGAACACCACCGCCGACACCGACCCCAGCCCACGGGCGATGGTCAGCATCTCCAGCGTGACCTTCTTGACGCCGGCCTCGACGACAACCAGAACCTCAGCCATGACCAGCCCTTCTCAGACGAACTTCTCGGTGGCCAGATACCCGACCAGCTGCGCGCCGCCGTCGCCGGAATCGGTGACCTTCTGCCCCGCACTGCGCTCCGCACGCCGGGCGAACTCCAACACCCGGCTGGACGAACCGGCCGCGCCGACCTCACCCGCCGCCACCCCCAGATCCGCCAGCGCGAGGGTCTGCACCGGCTTCTTCTTCGCCGCCATGATCCCCTTGAACGACGGATACCGCGGCTCGTTGATCGTGTCCCACACACTCACGATCGCCGGCGTCGCAGCGGTCACCACCTCATACCCCTCATCGGTCTGCCGCTCCGCGGTCAACTGGCTGCCCTCGACGGTCAGCTTCCGGGCACCGGTCAACGCCGCGATCCCCAACCGCTCCGCCAGCATGTGCGGCATCACCTGCACCCGGCCATCGGTCGACTCCGCCCCGCACAACACCAGATCCGCGTTCAACGTGCCCAACGCCGCCGCCAGCACCCGCGAGGTCGCCACCGCGCACGAACCGTGCAACGCCTCATCCTGCACATGCACAGCCCTGTCCGGACCCATCGACAACGCCTTACGGATCGCCTCAGTGGCCGACGCCGGACCCATCGTCAGGACCGTCACCTCACCACCATGCGCCTCCTTGATCTTCAGCGCCTCCTCGATGGCGTACTCATCCATCTCATTGATGACATTGCTCGCCGACGCCCGCTCAACGGTGAAATCACCCGCGTCCAACGCACGCGACGCACCGGAGTCGGGTACCTGCTTCACCAAAACGACGATGTTCATCG
>NZ_JAOSZE010000114.1 GCF_025630775.1 Actinoplanes sp. KI2
GGAGTTTCAATGATCGAGTCAAGCCGCGTGCGCGGTGAGCGGTGGTGAGGGATGGAACTCGCGGCCGTCGCGCAGCAGTGCCCAGATGACGTCGATCAGGCGGCGGGCCAGGGCGATCAGGGCTTGGGTGTGGAGTTTCCCTTCGGCGCGTTTGCGCTGGTAAAAGACGCGGGATGGGCCGTCGGGTTTGATCGCGGACAGCGCGGCGAGGTAGAACACTCGGCGCAGGCCGCGGTGGTAGCGCTTGGGTCGGTGCAGGTTGCCGCGCACGCGTCCGGAGTCACGCGGGACCGGGGCCAGGCCGGCGTAGGCGGCCAGCCGGGCCGAGTTGCCGAACGCGGTTTTCAGGTCGCCGCCGGTGTCGGCCAGCAGTTGGGCGCCGAGGATCGGCCCGAACCCGTTGACGCTGGTGATCCGCGCCGCGTGCGGGTGCTCGCCGAACGTGCCGGTGATCTGCTTGTCCAGGTCTTTGATCTCGCGGTCGAGGTCGAGCAGGTGGGCGGCGAGCCGGGCGATCAAAGGTGCCACCGTGGTCTCGGTGGGCAACGTGATGGTCTGCGCGGCCGCCGCGGCGAGGGCTTTGTCGACCATGACCGCGATGGTGTTGGCGCGCACGCCGCCGGCGTTCAGATGCCCGCTGAGTCCCTCGGCCCCGGCGGCGCGGATACCGGCCGGGGTCTGAAAACGGGTCAGCAGCACCAGCGCCGAGCGGGTGGAGTAGTCGAACGCCGCCTCCAAAGCCGGGAAGATCGAGGCGAGCAGGTCCCGCAGCCGGTTGACACCACGCACCCAGTCACCCATCAGGTCCTCGCGGCGGGCGGTCAGCACCCGCAACTCGACGACCAACGCATCCGGCTCGCTGATCGGCGTCAGGTCGTGCCGCAGTCGGGCGGTCTCGGCGATGGTGAAGGCGTCCTTGGCGTCGCTCTTGCCCTCCCCGGCGAACGCTCCGGCCATCCGGTTGACCAACCGGCCGGGCACGTACACCAACTCCGCCCCGGCCTGACGCAGCACCGCCAGCAGCAGCCCCGCGCTGCCGGAGGTCATGTCCAGCGCCCACCGCACCTGCCCGGCGGCCTTGCCCGCCCGGGCGATCAACGCCTCGATCTCGGCCTGCCCGTTGGCCAGCCGCTTGCTGAACACGACCTTGCCGGTCGCGTCGACCGCGCACGCGTGGTGATACGCCTTGCCGACATCAATCCCGACCCAGACCCGCTCCCGGACCTTCACCGGCCCGAACCTCCCCTATTCCCGCTCGACCCCGTAGATGGCACCGCCGGCAGCTCCATAAACAGCGACCAACACGCAGATCTCAATCAGCAGCCAGGCCATCGGCGACGGCAGAGCGGCCACTCCTCGGAAACCACCACGGGCAAGAACCGATCAGCCACACCCCACCGTCCCGGGCACCCGGAGCATCCACCCCGGACGATCAACAATCTTATGGAG
>NZ_JAOSZE010000115.1 GCF_025630775.1 Actinoplanes sp. KI2
TCGGCTACTTGTTTCATTGCTCTAGGACCGCGGCCCGGCCAGGCTTCGGTCTAGGCGTCCGGGCTGTCGTTCTCATTTCGGCTGCCCACCTTGGTGTGGCTCTCATTTGGCCTGCGCAGTCCCGGGCGTCGCTGCAGGGCAGGGAGTGGCTCAAGAGGGGTTTGCGCAGCTCGAAGTAGCGATGCCCTCCCAGCTCGACGAACTGTCGGATCGAGCAGAGGGAGAGTCAGTGAGCCCGTCCGAGCGTGTGGTCATCGGCATGGACCCACACAAACGCTCCGCCACCATCGAGGTGATGGCCAGCGACGAGACCATCCTGGGCGGCGGTCGTTTCGGCACCGACCGCGCCGGCTTCGCGGCGATGGTCACGTACGCCAAGCAGTGGCCGGACCGGGTCTGGGCGATCGAGGGCTGCCAGGGCATCGGCCGGCACATCGCCACCCGGCTGCTTGCCGATGGCGAGCAGGTCACCGACGTCCCGCCGAAGTTGTCCGCCCGGGCGCGGGTGTTCGCCACCGGCCAGGGCCGCAAGACCGACGCCACCGACGCGCACTCGGTCGCGCTGGTCGGCACCCGGATGGCAGGGCTGCGTCCGCTGGTCAACGACGAGCAGCTGGCCGTGCTGCGGATCCTGGTCGACCGCCGGCGTTCGCTCGGTGAGGATCACACCCGGATGGTCTCGCAGCTGCACCAGCTGCTGCTGGAGCTGATCCCGGGCGGGGCCAAGAAGAGCCTGTCCGCCGCTCAGGCCAAGGCGCTGCTGGCCACGGTCCGGCCCCGGGACGTGGCCGGCAAGGCCCGCCGGCGGGTGGCCGCGGAACTGATCGCTGACCTCGAGCGGGTCTAACAACGCTCCAAGCAGGCCGACAAAGAGCTCAAGGAGCTGGTCGCCGCGACCGGCACCACGCTGATGGACCTGCACGGCATCGGCCCGTCCGGCGCCGCCCGGCTGCTGGTGGAGGTCGCCGACGTCACCCGCTTCCCGGACCGCAGCCATTTCGCGTCCTGGAACGGCACCGCGCCCATCGACGCGTCCTCCGGTGACCAGGTCCGTCATCGGCTGTCGCGAGCCGGGAACCGGCAGATCAACCGGGTTCTGCACATCATGGCCACCGTCCAGCTCCGCAACCCGACCGAGGGCCGCGCCTACTTCGACCGGAAGAATGCAACCGGCAAGACCTCGATGGAAGCCATGAGAGCGCTGAAACGGCGCCTGGCCGACGTCGTCTACCGGCAAATGATCAGCGACGTCACAGCGGTGGTGACGGGTTCGGGAGGACACCGGGGAACGTCAACAAACTCCAGCGTGGCCAGCTCTCATCCCCATGCCAGCTCTTCGGAGAAGTCACTTCCCGAACCCGCCGGCAGCAAGCCTAAGGCCTCAGCCCGAACTACGTCTTGACACAGAGGGGAGCCA
>NZ_JAOSZE010000116.1 GCF_025630775.1 Actinoplanes sp. KI2
CGGCCTCGTTAGCGCCGCCCTGGGCGCGGAAGCGGTCGCCCAGGTCGGCGCCCGGCCTCGTCAGCGCCGCTTGCGCTCCCGCTCGGGTTGGGTGGCAGACCAGCGCTCGCCCTCGGCCGTCTCGCCCTCGACCGGCTCGGCGTCGATGGTCAGATACTCGACCTCCTCGGGCGCGTACTGGCTGAGGGCGGCCTGGTGCTCCTGCTCCCGCGCGGCGGCGGCCGCGGCGCGCTCGGCCTTGCTGCGGGCGGGGCGGTCGTTTGCGATGAGCACCGCGGCCCAGGGCAGGATGACCATGCCGAGGGCGCAGATGACCAGCCAGACGGGCAGCAGCGGCGGGTTGGCGCTGATCAGGATGGCGCCGGCGATCAGGCAACCGGCCCGCAGACCCATCATCGTCACATAGCGGATCTGCCGGCTACGAAACTGCTCGTCCTGGCTGCGGGCGGCGTCGGTGATCAGGACCGGCCGCTCCGGTTGCTTCTTCACGGTGGGCACTCCGATCGACCCCCCATCCTTGCACCGGACCGCATCCGATGCCCAACCAGCGCGCCCAGCCGGCCGCGGCTACTTCTTGGCGGCAGCCTTCATTTCCTTCTTGTACGCCCGAACCTTGCCCAGCGACTCCCCGTCGACGATGTCCGCCACCGACTTGAACGAGCCGGCCTCGCCGTACCCGCCGGCCGCCTCCCGCCAGCCCGCGGGCTCGACGCCGTACTGCTTGCCGAGCAGCGCCACGAAGATCTGCGACTTCTGCTTGCCGAACCCGGGCAGCGAGGCCACCCGCTTGAGCAGCGCCGCGCCATCGGTCACGCCGGCCCAGAGGTTGGCGGCCTCGCCGTCGTAGTCCTCGACGAGTGCCCGGCAGACCTCCTGCACCCGGGCAGCCATGGCCTTGGGAAAACGATGCAGAGCCGGCGGCTCGGCAAAGATGGCCACCAGCCGATCGGGATCAAACTCGGCAATCTCCACCGCCGTGGGTGCATGGCCCAGTCGTTGCGCCAGCACATAGGGCGACGTAAACGCCTTCTCCAGCGGAATCTGCTGATCCAGAACCATCCCGATGAGCAGCGCCAACGGGTCACTGGAGAGCAGCTTGTTGGCCTCGTCATCGATCGGCAGGCTGAGCGTCATCCCCCTATCTTGCCGCCAACCACCACCCCCGCCCCCGCTACCCACCCTGATTTTCCGACCACCACCCGCTTCCCCATCAACCCGCCGCCACAGCCCACCCCCACCAGCCCGCAGCCACAGCCCACCTCCCCGCCAGGCCGCCGCCACAGCCCGCTCCCCGCCAACCCGCCGCAACGAACACCTTCCCTCCGAGCCGGCCGCCGCGCGCTCTGCCGCAAGTCCACCCCGCGGCGCACCCCTCCGGCCCGCCGCAACGCACCCC
>NZ_JAOSZE010000117.1 GCF_025630775.1 Actinoplanes sp. KI2
TTGGATGAGGCTGTTTGTGCGTGCGCTCGGCGCCGCAATTCTTACGATGGGCGTGCTCGCGGTGCCATCGGTGGCCCACGCTGCCGCGGACACCGCCAAGTTGGCGGCGCTGATGGAGCGGGACGCCGCCGGGAACCCCGTCCCCTATCCGATCCATCAGGGCGAGACCGCGCCCGTGACATTCGGCGTGGTCAACCGGGGCACCGAGCCGGTCGACGGCGTGGTGCTCGAGGTCTTTGTCCCAAGCGACGCCAGCCTGCCCAAAGAGTTCGCCAACTGCCGTTACTACGGCGATGGCGGGGTCACCAATCTGGCGTTTTGCGAGTTCGACCGGACGCTGGCGCCCGGCGAAACCTACGCGGTGGATTCGTTCCACGTGACCGCCGATGCGGACGCCGCTTACAGAACCTTGGAGCCGCTGAACTTCTATTGGTACTCGAAGGCCTGGGCGGATGCCCAAGGCGGGTTCGACGCGATCACCAAGGGGCACGAGCCCGGAGGTGCCGGCACCTTGTCCCTGGTGGCGAAGAAGCTGCCGGATTCGAAGTATGAAAGCTCCTGGGGCGAGGTCCCCGCGCACCTGATCGAGCCGCCCGACAACCTGCCACTCGTTCCGCTCGGCAAACTCGACGCGAAGGGCGATCCGGCTGTCATCCGCGTGCCGGCGTCGGAGATCGGTAAGTGGCGGCCCGTCGTGGTTGGCGTGGTCAACACGGGCTCGACCACGATCTCTAAGGCCGTCGTGCACGTCGAGGTGCGTGGCGGCAAAGGACGACTGACCCACAGCGGCTCGAAGAACTGTGTCTCCTACGACACCGTGCAACGGTGGTCGGGCCTCTGGTGCGAGATCAATGGGCCGATCCTGCCGAACAAGACCTACGCGATCGAGCCGTTGCGGCTAGCCGGCTACGTCTCCACCGATGCGACCAGCTTCACGGTGACGTGGCACGATCCGCAATGGACGGATTGGAGTGGCGGTCTGGAGACCCTCGCCAGCCCGCCGACCCACGGCCCCTCAGGCATCGCGGTGTCGCGGGGCGACGGATCCGGGCCGGACGCCCACCTCGTCGCCACCAGCCTGCCGACGCCGCGCCACCCCAAGCGGTCCTTCGTGACGACCATCGAGGTCGGGGGGGACGACGGGAGCTCGAGCCCGTCTCCGTCCGGCAGCGCGTCGCCGTCCCCGTCCACGTCGGTGCCTGCCGGTGACGACGGCAGCGGCGGCGGCGGTGGCGGTGGTCTCGCGATCACCGGGCCCTCCGCCCTGCCGATCGCGGCAATCGGTGGCGGCCTGCTGCTCGCCGGCATGCTCGCTCTCGTCCTGACCCGCCGGCGGCGGGCCCGCTTCCGCACCTGATCACCTCGCCACGACGCCCCGCGGCCCC
>NZ_JAOSZE010000118.1 GCF_025630775.1 Actinoplanes sp. KI2
TGCCACGCCGGACGACCACGATCTCTACGAGGCGCAGCGCAAGGTCTTCCTCGACCCGTTCGACCCCGCCGTGGTGCGGGCCGCCGAGCAGGCCGGCATCCCGCGGGACTGGCTCGACGCCGCGCAGCGCTCGCCGGTGTACGCCCTGATCAACAAGTACCGGGTGGCGCTCCCGCTGCACCCGGAGTACCGGACGATGCCGATGGTCTGGTACATCCCGCCGCTGTCCCCGGTGGTCGATGCGGTCAAGGAGACCGGCTACGACGCCGAGGACCGGGGCAACCTGTTCGCCGCGATCGACGCGCTGCGCATCCCGGTCGACTACCTGGCCCAACTGTTCACCGCCGGCGACCCGGCGCCGGTCGACCTGGTGCTGCGCCGGCTGGCCGCGATGCGCTCGTACATGCGGGATCTCAACCTGGGCCGCGAGCCGGACGAGTCGATCCCGGCCGCGGTGGGGATGACCGGGGAGCAGACGTACGAGATGTACCGGCTGCTCGCGCTGGCCAAATACGACGAGCGGTACGTGATTCCGCCGGCCCACGCCGAGCAGGCGCACGGGCTGGAGGAACTGGCCACCGAGTGCAGCCTGGACTACGAGGGCGGGCCGGGGATGGGCGGCTCGGGCCCGTTCGGCGAGTCGTCCGGCGGGCCGATGCCGATCGCGGTGGAGAACTTCCACATGCTCGTCTCCCGGCAGACCAGCGACACGATGGTCGACCCGGGTCAGAAGGAGCTGCGGGTCAACCTCCTCAACTGGGACGGGAAGGGCCGCCCCGAGGGACTGTTCCCGCCCCGGCACGAAGAGGACTCGAAGTGAACGCCCGCGCCTGGCAGTGCCAGTCCCTGATGATCGGGTATCCGGACGCGACCCTGCTGGACCGCCTCGATCTGCTGGACGAGGCGGCGCGGACCCTGGCGGCGCCGGTCGGTGATCCGCTGCTGCGCTTCCTCGACCACGTCCGGCACACGCCGCCCGCCCGGCTCGCCGAGGACTACGTGGCCACCTTCGACCACCGCAAGCGCTGCTGCCTGTTCCTGACCTACTACGCACACGGCGACACCCGCAACCGAGGGATGGCGCTGCTGGCGCTCAAGCAGACGTACGCCGCGGCGGGGCTGCGGCTGAGCGACGAGGAACTGCCCGACCACGTCGGCGTGGTCCTCGAGTTCGCGGCGGCCACCGGCGATCGCGAGCCGCTCGTCCGGCACCGGGCCGGCCTGGAGATGCTGCGGCTCGCGCTGCACGACGCCGGCTCGCCCTGGGCCGCCGTCGTGGACTCGGTCGTGGCGACCCTGCCACCGATGGCCGGCCACCAGCGGACCGCCGTCGAAAAGCTGGTCGTCGGCGGC
>NZ_JAOSZE010000119.1 GCF_025630775.1 Actinoplanes sp. KI2
AGCCACGCCGGACGACCACGATCTCTACGAGGCGCAGCGCAAGGTCTTCCTCGACCCGTTCGACCCCGCCGTCGTGCGGGCCGCCGAGCAGGCCGGCATCCCCCGGGACTGGCTCGACGCCGCGCAGCGCTCGCCGGTCCACGCCCTGATCAACAAGTACCGGGTGGCGCTCCCGCTGCACCCGGAATACCGGACGATGCCGATGGTCTGGTACATCCCGCCGCTGTCCCCGGTGGTCGACGCGGTCAAGGAGACCGGCTACGACGCCGAGGACCGGGGCAACCTGTTCGCCGCGATCGACGCGCTGCGCATCCCGGTCGACTACCTGGCCCAACTGTTCACCGCCGGCGACCCGGGGCCGGTCGACCTGGTGCTGCGCCGGCTGGCCGCGATGCGCTCGTACCTGCGGGACCTCAATCTGGGCCGGGACCCGGACGAGTCGATCCCGGCCGCGGTGGGGATGACCGGGGAGCAGACGTACGAGATGTACCGGCTGCTCGCCTTGGCCAAGTACGACGAGCGGTACGTGATTCCGCCGGCCCACGCCGAGCAGGCGCACGGCCTGGAGGAACTGGCCACCGAGTGCAGCCTGGACTACGAGGGCGGCCCGGGCATGGGCGGCTCGGGACCGTTCGGCGAGTCGTCCGGCGGGCCGATGCCGATCGCGGTGGAGAACTTCCACATGCTCGTCTCCCGGCAGACCAGCGACACCATGGTCGACCCCGGCAAGAAGGAGCTGCGGGTCAACCTCCTCAACTGGGACGGGAAGGGCCGCCCCGAGGGACTGTTCCCGCCCCGGCACGGCGAGGAGGAGAAGTGAGCGCCCGCGCCTGGCAGTGCCAGTCCCTGATGATCGGGTATCCGGACGCGACCCTGCTGGACCGCCTCGATCTGCTGGACGAGGCGGCGCGGACGCTGGCGGCGCCGGTCGGTGATCCGCTGCTGCGCTTCCTCGACCATGTCCGGCACACGCCGCCCGCCCGGCTGGCCGAGGACTACGTGGCCACCTTCGACCACCGCAAGCGCTGCTGCCTGTTCCTGACCTACTACGCGCACGGCGACACCCGTAACCGGGGGATGGCGCTGTTGGAGCTCAAGCAGACGTACGCCGCGGCGGGGCTGCTGCTGAGCGACGAGGAACTGCCCGACCACGTCGGCGTGGTCCTCGAGTTCGCGGCGGCCACCGGCGATCGCGAGCAGCTCGTCCGGCACCGGGCCGGCCTGGAGCTGCTGCGGCTCGCGCTGCACGACGCCGGCTCGCCCTGGGCCGACGTCGTGGACTCGGTCGTGGCGACCCTGCCGCCGATGGCCGGCCACCAGCGGACCGCCGTCGAAAAGCTGGTCGTCGGCGGT
>NZ_JAOSZE010000012.1 GCF_025630775.1 Actinoplanes sp. KI2
CTCGGGGAACCGCTCGGACCACTGGGCCAGCGCCTCGGTGAGCCGGGCGTCGGCGGCCCGGCGCTGATCGGCGTACATGCCCTTGACAACGGCCGGCGCGCGACCGTCGGCCGCGCCGGGCCGGATCCAGCTGTGCACCGCCACCAGCCGACTGCCCAGCAGCGCGGCCTGCGCGAACGCGTACCCCAGGGTGGCCGCCCCGGACGGCCGGGCCGACGAGGCCACCACGACCGGCCCCTCGCGGCCCGCGCCACGGTTCACCAGCAACGGGCAGGCGCTGTGATGGGCCAGGTAGGCCGCGGTCGAGCCCCAGCTCGGCCTGGTGTACGGGTCATCGCGGTGACCGACCACCAGCAGCCGCGCCTCCCCCGAGCAGCCGGCAAGTGTGGCCGCGGCCCCGCCCTCCAGCAGTTCGGTGGCGATCGGCAGGCCCGGCCGGGCGAGCGCGGCCCGCCGGAGGGTGAGCTCCAGCAGCCGCACACCGTCCGCTTTGGACGGCACCGCGTCCCGGCTGCGGAACACGCCCCGATACCGCCCGGGCCACACGTGCACGATCTGCAACGAGGCCCCGCAGCGCGCCGCCTCGGCCGCGGCCAGATCCACCGTGCCGGGCGTGCCGCGCGAGCCGTCCACTCCGACCACGACGGGCCGGTTTCGCGGTGTCGCTGCCTCGCTGCCCATGCTCGCAGACTAGGGAGGACGCGGAACGGCCCTGCACGGCCGGACGACCGGTCGATCCGGGCCTTTGGTCACACCCCGGCGTCGGGCGGGGCCGACAGCGGGTGCCGGTCCTCGTCCCGGGCAGCGAGCCCTTCGAGCGCGTGCCGGTACTGGGTCGTGGTGATGTCCCCGGCGAGCAGCTTGACCACCAGCACGCCCTCGAGGCTCTGCGGATCGGCCGGGCGGGCGGCGGGCGGCGTGGGCGCCGCGGGCGGGTCGTCCTTCGCCACGGTGGGCCGGGACCACACCGTCACCAGGCAGATCGCGACCACCGTCGCGACGTACAGAACCAGGAACAGCATCGTCCTCACCTCCCACCGACGATGCTCGTCACCGGCCGAGCTGATCGGCAGGGACCGATGTCCCCCCGTGCGGTGGACTTTCGGCCCTGCTCGCGGCGCCCCGGCCGGCCGGACGATGACAACGGACCCACGGAAGGGGTGAAAGCCATGATGTATCACGGATACGGCATGGACGCCGGATGGTCCCTGATCCTCTTCGCCGTCCTGCTGCCGGCTCTGCTGCTCGGCGTCGGGCTCGTCGTCGCCCAGTTCCAGCGCGCACCACACGCGGTGGAGCCGGACGCCGAGCGGGTCCTGGCCGACCGGCTGGCCCGCGGCGAGATCGACGCCGAGGACTACGAGCAGCGTCTGCGCACGCTGCGCGCCACCCGGCGGTGACCCCGTGCCCACCGCCCACGCCACCACCGACCTTCCCGCCGGCGACCTTCCCGCCCGCGGCCTTCCCGCCCCCGACCTTCCCGCCGGCGGCCTGACCTCGGCCGAGGCCGCCGCGCGCCTGGCCGCCGACGGGCCCAACGTCGTCGCCGCGCCCCCGCGCCGTGGCCTGCCCGGCCGGGTCGGCCGGCAGCTGGCCGATCCGCTGGTCGCGCTGCTGCTGGTGTGCGCCGTGGTGACGGCCGTGCTGCACGACCTCGCCGACACCGCGATCATCGTGCTGGTCGTGGTGGTCAACACGGTGATCGGCGTCGTGCAGGAGGTGCGGGCCGATGCGGCGATCGCCGCGCTGGACGACCTGGCCGCGCCGTCGGCGCGGGTGGTGCGGGACGGCCGGGACCTGGTGGTTCCGGCCGCGTCGCTGGTCCAAGGCGATCTCGTACGCCTGGAGGCCGGCGACGTCGTGCCGGCCGACCTGGAGCTGACCGTCGCCGAGCGGGCGTCGCTCGACGAGTCCTCGCTGACCGGCGAGTCGGTCCCGGTGCACCGGGCCGCGGGCGAGCCGGCCGGCTCCGGCACCGTGCTCACCACCGGCCGGGCCGCGGGTGTGGTGACCCGGACCGGCGCGGCCAGCTCCCTCGGCCGGATCGCCGACCTGGTGGCCCGCACCAAGCCCGGCCCCACCCCGCTGCAACGCCGGCTCGCCGCGCTCGGCCGGGCGCTGGGCATCACCGCGGTGGCCGTGTCCGGGATCGTCTTCGCCCTCGGCGTGCTGGCCGGCCAGCCGGTCATCCGGATGGCGATCACCGCGGTCAGCCTGGTCGTGGCGGCCGTGCCGGAGAGCCTGCCCGCGGTCGTGACCCTCGCCCTCGCCCTCGGCGCCCGCCGGATGGCCGGCACCCGGGCGATCCCCCGCCGGCTGCACGCGGTCGAGACGCTCGGCTCGGTCACCGCGATCGCGGCCGACAAGACCGGCACGCTCACCGAGAACCGCATGGCGGTGCAGCGGGCGGTGACCGCCGACGGCACCCAGTACACGATCGAGGGCACCGGCTACACCCCGGCCGGGACGGTCCGGCCGCACGTGGACAAGCAACTGCGCCGGCTCGCCCGGGCCGCGCTGCTCTGCAACGACGCCGGGCTGATCGCACCCTCCGGCGACGAGTCGTCGACCGCGGCGGGCGACGGCGAGTGGGCCGCGGTCGGCGACCCGATGGAGGCCGCCCTCATCGCGTTCGCGGGCCGGTGCGGCCTCGACCCGGAGGCCGAACGCGCCCAGGCCCGCCGGGTCGCCGAACATCCCTTCGACCACGCGACGCTGCGCATGTCCACGGTGCACCGACTCGACTCGGGCGAATACCTGGTCGTCGTCAAGGGCGCGCCCGAGGCGGTCCTGGACGGCGACGAGACGCTCACCGCCGCGGCCAAGGAGCTGGCCGGGGATGGCCTGCGGGTGCTGGCGGTCGCGACCGCCGTCACCGACCGGCCGGACGACGCCACCGCGGAGCTGCGCCCGCTGGGCATCGTCGGCATCGGCGACCCGCTGCGCGCGGCCGCGGCCGGCACGGCCGCCGCGTTCGAGCGGTCCGGCGTACGGCTGCTGATGATCACCGGCGATCACCCCGCGACCGCCGCGGCGATCGGCACCAGGATCGGCATCCTCGGCCCGGGCGACGTCGTCGCCCGCGGCGACGACGGACCGCTCACCGACCACGACGTCGCGCACGCCCGGGTGTACGCCCGCACCCAGCCGGAACGCAAGCTCGACATCGTGGCCGCCCTGCAACGACGCGGCGAGGTCGTGGCCATGACCGGCGACGGCGTCAACGACGCACCGGCGCTGCGCCGGGCCGACATCGGCGTGGCGATGGGCGGCGGCACCGAGGTCGCCCGGCAGGCCGCCGAGCTGGTGCTGGTCGACGACAACCTGGCCACCGTGGCCGACGCGATCGGCGAGGGCCGCCGCATCTACGACAACATCCGCCGGTTCCTGCGGTACGCGCTGTCCGGCGGCATCGCCGAGCTGATCGTGATGCTGGTGGGCCCGCTGTTCGGCATGCCGCTCGCGCTGTTGCCCGGCCAGTTGCTCTGGATCAACCTGCTCACCCACGGCGTGCCCGGCGTGGCGCTGGGCGCCGAACCGGCCGAGGCCGACGTGCTCGACCGGCCGCCGCGCTCGCCGCAGGAGTCCGTGCTCGGCGACGGGCTGCTCGCCAGTGTGCTGGCGGGCGGCGCGGCGGTGGCGGCCGTGACCCTGGCCGCCGGGGTCGTCGCGCACGAGGCCGGCCGACCCTGGCAGTCGGTCATGTTCGTGACGCTCGGCCTGGCCCAGCTGGGGGTGGCCCTCGCCGTACGGGCGAAGGCCGGACCCACCGCCGGGCGCAACCGGTCGCTGCTCGCCGCGGTCGCCCTCTCCGGCGCGCTGCAGATCGCCGGCGTGCTGACCGAGCCGTTGCGCGTCCTGCTCGGCACCGAGCCGCTGACCGTGGCCGAGCTGCTCGGCTGCGCTCTGATCGGCATCCTGCCCGGGCTGGCGCTGCGCCTGCTGCGACACGGGCGGGCCTGACTCCCCCCGGCGCTGCGCCTACTGAGACACGGGCGGGCCGAAACCGGCCGGCGCTGCGCCTGCTGCGACACGGGCGGGCCGGACCGGGACTTCCGGCCCGTCCGATCGTGACCTGCCGCCCTGCCCGGCGGCACCGGATCGCCAGAGGATCGAAGGAGATCGAAAGGAGATCTGCCATGGTCATCGGCGGGGCCGGGGTCGACGCGCTGGCCGCGGACGGCGGGATCGTCACGATCCGGCCGGTGCGGGCGGACGACCGGAAGGCGCTGGAGCGGCTCTACGACGACGCCTCGCCGGAGAGCCTGCGTCTGCGGTTCTTCGCCGTGCCGGGCAGCGGTGCGCTCGCGGCCGAGGTGGACCGGTTGTGCCGGCCGGAGTCCGACCGGCACCTGGCCGTGCTCGCCGTCGAGGGCGGGCGGCTGGTCGGGGTCGCCGCCGCCGAGCGCACCGACGACACCGGGCCACGCGCCGAGTTCTCGCTGTTCGTCGCCGACGCGCACCGCGGCCGGGGCATCGGCACCCTGTTGCTGGAGCATCTGGCCGCGCGGGCCTGCCGGCGCGGCATCACCGAGCTGGTGGGCGAGGTACTCCCGGACAACTTCGCGATGCTGCGGACCGCCCGGGACCTGAGCGCGCACGCCTGGTCGCGCTTCGACGACGGCGTCATCGACGTCGGCCTGGCCACGGCCGGTGACGAGGCCGCCGAATCGGCGGTGGACCAGCGTGACCGCACCGCCGAGCAGGCCTCCCTGCGGGCGCTGCTCTGCCCCGCCTCGGTCGCCGTGGTCGGCGCCGGCCACCGGCCCGGCGGGGTCGGCCACGAAACGGCCCGCGCGCTGCGCGCCTACGGCTTCACCGGCGCGCTGTACGCGGTCAACCGCAGCGGCGCCCCGGTCGCCGACATCCCCGTGTACCGGTCGGTCCGCCGGCTGCCGGCCCCGATCGACCTGATGGTCATCGCGGTCCCCGCCGACCAGGTCGCCGCGGTGCTCGCCGACGGCGCGACCGTGGGGGTCCGCGCGGCCGTCGTGCTCAGCGCCGGCTTCGGCGAGGCCGGCCCGGACGGCCTGCGGCGTCAGCGGGAGCTGGTGCGGCTGGCCCGCGAGCACGGGATCCGCCTGGTCGGCCCGAACTGCGTCGGCGTCATCAACACCGATCCGCGGGTGCGGCTCGACGCCTCCTTCGCCCCGGCGGCGCCCGTGCCCGGCGGTCTCGCGGTGGCCGCCCAGTCCGGCGCCGTCGGCATCGCCCTGCTCGACGACGCCGCCCGGGCCGGGCACGGCATCTCCACCTTCGTGTCACTGGGCAACAAGGCCGACGTCAGCGGCAACGACCTGATCGCCTACTGGTACGACGACCCGGCGACCCAGGCCGTGGCCCTCTACCTCGAGTCGTTCGGCAACCCGCGCAAGTTCGCCCGCACCGTCCGGGCGCTGGCCCGGCGCAAGCCGGTGCTGGCGCTCAAGGCCGGCCGGTCCGCCGCCGGCCGCCGCGCGGGCGCCTCGCACACGGCGGCCGCCGCCGCACCCGACGCGACCGTCGACGCGCTGTTCGCCCAGGCCGGCGTCGTGCGCCCGGAGAGCCTGGGCGACCTGCTGGACGCCGCCCGGATGCTCACCGGCCAGCCGCTGCCCACCGGCCGGCGGCTCGCCGTCGTGGGCAACGCCGGCGGACTGAACATCCTGGCCGCCGACGCCGCCGAGGCGGCCGGCCTGACCCTGACCGGCGAGGACAACCCGGCGGACCTCGGCGCCGGCGCGCCGCCCGCCGACTTCGCCGAGGCGGCGGCCGCGGTTGCCGGCCGCGGCGCCGCGGACATGCTGCTGCTGATCGTCGTCGCCACCCGCGCCAACCGGCCCGCCGAGATCATGGCTGCGCTCGGCGCCGTCGTGGACGAGCACCCCGACCTTGCCGTGGCCGCTGTGCTGATCGGCGGCGCGGACGCGCGGCTCGGCGAGCACGGCGCGGACGCACGGCTCGGCGAGCGCGGCGCGGACGCACGGCTGGGCAAGCGCGGCGCGCCCGTATACGGCACCCCTGAGCGGGCCGTACGAGCGCTGGCGGCCGCCGCCGAGTACGCCGAATGGCGCCGGCAGCCGCTCGGCCGCCGCCCCGAACTGTCCGGCATCGACACCAGCACGGCACGCACGATCGTCGACCTGGCGCTGGCCGAGGGCGGCGGCTGGCAGGACTACCAGACTACGGCCGCCCTGCTCACCGCGTACGGAATCGGGATTCTGCCGGGTGTGGTCGCGCGCACCGCGGGCGAGGCGGCCGCGGCGGCGAACCGGCTCGGCTACCCGGTCGTGCTCAAGTCCGCCGACCCGCAACTGGTGCACAAGACCGACCGCGGCGGGGTCCGGCTGAACCTGGGCGGCCCGGCCGCCGTCCGGCACGCCTTCGCACCGGTGGCCGCCGCCGGGCAGCGCGCCGCCGGGGTGCTGGTGCAGCAGCAGGCGATCGCGCCGGTCGAGCTCGTCGCCGGCATCGCGCACGACCCGCAGTTCGGCTCGGTGGTGCTCCTCGGCCTCGGCGGGGTGCAGACCGACCTGCTCGGCGACCGGCAACTGCGCCTGGTGCCGATGACCGACCTGGACGCCGGCCGGATGTGGCGCGAACTGCGCGCCGCGCCCCTGCTGACCGGCTACCGAGGCGCACCGCCGGTCGACACGGACGCCCTGGAGGACCTGCTGCTGCGCCTCGGCCGGCTCGCCGAGGACCTGCCCGAGGTCGCCGAACTCGACCTCAACCCGGTCTTGGCCGGGCCGGACGGGGTGGTCGCGGTGGACGCCAAGCTCCGGCTGGCGCCGGTCGGCGCCGAGCCGGACCCCCTGCTGCGCCGCCTGAGCGCGGCGGAGCCCCCTGGGAAGGAGCAACCATGTCCAGTCGCACGATCGTCGTAGGGTACGACCGCTCCGCCGACGCCAAGGCCGCCGCGCGGTGGGCGCTCGACGAGGCGTCCCGCACCGGTGCGCCGGTCGAGTTCTTCTACGCGTACGAGTGGCCGATCTGGGCGCCCGCCGCCTCGATGGTGCCGAGCCCGGCGGTCTGGCCCGACGAGGAAACCCGGCAGGCCATCAAGGACACCCTGGCCGAGGCCGTGGCCGACGCCGGGCACAGCCACCCCGGGGTGCACACCTCGATCGCGACGGCCGACAACGACGCGGCCCTCGCGCTGGTCCGGCGCTCGATCGACGCCGGCCTGATCGTGCTAGGCAGCCGCGGGCACAGCGCCGTCACCAACCTGCTCGGCTCGGTCAGCGTCGCGGTCAGCGCGCACGCGCACTGCCCGGTCGTCGTGGTGCGCGGCCGCCCGGCCGAGACCGCACCGATCGCCGTCGGTGTGGATGGCTCGGCGACCGCCGAGGCGGCCCTCGCGTATGCGGCCGGCGAGGCGGCCATCCGCGGCGTGCCGCTGCTGGTCCTCCGGGCGTGGAAGCCGGCGGGTGGGCTGTGGGCGGAGTCGCCGGTCATCACGCACGCCATCACGGCGAAGGAACGGCAGCCGTTCGACGACCTGGTCGCGGTCTGGCGGGAGAAGTACCCGCAGCTCGACATCGCCGCCGAGGCGGTGGTGGAGCACCCGGCCGCCGCCCTGACGCAGCTGAGCGCGACGACCCAGCTGCTGGTGGTCGGGTCGCGGGGGCGGGGCGCGCTGCGCGGCATGCTGCTCGGCTCGGTGAGTCAGCACCTGCTGCGGCACGCCGCCTGCGACGTCGCGATCGTCCACGGCGCTCAGGACTGACGGGTAGGGTATCGAAGGGAAACTCCTGGTCAGGGCGTCGGAGAGGGGCAACGATGTCCGGTCGTACGATCGTCGTCGGGTACGACCGCTCCGCCGACGCCAAGGCCGCCGCGCGGTGGGCGCTCGACGAGGCGTCCCTGACCGGCGCGCCGGTCGAGTTCCTGTACGCCTACGACTGGCCGGTCTGGCAGGCGGACGCCTCGATGGTGCCGACGTCGGCGGTCTGGCCCGACGCCGAGACCCAGCAGGACATCAAGGACGCCGTCGCCGAGGCCGTCGGGCTGGCCGGGCGCAGTCATCCCGGCGTGCACACCACGATCGCGACGGCCGACAACGACGCGGCCCTCGCACTGGTCGAGCGCTCGGCCGAGGCGGGCCTGATCGTGCTCGGCAGCCGCGGGCACAGCGCCGTCACCAACCTGCTCGGCTCGGTCAGCGTCGCGGTCAGCGCGCACGCACACTGCCCGGTCGTCGTCGTGCGCGGCCGCCCCTCCACCACCGCACCGATCGCCGTCGGTGTCGACGGCTCGGCGACCTCGGAGGCGGCCGTCGCGTTCGCGGCCGGCGAGGCGGCCGTCCGCCGCGTACCGCTGCTCATGATCCGCGCGTGGAAGCCGGCCGGTGGCCTGTGGGCGAGGTCGACGACGGGTACGCACGCCGAGCCGGCCGACGAGCGGCGGCAGTTCGACGACCACGTCGCGGCCTGGCGGGAGAAATACCCCCAGCTCGACATCGCCGCCGAGGCGGTGATGGAGCACCCGGCCGCCGCCCTCACCCGGTTGAGCGCCACGACCCAGCTGATGGTGGCGGGCTCCCGCGGCCGGGGCGCGCTGCGCGGCATGCTGCTCGGCTCGGTGAGCCAGCACCTGCTGCGGCACTCCGCCTGCGACGTCGCGATCGTGCCCGGCGTCCACGACTGACTCTTCTACGCCGACCATGGCAGCGGCAGGCCGGCCACGGCCTGCCGCGATCGCCCGGCAGCCGGGTGCGGCCCGGACCACCTACGGTCCGGTCCGCAACGGCGGGGGCCTGTCTTTGATCCCGTACCTAATCGGTTGTCAAGAGAGTGACCAATCGCGGACCTCGGGCATGTCCTCCAGGTGTTCGACGACGTACTCCTCGTGCCGGGCCAGCTGGAGCCGGCACCACTCCTTGAGATCGGCAGCGCCGCGCGGGAGGCGTTTCGCGTTGTTGATGGCGTCCATCACCAGGTGGTAGCGGTCCGCCTTGTTGCGCACCGTCATGTCGAACGGGGTGGTGGTCGTACCCTGCTCGATGAAGCCGCGCACCCGGAACCGGTCGGCGTCCGGCCGGCCGTGGACCAGCTGGTGGATCGCGCCGGGGTAGCCGTGGAACGCGAAGATCACGTCGACGGTGTTGGTGAACAGCTCGGTGAACAGGGTTTCGCTCATGCCGTGCGGGTGGTCCTTCGGCCGGATCAGCGTCATCAGGTCGACCACGTTGACCACCCGGACCCGGAAGCCGGGCAGCCGCTCCTTGAGGATCTGCGCGGCCGCCACCGTCTCCATCGTGACGATGTCGCCGGCCGCCGCGAGCACGATGTCGGGGTCCTCGGTGCCGTCGTCGGTGCCCGCCCAATCCCAGATGCCGGCGCCGCGGGCGCAGTGCTCGATCGCCTCGTCCATCGTCAGGTACTGCAGCTGCGGCTGCTTGTCCTGCACGATCAGATTCACGTACGAGCGCGACCGCAGGCAGTGGTCGGCCACCGAGAGCAGGCAGTTCGCATCCGGCGGCAGGTAGACCCGGGCGACGTTGCCGCGCTGGTTGAGCACCACCTGGATCAGCCCCGGACCCTGATGCGAGAACCCGTTGTGGTCGTTACGCCAGGCCGTCGAGGTGAGCAGGATGTTCAGGCTCGGCACCTTCGCCCGCCAGGGCAGGTGCGCGGCCTCCTGCAGCCACTTGCCGTGCTGCACCGTCTGCGACGCGCTGACCATGGCGAACGCCTCGTAGGTGGCGAACATGCCGTGCCGGCCGGTCAGGTTGTAGCCCTCCAGCCAGCCGTGGCAGTTGTGCTCGCTGAGCACCTCCATCACCCGGCCGTCCGGGCCGAGCTTCACGTCACCCGGCACGGTCCGCTCCATGAACGCCCGCTCGGAGACCTCGAACACCGCGCCGAGCCGATTGCTGTTGGTCTCGTCCGGGCAGAACAACCGGAACCGATCGGGGCTCGACCGGTAGATGTCACGCATCAGCTCACCCAGCTTGCGGGTCGACTCCGCCCGCTCGGCTCCCGGCGCCTTCACCTCGATCTGATAGTCGCGGAAGTCCGGCATGTCGAGGTCGCGGGTGATCAGGCCGCCGTTCGCGTGCGGCGACGCGCTCATCCGCAGATCGCCCTCCGGCGCCAGCTCCCGGACCAGCGCGACCGGCGCGCCGTCCTCATCGAACAATTCCTCCGGCCGGTACGACTTGAGCCAGCGCTCCAGCATCGCGAGGTGCTCGGGGTTGTCCCGCACGCCGGACAGCGGCACCTGATGCGACCGCCAGGTGCCCTCGACCACGACGCCGTCGACCTCGTGCGGCCCGGTCCAGCCCTTCGGGGAGCGCAGAACGATCAGCGGCCAGCGAGGCCGGCTGCCGTCGCCGCCCCCGGAGCGGGCGGCCTCCTGAATGGCGCGGATCTTTCCCCAGGCCTCGGCCAGCACGGCGGCGAACCGGTGGTGCATGCCGGGCAGATCCTCGCCGGCGACCTCGATGACGTCGTACCCGTGGCCGTGCAGCAGCGCTCGTACCTCGTCGGGGTCCTTGCGGGAGAGCACGGTCGGCCCGGAGATCTTGCCGTCGTTGAGGTGCAGGATCGGCAGCACCGCGCCGTCGCGGGCCGCGTTGATGAACGAGACGCCCTTCCACGAACCCTCGAGAGGGCCGGTCTCCGCCTCGCCGTCACCGACCACCGCGATCGCCAGCAGGTCGGGATTGTCCATCACCGCACCGAACGCGTGCACCAGCACGTACCCCAGCTCGCCGCCCTCGTGGATCGAGCCGGGCGTGGTCACCGACACGTGGCTCGGGATGCCGCCCGGGCTGGAGAACTGGCGGAACAGCCGGAGCATGCCCGCCTCGTCCTGGGTGACCGCCGGATACACCTCGCTGTAGGTGCCCTCCAGGTAGCCGGCCGCGACCAGCGCCGGGCCGCCGTGGCCGGGGCCGGCCAGGTAGATGGCCTGCTGCCCGGTCCGCTTGATCAGCCGCGAGACGTGCGCATAGATCAATGACAGCCCGGGGCTGGTGCCCCAGTGCCCGAGCAGGCGCGGTTTGATGTGGTCGGCGGACAGCCGCTCGCGCAGCAGCGGGTTGGACTTCAGGTAGATCTGCCCGATGGTCAGGTAGTTGGCCGCGCGCCACCACGCGTCGAGCCGGTCGACCTCGGCCTCGTCCGGATTGGCGAGAGAGCGGAGCAGGTCTGTCACAGCGGTTCTCCTCCGAGGAGCTGACTGGTCCTCTTGAAGATATAGATCGAGGTGACGAACCGCGCAGGGCCGAAAGTCCCGGTCCCGGTGAACGGGCTGCGACTAGGGTGGGAACACATGGTGACGGGCACGGAGCAGAAGGTCAGCCTGACCCGTTATGCCTGGCTGTCCATCGGTACGGCGATCGTGACCATCGCCTTGAAACTGGTCGCCTACCTGCTCACCGGTTCGGTGGGGCTGCTGTCGGACGCGGCCGAGTCGGTCGTCAACCTGGTCGCCGCGATCATCGCGCTGATCGCGCTGATCGTCGCGGCCCGCCCGGCGGACGCCAACCACCACTACGGTCACGGCAAGGCGGAATACTTCTCGGCCGGCGCCGAAGGCCTGATGATCTTCGTTGCGGCGGCGGTGATCCTGGTCAGCGCGGTGCAGCGGTTCATCACGCCGGTACCGCTCGAGCGGATCGGCATCGGCTTGGTGATCTCCAGCGGGGCGACGGCGCTGAACGGTGCGGTCGGGATGCTGCTGATCCGGGTCGGCCGCCGCCGGCGTTCGGCGACCCTGACCGCCGACGGCAAGCACCTGATCACCGACGTGTGGACCTCGGCCGGGGTGCTGGTGGGTGTGCTGCTCGTCGGGGTGACCGGCTGGGAGCGACTGGACCCGCTGGTGGCCGCGCTCGTCGGGCTGAACATCCTGGTCGCCGGCGGCCGGATGGTCGCGCAGTCGGCCCGGGCCCTGCTCGACGAGGCGCTGGACGAGGCGGACCTGCGGAAGGTGATCACTGTCCTGGACCGGTTCCGCGGTACGGAGGTGGACTTCCACGGTTTGCAGACCCGCCAGTCCGGCCAGCACCGGTTCGTCTCGGTGCACGTGCTCGTGCCCGGCGAGTGGACCGTGCGGCGCGGCCACGACCTCGTCGAGGAGGTCGAGGAGCAGATCCGCGCGGCGCTGCCGGACAGCACGGTGTTCACCCACATGGAGCCGCGGGAGGACCCGCGCGCCTATGACGACTACGCGTACGACGGGCACGCGGGCTAGCCGGGATCACATACCCCGTGGGGTATGCTGAACCGACGTTCCACCGGCAGCAGGAGGAGATCATGTGTCGTCAGGTCACGTGCCGTAAGTGCGGCAAGGTCACCTGGGCCGGCTGCGGCCAGCACGTCGAGCAGGTCATGCGCGGCGTCAGCAAGAGCGAACGGTGCACCGGCCACGAGAACGAGCCGGCGACGGGATTTCTCGCCCGGCTGTTCGGGCGCTGACCCGGGCCGGGCGCTGACCCGGGCCGGGCGCTGACCCGGGCCGGGCGCCGGCCCGCAAACGCTCAGGCCAGCGAGAGGAACAGCTTCTCCAGCCGGGCCACGTCGAGCGCCGGCTCCTGACCGTCCTGCTCGGCGGTCACGCACTGCCGCAACCCGGTTGCGATGATCTTGAAGCCGGCCCGGTCCAGCGCCTTCGAGACCGCGGCGAGCTGGGTGACCACGTCGGCACAGTCACGCCCGGCCTCCAGCATGGCGATGATGCCGCGAATCTGCCCCTCGGCGCGGCGCAGCCGCTTGATCACGTCCGTGAGGGCATCCCCCTCGATCTCCATGCCTACCTCCCCGCACGATTCTCACCGATCCGGTTCGATAATACCCATGGGGGTATTTGTTCCGGACCGGCCGATCGGGCTATGGTCGACGGCAGATACCCCAAGGGGTATCAGTGAAGGAGGGTGAGATCGTGTTTCGCGTACTTCCTGTCGACACCCCGACGCTCGGCGACCGCAGCTACCTCGTCCACGACGGCACGAGCGCGTTCGTCGTCGACCCGCAGCGCGACATCGACCGCGTTCTCGATCTGGCCGCCGCGGAAGGCGTCACCATCACGCACGTCTTCGAGACGCACATCCACAACGACTACGTCACCGGCGGCCACGCCCTCGCGCGGGCGACCGGCGCCGCCTATCACGTCAATGCGGACGACCCGGTGACCTTCGATCGGGTGCCGGTGCGCGACGGCGATGTCGTCGCCGTCGGCGACCTCCTGCGGGTCCGGGCCATCGCCACCCCGGGGCACACCTTCACCCATCTGTCGTACGCGCTGCGGGTGGCGGGCGTCCAGGTGGCCGTGTTCTCCGGCGGATCCCTGCTGTACGGCGCGGTCGGCCGCCCCGACCTGCTCGGCCCGGCACACACCCACGACCTGGTCCACCACCAGTACCGCTCGGCGCACCGGCTGGCCGGCGACCTGCCGGACAGCGCGGGCGTCTACCCCACGCACGGGTTCGGCAGCTTCTGCTCCGCCGGCCAGTCGGATGCCACCGCCTCCACCATCGGCGCCGAGAAGCGCACCAACCCCGCACTGACCAAGGCCGAGCGGACCTTCGTCGACGACCTGCTCGCCGGCCTGGACGCGTGGCCCGCCTACTACGCGCACATGGCACCGGCCAACAGCGCCGGCCCCGCCGCCCCCGACCTCAGCCAGCCCGAACGCGCCGACGCCGAGCAGCTGCGCAAGCGGCTCGCCGGCGGCGAATGGGTCGTCGACCTGCGTCACCGGGTCGCCTTCGCGGCCGGGCACGTCGCCGGCACCCTCAACTTCGGCCTGGACGGCAGCTTCGCCACCTACCTCGGCTGGCTCGTACCCTGGGGCACGCCGCTCACCCTGCTGGCCGAGACCCCGGACCAGGTCGCCGAGGCGCAACGCGAGCTCGCCCGGATCGGCATCGACCGGCCCGCCGCCCAGGCCACCGGCGACCCCGCCGGCTGGGCCGGCGACCACGGCCTCGAGTCCTTTCCGCGCGCCACCTTCGGCGACCTCGCCCAGGTCCGCCACCACCGGCCGGTCGTCATCCTGGACGTCCGCCGCCACCTCGAGCACGCCGAGGCCCGCATCGACGGGGCCGTCCACATCCCGCTGCACGACCTGCCCGCCCGGCTCGGCGACGTACCGGAAGGCGAGGTCTGGGTGCACTGCGCCGCCGGCTACCGCGCCTCGATCGCGGCCTCCCTGCTGGCCGCCGGCGGGCGCCAGGTCGTCGCCGTGGACGACGACTTCACCGCCGCCGCCGGCGCGGGACTACCCGTCAGCCGAGTCGCCGCTTGAGCAGGTCGCCGAGCGGTGTGGCGACCTGCACGACGATGCCGATCACGCTTCCGGCCATCGCCACCAGCAGCAGCACGCGGATGACCGTCGTCCACGCCGAGCCGGTGGCGAGATCGAACGGGAAGACCCGCCACAACCGGACGATCGCGGCCAGCCCGACTCCCGTGGTCACCAGCCCACCGGCGGCCACCACCCATGGTGCGTCATACGCCAGATAGACAAGGTTCACCGCGATGCCGGCCATCAGCGACAGGTTGACCACCGGCAGCACCTGCGTCATGTCCGAAGTCAGGAAGGGCAGCACGGCCCAGCCCGGCCAGACGTTGATCAGATAGATCAGCAGGGTGTTGACGAGAAGGGCGATCACGTAGCCGGCGCGCCGGGTGCCCGGCGCGCGGCTCTTGGTGGTGGCGGACATCATGACCTCCCACGACGGCGGCTTCGGTCAGGGCGGCCCGCTCGGCGTCGCGTGGACGGCGGCGACGCCGGGCTGCTCATGATGTCCTTGGCCCACATCGCGTCACCGCTTGGCCATCTGCCTCGTCAGGTCGACGAGGCGGTTGGTGTAGCCCCACTCGTTGTCGTACCAGCCGAACACCTTCACCAGCCGGCCGGCCGCCTGGGTCAGCCGGGCGTCGAACACGCAGGACGCCGGGTCGCCAACGATGTCGCTGGAGACCAGCGGCGCCTCGGTGTAGCGGAGGATCCCGGACAGCGGCCCGGCGGACGCGGCCGCGACGGCCTCGTTGACTTGCTCGGCGGTCACGTCGGTGCCCAGTTGCAGGGTCAGGTCGCTGATCGAGCCGTCCACCACCGGCACCCGCAGCGCGACGCCGTCCAGCCGGCCGGCCAGCTCGGGCAGCACCAGGCCGACGGCCTTCGCCGCACCGGTGCTGGTCGGGATGATGTTCACCGCCGCGGCGCGGGCCCGGCGCGGGTCCTTGTGCGGCGCGTCCAGCACGTTCTGGTCGTTGGTGTACGCGTGCACGGTGGTCAGATACCCGTGCTCGATGACGAACGCGTCGTGCAGCACCTTCGCCAGCGGCGCGACGCAGTTGGTGGTGCAGGACGCGGCCGACACGACCTGGTGCCGCACCGGGTCGTAGGTGTCCGCGTTGACGCCCGGCACCAGGGTCGCGTCCACGTTCTTGCCGGGCGCGGAGATCAGCACCCGGCCGGCGCCGGCCTTCAGGTGCAGCGCGGCGTCGTCCCGGCTGCGCAGCTTGCCGGTGGACTCGATGACCAGGTCCACCCGCAGGTCGCCCCACGGCAGCGCGTCGGGGCTGCGCTCGGCGAAGGTCGGGATGCTGTGCCAGCCGACGTTCAGCGCGTCGCCGTCGTGCCCGACCTCGGTGCCCAGCGGCCCGAAGGTCGAGTCGTACTGCAGCAGATGCGCGAGCGTTCCCCCGTCGTACAGGTCATTGATCGCCACCACTTGCAGTCCCGCGTTGGCCAGGTCCTTGGCCAGCAGCCGGCGCAGGTAGTTGCGGCCGATCCGGCCGAACCCGTTGATCGCGATGCGATAGGTCATGGTCGTCCTCCCACAGTGGTTCCCACCTTCCAGCGTTTCGCCGATGCGCCGCGGCAGGCAGAGGCGAAGGTCCCCGCCCGGCCGCCGGCACACAGGACTTTGGACCCCGCGGGATCGGGCTGTTCGACACGGGCGCGCGGTGCCCGGGACGAGCAGGCTGAGGGCAGGACATCGATTGAGGAGGACACCATGACGACCATCGGCCGGGACGCCGCTCACCACCTCGAGAAGGTCGAGGCACCCGGCGCCATGCTCACCAAGACCGCCGCCAAGGCACTCGCGGTCCTGCGCATCTCCCTCGGCTTCGTGTTCCTGTGGGCGTTCCTCGACAAGACCTTCGGATTCGGCTACGCCACCCCCTCGGCCAAGGCCTGGATCAACGGCGGCTCCCCCACCAAAGGCTTCCTGTCCAGCGTCGACGTCGGCCCCAGCTGGCTGCAGAGCTTCTTCCACGACATCGCCGGCGCGACCTGGGCGAACTGGCTGTTCATGCTGGCCCTGCTCGGCATCGGCCTCGCCTTCATCCTCGGCATCGGCATGCGGATCGCCGCCGGCTCCGCCGTCGCCCTGATGGCCATGATGTGGCTCGCCGAGTTCCCCCTCGACAAGACCGCCGCGGGCGGCAAGCCGAGCGGCTCGACCAACCCGATCACCGACTACCACTTCATCTACGCGGTCACCGGCGTCGTCCTGGCCCTCACCTACGCCGGACACACCTGGGGCCTGGGCAAGTGGTGGGCCTCCCTGCCCCTCGTCCAGAAGAACCGCTGGCTCATCTGACCCCATCGGCGAACCGCCCGGCCCCGCGGCCGGGCGGTTCGCCGTGCCGGGCGGGCAGGATGGGGAGGCGACGTTGTCGTCCGACGAGCGGAGGCTCCCGTGATCCGGCATTCGGCCTACCCCGTGGAACCCTGGCAGGTGCGCGAGACGCACCTGGACACCGAACTCCTGGCGCGGTCCGAGTCGATCTTCGCGCTGTCCAACGGGCACATCGGACTACGCGGCAACCTCGACGAGGGCGACCCGCACGGCCTGCCGGGCACCTACCTCAACTCGTTCTTCGAGCTGAGACCATTGCCGTACGCCGAGGGCGGCTACGGCTACCCGGAGTCGGGCCAGACGATCGTCAACATCACCGACGGCAAGATCATCCGGCTGCTGGTGGACGACGAGCCGTTCGACGTACGCGACGGCCGGCTGCTCCGCCACGAGCGGGTGCTCGATCTGCGCGACGGCGTGCTGCGCCGCGAGGTGGAGTGGGAATCCCCGGCCGGGTCGGCGGTGCGGGTGCGCACGACCCGCCTGGTGTCGTTCACCCAGCGATCGATCGCCGCGATCGAGTACGAGGTCACGCCGGTGGACACGCCGCTGCGGGTGATCGTGCAGTCCGAGCTGGTGGCGAACGAGCCGCTGCCCGGCCCGCTCAAGGATCCGCGGGTGTCGGCGGTGCTCGGGGCGCCGCTGGTGGCCGACGACCACCACGCGAGCGGCGCCGGCGCGTTCCTCACCCATGTCACGAGGGAGAGCGGACTGCGCCTGGCCGCGGTGATGGATCACGTGATCGAGGGCCCACCCGGGCTGCGCCGGGACAGCGAGGCGGAGCCCGACGTCGCCCGCGTCACGGTGGCCTGCCGGCTGGCCCCCGGGCAGCGGCTGCGCCTGGTCAAGCTGGTCGGGTACGGCTGGTCGAGCGGGCGCTCGGCGGCGGCGATCCGCGACCAGGTCGCCGGGGCCATCGCGGGCGCCCGGTTCGAGGGCTGGGACGGCCTGCTCGCGGCGCAGCGGGCGTACCTGGACCGGTTCTGGGACGGCGCCGACGTCGAGCTGGACGGCGACGCCGAGGTGCAGCAGGCGGTCCGCTTCGCCCTGTTCCACCTGCTGCAGGCCGGGGCGCGGGCCGAGAAGGGACCGATCGCGGCCAAGGGCCTGACCGGGCCGGGCTACGACGGGCACGTCTTCTGGGACACCGAGCGGTACGTCCTGCCGGTGCTGACTTACATCGACCCGCGGGCGGCGGCCGACGCCCTGCGCTGGCGGCACGCGACGCTCGACCTGGCCCGGGAGCGGGCCGCCACGCTCGGCTGGGCCGGCGCGGCGTTCCCGTGGCGGACCATCCGCGGTCAGGAGTGCTCCGGGTACTGGCCGGCCGGCACCGCCGCGGTGCACCTCGCGGCGGACGTCGCCGACGGCGTGGTCCGCTACGTGAACGCGACCGGCGACGACACGTTCGACCGGGACGTCGGGGTGGAGCTGCTGACCGAGACCGCACGGCTGTGGGCCTCGTTCGGCCACCGCGACCGGCACGGCGACTTCCACCTCGACGGCGTCACCGGCCCCGACGAGTACACCGCGGTCGCCGACGACAACGTCTACACCAACCTGATGGCCCGGCGGAACCTGACCGCGGCCGCCGACGCCGCGGCCCGCCATCCCGAGCGGTTCCGGTCCCTCGGCGGCAGCGACCCGGAGGTCGCCGGGTGGCGGGCCGCGGCGGCGGCCATGCACATCCCGTACGACGAGGAGCTCGGCGTCCACCCGCAGGTGCGCGGCTTCACCCTGCGCAAGGAGTGGGACTTCGACGCCACCCGCCCGGACGAGTACCCGCTCCTGCTGCACTTCCCGTACCTGGACCTGTACCGCACGCAGGTGGTCAAGCAGGCCGATCTGGTGCTGGCGATGCACTGGTGCGGCAACGACTTCACCGGCGCCGACAAGGCCCGCAACTTCGCCTACTACGAGCGCCGCACGGTACGCGACTCCTCGCTGTCCGCCTGCACCCAGGCGATCCTCGCCGCCGAGGTCGGGCACCTGGAGCTGGCCCACGACTACATCGGCGAGGCGGTGCTGATGGACCTGTACGACCTGCACCGCAACACCCGCGACGGGATGCACATCGCCTCGCTGGCCGGCGGCTGGCTGAGCCTGGTCGCCGGGCTGGGCGGCATGCGCGACCACGACGGCGTGCTGTCCTTCGCGCCGCGGCTGCCGAGCCGGATCGACCGGCTCGCGTTCGCCCTGCTCTGGCGAGGGCTGCGGCTGCAGGTGACGGTGCGGCCCGGCGAGGCCGTCTACTCGCTGCGGGACGGGCCGGTCGACGCCAAGCTGGAGCTGGTGCACCACGGCGAGCCGCTGGTACTCACCAGCGCGGCGCCGGTGACCCGGCCGATCCCCGCGATCGTCCCGCTGACCGGCGAACCGGAGCAGCCCCCGGGCCGCCGTCCCGTGCACCGGCAGGACCTCATCCGATGAGCGGCCGGCCGTCGCCTCGACCCCGCGAAATCAGCCGAGCTTGACCTTCGGGGCGGCCTTGGCCCGGGCGACCAACTCGGTGAACCAGCTCGCCGCCGCCACGGGAACCATGTCGGCGGTTGCCCAGAATGTCCTGACTCGGCGGGTCACCGCGTCGTCCGGGATGGTGGGCTGGACACCCACCTGGCTCACGTACACCGTCAGGTTGCGAAGTTTCGGGTCGTTCGCGGCGGCCTTGACGGGCCCCGCCCACACACAGACGCCCGAGCCGGGGTCAGCCTTCATGCTCGCGCAGGTGCCGGTCGGCTGCGCCGCGAACTCGGCCATGACCTGGACACGCTCCGCGCCGAGCTGGTAACCGTCGACGATCCGGGACTCGGCCGTGTTGGTGGTCAGCCGGTGCAGGCCGTCGGGGCGCGTCCTCGGCACGTACGAGAAACCCGATCCGCCGGTCTCGCGCTTCGCGTCGATGGCGAGCACGTCGTCGAGCAGGTCGTGATCCTGCACCGAGGGATCAACCACCACGCTGCCGTCGTCCGGCCGGCTGCCCGTCCCGCAGCCGCCGGCACCGGCGACCACGGCGATGGCCGCGACCACCGCCGCGAGTGTCTTCCGGATATTCGCCACAACCCGTCCCCGTGGATAAAAGATTGGTCGAACCTTAGAGCACCGCGTGCGTCACGCAATGCCATACGCCCGGTGGATCTGCCATGTGCGGGGGTGGGGTGAGCCGTTCACCCGTAATGCGGGACCTATGGCCCTGACGGTGCCGCGCCGCCGGGGCGATGCTGGCCTCGAGCTCACCGGACGCACGGCGACGCGGCGACCGGTCATCAGAAGAGACGGCCGCGGAGCCGCCAGACCCATCGTCGTCAAGACGGTCGCCGGCGCCGCGTCCGGGTGCCCGGTGGGCTCCGAGCAGAGGAGGCCGGCATGTCCGCGCAGATCGACCCGTCCTTCGTCCTGGCGGCGCTCGACGACGACCCCGGCTGCGTCGGCGTTCTCGCGTACGCCTGGGAGCAGGCGCAGCAGCGCGGTCTGCCGCTGCGCGTCGTGCACGTGTGGACCCGGCACGAGGCGATCACCGACAGCGACCGGCTGCTGACCGCCGTCCTCTACGACAACCTGCCGCCGGACGAGGCGGAGGCGGTGGAGCGGCAGATCCTGCACGACGACGACCCCGCACGCGCACTCGCCGCGCTCAGCCGCGACGCCGCCCTGGTGGTCGCCGCCGCCGGCACCCTCGGCGAAACCGTGAAGCGGCTGGCCGAGCTGGCCGACTGCCCGGTCGCGGTCGTCCCCGCCGGCACGCCCGTCCCGGCCGCGTGGTGATGGCAGACGTGCCGCGTGGTCGTGGGCGGCCACCGCGCCCCGCCCGTTTCCGATCCTTTCGGCCCTTTCCTGCCGGGGTCGGATGAGACGATGCTTTCCAGGACAGGTATCGGAGGCCGGACATCCGGCCGGGACTCGGGAGGCTCGATGATCGCGCAGGTTGGTGACCGCATCATCGTCAAGGGAACGCACGTGGGCGACGCCAGCCGGGTCGGCGTGGTCACGGCACTGCGCCACCCCGACGGCACACCGCCGTACGAGGTGCGCTGGCTGGACGACGGCCACATCGGTCTGATCTTCCCCGGCCCGGAGACGCACGTCGAGCACCCGGCCGACCCGGACTGAGCGACGAGTTTCGGGCCCTTCGACCCTGACCCTGGACCGGCCGGCACGACCACAGTGGAGAGGACAGCCCGGCAGGAAGAGGGAGAGTCGGCCATGAGTCCCCGAGCCATCGTCGTCGGCGTCGCCGGCTCCGGCAACCTCATCATCAACTGGGCGGCCCGCGAGGCCCGGCTCCAACGGCGGCCGCTTCGGATAGCGCACGTCCTCGAGTGGGATGCCGACGAGGCCCGGGAGGCCAGCGGCAGCACCTACGTCGAACGGGTGTGGTCCGCCTCGGCAGCGATCACGGACGCCGCCGTGCGGCAGGCCCGCGACGCCGAGCCCGAGGTCGACGTCACGGCGGACACCCTGGTCGGGCAGCCCGCCGCGCGCCTGCTCGAGCTCGCCCGCGAGGCCGAGCTCATGGTCGTCGGGTACCGCGGACGCGGCGGGTTCGCCGGCCTCCGGCTGGGCTCGGTCAGCCAGCAGGTCGCCACGCAGGCACCCGGCCCGGTGGTCGTGGTGCGCGGCACGCCCCGGCCGGACGGCCCGGTGGTCGCCGGCGTCGACCGCTCGCCCGCGGCCGACCAGGTGCTCGACGCCGCGTTCACGGCCGCGGCCGCCCGCGGGGCGGGACTGGTCGTGGTCCGCTCGTACGCCCCGGCGATGCAGGTCTGGGTGGCGAGCATCCGGCCCGCCGAGGTGGCGACACCGGAACAGGACGCCGCCGCGCGGACCCTCGTCGAGGAGCAGCTCGCGCCCTGGCGGGGCAAGTTCCCGGACGTGCCCGTCGAGATCCGGCTGACCCGGGACGCCATCGCCCCGGTCCTGGTCGGCGCGGCCGCCGAGGCGCAACTGGTGGTCGTCGGCAGCCACGGCCGCGGTCCCATCCGCGGCGCCCTGCTCGGCTCCACCGGCCTGCACCTGCTGCGGCACGCCGAGTGCCCGGTGCTGGTCGCCCGCGCCCACCGGGAAACCTGACCGCCGCCCACCGCGAAACCTGACCGCCGCCCACCGGGAAACCTGACCCGCGCCCACCGGGAACCCTGACCGCCGCCCACCGGGTAACCTGACCGCCGCGCGCCGGGGCGGCATTGACAGCGACCACACAGCCGATCCATAGCGATCCGACGCCGGTTGCACAGCCGGGCGACCGATGGTGATGGCATGACCGTCACGGCCCCCCGTTACTCCCCCGCACCCGACGCCCATCGCCCGCGACGGACCCTGCGGGCGACCCCGCGCTGGTACGCCGATCTGGGTGGCGTTGTGGCCGGTCTGACGATGCTGATCGTCACCGCGCTCTGGGTGCACAACGGCGGCATCCGGCAGCTCACCGGCGACGCTTTCTCGGCGGCCGGGCGGCTGACCGGCCTGTGGGCGTCCGACCTGCTGTTGCTGCAGGTGCTGCTGATGGCCCGGATCCCGCTGGTCGAGCGCGCGTTCGGGCAGGACCGGCTGGCCCGCTGGCACCGCTGGACCGGGTTCACCTCGTTCTGGCTGATGATCGCGCACATCGTGCTGATCACCATCGGCTACACCGGCGCGGACTCGCCGAGCTTCCTCGGCGAGCTGTGGGACCTGATCTGGAGCTACCCCGGGATGCTGCTGGCCACCGCCGGCACGCTCGCGCTGGTCATGGTGGTGGTGACCTCGATCCGGGCGGCCCGGCGCAGGCTGCGTTACGAGTCCTGGCACCTGCTGCACCTCTACGCGTACGCCGGGGTCGGGCTGGCCCTGCCGCACCAGCTGTGGACCGGCACCGACTTTGTCGGCTCGGCCGTCTCGACCGCGTACTGGTGGACGCTGTATGCGGTGTCGGCGGGCGCGGTCCTCGCGTTCCGGATCGGTCTGCCGGTGTGGCGCAACCTGCGCCACCGCCTGGTGGTCGAGCGGGTGGTCCCGGAGGGACCGGGGCTCACCTCCGTCTACCTGACCGGGCGTCGCCTCGACCGGCTGCCGGTGCGCGCCGGGCAGTTCTTCCAGTGGCGGTTCCTCGACGGGCCGGGCTGGTCCCGCTCGCACCCCTACTCGCTGTCGGCGACGCCGCACGGGCCGGGCCTGCGGATCACCGTGAAGGACCTGGGCGACGGCAGTTCCCGGGTCGCCGCCCTGCGGCCCGGCACGAGGGCACTGATCGAGGGCCCGTACGGCAAGCTCACCGGCGAGACGTACGCCGGCGGGCCGGTGACCATGCTGGCCTGCGGCATCGGCGTCACCCCGCTGATCGCGCTGCTCGGCGAGCTGCCCTACGCGCCCGGCGAGGCCACCCTGATCTACCGGGCCCGCGACGAGCGGGAGATCGCCTTCCGGGCGGAGCTCGAGTGGTTCGCCGCCCGCCGCGGCGTCCGGGTCATCCACCTGCTCGGCCCGCGCGCGGCCCGGCCGTCCTGGCTGCCCGCCCGGTACGCCGACCACACCGACGCCGGGGCGCTGCGACAGCTGGTCCCCGGCATCGCCGGCTCGCAGATCTACGTCTGCGGCCCCGAGGCCTGGGCCGAGGCGGCCCGGAACGCCGCCCGGGAGGCCGGCGCCCGCCCCGAAGACATCCACACCGAACTGTTCGCCTGGTAAGACCGTTCGCCTGCAAAGAATGGGGACAACCGAGATGCGCCGGATCACCCTGTGGCTGTTCTCCACGATCGCCGCCCTCGTCCTGCTGTTCAGCTACCGCACGAGCACGAGCGGCACGGTCGGCACGGCGGTCGCCGCCACCGCGCCCGCGACCCAGCCGACCAGCACCGGGGCCACCCCGACGCCCTCGGCCGGCTCCACGCCGTCAGCCGGATCCACGCCGTCAGCCGGCTCCACGCCGTCGGCCGGCTCCACGCCGTCAGACACGGGGTCGTCCTCGTCCACGGCCACGACGGGCACCAAGACCTACACCGGCTCGACCGTCTCGACCCGCTGGGGCGACGTCCAGGTCACCATCACCGTCACCGCCGGCAAGATCACCGATGTGCAGGTGCCGGTCTACCCGAGCGGCAACGGCCGGGACCAGGAGATCAACGCGTACGCCCTGCCCATCCTCACCCAGGAGACCCTGCAGGCGCAGAGCGCGACCATCGACACCGTCTCCGGTGCGACCGTGACCAGCGACGGCTACCTGCAGTCGCTGCAGGCCGCCCTGGACGCCGCCCACCTGGCCTGATCAGCAGAGCACCTGCAGGAGCAGGAGCCGCGAGCCGTCGGCGCGGGTCCACAGCTGCGGGACGTAGCCGATCCCGCCGCCGGGCGGAATCCCGGCGCCGAACTCCTGCAGCCGCGGCCGGAAACGCCGCCAGGCCGTCTTGCGCTCGTCCGTCGTGAACCATTCGAGGCGGCGGTCGCCCGGCCGGCACAGGCCGAGGCGGACCGTGTCGTCGGCGATCAGCCGATCCGCATCCGCCGGTGTGATCTCGGCCGGCTGGGACCATCGCCGGCCGCTGTCGTCCCACAGCTGGTGGGCAGTGACCCGGTTCCGGGCCCGCCCGTCCTGCGGATCGGCCGCCGGTCGGGCACGCTCGGCCGCCACGATGTCAGCGAAGGACGGCTTGCTCGCGCCTCTGCGGCTATCCACGAGCAATCAACCGAGCCTCCCAGCCGCTGGGCGCATCCCGTCCGGAACGCGCCGCCTCGTAGGTTCGGCGCCCGGCCGTCACCTGAAGGACCAACGCTTTCCCGATCCATCCACGCTCGACGATACGAGGCTCGCCGGTGACCAGCTCGAGGACGACCCCCGCCGCCGCGTCGGCCTCGACCGATTCGAAGGTGAAGTCGTCACAGAGGATCTGGACGTCGGCCGGGCCCGAGGCCACGATGACCCCGATGGTGGGCAGGTCGTCGCCGGTCACCCAGAGAATGCGCTGGGATCCGGTCGGATGCTCCCAGCTGACGTCGGCGCCCTCCCGCTCGACCGCGGCAGCGATGCGGTCGCCCAGCCGCTCGACGTCAGCCATCAGAACCACCGTCCGAAGAAGACTCTCGTGCCACCGGCCGATCCGGAGGCGGAAGACGTGCCGCGCGGCCTTGATGCCGTACTGCTTCTTCACTCCGTGCGCGCTCCAGCCGAGCGCGACGCGCCCGCCCTGCCGATTCAACCATCCCTCGCGGGCACCCGACCGGCCCTTCCACGAGACGCGAACACCGAGATCATCGGACGGTGTCGATCACCGCTTCGACGGTGGACTAAACAGCCTGGTGGTCGGTCCGCGGCCCGGCTGTGTCATCATCACCGGCGTGAATATCGGACGCCGTACCCTGCTGGGCACCGGTCTTGCCGCGACGGCCGCCGCGCTCACCGGTTGCGGGCGGACCGCCCCGGCCGGCGACGCGCCCGTCTGGGCCGAACCGGTCGCGACCGAGCAGCCGCTGACCACGCCCGGCGCCGTCGGCCGCGCCATCCAGCCGGCCCCCTCGCCCAGGGCCGTGACCAGCGCCGCGACGCCGGCCGGCCCGCCGTACGCGGCGAAGGTCAAGGCAACCTTGACCAAGTACCTCGTGCCGACCGCCGACAACCCCAAACACCCGGGTTACGCGGGCGCCGTCGCGCTCGTGATGCAGGACGGCAAGACCCGGTTCAGCACCGCCGCCGGGCACGCGCTGCGCTACGGCGCCGGGCCGGTCGACCTGCCCGCCGCCAAGCGGGTGGCGATGCGCACCGACTCGATCTTCGACCTGGCCTCGCTCACCAAGGTCTGCACCGCGATCCTCACCCTCCAGCTGGTCGACCGGGGCAAGGTCGAGCTGAACGCGCCGGTACAGCGATACCTGCCCGAGTTCACCGGTGCCGGCAAAGACAAGATCACCATCGCGATGCTGCTGGCACACACCAGCGCCCTCCCGGTGGGCGCCAAGGTCACCGGCTTCAGCACCAACACCCAGCGCTGGCAGTCGGTGATGACCACCCCGCTGGTCAAGGGCGGCGTGCCCGGCACCACGTTCCGCTACTCCAGCGTCGGACTCATGGTCCTCGGCCGCCTCGTCGAGAAGCTCACCGGCACCTCGCTCGACAAGGCGGTACGCGACAACATCACCACGCCGCTCGGCCTCGAGGACACCGGCTTCCTGCCGCTGAAGTGGGTCGCCGACAAGTCTCGTCTGGTCGCCACCGACGCACGCACCTCCCGCGGCCTGCTACGCGGCACCGTGCACGACGACGTGGCGAACATCCTCGGCGGCGTCGCCGGGCACGCCGGCCTCTTCGGCACGGCCCAGGACGTCGCCGTGATCGGCCAGATGCTGCTGGCCGGCGGCACCCACCACGGCCGGCGGATCCTGTCGGCCGACACGGTCGCCAAGATGCTCACCAACGTCAACAAGGGCAAGCCGGCCATCGACGCCGACCGCCCGCACCGCACCGCCGACCACGGCCTCGGCGTCGAGATCAACCAACCCTGGTTCATGGGCAAGCTGGCCTCGCCCACCAGCTTCGGGCACACCGGCTTCACCGGCACATCGCTGCTGGTGGTGCCGTCGCGCCGGCAGGTGATCGTCCTGCTCACCAACCGCGCCCACCCGAACTGGAGCTGGTCAAACCCCGACACCCACCGGGTAGCCGTCCACAACGCCGTCGCCGCCGGCTGATCTCCGCCGGCCGGCCCAGCTCTATCCGGACGTCGCCGCGGCCTGACCAGCCGTGTCGGGCCGCGGCGCGTCCGGCGGTGCTCAGCCCTCGACGACCGCCTCCACCCGGACCACGGTGCCGGGCGCCGCGGGCGGCACCACCGTGCCGTCCACCCGCTCGCCGTCCACGATCAGGTGGGTGACCCGCCCGGTCGTGCCGGCCTCCTTGCGTACGGTGATCTCGTAGGTGGCGTCCCGGAAGGCCCGGGTGGCCCGGAAGCCCGGCCAGCTCGCCGGCAGCACGGGGTCGATGCGCAGCCCGGTCAGCTCCGGCCGGATGCCGAGGATCCACTGCGAGACCGCGGCGAAATTCCACGCCGCGGTGCCGGTGAGCCAGGAGTTCTTGGCCTCGCCGTGGGTCGGCGCGTCCCGCCCGGCGATCATTTGCGGGTAGACGTACGGCTCGCAGCGGTGCACCTCGCTGATCGCCTCCCGGACCGACGGGTTGATCCGCCGGTAGTAGTCGAAGGCGCGGTCGCCGTTGCCCACCATCGCCTCGGCGATCATGATCCACGGGTTGGTGTGGCAGAAGATGCCGGCGTTCTCCTTGTAGCCGGGCGGATAGGAGGAGATCTCGCCCAGCTCGATCCGGTAGCCGGAGTACGCCGGCTGTTGCAGGACGATGCCGTGCGCGGTGGCCAGCCGCTCCGCCACGCTGTCCAGCGCCCGCACGGCCAGCCCGTCGTCGATGCCGACCCCGCCGAGCACGCACATGCCCTGCGGCTCGATGAAGATCTGCCCCTCGTCGTTCTCGCCGGAGCCGATCGGCCGGCCGTGGAAGTCGTACGCCCGGCGGAACCAGGCGCCGTCCCAGCCGTGCTCGAGCACGACGGCGGTCATCTTCTCGGCGGCCGCGCGGTACTCGGCCGCCTCCCCGGTCAGCCCGCGCCGCTCGGCGATCGCGGCCAGCTCCTTCGCGGCCAGCACGAACTGCCCGGCGATGAAGACCGACTCGGCCCCGCCGCCGCTGGCGTTCTCGGTGGTCTGGAACGGCTCGCCCGGGGTGTCCGAGAAGCAGTTGAGGTTGAGGCAGTCGTTCCAGTCGGCCCGGCCGATCAGCGGCAGGCCGTGCGGGCCGAGCCGGTCCTGGGTGTAGCGCAGCGACCGGCGCAGGTGCTCGTACAGCGGCGCCTCGCTGCCGGGCGCGTTGTCGAACGGCACCGGCTCGTCCAGGATCGTGTCGTCGCCGGTCTCCTTCAGGTACGCGGAGACGCCGAGCACCAGCCACAGCGGGTCGTCGTTGAAGCCGTCGCCGATGTCGTTGTTCCCGCGCTTGGTGAGCGGCTGGTACTGGTGGTACGCCCCGCCGGTCGCCATCTGGGTGGCCGCGATGTCCAGGATCCGCTCCCGGGCGCGCCCCGGGATCATGTGGACGAAGCCGAGCAGGTCCTGGTTGGAGTCGCGGAAGCCCATGCCGCGGCCGATCCCGGACTCGTAGAACGACGCCGACCGGCTCAGGTTGAAGGTCACCAGGCACTGGTACGCGTTCCAGATGTTGACCATCCGGTTGGTGTCCGCGTCCGGGGTCGTCACCCGCAGCACGCCGAGCAGCCGGTCCCAGTAGGCGCCCAGCTCGGCGAAGCCCTGGCGGACCGTCTCGGGTCGCAGCCAGCGCTCGATGACCGGGCGCACGTACCGCTTGTTGATCGTCTGCGACCCGGGCGGGTCGAACTTCTCGTCCCTGGGGTTCTCCGCGTACCCGAGCACGAAGATCACCTCGCGGCTCTCCCCCGGCGCGAGGGCGAGCCGCACGTGGTGGCTGCCGATCGGCTGCCAGCCGTGGGCGACCGAGTCGAGGGCCGCGCCCCGCTCGACCGCCGCCGGCCGGTCCCAGCCGCGGTACGCGCCGAGGAAGGCCTCCCGCTGGGTGTCGAACCCGGCGATCGGCTCCGAGCAGGCGAAGTACGCGAAGTGGTCGCGCCGCTCCCGGTACTCGGTCTTGTGGTAGATCACTCCGTCGGCCACCTCGACCTGGCCGGTGGAGAAGTTGCGCTGGAAGTTGGTCGCGTCGTCCTGCGCGTCCCACAGGCAGAACTCGACCGAGGAGAAGAGCGAGAGCCGCGCCGCCGTGTCACGCTCGTTGGTGACCCGGACCCGCCACACCTCGAGGGTCTCGCCGAGCGGCACGAAGTAGAGCGTCTCGGCCCGGACGCCGTCGCGGGCGGAGGCGATCCGGGTGTACGACAGGCCGTGCCGGCACTCGTACTCGTCCAGCGTGCTGCGGGTCGGCTGCCACGACGGCGACCAGAAGTCGCCGGTGACGTCGTCCCGCACGTACAGGTAGCGGCCGCCGAGATCGAGGGGCGCGTTGTTGTACCGATAGCGGGTGAGGCGGCGCAGCCGGGCGTCCCGGTAGAACGAATATCCGCCCGCGGTGTTGGAGACGATCCCGAAGTACGCCTCGGTGCCCAGGTAGTTGATCCAGGGCAGCGGGGTGTCGGGGCGGTCGATGACGTACTCGCGCCGCTCATCGTCGAAGTGTCCGTAGCGCACCAGGTTCCTCCCCGGTTTTGGGAGCGCTCCCATTTGCTGGCCCATTGCTGCCTGCCACGCCCCGCTCGATACGCCATGCTATGTGTGACACCGTTCACTCCGGTACCCCCGAAACTCGGCAAGCGACTCGGCGGTTACGGCCCGTCACGGTCCACGATGGTCAGGCCGACGACGCGGAGGGGCGGACACACGTGGGATCCGGGCTTACGCAGTCACTTCTTCCCAGCGAGATGCGCGCGCGGCTGTCGCACATCCGCCCGGCCGGCCGGCTCGTCCACTTCGCACCCCGGGCGACGATCTTCTCCGAGGGTGAGCCCTCCGAGCACATCGCCATCCTGCTCTCCGGGATCGTGAAGATCACCGCGTAACGCCGGGGCCGCGCATAGGCGCTCCGCGCGTGCGGCACGGTCGCCACGTCGCGGCAGCGGATCACCATCCTCGAGCGGGACCCGTTAATGCGCATATTCTCCACAGACGGCGACCCGGGCCCGGCGGTAGGCATGGCTTATTGACCGCTGCCGAGAGAGCGAAACTGGTGGGTCCGATCGGCGCGCAAATAGACGAAAGTGCCCCTCTCTGGCAGGGGACACTGGTGATTGCGATATCTACAGGTTTCGCTGCGCTGGAGGCCCTTCCGGCGTGCAGTCCACGGCGTGGTCGAAGGATCTGCGGGTCACCGGCGGCCCGGCCGACCAGACAGCCATCACCGGCGAATCATCGAGGCTAGGAATGGGCTGCCACGATCGTGGTCCGTACTCCCGCCGGACCTCGTTGCGGCCCAACCCGGACTCTCCACCCGGGTGGCGGGCCGCGTAAGCGTGCCGGCGGCTGCGGCCTACTGCTCACGGCGCGGCTCCCGGAGCACGCTCCGCAGAAGTCCGTCGAGCCAATTAGTCCACCATGGACACTGGTACCTATAGAGGATCGATGATGGTAGGCTCGTCGAGAACCCTCACCAGCCCGTTAGAGTCGGCCACAAGCATGGTCGCAAACGCCTTGTCCCGACGGTTCAGTGTTACTTCCACCGCCGTGAAATCGTCGTTGACGCCGGCAGTAGTCACCGTTGTGACCCCTTCCTCCAATGGTCGCATGTGTACGTCGACCACCCATTTCAGGGTCTCCTCCAACCGCTGTCTTCTTTTTTTGCGCTCTGCTTTGGTCATACCCATTGCCTCGGCCCACCCATTGTCGAAGTCCTCACTTGCATACCGCACCACGAAACGGGGAAAAATGAAGAGACGGTGGACAGCCGCTATCTCCAGCGGAATTTTACTCGCGACGTTCGCCTTGCCGGCGCCGTCGATGGCCGACGACGACCCGAAGCCCGTGTCCGAGGCCACCATCCCGGAGGGTGGCGAACAGACCGATGCCGAGGTGACCGCCGACAACCTCACCGAGTGGCTCGACACCCACCCGGAAAGCGGTCTCGGCGGCGTCTCGGTCGTGGGCGGCGCGGTGACCCTGGCGTGGAAGGGAGATCCCCCGGCGGACGTCCTGCAACTCCTGGCCACCGAGCCGGTCACGACCCCCGTCACCGTCGCCCCCGCCGCCTATTCGGCCGCAGAACTGGACGCCCAGGCGATCCAGGTGGCCGACGCGAACCCGGACACGGTCGCATCGGTCGGTCCCCGCGACGACTTCAGCGGGCTGCAGATCCTCCTCCAGCCGCGCCGGACCACCGATTTGCAGCCGCAGGCCACCCGGCAGATCTCTGCCACGGTGCCGGTGACCATCGCGGGATACGCGGACCCGGTGCCGACCAACCGCAACAACGACACGCGGCCCTTCTACGGCGCGAACCTCATCAAGAACGGCTCGTATGTGTGCTCCGGCGGGGTCGCCGTCACGGTTGGCGCAACCACAGGGCTGAGCACCGCATGGCATTGCGGGACCGGGACGTGGCAGACCTACGGCAACAGCAACACGATCGGGACGATCGGGGCGCGAGCGAAGGGCCTCGACACCCAGGTGATCAACGGGTCGACCACGGGAAGGGTGTTCCAAGGACCCTGGAACGCGTTCAGCAGCGCACCGGTCAAAGACTCCATCCGGCCGGGTAACAACACCGCCATCTGCGTCAGCGGCGGCCTGTCCGGCGAATCCTGCTCGAAGGTGACCGTCCGAGGCGTCAATCAGTACGCCAACATCGCCGGCGTCGGCCGCGTGGGCCCGGGATTCTGGGTGCTCAGTACCGGGGTGTCCGGCGGCTCGCAGGTCGGGATCGCCGATCAGGGCGACTCGGGTGCACCGGCCTATACCTACGCCACGAACGGGTCGATGCGGATCAAAGGATTCATCGTCGGCGGCGACCAGACCATGAAAACCACCAAATGCAAAGGCAACCCCGATTTCGTACCTTCGGGCCACGGCTGCTACGCGCGCATTTTCGTCGTGAACTCGGTCGACGCTCTGTCGGCACTGGGTGCCAGAATCAAGACCAACTGACGGCGTGCAAGAAGGCGAAAGTGCCTCTCTGGCAGGGGAAACTTGTGATGGCGACATCTACAGGTTTCGCTGCGAGGGAGGCACTTCCGGCATGCCGTCTACGGCGTGGTCGAAGGATCTGCGGGTCACCGCAGGGCCGTCGGGCTGGCACGCGCCGTGAACCCCAGCGCTACCGGCAGCGATTCGCCTCAGCGCCGGGACCGGGCCCGCAGGGGCAGCCACACCGAGACGGCCATGATGGCCATGGCGAGCGGGATGTGCACGGCCGTGAGCGCGTCCTTGCCGTCGTCCCGGATCAACCCGCCGAGGTACGACTCGAGCACGAGCAACACGACCAGCACCAGGCTGCCGATCCACAGGTCCCGGCGAGGGCGCAGCCGCCAGAGGGCGACGACCGTGGCCGCGACCGCCAGCACCAGCGCCACCTCGCCGCCGCGGGCGTGCACGTCGATCCAGCCGCTCGCGGCGTCCCGCTGCCCGTCGTGCTCCAGGAAGATGCCGGCCCACAGACCTTGCAGCAGGATGGCCAGCGAGGCCAAGCCGGTCAGCGCGCTGAACGACGTGGTACTCCTGGTGCCGGTGGCGCCCGATGTACTCACCGGTGCCTCCTTCGGTCGTGAGCCGACGTCCTTGACCAAGCCCACCACACAAATACCTGTAAAATGACGGAAATCGCTCAGGGGGCCTGCTGATGTCTCTGCATGTCGAGGACCGGGACGGTGTCGCCGTCGTCCGGCTCGCGCACGGCAAGGTCAACGCGCTCGATCTCGACCTGCTGCGCGCCATCACGACCACCTTCGAGGAGCTGGACCGTGGCGACGCCACGGCCGTCGTGTTCACCGGGAGCGGGCCGGCCTTCTCGGCCGGGGTCGACCTGTGGCGGATCCTCGACGGCGGCGCCGCGTACGCGCGGGAGTTCCTGCCGGCGCTCGACGCGGCCTTCCTCGCGGTGTTCGGCATCGGCAAGCCGACCGTGGCGGCGATCAACGGGCACGCCATCGCCGGCGGCGCGATCCTGGCCGCCGCCTGCGACCAGCGGGTGATGAGCGGCGGCACGATCGGGGTGACCGAGTTGCTGGTCGGCGTGCCGTTCCCGACCACCGCGCTGGACATTCTCGGGTACGCGTGGGGCCAGGCCGCCGCGCAGCGGGCGGTGCTGACCGGCGCGACCCTCCGCCCGCAGGAGGCACTCGCCGCCGGGCACATCGACCAGGTCGGCACGGCCTCGGCGGCGGTCGCCCGGGCGCGGACGCTGGCCGAGATCCCGGCCGACACGTTCCGGCTGACCAAGCAGCAGCTGCACGCCGGCATCCCGGGACCGGTCGAGCCGCGGGTCGCCGAGCTCTGGCTGACGGCCGTCGAGGACGGGCGGATCGGGCGCTACATGAGCCGTACCGTCAAGCGGTCTTGATGGGGTGGACGATCGGATGCGCGTGCTGTTCGGCGAGCGCGCGCAACACCTGGTCGAGCTCGCCGAACAGGGCGCCGGCGGTCACGCCGTTCCAGTCGGCCGGCAGCAGCGAGAGCGGCAGCCCGGGGTCGCGGTAGGGCAGCCGGCGCCACTCGGTGAGCATCGGCACGTACATCTGGAAGGCGGTCAGCGGCGTGGTCCGGCCGCCGGCGATCCGGTCGAGCAGCGGGCCGTGGCGGCGCAGGAAGTCGGCGTACAGGGTGGTCAGCTCGTCGAGGTCCCACCACTGGCGGACCTTGGCCCGCAGGTCGCCGAAGGCGAGGTGGTCGCCGGCGAAGATGTCGACGTAGCCGGACAGGCCGCGCCGCTCGAGCGTGCGCCGGGTCTCGGCGGCGAGGTTGCCGGGCGCGATCCACACGCCCGGTGCCGCGGTGCCGAAGCCGAGGCGGGTCAGGCTGGTGCGCAGGGCGTGCCGCTTCTCCCGCTCGGACTCGGGCACCGAGAACACCACCACGATCCAGCCGTCGCCGGCGGCGGCCCGGGTGCGTTCGAAGATGCGCACATCGCCCTCGGCGAGCACCTCCAGCGTCGGGCCGTCGAGGGAGTAGCCGGCCGCGCCGTCGTGCCGCTCGCTGCACAGCACGCCGCGCCGCTTCAGACGGGAGATCGAGTTGCGGGCGGGCTGGCCGTCCACGCCGAGATCGGCCAGCAGGCGCACGACCGAGGCGACCGACAGCCAGTTGCGCTCGGCCCGCGCGTACAGGCCGAAGATGGTGAAGATCAGCTGAGAGATACGGGAGTCGCGGCCGGCCGTCGCGGCCGACGCCACCTCCACCGTCATGCCGGCACCCTATCGGAGCACTGCGGCCGCCAGCGCAGATGGGTGTCGGGCCGGGTCTCCGCCGCGCGCAGCAGCGACAGCCGCGGCCGGATCGCGTCGGTGCGTGCCGACGGGGGCTTGCGGCTGCCGGCCCGGAACGGCACCGGCCAGTCCGCCGCGTCGCCGCGGTACTCCTGCTCGGCGGCGGCGTGCAGGGTCCAGTTCGGGTCGTACAGGTGGGTGCGCCCGATCGCGCACAGGTGGGCGCGCCCGGCCAGCAGGATCGAGTTCACGTCGTCGTACGAGGCGATGGCGCCGACCGCGATCACGGTCGCCTCGGGCACCTCGTGCTTGATCCGGTCGGCGAACGGGGTCTGGTAGGAGCGGCCGTAGGCGGGGCGCTCGTGCTGGGCGACCTGGCCGGTGGAGACGTCGATGGCGTCGGCGCCGTGCGCCACGAACGCGCGGGCGATCTCGACGGCGTCCCGCTCGGTGGTGCCGCCCTCGATCCAGTCGGTCGCCGAGATGCGTACGCTCATCGGCTTCTCGGCCGGCCAGACGGCGCGCACCGCGTCGAACACCTCGAGCGGGAACCGCAGCCGGTTCTCCAGCGAGCCGCCGTACTCGTCGGTGCGGGTGTTGGCCACCGGGGACAGGAACGAGGACAGCAGGTAGCCGTGCGCGCAGTGCAGTTCGAGCAGGTCGAAGCCGGCCTCGGCGCCGCGGCGGGCGGCCGCGACGAAGTCGGCGACCACCTGGTCGAGGTCGGCCAGGGTCGCCTCGCGGGGCAGGTGGCAGCCCGGCCCGTACGGGATGGCGGAGGGGGCGATCAGCTCCCAGTTCCGGTCGGGCAGCGGCTGGTCCATGCCGTCCCACATCAGCCGGGTCGAGCCCTTGCGCCCGGAGTGGCCGAGTTGCAGCCCGATCCGGGCGGTGCTGCGCTCGTGCACGAACGAGACGATCCGCTGCCACTGGTCGCGCTGCTGATCGTTCCACAGGCCGGTGCAGCCGGGCGTGATCCGGCCCTCCGGCGACACGCACACCATCTCGGTCATCACCAGGCCGGCGCCGCCCATCGCCTTCGAGCCTAGGTGGACCAGGTGGAAGTCGCCGGGGACGCCGTCGACCGCGGAGTACATGTCCATCGGGGACACCACGATCCGGTTCTTCAGGGTCATCGCGCCGAGCCGGAACGGCTGGAACATCGCCGGCGCCACCGTTTCCAGACCGTTCTCGGCCGCGAAGGCGGCGTCCACCCGATCGGCGAACTCGGCGTCCCGGGTGCGCAGGTTCGCATACGTGATGCGGCGGGATCGGGTCAGCAGGTTGAAACAGAACCGGGTCGGTTCCTGGTCCACGTACATCCCGATGTTCTCGAACCATTCCAGCGACGCCTGAGCCGCGCGCTGGGTCGATTCGACGACCGGGCGGCGCTCCGACTCGTACGCGATCAACGCGGTTTCGATGTCGGGGTTCTCGTGCAGGCAGGCGGCGAGCGCGAGGGAGTCCTCCATGGCGAGCTTGGTCCCCGAGCCGATGGAGAAATGGGCGGTGTGCGCGGCATCGCCGACGAGCACCAGGTTTCCGTGGTGCCACTTCCGATTGCGTACGGTCGTGAAGTTCAGCCATTTCGAGTTGTTGGCCAGCAACCGGTGTCCGGAAAGCTCGTCGGAGAAGATGCCGCGCAGCCGCTCGATGGCCGACTCGTCGGAGACGCCGGGCGGGAACGCGACGTCTTCGGTCGCGTCGAACCCGGCCCGCCGCCAGACGTCCTCGTGCATCTCGACGATGAAGGTGGAGCCCTGCTCGGAGTAGGGATAGCCGTGGACCTGCATGGTCCCCCACGGCGTCTGCTTGATGTAGAACTGGAACGCCTCGAAGACCAGGTCGGTGCCGAGCCACATGTATTTGTTGTGCCGCCGGTCCAGGCGCGGCTCGAAAACGCCGGCATGGGCGGCCCGGATCGGCGAGTTCGCGCCGTCGGCGGCCAGCACCAGATCGTGCGTCGCCCGCAGGTGTTCGACGTCCGGGGCGGGCGTCGAGAAATGCAGGGTGACGCCGAGGTCGTGGCACCGCTGCCGGAGCAGGCCGAGCAGTTCCTTCCGGCCCATCGCCGCGAAACCCTGGCCGCCGACGGTGTGGCTGACCCCGCGGAAATGGATGTCGATGTCCGTCCAGCGGGCGAACCGGCCGGCCATCGCGGCGGCGAACTCGGTGTCCGCGTTGTCGATGCCGCCGAGCGTCTCGTCGGAGAACACCACGCCGAATCCGAACGTGTCGTCCGGGGCGTTGCGCTCCCAGACGGTGATCCGGTGCGCCGGGTCGAGCTGCTTCATCAGGGTGGCGAAATAGAGGCCGCCCGGGCCCCCGCCGACAATGGCGACCTTCACTGCACACCCGCCCGCTCGGCCTCGGCGATCCCCCGGAGCACGAAGTGTTGCAGCTTCCCGTTCGCGTTGCGCGGCAACGAATCCCGGAAGCGCACGTCGCGCGGATATTTGTACGGCGCCAGGATCTGCTTGACGTGCTCCTGGATCTGCCGGGCCTTCGCGGCGTCCCCGGTCACCCCCGGCCGCAGCACCACGAACGCGCAGACCACCGAGCCGCGCTCGCTGTCCGGCCGGGCCACCACGGCGCTCTCCAGCACGTCCGGATGGGTGTCGATGGCCGCCTCGACCTCGGCGCCGCCGATGTTGTACCCCGACGACACGATCATGTTGTCGGTGCGGGCGTGGTAGACGAAGTACCCGTCCTCGTCGCGCTCGAAGGTGTCGCCGGTGACATTCCAACCGTTCTCCACGTACGCGCGCTGGCGCTCGTCGTCCAGGTAGCGGCACCCGACCGGGCCGATCACGGCCAGCCGCCCCGGCTCGCCCGGTCCCAGCTCCGCGCCGTCCGGGCCGAGGATCGTGGCCCGCCAGCCGGGCACGGGCTTGCCGGTGGCGCCGGGCCGGATGTCGTCGCCGGCCGCCGAGATGAAGATGTGCAGCAGCTCGGTGGTGCCGATCCCGTCGATCACGCGCAGGCCGAGCTCGTCGCGCAGCCGCCTCCAGGTCTCCACCGGCAGGTGCTCACCGGCCGACAGGGCGACCCGCAAACCGGCGAGCTCACCCTCCCGGCCCTCGCGCAGCATGGTCTTGTACGCGGTGGGCGCGGTCGCCAGCGCGGTCACGCCGTGCTTGGCGACCAGGTCGGCGAGCTGCACCGGGGTGGTCGCCTCGGTGAGCAGCGAGCAGGCGCCGGCCCGCAACGGGAAAACGACCAGCGCGCCGAGCCCGAAGGTGAAGGCGAGGGGGGCCGAGCAGGCCATCAGGTCGTCCTCGGTCAGCCGCAGCAGGTGCCGGCCGAACGTGTTGTCGATCGACAGCAGGTCGCGGTGGAAGTGCATGGTGATCTTCGGGGCGCCGGTGCTGCCGGAGGTCGGCCCGAGCAACGCGACATCGTCGGCGGCGGTCTCCACGTTGGCGAATTCGCCGGACTTGGCTCGGCTTTTCGCATTGAGGACGGAATAGGGTGTCGTTTGGACTAACTCCGGCATTTCACCGAGGAAGCGGTCGTCGACCAGCGCGACGGCCGGACGGGTGCGCTCGACGACCGGGGTGATCTCGCGGACCCGCAGGGCGGCCATCGTGGTGACCACGACCCCGCCGGCCTTGAGCACGCCGAGCCAGGCGGCGACCGTCCACGGGTTGTTCGGCGAGCGCAGCATGACCCGCTGACCGGGTACCAGGCCGAAGTCCTCGGTGAGCACCTGGGCGACCTGGTTGGCCCGGTGCTGCAGCTCGCCGTACGTCCAGGTCTCCCCCGACGGCGTACGCAATGCTGGTCGGTCCGCCCCGAACCGGGCGACCGGAACGTCGATGAGCTCGGTCGCCGCGTTGAGGCGGTCCGGGTGGCGCAGCTCCGGCAGGGCGAACTCGATCGTCGGCCATAGGTGCGCGGGTGGCAGGTGGTCGCGGGTGAAGGTGTCGACGTGAGCCGATGGCGAGAGCGGCACGGGGGTGTCCTTTCAGGACGTGCGGATCATGCCCTCCTGGGCGACCGTGGCCAGATGCCGGCCGTCGCGGGTGAAGAAGCGCCCGGCGCCGAGGCCGCGACCGGAGTCGGCGGCGACCGCGTCCTGCACGTACAGCAGCCAGTCGTCGACGCTGCCGCGGCGATGGAACCACATCGCGTGGTCGAGGCTGGCGGTGACCAGGCCGGGTTCGGCCCAGGGGCGGCCCAGGACCCGGAGGATCGGCTCGAGGATGGTGTAGTCGCAGACGTACGCGAGAGCGGCGGTGTGCAACTGCTCCCCGGTCAGCCCGTCGACCGGCCGCAGCGGGTCGAACGGCCGGACCCAGACCGCCTGGTACGGCGTTCGCGGGCCCTCGACGCGCAGGTACACCGGGCCGGGGACGTGGCGCATGTCGAAGCCGCGGCCGTGTGACCAGTATTCCTTCGAGGCGGCGGTCATCGTCCCGGTGCCGTGCGACCGGTCGTGCAGGTACTCCGCCGAACTGGGCAGCGTCTCCGGGCCGGGCACGTCGGCGGGCGGCCGGGTCGCGTACTCCTGGCCGGTTTCGCCCACGTGGAACGAGGCCATCGCGGTGTAGACCACCTTGCCGGCCTGGTAGGCGCGCAGGTGCCGGGTGGAGTAGCCGCGCCCGTCGCGCAGGTGCTCCACCTCGTAGCGGACCTCGGCGCCGATCTCGGCCGGGCGCAGGAAGTAGCTGTGCATCGAGTGCAGGGCACGGTCGCCCGGCACCGAGCGGACCAGGGCCGCGGTGGCCGGTCCGACCAGGTCGCCGCCGTACGCCTTGGGCCACGGGCACGGTTGCGGTGTCCCCACGTACGCCTGGTCGAAGTGCTCGGGATCGACGGGCTTGAGGGTCAGGGCGGCGGTGACCACCTCGGAGGTGCTCACCGGTTCAGCCAGCCCGGGAGTTCGTCGTCCGGGACGTCGGCCAGGTTGACCACGATGTTCTCCGGGGTGCGGGTGGTCAGCCAGGTGAGCGGCTCGGACCGGGACCGGTTGCACTCGATGTGCGGCATGAACGGCGGCACGAAGACCCAGTCGCCGGTCTCCATGTCCACGTAGTCCTCGAACTTCTCGCCGAAGTAGATGCGGGCCTTGCCGGAGAGCACGTAGCCGCCGGTCTCCGCCTCGCCGTGGTGGTGGGTGACCGAGCGGTACCCGGGGTCGTTGTGCACCTTGCCGAACCACAGGCGACGGGCCGGCGTGTGCTGGATGCTCACTCCCGAGACACGGATGGCGCCGCCGGAGTTCGCGGTGTTCGCGTCCTCGAGGCCGCCGCGGGTCACCACGGGGGCCACCAGGCCGCTGGGCAACCGGTACATCGAGTTGTCGCCCTCGAGGACATAGTTGCTGAGGTCGGGCTCCATATCTCGTATTTTTCACGGCCGTCACATAAAGTCAATGCCATGAGGCCCGTCGCGGTGAACCCCGCTTCCCTGCCGGCTCCCAGCGGCTACTCGCACGGCACACTGTCCGGCAACACGCTGTATCTGGGCGGGCAGACCGCCCTGGACGCGGAGATGCGGATCGTGCCCGGCGGGATCGTCGAGCAGTTCCGGCAGGCGTTCGGCAACGTGCTGACGACGCTGCGCTCGGCGGGCGGTCAGCCGGAAGATCTGGTGAGCATCACGATCTACCTGACCGACATCCCGGACTACCAGGCCCACGGCAAGGAAATCGGCAAGGTGTGGCGGGAACTGGCCGGCCCGGTCTACCCGGCGATGGCCGGCATCGGCTGCACCAGCCTGTGGCAACCCGAGGCCATGATCGAGATCCTCGGCGTGGCGGTCATCCCCGACGACCGCCTCCGCGTGCCGCGCTGACGGTACAGCCGGCATTGATGGCCAGCTGTACCATCCGCGCATGTCAGCAACTCCGCCGTACGGACCGCCACCGTACGGACCACCACCGTACGGGCCGCCGCCGTACGGGCCGCCACCGAAACGACCCACTCGCTGGATCCTGATCATCGGCCTGATCGTGGGCGGGCTGGTGTTCCTGTGCTGCGCCGGGGGCGCGGTCTTCTTCGGCGTGAGCGCGAGCCAGACCAAACCGGCCACCGCGGCCGCCGAGTCCTACGTCAACGCCGTGATCGCCGGAGACGAGGGCAAGGCGCTGCAATACGTCTGCGGTAGCAGCAACGCGAAGTCCAGCCACGACAGCTTCACCGACTTCGTGCACACCAACAACATCACCGACAGCTACGTGGTCAACACCAGGGTCACGCTGTGGAACCTGTCGTGGGAGGCCACCGTGCAGATGAAGCTCACCTCCAGCACGGGCTCCCAGCAAGATCTGGAGCTGCCGCTGGCCAAGGAGGACGGAGAGTGGAAGGTGTGCGGCTGAGGCCGTGATGGTGTGCCCTGGTGACGGCTCACCAGCATTTGGGAGATGACGGGAGGCTTTCGGCGGGATCGGCGGTGCGGGCGACGACCAGGCAGGTGGCGGCGACCGCCAGTTCGACCGCCGCCGAGGCGCAGGCCGTGGCGAACGGCCGGCCGGCGTCGGTGGTGCACAGGTCGAACCAGACATCGGCACACATCAGCGTGGCGGTCGCGACGGCGGCCGGCACGACCCGCCGGTCGCGACGGCGGGCCAGCCGGCTGGTCGACGCGAGGCCCGCGATGATGGCGACGTCCAGCCCGGCCCAGACGATGTTCCAGTGCCGGGCGGTGGCGGTGCGGGGCAGGAGCGTGGCGATGCCGACGGTCCACGGCACCAACGCGGCCGCGGCTATCGCCGGCACGGCCGGCAACGAGATTCGGTCCATGCGATCAAGCGTGGTTGCCGCGGCGGCCCGTGTCGGTAGCGGCGGCATCCGTCTCGAGGGTGGTGCTGGGTACAGGAGAGATCCGGTAATCAGCCGGATCCTCCGGGCGGCCGCGGCTGGCTAGGGTGGGCGCGTGGGATGGCGGGACGTGCCGGCGGTGCTGTGGTCGCGGCGTACGTGGCTGGCCGTCGCCGGCCTGCTGGCCGGCGCGGCGCTCTGGCTCGTCCCGGTCGTGCTGGTGTCGGCGATCGTGGACGTCGGGGAGCTGGTCGGGGCGGAGCACCCCGTGCCGGGCCTGGGCGGCTCCGCGGCGCTGGGCGGCACGGTCGGCGCGGTTGCCCCGCTCGCCGTGGCCCTGCCCGTGCTGCTCGCGCTGACCTCCCGGTTCACGTCGTGGCACGAGGCCCGGCTCCGCCTGCTCGGCGCCGACCTGGCGCCGCCCGCCGCGCGGCCGCCCGGCATGCCCCGCCGGCGTTGGCTGGCCCGCCAGGCGGTGTCGTCCGCCACCTGGCGGCAGGTCCGCTACCACGCGCTGGGCGGCGCATTCCTCGCTCTGGCCGGCACCCTGGTCCTGGCCGGCGTGGTGTTCGGCCCCGGCTTCGTGGTGGCCGCGGCGCTCAGCGGCAAGGGCAGCCTGCTGCACCGGTCGCCGATCGCGGCGCTCGGCGTGGCCATCGCGGTCGCTGCGGGCTGGCTCGCCCGGGGTGCCGCCGCCCTCGACCTGAGGTTGGCCCGGCGGCTCCTGCAACCGCCGCCCGCCGAACTGCTCGCCCGGCGCGTCGCGTCGCTGTCGGCCAGCCGGGCCGCCGCCGTCGAGGCGGCCGACGCGGAGCGCCGGCGCATCGAGCGCGACCTGCACGACGGCACCCAGCAGCGCCTGGTGTCGCTGGCCATGAACCTCGGGATGACCCGCGCCGCGCTCGCCGAGGCCGACCCCGCGGTGCGCACGGCCGTCGCGGCGGCGCACGAGGAGGCGAAGCAGGCGCTCGCCGAGCTGCGCGACCTCATCCGCGGCCTGCACCCGGCCGTCCTCGACGAGCTCGGCCTGGACGCGGCGCTGTCCGGCATCGCGGCCCGCTCGCCGGTGCCGGTGCGGCTGGTGGTCGACCTGCGCGGGCGGCCGCCGGCGGCGATCGAGGCGGTCGCCTATTTCGTGGTGTCCGAGGCGCTGTCCAATGTGGCCAAGCACGCGGCCGCGACCCGGGCCGACGTCGTGGTGCGGCAGCAGACCGACGGCCTGACCCTGGCCGTCGCCGACGACGGCCGGGGCGGCGCCGACCCGGTGCACGGCACCGGCCTGCGCGGCCTGCGGCAGCGCGTCGAGTCGGTGGACGGCACGCTCAGCATCGCCAGCCCGGCCGGCGGACCGACGTCGATCCTGGTGACCCTGCCGTGCGGGTAGTGCTCGCCGAGGACTCGGTGCTGCTGCGCGACGGCCTGTCCCGGCTGTTCGCCTCCCGCGGCTGCCCGGTCGTCGCCGCGGTGGGCGACGCCGACGCGCTGCTGCGGGCCGTCGACGAGCACCGGCCCGACCTGCTCGTGGCCGACGTGCGGATGCCGCCCGGCTACGCCGACGAGGGGTTGCGCGCCGCGATCCAGGTCCGCCGGCAGTGGCCCGAGGTCGGCGTGCTGGTGCTGTCCCAGTACGTCGAGGAGCGGTACGCCACCAAGCTGCTCACCGGCGACACCAGCCGGCTCGGCTACCTGCTCAAGGACCGGGTGGCCGACGTCGACGACTTCCTCGCGGCGGCGCGCCGGATCGCCGGCGGCGGCACGGTGCTCGACCCCGAGGTGGTGTCGCAGCTGCTGGTGCGCCGCACCGCCCCGCTCGACCGGCTCACCCCGCGCGAGCACGACGTGCTCGCCCTGATGGCCGAGGGCCGGTCCAACGCGGGCATCGCCGGCGCGCTGGTGGTCAGCGACAGCGCCGTGGCCAAGCACGTGAACAGCATCTTCGCCAAGCTGGGGCTGGCCCAGGCGGACAGCGACCACCGCCGGGTGCTGGCCGTGCTGCGCTTCCTGGGCGGCTAGCCCGGGACGTGTGCGGGCCGGCATCCTCCCCTCAACATCGCAGCGGCCTGGGCGGACGTTGCGCGGCTGGTGCTACTTGCCGGTGATCAGGGCTCGGAGGGGCGCCACCGGAACGACGTTCTCTGCCTTGGCCGCCAAATCTGTGTCCACCGTGACCAGCGCATCGGCTTGCAACCGGGTAACCGCCAAGTACTCGGCGTCACGCAGGGTGTCCCAGTCCTGTTGACGCGCAATCCGCCAAGCTGTTGCACGCGACACCCGGTCACCGAGGAGCCGCATTTTGAGTTCGGTGATCCGCTCGTGAACCTCAAGCGCTTCCCGATCGGTACGTCCGCCTCGACGGACATCGCGCAACAACAGCTGCAACGCCTCCGAACGAATGATGTTCGGCGCAACCAACTGGTGACTGCGCTCAACGGCAAGCGCGTTATCCACGAGATGCAGCAGGGTGGCGGCGTCGATCACGTAGCGGGCCATTTCGTCAGGGTAGGTCGTTTTTCCTGGGTGGAAGGCGTCGCACTCGATGGTGATCTCGTCGTCGTTGTCCGCTGTCCGCTCGAACGGTCGAACCCGTCGGTTCTGGGATCAGGGCACGAGGACGATCTTGCCGGCTACCCTCGGCGCCGCTTCGGCCCTCCCCACGATCCGGTGCGCCTGCGCCGCGTCCGTGAGCGGCAGGACCGCGCCGACCTTGGCGGTGACCGTACCGGCTGCGAGTTGCTCGACCAGACCCATCAGTCCGATCCGGTCGTACCGTACCGACACCACCCGCGGTGTGATCCCACGTTCGGCGGCGAACACGCCACCCGGGATCCAGAACTCCGGGACTACGGTGGCGTACCGGCCGTGGTCACGCACACGGTCGAACGCTGCCCGCGCCACAGCGCCACCCACGACGTCGACAGCCGCGTCGACCGGACCGGGGCTGTCGGCCGGCACGACCGTCGTACCGCGGGCGGTGGCCAGTTGCACGATCAGACTGCCGACCGCGCCGCGCGGACCGTTGACCAGCAACGTGTCCACCTCGCCGAGCACGTCGAGTGCCTGCAACGCGGTCATCCCGGCCAACGGCAGCGGCGCCGCGTCGACCGCCGTCAGCCCATCGGGCAGCGGCACGACCAACTCGGCGGGCAGGGTGACGAACTGGGCGTACCCGCCACGCTGCGTCGATTTGTGCGAGGTGAACGCGACCACCGGCTGGCCGGTGGCTTCGACAGTCCCCGCGACGTCGTAGCCGGGCACCAGCGGAAAGCGGACCTCATCGGCCCAGCGGTACCGGCCGGCGACCATCCCCAGATCGGCGGGATTGACCGCAGCGGCCGCCACCCGGACCAGCACCTCGCCGGGCCCCGCCGCGATCACCGGCAGACGCAGCGGGCGCAGCGGCCCGCCGAACGCGTCGACGCCGACCGCAACCATCTCCTGTCCGTTCATGCTCCGAAGCTACGAAACCGGACCCCTCGACGGCCTTGACCTACATCAACGAACCGCCAGCGCGGTGCGGATCCGGCTCAACGCCTCAGCGGACACACCGACGTAGGCGGCGATCTGGCGCTGCGTGAGCCGCGCGGCCAGGGCCGGCTGCCCCGCGACAAACGCGCGATATCGGGTCGTGGCATCTTCCGTCAACAGCTGCCGATGGCGGCGCTCCTCGTCGAGGAACAGCCGCTCGGTCATTGCGCCGAGCACCGCCGCCCAAGCCGGGTGACCTGCGCAAAGCCGGACAAACGCCGGCCGGTCCGCCGTCAACAGCTCGGCCGGTTCCAGCGTCTCGATGAACAGCTGAGACGGTTTATTGCGCAGCGCTGCGGCGTAGGAGCAGACCAGCTCGCCCTCCGCCCGGAAGCCCTTCGTACGCTCAACCCCACCCTCGCCGACGTAGAACATGCGGGTCAGCCCACGCACAATGAACGACACTCGCTCCGCCGGCGCACCGGCGTGTTGCAGCAGCGTCCGGGTCGGCACCCGATGCGGGCGGAAGATCGCGTGCGCCATCGCGAGCTCGGCGTCCGGGACCGGTCCCCACCGTCGGAAGCCCTCGTCCAACGCCGAATACGCGTCGATCCCCACCATGAAAACCAGCCTACCTACGCGCACCGCCAAGTCCCTCAACCACGAAACACACCCTTTGCCTGGTCAACAAGCCGATTGCGGCAGATCATGGACCTCATGGAGGACCAGCACTCGCCGCGGTCGGCCGAGGGGGACGCGAAGGTCATCACGCTCTGCGGCTCGACCAGGTTTGAGGCTGAGTTCGCGGAGGTCAACCAGCGGCTCACGATGGACGGGTGCGTCGTGATCAGCCTCGGAATGTTCGACCTGCCGGGCTATGACTGGACAGTCGATAGCTCGGACCTCAAGCGGCGGCTTCGCGGCGTGCACTTCCAAAAGATTCGCATGGCTGACGAGGTGTACATCGTGGATCCGGGCGGCTACGTGGGCGAGTCAACCCGGCAGGAGATTGCCTACGCGGAGTCCCTTGCCAAGCCGGTTCGATATCTGAGTCGCGAGGTTCCACCGACTGCGTTGCCACCCGTCTGTTCGCGCTCGGCGTGACGGGCGGGGTGGACTGCGCCGACGAGGCCAGGGCACGGTTGTCCGATGAATCCCGCCTTCGTTCTCGTGCACAGTCCATCGGTCGGTCCGCGGACGTGGGCACCGATCAAGAGCCGACTCGAGGCCGGTGGCGCGGCGACGATCATGCCGACCCTGGTTGGCGTCGCCGATTCCGGACCGCCGTTCTGGAGGGTCGTTTCCCAGATCACTCGGGAGGCGATCGATCAGCTACCGGCGGATCAGCCGATCGTGATCGTCGCGCACAGCAACGCCGGTCTGTTTGTTCCGGTCGTCGTCACCTCGGCACCACGCCCGGTCGCCGGGTGCATCTTCGTCGATGCGGCACTGCCCTCGCTGTCCGGCCCTACGCCGGTGGCTACGCCGGAACTGTTGGAGTTTCTGCGCCCGAAGGCGGTCGATGGGCGGCTACCGCAATGGACGGCGTGGTGGGACGACGAAGACGTTGCGCCCATGTTCCCCGACGCCGAGGTGCGCAGGGCGGTTTCCGCTGAGCAACCTCGACTGCCGCTGAGCTACTACGAGGAACTGGTGCCCGTGCCTCCCGGGTGGGACAGCCGGCCATGCGGCTACCTGCTGTTCGGTCCGCCATACGATGCGATGGCGCGCGAGGCCGCGCAACGTGGGTGGGTCGTCGAGGAAAATGCCGGACAGCACCTTCACCAGTTGGTGGATCCGGACACCGTGACCCGGACCATCGTCGCGATGTCCGCGTCGTGGCGCTCCTCGGCCCGCGATCCTGACGGTGGATGAATTGCACGGATCTGCCGCCCCTCTGCGTCAGGACATCATGGGGAGCAGTGTTCTAGGGTGATCTTCGGCGGGTCCGGGAAGTGACTTTTCCGAAGTGTCGGCCCCGGGGTTCGGGTCGGCCGCGCTGGATTGCAGAGTCGCCCCCACGTGTCCTCCCGGGCCCGTCCGCAGCCTTTCGGTGTCGGCGGTCATCTGCCAGTAACCCGAGGCCATGATCGAGATCCTCGGCGTGGCGGTCATCCCCGACGACCGCCTGAGCGTGCCGCGCTGACGGGACGGCCGGCATTGATGGCCGGCTGTACCATCCGCGCATGTCAGCCACACCCCCGTACGGACCGCCACCGTACGGACCGCCGGCGTTCGGCCCCCCGCCGTTCGGGCCACCGCCGAAGAAGCCGACTCGCTGGGGCCTGATCATCGGCCTGATCGCGGGCGGCCTGGTGCTTCTGTGCTGCTGCGGCGGCGCCACCTTCTTCGGCCTGATCGCGAGCCAGACCAAGCCGGCCAACGCGGCCGCCGAGTCCTACGTCAGCGCGGTGATCGCCGGCGACGACGCCAAGGCGCTGCAGTACGTCTGCACGGCCGCCGATTCCAAGGCCAGCCACGACAGCTTCACGGAGTACGTGCACCGCAAAGGCATCACCGACAGCTCCGTGGCCAACACGAAGGTCACCCTGTGGAACCTGTCGTGGCAGGCCACCGTGCAGATGAAGCTCACCACCGGCACGGGCGCCACGGAGGACCTGGAACTGCCGCTCGCCAAGGAGGACGGCAAGTGGAAGGTGTGCGACTGATGCCCGCACGTTCGCAAAGCGCGGGTGGCGTTCCGCAGCGTGATCGCCGTCGTCGTGACGCTGTGGCCTCTGCGGCGGCGACCGGCGGCTGAGGCGGCATCGAATTCACCAGTTTTGCAGCCGCCGCGTGATGTCGTCGGCGCGCGAGGACACATTCCACTTGTCCGGGCCGGCATACCACCGCAACTCCTGCAACCGTGCCAGGGCCTCATCGTCGCCGTGCAGAGCAAGGCCGGCGAGCGCCTGGACCAGCACCGTTATGCGGTCGTCGTGCCGGTTCGCCGCGTACGCCGCGAGAACCTGCGCGGTGCGGACGCCGGACTCGACCAGGGAATACAGCGCTCCGGCCCGGACCTGGCCGTCCGGATCACCGGCCAACTCGAGCAGGGTGATCACCGCGTCGGGATCGGGCCCGGCGAATAACAGCAGGTCGGCCACCCTGGCACGGATGCGCGCCTCGGGATGCCGCGCGTGGGCTCGGACCTCCGGCAGCGGGCCGTCGCCGTGATACCCGGCGTAGGCGGCCAGCAGCTGCTCCAGGGCGTAGGGATCGTCCTCGACGGTCAGCCGTTCGCGGATCGGGCTGAGCGCGGCGGCCGCGAACGGGCGGTCGTCGAAGCTGAGACGGTGCAGAACCTCGGCTGCCAAGCGGCGGACCAGGGTCTGCGCATCGCCGACCCGGGAGATCGCCCAACGGTACGATTCGTCCGCACGCAGGTGGTTGGTGAGGGTGAAAGCGGCGGCGTTCCAGTCGCACGAGTCAGGATCGCCGTCATGCATTGCCCGCGCCAGCAGCTCGTCGGGTGCGGCCACGATGCCCAGGGAGCACTCCAGCACGGTGACGATCGCCCGGTGCGCGCCCAGCACCTCGGCCGACCGTCCGTCGGGCGCGGTCACGCGAACTCGCGTGGCGTGCTGCCAGCCGTCGCCGTACGGCACCTGTTCCCGCTCGAGCACACCGCCGTCGGGCAATCCCAGCCGCCGGCGCAACTCAGCCTCCACGCCGCCGGCAACCCACCCACGCGCGATCTCCAGCGCGTCCCGCTTCGCCGCCGCTGCCTGATCGGCGTCATGATCCAGCAAACTGTCCAACATCTCCAAGTCGCCGCGATCGGCCAACCAGGACAGGAGGTCGCCGCCGTCCGGGCTCGGCACGTGCCGGTCCACACCGCACATGAGAAGCACATCGACAGTCATTGCGCTGCGGCCGTGGATGGCGGCGTGCAGCAATGCGGCACCCTGCGGCCCGGTCAAAACCGTCTCCGGCAAGCTGCCGATCAACCGCTGAGCCGTCTCCCAGTCACCGCATTCGATCGCCTGCCACACCGCATCGAGCACCTCGCCATTCTGCATCACTTGACCAAGGACGCGGCCCGGCGGCATCGATCGACCGGCGGGTTTCAGTAGATCGGCCGTGCGGGCTCGGGCGCCCTGAGACGGTCGAGATCACGACATGGCCGCGAGCAGACGCTCGACCCGAACCATCCGACCGTCGCCGCCCGGTTGGACAACCTGGCGTACGCCGGCCGATCTGGGCTGGCCGGCCGAGGCGGAGCCGGTGCGGCGGCGTGCGCAGATGATCCGCCGGGCGCCATGACGGGAACCCATCATCCGCCCCAGAGGGTGCCGAAGCCGAGCCGGAAACCGTGGGCCTGGCTGTCGTCGAAGCAGAAGTCGACCACGTCGACCACCCGGCGACCTGCCGGGACAGCCGGGCGGCCAGCTCCTCGGACGACCGGCGGCCGACCGTGCCGGTGAGCGTCACGACGCCGTAGTCAACGATCGAACCCGTTGAATGGCGCCGTCGGCGGTCAGGACTTAGTCAGCGCCTTCCCACGGGCCGTCGGCGCGCTGGTAGACGGTTCCTTCGCCGTTGGCGCGACTGCTAGCTCAACCTGCAAGAACCTGGTGGCGGATGTTTCGCCGACCCCCGCGACATCCACATCGTCACCGCGGTCACGACCGCGCAGCTCAACGCCAAAGGTCGAACCGTGGATATAGGGGCTACCGCCTGAAAGTGACGTACAGGATTTAAGGAACGATGCACTAGCTAGAAAAAGGTCTTGTCCCACTGACCGGTCACGAGGGCGCACATGCTGGCCTCGAACCCCTTGCCGACGCGCTGCAAACCGGCGTCCCCGCCCAAAATCACGTCGTCAAACTCCGATAGGAGCATACGCTCCTCAGTGGCGAAAGCGACACCAATCGGAAGCGCCAAACAACCTAACCTCCTGGAATAAATGCGAATGTTTGGAAGAAAGGCGTCCAAGGCGTCTTCGACTGCAGTACTGAACTCGTTGTCGCCGCCCCGGACACCTTTCCATCCAACAGTCAACCCGCTGTAATCCCGGATGAAACTCCGCAGCCAGTCCGTCACCTCGTAGCCCTCGCTCCGAAATCGACGGCAGGCATCCTCGACGTCGACGTCGGCCGTCCGGACGAAGCGCACCGCGCTTATGCCCTCGAGCGCTTCGCAGATCCTCATCCGGGCCGAATTCGCGGTCATCCCGTAAGCACACTCCTCACCAGACCAGGAACCCAGGTGGCGCAGTTCGGGCACATCTTGAACCGCTTGCCCTTCTGGTTGACCGTAACAATATCAAGATCTTCCAAACGGGATCCTCCAGCCAATGCGTTGGTACACATCCGAGCCTCGGCACAAACCTCAGGCGGCCGCCCGTTCTCCATCTGAGACTCAGCCGGAAGGGCGGACTGCACTCGAGGATCGAGGCCGGCGCCGGATCCGCTCTCTCCGTGGTAGACGCGCCCATTTGTGCGGTCTCGCCCGACACTGAAGGCCCCCGGAAGCTCGTCACCGTCGCCAAGGCCGCCCTTCACCTCGTCGATTCTGCGGGCACCTGCGTCCATCAGGTCTTTCTTAAGGTCATTGTCGGCGAGATGCCGTCCGATGTAGTCGGAGTTCTCCGCGGATTCGCCAGACGCATGCTTTCCGCAGTAGTTGTTGTTGTGAACGAGTACCGCGGTGGTGCCGGCGAGGACATAGTAGGTGTGGACGTCGTTGACCGTGAGGTCGTCCATCCACTTCAGGCCGGTCCAGACCTTGACCGCCGCGACGGTCTGGGTGGTTTCGCCGTCGGGGCTGCGGAGCTTGTCGCCGGCCTTCAGGTTCTTCGCGTCGGTCCAGTTGGCCTTGGTGGCGTTCCAGAACGGGTGGTTCTGGGTGGTGTGCAGAACACTGGTCTTGCCGGTTTTGGCATCCTTGACGGTTACGTCGGCTAGATCGCTGTCGTGGTTGTGGTGCAGGACGCTGACCGTCTTCGCCTCGGCTCTGCCGGTGGCCGGGTCGGTGGAGAGGACCTTGTCGCCGAGCTTCACGTCGCCGATCGGCTTGGTGTGACCGTCGGCCATGACCACGCGCGTATCCGGTTCGAAGCTGTGACACGGTGTCTTTCCGCCGAGTGCGCCACCGGTGACCGCGCCGACCAGGGCGCCCTGGACGGTCGCCTGGAAGGTCTGCTTCATGTTGATGTGGCCGGTGGTCAGCAGCTGGGTGCTGGCGTCCTGCAGGCCACCACCGATGCCGCCTTCGACGCCGCCGGATAATGCGCCGGACAGCGTCCTGCCGATGATGCCGCAGCCGATCCTCCCGGCCGCCGCCCCCACGACCCGGCTCCCGATCATGGCGGCGATCCGGCCGGTGCCGCCGCCGATCAACGCCCCGGCGGCCCCCATCAACGCCGAGGTGCCGAGATCCTTGAGGTTGTGGATGTTGCCGAGCGCGGCGTCCTTGGCCAGGTTGATCGCGACGCCGACCAGCGCCCCGCCGACCGGGCCTAGGAGAGCCGTGGCGCCGACGGCGAGCACGACGGCCCCGATCTCCACCAGCGTCTTGTGCTTCTTGGCCCACTTGACGGTGGCTTTCCCGGCGTCCTTGACAACCTTCGAGACCTTTTGCACCGCCCGGGCCGTGCGTTGATACAGGGCGTGGCCCTTGCGTTCGGCGTCCTGTTGCGCCCTGGTTGCCCGGTTGGTGTGTTCACGCCATTTCTTGGCCGCCGCCATCCGGCCTCGGTGGGCCCATTTCGCCAGCCCCTTGGCGCCGTACTTCGTGGCCTTCCTGGCGACCCAGTCCATCCCCATCGCGACGCCCGCGTAGGCGGCGGCAACCGTTGCGTGATAGGCGTACGACGCGTAGCTGTACGCCGTCGAGGCCGCCTGGTAGACGTATGAACCCACCGAGCTGGCTGCCGAGGCCACCGCGCTGGTGGCGCTGGACACGGCCTTCGTGATACTGCTCCACCAGCCGTGGCCGGTCGGGTCGGTGCCGGTCAGCGGGTTGGCGTTGGCGTAGGCGTACTGGTTGGCGTTGACCGAGTCCGGGACCGGGTTGTTCGCCACGGTGTCGCGGCTGTCGAACTGCCCGGTGCCGGGGTTGTACCAGCGGGCGGCCATGTTGACCCGCTTGGTCAGGTTGTCGGTCCACTCCGACTGGTAGCCCAGGTTGCCCAGCATTCCGGTCGAGGACTTCACCGTGCCGAACGGGTCGTACACCGTCGACCCGGACAGGGCGGTGCCGGTGTCGGTGAACTGCCCGACCACATCGTCGTGCAGATCGGTCCAGACTTCCCGGTTGTTGCCACCGGAGGAGGCGCCGACCACGGCGTTGTTCGGGTCGCGGACGTAGGTGGATCCCGAGTCGGCGGCGAGGTCGTTGCCGGTGCCGGTGTAGGCGAACCCGGACTGGAGGGCACGGCCGAGCGCATCGTAGGTGTAGCTCGATGTGCTGCCGCCCGCGGTCTGCGAGGCGACCTGGTCGAACGCGTCGGAGACGGTCGTCTCGGTGGCGGTGCCCTTGGCCGTGGAGGTCAGGGTGCCGCGTGGGCTGTAGGTGTAGCCGGTGCCCGTGCTATCCCCGACGAGCCGGTTGCGCTGGTCGTAGGTGTAGGTGGTGGACCCGTTGCCGGTCCGGTTGCCCGACGCGTCATACGTGTAAGCCGTGGTGGTGGTGCCGTCCGACCAGGAGTTCAGCCGGTTGGCCAGGTCGTACGTGTACGTGTTGGCCGTGGTCGTGCCGCCGAAGTTGGTGGTGGTCTTCGACGTCTCGTTGCTGTTGGCGTCCCACCCGTAGGCGATCTTCGCGATCGACGTTCCGCCCGCGGTCTTCAGCTCGTCGCCGGTGACCCGCTTCATCCCGTCGTAGGAGAAGGTGCGGACGTTGCCGGTGCCGCCGTAGGTGATCGTCTTGACTGCCGAGTCGACGTCGTACGCGTAGGTCTGGTTGATGCCGGCCGTCGGGTTCGTCAGCGTGGCCAGCCGGTCGTCGCCGTCGTAGGTGTACGAGGTCGTGCCCGCCGCGTCGATGCGCGACTTCATCAGCCCGTCCCGCGTCCAGGTGAACGACGTCGTGCCGGACGGACCGCCCACCCAACTCGGGAGGCCGCGGTCCTCGTAGGTGATCTGGTTGGTGCCGCCCGGCGCGGAGAACGAGGTCATCCGCCCGGCCAGGTCGTACCCGAACGTGCGCGTCGCCGTGCTCGCCGCCGCGCCCGCGCCGGACTGTGCGGTCAGATTGCCCATGCTGTCGTACGCGTAGGTCTGGCTCACCCCGCCCGGCTCGGCGATCCCGACCAGCTGCCCCGCCGCGTCGTAGCTGCGGGTCCAGGTGCGATCCGAGGCCGCCGAATAGGAGTTGGTGACCGGCTCGATCGTCGACTCGACCGCGTTCATCGAGTTGTAGGTGTTCCAGAACGCGTTGCCGCGCCCGTCGGTGAACCTGGTTCGGTTGCCGTTCAGGTCGTACCCGAACGAGGTCAGGATCGACGTGGACGAGGTGGTCGGCTGCTTCTCCGACAACACCAGACCGGTCGGGTCGTAGGTGAACGTGGTCGCCGTGCCACGCCCGTCGTAACTGGTCAGCACGTTGCCGGCCGCGTCGAAGGACCGCGACGACTTGGTCAACTGCGTGCCGCTCGCGTCGTACGACGCGGCGCTGTAGACCCGCGACAGCATGTCGTACGCGGTGTTCTGGTATGCCCCGCTCGGCTGGGTGACCCGGGTGGGCCGGCCCAGACCGTCATAGGTCGTCGTGGTCGTGTTCCCGGCGGCGTCGACCGCGGTGACCGGCTCTCCCGCCGCGTTGTACGTGTAGTTGGTGGTCACCCCGTTCGGGGAGGCCTGCGACTTGAGCCGACCGGCCGTGTCGTAGCTGTAGGTGGTGGTGAGCGTGTCGTTGGGCTGCCGCAGGATCTGCGTCGCGGTGGCCTTGCGGCCCAGGTAGTCGTACGTCATCTGGGCCGTCGCCCCGGTCGGCCCGGTCACCGAGATCGGGTTGCCGTCCAGGTCGAACGCGGTCGTGGTGACGCCGTCGTTCGGCGCGACCGTCTTCGCGAGCCGGCCCAGCTGGTCGTACGTGAAGTGGGTGGTGTTGCCCAGCTCGTCGGTGCTGGACGCGGTCTGCCCGAGGGTGTCGTAGACGACCGAGCTGACCGGGTTGATCGTCGTCCCGTCCGGCGCGGTGTATGACGGCCGGTGGGTTTCGTAGACCCGGCCCGCCCGGTCGTAGACGTTCGTCGTCTGGTTGCCGTTGGCGTCGACCGACTCGGTCGGGTCGCCGAAGGTGTCGTAGCCGGTGTAAGAGACCGGGCGGGCCACGACCGCGCCGTTCACGGTCTCCGCGGTCACCGACACGCCGGTGCTGACCGCCGGGTGCTCGTCCTCGTCGTAGGACACATCCGTGGCGTTGCCGCGCGGATCGGTCGTGCGCAGCGCCAGGCCACCCTCGTCCAGCTGGTAGGAGGTTCGGGTGACACCCGCGCCGGCGGCGGGAGCAGAGTTGCCGTAGACGGCCGAGATCTGTTGGTCGGTCAGGGCGGCCTGGTAGGCCTGCACGTCGGCGATCTGGCCGATGAAGCCGGAGCCGCCCCCCTGCGAGCCGATTTGCATCTGCCCGGCCGACTGGTTGTTGAACGGGCTGCTCACCGTCGTGGTCGTGGCCAGCGCGCCGTTGATGTACAGCTTCACCGTGGACGTCTTCGGGTCGACGGTGGCCGCCAGGTGGGTCCAGGCGCCGACGGTCGGCACGCCGGCCGCGCTGTTGCTGGTCCACCAGCTGATGCTGCCGTCGGCGAGCCGGTTGGCTCCGGCCGCCGTCCAGGTGTTGCTGGCGGCAAGGTAGCCGAGTTTGATCGAGGAACTGCCGTTCGCGCCCGGCTGCTGAACGACGTACTGGTCACTGGCCTTTGTGTTCAGCTGCGCCCAGGCTGAGATCGTGTACGCCTGGGTGAGGTCCAGGATCGGATCGGTGCTCAGGATCCGCGACGCGCTCGCACCGGTAAAGCTGGCGCTGCCGGTGTGCCCGGGCGGGGCTGAGGTCGACCAGGTCACGGACGGATCGGCCTGGGCGACGTTGTTGCCGGCGCTGTCCGCCGCCGTCGTACCGGAGGTCTCGTCGAGCTTCCACCGGCCGACCGGCGTGGTCGCCGGGTCGCCGTTGTAGGCGACTTCGGCCCGCACGCGACCCTCGGCGTCGTACTGACGGTCGGTGACCGACAATGTGCTGCCGCCGCCGCTGCGGGTCGTTCTCACCACGTTGTCGTCGGGGGAGTAGACGTTGGTGGTGACCCGGTTCAGGCCGGTCGGGTCGAGGGTGATGCTGGTCTGCCGGCCGGCCGCGTCGTAGCCGAAGTTCGTGGTCGTGGCGCCGTTGTCGGTCACCCGGGTGGCCAGGTTCCCGGCCTTGTCGTAGGTGTCGCTCTCCTGAACGAACGTGGTCGCGCCGTCCGCGGGCGTGCCGTCGTCCTTGGGCGGCATGTTGCTGCGGATGACCTGCGCGGTCAGTCCGTCGTCGGTGTACTTGTACGAGGTCGTCCAGCCCTGCGCATCGGTGGTGCTGGCCAGCCGGCCGTTCGGGTCGTACTTCTTGGTCTCGGTGACCAGATCGACAGGGGCGCTGGGGTTGTTCGGATCCCCGGTCCAGCCCTTCATCGTCTCGGTCAGCACGTTGCCCTCGGCGTCGACCTCGAACGCGGTGACCCCGCCGTCCGAATCGGTCTCGGTGACCACCTGCCCGTACTGGTTGTACGTGAAGCTCGTGCTCTTACCGACCGCGTCGGTTTGCGACTGCTTCTGACCCAACGCGTTGTAGACGACCGTCTGCGTCCGCGCCACATCCCCACCGGTCGCGTCCGACGTGGTTTGCGACGTCATGTTCCCGTCGGCGTCGTACACGTCGGTCGTGACCGCGGTGTGCACCGCGCCGGTGACCCGGTTGGTGACCGCCGGGTCGGTCTGGGTGAGGACCCGGTCCTGCCCGTCGTAGGTGAACGTGCTGCTGCGCCCGTGCGGGAACGTCGAGGTCGTGGTCGTCTCGGAGATCTTGCGGCCGAGCTTGTCGTACGTGTAGGTGGTCACCTCACCGGCCGGCGACACCGTCTTGGCGACATCACCGTTCGCGTTGTAGCTGATCTGCTGCTTGCCGCCGGCGGCGTTGACCACCTGGTACGGCAGGCCGGCCGGGGCGAACCCGGAGTCCGCCGCCGCGACCGTGCTGCCGTCGGTGAAGCTCGTCGAGGTCACCCGGCCCAGCGGAGCGGTCGTGGTGAGCGGGTTGCCCTTCGCGTCGTACGTGCTCGTCGTCTTGTACGTGTCGTCCGTGGCGCTCGCCGAACGGGCGTCCCGGCTGGTGATCATCTCGTCGTTGCGCGGGTCGACCGGGTTCGACGCGTTCAGGTAGTACTCGTAATACGACGTCGAGCATTTGCTCGCGGACTGGTCCTGGCAGGTGATCCGGGAGATCGTGTTGCCCCGCGCGTCCTGGTTGGCCTGCGTCCACACGCCGGTCGGGTCGTACACGAGGCTGGAGAAGCCGCCGACGTCGTAGCCGTAGCGGGTGGTGTTGCCCAGCGCGTCGGTCTCGTCGATCTGCCGGTTGTTGGTCAGGTCGTAGCTGTAGGACAGGGTCTTGCCACCCGGGTCGATGACGGTAACCGTCTTGACCGGCATGGTGATCGGTTTGATCGTGGTGTCGATGGTGGTCCACGCGACCGCGGAGCTCTGCTTGCTGGCCTGCCACTGCGCATCGACCTGCGCCGCGGTCAGCTCCGAGTCGTAGAACGCGGCCTCGGCGAGCTTTCCCGCGTAGTAGGAGGTGGTGTTCGCGGTCAGACCGGACCAGCCGGTTCCGGTGAGCCCAGCGCCAAGGTAGGCATTGGGCTGGGGACCGGGGGTCAGCGCCGTGCTGCCGTTGCTGAAGTTGGTCTTGACACCGTCGACGTACAGCGACTGGTTGGTGCCCGAGGTGGTCAGCACCGCCTCGTGCCACTTACCGTCGTTGACCGCGCCGGTCGAGGCCAGCCCCATCGACCACCGATCGTTCGCGGCGCCCACACAGTCGTAGATGATCACCGGGTTACCGTCGACGGCCGAGTTGCTCGCGTCGTTCAGGCACCGGCCGGAGTTCGGGTTACGCAGCCCTCCGTTGTACGGCTGCCACACCTGATTCACGCCGCCGTTGCAGGTGTACAGCTCGACCTTGGTGCCGTTCGCGGTCGCCGACGCGCCGCCGGTGATGTCCAGGCACTTGCCCATGGTCCGGATGCTGCCGTCCGAATACATCTGCCAGTTCTGCGAGATGCTGCCGTTACACGTCCAGATGTCGATCTTGTTCCCGTTGGCGGTACCGATGTTGTAGTCGTCGAGGCACTTACCGGCCACCCCCGAGCGCACCGGCCCGGTCGGCGTGGCCGAGGGCGACAGACCCCGCAGCTTGCCGTCCGCGCCGATCCACAACGACGGCAGACCCGGCGCGGTCGTCGTGCCCAGCGCCCCACCCTGCACTCCGTACAGCACCTTGCCGGTCGCCGTCGTGTTGAACCACAGGCTCACCGAGTTCGCCCCGGCCGTGGCCACGCTGCCCGGCATCACCACGTTCGAGCTTGTGCCGTCGAACTGGGTCGCCGTGTTGTCCGCGAACGGGCCGGTCACGCCCAGCGTGGTCGCACTGTAGGAGGCGGTGTCGCCGGCGACCTCGTTCACCGCGTCGGTCACATCCGCGTCGTTCTCACCCAGCCGCCAATAGTCGAACGGCTTCGCCCCCAGCACCGACGCCGCATACACCGAGCTGTTGCCGGCGATGGTCGGCGTGCCCATCGTCCAGGTGCCGCCGTTCTGGTCGACGACGTTGGCCACCTGCCCGGCGGCGGGGTCGACGGTGACCTGCGCGGCGACTCCCCCGCCGGGCCGAGTGATCTTCGAGATGATCGAGCTGCTGTTCTTCGCCACCCAGTACTGCGCGGTGACATCCGCGGCGGTCAACGCCTTGTTGTAGAACGCGACATCCGAGATCGAACCACCGAAGAAGTACGGTTTGCCCGAGGTGGCGCCGGTGTTCGCGTGGTCCGGCCAGCCGAAGCCGACATAGCCGGCGCCGACCGTCTCGAACGCCGAGCCGTTGGCGCCGAACATGGAGATCGTCCCGGCCAGGCTGCCCTGCGCCACCCCATCGATGTACATGGTCTGCGTGCTGCCCGCGCCGGAGAGCACGACATGGTGCCAGGCGTTGTCGGTCACCACCGCCGTCGACTTGATCGTCGTCGCGGCGCCCTGCCAGAACTCGCCCCGCAGATACCCGTTCTTATCGACATACAACGCCGGGGTGAAGTTGCTCCCCGAAGTGCCCAGCTTGACCGAGTCATGGCTGTAGCTGAACAGCACACCGTTGGGGACGCTGGTCTTGAACCACATGCTCACCGACTGGTACGAGCCGTCCGCGACCAGCTTGCCCGGCAACGCCAGATACGACGTGCTGCCGTCGAACGAGGCCGCGGTCGCCGTCGACGAGCCCAGCCCGCCCGGCGCGCCCAGCGTCACGTTCCGGTAGATGCCGACGTCCATGCCGGCGTTGGTCAGCACACTGCTGGCCGCCGACGCGCTGCCCGCCGCGTCGTTGAGCCGCCAATACGAGTAGGGGTTCGAGTTCAGCGTCGCATTCGCATACTGATTGACGGTGTTGCCCCACGTGTACGCGGTGCACGCCGTGGTCGTGCCCGGCGGGCAGACCGTGGCCAGCTGATCGTTGCCGGTGTAGCCGTAGGTCCACGTGTATCCGGAGCCACCCGCGGTCGGCGCGTCGGTGGTCACCGTCGCCACATGCGCCACGTTCGTCAACGCGGCCGGCGACCACGGCGTCGACGAGGTCCAGGTCAGCGTCAGCTTGCGGCCCGACGCATTGGTCATGCTGGTGGCCTGACCGGTCGTGCCGTCATAGCCGAAACTCAGCGCCCGCCCGTTGGCATCGATGATCTGCGTGACCCGGAAAACCCCGGAGCCACCCGACCGGCCGAACACATACTGCGTCGCATCCTTGTCGGTCAGCGTGTACCCGGTGACCGTGCTGCCCGAGGTCTGCGCGGTGAACACCGCATACCGCCCGGACGGCGCCGTGAACGTGCCATCGCTGTTCCGGCCGAACGCCACCTCCGAACCGTTCGGATAGGTGACCACCACCGTCTGCACCGCACCGGCCGCGTCCAGCTTCTGCGTGGCCTTGGTGTCCAGAATGCTCGACCAGCCCTGACCGAACGCGCCGAACCGGCGGGTGTCCAGGCTGTTGTAGCTACGCGAGATCTCCAGCTCCGGGCCGACGCCCGCCACGCTAGCGTCCGCCGCCGAGGTGGTGTAGTTGCCGTTGTTCGGGTCGAACCCGGCCCCCGGGTTCTGCGCCAGATCCGCAGTCAACCGCGGCTGCGGCACCGGGGTGGCGAACGCGAACGCCGCCGTCGCCGGCGCCGTGCTGGTGTGATCACCGACCGCCACCGTGTACAGGTACGTGGAGTTCCACGCCAGCTTCCCGGCCGGCACCTGCCAGCCCGCCGTCGTCACCGTGCCCGAACTGGCCACCACCGCGGTGCCCGCGCTGTTGTAGATCGTGTACGCGTAGGTCAGACCGGTGTTCGGCGAGTTGTCCGGGTCATGCGCGCGGGTCACCAACTGCGGGGTCAGCGTCTCCACCGTCGCGTTGTTGCCCGGATACCGGGTGTCCACCTGCGGCGCCACATTCGCCGCCGCGGTCGTCAGCACCACCGCCGACGACGACGCGGCGAACACCTTGTACGCCGCCGGGTCGGTGTCCGAGGTCGCCAGCGCCACCCCGAAGCTCGTGCTGTCCACGGTCCCGTTGTTGAACGCCGCCGCATCCAGCGGGACGGTCACATCCGTCCCGGCCGCCGGATCCGCGGCGGTGTTGGCGCAGGCCGCGGCCGGGTTCGCCACCGTCAGCGACCCGATCGGCCGGGCCGCCAGCGCCGGACCGGGATACGTCGTCGCGGACAACGCCGCCGCCGAGGTCGCCGCGGACCGCGGATAGACCGAGAACGACCGTGCCGCCCCACACTTCGCGTACGTCAGATGCAGCTTCAACGACGCCGAGATGACCTTCTTGCCCTCGACCCGAGCGTTGACGTCACCGAAGTTCAGGAACGAACGCGCCTTCGTCGAGCCGTTCGACGTCCCGATCGCCAGATCGCCACCGGCCTGCACACCGGGACCGGTCGCGGCGTTGTTGTCCACGAACGCGCCACGAGCGGCGGCCGTGGTCAGCGCACCGGAGACCGTGACCGGATACTTGCGGGCCGGATCGGCCAGCCACGCCCGATCCGCGGTCACCTTAACCGCCGGCGCACCGCCGACCGTCGTCAACGACAGGGTCACTGCCGACGACCGCACGAAATCGCCGGACGCCCGATCGAACGCCGAGTCCGACATCGTCGCGCGCGGGAACCACGCCTGCACCTTGCCCGACTTGTCGACCAGCTCCACCGACCCGTCTTTGCCGAGCCGCGGGCTCAGCCCCGTCAGCCGCAGCGGGAACACCCACTCGTCGGTCGCCGGTGGCGCGGCCAGCACCAAGGACTGCTCGACACCGTCCGCGCTCGCCCGCAGCCGCAGGTCACCGCCCAGCAGAACACCGGCATACGTCGCGGTCGAACCGGTCACCACCGCCGGCGCCGGCGACGCATCGGCCAGGTCGTAACCGACCGAGTTCCCGCCCGGCAGCATGATCGAGGCCAGCGGCCGGGCCGCCTTCGTGCCCGCCGAAGTCGCCGGCGTCGCGGTCGAGGCCGGCGTCGCGGTCGAGGCCGGCGTCGCGGTCGAGGCCGGCGTCGCGGTCGAGGCCGGCGTCGCGGTCGGTGAGGCGGTCGCTGCCCGGGCGGCCAGCGACACCTTCAGGCCGCTCGCCTTCACCCGCCAGCCGCCCGAGCCGTCCTTGACCAGCGTCGGGTCGATCTTCTGCCACCCGCCGCCGGACGTCCGGTAGTTGGTCGCGCCCGGCGTGTACACCCGCGTCGTCGTGCCGTCCGCGTTGGCGTACTGGTCCATCGTGGCGGTGGACTTCGCGGCGTCCCGCGTGCTGGTCGCCGCCACGAAGCCCCGCGACTTGCCGCGGATCTTGATGGGCTTCACCGCCGGCTGGTACGGCCGGTACGAATCCAGCGCGCCCTTCACCTTGCCCGGCGCCCGGCCCGCCCCACCGTTGGCCATCGTCGCCGCCGTCGGCACATACCCACCGTGTTTGGGCTGCGGTCCGTGCGGATTCTGCGGTCCCTTCCCGCCCGGCGATTGCGCCGACGCGAACCGCACGTCCACAAGGCGCGTGAGCCAGCTCAACGGGAAGTGTCCATCGTGGACGTTGTCGGCCGGCATCGCCGTCGACAGACCGAAAACCACCAAGGTCACCAGCGCACAACGACGCCACCAAGTACTCACAGGACCCCAGCTCCCCGTCTGCCGCGAGCATGATTCGGCGCCAAGATTCACTGAAGATCACCTGTGCGTCAAGCGGCGATCAGGTAACGCTCTGTGTTGATGGATATCAATTCAAGCCGGACCGGATTCCCGTGTACGCTCCGCGCCGTGTCACGTATGCGAATGAGCCGTCGAACGTGGATCGCCGCCGCGGCGGCGGCCGCGATCGCAGCGGTCGGCCTCACCTGGCTGCTGTGGCCCGAGGACGCCGAACCCCGCGCCCGGCAATACACCGCGGCTACCGCGTGCCTGCTCACCCCCGCCGCCGGCCTCACCGACAAGGACGCCGTGCTTGCCTGGGACGGCATGCAGAAAGCGTCCCTGGCCACCCACGGCAAAGTCCGCTACCTCGCCGTCGCCGGCGACCAGACCCCCGCCAACGCCGCCACCTACCTGGCCACCCTCGCCATCGGCGGCTGCAACCTGATCCTCGCCGCCGGCCAGGCCCCGGCCGCCGCCGTCGACGCCAACGCCGCCTCCTACCCGGCCATGCACTTCGTCGTCGTCGGCGCCGCCAAGACCCAGGCCAATGTCACCAAGATCACCGAGCCGGACGCCGCCGCGACCACCGAGACGGTCCGCACCCTCGTCGACAAGGCCCTCAAGGACGCCGCCGGCTGACCCGCCGCGCCGGGACCTTCGGCCCTGCATCCGCCACGCCGATCCGGCAAGGCTGGAGATGGACGAAGGAGGGCCCATGGGCACCGCATCGCAGGACGGCTGGCGTGGATTCCACGGCGAGGAATGGCGCGACACGATTGACGTCGGCCGGTTCATCCATGACAACATCCGGCCGTACGAGGGCGGGCCGGAGTTTCTCGCCGGGCCGACGCCGCGGACCGAGCGGATCTGGCGGCATCTGCAGCTGATGTTCGTGGAGGAGCGGCGCCGCGGTATCTACGACGTCGACGCGCACACCCCGTCGACGATCACCTCGCACGCACCCGGGTACCTCGACAAGGACCACGAGCTGATCGTCGGCCTGCAGACCAGTGCGCCGCTGCGCCGGGCGATCATGCCGAGCGGCGGCCTGCGGATGGTGCAGAACGGCCTCGCCGCGTACGGGTACAGCCTCGACTCGACCGTGCGGACGATCTACTCGCAGTACCGCAAGACGCACAACGACGGGGTGTTCGACGCCTACCCGGCCGACGTGAAGGCGGCTCGCCGCTCGCACCTGATCACCGGGTTGCCGGACGCCTACGGCCGCGGCCGGATCATCGGCGACTACCGGCGGGTCGCGCTGTACGGCGTGGACCGGCTGATCGCCGAGCGGGCGGAGCGCAAGGCGGAGCTCGACCGGAGCCTGTCCAGCGAGGACGTGATCCGGGACCGGGAGGAGCTGGCCGAGCAGATCCGGGCCCTGGAGGACCTGCGGTACATGGCCGACCGGTACGGGTACGACATCTCCGCGCCGGCGACCACCGGCCGGGAGGCGATCCAGTGGCTGTACTTCGCCTACCTGGCCGCGGCCAAGGAGCAGAACGGCGCGGCCATGTCGCTCGGGCGTACGTCAAGCTTTGTCGATGTTTTCCTGCAGCGCGACATCGAGGAGGGCACGCTCACCGAGGAGCAGGCCCAGGAGCTGATCGACGACTTCGTGATCAAGCTGCGGATCGTCCGGTTCCTGCGCACGCCGGAGTACGACGAGCTGTTCTCCGGGGATCCGACCTGGGTGACCGAGGCGATCGGCGGGATCGGCTGCGACGGCCGTCCGCTGGTGACCCGGACCAGCTTCCGGTACCTGCAGACTCTCTACAACCTCGGGGCGGCGCCGGAGCCCAACCTCACCGTGCTGTGGTCGCCGCGGCTGCCCGAGGGCTTCAAGCGGTTCTGCGCGCAGGTCTCGATCGACACCAGCGCCATCCAGTACGAGAACGACGAGCTGATCCGGCCCGCTTATAGTGACGACACGGCGATCGCTTGCTGCGTGTCGGCGATGCGGGTGGGCAAGGACATGCAGTTCTTCGGCGCCCGCGCGAACCTGGCCAAGGCGCTGCTGTACGCGATCAACGGCGGCCGCGACGAGATCACCGGCGATCAGGTCGCCCCCGCGTCCGCGGCGGTGACCGACGACGTGCTCGACTACGACACGGTCCTGGCCGCCTACGACCGGACGCTCGACTGGCTGGCCGAGACCTACGTCGACGCGCTCAACGTCATTCACTACATGCACGACAAGTACGCGTACGAGCGCCTCGAGATGGCCCTGCACGACTACCCGGTGCACCGGTTCATGGCCACCGGCATCGCCGGCCTCTCGGTCGCCGTGGACAGCCTCGCCGCCATCAAGTATGCCCAGGTCAAGGCGTTGCGGAACGAGGACGGGCTGGTCGTCGACTACGCCGTGGACGGCGAGTTCCCGGCCTTCGGCAACAACGACGACCGGGCCGACACGATCGCCGTGGACCTGGTCGAGCGGTTCATGGCCAAGATCAGGCGGCAGCCCACGTACCGGAAGGCGGAGCCGAGCCTGTCGATTTTGACCATCACCTCGAACGTCGTGTACGGCAAGCACACCGGGAACACGCCCGACGGCCGGCGAGCCGGCGAGCCGTTCGCGCCCGGCGCCAACCCGATGAACGGCCGGGACCGGCACGGGCTGGTCGCGGCGGCGCTGTCGGTGGCCAAGCTGCCGTACCGGCAGGCCCGCGACGGCGTCTCGCTCACCACCACGGTCACCCCGGACGGGCTCGGCCACTCCCGCGAGGAGCGGGTCGAGAACCTCGCCGGGATCCTGGACGGCTACACCGACGCGGGCGGCTTCCACCTCAACGTCAACGTGCTGAACCGGGCGACCCTCGAGGACGCGATGGCCAACCCCGACAAGTATCCGCAGCTCACCATCCGGGTCTCCGGCTATGCGGTGAACTTCGTCCGGCTCACCAGGGAGCAACAGCAAGACGTCATCTCCCGTACGTTCCACGGCTCGCTGTGACCACCACCGGCAGCCTGCACTCGTGGGACGTCTCGACCGGCGTCGACGGGCCGGGGACGCGCTTCGTCGCGTTCCTGGCCGGCTGCCCGCTGCGCTGCCAGTTCTGCCACTCCCCCGACACCTGGTACCGGCGCAGCGGCCATCCGGTCACCGCTGACGAGCTGCTGCGCGAGATCCGGCGGTACGAGCGGTTCATCAAGGTCGCCCACGGCGGGGTGACGCTCAGCGGCGGCGAGCCGCTGCAGCAGCCCGCGTTCACCCGGGAGGTGCTGCGCCGTAGCCACGAGATGGGACTGCACACGGCGCTGGACACCAGCGGGTTCCTCGGCGACCGGGCGGACGACGACCTGCTGTCGGCCGTCGACCTCGTGCTGCTGGACATCAAGTCGGGCGACCCGGCCACGTACCGCAAGGTCACCCGGACCGGGCGGCTGAGCCCGACCATCCGCTTCGCGCATCGGCTCGCGGAGCGAGGCATGCCGATCTGGGTACGGTTCGTGCTCGTCCCCGGGCTCACCGACGAGCGCGCGAACGTCGACGCGGTGGCCGCGATCGCCGAGGACGTGCCCACCGTCGAGCGGGTCGAGGTGCTGCCGTTCCACCGGCTGGGCGCACCGAAGTACGCGGCGCTCGGGCTGCCGTTCCCGCTGGCCGACACGCCGCCACCGGGGACCGCGACCATCGAGCGCGTACGCGACCAGTTCCGCGACCACGGCCTGACCGTCTACTGAACCGAGGGCAGGCCGGCCGAGGGCTTGTGGTCCCACAACTCTGATCCAGGTATCGCAGGCCGAGATCGCTCGCCCAGAAGTCGCCGTCGTCAACGAACCCGTGGTGCCGGCCGAACGACGTGAGGCTGGTCGCGTCGATGCCCTTCATCGCGGTCTGGGTGAGCCCGAGCAGCCAATCCGGATCCTCGCCCTCATGTTCGGCCCGCCCGGAATGCAGCCCTTCGAACAGGTTGGCGAGGTCGTCGACCTGGCGCCGCGCGAACCTCTGCTGGAGCCTCTCCATCGGGTCCAGCCGGACGGCCACGCAACGCCCGAACCCCGGTAGGGTCTACCGCGCGCGGTCGGGCAGCAGCACCTCGGAGAGCGGCCGCCGCGGCGAGCGGCCGGCCACCTTGCCGTAGCCGACCCGCAGCACCATCTGGGCGGACAGTCCGGTCGCCGGGTCGGTGAGCAGGCGCCGCGCCTGGGGCACCTCGACCGGCTGGCTGATCGGCGTGGTGGCCAGGTTCTGCCAGGTCGCGGTCAGCAGCACCCGCTGCAGCGCCTGTCCGGCCCGCAGCCAGTCCGGCCGCGCGTCGCCGGCGGTGGCGAGCACCAGGATGGTCGGGTACGGCTCGAACGGCTCGGCCGGCCGGAGTTCGGACAGTTCGCCGAAGTCGCGGACCGGCACCGCCTCGAGGGCGTCCCACGGCCCGACCGCCCAGGGCGCCACCCCGTCGTGCCGGACGCCCTGCCCGGCCCAGCGGTCGAGCTCGGCGTGGTAACCGGGGCCACCCTGCAGCCGGCGGCCGGCCTCGGCGGCCATCGCCAGGATCCGGTCACGCCCGGCCGGGGTCGCGATCGTGAGCACCGCGCCCTCGTGGCGCGCGGCGTCGACGAGGCGGCGCAGCGCCTCGGGCGGCACCGGCAGCTGGGCGAACGGCCACCGGTTGGTGTGCCGATGCGGGATGGCGGCGGCGAGCGCCTCGGTCGTCGCGCTGACCGCGGTGGGCGCCCCGGCCACCACCCGGGCCACCAGCTCCGGCTCGGCCGGGCTCGGGAACGGGGTCGTCTCGCACCGGTACCCGGCCTGCTCGATCGCCAGGCGGAGAGTCAGGACGGCGGCACCCACGCTGATCAGTTGCTCACGCCCGGCCGGGTCGATCACTTCCAGGCGGCGCGCGGGATCGGCGTACACGTCCACCACCGGCCCATCCAGCCGGAACCGCCACGGCTGGCTGTTGTGCAGCGACGGCGCGGCCGTTGCGGTGCGCACGCAGTCCGCCAGGACCCGGCGGGACGGCGGGACGGTTGTCGTGTTCATGGGATCAGCCCCCTCCTCTTCCGAGCTTCGGCCCGGCCGGCCCGCCGGGACAGGGCGATCGGTCCTCTCCGGGCGGGCCCTTGGTCACTCTGGCCAGATCGACGGCGATCGTCCTAAACTCGCGTTCAGCCCAGGGAGGTCCACCGTGCGGATCGTGGTGCTCGTCAAGCAGGTACCGTCCATGGACGACGGCCTGTCCTTCGCCCCCGACCACACCCTGGTGCGCGACGACCGGCCCGCCGCGCTCAACGCGGCCGACTGGTGCGCCGTCGATCAAAGCCTGCAGATCGCCGTACGCCGCCGCGACGTGCAGATCACCGCCGTCACGATGGGTCCGCCGGCCGCGGTCGGCGCCCTGCACACGGCGCTCGTGCTCGGCGCCGACACGGCCGTGCACGTCCGGGACGACGCGCTGCACGGCTCGGACGCGCTGGCCACCTCCCGGGTGCTCGCCGCCGCGGTCGACCGGCTCGGGTTCGACCTGGTGCTGTGCGGCTCCTCGTCGGCCGACTCGGGGATGTCGGCCGTGCCCGCCATGGTCGCCGAGCGGCTCGGCGTGCCCGCGCTCTGCTTCGCCGACCGCCTGGTGGCCCGCGAGCGCCGGGTGGAGATCCACCGGGACGACGGCGGCGGCGACCGGCGGGTGCTGGCCGCGGCGCCGCCGGTGGTGGTCTCGGTGACCGAGCGGTGCGGCGAGCCCCGCTACCCGCGGTACGTGTCCCGGTTGGACGCCCGGGACAAGCTGATCTCGGTGTGGACCCTGGCCACGCTCGGCATCGAACCGGCCGAGGTGGGACTGGCCGGCTCGGCGTGCGTCGTGCGGGCGACCACCCCGCGGCGCGGCGGCCGGCCCGGCGAGCTCGCCACGGGCGACTCGACCAGCGTGGCGATCCGGGTGGCCGACTTCCTGGCCGAGCGCCAGTTCCTGTAGACCGGCGAGTTCGGGAGGCGCGCGTGGCGGAGGTCCTGGTGCTGGCCGGGCGGCGGAAGCCGCGTGCCACCGCTGCGCTGCTCACCGTCGCGCGGCGCCTCGGCAGGCCGGCCGCGGTGCTCGGCGGCACGGCCGATCGGCCGAGCATCGACCTGCTGGGCCGGTTCGGCGCGGCGACGATCTACTCGGTGGTCGCGCCCGAGGTGGACGAGCATCCGGTGGCCGCCCGGGTGGAGATGCTCGTCCGGCTCGCCGGCCTGCGGCGGCCCGCCGCGATCGTGATCGCCTCCGGCCGCGACGGCCTCGAGATCGCCGGGCGGGTGGCGGTCCGGCTGGACTCCGGCGTCCTCAGCGACGTGATCGACGTGACGGCCGGCCCGGACGGCCCGATCGCCACCCAGTCGGTGCAGGGCGGCGCGTACCTGGTGGAGTCCAGCGTGGCGCGGGGCGTCCCGATCCTCGTGGTCCGCACCGAGCATGTCACGCTCGCCCCGGCGCCGGTGGAACCGGAGATCCGCGCGCTGCGGGTGCCCTTCTCCGACCGGGTACGGGCCGTGCACAGCCGCGCGCAGACCCGCGACCTCTCCACCGCCGCCGTGATCGTCGCCGGCGGTCGCGGTGTCGGGTCCGAGCAGGGGTTCGAGCTGGTCCGCCGGCTCGCCGCCGCGCTCGACGGGGTGGCGGCCGGCTCGCACGCCGCGGCCGAGCAGGGCTGGTGCCCGCGCGAGGCGCAGGTCGACCAGGTCGGCACGATCGTGCATCCCAGCCTCTACCTGGCGCTGGGCATCTCCGGCTCGCTGCGGCACCGCTGCGGCATGCACGGCGCCGGGACGATCGTCGCCATCGACCGCGACCCGGACGCCCCGATCTTCCAGCTGTCCGATCTCGGCGCCGTCGGCGACGTGCACGAGGTCGTGCCGGAACTGCTCGCCGAGATCGAGCGTCGCCGGGCCCAACCCGTCATCTTCACCGAGGAGTGAGAGTGGTCGTACGACTCGTGCTGGGCCTGGCGATCACGCTGGCCGTGCTGGCGGTGGCCGGTCGCCGCGCGTTCCAGCTGTACCGGATCGGGCGTACCGGGCAGGCGGTGGAGCCCGGCCGCACGAGCGGCGTGGGCAAGCGCGTCCTGGCCGTGACCACCGAGGTGCTCGGGCAGCGCAAGCTGTTGAAGTGGAGCGTCCCCGGCGCCGCGCACTTCGCGGTGTTCTGGGGCTTCACCATCCTCTTCGCCACGATCATCGAGGGGTTCGGGGCCCTGTTCGACCGGGACTTCCACATCCCGATCATCGGCACGATGACCTGGCTCGGCTTCCTCGAGGACCTGTTCATCGTGGCCGTGCTGGTCAGCCTGGCCGTGTTCAGCGTGATCCGGCTGCGGCAGAGCCCCGAGCGGGAGGGCCGCCGGTCCCGGTTCTTCGGCTCGCACCTGGGCCCGGCCTGGCTGGTCCTGTTCATGATCTTCAACGTGATGTGGACGCTGCTGCTCTATCGCGGGGCGCAGATCAACACCGGCAATTTCCCGTACGCCCATGGCGCCTTCGCCTCCGAGGCGGTGGCCAAGGTGCTGGCGCCACTGGGCTCCACGGCCAACGATGTCCTCGAGACGGTCGGCCTGCTGCTGTCGCTCGGTGTCGTGCTCGCCTTCCTGGTGCTCGTCCTGTACTCCAAGCACCTGCACATCTTCCTGGCCCCGATCAACGTCGCGTTCTCCCGCCGCCCCCGAGCCCTGGGCGCGCTGCTGCCGGTCTACTCCGGCGGCAAGGAGGTCGACTTCGAGGACCCCGGCGAGGACGACAAGATCGGCCGCGGGGCGATCGAGGACTTCACCTGGAAGGGCCTGCTCGACTTCGGCACCTGCACGGAGTGCGGCCGCTGCCAGTCCCAGTGCCCGGCCTGGAACACCGAGAAGCCGCTCAGCCCCAAACTGCTGATCATGAGCCTGCGCGACCACGCCGCGGCCAAGGCGCCGTACCTGCTGGCCGGCCCCGATACTTCCGCTCTTCCGAAGGATGTGCTCGCCGAGGCCGAGCGCTCGCTGGTCGGCCTGGTCAGCGAGGGCGGCGTGATCGACCCGGACGTGCTGTGGTCGTGCGTGACCTGCGGCGCCTGCGTCGAGCAGTGCCCGGTCGACATCGAGCACGTCGACCACATCGTCGACATGCGCCGCTACCAGGTCCTGATCGAGTCGCAGTTCCCCAAGGAGGCGCACACCCTGCTGCGTAACCTCGAGCGGGCCGGTGACCCGTGGGGCCGCGGCGCGCAGGCCCGCCTGGAATGGATGGCCGGGCTGCCGTTCGAGGTACGCGTGCTCGACGAGGGCCAGCAGCTCCCCGCCGACGTCGACTACCTGCTGTGGGTCGGCTGCGCCGGCTCGCTGGACGAGAACGCCAAGAAGACCACCCGCGCCGTGGCCGAGCTGCTTAACGAGGCCGGCGTCCAGTTCATGGTCCTCGGCGGCGCGGAGACCTGCACCGGCGACGCCGCCCGCCGGCTCGGCCAGGAGCTGCTCTTCCAGGAGCTGGGCAAGCAGAACGTGGAGACGCTGAACGCGGCCGGGGCCAAGCGGATCGTGGTCACCTGCGCGCACTGCTTCAACGCGCTCGGCAACGAGTACCGGCAGCTCGGCGGCGACTACGAGGTCCTGCACCACACCCAGCTGCTGTCCCAGCTGGTCGCCGAGCAGAAGCTGGTGCCGGTGCACCCGGTCGAGGCCGCGGTCACCTACCACGACCCCTGCTACCTGGGCCGGCACAACCGGGTCTTCTCCCCGCCCCGGGAGATCCTGGCCGGCGTGCCCGGCGTCCGGCTCACCGAGATGCCCCGCAGCCACGAGAAGTCGTTCTGCTGCGGCGCGGGCGGCGCCCGGATGTGGATGGAGGAGACGATCGGCACCCGGATCAACGAGACCCGCACCGACGAGGCGATCGCCACCGGCGCCGAGCTGATCACCGCGGCCTGCCCGTACTGCATCGTCATGCTCACCGACGGCGCCAACGTCCGTAAGCAGCAGGGCAAGGCCGCCGACGAGCTGCAGGTCATCGACGTGTCGCGGGTCCTGCTGCGGTCGGTCCGCGACCCCGAGGCCGGCTAGGACGTGTTGCTATTGTCGCCCGGTGCTCAGCTACCCGTGCCCGAGTTGCGGCGCCGATCTCGAGTTCGCACCCGGCACTGCGGTCCTGCGCTGCCCGCACTGCGGACACGAGACCGCGATCGCCGGTTCGGCGGCGGCGATCGGGCGGCATCCCTACGACCAGCTGATTCGCAGCCGGCGCCGGCGGGTCGCGTACGCCGGGGCGACCGTGTTCTCCTGCCCGGGCTGCGAGGCGCGGACGGAGACCACGAATCTCGCCCGGCGCTGCCCGTTCTGCGGTACGCCGCTGGTGACCGAGGCGAACCCGCGCGAACAGTTCGTGCCCGACGGGGTGTTGCCGTTCGCCGTCGACCGGGCCGGCCTGCTCGACCACGTACGCCGCTGGATCGGTCACCGGCCGCTCGCCCCGGACGCGTTGAAGCAGGTCACCGAGCTTGAGTCGTGGCGCAGCACGTACCTGCCGCATTGGGTTTTCGATGCCACCCTGGCGCCGGACCCGCGCTGGCACCGGGTGCCCGAGATGCGCAGCGCCGCCCGGACCCGGGTCCGGCAGAGCGACGTGACGGTCCCGGCCAGTGCGGTGGTGCCGACGGCCGACCAGACGGCGTTGGCGCCGTGGTCACTGGCGTCGGCGCGGCCGCTGACCCCCGAGTTCCTCGAGGGCCACGAAGCGGTCCGGTACGACGTCGAACCGGACGCGGCCGTCGACACCGCGAAAGCGACCATGCTCGACCGGGTGCGGGAGGCGCGGGAGGGCAGCCGGGATATTGCGCTGAGCTCCTCGTACACGAGCTGGGACTTGTGGAAGGACCCGCATTACTCCGGGCTGGACGTCGCGTTGGTGCTGCTTCCGGTCTGGGTCTGCACGTACGTCTATCGGGGGCGCGACTTTCACGTTTACCTCAACGGTGACACCGGGACGGCGTCCGGCGAGTTCCCGGAGAGCCGGTTCAAGGTCGCGCTGATGCTGATCGGCTTCTTCGTCGGGCTGGCCGCCGTCACCGGCGTCGTGCTCTGCCTCTATCTGCTCAAGGAGCAGATGTTCAGCTGACGACGCGCTCGCTCGTCGCCACGATGCGGCACTGTCGGGGCATGCCGCGCCGCTCAGCCGCCGAGGTCTTTCAGTGCGCCGCGCAGGATCGCCGGGGTCTCGCTGAGCGGTGCCGCCTCGATGAACAGCCGGCCGATCGCCGCCGTGTACCGGTCGACCTCCTCGCTCCGGTCCAGGTACAGGCCGCCGGTCATGTGCTCGATGTACACCACGTCGGACAGTTCCTGGTACGGGAAGCGCAGCACGCTGAAGGCGCCGCCCGACGCCGCGTGCCCGCCGGCGGCAAACGGGATGACCTGCAGCTGCACGCCCGGCAGATCGGTCAGCTCGAGCAGGGCGGCGACCTGCCCGCGCATCACCTCGACTCCCCCGATCGGGCGGCGCAGGACCGCCTCGTCGAGCACGGCCCACAGCTTCGGCGCGTCCGGCCGCAGCAGCAGCTGCTTGCGCTCCATCCGCAGGCGGGCGCGCCGCTCGATCTCGTCGCGGTTGCTCGGGTCGTAGCCGAGGCTGATCACCGCCCGGGCGTACGCCTCGGTCTGCAGCAGACCCGGGACGAACTGGATCTCGTACGTCCGGATCAGCTCGGCGCCCTGCTCGAAGTCGAGATAGGTCTGCAGCCAGGTGTCCAGCACATCGCCGTACTCGTGCCACCAGCTCGGGGAGTTGGCCTCGGTCACGAAGGCCAGCAGCCGCCGCCGCTCGTCCGGATCGTGTACGCCGTACAGGGTCAGCAGGTCGGCGACGTCGCGTTCCTTGAACCCGACCCGGCCCAGCTCCATCCGGCTGATCTTGGATTCCGAGGCCCGGATCGGATGACCAGCCTCTTCACGGGTCAGCCCCGCCGCCCGGCGCAGGGCACGCAGGCGCGCGCCGAGTTGCATGCGGCGCACGGTCGAGCCGCCGCCCGTTATTTGGTTCACTAAAGTCCGCCTGCCGAAAGTCGCCCGCCGGATGAAAAATCCATCCGTTTGCCCCGGTCGTCCACATTGGAACAGCGTGATCTTCGCGAGCTAGCATACCGACGAACAGGCTGATAGGAACGTAGCCGTAAGGACATTTCCCCAGCGGGAGGGCCACCATGACCGACAACGAGGCCAGCGCCAAGCTCGACACCAGCATCCCGCACTCCGCCCGGGTCTGGAACTACTGGCTCGGCGGCAAGGACAACTTCGAGGTGGACCGCCAGGTCGGTGACCAGTTCTCCGGCTTCTACCCGGACATCACCGTGGTGGCGCGCTCGTCCCGCGCGTTCCTCAAGCGGTCGATCACCTACCTGGCCCAGGAGGCCGGCATCCGCCAGTTCCTGGACATCGGCACCGGCATGCCCACCGCCGAGAACACCCACCAGGTCGCCCAGGCCGTCGCCCCCGACGCCCGCATCGTGTACGTGGACAACGACCCGCTCGTGCTGGTGCACGCCCGGGCCCTGCTCACCGGCACGCCCGAGGGCGCCACCGAGTACATCGACGCCGACCTGCACGAGCCGGCCGACATCATCAAGGCGGCCGGGCGCACCACGCTGGACCTGTCCCAGCCGACCGGCCTGATCCTGATGAACATCCTCGGCCACGTGCCCAACCTCGACGAGGCGGTCAGCATCGTGCGCCAGCTGCTGGCCGCGCTGCCGTCCGGCTCCTACCTGGTCACCGCCGACGGCACGAACGTGCTCGACGGCCCGGCCTTCGAGGAGGCGATCGGGGTCTGGAACGCGAACGCTCCGCTCTCCTACCACCTGCGCCGGCCCGAGGAACTGGCCCGCTTCCTGGAGGGCCTCGAGGTCCTCGAGCCCGGCCTGGTGCCGTGCAACAAGTGGCGACCCAGCCCCGACGCGGCGGGCGACGACCTGCGCGAGGTCGACGAGTTCGGGGCGGTCGGCCGCAAGCCGTGATCGTCAAGGGCGGACGGTGACGACGCCCATCATCCCCATGTCCTCGTGCTCGAGGTTGTGGCAGTGGAAGACGTACCGTCCGGGGTGGTCGGTGAAGCGCACCAGGATGCTCGCCTGCTCGGCCGGTCGCAGATCCACCGTGTCCTTCGGGCCGTGGTCGTAGGCGCCCGGCCCGCCGATCCCCCGCGACAGCACCCGGAACGACGCCAGATGCAGGTGGATCGGATGGTGGAAGTCCGAGCTGAGCCGCCAGATCTCGGTGTCACCCAGCCGGGGATCGGCGGCGGCCACGGCCGGGTCGAACGCCTGCCCGTTGATCGTCCAGCCCGGCATCCCGTGCACCTTGCCGTGCCGGAACCGCAGGTCACGGGTCACCGTGACGGGCGCGGCGGGCGCCGGTGACGGTGCCAGCCGGTCGGGCACCCGGCTGGTGTCCGGGCCGGCCGGGCCGATCCGGAACCGCATGACCGGCGTCGTGGTGCGATCGCCGTACGCGTTCCGCAGGGTCACCACGTCGCCCGGGCGGTAGCGGCCGAAGTCGACCACCACGTCGAACCGCTGCGCCGGGGCGATCTCCACCGCGTCGTGCACGATCGGGCTCTCCAGCAGACCGCCGTCGGCGCCGATCTGCACCAGCGCGCCCGGCGGGTCCAGGGTCAGGCGGTACCGGCGGGCGTTGGACGCGTTCAGCAGGCGCAGCCGGTGCCGGGCCGCGCGCACGTCGGCGACCGGCCACGGCACGCCGTTGACCAGGATCACGTCGCCGAGCACCCCCGACCCGTACGGGTCGTGCACGCCCGGCGTGTGTGTCAGCGTCGGGTCGAGGCTGGGGTAGCGCAGCGACCCGTCCGCGTCGAACGACCGGTCGGCGATCATGATCGGCAGGTCCCGGTCGCCGGAGGGCAGCCCGAGCGCGTCCTCGGCCGGGTCGCTGACCAGGTGAAACCCGGCAAGCCCCCGCCACACCGCCGGACCGGTGAAGTCCATCCGGTGGTCGTGATACCAGAGCGTGGCGGCCGGCTGGGTCATCGGATACACGTAGTCACGGCTGCCGTGCGTCATCGCCCCGTCCATGTGCGCGTGCTCGCCGGGCCGGCCGACCGGGTAGAGCAGGTCGGTCGGGAAACCGTCCTGCCCGGCCGGCGTGTGCCCGCCGTGCAGGTGCACCACGACCGGCACCGGCAGCTCGTTGCGGTGGGTCACGACCGTGCGCCGGCCGCGCACCGACCGGATCGTCGGCCCCGGGAACAGACCTTCATAACCCCAGATCTGGGTACGCACGCCGGGCAGGATCTCGACCAGTGCGGCTCGCTGCGTGACCCGGTAATGGTCGCCGCTCGCGTCGGAGCGCACCGGGGCCAGCACCGGCGGCACCCGGAACGGCAGCGTGAACGGCCTGGGCAGCGCGATCCGGCTGGGCAGCAGCTCACCGGTCGAGCTGGCGCCGCGTACCCCGGAAAGCAGGGGAACCCCCACCACCGCGGCCGCACCGGCCGCGGAGAGACCACCCAGCAGGCGCCGCCGGCTCAGGCTCACGACCGCTCCCCCACCGACGCCGTGCCGGTGGGCCGGGGCGCGACCGCGACCACCGCCGGGCGGTAGCGCCACGACCACGCCGCCAGCAGACCGCCGGTCAGGATGATCAGCACGCCGAGCGGGATGTGCAGCGCTAGCACCCGGGCGAAGCCGAGCGCGATCTGCGCCGCGATCAGCCCGAACAGCCCGAGAAAGGCCAGCGTCGGCCAGATCGGGCCGCGGCCGGGCCACCGGATCAGGGCCGCGGCGGCCGCGGCGGTCAGCACCGCGACGCCGGCGTAGGTCGCGTTGTCCCGGTGGGTCTGCAACGCCGGAAAGGCGCCGGCGAGGAACTGGCCGGCGAACACGGCCTGGTCGAAAAGGAGCAGGGCGGCCAGCGACGAGGTGAGTCGCAGCGGCCAGCGGATCCACTGATGCACCCGCCGACCATATCCTCTCAGACGAGAATATCTCAAGCGAGAACTTCTCTGCTGAGTAGAGTGGGGTCATGGCAGGGAGCAACGCGGTCGGCGTCGAGATCGGTCAGCTGCTGGCGGGCGCGCACAAGCGGGCGACCCGCCGGTTCGGCGGGGAGCTCGCGCCGCTGGGCATCGACGGCCGCCTGTTCGGCGTGCTGAACACGCTCGGCCGGCTCGGACCGTGCACCCAGGCCCGGCTGGTCGCCGAGCTGGACGGCGACAAGTCGACGATGATGCGCTCGGTCGACGAGCTGGAGGCGCTGGGCCTGGCCGTGCGCCAGGCGGTACCCGGCGACCGGCGGGCCCGCGCGGTCGCGCTCACCGACGAGGGCCGGCAGCGGCTGGCCGCCGCCCGCGCGACCGCCGACCGGGTGGCCGGCGAGTTGTTCGCCGGCCTGTCCGACACCGACCGCACCGCCCTGCGCGACCTGCTCGCCGCCTTCCTCCGCAGCCTGCCGGACTGAGAACGGGCGAGCATCCCCGTTTCCCCGCCGGCGGGTCGGGCATGATCGCGGGATGACGACGACTCTCGGCGGAGTGGACGCGGCGCTGGAGCGCGCCCGCGAGGGCATGGACCGCCTGGACCCGGACGAGACGGTGGCGGCGGTGGCGGCCGGCGCCCTCCTGATCGACACCCGCACCGACCGGCAGCGGGCCCGCCAGGGCGAGCTGCCCGGGGCGATCGTGATCGACCGCACCGTCCTGGAATGGCGACTGGACCCGCTGTCGGACAGCCGCATCGCCGAGGCCACCGGCCACGACCTGCACATCGTCGTCGCCTGCCGGCAGGGCTACAGCTCCAGCCTCGCCGCGGCCAGTCTGCGCGCGCTCGGCCTGCACCGGGCCACCGATCTGGCCGGCGGCGTCGAGGCATGGCTCGCGGCGGGCCTGCCGACCACCCAGGGCCCGGCGGACGTACGAGAGTGAGCGGGGCCGTCAGAGCAGCCAGGTGATCGGATTCGCCGGATCGGGCCGGTAGCGGCACGTGGCGCCGGTGCTGACCCGCTCGTACAGGTGGCGACCCAGCTCGGGCTGCGCCTCGGCGACCCGCCCCAGCGCCGCCACGATCGCCTTGCGCACGGCGACCCGCGCCCGTTCGGCGCTCGACCCGCTCTCCCGGGCCCGGCCGCCCAGCCCGGTCACCGAGCGCAGGTGCGCCTCGATCGCCGCCCGCTCGGCCGGCGGCGCGGTGGCCAACCGCCGCCGGTACTCGGCCAGCGCCCGGGCGTCGGCGTCCGGACCCAGCCCGCCCTGCCGCACCGTCTGCGGGCCGGCCAGGTCGAGCGCCGGGATCTCGGTGTCCGGCCGGGACAGCAGGCAGTGCAGGTACTCCAGCCCGCGCATCCCGGGCACGGTCACCGGCGCCGCGTCCGGCCCGACGCTCCACAGCCCGCCCTCGGCGCGCCGCAACCGCATCCGGCCCGCGTCGCCGCCCGGGGCCGCCGCTTCCAGCCGCTCGCGCCACCAGACCGCCCCGATCCGGCGGTAGGTGGCCAGCGCCCGCTCCCGCTGGCGGGCCGCGGCCGTCGCGTTGCCGAGCAGCGCGTTGCCGCGGGACAGGGTGTCGTCGGTGGTGCCGTGGAACATCACCGCCCCCGCGTTGATCACGGCACGGTTCTCGTACGGGGTGAGCAGCTCCACCGCCGCCGCGACCACCTCCCGCACTCCCCCGGCCAGCGCGGCCTCCAGCACGCACTGGACCGTGAGCAGCCAGTCCCCGTCGGCCGGCAGCCCGGCCAGGGTGTCACCGCCGAACTGACCGGCCACCGCGGCGGCCCGGTCCGTACGCCCGGCCGCCGCCCAGAGCAGGCCGGCCTCGGCGAGCACCGTCGGCGCGCCCTCGGTCGTCGCCCACTCCTGGTAGACGGCGGCCTCGGCGGCGCAGGTCGCCCGGTCGCCGCGCAGCATCGCCGGGTAGGCGGTCATCAAGTGCCCGATCCCCTCGACGTCCGCGACGAACGCCTGCCCGGCCGCCTCCTCGGCGATCTCGCGCAGGAGGGGCGCGGTGTCCAGCCGGCCGAGCAGCAGGTCGGCGGCGAGCCGGCGGGGCGCCGCGAAGAACCGCGCCTCGGCGTCCGCGGCGCCCAGCTCCTCCAGCGCGCGCAGGTGGCGATGGATGCGGGGCAGGTCGAGCAGCTCCCACGCCACCGTGAGCGCCCACAGGTACGCCTGCAGCCGGGCCTGCGGGTCGCGCAGGTGGGCCACCACGTCGTCCAGCTCCTGCGCCCAGCCGCGGCGCCGGTCCAGGTCGTCCGGCCCCCAGTGCGCGGTCAGGGTCGCGTCGAGGCAGTCGGCCAGCAGCACCGGGTCGCCCTCCGCGCGGGCCAGCTCCAGGGCGGTCGTGGCGAACGGCGCGGCCCGGTGCGGCCGGCTCGCGTACGCCCAGACCCGGGCCAGGGCGGCGGCGAGCCGGGCCCGGTCGGCCGGCTCGGTGGCCCGCACGTAGACGTCGTGCAGCCGGGCCGGGATCAGGCCCGGCTGCACGTCGAACCGCTGTCCCCGGGCCAGCGCGAGCACCGCCCGGATCGCCGCCGGCAGGTCGCCCGCGGCGAGCGCGAGGTCGGTCGCCTCGGCGTACAGCGGGCCGGCGTCGGCGCCGCGACCGGCCGCACGGTGCCCGTCGGCCCGGTCGAGGAGTCGCCGCACGTCGTCGCTCATGGGCGCAGCAGCTCCACTTCCGCCGCGTGCTTGCGGACGGTCGCCTCGTCCCAGTCGCCGGTGCAGGAGATGGCGATGTCGGTGATCGAGCCGTTCTCGACGTCGGCGCGGAACATCTCCCGGCAGTACCAGTCCGCGCCGTTGTCGTCGGTCCAGCGCTCGGTCATCTGCATCACCCAGCCGCGCGCGGTGAGATCGAGCCGCTCCACGGTGACCGTCCCCGGCCACGGGTGGCCCTGGGTGCGCAGCGCCATCAGGTCGGTGGCGGTGCCGGCCTGCACCCGCCACTGCGGCAGCGTCAGGTCGCCGAACACGTCCGGGGCGAACAAGTCCCCGGGCTCCGCACCCGTTTCCAGCCAGCGCACGAACCGGTCGGCGGTCATGTGCGCGTCGACCACCCGCTGGACCTTCGCCAGCTCCTCGGCCGGGCTGAACTCGATCACGCTGGTACCGGCGGTGATCAGTGGGAGGTGGCCGGGCGGGGCGTGGTAAGCGTCGCCCTCGGCGTACGTCTCCTCGCGGTCCACCCACCGGAAGGTGATCTGCCCGGCGGTCACCACGCCCCAGTGCGGGCAGCTGCACCGGTCGCCGGGCAGCCCGGCGAAGTAGGGCGCGGGGTCGACGTCCCGCGGGAACCGCTCGAACGAGACGGTGTACTCGCCGAGGCCGGCGTACCGGCCCTGGATCAGCTCGTGGTGGATCGCGACCGGGGTGGTCATCTCACGTGCGCTGGGCATCGCTTCCTCCTTCAGAAGATGCTGACACCCGATAGGCGTGAGGTCCCGCGTCACATCGGGTAACCGTCGAAGTTCCGGCGTACTCCCAGGCCGGTCGCCAGGGCACGCGGGACCTTTGACCCTGACCCGGCCGCGCCGTCGGAGGGACCGTGGTGTGCAGGAGGTGCCCGCCATGAATCGCCCGACCATCAGCGCGACCGGCGTCGCCGTCGTCGCGTACGACGAGTCCGACCTGCGCCACGCCGCCGAGGCGGGCATCCGCGCGCCCTCGCTGCACAACAGCCAGCCGTGGCTGTTCGGCCTGCGCGACGGCGCCGTCGAGATCCGCATCGACCCGCGCCGGCAGTTCGGCACCGGCCGGTCCGGCTGGGCCGCCCGACTCGCCTGCGGGGCCGCCCTCTACAACGCCCGGCTGGCGCTCGCCGCGGCCGGCCACCCGCCCGTCGTCGACGCACACCCCGACCCGGCCGACCGCGACCTGGTCGCCCGGCTGACCCCGGCCGAGCCGCGGCCGCCGACGTACGCCGAGGCGGAGCTGTACGACGCCGTCGCCCGCCGGTACAGCAACCGCGGCCCGTTCTGGCCTGCCCCGGTCCCGGCGGAGGTCCGCCGGGCACTGCTCGCGGCGGCCCGCGACGAGGTCGCCTGGCTCGACCTGCTGGTCGGCGCCACCGCCCTCGCCGCGGTCAGCGAGATCGCCTACAGCGCCGACCGGGTGCTCCGCCGCGACGCCCGCTACCAGGCCGAGCTCGCCACCTGGACGCACGCCGACCAGGCCCCCGACGGCGTTCCCGCGCAGGCCGGCGCGCCGCTGCCCGAGCCGCAGGACCTCCTTCCCCAGCGGCTGTTCACCGACCGTCGGCGGGTGCCCGGCCGGGACTACGAACCGGAGCCGCTGGTCGGCGTGCTCGGGGTGACCGGCGACCGGCCGGCCGACCAGATCCGGGCCGGCCAGGCCATGCAGAAGGTCCTGCTCACGGCCACCGCGGCCGGCCTGGACACCTCGATGATCAGCCAGCCGATCGAGGTGCCCGCGGCGCGCGAGCAACTCCGCCGCTCGCTCGGCCGATCCGGCAGCCCGCAGATCCTGATCCGCTTCGGCTACGGCACCCCCGGCCACCCGACCCGGCGGCGCGAGGTCGCCGACGTCCTCATCTGATCCTCATCTGATCGAAGTCGGTCGGGCAGAGGGGACTTTCGGCCCTGACCCCCGTCAAGGCCCTTGGCGTTCACTCATAGCCAAGGACATCGATGGGAGGACACCATGACGACCACCGGCCGGGACGCTCACCACCTCGAGAACGTCCGGGCGCCCGGCACCCCACTGAGCGCGGCCGCCGCGAAGGCGCTAGCGGTCCTGCGCATCTCCACCGGTTTCGTATTCCTGTGGTCATTCCTCGACAAGTGCTTCGGCCTCGGGTACTCGACCCCGTCCGCCAAGGCCTGGATCAACGGCGGCTCCCCCACCAAGGGCTTCCTGTCCAACGTCGACGTCGGCCCCAGCGGCCTGCAGACCTTCTTCCACGACATCGCCGGCAAACCCTGGGCCGACTGGCTGTTCATGCTGGGCCTGCTCGGCATCGGCCTGGCCCTCGTCCTCGGCATCGGCCTGCGGGTCGCCGCCGTCGCCCTGGTCGTGCTGATGGCCCTGATGTGGCTGGCCGAGTTCCCGCTCGACAAGACCACAGCGGACGGCAAGCCGAGCGGCTCGTCCAACCCGATCACCGACTACCACTTCATCTACGCGGTCACCGGGGTGGTCCTGGCGCTCACCTATGCCGGGCACACCTGGGGCCTGGGCCGGTGGTGGGCCTCGCTGCCGATCGTGCAGAAGAACCGCTGGCTGATCTGATCGATGTTGAAACCGGTCGATCGGTTTGCCAGTCTGGCCGGATGAGAAAGAACCTCAGACGTACCCTCGCCGGGGGCGTGGCACTGGCCATCGGCATCACGCCGGCCGTGGCCGGGAGCGCCCCCGCGACGGCGGCCCCCGGTCCGGCGCCCTCGACGGCGGCCACCGCCGCCCCCGGAAACTACGACGCGCGGCACGATCCCGCGCTCGCCGGCGCGCTCGCCACCCGGGCGGCCGCGCTCTCCGCCCGGCCCTCGGTCCAGACCCTCCGCGCCCAGCTGGGTGATCAGGGCATCGTCGACATCGACCCGGTCACCGGCACGCCCCGCCAGGTGGCCCGGCTGGACGGCTTCCTCACCGGGCCGTCCCGCAAGCCCGCCGTACGGGTCGCCAAGGACTACCTCAAGGCGCACGCCGACCTGTTCGGCGTGGACCCGGCGACGCTGCACCTGAGCCGCGACTACCTGGACATCGCCGGCACCCACCACCTGAGCTTCCTGCAGCGGGTCGGCGACGTGCCGGTCTTCGGCAACGGCATCCGGGCCGACGTGGCGAAAAACGGCGCGCTGGTCCAGATGACCGGCTCGCCGGTGCGGCAGCTGCCCGCGTCGCTGGCCGGGGCCAGATTGTCCGGCAGCCAGGCGCTCGACACGGCCCGCCGGGACGCCCGGGAGACCCGCCCGACCGCCGGCGACAAGGCCCAGCTGGTCGCCTTCCCGACCGCGGGCGGCCTGCGGCTGGGCTATCGGACGCTCACCATGCAGGCCGGTTACCTGCACGTGGTCGACGCGCAGACCGGGCGTGTCCTCTACCGGCAGAGCCTCACCGCCCACGACGCCGGGCCCGACGCGCTGGTCTGGGACAACTACCCGGGCGCCCCGGCCGGCGGCAAGCAGCGGCGCGTCTCGCTGTCGAAGTGGGTCACCCCGTACGCGAAGAACCTCACCGGCAACTCGTCGCACGTGTTCTCCGACCTGAACGACGACAACGTCGCCAACCCGGGCGAGGAGGTCGGCCAGAGCTCCCCGGGACACTTCACCTACCCGCTGAAGACGTTCACCGGCGAGCTCTGCTCGGCCCAGTACCAGTGCACCTGGGACCCGTTCAAGGCGTTCTCCTGGCAGGACAACCGGGCGATGGACGCCGCACAGCTGCTCTACTTCACCTCGGTGTTCCACGACCACCTGCTGGCCGCGCCGATCGGCTTCACCCGGGCCGCGGGCAACTTCGAGACGCGCGACGGCGACCCCGTACAGGTGAATGATCTTGATGGGGCGAACACCGACAACGGCTTCCCGGACGAGAACCACGTCGACAACGCGAACATGGCGACGCCGCCGGACGGCACCTCGCCCACGATGCAGATGTACCTGCAGCCGGCCGCGAACACGCCGGCGGCGGACGACCCGTACGTGCCGTCCGACGTCGGCAACGAGGCGTCCTCGGTCTACCACGAGTACACCCACGGCCTGTCCAACCGTCTCGTCGTGGACGCGGCCGGGGTGTCGACGCTCAACGGGCCGCAGTCGGGCGCGATGGGCGAGGCGTGGAGCGACTGGTACGCCTACGACTACCTGCAGAGCGTCGGGCTGGAGAAGGACACCGCCAAACCCGGCGAGCTGGTGATCTTCGAGTACTCGACGGCCGGCGCGAACACCATCCGCACCCAGCCGCTCGACTGCCCGGTCGGCGCCCCGGCGGCGGTCTGCCCCGGCCGGCCGAACGCGGGACCGGGCGGGTACACGTACGGTGACTACGGGAAGATCTCCCGCCGCGGCCCGGAGGTGCACGCGGACGGCGAGATCTGGGCGGAGACGCTCTGGGACCTGCGCACCGCGCTCGGCTACCGGCTGACCGAGTCCCTCGCCACCCGGGCGATGGAGCTGTCCCCGGCCGACCCGTCCTTCCTGGACATGCGCAACGCGATCCTGATGGCCGACCAGGTGGTGGCCGGCGGCCGGCACCGTACGGCCATCTGGACCGTCTTCGCGCACCGCGGCATGGGCTTCTTCGCCGCGGCCGTGGACGGCTCGGACACCGCGCCGGTCGAGGACTTCTCGATGCCGCCCGCGCCGCACTCGCCGAGGAGCTCGATCGCGGGCACGGTCACCGACCGCAGCACCGGACAGCCGGCCGCGGGCGTCGCGGTCACCTTCGGCGGCCACGCCTCCGGGTTCGCCGGCTCCTACGCCGCGGTCACCGACCACAACGGCCACTACCAGATCAAGAACATTTTCCTGGGTACGTATCAGAAGGTCGCCGCCGGCGGGGCCGGGTTCGAAAGTCAGATCAAGACGGTCACCGTGGTCGCCGCCCCGGGCACGGTCGACTGGTCGGTCCGCCGCGACTGGGCCGCGGCCCAGGGCGGCGCCTCGGTCACCGCCTTCGACGGCGAGGACAACAGCGGCTTCGGCTGCGGCCCCGGCCAGGCGATCGACATGTCGCAGGGCACCGGCTGGAGCTCCGACGCGGTCGTCACGACCGGGACGGCGATCGAGCCCCGCTCGGTCACCATCGCGCTGCCGGCCGCGGTCAACCTGGCCTCCATCGAGATCAACCCGACCGGCAACTGCGGCGACGACCCGAGCTCCTCCACCGGCGACTACCGGCTGGAGACCTCACCGGACGGCGCCGCCTGGACGGTGGCGGCCACCGGCCACTTCGGGACGGCCGACCGCAACCGGATGAACCCGGTGAGCCTGTCGGCCGGCACGTCCGCCGTGAAGTTCCTCCGCTACACGATGCTCGGCACCCAGGTCGCCGACGAGGGCGGCCACTGCCCGAGCCAGTCCACCGGCTGCGCGTTCGTCGACACCGTCGAGATCGGAGCGTACGGCGCTCCGGCCTGACCGGAACGAGCCCCGCCGGGGATGTCACCCCGGCGGGGCCAGCAGTGCACCGCCTCAGTCCGCCGTGGTCCGGGGGACGAAGACCTGGATCTGCCCGCTCTGTTCGCGGGCCCGGATCTCCGGCAGGCGGCCCGGCTTGGTCTTCAGCTGATAATGGATCACCTCGCCGTCGAGCGCGAAGAACGTGCGGTGGCAGGGGCAGTCCAGCCGACGCTCGGGAAGGTTGAGCAGCAGCCGGCAGGCCTGGTGGGTGCAGATGCCCGAGCGGGCGCTGACCACGCCGTCGACGCGGTGGAGGTAGCCGGTCACCGCGCCGGTGTCGAAGGTGCGCGCATCGCCCTCGGCAAGGTCCTCGCTCGCCATGACCGTGTGCCAGGCGCCGTCATTCGGTGACAGGGTGGGCGACGGCTCGGCCGTCGTGGGCGCCGCCACCGTGCGGTCGACCACGACGGCGACGACGGCGGCGCCGGCCGCGGCGGCGGTGCCCGCGAGAAGTTGGCGGCGCCGGCCGGTCGGTGGACGGCCGACCTCGGGCTCGGCTTCGCCGGCCCGCGCCATTTCGGTGGCCACCTTGGCCCGCAGGTCGGCCAGGAACTCGGGGCGCGGCATGGCCCCCTCCGGCTCGGCGGCTCGCAGCGCGATCGCCGCGCGCAGCGCGTCCGCCTCGTCGTCGGTGGGCACGAAGCGGCCCGGCCGGCGCTGGCGCAGCAACCGGTCGATGTAGGCGGAGATCCGGCGCACCCTGTTCACCGCCCTTCCGCGTCGATGAGTTTCGCCGCCGCTCGCAGTGCTCGATATTGCAGAACCTTGGCGTGGGTGATACTGACGCCGAGGTTCGCGGCCGCCTCGCGGATCGACGCGGCCTGCAGGAACCTCAGCTCCAGGATTTTCCGGTATCGCTCGGGGAGCGCCGCGAGCAGCCGCCGTACCTGGCCCTCGGCTTCCGGCCGGCCGGGCGGCGCGGCGTACTCGTCGGCGATGGCGTCCGGGTCGATCGAGGTTACCTGGCGGCCCAGCGTGCGACGCCAGTGCTCGGCGAGCGTCGTCCGCGCGGTGGCCCGCAGGTACGCCCGTACCTCGCCGATCGAGGCGTCGGGACGCAGCCGCGGCATCGCGGCGAGGAACACCTCGGTCGTCAGGTCCTCGGCGTCCGGCCGGTTGCCGACGCGGCTGAACATCAGCCGGTAGACCCGCTCCGCGTTGTCCCGGTAGACCTCTTCCCAGCTCGGGTACGTCTCAGCGCCCACCAGCCGCAGAACGCGTGGCTCCGGGGGCTGCGGATCCGCAACCGCCATCGGCATTCACCTCCTGCGGTGAGATACGCACGCGGGTTACACCGGACCGGACCTAGCCGCACCGCCGGCCGCCCGATGTCGCAGCGCCTGAATCCAGAGCGCGGTGAGCAGTCCCAGTGTCGCAAGCTCCGACAGCACGCTGACCAATGCTTGCGGGTGCGGCTGGAACCCCCGCTCGGTGAACCCCCAGATCCCCACCGTGCGGGAGAGCACGAAGCCGCCCAGGGCGCCGAGCGCGGTGCCGGCCGCCGCCAGTTGCACCAGCAGCGGTCCGCCGAGCAGCAGCAGCGTGGCCAGCGCGAACGACACCGCTGCCTGCAGGAGAAACATCGGTCCGACGTGGGGCACGAAACGGTAGCCGTCGACGTAAAGCTCAGCGTGCACGTAACCGCTCACGGCGACCGTGGCCACCACGACGAGCCGGATCACCAGCCTTGCCGTGCTCATGTGAGTCGTTCCTCCTTCACCGCCAGGGCCTGGTCCCCTTCCCGATAGGTCACGGTGCGGATGCCCAGGGCGTCCTCGAGCTGCCGGGCCGGGAGGACCTGCGGGGTAGGCGCGGGAGCGCGGCCCGGCGCGGGCAACGGATAGGCCGTCGTGGTGGCGGAGTGAAAGGTGATGTTGCCCTCGGTCTTGGTGAACAACTGGTGGACATGTCCGTTGAGGCAGGTCACCGAGGAGAAGCGGCGCAACATGTTGATCACTTGCAGCGCGTCGTCGGTGCTCCAGCCCCACTGCGGATACATGGCGAACAGCGGGATGTGGCTGAACACCACGACCGGGGTGTCCGGCTTCACCGCGGCCAGATCCCGGCGTACGAAATCGATCTGTTCGGTTCCCAGATGCCCCAACTTCTCCAGGCTCAGCGTGTTGACCAGGGCCAGGAAGTGCACGCCGTGGGTGTCGAAGCTGTACCACCCGTCGCCGGCCGTGTTGGCGCCGAACGTACGCAGGTAGGCCCGGCCGCCGTCGCCAACGGAATCGTGTTCGCCCGGCACCACGAAGACCCGCTCCGCCCGGACCGTGGACAGCATCTGCTTGACCTGGTCGAACTGCGCGGGGGTCGACAGGTGGGTCAGATCCCCGGTGTGCATGACGAAGTCGGGCCGGAACCCCAACGAGTTGATCCGGTCCACCGCGTGGCCGAACGAGGCGGTGACATCGGTGTTGGCGGGCCCGGTGAACCCGATGTGGCTGTCGGAGACCTGGACGAACCGCAGCGCGCCGGGGTCGGCGGTGGCGGTGGCGTCATGATCGTGGGCGACGTGGCTGATCACCTCGCCGGCGGCCACGCTGAGCACCACCGCGCCGCCGAACCATCCGGCATGGCGGATCAACTGCCGCCGGGTCATGCCCGCGCCGTCGGCGCCGTGTTCGTGGCTGCCCCCGTTCATCGGGTCACCGTCACGGTGGCCGTCATGAACGGGTGAATCGAGCACAGGTAGGTGAAGGTGCCCGCCTTGGTGAAGGTGTGACTGAAGGTGTCATTGGTGCCCAGGGCCTTGGAGTTGAGTGGTCCGCCGGACCCGCTGCTGGTCACCGTGTGCGCGTCGGAGTCCTGATTGGTCCAGGTCACCGTGGTTCCGACCGGCACGGTCAGCACGGCCGGCGCGAAGGCGAAGTTCTTGATGGCGACACGGTCACCGGCGACCGGCGCCGCGGCGCCGGCGGTCGCCGCGGATGGCGACGGCATGGGCATACCCGCCATCGACGGTGGCGGGCCGGAACCACCCGGCATACCCGGCAGGCTGCCGCCCGGTGAGGCCCTCAGCCCGGCGTCCGCCTTGTTTCCACCGGTACCACCGCACGCCGCAACCAGCCCGAAAGAGCCGATGAGCGCGAGGGAAACGGCGCCGCTACGCATTCTGCGAGCATTGGTATTGATGCGCGGTCGCATGATTGAAGCTCCTCCTGACGGATTTTTCGCGTCCGAACAGGAATACGAGCGGGGGTTACACCGACAATTTTCCGCCGGCCCCGGGTAACCCCGGTGCGTATGTCCTCGCGACAGGTCGAACGTGCCTTTCCGGGAGGTAGGAATGCGCAAGGCAGTCATGTCGGGGATTCTCGTGGCCGGCACCATCGGGAGCTTGGTGGCCTTCACCGGTCCGGCCTCGGCGAGCGGGCGACCGTGCAGCCCGGGTTTCTCCACCATTGGCGTGGGCAGCCAGGGCAGCCCGTACATCCTGAAGGCGAAGCAGGATGACGACGAGCCGGGCGGCTCGCCGGTGGTGGGCGAGGAATTCGAGATCAAGGTGCCGGCCGGGCAGGTTTGGCAGGTCACCTTCGCCGACAACGGCGTGATTTTCTTCGATCAGCCGTCCACGTCGACGGTCGACGGCATTCGAGAGGTGCACGCCGCGCCGAGTCAGCCCGGAACGCAGCACATGACGGTCCATTCGGTGAGCCGGGCCACCGGCGAGGTGATCGACGCTTTCGTGGACGTCCCAGCCGCGCCCAACTGCGGAGGGCACTGAAACGCGTCCCGCGGGCCCCGCCGGGTGCAGGTCACCCGGCGAGGCCCGTCATCAGGACGCTACGGCCGCTCCATTTTCCGCTTCAGTCTGCGGAGATCGGACAACACGGCATCGGCGTCGCGCTCGAAGTCCTCGTCGCTCATGGCCGCCTGGCGACGCAGGCTGAACACCACTTCGCAACCGGTGCCGTCGGCGGTCACCCGCATCGGGTTGTAGAAGGTCTCGCCCGACGCGAGCGTCACCTCGTGGTCCAGGACGCCGAACTCGTTGCGGGGCGCGAAGGCGACCACGATCCGGCCCATCGGCGACTCCATGACCCATTGCCCGTCGACCAGTTCGATGGAGCTGCCCAGGCCCGGCGCCCACGCGGGCAGGTGAGAGGGGTCGGACGCGTAGTCGTAGACGTCCTGGACCGAGCGGTCGATGTGTGCACTCAGGTGCCGGGATGTCTCCATGTCCATGGCGCGAAGCTATCAAGCACGCAAAGACGCTGTCTTGAAGGAATCGGACGTGACGCCGTGCTGGTAGGTCGGGTAGGTGAGGTAGCCGGTGTCGCCTCCGGCGTACCAGGTCGCCTGGTCGTCGGGCGCGAGGGGTAGGTCCTGCCGGAGCCGCTCGACCAGGTCCGGGTTGCTGATGAAGGCCCGGCCGAAGCTGATCAGGTCGGCGCCCAGCCCCAGCCAGTGGTCGGCGGCCGCCTTGTCCGTGGTGCGCGGGCCCATCGGGAAGGTCGGGTTGACGATGAGGGTGCCGGGCCAGGCGTCGCGCAGGCCGGCCAGGACGTCCTCGCCGGTGGTGGCCTCCAGGTGCAGGTAGGCCAGACCGAGCGGCGCGAGCTCGGCGACGAGCGCGCCGTACAGCTCGGGGACGTCGGTGTCGTGCGCGCCCCACAGGCCGGCGCCGGGCGAGAGCCGGATGCCGGTGCGGTGCGCACCGACCGCGTCGACGGTCGCGGTGACCGCCTCGACGGCGAACCGGATCCGGTTGGCGATCGAGCCACCGTACCGGTCGGTGCGCAGGTTGGCGCTGCTGGACAGGAACTGTGCGATGAGATAGCCGTTCGCGCCGTGCAGTTCCACCCCGTCGAAGCCGGCGTCGACGGCGCGCCGCGCGGCCTGGGCATAGGAATCCGCGTGCTCGGGCACCTCCGCGGTCAGCAACGCCCGCGGCGTGGGCGCCGGTTTCGGGCCGGTCGGGGTGAACACCTTGCCCTCGGCCGGCACCGCCGAGGGGCCCACCGGGTGCAGGCCCGTGGTGTCCGGGTGCGACACCCGGCCGCCGTGCATGATCTGGGCGAAGACGCGCCCACCGTTGGCGTGCACCGCGTCGGTGACCAGTTGCCACGATTTGACCTGCTCATCGGTGTGCAGCCCGGGGGTGCCCGGGTTGGACTGGCCGACCAGGCTGGGCTGCACCCCCTCGGTCACGATGAGCCCGGCGCTGGCGCGCTGGGCGTAGTACGTCGCCATCGACGGTGTCGCCAGCGCACCGGCCGCCGCGCGGACCCGGGTCATCGGGGCCATCACCACACGGTTAGGCAGGACCAGCTCGCCGAGCCGGTACCGGTCGAACAGGGTCGTCATCACACGCCGCCTTTCACGGACCCCACGATCGCCACGTCAGCTACGCTAAAAGCTGACATTGACGTCAGATGCAAGCGTTGAGAACCAAGTCACAGCGGGAGACACGATGCGGATTGGTGACCTCGCCACGCGCACCGGCGTGAGCGTGCGGTCCCTGCGCTACTACGAGGAGCAGGGGCTGCTCACCAGCACCCGCAGCCCCAGCGGTCAACGCCACTACACCGAGCACGAGATCGCCCGGGTCACGTTCATCCAGCGGCTGTACGCCGCCGGGCTGTCCAGCCGCACCATCGCCGAGTTGCTGCCCTGCGTCGACTCGCCCAGCGAGCAGAACACCGACGCCGCCTGGGACCGGATGATGCGGGAACGCGACCGCATCACCGAACACCTCGAGGAACTCACCCGGGCGCGGGACGCCCTCGACCGGCTCATCGAGATCAACCGCGCCCACCGGGCCCGGCTCGCGGAGGCAGGCTTTCACGGGTTGTAATCACGCTCCTCCATTCTGGTCACATTCATTCACTACGGTCGATCTCAGGCGCGCCGGACGAATGTGACTGATCACGAGGAGAGACAAGTGATGGCTCAGGAGGCCCCGGGTGGTGTCGGCCGACGGCTCGTCCGCGCCGCCATAGCGGGCATCGTGGCGATCGTGGCGGCGACGGCGCTCGCCGGCGTGCAGCCGGCCGCTGCCCAGGCGGCGTTGCCGGCGGGATGGTCGGGCTGGTCGCAGGTCCCCGGCGGCGGCGCGACGTACGACTCGCCCGCAACCGTCCACTACAACGACATCCAGTACCTGTTCGTCCGGGGCACGGACAACCGGATCTATGTGCAACGGGACAACGGCGTGCTCTGGTCCGGCTGGAGCGAGGTGCCCGGTGGCGGCCTCACCACGTCCGGTCCGGCGGCGGTGGTCTACCAGTCCCAGCTCCACCTCTTCGTCCGGGGCACGGACGACCGGATCTACGTCAACCGGCTGTCCGGCGCGTCCTGGTCCGGCTGGTCGCAGCTTCCCGGCGGCGGAGCCACCCACGGCGCGCCGACCGCGGCGATCTACCAGAGCGCGCTGTACCTGCTCGTCCAGGGCACCGACAACCGGATCTACCTCAACCGGTACGCGAGCACCACGTGGAGCGGCTGGTCGGAGGTGCCCGGCGCGGGCGCGACACCGTCCGGGCCCGCGGCGGTGGTCTACCAGAACTCGCTGTACGTGATCGTTCAAGGCACCGACAACGCGATCTACGCGAACCGGCTGGCGTCCAGCTGGTCCGGGTGGTCAGCGGTCCCCGGCGGCGGCCGCACGCCGTCCTCGCCCGCCGCGGCGGTCTACCGCGGTGAGCTCGGCGTGTTCGTCCGCGGCACGGACAACGCGATCTACCTCAACTCGCTGGGCAGCGCGTGGTCCGGATGGTCGCAGGTGCCGGGTGGCGGCGCGACCCCGTCCGGACCCGGCGCCGGGGTTTACCAGAGCGAACTGCACCTGTTCGTCCGGGGCACCGACAACGCCATCTACGTGAACCGGCTCGGGCCGCCGTTGTCCTGATCGAGCCCGGCCGAGTTCGCCCCGGATCCGTCGTCCTCCCGCGTCGGATCCGGGGCACCGCCTTGCCGTGCTCAGTGGTGGCGGGCGCGGTGGGCGCCCAGGACGATCAGTGGTGGCGGGCGCGGTGGGCGCGCAGGACGTCCAGGCCGAAGTCGCGGGACGGGTCGCGCCAGACCGAGTGGGCGTGGTTGGCGTTGCGCTGGGTGTTGTCCCACTCGATCAGCAGGTTCGGGCCCCTGCACCCGGTAGTAGTGCGGTGCACCGGGCGATGTCGAGCCGGCCCACGCGAAGTACAGCGTGTCGAGGGCGGCGGCGTCGTAGGCGGGGGCGACCGCCTCCGGCACCCGTCCGAAATACGTGCCCAGCGGGGCCTGCAGCAGGTCGCGCTGCCCGCCGTCGAGCTCGGCGCCGGCGATGCCCTTCGGTTGCCGGGTGTACTCCAGCGCCCGGTGGTCGGACTCCGCGTAGCCGGCGGCCGCGTCGATCGCGTCGCTCACCGCCTGCAGCTTGGCCTGCTCGGCCGGGTCGGGGAAGCGCTCGTCGCGCCAGACGCCGGCGAGGGGGATGACCCGGTCGCCGGGCGCGATGGTGGTGCGGTTGGCGGTGACGAGATCCGACGGGGCCCGGGCCGACAGGATCGCGCGCTCGGCCAGGCCGGGGTGCAGCGATCGGACCAGGTCGCGGCCGAGGTCTTCGACCCGGGCGAGCGGGCGGTTGACCGCACCGCCGAGCAGCTCGGAGCTGGCCGGGTCGGCGCCCATGAAGCAGGGCGTGGTGGCGACCAGCTCGCCGTCGACGACCAGGTTGTTCAGCGACACGTGGTGGCCGCCGAAGCGCCAGCCCCAGGTGGCGTCGCGGCCCGGGTCACCGAAGACGCGCAGGTAGTAGAGGCCCGGGTCACGGCCGCGCTCGCGGTCGAAGCGGGTCACGAAGCCCTCGGTGTGGTCGAGGACGTTCTCCAGGCCGATGGTGGTGGCGACGGTGACGTAGCCGGGGCGGGACAGGCCGGTGGCGACCAGCCGCATGGCCGCGCGCTGCTGGGCGGGCCGCTGCTGGTGCAGGGTCAGGCCACCGTGGTCGGTCGGGGTGTAGAACCAGCGCCGCCGCTCGCCGTCGGTCGCCGCATCCGACGGCGGGTGGCCGGTCGCGATCGCGCGCTGCTCCGCGGTCAGCAGGCCCAGCCAGGACCGGGCGGCCTCGGCCATGGTGGCGGCGACCTGCCGCCGGGGCGCCTCGCTCATGGCTCCAATCTAGTCAGGCCCCCGAACCGAACCGTGAACGTCGTGCCCACGCCGATGGTGCTGGAGACGGTGATGTCGCCGCCGTGGGCACGGGCCAGCTGGCGGGCGATCGCCAGGCCCAGCCCGCTGCCCCCGGTGGTGCGGCTCCGCGACACATCGGCCCGCCAGAACCGGTCGAACACCCTCGGCAGGTCGTCCGGCGCGATCCCGATGCCCGTGTCGCGCACGGTGATGACCGCCTCGCCACCCTCGAGCGAGCCCGTTACCACGACCGTGCCGCCGGGCGGGGTGTAGCGAACGGCGTTGGTCACGAGATTGCCGACCAGCTGACGGAGGCGTACCGGATCGGCGTTGATCTTGGTGGCCGGCGCAACCGCAACGCTCAGGGTGAGTCCGTCGGTCGCGTGCGCGGCGACCACCTGGGAAAGCGCCTCGCCCAGGTCGACCGGCGCGAGGTGCAGGCTCAGCGTGCCCGCGTCCGCCGCGGCGAGGTCGGCCAGATCGTCCACCACGTGCTGGAGCACCACGGTCTCGTCGTGCAGCAGGGCCAGCAGCTGCGCGTCCGGCCGGGCCAGACCGTCCTGCGCGGCCTCGACCCAACTGCGCACGTTGGTCAGCGGGTTGCGCAGTTCATGAGCGATGTCGCCGACCATCGCGCGGCGCTGGGCCTCGGCCTCGCCGCGGCGGCGCATCGCCTCGTTGAGCACGGTCGCCAGATAGCCGATCTCGTCCCGGGTGGTCACCGGTGCCGGCGTCTGCCGGGCGGCGCTCTCGGTCAGCACCCGCAGCGGGCGCACCAGGCGGCGCCCGAGCAGCACGGTGACCAGGATCGTCACCAGCAGGATGCCGCCCGTGACGGCCGCGATCCGGATGACGTTGCCGCGGGACAGGTTGAACGTGGTGCGGGCCAGCCCGGTGTCCGGATCGGTCACGAACAGCAGCGCCGCCGGCGCGGTGTACGGCTCCAACTGTGCGCGCCGCGACTGGTCGAGGCAGGAGCGCACCCGCGCGCCCCCGCGCGGATGCGCCGACCCGTCGATCGCCGCGAACGAGGGCGGGCTGGCGGCCCAGTTGACCTGGATGCCGATGAAGGACGGGTCCGGCTGGCCGAGGCAGGTCGCCATCAACTTCGCGAGCCCGCGCAGCGCCTTCTCCTCGCTCGGCATGCTCCAGCCGGCGAAGCGGGCGCCGCATTGGCTCATCGCGTCCTTCGGGTCGCCGCCGCGCACGACCACCGGCGTCGGCCGGCCGCTCGGCGAGCCGACGATCCGCCCCTCCACCCCCGCGGATGCCAGGCAGGTGAGCACGTCCTGCGCGATCTTGTCGACGGCCTGGGTCTCGCCCGCGGTGAGCCGGTACGGCCCGACGACCCGCCCGTCGATGATCTCCGTGCCGCCGGTGACCCCGAGGTCGAGCCGCAGCGGGTCCACGGTGGCCGCCGGGCTGCTCATGGCCGGTGGCGGCCCGGCCGACGAGTCGGCGATCACCTGCCGCTGCGCGGTGGTCAGCGTGACCCGCCGGCCGAGCGCCCGCGCCCGGTCGTGCAGCAGCGGACCGACCGCGGACCAGTCGGGATGCGTCGCCGCGTAGCCGACCAGCGCCTCGTACAGCCCCTTCTCGTCGGCGAGCGAGCGGCCCTGCTCCTGGCGGATCGCCCGGGTCGCGGTCTGGGCGGCCAGCCACGCGGTGGCGCCGACGGCCACCACCAGCACCCCGATCACGGTCAGCAGCAGCCGGGTGACCAGGCGGTGCCGCAGCGGAATACGCCGGCTCCCGGTCCAACCCCGCCGGCTCACGAGCCACCCAGCCGGTAGCCGGCGCCGTAGACCGTGCGCAGGTGGACCGGGTTCCGCGGATCGTCCTCGATCTTGCGGCGGAGGTTGAGCACGTGCACGTCGACGCTGCGCTCGGTGGAGCTGCGGTCCAGCCCGCGGGTGTGCGCGAGCAGCTGGGCGCGGCTGAACAGGCGGCCCGGCTCGCGGGCCATCGCGGCCAGGATGGCGAACTCCCCCGGCGTGCACTCGATCTCCCGCCCGTCCAGCGTCACCCGGTGGTGCACCGGATCGACCGCGAGCGGGCCGGCCACGTAGCCGGGACGCGGCGTGGTCCGGCGCAGCAGCGTCCGCACCCGGGCGGTCAGCTCCCGCGGGCTGTACGGCTTGGTCAGGTAGTCGTCCGCGCCCACCTCGAGGCCGGTCAGCAGGTCGTCCTCGGTCGCCCGGGCGGTCAGCATCAGGATCGGCACGTCCGACTCGGCGCGCAGTTTGCGGCACACCGAGAGCCCGTCCAGCCCCGGCATCATCACGTCCAGAACCACCAAATCCGGTTTCTGCGTACGGGCGCAGTGGAGCGCGCCGTCCCCGTCGTGGACCACGCTCGCCGCGTACCCGGCCGCCTCCAGATACCGGCGCACCACCTCGGCCTGCCGCGGATCGTCCTCGGCCACGAGAACCCGCCGTGTGGTCATGGATGGCCCCCAAAGGTCATTGCGCGGCCCTCAGACGCTGGAGAGTGCTTCGGTCGGGTGCAGCCGGGCGGCCCGGATCGCCGGGTAGACGCCGGCCAGCACGCCGATCGCCAGCGCGCCGGTGAGCCCGCCGGCCGTCGACCTGCCCGGGACGACCAGCGGCCAGTCCTGCCAGGCACAATAGGCGGCCGTCGCCAGCACTCCGCCGAGGACGCCGGCCGCCCCGCCGAGAACGGACAGCACGATCGACTCGGTGAGGAACTGGACGCGCACCTGCCCCCGGTTCGCGCCCAGCGCCCGGCGCAGGCCGATCTCGCGGCGCCGCTCCAGCACCGAGATGTACATCGTGTTGGCCACGCCGATGCCGCCGACCAGCAGCGCGATCCCGGCCAGCCCGAGGAACAGCGCGCCGAAGGTGCGCTCGACCGCCCGCTTGGCGCCGAGGGCGTCGGACGGCCGGCTGACCAGCACGTCGCCGGGGTGCTCGGGGTCTACGGTCGCGGCCAGCACCCCGCGCACGGCCTCCACCTGGTCGTCGGTGGTCTGCAGGTAGATCCGGGTCGGATGGCCGCCGAACCGCAGCCACTTTCCGGCCGCGTCCCAGCCGATCAGCACCGACCGGTCGAGGTCCGGCGACAGCGGCACCGGTTCCAGGATCCCAATCACCGTGAACCAGTGCCGCCCGATGAACACCTGGGGTGTCTTCTGCCCCGGGGCCAGGTCGGCGAAGCCGAGCCGGGCGGCGGCGACCGAGCCGAGCACCACGGTCGGGAAGTGCTCGACGGCCGGGTCCAGGAAGCGACCGGCCCGCACCCGGCCGTTGACCGCCTGGAGCAGGTTGTTCTTGGCCGCCAGCACGGCGAGCGCGTTGAAGTCGCCCGCTCCGGTCCGATCGGAGCGGGCCACGGTCTGCCCGAAGTCCGCGACCGCGCTGGCCACGGTCACCGGGGCGATCCGGGCGACCATGTCGACCGACTCGGCGGGCAGCATCACCGGCGGATCGCGGTCGGGCACCGGCGCGGCCTGCAGCCGGTTGGTGCCGAGCGCGGCCAGTTGCCGGTCGAGGGCCTGCCGGCTCGACGCCGGGATTCCGGTGACGACGACCAGGGTGGCGATGCCGATCGCGATGCCCAGCGCGGAGAGAGTGGCGCGGGCCTTGCGGGTGCGGACGCCGAGCAGTCCCAGCCCGATCAGGTCGCCGGGCGCGATCCGGGTCATGCGGCACCGACCCGGCCGTCGCGCAGGTGGACCTGCCGGGGGACCCGGGCCGCGATGTCCCGGTCGTGGGTGATCAGGGCGATCGTCGTGCCCGCCCGGTGGAGCTCGGTCAGCAGGTCGAGGACGGCGGCGCCGCTGGCCGCGTCGAGGGCGCCGGTCGGCTCGTCGGCCAGCACCAGGGCCGGCCGGTTGACCAGGGCCCGGGCGATCGCGACGCGCTGCCGTTCGCCGCCCGAGAGCCGCCGCGGGGTGTGGTCGAGACGGTCGGACAACCCCACCCGGTCCAACGCCTCCTTAGCCCGCGCGTGCCGGTCACGGCGACGCACGCCCGCGTAGAGCAGCGCCGTCGCCACGTTCTCCACCGCGGTCAGCCCGTCGATCAGATGGAACTGCTGGAAGACGAAACCGATCCGCTCGCCGCGCAGGCGCGACAGCTCCCTGTCGGACATGTCCGTGATCTCGTGGCCGCTGATGGCGACCGACCCGTGCGTCGGGCGGTCGAGAGTGCCCATGATGTGCAGCAAGGTGGACTTGCCCGATCCGGACGGGCCAAGAATCGCCACGAACTCCCCATCATCGATCCGGAGCGACACGTCGTTCAGCGCCGTGACTCCCCCGGCGTACACCATGCTCGCGTTCTTGATCTCCAGGACGGCGGTCACGAGGTCGTCACCACGCTCGCACCCTCGGTGATGCCGCCGCCGGAGACCTGGACCATGCCGCCGGCGAACAGCCCGACCTTGACCGCGGTCAGCGCGCCACCGGCGACCTGCAGGCCGTAACCGCCGCCGCTGAGCGCGAGCAGCGCGCCGACTGGCACCGCCAGCACGTGCCGAACGGTCGTCCCGGTGAACCGCACCTCCACGTCCGCCGTGGTCAGCCCGTCGAGCGCGGCCGGCCGGTCGGCCGTGACCACCACCCGTACCTTCGGCGTGTCGCCGTCCTTGATCACGTCGGTGCTCACCGAACCGACCGTTCCGGTCGTGACCGTGCTGTCCGGCAGCGTGATGCGCACCTTCTGACCGGCTCGGACGTCATCCGCGCGATCCGCATCGATCTCGACCGACACCACCTTGGTCTGATCGCTGACCGCCAGCACGTCCCCGGTCGCGTCGTCGCCGAGCTTCGCGCCGGCCGCACCGACGCGCACCCTCCCGGGCAGCACCAGGACGTCGCCGACCTTCAGCACGCCATCGGCCGGCTGGATCCGCCGGTCCCACTGCCAGCGCTGGACGGCCGCCTTGAGCGCCTCGGTGAACACCGCGTCGTCCCGGGTGACCCGCACCCTCGCGGCGCCCGCGCCGACCACGCGGCCGGCCGCCGGCTGCTCCCCGATCCGATACCCCAGCGCGCGCAGGTTGTTCGCGAGCACCCGCACGTCCCGGCCGACCACGCCGACCGGGCCGAGGTCGCGGAACATCGGCGTCGACCCGTAGAACAGCGTCACCGGCCGATCGTTCACCCGGAACAGCGTGCCGCCGCGCGCCACGACGCTGCCCGCCCGGGGCAGCCAGGTCACCACGCCGGCCGCCGTGCCGCGCAGGGTGCGCTGCTTGCGGTAGCCGACCGTGCCGGTCTCCGACCAGTAGTCGGAGAGATCGGTTCGGATCACTTTCGCGGTCGCCACCCGCACCGAGGCGCTGGGCGCAGGTGTCGCCTTGCGATCGGCGAGCGCCCGATGCGCATAGAACCCGCCGCCCGTGACAACCACCAAACCGATCAAACCCAGAGCGATTTGTGTACGCCTCATTTCTTCGTGTACGCCTGGATCTCGCAGTCGCGCTGGATCTGCACCGCCGCGTCGGACCGCACCTTCCGGTAGTTGGCGTCGGTCGCCGGTCGCACCCAGAGGCCCTGCTGGCCGGGCACCACCTGCAACGGGAGGCCCTTGGCCTGCACGCATCGCTGCTCGTCGCGCAGCTGGTCCCAGTAGTCCGGGTTCTGCTGCGGGTCGAGCTCCGGCGGGTTCAGCGGCTCCCGGTCCGCGCAGGCATCGACCGCCGGCTGGTACTTCTTCTGATTCAGCTTGTACGTGAGCAGCGGCCCGCCGTCCTCGCCGCCGCTCTTGGTCGACGGCACGCCGTGCGCGGTCCAGCAGGCGTAGTAGGCGGCGTACGCGCGGTCGATCTGCTCCTGCGTAGCGCCGAGCGGAAGCTGCCGGTCGGCGGCGGAGTCGCTCGCGCTCGGCCGCACGGTCGCCGTCGTCGCCCCGGGGACCGACGCCACCTGCGGCCCGCTCGTCTTGGCGCCGCTGCAGCCGCCGGTCAGCAGCACGGCGGTCAGGCACAGAATCGTTTTCCGATTGGTCATACCCGCAGAGGCTGACCGGAGATTGTCAGGAAGCTGTTAGCGCCGACGAGGACATTCACCGGGCTTTCAGGCGAACGGCGGTAGGGTCCGCCGGCATGAGGTCGCGCATCGCCGTCGCCCTGCTGGCCGTCACCGTCCTCGCCGCGGGATGTCAGCACGGCTCGTCGTCCCCCGAGCCGACGACGCCGGTCAGCGTCTCGCCGCCGGCGCCGGACCCCGGCCGCAAAGTCATGATCATCGCCGAGGAGAACCACGGGTACGACCAGATCATCGGTGACCCGCACGCGCCCTACCTCAACCAGCTCGCGGCCGGCTTCGGCACCGCGACCGACTACGACGCCGGGTATCCGGCGCACTGCCCGTCGCTCGCCGCGTACATCCTGCTCACCAGCGGCAGCACCGCCGGCATCTGCGACGACGAGGACCCCAAGGACCACCCGCTGTCCGGTGACAACGTCTTCCACCAGGTCGGCGCGTCCGCCCGGCAGTGGCGGAACTATGCCGAGTCCGCCGCCCGGACGTGCGTGCTGACCAGCAAGGGCCATTATCTGGTGCGGCACGTGCCGGCGACGTACTTCGTGAACGCCCGGGCCGACTGCGCCCGGTGGAGCGTCCCGCTCGGCACCGCCACGGCCGGCGCCCTGCACGACGACGTGACGGCCGGCACCCTGCCCGCGTACGCGTTCGTCAGCCCGAACGCCTGCGACGACATGCACGGCGCCGCCGGCTGCCCCGCCGACCTGGTGCGGACCGGCGACCGATGGCTGCAGACCTGGCTCCCGCAGATCGTCGCGGGCCCCGACTACCGGGCCGGCCGCCTCACGATCGTCATCACCTGGGACGAGGGCACGTCCCGGAGCAATCACATCCCGACCATCGTGATCGCGCCCACCGTGCGGAACGTCAGCACCGGTCAACCCATGACGCACTGCTCCACGTTGCGCTTCGTCGAGGAACAACTGCATCTGCCGTTGCTCGGCTGCGCGGCCACCGCCACCTCGCTGGGCGCACCGTTCGGGCTCTGAGCTGCGCTGCGTCCGGCGCGCCTGTCGAGGCCCACGTCACCTCGCCGGATCGCTCAAGTCTCTGTTCGGGTGGCCGAATGGCGTACTCGACCGGATCCCCCTGCGTGAGGTGTCTCCAACCATGATCGTCGCGGTGTCTGCCACCACCGAGCTGCCAGTCATCGGTACGCCGATGTACCTGGTGCTTGGCGAGCACGTGAACTTCCGGTCCCGCCTCGAGTCGATCGACACCGAGACCTTCACGGTCGCCGCGCCGCTCGAGACCACCGGCCACACGGCGATCACGTCCGGCCACGAGCTCGACGTCTTCTGGGCGCCGCCGCGCACCCGCATCGTGCTGCCCTGCAAACTGATCGCGATCTCCGGAGAGGCCCCGTACCGCTGGACCCTGGCCCCGACTCAGGCCCCGCGCCAGAGCAACCGGCGCGAGTTCGTCCGCGGCGGTGGCGGCGCCGCCGTCCGCCTCGCCACCGGCAAGCGCGACATCGACGGCGCGCTGCTGGACATCAGCGAGGGCGGCCTGCGCTGCTGGATCGACGAGCCGGCGCGGCTGTCCCCCGGCGACCAGCTGACCGCCATGGTCGTGCTCGGCGAGTACGGCGAGGTCGAGCTCACCGGCACCGTCCTGACCGTCCGCGACGCCCCGCACGGCGACCCCGGCCAGCACATTGTGCTCACCTTCGACACGCAGGAGAGCATGGCCAAGATGATCCGCCTGTACGTGCGGAGCTGGGAGATCAACGAGCGCCGGCTGGCCAACAACCCGGACGCCTGACGGTCCCACCGGCGAGCCGCATCGCCCGGTTCCGACACCCCCACGTCGGAGCCGGGCGATGCGGCTTTTCGCTGCCCGTCTCGCACGCCAAGCGGGGGGTGGCCGCTGCACATCCTGTACGCCGCTGCCGATACCGCACGCCAAGCGGGGTGGCCGCTGCCCATCCCGTACGCGACTGCCGATCCCGCACGCCAAGCGGGGGTGGCCGCCACCCCTACGGCCGCCGGCCCGATGCGCATCGGGTTGCCTGCGGCTACCGCCGACCGGACACCCACCGGATCGGCCCCTCTCTCCGCGCGGCAGAAAGCGGGTGGGCGTGCGCTGACGCGTGCGGCTGACGACATCGGGTGTCTGGGCAAACTCAGCCGAGGAGCACCCGGACCTTGAACGCAGGCGAGGGACCACTCCCGCCGGCCCGAGCACGGTGTCATCGGGCGTTCGAGAGCGGTCCCTCGCCGGGGGCCATGGCGATCGGTCAGTGCTGGAAGCGTCCGATCGTTTCGCGCAGTTCACGCGCCATCGTCGCCACCGTGGAGATCGCCGCCTGGGACGCCGAGGTCTCCGCCTCGGTGGTCCGGGCCGCGTCGGCCACGTCGGTGATCGTGCCGGCGATCCGGGTGCTCGACGCGGCCGCCTCGGCCACGTTCCGCTGCATCTCGGCCGTCGTCGCGGTCTGCTCCTCGACGGCGGTCGCGATCGCGCCCTGGTGGTCGTTGATCTCGTTGATCACGTCGCCGATCCGGCCGATCGCGGTGATCGCCTCGGTGCTGGAGGCCTGGATCGCCGCGACGCGCCGGGCGATGTCCTCGGTCGCGTTGGCGGTCTGCAGCGCCAGCTCCTTCACCTCGCCGGCCACGACCGCGAAGCCCTTGCCGGACTCGCCGGCCCGGGCCGCCTCGATGGTGGCGTTCAGGGCGAGCAGGTTGGTCTGCTGCGCGATCGAGGTGATCACGCCGAGCACCTGCTCGATGTCGGCGGACGTGCGGCCCAGCTCGGCGACCGTCGCCGAGGTGGTCTCGACGGCGTGGACCGCCTCGCTGGCCACCGCGGCCGCCTGCGCCGCGCGCTCGGCGATCTCACCGATCGCGGCGCCCATCTCCGAGGCACCCTCGGAGACCGTGGTGATGCTGCTCGACGCGGTCGCGGCGGCGTCGGCCACGTAGGTGGCCTGCTCGGCCGAGGCGGACACCTGGTGGGCGATCTGGTCGCTGCTGCTGTTCAGCCGCTCGGCGGCCTCGTCCAGGGTGTGCGCGGAGCCGACGACCATGCCGACCGTCTCGCGCAGCGACGCGTTCGCCGACACCAGGGCGGCCGCCATGGCACCGACCTCGTCGCGGGAGGTGACCTGCGGGTCGCCGGTCAGATCGCCGGCGGCCAGCCTGGACAGCACGTTCTGGACCCGGCGCAGTGGCTGCACGACCATCCGGGCGAGGAACAGGCCGACGATCACCGCCAGCAGCACGCAACCCAGCGAGATGACCAGCAGCACCCGGGTGCTGTCGCGCTGCGCCGTCACGGCCGCGGCGGCGACCGACTGGGCCTGGGTGGTCTCCGCGGCGGTCAGCGTGTCCAGGGCCTGGCCGAACACGTTGTTGGCCGCGCCGAGGGCGCCGCTGTCGTCCAGCAGCGTCTCCGCCTGCTTCAGCCAGCCGTTCCGGATGAACCCGACGAGCTGGTTGTCGCGGCTGGCCCGGAACTCGTTGAGTCCGAGCCGGGCCTGCGCCAGGAGCGTGGTCTGCTGCCGGGTGAGGGTCCCGTGGTCCTTGACGTACGAGTCGATGGCTTTGTCCACCGCTGCGTCGATGCCGGGGAAGCTGTCGATCGCCGCTTGCTGCGCGTCGCCGCGCTCGCGGAGGGCGTCGCGGACGATGACGCGGGAATCGCCCTGGGCGTCCCGCAGCGACACCAGGTCGTTCAGCGGCTTGGCCGTGTGGGCGTACATCGCCTCGGTGCGCTCGCCGGCGGTGCTCAGGCCGGCCACCGCAACCCACGAGATGGTCCCCAGGCCCAGGGCCGACACCATGACCGGCGCCAGCACCTTGGTACGCAGGGAACGATCTTCCAACCAGGAAGTGAGGAACATCTAGGGTCCTTCGTCGGATGCGGCTTGAGCGCTCTCTCAGTCGGTGGCGACGGCCGTCACATGAGGTGGTGAGACATGCGCCACACAAAATCATCAGACCATTCCGGCCCCGGCCGGGCGGCCCGAATCCTGCTGAACAATCCGGTACCGCTACCGTCGTCCTCTGTGGAGTGATCCCGCTCCACTCACGAGGGGAGGAACGCATGTCCACCCGACTGCGCACCGCAACTGCCGTCGCGCTCGCCGCGGCCGGCTCGCTGGCGCTGCTGCTCGGCACGTCCGGCCCGGCCGCGGCCGTGGCCGACGGGACGCCGGCCGCCGAGGGGCAGTACCGGTTCGCCACCAAGCTCACCATGACGAACATCCCGCGGCCGGACGGCACGACGTACAACAGCGGGTGTTCGGCCTCGCTGATCGCCCCGCAGTGGATCATCACGGCCGGGCACTGCTTCCACGACGTGAACCGGGTCCCGGTCAGCGGCCCGGTGCCGTACGACACGGTCGCGACGATCGGGCGCACCGACGACGCGGACACCAACGGCCACGTCGTCCACGTGATCGAGGACTACCAGGCGCCGGCCGGCGACATCTCGATCGCCAAGCTGGCCGAGCCGGTACGCGACATCCGGCCGCTGGCGCTGTCCCGTACCGCCCCGGAGATCGGCGAGATCGTCCGGATCGCTGGCTGGGGCTCGCTCAGCGACGTGAACGCGAAGCCGGCCACCCATCTGCAGACCGGCGAGATGAAGGTGACCGCGGTCGCCGACACCACCGTCGGCGTCGTCGGGTACGCGCCGAAGCCCACCACCAGCGGCTGCCTGTACGACTCGGGCGCGCCGTACTTCACCACCGGCCGGCTCCCCCGGCTCGTCTCGCTGGACAGCAACGGTCCGGCCTGCCCGCACGACCAGCAGGAGACCACGGCCCGGGTCGACCCGATCGTCGGCTGGATCCACCAAACCATCCGCGAGCACCGCTGAGCCCACGCGACGCCCGGGGCCGCGGCGGTGCGAAGATCCGATGATGCTTCCTCGTCCGCCGTCGGCCCCGGTCGCGCTGGTGCCGGTCGACCGCTCGCACCGGGCCGTGCTCGGCCATCTCGGCCAGCTGTTCCGGCATGACCTTTCCGAGCCGTACGGGCACCTGCCCAACGACGACGGCACCTTCAACGACCGGCAGCTCGACCTGTTCCTGGCCGGCCGGGACCCGTCCCGGCGCGCCTGGCTGATCACCGCGGCCGGCCGGACCGGGGGCTTCGTGATGACGGTCGCGGCGGACGGCGGCGGAACGTCGATCAACGGCTTCTTCGTGGTCCGGGCGCTGCGCCGCACGGGCGTGGGGCTCGCGGCGGCGGCGCAGGTCATCGCGCTGACCCCGGGGCGGTGGCAGGTCGCCTTCCAGCGCTACAACCCCGGGGTCGAGGCGTTCTGGTCACGGGTGGCGACGCGGGCGGCCGGCGACGCCTGGGAGATCCACGACGGCCCGGCGCCCGAGACCCGCCCGCCCGACACCTACATCACGTTCACCACGACCGCGGCGCAAACGACCGCCGAGCAGGCGCCTCCGGACCGGTGACCGCGCGACTACGCCGCAGGTGCGCACTGGTGTGCCGGCGTCCCGATGACCAAAGTGCCAAGGATGCCGACCTCGACGGAAGAGATGTTGCAGAGCCTCCCGCCCCAGCACCGGGAGATTATCGTCGCGACCTACTTCCGCCGCCGCACGACCGGCGAGGCCGCGAAGCAGCTCGGCCTGACCCCGGCCACCGCGAAGGCCCGGCTCTACGAGGCGATGCGTGATCTGTCGCTGATGGTCGCCACCCGCACCCCCGAGCACGCGGGCCCGTACCGGACCAATTGACCGGCGTCTCGCGTCGCCGGTGACCTCACTCACGAAGCGGGGTCGCGCATCCGCTTGCTGCCGATCGGACTGACAGTTCTTCCGGTCAATGGCGCTTGGGAGCGGTCATGGTGCGCATCGCGAATCTTCGTGTCGGTCTGCGGATGGGATTGGCGTTCGCCATGGTCGCCGCCTTGATCATCGCCGCGGCGGTGGCCGGTGCGTGGGGGCTGACGAAGACCAACGACGCGCAGCAGCGCTTCGCCAGGCTGGTCGAGCTCCGCACCGAGGTCGCCGACCAGCGCCTGTCGCTGGCCGACATCAGCGGCTGGCAGGGCCTGGTCGTCGTGGATGTCGTCACCGACGGCTACGCGGCCGCCACCGGCTCCGACGGATACAACCGCAACGGCATGCTGAAGGCGAAGGCCGCCGTCTACGACAAGCTCAAGGCGGGCGCGGGCAACGCCGCCACGGACACCGGGCGCCGCCTGTGGGGCGAGCTCAAGGCGAGCTGGGACGCCTACTTCGCCGAGGATGACGCGCTGCTGCAGGCGATCGGGCGGGATCCTCGGGCGGGCGTCGCCGCGGCCAAGAAGAGCTTCAACGAAGGCACCACCAGCGAGATCTATGCGCGGATCAGTACCACGATCGACTCGATGGACCAGGAGCTCGGCGCCCAGATGACCGCCGAGACCACCGCCATGGCGAACCTGCGTCGGGAGAGCATGGCCGTGCTGGGCACCGCGCTGGTCGTCGCGCTGCTGGCCGCCGTGACCCTGAGCATCGTCACGACCCGGTCGGTGGTCCGGCCGCTGCGGACCGTCGTCCGGGCGCTGCGCGGCCTCGCCGCCGGCGATCTGACCGTCCACGCCGAGGTGCCCGGCAACGACGAGCTGGCCGAGCTGGGCAACGCCCTGAACAACACCACGGCGGCGCTGCGCGAGACCGTCGGGGCGCTGTCCGGCCACGCCGAGCACATCTCCACCGCGTCGACCGACCTCACCGAGACCGCGGTCCAGATCGCCACGATGGCCGAGGAGACCAGCACCCAGGCCGGCGAGGTGGCCCGCAGCGCCCAGCACGTCTCGGCGAACGTGCACACCGTCTCGGTCGGCAGCGCCCAGGTGGACAGCTCCATCGAGGAGATCTCCAGCAACGCGGCCGAGGCCGCCGCCGTGGTCGTCGAGGCGGTCGCCGCCGCCGAGACCACCACCGCCACCGTGACCCGCCTCGGCGCGTCGTCCACCGAGATCGGCGCCGTCGTCAACGCGATCACCATGATCGCCGAGCAGACCAACCTGCTGGCGCTCAACGCGACGATCGAGGCCGCCCGCGCCGGCGAGGCCGGCAAGGGCTTCGCCGTGGTCGCCAGCGAGGTCAAGGACCTGGCCCAGGAGACCGCCCGCGCCACCCACGACATCACCGAGCGGGTGCAGGTCATTCAGGGTGACACGGCCGGCGCCGTGGCCGCCATCGAGGAGATCACGACGATCATCCGCCGGATCAGCGGCTACCAGGAGCTCATCACCGCGGCCGTCGCGCGGCAGAGCTCCACCACGGCGGAGATGGGCCGCAACGTCGCGGCGGCCTCGACGGCCAGCGAACAGATCAGCGCCACGATCGCGGATGTGGCGGCCGCGGCGCACACGACGGCCGAAGGCGTCAACCGCTCGCAGAGCGCCGCCGGCGAGCTGGCCACCATGGCCGCCGAGCTGCGCACGCTCGTGGCCGCCTTCAAGCTCTGAGCCGGCGGGCAATCGGCCAGGCTCCGAGCCGGCGGGCGATCGGCCATGCTCCGAGCCGGGCGATCGGCCCCGGCCGGGGGCCGATCGTCCCTACGCTGAGGGTTCGAACGCGCAGGAATCAAGTTCCGGAACGCCAGGATATTGACATGCCTCAATAATTCCCGACAACGTTGTCATTCCCCGTTCCGCACGAAGGGATGGCACCGATGATCCGTGCCCTCGCCGCGGCTTCCCTGCTGGCCGCCGCGGCCCTGACCGCCGTTCCCTCGCCGGCGCTCGCCGCCGACCCCAACCTCACCCAGTACGTCAACCCGTTCGTCGGCACCGACGACAGCAACTCCCCCAACCCCGTCGTCGGCGGCGCCGGCGGCAGCACCTACCCCGGCGCCACCGTGCCGTTCGGCATGGTGCAGTTCAGCCCCGACACCCCCAACGGCTCCCCCTCGGGCTACCGCGACTCCGACCGGACCATCGAGTCGTTCAGCCTCACCCACTTCAACGGCGCCGGCTGCCCGAACAACGAGGACATCCCGTTGCTGCCGGTCACCGGCGCGCTCGGCTCGTCGCCGGGCTCGGCCTGGACCTCGTACGCCAGCGCGTACACCAAGAGCAACGAGAGCGCGGCACCGGGCTACTACAAGAACAGGCTCGACAAGTACGGGGTGACCGCCGAGCTGAGCGCGACGACCCGGACCGGCGCGCTACGGCTGACCTACCCGCCGACCACGACCGCCCGGCTGCTGATCAACGACAGCCGCTCGGCCACCGGCGACCGGGCCGGCAACGTCACGGTCAGCGGCAACCGGGTGTACGGGCAGCACACCGCGGGCGGGTTCTGCGGCGGCCGCACCTTCACGATGTACTACTCGATCCAGTTCGACCGGACCCCGACCGGGTACGGCACGTTCAGCGGCTCGACGATCTCGGCCGGCTCGGCGTCCGCGAGCGGCACGCAGACCGGCGCGTACGTCACCTTCGACACCTCGTCGAACGCGGTGGTCAACGCCACCGTCGGCATCTCGTTCGTCAGCGTGGCCAACGCCCAGGCCAACGCGACCGCCGAGACCGGCGCCTTCGACACCGTACGCGCGAACGCGAGCTCGGCCTGGAACACCGCGCTCAACCGGGTGCAGGTCACCGGCGGCGCCACCGCCGACCTGCAGAAGTTCTACAGTGCGCTCTACCACGTGCTGATGAACCCGACCATCTCCAGCGACACCAACGGTCAGTACATGGGCTTCGACGGCGCGGTGCACAGCTCGTCCTCGCCGATCTACCAGAACTACTCCGGCTGGGACATCTACCGCTCGTGGACCCCGCTGGTCTCGCTGATCGCGCCGGACGTGATGACCGACATCGTCAAGTCGATGGTGCTCGACGGCCAGCAGGGCGGCCTGCTGCCCAAGTGGTCGCACCAGAGCATCGAGGACTTCGTGATGCCCGGCGACCCCGGACCGATCATCGTGGACGAGGCCTACCAGTTCGGGGTCCGCAACTTCGACACCGCGGCGGCGCTCGCGCTGATGAAGAAGAGCGCCACCGGCGGCGCTACCCAGGGCTACGTGCTGCGCGGGAACGAGGCCACCTACGAGGCCAACCACTTCATCGCCGGCAACCCGTCGGAGACCCTGGAGTACGCCAACAGCGACTTCGCGATCAGCCGGTTCGCCCAGGCGCTCGGCGACACCGCGACCTACCAGACGTACGCGACCCACTCGCAGTACTGGCGCAGCCTGTTCAACGGCGAGTCGGCGTACATCCACAACCGCAACTCCGACGGCAGCTTCCCGTGGCCGCTCAACCCGGCGACCGAGTCGCCGTACACCGAGGGCAACGCCGCCCAGTACACCTGGATGGTGCCGTTCAACCTGGGCGCGCTGATCACGCTGATGGGCGGCAGCGGTACCGCGATCCAGCGGCTCGACCACCACTTCACCCAGCTCAACGGCGGCCTCTCGCTGCCGTACTTCTACGTCGGCAACGAGCCCGAGCACGGCGTCCCGTGGACCTACCACTTCGCCGGCAAGCCGTCGGCCGCCGGCGACGCGGTCCGGCGGGTGATGTCCGATTCGTTCACCGCCGGCGCGGGCGGGCTGCCCGGCAACGACGACCTCGGCGCCACCTCGGCCTGGTACGTCTGGGCGGCGCTGGGCCTCTACCCGGTCACGCCGGGCGCGGACACCCTGGCGGTGCACGGCGGCCTGTTCCCCAGCGTGCTCATCCAGCGACCCACCGGAAACCTCACGATCAGCGGCGGCAGCGCCTCATCCCCGTACGTCCAGTCGCTGTCGGTCAACGGCACGTCCACCTCGCACAACTACCTGAAGTACACCGACATCGCCGGGGGCGGGACGATCGCGTACACGATGGGATCCTCGCCCTCGTCCTGGGGAACCGGCTCCGGTGACCTCCCGCCGAGCTTCGGCGACGGCGCGACCCAGCCGCCCGCCGAGCCCAACCTGGGCCCGAACCTGGCCCTCGGCAAGCCGATCACCAGCGGGGCGGCGACCTGCGGCAGCAGCGAGTCGGCGGCCAACGCGGTCGACGGCAAGATCAAGGACAACAGCAAGTGGTGCACGGGTTCGACGCCGCGCACCCTGACCGTCGACCTCGGCTCGGCGCAGACCGTGTCCTCGTTCATCGTCAAGCACGCCGGCCTGGGCGGCGAGAACACCGGCTGGAACACCGGCGCGTTCACCATCTCCACCAGCACCGACAACGCGACCTGGTCGACGGCCGTGACGGCCACGGGCATGCGCAACAGCCGGACCTATTCGCCGATCCCGGCGCGGACGGCGCGCTACGTCCGGTTCGAGGCCACCACCCCGACCAACAACGGCGACACCGCCGCGCGGATCTACGAGCTCGAGGTGTACGGGTCGTCCTCGGCCCCCACCGACCTCGCGCTGCGCACCGCGGCCACCGCCGACTCGTCGTGCAGCGCCACCGAGGGCCCGGACAAGGCGGTCAACGGCAGCTGGCTGGCCGGCTGGGCGGACAAGTGGTGCTCGACCGGCTCGTCCAAGTGGCTCCAGGAGGACCTGGGCGCCACCAAGCACGTCGGCTCGGTGGTCATCCGGCACGCCGGCGCCGGCGGTGAGTACCCGCAGTGGGACACCCGCGACTTCGACCTGCTCACCTCCACCGACGGCAGCACGTGGACGACCCGGGCCTCGATCCGCGGCAACACCGCCGACACCACCACGACCACCATCAACGCCGACGCCCGCTACGTCCGCCTGAACGTCGTCACCGCGGCGTCCGACGGCAACAACGCGGCCCGCATCTACGAGATGGAGGTCCGCGGCTGAACACCGGGGGGCGGGGCACCGGCCCCGCCCCTGTCGCGCTCCGATGTCGTCGATCAAGCAGTCCCAGGTCACTTTGGACTGCGTAGGTGGGCAGGTCGGCGAGTTCGGTGGAGTCTGGAACCGGCTCCGATACTGTCGCTCGAGGTGTGCCAGGGCGGACGGCGGGGAGCGAGCGGCACCGGACCAGGTACGACGTCGTGCCTATAGAATCCGGATACAAGGCACTCGCTCGTGCACCGGAAATGAGACGCCGTGGCCGATCCAAACGCTCGTCTGCTCGATGTCCTTCTCCAGGTGCCAGGCCTCGAAGACCGCGTCACGCGCGACGACCGCGTCGCCGAACTGAGTGAGGCGCTGACTCGCGATCTCGTGTTTCCTCGTTCGGACGACGCCCGCGACGACATGTCCGCCCTGCTCGACACGCTTGCCGAGGCGCCGGCCGACCTACGCGGCTTCGGCGAGATCATCTTGCGGCGGCATCCGGGGGCGGCGGCGACCCGATTCGCCGAGCTCACCATCAGCGCGCGTTCGACCGCCTCCCGGCCGCACGACTACCGCCCCGAGGAACGAATTGTCGGGGACATCCCGATTCGCAACCGCAATTTCACCGGCCGCGTCGAACTGTTGGAGCGCCTCGGCTCGGCGCTCGATCAGGGCACGACAACGTCGGTCCTGCCGCCGTCGCTCAACGGGATGGGCGGTGTGGGCAAGACTCAACTGGTCACCGAGTACGTGCACCGCCACCTCGACCAGTACGACCTGATCTGGTGGATCACGGCCGAGGAGACCTCGACTGTCCTTGCCGCGCTGACCCAGTTGGCGCAACGTCTCGATCTGCCGATCGCCGACGACCAGCAGAAGACTGCCCGCACGGTGCTCAACTGGCTGGCCGGCAGCGACCGGGAATGGCTGCTCGTCTACGACAACGCCGACCAGCCGTGGAACCTCACCCCGCTGCTGCCGTCGACCGGCGGCCACGTGATCGTCACGACGCGGAACGAGGAATGGGAACGGGTCGGCGTGACGCTCGAGGTCGACGTCTTCCGCCGGGAAGAAAGCATCCAGCTCCTTATCAAACGGACCAACGATCATCCCGACCGTGGCACACGGGTCACCGAGGCCGAGGCGGACGAACTGGCCGAGATGCTGGGTGATCTGCCGCTCGCCCTGGAGCAGGCCGCGGCGTGGTTGCTGGCCACCGATATGCCGGTCGGCGAATACATCGAGCTGCTCGAGGTCCGCCGCCTCGATCTGCTCGGTGAGGGTCGGCCGCCCGGTTATCCTCTGACGGTCGCGACGATGGTGGCTGGCGCGATCGAGAAGTTGCGCATGCAGGACGAGGCGATCGTTCAGTTGTTCGCGCTCTTCGCGTTCCTCGGCGGCGACGGGATCCGGCAGTCGCTGTTGCGACGCGGCAGCAATGCCGACCTGTCCCCGGAGTTGAAGGCCGCGCTCAGCAATCCGATCAGGACTGGTCAGCTTGTGCGCGAGCTGCGCCGATACGGCCTGGCCAAGACGGTGAGCCGGTCTCCGTCGTCGGCCCTTCGTTCCAGCGCCGACAGATCGCCCCGCATCCAGGTGCATCGGCTCGTGCAGAGGGTCCTGCGGGACACCCTCAGCCCGCAGCAGCGAGCTCAGACCCTGCACAACGTGCAGAACCTGCTGGCCGCCGGGAGCCCGGGCGACCCCGAAGAGATCGGTGAGCTGGATCTGCAGAGCGAGATGGGGCCGCATCTGACGGCCGCCGACATGATCCACGCCCGCACTGCCCAGGGTCGGCAGACCATTCTCGATCACGCCCGGTACCTCTATCTGACGGGCGACTACGAGGGCAGCCGCCTGCTTTCCGAGCGCGCCGCGGCCGCATGGACGGCCGCCGATCCGGACGAGGAGCAGCTGGGGCCGGACGGCCTGGCGACCCTGCTGGCGCGTGCCCAGGTCGCGAGCGCGACCCGGGCGGTCGGCGACGTGCGACTGGCGGCACGCATCTTCCAGGACACGTATCAGCGCTTCCTGGCGAGCGATCAGCTCGGCCCCGACCACGAGTACACCTTGATCACCGGGAACCAGCGCGGCCACGATCTACGTATCGAGGGCCGTTACCGGGAAGCGCTCGCGTTCGATCAGCAGAGCGTCCAGGCACACCGGCAGGTCTTCGGCGACGGCGACAGCTACACCCTGCGCACCATGGCCAATCTCGCCGTCGATCACCGGCTCATCGGCGAGTTCGCCGCCGCGGCGCGCCTGGACGACGAGATCGCGTCGCATTACGCCGACGTCGGCGTCATCGACATCCAGGTCGTCTGGATGAACATCAACGTGGCGCGCGACTACTACGGACTGGGCCACTATGGGGCGGCCCTCGAACGACTCGAGGAATGGCTGCCCTTGTTGGAGCGGTTGGTCGGCCCTCGACACCCGTACTATCTCCTGTCCGAGCGCATGCGTGCCATCACTCTGCGGAAACTCGGCCGGCTCCACGACGCCCGAGAGCTGATGACGGATACCCGGGAGCGGACCGTCCGACGATTCAACGTCACCCACGAATACGCCATGGTGGCGAACATGAGCTTGGCGAACGTGCTTCGGCAGCTGGGTGAGCTCGACGAGGCTGCCCTGTTGATCAACGATGCCCTCACTCTTTACCGGAAAGAGTGCGGGCCGGATCATCCATTGACTCTCGCCGCCGAAGTCAATCAAGCGATCCTCCTGCGGGCGAGCGGCGACTTTGAGCAGGCGTTCACCCTCGACGTTTCGGCCCAACGGAGGCTGGAGGAGCAGCTAGGTGCGCAACACCCCGACACCGTCTGCGCCGGCACCTCGCTGGCGACCGACCATGCCCTGGCCGGCCGGGCATCGCAGGCGCTGGCTCTGTCCGAGCGGATGCTGCAACTGAGCAAGCTCACCGATGTCGAGGGCGTCGACGTTCGCGGCGGCAGCGCCCACCCTTATGTCCTGATGCGCGCCGTCAACCTCGCCCACGATCTGCGGGCGACCGGCGACGACGACCGAGCTGCGGAGCTGTTCGATGAAGCGATCATTCAATTGACGGCGCAGTTCGGCGCCGATCACCCGGAGGTGAGCCAGGCCGTCGCGGGGCGGCGGCTCGAGGGTGACATAGAGCCGCCGCCGACCTGAGAAACCTTCCGAGCACGGCTCGCCGCAACCACCGTGGAGGGCGGCGCCCGTCAGCGATGGGCCAAGTAGGCGACGACGACGGTGGCGGCGGCAGCCGCGTACGGCGTGATGCCCCTGATGTAGGCGAGGATGATGTCGTGTTTGCTTGGCACGGCAGACGGGTCTGCCTTCGTCGTGACGGGTGCGGTGGGCGCCGGGCGTGGCGCCGGCGATTCTGGCGGTCGCTGTCGCCGTCGCCGCAGAGGCACTAGTCTTGCCATAGTTTGGGTCTCGCTCTCACATCGTGCTCGACAGGACGAGTGATCAGGGTCTGATTCGAACCTCCGGCCCTCGGGTGGTCGTACACCCGAGGGCCGCCTCGTGGGCGGAGCGGACCAGAAACGTGGTCACCCGCTCACGGTAGGTGCGCCCCCCACATCGGCGCCGCAGTCTCACCGCGTTCTGACAGCATCTGACAAAATCTGCTGCCGTCACCCGGTCGGGGGTTCGATGTCGACGACCGCTCGTACCCCGTATGCCAGAGTGCTCGCCAATGGATGATCGGGACCGAATTGGCGGCGGATACGGGCCACGATCTCGTCCAGGCCGGGCGCGGCCACGTCGTCCTCTTTGCGCGTGACTCGATCCGCGGCGTAACCGGCGGCGGCGATGAGTGTGTCGAGATGGTCGTCGCCGAAGACGGCCTGTGCCTGCCGGTATGCGGAGCGGGACAACCGCCACGCCGAAGGCGGATCAGTCACCGCCACCGCCGAAGCCCGATTGATCGCGGTCTGTACGGCGAACGGGTGCTCGGCACCGAGGCGATCGGTCAGCGTGGGGTACACGAAGTCCAATTCCTCCTGCGCCGCCTGGACGTCTCCACGTGCCAGGAGAACCGCAGCTCGGTTGGTGCGGGCGACGTGCACCAGCGGGTTGTCGGCGCCCATCGCTGCCGCATAACCCTTCACCGCCAGCGAGGAGTAGTGCACGGCGGTCTCGAACTCGCCAAGGTCGCGCAGAGCGTTCCCGAGGCTCACGCACGCCGCCAGGGTGAGCTCGCGCTGCTCGCCCATCTGGCCGACACACTCCTGGTAGCAGACGGCGAGTTGCTCCATGGCCGACATCGGCCTGCCGAGGCGACGGAAGGCAACCCCGGTCATCCGGCGTGCTCGCTGCAGTTCCCGTCCGGACTCCGCTTCCGTCAGCGGGCCGAGCAACTCCACGACGTCCGCGAAGCGTCCCAGCCCATAGAGATCCTCGGCCAGGGCGTTGACCCAGCGTGTCTGCCGCGGACCGGCGCGCCGGCCGCCCCGCAGCCGGTCGAGAACTGCTCGGTCCGCCTCTGCCACCTCCCGGAAACGGCCGAGGAACCGCCGGCTGACCGAGAGGTTGTAGCGGCTCGCCAGGGTCCGAGGGTCGTCATCGGAATAGGTGGCCGCGTGCTGTTGCCAAATCTGTTCGTCCAGTTCGTACGCCCGCTGGTATTCGCCGGCGATCCGCAGGTCGTCGCCCCTGCCGCGGGCCAGATCGAGCGCGACTGACGTATTCGCATCGACTTGCGCCATGGCCCGCTCGGTGAGGCGGTAGGACTCGCCGTATTGTCCGGCGGCCCGCAGCGCGCTCGCGAGGGCGCGATCTATCTGCAGGGCCAGCTCGTCGGCCGGCGCGACCACGTCCTGCCGAGCTAGCGATGCCTCGGCCTCTCGCCCCAGCCGAATCGCCGCGTCGAGGTCGCCGGCGAGGTGGTGGAAGCGGATCTGATGGTAGATCGTCCGATAGGCCGCCGGGCGGTGGACATCGACGAGTCCGGCCGGCCGCACGTGCGGCGCGATGAGCCGGTGAAGTGCGTGCGTCGCCGGATTCTCCGGATGTCCGGGGTCGGCCGCGATCAGGATCTCCACCACGTCGCGCCGGTTGGTCTCCCCGTACGCCCGAGGCAGCAGCTCCCGGAGCACCAGGCGGATGATCGCCGGTATCTCGATGCGCTCGCCGTCACCGGACCGCCAACCGAGGCCCGACTCGGCCAGATTTCGGAACGCCCGCCCGCTTGCGGCAGGGTCGTCGAGCAGTCGCCGGACGCCGGGCGAGACGCCCGAATCGGCTCCGACCTGCAGCATCCACCGCCACACGGCGCCAGGACCGAATCCAAGCAACAGGATGAGCATGCCCAACTCGGCGGAGTCCTCCGGGAAACGGGCCAGGATGGAGCGGATCTCGTCGACCAGATGCCCGGACGGAGGGTAGTCATCCGTCAGAGCACGGTTAGCCGGGTTGGCGAGCCGGTCCGCCAGGTCTTCCCAAGACAGCGCACGCTCGCGGTAGAGCCTAGCCGCCTCGGCTACGCCGGCCGGTGACCGGCCCACCACCTCGAGGATCCGGGACAACTGCATTCCTGTCATGTGCCGATCCTGCTTGCGCAGCAACAGCGCGCACTCGACCAGGTCGAGGTCACCGATCTCGAGTTTCGAATGCCGACCCCGCTGGGTCCAGCCGCTGTCCCGAGTGGTCACTAGGACGCTGCCGCCTGCGGCACGGATCAGATTCCGGATGTCTTCGCCCGCCACGCCGTCGAAGACAAGAAGGTATGGCCCGCACTGTTCGAGGAAGCGAAAAAGCCGATCGAAGGGATCGCGGTAGTCGGCAGCGCCGGATTCCCCGCCGAGCTTGTGCGCCAGATCGAGCAGCGACTCCCGAGCCCGGCCGGCATCCTCGGCCGCGATCCACCAGGTCACCGCGTAGTGATCACGGTGGCGGCGGACGTATTCGGCCGCCAACTGGGTCTTGCCCGACCCTACCGGCCCGACCAGGACCAGCGGGATGTCCGGTTGCCGGCCCAGCAGGTTGTCGATTGCCTCGAGGATCTGCTCACGCCCGGTGAACAGCTCGGCAGGATCGGGAAGCGGACCGTGCGCACGGGGGGCGACCGCTCGATCACTGACAGCGACGGACGGCGCAGGAGGGATGACCGACGGCGGGATCCGCAATTCCGGCGAGTCGAGACGCCGCCAGAGTTCGTTGAAGGCGACAAGCTCCTGACTGACGTCGACCTCCAGCACCGACATGCGGGCCAGAACAACGACAATCGACTGCAGGCGGGACCAACTGGGGACGATGTTGCCGCGGAGAAGGGAGCTGACCGTCTCGTAAGAGACGGATTCGAGGTTCTCGCCGTCGATGCGTTTGCTGATGACCCGGGTCGCCGGCCTGCCGGCCTGGTCGTACAGCCGGTGCAGCCGCACCAGCAGCTCGCGTTTGTGTCCTTCCGGCACCCGGTCGGTGCCGGGCAACGCGATCGCCACACTGCACACTCCGAGCCGTCGTCAGAACCCCAGGATCGCACGCAGCTTGTCCCCTGAACAACTGATCTTTCACGCGCCGTGTTCTGCGAGGGGTCGCCTCCGCGGGTCTTTGGTGACGATCTCGACCTCGGCGTCGAAGGGCGCCGTTTTCGCCGCGCCGCCCGAAAGCAAAATCCATTTCCGTCATGGGCCGACAATGCGTGCTGGTCGGGTCGTGGAGCCGGTGGCGGGCCCGCGGAGACGACCGAAGGTTCCGCCTCTATGGTGGACCGGTGGTGTCGATCAAAAAGTTTCAGGTCACCTTCGACTGCGCCGACCCCGAGCGCGTCGGCCGCTTCTGGTGCGCGGCGCTGGGCTACGTCGCAGCGGAGGGGATCGACGATCCGGCTTCCTCGTTCGCCTGCGTCGACCCCACCGGGGAGGGCCCGCGGCTGTACTTCCAGCGGGTCCCCGAGGGCAAGGTGGTCAAGAACCGGGTGCACCTGGACGTGCGGGTCGGCACCGGGCTCGTGGGTGCCGAGCGACTGGCCGCCCTCGAGGCGGAATGCGCACGACTGCTCCCGCTCGGCGCGACCCGCGGGCAGCTGCTGCTCGCCGACGAGGAGAACGAGTCGTGCCTGAACATGCAGGACGTCGAGGGCAACGAGTTCTGCCTGGACTGACGATCCGCATCATGGGTGCCGGGTGCAGCGCAGCGCCGGGCCGTCCTGGCGGCACCACAGGGCCGCGTCGGTGCGGTAGGTGCTCGCGTACCCGATGAAGTGGTAGTTGCTGTTGAGGCCGTCGTTGCGGGGTGCCGGCCGGGTCGGGTCGAACGGCAGCACGGCCTGGCTGGTCACCGCGCCCGGCGGCACGCCGTCGCGGACCCAGTGCACCAGCGGGGTCATCATGTCCACGACGGTCGGGGGTGAGCCGTCGGCGGGCTGGCCGCACGGGCAGTGGTACAGGCCGGGAATCATGTAGAGCCGGGAGAAGCTCTGGGCCGCCGCGTAGCCGCCGGCGTAGGCCAGCATCGCGCGGTAGTAGTTCAGCGTGGCGAACGGCGGGATCGCCTGGTCGGCCCAGCCGTGGTAGACGATGATCTTGCCGCCGCGGGCCTCGAACGGGCGCAGGTCCGGGTTGGTGGCGTCGTAGATGTCGCCGACCTCCTGCTGCCGCTGGTATTCCGCGGCGGTGAAGCGGACGTCGCGCAGGCCCATGGTGACCGGTGGGTTGTGCCAGTACGCGGCGTTGCGCAGGTAGTTCAGCCCGAGCCCGGCGGCGATCGTGTCGTTGGGCGCGGCCGGGTCGGCGGCCGGCTGGACGGCCCACAGCTGCCAGGCCAGTTCCGAGCCGTACGGCATGCCGCCGTCGAACAGGTTGCGGCCCTGGGCGTCGGTGGGTCCGCGGTAGAACGCCCGCACCACGTCGGCCTGCGCGGCGGTGAGGCACGCCGGCGTGTCCGTGCCGGCCGGGCAGCGCATCGAGGACGGCTGGAAGGTGCAGGCGCGCGGGTCGGTGATGACCGCGCCGCAGGCCTTCAGCACGGCGGCGTGCAGGGCGGGCAGCTTCTCGGCGGTGAGGATCTGGTGGTCGTTGCGGTCCAGGTTGACCCGCGCGAGCCAGGGCTGGAACATCGCGGCGAGCGGGGACCAGTTGTTGGCCGGCGCCCCGGCGATGATGCCGTCGAAGTCGCCCGGGTACCGCTGGGCCAGGTCGAGGGCCTCGTGGCCGCCGTCCGAGACCCCGTCGAAGTAGCGGTGCACGGCGTCGCGCCCGTAGTACGCGTGGATCAGCGCCTTCGCGGTCGTCGCCAGGCTGTGCTCGGACGAGTAGCCGAAGACCACCCGCAGCTGGGGGTCGTTGCGGGCCCAGAGGGTGTCGATGTTCGTGGTGCTCTCGTGGCCCTGGTCGTCGGCGGCGACGACCATCTGCCCGTTGGCCAGCGGCGGGTACGAAGCCTGGTAGCCGCTGGTGCGGGACGGGTCGGTCAGCGACAGCCCGACGGCGCCGCAGAAGCCGCCGCACCCCTGCTGGAGGTAGTCCCCGGCCCAGGTGGTGGTCGGCAGCAGCACCTCGAAGCGGGTCTGCGGCGTCATGTACCCGGTCACCGAGCAGAAGGCGTGCCCCTCTCGGGTGACCTCGGCGGCGGCCAGCGAAGAGGTCCCGATCCCGCTCAGGTCCAAGGTGGCCAGGGCGGAACAGGACCCCGCCGCCTGCGGCGCCCTGGGCGCGGCCTCCGCTCCCGGCACGAGGCCGAAGGTGAGCACGAGGGCGGCGAGAGAGACGATGCGCAACATGGCTTGCCCCTTCCCGGGGAGACACGGCGGTCAATGTAGGTTATAGGCACGGGTCCGACCAATTGGTCGGTCTCGTTATGTTTCCGCAACTCGGAGGGTCCATGTCAGCCTCGACCCGAGCCGACGCGTCCCGGGAGCGCGTGCTTCAGGCGGCGTTGCGCGCCATCGCCTCCAACGGCTACCGCGGGTCCGCCCTCGCCGCGATCGCCGCCGACGCCGGGCTCACCACGGCCGGGCTGCTGCATCACTTCCCCAGCAAGGAGCACCTGCTGGTGGCGGTGCTCGCCGAGCGCGACCGGCTGGACGGGGCGCAGTTCCAGCTGGCCGGCTTCCACGGGCTGGCCGCGCTCGACCGGCTGGCCGAGCTGGTGCAGCACAACGCGATGGTGCCGGGGCTGGTTCAGGCGTACACGGTGCTGATGGGCGAGTCGGTGGGCGACGGCCACCCGGCGCGCGAGTGGTTCCGCGACCGCTATCCGCGCCGCCGGGCCAACATCTCGGCGGCGCTGCGGGCCGGTATCGAGTCGGGCGAGATCAGGTCCGAGGTGGACTGCGATGCGGTCGCCGCCGAGATCATCGCGATGATGGACGGCCTGCAGGTGCAGTGGGTGCTCAACCCGGACCAGGTGGACATGGCCGCCGTCTTCGCCGACTTCATCGCGGGCGTACGCCGAGTGATCGCCCGCTGATCACCGCGGCGAGCGGGCGATCGGCCACCGACCGGCCGACGGTGAGCAGGTAGTCGCCCTCCTCGGTGCGCCAGCCGCCGTCCCAGTGCTGGAACGCCCGCTCCGGCAGGGCGATCGTCGCGGTGACCGTCTCGCCGGGCCGGGCCCGCACGACCGCGAACCCGGCGAGCCACACCGCCGGGCGGTCGATCGACGACTCCGGTTTCGAGAGGTACGCCTGGACCACCTCCTTGCCGGACCGGTCGCCGGCATTGCGGAGCCGGACGCTGATGGCCGGGCCCTCGGCGGTCAGCCCGAGATACTCCCAGGTGGTGTACCCCAGACCATGGCCGAAGGGGTACGCGGGGGTGGCGCCCGACCGCAGCCACGCCCGGTAGCCGATGTGCAGACCCTCGGCGTAGTGCAGGGTGTCGCCGTCCGGACGGGTGGACAGCACCGGCACGTCCCGTTCGCTCGCCGGCCAGGTGGTGGGCAGCCGGCCGCCGGGCTCCCGCTCGCCGAGCAGCACGTCGGCGAGGGCGTTGCCGAACTCCTGCCCGGGGAACCAGGTCAGCAGCACGGCCGCGACCTGCTCGCGCCACGGCAGCAGCACCGGCGAGCCGGAGTTGACCACCACGACCGTCCGCGGGTTGACCCCCGCGACCGCCCGGACGAGGTCGTCCTGGCGGCCCGGCAGGCCGAGGCCGGCCCGGTCGCGGCCCTCGCTCTCCACCCGGTCGTCGGTGCCCACGACCACGACCGCCGCGTCCGCGCCCCGGGCCGCCTCGACCGCGGCGGCCAGCTCCGCCTCGTCCGAGCGGCGCGGCGGCTGCACCCCGACGACCAGCTTCGCCGCTCCCAGCTCGTACGCGGGAAGGTGTTTCACCTGCACCTTCAGCAGGTCGCCGGCGCCCAGCCGGCGGGTCACCCAGCGTTGCGGCGGGTCGAGCAAGCCGGCCGCGAAGCTGTCGTCGTCGGGCCCGACGGTCTCGGTCAGCACCGGCGAGCCGTCGAGGGTCAGGGTGAACTCGCCGACGCCGGCGAACCCGATCCGCCAGTCGCCGGCCGCCGGGGCGCGGAACGTGCCGGACACCTCGACGGTGGTGCCGGGCACGATGTCGTCGCCGCTCCAGACGAGCCGTCCGGTGGTGCGGTGCTCGGCGCGCAGTTCCGCACCGGCCGGGTCGAGGTAGCGCACGTGCAGGTCGGCCGCCATCGGTGTGAGGCCCGGCCCGCGATAGGCCCCGGCGGTGTGCACGACGTCGACCACCGACGCCAGAGCGTCCAGCGGAGTCACCGTGTACGAGGGGGTCAGCCCCGCGCTGCCGCCACCCTGGATCGCCGGGTCGGCCGCGTTCGGCCCGAGCAGCGCCACCCGGCGCACGCCCCGCAGCGGCAAAGCGCCCGCGGTGTTGCGGACCAGCACCATCCCGTCCGCGGCGGCCCGGCGAAGCAGGCTGCCGCCGCGGCCGGGCAGACGGGATTTGCCGGAAACACGCGACGCCAGCCGCCGCAGCCGGTCGATCTTGTCGGAGACCACCGGCCGGGGTACGGCGCCGGCCGAGACCGCGGCGGCGAGCCCGGCGCTCCACGGGCCGCCGGGACCGGGCATGACCAGGGTCAGGCCGGCCAGCGCGGAATCGACGACCGAGCGGGTGGCGAACCAGTCCGACACCACCACCCCGTCGAAGCCCCACTCGGTGACCAGCGGCGTGGCCAGCAGCGGGCTCTCGGTCATGGTGACCCCGTTGACCCGGTTGTACGCCGCCATCACCAGCCACACCCCGCCGTCGACGACCAGGGCCTCGAACGGCGCGAGATACACCTCCCGCAGCGCCCGCTCGCCGACCCGCACGTCGACGGTGAACCGATTGGTCTCCGAGTCGTTCGCGACGTAGTGCTTGGCCGTGGCCGCCACCCCGCCGGCCTGCACCCCGCGCACCAGCGCCGCCCCGATCCGCCCGGTCAGCAGCGGGTCCTCGGAGAGGCATTCGAAGTGCCGCCCGGCCGCCGGCGACCGGTGGAGGTTCACGGTCGGCCCGAGCAACACGTCCACCCCCTTGCGCCGCGCCTCGGCCGCGAGCAGCCCGCCCAGCGCCGTGGCCAGGGCCTCGTCCCAGCTCGCCGCCCAGGCCGTGGGCGACGGCAGGACCGCCGACCCGCGCTCCTCCCACCGCTCGCCGCGGACCCCGACCGGCCCGTCGGAGAGCACCAGCGAGCGCAGGCCGAGCGCCGGATCCGCGCGGGTGGTCCAGAAGCCGGCGCCGGTCAGCAGGTCGGTCTCGTTCACGTGTTGATCTCCTGGTAACAAGCGGATAACGAAACCGACTGAGCGGTTCGTAGGGGCGGTAGACATACATCGATCGGCGTTGCAGGTCTCGGCTTCGCCGCCGGCAACCGCCGTACGGAAGATCGAGCAAGGGAGTCCGTATGGAACCGCTCATCAGCCGTCGATCCGTTCTGGCCGCCGGGGCGGGCGCCGCCGCCACGCTCGCTCTGCCCGGCGCCGCCGCCCACGCGGGCGGGGGCCACCCCACGACCGTGGGCTTCGTCCTCAATGCCGAGACGCTCGACGGCGGCGAGCAGGTCATCGCGGTCACCCTGGACACCGGCCGGCTCGGGCCGATCGACCCGGCCAGTCTCACCACCGGCACCTTCTCGGTGCACGCCAAGGCGACCAGCCCGATCCCGATCGCCCCCGGCGACCAGATCTTCAGCGAGTACGACCTGGACCGTACGGTCACCGCGGCGCGGCTGGACCGGCACGGGAACATCGTGCTCGAGCTGTCGTACGCGGAGGGCCAACTGGGCGGCGGCACGCTCGGCTACATCCTCAGCAAGGGCCGCAACGTGCGGCTGGATCTCACGTACACGATCACGCAGAACGCGCCGCTGAGGCGGCGGCACGGCGGCCCGGTCACGATCGGCGGCTTCGTGCAGGGACGGCTGGCCAACCCGGAGGTGGACGCGTTCAGCTACCACGTCGGCGGCGGCCTGAAATACCGGCTCTACTCGCCGCGCGGCTGCCACGGCCGGCGTCCGCTGATCGTCTGGCTGCACGGCGGCGGCGAGGGCGCGTCCCTGCCGGACAACTACTACGACAACGAGACCACGCTGCGGGCCAACCGCGGTGCGCTCGGCTTCGCCACCGCCGAGGCGCAGCGGATCTTCGGCGGGGCGTACGTGGTCGCGCCGCAGAGCACGTCGTACTGGATCGAGGACGGCCCGCGGTTCGCGCCGCAGATCCGCGAGATCATCGGCGATCTCGTACGCCGGCAAGCAATTGATCTCAAAAGGATTCTGGTCGTCGGCTGCAGCAACGGCGGCTACATGAGCATCGAGATGACCACGGTCTATCCGGACCTGTTCGCGGCGTCGGTGCCGATCTGCGGGGTGGTCGCGCCGTTCACGCCGGGCGGGCCGCCGCTGGTGCCGGACTCCTCGCTGGTCGAGATCGGCACGCCGACGTGGCTGGTCGCCTCGCTCGACGACGACACGGTCGACCCGCAGGCGAACACGATCCACGCGCACGACCTCATCCCCCACTCCCTGATCACGCTGTACGACCACGTGATCCGCGATGGTCACCAGTTCCCCGGCCACTGGTCATGGATCTATGTGGCCCGCAACGACCCGAGCATCAACGGCACCCACATCTGGCAGTGGATGGCGCAGCAGCGCTCCTGAACAAGATCAAAAGATGTCCATGTTTCGATCTATTGACGAGATCGTAGCCGGATGTGATGTTGGTCTCACGTCTCAGCCGCCTCAACCCGTTTTGGGGGCAAGACCATGACTCCTGAATCCGATTCATCGGCCGACCCGATCCAGTGGTTGGCCAGCCGCCGGAGCTTCCTCACGCTGGGCGGACTAGCCGCGACGGGCGTCGTCCTTGGGGTCGGCGCGGCCGGCTGCGGAACGGCGAAAACCGGCAACAACAACACCAGCACCGGCAAAGGCCGCCCGGGCGCCTCCGGGGAAACCCTGTTCGTGGCCGGCTTCCAATGGGGACCGCCGAAGAGCTTCAACCCTCTCGCCGCCTCGCCCGACTGGCCGACCGCCCAGTTCCAGAGCCAGCTGATCTACGAGACCCTGCTGCGCTTCGACATGCGCGACGGGTCGCTGCACCCGGGCCTGGCCAAGGGCATCGAGCAGCCGGACGACCACACCATGAAGCTCGCCCTGCAGGACGGCACCAAGTGGTCCGACGGCACCGACCTGACCGCCGACGACGTGGCGTTCACCTTCGGGCTCGGCAAGACCGCGTCGGTCACCTACTCCACGGTGTGGAACTACATCGACTCGGTCACCGCGGTCGACGCCAAGACCGTCGAGTTCAAGCTGAAGTCCTCGCCGTACAACCCGGGCTTCGTGAAGAACTTCCTGTGCGCCACCTACATCGTGCCCAAGGCGGTCTTCAGCCAGCTGTCCGGGGACAAGGTCACCTCCGACCCGAACCTCAAGCCGGTCGGCTCCGGGCCGTTCCTGCTGGACAAGTACGACCAGACCCAGGTCAACCTCAAGCGCAACGACAACTACTGGGGCACCGCGGTCTGGGGCAAGCCGCCGATGGCCACCATCAACCACCCGATCTTCAAGTCCAACAACGACGGCGACCTCAAGCTGGAGAGCGGCGACGTCGACGCCAGCCAGCAGTTCACCGCGCAGATCTGGAAGATGTGGGAGGCCGGCAAGCCGGTCGGCACCTGGCTCAAGCAGAAGCCCTACCACCTGCCCGGCAACCTGCCCCTGCTGATCATCAACCTGAACAGGAAGGGCCTCAACAACGTCAAGGTCCGGCAGGCCATCGCGTACGCCATCAACTACCCCAACATCGCGACGACCGCCATGTCGGACTACTCGGTGCCGGCCAACGCCAGCCTGATCATCCCGACCGGTTACGAGTCGAAGTACTACGACGCGGGCGCGGTGCAGGCCGACGGCTGGACCTACAACAAGGACAAGGCCATCCAGATCCTCGAGCAGGACCTGAAGGCCAAGAAGGGCTCGGACGGCATCTACGTGCTGCCGGACGGGACCAAGCTGGGCGGCTGGAAGCTGGTCACGCCGACCGGCTGGACCGACTGGAACACCACCTGCGAGATCGTCGCCAAGTCGGCCAAGGAGGTCGGCATCGGCATCACCACCGAGTTCCCGCAGTTCCCGACGATGTTCGCGGCGCTGCAGAACGGCAACTTCGACCTGGCGATGTTCAACTACACCGGCGTCGGCCCGGCCAGCCCGTGGATCCGGTTCCGCGACGCGCTGGACAACCGGGGCGTGCCGCCGGTGGGCAAGACCGCGTTCTGGAACTACAACCGGTTCACCGACCCGGAGGCGCCCGCCCTGCTGGACGCGGCGGCCGGCGCGAAGTCCGACGCGGACGCCAAGGCCGCGTACGACAAGCTCGACGCGATCTACCGGAAGAACATCCCGGTCATCCCGCTGATGTACCGCCCGCTGGAGTTCTTCGAGTTCAACGAGAGCAGCTGGACGAACTTCCCGACCGACGCGAACCCGTACGCGCCGCCGATGTGGCAGGGCGCCGGCATCGAGTGGCTCTTCAAGATCAAGAAAGTCGGCTCGTAGCCATCATGGCGCTGGCAAAATATCTCGGCCGCAAGCTGGCTTGGACCATCGTGGTCTTCTTCGTGGCCCTGGTATTGAACTTCATGCTCCCCCGCCTGATCCCGGGCAACCCGGTCGACGCGATCGTCGGCCAGATCGCCGCGGGCGGGGGAGCCGGCGGCGAGCAGCTGCAGAAGATCCATGAGCACTACATGCAGGAGTTCGGCCTCGACAAGCCGCTGTGGGAGCAGTTCTTCATCTACGTCGGGCACGTGCTGCAGGGCGACTTCGGCACCTCGTTCGGCAACTACCCGGCCTCGGTGAACTCGCTGATCGGCCAGGCCCTGCCGTGGAGCATCGCGATCCAGCTGCCGGCCATCATCGTCGGCTGGGTGGTCGGCAACATCCTCGGTGCGCTGGCCGCCTTCAAGGGCGGGTGGCTCGATCGGGGCGCGTTCGTCGGGTCGCTGTTCTTCTCCAGCGTCCCGCCGTTCGCGCTGGCGATCATCCTGCTGTTCGCGGTGGCGGTGAAGGGCGGGGTGCTGCCGGTGGGCGGCGCGTACTCGTTCGGGCTCACGCCGGAGTTCTCGATGGCCTTCTTCGGCGACGCCATCACGTACTTCTGGCTGCCGTTCTGGTCGCTGGTCCTGGTGTTCATCGGCACCCAGGCGGTCGGCATGCGCTCGATGGCCGTGTACGAGCTGGGCACCGACTACGTCAACTACAACCGCGGCCTCGGCGTGCGGGACGGCTTCACCATCCGGTACATCTTCCGCAACGCCATGCTGCCGCAGTTCACCGGTCTCGGACTGGCCATCGCCGGGTTGATCACCGGCGGGCTGATCACCGAGCTGGTGTTCTCCTATCCCGGCCTCGGCACGCTGCTGTTCAACGCGATCGGGCAGAACGACTACCCGGTGATCCAGGCGATCACGCTGCTGATCACCCTCGCGGTGCTCCTCGCGAACTTCACCGTGGACGTGCTCACCGGGTTCATCGACCCGCGGATCCGGGCCGCGCAGAGCGGAGAACGCTGATGAGCTTTCGTGGATTGTCGCCGCGCTTCTGGGTCGCGGCCGGCATCGTCACCTTCGTCGTGCTGGTCGGCCTGCTCGGCCCGCTGATCGTCCGAACCGACCCGAACGCGACCGTCGGCGGCCTGTACGACCCGCCGCAGTGCTGCACCAAACTGCTGCTCGGCACCGACAACGAGGGCCAGAGCGTGCTCGCCAACCTGGTCTACGGGACGCGTACGTCGCTGATCGTGGGTCTGGTCGCCGGGACGATCGCCACCGTGATCGGGCTGTTCGTCGGCCTGATCTCCGGCTACCGCGGCGGCTGGATCGACGACGTGCTGTCGGCGATCACCAACGTTGGCCTGGCCATCCCGGCGATCGTGGTGATCATCCTGGTCTCGGTGTCGCTGCCCAAACGCAACATCTACACCCTCGCCATGGTGATCGGGCTGACCGCGTGGTTCTGGGTGGCCCGCGCCGTGCGGGCGCAGTCGAGCAGCGTCCGGGAGCGGGAACACATCGACGTGGCCCGGCTCTCCGGCGCCGGGTTCTGGTCGATCCTGGCCCGCGACGTGCTGCCGTACCTTCTCTCGTACGTGGTGATGGCGGCGGTCCTGCAGATCTCCAGCGCCATCCTGTTCGAGTCGACGCTGAGCCTGCTCGGTCTCGGCCCGGGCGACGCGACCAGCCTCGGGACGATGCTCTACTGGGCGATCGCGTGGGGCTCGGTGCGCACCGGCGCGTGGTGGGCGTTCGTGCCGCCGACGCTGATGCTCACCCTGATCGTCTTCGGGCTGCTGCTGTTGCAGTCCAGCCTCAACGAGGTGTTCAACCCGCGGCTGCGCCGGGGCCGGGCGGCCCGCCGCCGGATGGTCACCCAGGAGATCCAGCCGGAGCCGGTCGGCGCGACCGGCCTGCTCGAAACACCGATCTCCGGAACGGAGCACGTCTGATGGGCACCCTCGTCGACGCCCGCAACATCCGCGGGGTCTACTACACCGGCGGCAAGGACGTCGTCGCCGTGGACGACGTGTCTCTGCGGGTCGAGGAGGGCGAGGTGCTCGGCCTGGCCGGGGAGTCGGGCAGCGGCAAGACCACGCTCGGCTCGATCATCTCGCTGATCGCCCGGCCACCGCTGCACGTCGAGCGCGGCACCCTGGAGATCGACGGCAAGGTGCAGGAGCTGGGCGGCGACGCGCGCGTGGCGCGGACCTGGCGGGGCTCGGTGGTGTCGATGCTGCCCCAGGGCGCGATGAACTCGATCAGCCCGACCAAGCGGGTCCGCCACCTGGTGTGGGACGTGATGCGCTCGCACGACCGCCGGATCTCCAAGGAGGTCGCGCTCGAACGGGCCCGGGAGCGGATCACCACGCTCGGCCTGCCGGCCCGGGTGCTGGACGCGTACCCGCATCAGCTCTCCGGCGGCATGAAGCAGCGGGTCGTCACGATCATCAGCACGCTGCTGAACCCGCGGCTGCTGGTGGCCGACGAGCCGACCTCGGCGCTGGACGTCTCCAGCCAGAAAATTCTGATCGAGATGCTGCTCGAGATGCTCGACCAGAAGATCATGTCCGGGGTGATCTTCGTGACCCACGACCTGCCGGTGCTCCGCACGGTGGCCACCAAGATCGCGGTGATGTACCAGGGCCGGGTGGTCGAGCGCGGGCCGACCCGGCTGATGGTCGACCGTCCCGAGCATCCCTACACCAAGGCGCTGATGAGCTCGGTGCTCACGCCCGAGCCCAAGTACTCGAAGATCCGGATCGAGGGGATGAGCGGCTTCGACCGTACGTCGTTCGACGCGCCGGCGGTGATCCACTCATGATCCTCGGCGCCGAGCACCTGACCAAAGTTTTCGGACGCGGCAAGAACCAGGTCCGGGCCGTCGACGACGTCTCGTTCGAGCTCGAAGAGGGCCAGATCACCACGATCGTCGGCGAGAGCGGCTCGGGGAAGTCGACCGTGGCCCGGATGCTGCTCGGCCTGCTGCCGATCACCTCCGGAAAGCTGACCTTCCAGGACCGGGACGTCACCAACCTCAAGGGCCGGGACCGGGCCGAGTACTGGCGGCACGTGCAGGCGGTCTTCCAGGACCCGTTCTCCTCGTTCAACCAGTTCTTCACCGTCGGCAAACTGCTCAACCGGTCGATGCAGCTGGTCGGCAAGCAGGCCGGCCGGCAGCGCCTCGAGGAGTCGCTCGGGCACGTCGGCATGGACCTCGACGTGCTCGACCGCTACCCGCACCAGCTCTCCGGCGGGCAACGCCAGCGCGTGATGATCGCCCGGGCACTGATGATGCGGCCGACCCTGCTGATCGCCGACGAGGCCACCTCCATGCTGGACGCGTCGCTGCGGGTGAACATCCTCAACGTGCTCACCGACCTGCGCGACGAGCTCGGGATGACGGTCCTGTTCATCACGCACGACATCGGGCAGGCCTGCTACCTGGCCGACCGGGTGCTGGTGATGGAGCACGGGGTGATGGTCGAGCAGGGCCCGACCGACCAGGTGATCTTCCAGCCGCGGCACGAGTACACGAAACGACTGCTCGCGGACGTACCGAAGCTGCATTCCGCCCTGGAGTTGGACCAGCCATAACGTGGGAAGCATGCGCCGCCTGGCACGCCGGCAGTGATCTTAGACACACACTGGTCCGGTCGGTGTACGGATGGGGCGTGTCCGGCGATCAATCGGACACGGCAGGCTATTCGCAGTCTTTGTGAAATTTCTTAACGTCTCATCAGTAGGCAACCGGGGGTTCGGCCGATCATCATGGCTCGGTGCCTGGCCGACATCGTCAACTTCACCGCACCGGACTCATCGTCACCGCCGCCGCGGCCGCCGTCGCCGTCGTGGCCGGCGGGTCGTGGGCCGGTTATCGCGCGCTCTCCGGTGACAGCTGCGCCACGACCGAACGCCTGAGGGTCGCCGCCGCCCCCGAGGTCGCGCCGGCGGTCACCGCCGCCGCGGCGACCTGGAGCAAGGACGCCAAGGTGGGTAACGCCTGCGTCGCCGTCGACGTGAGTGCCGCCGATCCGGCCGCGATGGCCGCCGCGGTAGGCACCCGGCACGGGGTCAACCTGGGCACCCTCGGCAAGAACGTCACGGCGGACGTGGACGTGTGGATCCCGGACTCCAGCACCTGGCTGCTGCGGATCGCCGCGGAGGCGCCCGGGTTCACGCCGGAGTCGTTCGGCTCGATCGCGGAGAGCCCGATCGTGCTGGCCGTGCCGGAGACCACGGCGACGGCGCTCGGCTGGCCCGCGCGTACCCCCGGTCTGACGGACCTTGCCAAGAAGCTGGCGACCGACAAGAGCGTACGCCCGGCGATCGTCGATCCGGCGCGGGACGCGACCGGGCTGTCCGGCCTGCTCGCGCTGGCCGGCGCGGCGGGCACCGACGCCTCGGCGACCACGCTGAAGGTCGGCATCATGCGGGCGCTGTCCTCGAACAGCTCCAGCATCCGCAGCGACATGCTGCAGAAGTTCCCGCAGGCGGCGGACGCCGTCGGCACCAGCGTCGGGCTGGCCCCGCTCTCCGAGGCGGACGTGATCGCGTACAACCGGAACCAGCCGGCGATCGGCCTGGCCGCGCTCTACGCGAAGCCGACCGCGGTCGTGCTGGACTACCCGTTCGCGGTCATGCCGGGCGTCGACCCGCAGAAGGCGGACGTCGCGAAGGCGCTGCGCGGCGCGCTGACCACCAGCGCGTACAAGAACGGCCTGGCCAAGGCGGGCGTACGCGGGGCCGACGGCACCGAGGGCACCGGCTTCGCCGCGCCGAAGAGCGCACCCGCGACCGTGCCGCCGCCGGCCGCGCAGAACCCGGCGACCGTCTCGGCCGCGATCGGGCAGCTGCTGGGCAGCTGGACGGCGATCACCCAGCCGGGCCGGATGCTGGCGGTGTTCGACGTGTCGGCCTCGATGAACGCGAAGGTGCCGACCGCCGGCGGCATCACCCGGGCCGAGGTGACCCGGGCGGTGGCCCGGCAGGGGCTGGCGCTGCTCGACGACCGCTGGTCGGTCGGTAACTGGACGTTCTCCACCAACATGGTCGGCACCCGGCCGTGGAAGGAGAACCTGCCGATCTCGACCGTCGCGGCCCACCGGCAGGACATCGCGAACGCGATCGAGAAGATCACCCCGAAGGCGGGCGGCGACACCGGCCTGTACGACACCGCGCTCGCCGCGTACCAGGCGGTGCAGCACGGCTGGCAGGCGGGCGTGTCGAACTCGGTGGTGATCTACACGGACGGGAAGAACGACAACCCGGGCGGCCTCACCATCGACCAGCTGGTGGACAAGATGACCAAGCTGCGCGACCCGAAGCGCCCGATCCGCATGATCATCATCGGCATGGGCACCGCGATCGACCGCGGCGAGCTGGAGTCGATCACCAAGGCGGCGGGCTCCGGCGGCGTCTTCATCGCCACCGACCCGGCCAAGATCGGTGACATCTTCCTGCAGGCCATCGCCAGCCGTAAGGGAGCCTGAACCGCGCCGCCCGACCGCCGATCCGCCGCCGCACGCGACGGGTCGGCGGTCGGGTGCGCGCGGCGCAGCGAGCGGGCAGCCGGGTGGTGCGCGGCCTACCGAGCGGCGCGCGGCCTACCGAGCAGCGCGCGGCGAACCGAGCAGCGCGCGGCGAACCGAGCAGCGCGCGGCGAACCGAGCAGCGCGCGGCGAACCGAGCGGGCAACCGCGGCCGCGGTGCCGTCCGGCGGCTCAGCGGCGGTCGAGGCGCGCGAGGAAGGAATGTAGCCACCGCAGCTCGCGCGCGTGGTGTTCGAGGCCGTCGGCGGCTCCCGCGGGGCTCACCGGCGCATACTTGATGCGTTCGGCCGCGAGCAGCCGGCATCGCTGCAGGGCGGGCAGAACGGTGCGCCAATCGCTCAAACCGTACGCGTCCACGAAGAGCCGGAGTCGCTCCACTATGTCGGGGATGGCGGCGAACCCCGCCTCGCGCAGCTGCTCCGGCGGGGCGAGCGGAACGAACTCCCACGCCGCGGCCGCCAGCTCGACCAGCGGTTCGACCGGGCCGGCCGCGTCCCAGTCGATGAAGGCGACCGGCACGCCGTCTCGATAGACGGTGTTCCAGGGGCCCAGATCGCCATGCGAGATGATCTCTCCCGCCCGGGGCGCGCGCGGGTCGAAGCGGAACCGGGTGTCGGCCGGCCGGAAGCCCCGGGCGGCCTCGTGCAGCCGCCTGGTCAATTCGCCGGCCGCGACGAGGGCGGTCTCGGTGCGCGCATAGGCGGGCAGCCGATGCCCCCGTCCGGGCTGCCACTGCGGATCGGCCGGCACGTCGCCGTCGAGGTAGGCGAGCACCTCGCGTTCTCCTTCGGTGCCCAGGAAGGCCGGCGCACCGGAGAACCCGGCCGTCTCCAGGTGCCGCAGATAGTCATGTACGGCGCCGGACCACGGGCCCATCGGCCGCAGAAGTTGTCCGCCGCGCCGAGTGATTCCGGGTGTCATCCTCCCCGCCGGAAGCGGCGTCTCCACGACGCCGACGGGCTCCTCGAAACTCACGCGGCAAGTATGGAACGAAGGCGTCCTTTCAGCCGCGGATAATTTCGCTCCCGGGCCGGCGACCGACGGTTGAAGACGATGAACAATGTCCTTCGTGACCCGTGGACGAGTCGTCATGTGGATCGCCATCGCCGCGGCCCTGATCGCGGCCATCGTGGTGGCGGTCTTACTGTCCGGCGGCGGTACCGGTGACGCCGGCACCGGTTACTGATGGCGGTGGCCCCGTCGACATTCGGGTGGGCGATAACTCGGTAGCGCGAGAGCTGCCGTCCCGACACGATCGAGGACGTGCAGATGATTCTCATGCCGCAGCTGAGGGAGTACCGCCTTCCGGGTCCGGTGGTCTTCCGGGGCGGGCCGCCGCCTCGTTACGAGCCGCCGCGCGAGCCGGTGCCCTTCCGGCATCGCCGACGGTCCCAGCGATATCTGCCGGGCCAGGCGCGATTCACCAGGGCCACTCAGCGGGTTCGGCGCCCGCTACGTCGCCGGGGCTGACGCTGGGACTAAGGTCGGGCCGAGACGGTGGCTCTCGACCTACCCAAGGGAACCTGAGTAGTCGCGGACGACGAACGCGGCCGCCACCAGTCCCGCGCCGGCGAAGCAGAGCAGCCGCACCGCCGTGGTGTGCACCAGCGAGGCGGCCGGCAGATCTGGTGCGGATCACCACTCGGCCGGCGGACTTGCGCAGATCCGGTGTGGGTCAGAACTCGACCGGCGGCGCGTTGTGCGGCGTGATCACCTGGATCGCCGACGGGTTGGTCCGCACCGGGCCGGGCAGCACGCCGTTCGCCTGCAGGATCGCGTGGCATGCCCGGCGCAGGTCGACCCGCAGGTCGTGGTGCAGCACGGCGGAGATCTTCCGCTCCCGTAGCAGCGCCACGTTCTCGGCGTCCAGATCGTGCGCGACGAACACGTCGTACCTCCGGCCCTCGAACGCCGCGACGACGGCCCGGTTGCCGCCGGCTCCCGCGTACATCGAATAGACGGCCCGCACCGCGGCCGGCACCGGCCCGATCGCGTCCGGGCGGTCCGGCGCGTCGATCACCTCGTGCAGCCGCCGGCCCGCACCCAGCTCGGCGCGGAAGCCGGCCGCCCGCTCCGACTCGCCCCGGAACTCGCCGCGGCCGCGGACCACGAGCACGTCGCCCGGCCGGTCGCCGAGCCACTGCTGGATCAGGTACGCGGCGGTCGCGCCGGCCGCGCGGTTGTCCAGCCCGGCGTAGGCGATCCGCGGGGCGGTGGGCAGGTCGGTGACGAGGGTGACCAGCGGGACCGGCACGCGGCGGGCCGCGGCCACGATGTCCGGTACGTCGGGAGCCTTCAGGATCAGCCCGTGCGACGCCGACCTGGCCACCCGGCCGAGGACCGCCACGGTGTCCCGCGGCGAGGCCCCGTCGAGCAGGTGGAACCGGGCGCGGAGCAGGGCGGGCCGCCGGCCCGGCAGCTCCGCCTCGAGCGCCGCCCGGATCGTCGCCGAGAACCGGGCCGGCGCCTGCACCACCACGTCGACCATGAAGGTACGACCGGCGAGTCGGACCTGCGTCCGTTGCCGGTCGAGGTCGGCGATCGCCTGGTGGACCTCGCGTGCGGTGCTCGGCCGCACGCCGGGCCGGTCGTGCAGCACCCGGTCCACGGTGGCCTCGCTGAGGCCGGCCTGGGCGGCGATCTCGCGGATCCGGTACGGGTGCTTCACTCGTACACGATGAGGTTGTTTTGAGGGTTTTTCAAGGTTCTTCGATGCCCCGAGGTGACCTAGCGTGACGGCATGACGACCTGGTTCACCGCCGCGGACGCCGACCTGGAGGACTTTCGGTCGGTCTGCGAGCAGAAGACGGAGCTGAGCGACTACCCGCACGCGATCGACGTGGCCGACCACGTGCTGATCTACCCCGGCCGGCTTCCGGAGGGTCTCGAGATCCAGTCGGAGCTGGTGCGGGCGCTGATGGACGGGCCCGGCGTGGTGGTCTTCCGAGGGGCCTTCGACGCGGCCGTGGTCGATCGGGCGACCGCGGTCTTCGAGGATCTGATCGCCGTGCAGAAGGCGGCCGGGGTGACCGGCGGCGACCACTTCGCGAAGCCCGGCGCCAATGACCGGGTGTGGGGCGCGCTGGACAAGTTCGCGCTGCGTGACCCGGCCGCGTTCGCCGCCTACTACGACAACGACACTCTCGCGCTGATCTGCCGGGCCTGGCTGGGCGCCGCGTACCAGATGACCTCGCAGGTCAACGTGGTCAACCCGGGCGGCGTGGCGCAGGTGGCGCACCGCGACTACCACCTCGGGTTCATGTCCCGTGCGCAGGCGCAGCGTTACCCCGCCCACGTGCACGCCCTGTCACCGGTGCTGACCTTGCAGGGCGCCGTGGCGCACGTGGACATGCCGGTGGAGACCGGGCCGACGCTGTACCTGCCGTACTCGCAGCGGTATCGGGCCGGGTACATCGCCTACCACCAGCCGGAGTTCACCGCCTACTTCGATCGCCACCGGGTGCAGCTGCCGCTGGCCAAGGGTGACGCCGCGTTCTTCAACCCGGCCCTGTTCCACGGCGCCGGCGCCAACCGCTCGGCCGGCGTCCGGCGGATGGCGAACCTGCTCCAGGTGTCGTCGGCGTTCGGCCGGGCCATGGAGACGGTCGATCGGGCGGCCATGCTGCGCGTGCTCTACCCGGTGCTGCGGCACTACCGCGGCTCCGTCGACAACGTGATCGCGGCGTCGGCCGAGGGCTACGCCTTCCCCACCAACCTCGACACCCATCAGCCGGTCGGCGGCCTGGCCCCGAAAACCCAGGCCGATCTGGTACGCGAGGCCGTGGCCGGCGGCTGGGACCAGGCCCGGTTCGAGCGCGCTCTGCAACAAACCTGCAAATAGGATTCATTGACTCTCGTTTATGGCCGGTGGGACATTCGCCATAACCCAACCGTCCGAAAACCATTTAATCGTACGGGTCAGCCGAGTCCCCCGTGCTGTCCCGCGCGGCGAATCAGCGCGTCCTCTTTTGGCAAAGGCGCTCCCCCGGGCGGTTCCCCGAATTGCGAGAAGGAGAAATGCGCATGGCACCCGCAAAACGCCTGCGACGACTGGCGCTCGCCGGCGGCCTGGCCACCGTGGTCGCCGCCGGCCTGTTCGTCACCGTCACGAACGCCGAGGCGGCCACCGTCTTCAGCGCGGACTTCGAGAGCGGCAGCACCAGCGGCTGGTCGAAGTCCGGCGGCACCTGGTCGATCGTCACCGACGGCAGCCAGGTCTTCCAGCAGTCCGACTCCGGCAGCGAGCGGGCCCGCGAGTTCGCCGGCGACACGAGCTGGACCAACTACTCCGTCCAGGCCCGGGTCAAGGCCACCTCGTTCGCCTCCACCGCGGGCGTCGTCGCGCTCACCGCGCGTGCGTCGGGCTCGACCAAGATGTACCGGCTGTCGCTGACCGGCGGCAACAAGGTGCAGCTGGAGACCATGAACGGCTCGTCGATCACCGTACTCGGATCACTCTCCCAGACGATCTCGACCAGCACCTTCTACACGCTCAAGCTCACCCTCAACGGCAGCACGATCAGCGGCACGATCAACGGGACCAGCGTGGGCAGCGCCACCGACACCACGATCAGCGCCGGCCGGATCGGCCTGCTGACCGAACACGCGGCCGGCCGCTTCGACGACGTCGTCGTGGACAACGGCGGCGGCGGCGGAACCACCTCGTCGCCGACCACCTCGCCCACCACGTCACCGACCACGTCGCCGACCAGCAACCCGCCCGCGGACAACAGCCTCGTCGGCTGGGCCACCCAGGGTGGCGGCACCACCGGCGGCGCCGGCGGCTCCACGGTCACCGTCACCAGCCTCGCCGACCTGACCACCCAGGCGAAGGCGACCACCACCCAGACCATCCGGGTCAGCGGGAACTTCAGCTGTTCCGACGACGTGCGGGTGGCCGCCAACAAGACGATCATCGGGGTCGGCTCGGGCTCCGGCCTCACCGGCTGCGGCCTGAACATGAAGGACGTCAACAACGTCATCGTCCGCAACCTGCAGATCAGCAAGGTCCTCGCGGGCAACGGCAACGGCGACGCCATCCACGTCGACGGCGGCACCCACATCTGGATCGACCACAACGACCTGTCCAGCGACACCAGCCACGGCACCGACTACTACGACGGCCTGCTCGACCTGACCCACGCCGCCGACTACATCACGGTGTCCTGGAACCGGATCCACGACCACATCAAGTGCTCGCTCGTCGGCCACAGCGACAGCAACTCCTCCGAGGACACCGGGCACCTGCGCGTCACCTACCACCACAACGCGTTCATCAACTGCGCCGAGCGCAACCCTCGGGTCCGCTTCGCCAACCCGGTGCACGTGTACAACAACTACTACTACAACGGCCAGACCTTCGATTACAGCTACGCGATCGCCAGCACCGAGAACGCGGGCATCCTGGTCGAGAGCAACTACTTCGAGAACATCACCGACCCGGTCCACCTGGGCGAGGGCGACTCCTCGGCCGGCAGCGTGGTGGCCCGCAACAACTACCTGGTCAACTCGGGCACGGTGCTGACCAGCGGCTCGGTGGCCGCGATCCCCTACTCCTATACGGTCGACACCGCCGCCTCCGTGAAGTCCATCGTCACCGCGGGCGCCGGCACCGGAAAGATCACCGGCTGACCGCCGGAGGAAACGGGGCGCCGGCGATGGCTCCGGCCGGCGCCCCCACCCGCACCGCCGCCACCCCACCCGCACCGCCGGACGCCCCACCCGCACCGCCGGACGCCCCACCCGCACCGCCGGACGCCCCAGCCCGCGCCGCCGGACGCCCCACCCGCACCGCCGGACGCCCCACCCGCACCGCCGCGACGCTCCTCCCCTCAGCTCGGCCAGCTTCGGCTAAGCGCGGCGACATTTCGGGTTTATCGCCCAGCAGGTCGTGCCCGCCGCGCGCCAAGTCACCAAGATCGGGCAAGGCGCGGCAACAGCGATGACTTCGCGTCCGCCCCGAACCCCCTTCCTTCAAGATCGCGAGAGGGAGAGTGGGGGCGGGAGCGGCGCGAGCGGCGGAGCGGCGGAGCGGCGGAGCGGCGGGAGTCAGGCCAGGGAGCGTAGGCGGGCGGCGACTGTTTCGGGGCGGGTGTCGTTGATCCAGGCGGCCATTGCGGACTCGACGCCGGCCAGGTGCTTCAGTTTTGCGGGGGTGCGCAGGATCGAGAAGACCTGCAGGTGCAGGCGGAACAGGTCACGGGAGGCGTGGGCCGGGGCCTGGAAGACACCCGAGATGTACGGCATCTCGACGCCCGGGAAGTAGCGGTCGAGGCGGCCCAGCAGGTCCAGATAGATCAGGGCCAGGTCGTCGCGCTCGGCCGAGGTCAGCGCCGGCAGGTCGGGTACGTCCCGGTGCGGGGCCAGGTGCACCTCGAGTGGCCAGCGGGCGGCGGCCGGCACGTAGGCGGTCCAGTGCGCGGAGGTCGCCACGATCCGGGTGCCGGCCCGCCGTTCGGCGTCCAGGATGTCGCCGAAGAGGTTGCCGCCGGGGTGCGCGGACGCCATCTCGATCATGCGGGCGGCCTTCGGCGGCACGAACGGGAAGGCGTAGATCTGCCCGTGCGGGTGCGGCAGCGTCACGCCGATCTCGCGGCCCCGGTTCTCGAACGGGAACACGTACTCGACGTCGGGTGACGCGTTCAGCACGGCGGTCCGGTCGGCCCAGGCCTCGATCACGGTGCGGGCGCGGTGCGGGGTCAGGCTGCCGAACGACCCCTGCGGCGCCGACGAGAAGACCACGACCTCGGTACGCCCGGCGGCCGGCCGGACCGGCCACAGGGGATCGCCGTCGACCAGGTCCGGCGAGCCCCCGGCACGCGGCGAGAAGGACGGGAAGCGGTTCTCGAAGACCACCACGTCGTACGCGGGCTCGGCGATCTCGGTCGGGAAGCCGCCGGGGGCGGTGGGCGCCAGCGGGTCCTGGTCGGGGGGCGGGAGGAAGGTGCGGTCGTTGCGGTGCGCGGCGATCGTGACCCATTCGCCGGTGAGCGGGTCGCGGCGCATCTCCGGGGCGGCCGCGGCCGGGGGCAGGGAGCGCAGGTCGACGGCCTCGCGGTCGCGGAACGGCGGCGTGTCGTCGAAGTAGACGATCTCGCGGCCGTCGGGCATGCGGCGCGCGGAGCGGCGTACGGGATGAGGTTCCCGCCAGACCGCGCGGCCGCGGAGCCGGACGGAGTCGATCGCCAGCAGTTGGCCGTCGGCCGTCGCGAGGCGGTCGCGGGCGTCCGGCGGAAGCGCGATCGTCGAGCCGGCGGCCAGCGGCAGCAGGTGCAGGGTGAGGGTGACGCCGGGGCGCACGCCGGCGTCGCGAAGGTTGACGATCCACTCGGAGCCGTCCCAGAAGCGGTCGGTGACCGGGCGGCCGTCGACCCGCAGCTGGCCGACGTCGCCGGCCCAGCGCAGGTGCAGGAACGCGTCGACCGAGCCGTCGGCGGCCCAGGACGGCAACGGGACCTGGTAGACGGCGGCGAGCTCGTCGAAGGCCGCCGGGGAGGGCGCCGACTGCCGGCCGTCGAACTTGCCGTACGCGACGGGGACGGCCGTCCCGGCGGGCCGAACCCCGATGACCGACAAATCCGATTTGTGGACGCGGTCGGCGGGAGGAGCCGCCTCCAGCGTGAGCTGACGGAAGCCTCGTACGGCCGGGTCGTAGACCTGCACCCGCGGCCCGGACGACTCGATCCGACCGGAGGGACCCCAGGCGAGCTCGTCCGGGGAGAGCAACAGGCGCCGCTCCGGACCGTCCGGGCAGACCCAGATCTCGGCGGCGACGGCGGCCGGCAGGACCAGCAGGTCGAGCTCGCCGCCGCCCGGCCGGAGCCGGACCGGCGTCAGGCCCGGCTCGACGGTGGCGACGCAGCCGCCGACCGAGTACGAGGCCTCGATGCCGGCCTCCGCGACCAGCACCAGCGTGGGCACCTCGCCCGGCAGCACGGTCAGCGCCGACGCGGTCGCCCAGTCGAGCCGCACCCCGCCCAGGGACAACCGCAGCGGCCACCGGGCGAGGGTCCCGGGCGGAATGTCGACGGGCGCAGCCGGCAGCTCCACCGTCGACGAGTCGAGCCGGACCGAGAACCGTGCACCCCGGTAGACCGGCAGCGGCACGTGCGGCTGATGCCAGGCGATGAACAGGAACCCGCTGTTCCCGTCGCTGCGCAGCGCCCACCGCAGCGTCTGCGCGTCCTCGACCCCGCTCGGCCGGACGAACGGCAGGCTGGACGGCATCTCGGCCAGCGACGACCCGAACGCCGCCAGGAACGCGTGCTGCGACCGCAGCGCCGCGTGGCTCCCGGCCGGCACCCCCGCCTCGCCCACCGGCGCGTGGAAGTCATATCCCAGGCGGGGCATGTCGTTGGGATAGCCGGTCGCGTGCGACTCCTGCGTTCCCTGCTCGCCCGGCGGGTTCGTCCCGCCGGCGTACATGTAGTAGCCCTGCCAGGCCGACCCGTTCCCGATCTTGCAATGCGCGATGGCCGCGATGTCGAGCGCCGCCGGCCGGGGCCGGCGGTGGTAGGCGGTGGCCATGCCGCCGCCGAGCTCGCAGGTCGCGGGCGGGAAGAGCTCCGAGGGGGTACGCGGATGCGACCGGTCCGCGCGCATCCCCTGGAGCTGGAGGCGCCGCAGGTCGGCCCCGATCCCGGGGTCGTCCCAGACGTGCGAGAAGAAGTAGTGGTCGCGGAAGGTCGGGTCCCACGGCGCGTCGGCGTCGACCCAGAAGCCGTCGCCGTACCCGCCGTAGAGCGGCAGCACCTCCTCGGCCGGCAGATCGGCGCTGCCCCAGGCGGTCGCGGTCCACAGTGGCGCGGACATCCCGGCCTCGCGGGCGAGCCGCTTGAGCGTGACGAGGTGCCCCGGCTGGTCGTAGAGCTCGTTCTCCAGCTGGATGCCGAGCCCCTGGCGCCCGTCGAGGTGCTGCGCGATCTGCCCGAACCACTCCCGGACCAGGGAAAGGTAGCCCGGGTCGTCGGTGCGGTGGCGCACCGGAGCCTGCTGGACCCAGTCGGGGAAGCCGCCGTTGCGCGACTCACCGTGGCACCACGGCCCGATCCGCAGGATCACGTCGAAGCCCTCGGCGACCGCGAGGTCGAAGAACGCGGCCAGGTCGAGGTTCCCGTCGAAGCGCGGCTCGCCGCGGTGCTCGACGTGATGCAGCCAGAACACGTAGCTGGACACCACGGTGACGCCGCCGGAGCGCAGCTGCCGCAGCCGCTCCCGCCAGCGGGCCCGCGGGATCCGGCTGTAGTGCATCTCGCCGGAGACCGGGATGACCGGCACCCCGTGGCGGGTCAGGTAGCGGCTGGTGAGCGAGACACCGGGCCGCGCGTCCTCGTCGTTGCTCATCGCGGGCCGGCGCAGGGGCGACGACCAGTCATGGTGGGCGACGTTCAGCACGGTGACTCCTCGGTTGCGCGACGAGCGACTGTAACCGGTCACAGGCGCCTGGCTCCGCACGATACAGGCTGTTAACCGCCGCGACGCAAGGGCTTGACAATTTCCAGGCCGGGCAGCACTGTAACCGGTCACAGGTCCTGTTCGGTGACGCACGTCTCCCCCGGCAGCGACCGCGGCCGCATCCCTCCCGCGGCCGTCCGATCGAGGAGGATCCATGAAGAAGACATTCCTGCCGCTCGCCGGGGTTCTGACGGCGGCGCTGATGATGACCACCGCCTGCTCCGGCTCCGACGACAACGCCTCCTCCGGCAGCAGCGCCAAGCCGGCCGAGAAGGTCGAGCTGACCTACTGGACCTGGGCGCCCAACATGGACAAGGTCGTCGAGGGCTGGAACACCGCGCACCCCGACATCCACGTGACCGTCAACAAGCAGGACGGCGGCGACCCGGCCGTCACCAAGCTGCTCACCGCGATCAAGGCCGGCAGCGGCGCCCCCGACATCATGCAGGCCGAGTACCAGAAGATCCCCACCCTGGTCTCGGCGAACGCGGTCGCCGACATCAGCAAGGAGTCCGGCGGCCTCAAGGCGAAGTTCCCCGACTCCGCCTGGAACGCGGTCACCCTGGGCTCCGAGGCGCTGTACGGCGTACCGCAGGACTCCGGCCCGATGATGTTCTACTACCGCACCGACGTCTTCCAGAAGCTCGGCCTCCAGGCGCCGAAGACCTGGGACGACTACGCCGCGGCCGCCCGGAAGATCCACGCCGCGAACGCCAAGCAGTACCTCGGCACCTTCTCGGCCACCGACGCGGGCTGGTTCGCCGGCCTCTCCCAGCAGGCCGGCGCGTCCTGGTGGGGCATCAACGGCGACACCTGGTCGGTCGCGATCAACGACCCGAACACGCAGAAGGTCGCCAATTACTGGGGCGGCCTGGTGCAGGAGGGCGTCATCGACAACAAGCCGATGTACACGCCCGAGTGGAACGCCGCCCTCAACGACGGCACCCAGGTCGGCTGGGTCAGCTCGGTGTGGGGGCCGGGCGTGCTCGAGGGCAGCGCCAAGAACACCAAGGGCAAGTGGAAGGCGGCCCTGATGCCGCAGTGGGACGCCGCGAGCCCGGCCAACGGCAACTGGGGCGGGTCGGCCACCAGCGTCACCACGCAGAGCAAGCACAAGGCCGAGGCGGCCCAGTTCATCGCCTGGCTCAACACCGACCCGGCGGGCATCCAGGCGCTGGTCACCCAGGCCAACGTCTACCCGGCCAGCGTCGACTCCTCGGCCGCGCTGACCTCGCCGCCGGCCTTCCTCGCCGACCAGACCGACTTCTACTCGATCGCCGCCGAGTCCGCGAAGATCACCAAGCCGTTCACCTACGGGCCGAACGTCAACGTCGCGTACTCCAGCTACAACGACGCGTTCGGCAAGGCCGCGCAGTCCAAGAAGGCGGCGGACTTCCCCGCGGCGCTGGTCACCATGCAGAAGACCACGGTCGACGACATGAAGAACACCGGCTTCAAGGTCGCCGGCTGATCTGACCCACCGGGGGCGCGGCCCGCGCCGCGCCCCCACGTTCCGGACGGAAGGTGACGGCTTTGACGGTGTTTCCCACTTCCACGCGTACGCCTCGCGTCGAGTCCCGCGGTGGCCGGAAGGCCGGGGCGCCGTACCTGTTCCTGGCGCCGGCGCTGGTCCTGTTCGGTCTGTTCCTCCTCGCGCCGATCCTCTACTCGGCGTACCTGAGCCTGCGCCGCACGAAGGTCACCGGCCTGGGCCTGGGCGCGGGTTCCCGGCACGAGGTGTGGGCCGGCCTGAGCAACTACGTGCGCTCGCTGACCGACCCGGACTTCCTGCCCAGCGTCCAGCGCGTCCTCGCGTACGGGATGATCGTCGTGCCCACCATGCTCGGCCTGGCGTTGTTGATGGCCCTGCTGCTGGACGCCGGCCGCACCCGGGTCGGCACGTTCGCCCGGACCGCGATCTTCCTGCCGTACGCGGTGCCCGCCGTGGTGGCCTCGCTGCTGTGGGGCTTCCTCTACCTGCCCCGGGTCAGCCCGCTCAGCGACGCGGTCACCCATCTCGGGATCACCCCGCCCGACCTGCTCTCCGACTCCTGGGTGTTGTACGCGGTGGCGAACATCGCGGTGTGGGGCGGCACCGGCTTCAACATGATCGTGCCGTACACCGCGCTGCGGGCCATCCCGACCGACCTGTTCGAGGCGGCCCGGCTGGACGGCGCGTCGGACGTCCAGATCGCCGTCCGCATCAAGATCCCGATCGTGCTGCCGTCGCTGATCATGACGTTCGTCTTCTCGCTGATCGCCACCCTGCAGGTCTTCGCCGAGCCGATGACGCTGCGGCCGCTGAGCAACACCATCTCGACCACCTGGACCCCGCTGATGAAGGTGTACCGGGACGCCTTCACCCGCAACGACGTCTACTCGGCGGCGGCCACCTCGGTGGTCATCGCGCTGGCCACCTTCGTCCTGTCCTTCGGGTTCCTCAAGCTCGTCGGGAACCGGGCCTTCAACCAGGAGGACTGACATGAGCGTCTCCACCGTCGTGCCGGCCGTCCCGGCCACCGCCCAGTCCCCCGCCCGGGAACACGCCCGCGGCCGGGGCAACCGCCGGATCAGCCCGGCCGCCACGGTCCTGCTGCTGCTCGGCGCGCTGTACTGCCTGTTCCCGGTGCTCTGGGTGGTGATCGCCTCGTCCAAGAGCTCGGGCGAGCTGTTCAGCACGTTCACGCTGGCGCCGAGCAGCCACCTGGTCGACAACGTCCGCGACCTGTCCCACTATCGCGGCGGGTTGTACTGGCGGTGGATGGCCAACACCGCCCTGTACGCCGGGGTCGGCGCCTTCGCGTCCACGGTCGTGTCGGCGATGGCCGGGTTCGCGCTGGCCAAGTACACGTTCCCGGGCAAGCGGTTCGTGTTCAACCTGATCCTGGCCGGGGTGCTGGTGCCCGGCGTCATCCTGGCGATCCCGCAGTACCTGCTGCTGGCCAAGGTCGGGATGACCAACACGTACTGGTCCGTGCTCCTGCCCAGCATGATCACGCCGTACGGGATCTACCTCTGCCGGATCTTCGCGGCCGCGGCCGTGCCGACCGAGGTCCTGGAGGCGGCCCGGATCGACGGCGCCGGCGACTGGCGGAGTTTCGTCACCGTGGCGGTGCCGATGATGCGATCCGGCCTGATCACGGTGTTCCTGTTCCAGTTCGTGGCGATCTGGAACAACTTCATGCTGCCCTACATCATGCTCGGCAACGACAAGCTGTACCCGCTGACGGTCGGCCTCAACGGCCTGCTGAACCAGGGGGCGAACCAGCCCTCGATGTACATCTCGGTGGTCACCGGCGCGCTGTTGTCGATCGTGCCGCTGGTCGTGCTGTTCCTCGCGCTGCAGCGTTACTGGCGCGTCGACCTGGGCGCGGGCGCGGTGAAGGCCTGATGAGCACTATGATCCCCCACGTGCCGACACCGCCCGGTACGGGGCGCAAGCGGCCCACCATCCGCGACGTGGCGCGCGAGGCCGGGGTCTCTTACGCGACCGTCTCCCGCGTCCTGAACGGCCGGGAGTGGGTCAGCCCCGAGGCCGTCCGGGCCGTCCGGGAGGCCATCGCCCGGACCGGTTACACGGCGAACCCGCACGCCCGCTCCCTCGCCACCGGCAAGTCCGGCTCGATCGCGTTCCTGCTCACCGAGCCGCAACACCTGCTCTTCGAGGACCCGAACTTCTCCGTGCTGCTGCGCGGGGTCGCCCAGGCCCTCTCCGACCGGGAGCTCACGCTGATCCTGATGATCGCGTCGACCCCCGAGGAGCGGAACCGGACGATCGCGTACCTCTCCGGCGGCCACGTCGACGGCGTGCTGCTGGTCTCGCCGCACTCCGGCGACCCGCTGCTCAGCCACCTGGTGCAGGCCGAGGTGCCGATCGTGGCCTGCGGCCGGGTGCTCGGCTACGAGCAGTCGATCAGCTCGGTGATGGCCGACGACCGCTCCGGCGCCCGCTCGGCGGTCGACCACCTCGCTTCGGCCGGCTGCCGCCGGATCGCCACGATCACCGGCCCGCAGGACATGGTCGGCGGCGTCGACCGGTTGCAGGGCTACCAGGACGCGCTGCTCGCGCACGGCCTGCCGGTCGACCCGGCGCTGATCGTACCCGGCGACTGGGGCCGGCCCAGCGGCGCGGCCGGCATGCGGCGGCTGCTCGAGCAGGCGCCCGACCTGGACGGCGTGTTCGCGGCCTCGGACGCGATGGCCGCCGGTGCCCTGCCGGTGCTGCGCGACGCCGGCCGCCAGGTCCCCGGCGACGTCCAGGTGGTCGGCTTCGACGACTCGGGGCTCGCGGCGACGCTCGACCCGCCGCTCTCCACGGTCCGGCATCCGCTCGACCGGATCAGCGAGGAGATGGTCCGCCTCCTCACCGACGTGATCGCCGGGCGTACCCCGCTCTCGATCACCGTGCCCACCTCCTTGGTCCTGCGGGACTCCTCGCCCGCGGTCTAGGGCCCTCCCCGGCCCGTCCCCCCGGCCCTCCCCGGCCCGCATCACGGAATATCCGGCGCTGGCGCGCCTGATATTCCTGATATTTCGGTTATGCACCAAACGCTCTTTCCCCTACCCAAGGAGCGCCATGAAACCGTCCCTGAAAGCCGCCGTCGTGACCGCGATCGTCCTCGCGGTCCCACTGGCGATCTCGTCCCCCGCCCACGCGGCGAACAGCCTCACCATGCTCGGTGCGGACGTCTCGTCGCTGCAGCGCAGCCTCGATCTCGGCGCGAAGTACTACAACAAGTCCGGGACCGCGGCCGACCCGTACGACATCCTCAAGTCCGCGGGCGCCAACTACATGCGGCTGCGCATCTGGAACAACCCGGCCAGCGGCTACAACAACAAGGCGAAGGTCCTCCAGCAGGCCAAGGCGATCAAGGCCAAGGGCCTCAAGCTGCTGATCGACTTCCACTACTCGGACACCTGGGCCGACCCGGGCAAGCAGTATCCGCCCGCGGCGTGGGCCTCGCACTCGCTCAGCCAGCTGCAGACCGACGTCTACAACTACACGTACGACGTATGCACCGCCCTGAAATCCCAGGGCACGACGCCGGACAGCGTGCAGATCGGCAATGAGATCAACGTCGGCATGCTGTGGCCGAAGGGCCAGGTGGTCAGCAGCAACTTCGCGCCCCTCGCCGCGCTGCTCAAGCAGGGCTACAACGCGACGAAGGCGTGCAACAGCTCCACCCAGGTGTGGATACACACCGCCGACGCGGACAGCGACGCCAACGCCCGCTGGTTCTACGACGGCATCAAGGCGCAGGGCGTCTCCTGGGACGTCACCGCGCTGTCCTACTACTGCATGTGGCACGGCTCGCTGTCGAACCTGTACAACGTCATCGCCGACGTGAAGTCCCGCTACGGCAAGCCCGTCGTGATCGCCGAGACCGCGTACATGTTCACCACGGCCAACGCGGACAGCACGAGCAACTCCGTGCCGGGCACCACCCTCTGCGACAACAACCCGGCGACCTGGGCCGGCCAGGCGACGGAGTTCACCTGGATACAGAACACCGCCCGCAACGCCGGTGCGGTCGGCGTCTTTTACTGGGAGCCCACCTGGTACGCGATAGCCGGCAACGGCTGGGATCCCGCCAACATCAACGGCACCGGCGACGGCTGGGACAACATGGCCATCTTCGATTGGACCGGCCACGTGAACCCCAACGTGGTGTGGACGGCGTGATCTAGGGAAAGGCCCGGAGTGACGTTGCACTCCGGGCCCTTCCAGGTGCTCGGAGTCACGGCATAATCACCCTGATCAGGGCGCTGTACATGCCGGAACACCGAGCACTTGGAGAGTGATGATGCAGCGGCATCGTGTGGTGGTCATCGGCGCGGGCTTCGGCGGTCTGTTCGCGATCAAGGCGCTCAAGAAGGCCGACGTCGACATCACCCTCATCAATGGAACGGCCTATCACCTGTTCCAGCCCCTGCTGTACCAGGTCGCCACCGGCATCCTGTCGCAGGGCGAGATCGCGCCGCCGATCCGGGAGGTGCTCAAGCGACAGAAGAATGTCGACGTACGCCTCGGCTGGGCCCGCGAGATCGACGTCGAGCACAAGGTCGTGAAGGTCGACGGCCCGGGTATCGACTACGAGGTCCCGTACGACACGCTGATCGTCGCCGCCGGCGCCACGCAGTCCTACTTCGGCAACGACGGCTTCGCCGAGTTCGCGCCCGGCATGAAGAACATCGACGACGCGCTCGAGCTGCGCGCCCGTATCTTCGGCGCGTTCGAGATCGCCGATCTGCAGACCGACCCGGAGGACGTCGACCGCTGGCTCACCTTCGTGGTGGTCGGCGCGGGCCCGACCGGCACCGAGATGGCCGGCCAGATCGCCGAGCTGGCCCACCGCAACCTGCCGGGTCAGTACAAGCACATCGACCCGCGGCGCGCCCGGATCATCCTGGTCGACGCGCTGCCGGCGGTGCTCAACACGTTCGGCGACCACCTGTCCACCCGGGCGCTGCGCCAGCTGCACCTGCTCGGCGTCGAGGTCGAGCTGAACACCAAGGTTGTCGGCATGGACGCGACCGGCATCGAGGTGGAGACCGAGCGCGGCCACGAGCGGATCCCGTCGATGACCAAGGTCTGGGCGGCCGGCGTCGCCGCTCCCCCGCTGGCCCGCAGGCTGGCCGAGGCGACCGGCGCGAAGACCGACCGGGCCGGGCGCATCTTCGTCGAGCCCGACCTGACCGTGCCGGGCCACCCGGAGATCTTCGCGCTCGGCGACATGATGAACCTGAACGACGAGAAGGGGCAGCAGCTGCCCGGCGTCGCGCAGGTCGCCATCCAGGGCGGCAAGTACGCGGCCGGCACCATCAAGAACCGGCTGGCCGGCAAGCCCGCGGGCAGGCCGTTCAAGTACTTCGACAAGGGCAGCCTCGCCACGATCTCCCGGTTCTCGGCCGTCGCGAGCGTCGGGAAGCTGCGGCTGGACGGTTTCCTGGCCTGGCTGATCTGGGTCGGGGTGCACCTGTTCTACCTGGTCGGCTTCAAGAACCGGGTGACCGCGGTGCTGCACTGGGCGGTCAGCTTCCTGGGCCGGGGCCGGTCCGAGCGGGTGGCGACGGAGCAGCAGGCCTTCGGGCGGCTCGCCATCCACGAGTGGGGCGACCCGTTCGAGCGGGCCCGCGAGTCATCGCAGGCGGCGAGCCTTCCCGAGAAGGAGCGCGCCCGCGAGTCAGCGCAGGCGACGAGCCTTCCCGAGAAGAACTGACCTTTCCCGTACGTTTGGGCACAGGCGCGCGGCGATCTCGAGTTCGGCGCGCGCCTCGTCGTTGCGGCCCAGGCGGATCAGCAGTTCGCCGCGCACGGTGGGCAGCAGGTGCGAGCCCGGCAGGTCCAGTTCGTCGACGATCCGGAGGGCCTCCGCCGGGCCGGTCGCCATCGCCACGGCCACCGCCCGGTTGAGCTCGACCACGGGCGAGGGCGCGACCCGGCCGAGCGCCTCGTAGAGCAGGACGATGCGCTCCCAGTCGGTCTCCTCGACGGAGGGCGCCGCGGCGTGACAGGCCGCGATGGCCGCCTGCAAGCCGTACGGGCCCAGGCCGCGCCCCGCCTTCGCGGCATACCCGAGGGCGGCCAGGCCACGGCGGACCGCCGAGAAGTCCCAGCGGCGCCGGTCCTGGTCCGCCAGCAGGATCGCCTCGCCGTCCGGGCCGGTCCGAGCCGGGAACCGGGCCGCGGTCAGCTCGACCAGGGCGAGCAGGCCGTGCACCTCGGGCTCGGCGGGCAGCAGCGTGGCGAGCATGCGGGCGAGGCGGATCGCCTCGTACGCAAGCTCGGGTTTGAGCAGTTGGGAGCCCTCCGTGAAGATCACGTAGAGCACGCTGAGCACCCCGCCGAGCCGCTGCCGGCGCTCACCGGCCGGCGGCAGCTCGAACGGCACCTTCGCCGCGGCGATCGTCTTCTTCGCCCGGGTGATCCGCGCCTGGATCGTCGGTACCGGCACCAGGAACGCGCGGGCGATCTCCTCGCTGGACAGACCGCCGACTGTCCGGAGGGTCAGCGCCACCCGGGCCTCCGCGGAGAGCACCGGGTGGCAGGCGATGAAGATCAGCGCGAGGATGTCGTCGTCGATCCGATCCGGATCCCACGGCAGTTCCTCGTGGACCTCGTCGCTCTCGGCGATCTGGCGATACCTCTCGTCGAGGGCCGACCGCCGCCGGAACGCGTCGATCGCGCGCCGGCGGGCGGTGGCCAGGAGCCAGCCCACCGGGTCGGCCGGCTCGCCGTCCCGCTCCCAGGACACCAGCGCCTCGGCGAGCGCCTCCTGCGCCACGTCCTCGGCCAGCGGAAAGTCCCTGGTGTAGCGGGCCAGCGCGCCGACGATCCGGGCCGACTCCATCCGCCAGACCGCCTCGACCGTTCTCAGAGCTGACCCGTGCGCTCGCGCCACGCCCGCTCCTTGACGATCCACTCGTTGTCCTGCGGGAACTCGTCGATGGCCGGCACCCGCCGGATCTCGGCCTTCGACCCCGGGAAGGCCGGCATCCGCTTGGCCCACTCGATCGCCTCCTCCTTCGAGGCCACGTCGAGAATGTAGAAGCCGCCGAACAGCTCCTTCGTCTCCCCGTACGGCCCGTCGGTCACCACCGGCGTCTCGCCCGAGTAGTCGACCACCACGCCCTGCGACGGGTCGTCGAGGCCCTCGGCGGCGACCAGCACCCCGGCCCGGATCAGCTCCTCGTTGAAGCGGCCCACCGTCGCCAGCATGTCCTCGAACGGCGTCGCCATCATCTTGGCGTTCGTCTCGTCGGTGCCGCGCATGATGAGCATGTACTTCGCCATGGTCGTCTCTCCTCGTCAGTGGGGTCCTCTCCGACCCTTTCACGGCAAGGTCGAACGGCCCGGCCCCCGATCGACACGACCCTCGAGAATTTTCTGGACGGGCCCGGAACCGGCGAAGGCGCGGAGCAGATCGGCGGTCCGCGGCGGATCCTCCAGCATCGGGGAGTGCCCGACGCCGGGAATCACCTCCACGCGCGCGCCCGCGACCGCCCGGTACGACTCGGCGGACGAGGCTCGCCATCTCCGGTCCCGCTCGCCGAAGATCACCAGCAGCGGCTTGGCGAGCGGCGCGAGCCGGTCCGGGAGCGGACGCTGCCCGAGGTAGTCCTCGGCCGCGCGCGAGGTGGCGATCAGGGCGTGGTACGTCATGGCCCGGGCATCGTCGACGACCTGCTGCGGAGCCGTGAATCCGGGCGCGAAGGCGGTGCTCAGTCCCCGCCGGATGAGGCCGTCGGTGCGCAGCGGGGAAGCCTGGTGGCCGGCCTGGGGTTCGGCGCGCTCCGGGTCCGGGGCGAGGGTTTCGAGGCGGTGCAGGTGCGCCTGTCCCCGGTGGTCGCGCACGCGGTGCTGGGCGTCTCCCCCGCCGACCTGAACGGCGCCGTCGCGACCCTCGACGACCTGTGGGGGCGGTCGGCGTCGGATGTCCGGGAGCGACTGAGCGAGGCCTCGTCCTGGGCGGAGCGGTTCGCGTTGACCGACGCGGTGCTCGCCGGGCGGCGGGCGGCTGCCTCGCCGGTGGACCCCGAGGTGTCCTGGGCGTGGAGCCGGATCATGGCCAGGCGCGGCCGGCTCCGGATCGACCGGCTGGCGACCGAGGTGGGGTGGAGCCGTAAGCGCCTGTGGTGCCGTTTCCGCTCGCAGATCGGGCTGCCGCCGAAACGCGCCGCGGAGCTGGTCCGCTTCGACCACGCCGCGCACCGGCTCGCCGCGGGTGCGGCACCGGCCCGGGTCGCGGCCGAGTGCGGCTACGCCGACCAGTCCCACCTGCATCGCGACGTCATGGCCTGCACCGGGATCACCCCGGCGACGGTGGCCGGCGAACCCTGGCTCGCGGTCGACGACCTCGCCTGGCCGCGGCACCCGGAATAGCCGGCCGAGGCCCCTTTCCGGGCCCGCGGCCGGCTTTCGGCTCGATCCGGCGTCAGCACTTCTTCCAGGCGACGTGGTACGTGGTGTCGATGCGGCCGTCGGTGGAGTCCATGGTCAGGAAGCTGGTGGCCGAGGAGCTGGACAGGCCACGGTTGACGCGCAGTTCGGTGTTGACGTTGAGGTAGCGCCGTTCGCCGCAGCGCAGGAAGGACAGCGAAGCGATGCCGACGGTGTCGGTGCGCTGCCAGTCGCTGTCGGCCGGGCCGGTGAAGCTGTGCTGGATGCGGGTCGACTGCCGCTCGCCCTGGAAGTAGTAGTTCGCGCTCTCCGTACCGCTCGCGCCGCGCGCGAGGTGGGCGTAGCCGCGGTAGTCGGCGCCGGCGATCGCGAACGTGTAGCCCTGCGGCACGTGCATGTTGAGCGCGAGCTGGCAGTTCTTGCGGAAGTCGATCGGTTTCGCGCCCGGCCCGGTCTGCGCGGTGAACTGGCTGTAGGTGACGGTGAACGCCTTGTTGTCCGGCGACATCGTGACGTCCGCGGTGCCCAGCGGGCACCCCGAGCCGTTCGCGGAGGCCACGTCGATGACCATGTGGTCGCGCGGTCCGGGGGCGGGGGCCGCGGAGGCCGGCGCGCCGGTCGCGGCGAGCGCGGCGAGCAGGGTGAAGCCGGTGGCCAGAGGCTTGAGCATGGTGATCCCTCTCCGTTGGGTTCGTCATCCGGGCGGCACGCGTCCGTTATGTACTTTCCAACCGTTAAGCGCGTTATAAGGAATTCGCCTTAGTGGCTGGTCGACGATGCTCCGCGGATGATCAAGCGATCGGCCGTTCGGCCGACGGCGTCAGCACTTCTTCCAGGCGACGTGATACGTGGTGTCGAGCCGGCCGTCGGTCGAGTCCATGGTCACGAAGCTGACGGCCTTCGGGCCGGACGGATCCTGACCGACCCGCAGCTCGGTGTTGACGTTGAGGTAGCGCTGTTCACCGCAGGGCAGGTAGGCCAGCGAGCCGATCGCGACGCTGTCGGTGTGCTGCCAGTCGCTGTCCACCGGCCCGCTGAAGCCGTGCTGGATCCGGGTGGACTGCGGCTCACCCTGGAAGTAGTAGTTCGCGGTCTCCGCCCCGTAAGCGCCGCGCTCGAGATGGGCGAAGCCCCGGTAGTCAGCGCCGGCGATCGCGTACGTGGTGCCCTGCGGGACGTGCACGTTCAGGGCCAGCTGACAGTTCTTGCGGAAGTCGGTCGATTTCGTACCCGGGCCGACCTGCGCGGTGAACTGGCTGTAGGTGACGGTGAACGCCTTGCTGTCCGGCGACACCGTCACCTCCGCGGTGCCCAGCGGACAACCCGAGCCGTTCGCCGCGGCCACGTCGATGACCATGGAGTCGCTCGGCCCGGCCGCCGGCGACGCCGATGCGGGTACGCCGGTCGCGGCAAGCGAGGCGAGCAGAGCAGCTCCGGTGGCCAGTGACTTCAGCATGCGGAATCCTTCTCGGTCGGGTCAGGTCTCCGCAATGTACGTTTCGTCCTTTAAGTCCGCCATTCGCGTTCCCGGTGGACAGACACGGACGGGTGATTGCCCATCCCCGGTCAGGACTGACGCGCATCCGCTTCGGCCGCAGGCGGCCGGCGACATTCGGCGTCCGGTGGCGTGTCGGCGGTGGGCAGCTGAATCCGGAAGGTGGTGCCGATGCCGGGTGTGGACTCCACGGTGATGGTGCCGCCGGCATCACCGACGATGCCGTAGACGGTGGCCAGGCCGAGCCCGGTGCCCCGATCCTCCGGCTTCGTGCTGAAGAAGGGCTCGAAAATGCGGTCCTTGACCTCGGCGCTCATCCCGGTGCCGGTGTCGGTCACGGTCAGCTGGGCGTAGCTGCCGGCGGGCAGCGGATGGCCGGCGTCCTCGGGCAGCCGGGCGATGCTGGTCTCGACGGTTATCGCACCGCCCTGCGGCATCGCGTCGCGGGCGTTGATGACCAGGTTGAACAGGATCTGGTCGAGTCGGCCGCGGTTGGCGCACACCGCCACGACTCCGGGGCGGGTGCGGCAGAGCAGGGTGATGCCGGGCCCGATGGTGCGACTCAGCAGGCCGGTTGCCTCGACGACGACCTCGTTGAGGTCGACGACCTCGGCCTGGCTGGAATCCCGCTTGGCGAACAGCAGCAGTTGGCCGATGAGGTCCTGGCCGCGCTGCGCGGCCGCGCGTATCCGGGCGAGATCCTCGGGCGCGTGGTCGCCCGCTTCCTCGGCCATCAGCTCGGCGCAGTTGAGGATGACGGCCAGCAGGTTGTTGAAGTCGTGTGCCACGCCGCCGGCGAGTTGGCCGAGGCTCTCCAGGCGAGCGGTGCGGGCCGCGGTCTCGTCGGCCAGTCTCTGCTCGGCCTCGCGTTGCTTGCGGGCGGTGATGTCGCGTTCGGTGGCCGCGCCACCGATGACCAGTCCCTCGTCGTTGCGCAGCGGCCACACGATGGTCGACACATAGATCCGGCTGCCGTCCTTGCGCCGGCGCGGTGCTTCGTCGATGTGGAACTGGCGGCCCTCGCCGATCCCACTGAGCACGCTGGCGAGCACACCCTGGCGGTTGGGTAACAGGAGGGTCGACGCCGAGCGGCCGATGATCTCGTCCCGGGTGTAGCCGTAGATGTGCTCGGCGCCGCTGTTCCAAGCGGAGATCATCCCGTCCATGGTGAGGGCGAAGGTGGCATCGGCGGACTGTTCGAGAATCGCGGCCAGCGTCGCCTTGCGTCGCGCCGCGGCGGCGACCGCCCTGGTCGCCAGCACCGCCAGCGCCACGGCCAGCAGCAGGCACGCCGCACCGACCACGAGCAGGATGATCAGCGCCCGGGAGCTCATCGCCCGAGCCGCCGCGGTGTCCGCGTCGGCGGTGGCCTTGGCCTGCGCGGCAAGTTGGTCGACCGCGAAGGCCGCCTTGTCGAACCACTGCAGCTCTTCGCCGGCGACCAGCGCGTTGGCGGCCGCGATCGCCTCCGGCGTTCCGGACCGGTACCCGGCCACGATCTGGGCGTCGACGTTCATGAAGTGGGCGAAGGCGTCCTCGGCGGTGGCCAGCAGCCGCCGCTGGTCCGGGGTCAGCGGGTAGGCGCTGATCCGGGCGAGATCTTCGCGGAAGGCCGCCGTCGAGGCGAGAAACTGCGCGCGCTGCCCGACGGCGTCCTCGGTGGCGCCCGGAACACCTCGGATGGTGTCGAACGCGTACCCGGTCTGCCAGCCGTTGAAGTCGGCGGTGCGGTACTTGGCGGTGAGGGCGTCACGCAGCAACCCGTCGGACTGGGTGACCTGCAGGTCCGCCTTGCGCTGCGCGAGCACGCTCACCACCGCAACGCCGATCATGATGAGTAACAGCAGCGCGACGAGGCCGAACAGGCCGTTGAGCCGCGCTCCCGCGCGAACTCGCCGCAAGGTCTGCATGCATCGTCTTCTTCGCGCAAGTGTCAAGCAAAGGGACGCCTCGCCCGCCGCCGACGTGGCCCCTCCGGCGTGCCCCGCCGCAATTTAGAGCCATTTTTCCCTTAATGAGGTAATAGTACCCGAGCAGCTTCGGGCTGCGCCTTCGAACGAGGCGTTCGGTCAGCGGGACGAGGATGTGGGGGTGTTCTTCGGCGGGGAACTACCCGTGCCGAACTGGGCGTTCGCCAAGGTGCCCGCGCCGTTGCCGGTCGCGGTACGGCCGGCGGCGTCGAAGCCGAACGCGATCGTGGCGGCGTAGCGGGTGTGCCAGATCTGGTCGATGCCGAGACTGGTCAGGGTGGCTTGCTGGGCCGGGCTCGGGTCGGTGAGGTACCGGTGGGAACCGATCAGCTCGGTGTCGGTCATGGTGACCCGGGCGTTGTCGGTGCCGTTGGTGTACTGCCAGTCCACCGTGGCGTAGTAGTTCGCCGGGTAGTCCGGGTTCGGGTGCGGCCGCGGCTCGTACTCGGTGGCGTTGATCGCCTCGGGATCGAACGAGGCGATCAGCCGTTGCCCGGTCCAGGTGTCGTCGACGAGCAGGACCGGCTGGGACGTGGAGTCGAACTCGGGGCGCAGGAGCAGGTCGAGGGCGATGACGGCGTACCGGTCGACGGTGCCGCGGCCCCAGCGGAAGTGGTCCACGAAGTTGGCGAAGGACGTGTTGCCCCAGTTGTGGTCGTGGTATCCGCGGCCGGCGAACCGCCGTCGCCTGCCCTTCACGGTGAGGGTGCCCCACGCCATCCCGGCGGGCACGGCCGCGAACCAGGCCTGGTATTTGTCGGTCCCGCCGAGGTAGAGGAAACCGGTACCGGGCCGGAACGGCGACACGCGGTTGACCAGCGTGAGGTCGAGGGCGAGATCGCCGTCGACGCCCTGGATGCGGTAGGTGCTGAGGTCGCCGGTGAGCGTGAACGGGCCGACCCGCACGTCGCAGCGGTCGGTGCCGGCGGCGAAGTCGTCCCAGGTGTAGTCCCGGACGATGGAGTGGGCGGCGCCGTCCGGGTCGGCGACGACGAGGCTGACCCCCGGCACGCGCTCGGCCTCGGTGGTGTCAGGCTCGAACCCGTTGCCGGGCCGGGTCCGCAGGGCGAGGGACACGACGGTGCCGTCGTCACCGGTGAACTCGGAATACCACCATTCGTACGCGTCGGGGTCGTCGTTGACGGCGGCGGTGCGGAACCCGTCTTCCCACTGCTGGTAATAGCTCGGGGACAAACCCACCCGGGAGAAGTCGTCCGGTGTGCTGCCGATCCGGTTCGCGGTGTAGTCCTTGGACGGCGGCGGCATCGCCGTACGCCCCTTGGCCCGGCCGGCTTCGGCCGGGTCGTGGCCGAACGCGGTCGCGGCGGCCGGGACGACAACGGCGGCCGCAGCCCCCCGCAGCCAGGTCCGCCTGCTGGTCCGCGCGGCGAGGTTCATGTCCGGCCCTCCGACGTCGCTGTCACGCCCCGACAAACGCCAAGATAGATCGCGCCCATTGGGATCCGGCGGTGACCGCGATTCCCGGGACAACCTCCGGCACGGCCGGTATCCTGCGCCGGCGGCGGCCGCCGGGCCGGGCATCCGCACCGTCGCCCTGCCCCGTCGTCCATTGACCGGGGTCCTCGCCGCCCGCTCGAAACGCCGTGCGGCACCATGCAACCTCGCGCTCCCCGCGATCGTCATGGGGGTGAGAGTGAGAGGAGTGCTTATGAGAACAGAGCGTGACGAGCAGTTCCACAGCTTCGTGCTCGGCCGCCGGGCTTCCCTGGTCCAGACCGCCACGTTGCTCACGGCCGGTGACGGACACCTGGCCGAGGACCTGGTGCAGTCGGTGCTGACCAAGCTGTACGTGGCCTGGCCCGCCTTCCGCCGAGCCGACAATCCGGACGGCTATCTGCGCCGGACGCTGGTCAACGCGTTGACCGACGAGCGACGGCGCTGGTGGCGGCGGCACGAACGCCCGGTCGCGGCGCTGCCCGACCGGCCGGGCGCCGACGCGCCGGCCGAGCACGACGTGGACGACGCCCTGCGCGCGGCGCTGCGCGACCTGCCGCCGAGGATGCGCGCCGCCGTGGTCTTCCGCTACTTCTACGACCTCGACATCGCCGACACCGCCGACGCGTTGGGCTGTACGGCCGGAACTGTGAAATCCCAGACCGCGCGGGCCTTGGACCGCCTGCGCGTGTCGCTGAAAGACTTTCCCACCCTGACTGGAGTCGTGCAGTGATGGAGCTTCGTGATCGCCTCGATCTGATCGCCGGTCCCGCGGTGCGGGTCAGCCCCGCCGACGCGGACGCCGACCTGGCCCGCGGACGGCGGGCACTGCGTCGCCGGCGTGCCGCGCTGGGTACGGGCGCGTCGGTGTTCGCGGTGGCCGCGGCGGCCGCCGTGGTGGTGGCCTCGACGGCGTCGGCCGCGAAGCCGCAGCAGCCGACGGCACGGCCGGCCCCGGCGACGTCCGCGCCGGCCCCGGGTTCGGCCTCGGTCAAGCAGGCCAGGCTGGTCGCGTACGAGGGTAAGCAGCCGGCCGGTTTCACCATCGACAAGGTCCCGGCGGGCTGGGAGGTCCAGGGTGTCGACGCCACCGTCCTGACCATCGCCCCGATCGGCGAGAAGGACCGGGACCCGAACAGTTTCGTCGGGAAGATCGCGATCGGGCTCCAGTCGGCCGACGACCACCGGACGCCGAAGGGCACGGACGTCCAGGTGGGCGGCCTGCACGGGGTGATCAACGAGCCGGAACACGCCCCCGCGCACGTCATCCCGTCGGGTCCGGGCACGGGCCGGCCGGCGACGATCGACGACAGTCAGACCAAGAACCTGTGGGTGCAGCAGAAGAACGGCGTCTGGCTGCAGGTGCAGATCTGGGACGCGAGCGGCTGGACCAACGCGCAGATCGTCGAGTTCGGCGCGGGCATCCACGTGCTGCCCGGCGCCAAGGCGGCCGTGGGCTGAGGTCGCGGTGCCGCCCGGCTCCGGTAGCCCGGTTCGGCTACCGGAGCCGGTTTGGACCGGGCGACGGCGCACGCCGAGCGGGGCCCGTCGGGTCGCTCGGTGTCATGCTGGATGCATGGCATCGCAGGAGACACCCGGGTTCGACGGACGACGGATTCGCGCCTCGGATGCCGAGCGGGAGCAGGTGGCCCACATCCTGCGGACCGCGATGGGCGAGGGCCGGCTCACCCTGGACGAGGGCGAACAACGCCTGGGCGCGGTCTACCAGGCCGTGCACCGCGACGACCTGGCGGAGCTGACCGCCGACCTGCCCGAGAACGGGCGGTACGCGCTGGCCGACCTGCCGGCGGCGAGAAAAGCGGCGAGGACGGCCGTCGTCCGGGACCGGCGCCGGAAGGCCGCGCTGGTCGCCGCCGTGGTGCTGGGGGTGATCGCTCTGGTCGGGGTGTGGGCGCTCACCGGCGCGCACTTCGTCCTGCCCGGGTTCCTGTTCTTCTTCATCTTCCTGCGCCCGTTCGGGCGCGGCCGGCGCCGCGACCGCTGACGGCATTCCGCCGATGCGTCCCGCAGGGCACACTGCACGCATGGATCAGGTGATCGTGCTCGGGGCCGGTGCGGCCGGGCTGGCCGTCGCCCGGCAGCTCAAAGCGCGCGGCGTGGACTGCGTCGTGCTCGAGCGCGGCCCGGGCGTCGCCACCAGCTGGCGCGGCCGCTACGACCGGCTGCACCTGCACACCATCCGGAGCCTGTCCGGCCTGCCCGGTTTTCCCATCCCCCGCCGGTACGGCCGCTGGGTCGGCCGGGACGACCTGGTGCGCTACCTGGAGACGTACGCCGAGCGGTTCGGCATCGACGTGCGGACCGGCACGCCGGTGGAGCGGGTCAAGCCCGGCGCCGACGGCTGGACGCTGCAGATCGGCGGCGGCACGGAACTGTCCACCCGGACCCTGATCGTGGCGACCGGCTACCTGCACACCCCGGTGGTGCCGCAGTGGCCCGGGCAGGAGAAGTGGACCGGCACCCTGCTGCACTCGGCCGACTACCGCAACCCCGAGCCGTTCCGCGGCAAGGACGTTCTCGTGGTCGGCCCCGGCAACAGCGGCTCCGAGATCGCCACCGATCTGGCCGAGGGCGGCGCCTCCGCGGTGCGGCTCGCGATCCGCACCCCGCCGCACATCGTGCGCCGCGAGACCGCCGGCTGGCCGGCCCAGATGAACGGCCTGCTGCTCGGCCGCCTGCCCGAGCCGGCCCTCAACACGCTCTCCGCCGCGATGGCGCGGCTGGAGATGCCCGATCTCCGCCGGTACGGGATCGCCCGCCCGTCCGAAGGCCTCAAGACCCGCCTGCGCACCCACCGCTACGTCCCGGTACAGGACGTCGGCATCGTCCGGGACGTGGTGGCCGGCCGGGTGCGCCCGGTCGCCGCCGTCGAGGGCTTCACCGAGGACTCGGTGCGCCTCGCGGACGGTTCCACCCTGCGGCCGGACGTGGTCATCGCGGCCACCGGGTACGGGACCGGACTGCGGGAGCTGTTCGACGACCCGTCGCTGTTCGACGAGACCGGCGTGCCGCTGGTGCACGGCGGGGCGCCCGCCCGGCCCGGCCTGTTCTTCGTCGGGTACGACGTCACCCTGGGCGGGATGCTTCGTCAGGTCGCCATCGAGTCGCGGCGGGTGGCCCGGGCGTACCGGGGATGACGTAGTCCGCCCCGCACGCCGGGTCAGCGGTCGTCGTCGTCGGGCAGCGCATGGCGGCCCCGCACCCGTTCGGGTGACGGGCGAACCAGCTCGCGGACCACCGGCCGGTAGGGCGTGCCCGATCGGCGCGACGGCAGACGGTCGAAGGCGGGCGCCGGGTCGGTGATCGCCCGCTGGATCGCGGTCAGCAGCCGGCCCGCCTCCTCCGCCTGGTTCGCGTACCAGTGCGTCGACCACACCCGGTGCAGGTGCCAGCCGAGATCGCGCAGCTCCTGCTCGCGCAGCCGGTCGCGGTCCCGGGTCGAGGGGATCTCCCGGTAGCCGGGGCCGTCGAACTCGATGCCCAGCGCGTACGCCTCGTCGGGGTGGTCCGGGCGCAGGACGCCGATGTCGATCGCCTGGCCGGAGGCGACGATCTTCCGGCGTACGGCGAAGTTCCACTGCTTGATCGTGTCCAGTACGGACTGCTCGAACGCGGTCATCCCCTCTCGGTCGGTGACCTCCCGGCCCAGGGTGGCCGCGTCCCGCTCGGCGTACTCGAGGTACGCCTTCAGATGCCGGATGCTCTCGTTGCCCATGTCCTGGACGTCGGGGGCGCGGATCGACGAGACCACCTCGATGCGCTGCCTCGCCCGGGTGATCGCGACGTTCAGCCGTCGCCAGCCCTGCGGGCGGTTGAGCACGCCGAAGTTGGTGCTGATCTTGTCGTTCTCGTCGTAGCCGTAGCCGACGGACAGGATGATCACGTCGCGGACGTCGCCCTGGACGGCCTCGAGGCTCTTCACGAAGAAGCCGTCCAGCCGGTCGGCGTCGTCGATCAGGTGCTCCAGATCGGGGTGCTCACTGATCATGTCCTGCACGGCCGCCGCGATCGCGTCGGCCTGGGCCACCGACAGCGTGACCACGCCGAGCGTCCGGCCCGGCCGGTGGGTGAGATGGTGCAGCACCCGGGCGGCGACCGCCTCGGCCTCGATCGGGTTGTCCGAAGTGGTCGTCCGGTGGTAGACGCCGTCGACGTGGTAGAGCTGCACGCCGTGGTCGGGCTCTCGGGCGTACGCGCGCGGCAGGCTGACCAGCCGCCCGTGGTAGTACGCGAGGTTGGCGAAGGCGAACAGCGCCTCGTGCCGGCTGCGGTGGTGCCACCACAGCCCGAGGACCGGAAAAGTCTCCCGAGCCAGGTCGAGGATCGACGGGTAGTCCAGCACGTCGTCCTCGACGTGGTCGTAGAAGCTGGTCGGCGGCAGCTGCCGCTCGTCGCCCACGACGATCAGCGCGTTCCCCCGGTACACGCAGTTGATCGCGTCGGCGGTGGTCACCTGGGACGCCTCGTCGATGATCACCACGTCGAACTCGATCTCCGGCGGGAGCAGCCGGCTGACCGCGAGCGGGGACATCAGCAGGCACGGTTTCAGTGCCTGCACCGCATGCCGGGCCTGCGCGATCAGCTCGCGTACGGCGAGATGACCGGTCCGTTTGCTGCCCTCGCGGCGGATCAGCGCCGGCTCGCCGGTCGTCGTGGACGACGGGCGGCGGGCCTCCACGGCGTACACGATGTCGGCCAGCGCCGCCGAGTTGAGCTCGCTGTCCAGCAGCTTGAACACCTCGACCAGATGCACCCGGTCCCCCGCGTCGACCGGCATCAGGCCCTGGTCGGTGCGCAGGATCTGGTCGATCCAGCCGCGATACAGGGCCCGCTCGAGCACCGGCCAGATGCTCTCGGGGGCGACCTCGCGGGCGGCGCAGAACTCGATCGCATCGCTCAGCCCGTAGCCGAGGATCAGGTCCCGGGCGTCCTGGTGCACGAACCACTCCTGCTGCCCGGCGGAGTCGTGCAGCAGATCGACCAGCAGGTCCCGGGCGGTGTCGTAGTCGCCGAGGTGGCCGGTCAGCTCGATCCGCCGCCGCGGGGCGAACGCGGCCAGCACCTGCTCGCGGGCGTGTTCCCAGCCGGCCACCGCGTCGACCAGCCCGTCGCTCGGCTCCGCCTCGGCCAGCGCGTGCGCCTGCTCGACGGTGAGCGGTGCGTCGTGCCCGCGGTGCAGCCGGCGGGCCTCGGCGGTCCAGTCGAGGATCTCGTTCATCAGAACGTCGTTGGTCTTGGTACCGCGGTAGATCGAGCCGAGCACCGCCGCGTGCGGCCGGGCGCTGGCCCAGATCGCCGCCTCGGCCTCGACCGCAGCCTGCCGCTGCTGGGCGATCTCGACCGCCTCGGCGAGGGTGAGATCGTTCCGGCCGGTCGGCCCGCCGTACGCCCGGAGCATCTCGGCCGCCGCGCGCAGCGGCGCGACGTGCGCCCGCAGCCAGGTCACCGCGTCCTGAATGGACCCCTCGCCGAGCTCGGGCCGGGGCGCGCGGGCCGGCGCCTCCCGCAACGAGGCGCGGAACCGGTCGAACCCGTCGCGGGCCTCGCCGACGATGCGCAGCAGCGCGCCGTTCGGGCGGGGCGCGGTCACGTGCACGACGACCGCGGCGAGCGCCTCGGCCGGGGTCTCGCGGATCACGTCGTCCGCGGTGCGCAGCGCCTCCTGGATCGCGGCGAAGTCGGTGTCCAGCCCGTCCCAGTGCCGGCCGAGGATCTCGGCGTGCTCCTCGGCCAGGTCGTCGAGGTGGTCGAGGGCCACCTTCCAGGCCGCCGCGTCCTCGACGTTCGCCAGCGCCTCCTCCGCGCTGACCTCGGGCAGAGCCGCCTCGATCGTGGCCTTCCGGGCCTTCCGGGTGCCCAGCAGCAGCTTCCGCGGGCCGCGCCGGGCGGCGAGCCGCTCGGCCATCTCCGCGATCGGCTCGTTGAGCACGCCCTCGTCGAAGTGCAGGCGGGCCTGTTCCTCGGCGTCGTTGACCGCCTCGACGGCCCGGCGCAGCGCGCGGGCGGCGGCGTGCGCGGCGGCCATCCCGCCCTCGGCGAACCAGGCCGCCTCCGGTTTGGCGTCCCGGGCGATCAGGCCGGCGATGGTGATCACCTGGGCGGCGTCCGGGAAGTCGACCACCGGCGGCAGACCGAGCCGGGCGGTGACCCGGTCCAGCGCCTCCAGCCGGGACTCCAGCAGGTCGGCCTCCTCGGCGAACTTGTTGGCCAGGTGCTCGGCCTGCGCGACGTTCAGCGGAAGCAGGTCGATCGGCTCGGGCCGCAGGTGCGACAGGTCGGGCATGCTGCCCAGGTCGGCGGCCGAGGGCAGCTCGGTCCACGGGATCCCGCCGTAGCGCAGGGCGGCCAGGTGCTCGGTCAGCTCGGCGGCGGCCTGCCGCACGGGCTGGAGGGCGGCGGTGGTGAGCCACTCCTCGATGATCTTGGCGGGCCGCCGGGCGGCGTGCGCGGCCAGCGCGGCCAGCGTGCCCGCACCGGCCGGCTCGTGCAGGTCGAACGCGTCGGCCAGGGTGGAGTTGGCGACGACGCTTTCGGCCAGCCGGCCGAGCGCCGTCAGCGCCTGCTGGAGCGCGCCCTCCATCGGCTCCCGCTCGACCGCGTCCCGCCACAGGTAGGTCTCGCTGCGCAGCCGGCCGAGCCGGCCGACGGCCGCCCGGATCTGGTCGAGGCCGTCCGTGGTGAGCTCGGCCGGGATCTCGTACGGCACCGGCGCGGCCGGCACGGCGTGCATCGTGGCGCAGATGCCGATCATCTCGTGCAGGCTGCGGCCGAGCGGTTGCCGGATGCGGTTCATGGCTTCCGCGTACGCCGAGAGCCGTTCCCGCCGTTCCCGCGTCGCGCGCCGGTCGATCGGGTCCATCGTGGCCAGCGGCGCCGGGTCGGTGTCCAGCGCGTCGGCCAGCGCTCGCGCGACCTCCCGCCGGCCGGTCGAGTTGCTGTGCAGCGGCAGCAGGTAGTTGCCGAGCCCGGACTCGGCGAGCCGCTGCTGCACGGTGTCGAGCGCGGCGGCCTTCTCCGAGACGACCAGCACCCGCTTGCCGGCGTGCAGCAGGCAGCCGACCAGGTTCGCGATCGTCTGCGACTTGCCGGCGCCCGGCGGGCCGTCCAGCACGAAGCTGTGCCCGGCCATCGCGGCGGCGATCGCGGCGCGCTGGGTGGCGTCGGCGTCGAGCAGCAGCGGTACGTCCTCGGCCGGGGCGATCTCGTCGATCCGGGTCGGGTCGGGCGGCTCGAAGGCGAACCGCCGGGCCGCGTCCCGGGTGGCCAGCGCGCGCACGATCGGGTGCTCGACGATGTGCGGCTCGCTCTCCATCAGGTCGGCGTGGATCGCCTCGCGGTGCACGCCGAAGGTGGACAGCACCACGGCCTCGTCGGCGTACCAGCCGGGCCGCTCGCCGATGGCCACGTCGATGTGCGCCCAGAGCACGGTCACGTCGAGGTCGGCGAGCGCGCCCACCGCGGGCAGCTCGATGCCGAGCGCGCTCATCCGCAGCGCCAGGGCCGGGTTCACGATCGGGTCGTCGTGTCGGGCCCGCAGCACCGGACCGGCCGGGTCGATCTCGACCGGGACCAGCAGGATCGGGCTCTGGTACGGGATGTTCCGGTAGTCGGTCCAGTGCAACATCCCGACCGCGAGGTAGAGCGAGGACACGCCCCGGTCGAGCATCTCCTGCCGGGACCGCCGGTAGAACCGGTGCAGCAGCGCGCCGAGGTCGTGCTCGGCCAGTCCGGTGTGCAGCAGCGGCCGGTACTGGTCCGTGTCCTCGCCGGGGAAGCCGAAACCGCCGTCGTCCTGCAGCACCTTCATCAGCATCTTCGGCGACGGGCCGGTGATCTCCACGGCGTCCGACGGAGTGCGGCCGAAGTTGAGCAGACGGTTGGCGTCGGTGAGGTCGACGAGCCCGTCGCGCCACGTTTCGAGCGCAGCCCGGACCTCGCCGTCGGGTTGCCCGCCCCGCTCCGCTGCATGATCCGGCCACATACCGTCAATTGCAGCAAGTCGGACGGCCGTCACGCTGGTGATTCGCCCGCTTCCTTCCGGATAAACCCGGCTTTATCCAGGAAGCGGGCGATCTTACCAGGTCAGCCGACCGGGACGGGCTCCTTCGGCTCCCGCTCCAGCGCCGCGCCCTCGACGTCGAGGGCCGGGAGCTTCCGCAGCCAGCGCGGCAGCCACCAGGCGGCCTTGCCCATGATCGAGATCGCCGCCGGAATCGCGATCATGCGGACCACCAGGGCGTCGAAGAGGATGCCGATGGCCAGCGCGAACGCGATCGGCTTGACCGTGTCGTTGCCCTGCGGCACGAAGCCGGCGAAGACCGAGAACATGATCGTGGCGGCGGCGACCACCACCGGTGCGGCCTGCCGGAAGCCGGTGACCACCGCGACCCGGGGCGCCGCGCCGTGCGCGTGCGCCTCGTGCATCCGGGACACCATGAACACCATGTAGTCCATCGCCAGGCCGAACAGGATGCCGACGATGATGATCGGTGACAGGCTCAGCAGCGGCCCATTGACCTGGACGTTGGCCAGATCGGAGAGCCATCCCCACTGGAACACCGCGACCGTGGCGCCGAACGCGGCGCCGATCGTGAGCAGGAAGCCGAGCACGCCGACCACCGGCACCAGGATCGACCGGAAGACCAGCACCAGCAGGAGGAACGCGAGGCCGACGACGAGCGCGAGGTAGACCGGCAGCGCCGCGTCCAGCTTCTGCGACACGTCGATGCTGATCGCGGTCTGGCCGGTCACGTACACCTTGGCCCCGGGTCCGTCGTTGACCTTGTCACGTACCGCGTGGACCAGGTCGACGGTGGCCGGGGAGTCCGGGCCGCTGGCCGGGATGATCGTGATGAGCGCGGCGTCGCCGGCCTGGTTCGGGCGCGGCGGGGTTGCCACCGCCACGCCGGGCAGGGTGGCGACCTGCCGGCTGACGGAGCTCGCCCAGGAGCCGGAGCCGGGCCCGTCCACCAGCACCAGCAGCGGACCGGCGAAGCCCGGGCCGAACCGCTCGGCGATGATCGCGTCGGCCTTGGCCTGGGTGCTGCCCGGGACCTGCTTCAGGATCAGCGAGGTCTGCATCCTGGTGACCGGGATGGCGATCACGCCGAGCGCGGCCACCGCGACGACCAGGCTGAGCCAGTGGCGCCGAGTGACCAGGTTCGCCCAGCCCTTGAAGAAGCCGCGCTCCGGCCGAGGTGGCTCCGGCACGGTCCGCCGCTTGCGCGGGAGCGCCTTGAGCCCGATCAGGCCGAGAACCGCGGGGACCAGGGTGATGGCGACCAGCACGGCGATGACGATCGTGGCGGCCGCGGCCAGGCCCATCTCGGTGAGGAACGGGATGCCCGCCACGCTGAGGCCGGCCAGCGCGATCACCACGGTCAGGCCCGCGGTCACCACCGCCGAGCCGGCCGTGCCGACCGCCATGGCCGCCGCCTCCGGCACCGGCAGGCCCCGCCACAACTCCTGCCGGAAGCGCGTGAAGATGAACAGCGCGTAGTCGATGCCGACCGCGAGGCCGAGCATCACCGCGAGGATCGAGGTGGTCGACTGGAGATCGACGAAGCCGGTCAGGGTGACGATGCCGAGCGCGCCGATGGCGACGCCGACGATCGCGGTGAGCAGGTTCATCCCGGCCGCGACCAGCGAGCGGTAGGTCAGCGCGAGCACCAGCAGCGCCACCACCACGCCGATCCCCTCGGCCGGGCCGCCCACGTCAGCGCCCGACTCCTTGGTCGCGTCGCCGCGCACCTCGACGGTGAGCCCGCCGGTGCGGGCCTGGGCGACCGCGTCCGTCAGCGCGTCGCGCTCGTCGGCGGTGATCTCCGACGCCTGTACGCCGTAACTGAGCGTGCTGTACGCGGCCGTCTGATCGCGGGACACGATCGGCGACTTCGGGTCCAGCGGGTTGGTCGCCGCGACGACGCCGGGCAGCTTGCCGAACGCGGCGACGGCCTGCGCCACCTGGCCCGCGTTGGCCGGATCGGTGATCTTGCCGCCGCCCGGGGCCTCGAACACCACCTGGGCGGTCGCGCCGGCCGAGGCGTTGCCGAAGCGCTGCTTGAGCAGGTCGAGGGCGATCGTCGACTCCTGGCCCGGAATCGAGAACGAGTTCACGGTCGGGCCGGAGAGCGTGGCGGCGCCGACGCCGACCGCGACCAGCGCCACCAGCCAGGCGACGGTGACGACGATGCGGTGCCGGACGGCCGCCAGGCCGAGGCGATGCAGCAGGGTTGCCATGAGGGTCTGGTCCTCTGTGAAGGGGTGGGTGATCAGCGCCCGTGGCCGAGCGCGTCGTAACTGACCTCGACGAGCGCGTCGAGGTGCACCTTCTCCGGCAGGGCGACCGCGGTCACCGCCAGCGCGCCGAGGGCACCGACGATGCGCAGCAGGCGAGGCAGCTCGACCTCGGTGACGCATTGGTCGTCGACGCCGAAGGCCGCGAAGACCACCCCGCCGACCTGCTGCAGCATCTCGCTGTCGGGCGCGCTCATCAGGCCGCTGAGCAGCAGCGCGACGGCGCCCGGCCGGGCCAGGGCGAGCCGCGCGACACCGGCGATCACGACCCGGTCGCGGGCCGGGCCGACCGGCAGGCCCTCGGCCTCGGCGGCGATCGCCCGCATGTCGGTCAGCGCCCGGTCGACCACCGCGTCCTGCAGCGCCTCCTTGGTCGGGAAGCGGTGCAGCAGGCCGGTCTTCGAATACCCCACGGCGTCGGCGACCCGCTGGATCGACGTCTCCTTGAACCCGTGCCGGGCGAAAAGGGTCGCCGCGGTCTCGAGGATCTCGTCCTCGATCTGCTGCTTGGTGGGGCGCGGCATGCGGACCATCGTAGTCCGTTACCGACCAACCTGGTCCGGAACCGACCGTGTCGGTCCTCACACCGCCCGGGGCCCGGCGCGAAGCTGATCTGGAGGTCCTAGGGGGAAGCCCCGAGTGCCCGCCACCCGATTGGGCAAAACGGACCGGGGGGCGACCGGGGTCTGGCCCGGATGTTCCCAGCGGCCGCTCTGCCTAATTTCAGCTAGGACACAGAAAAGCTGAGAAGGGGGCCCCAAGATGGGGAAGCGGCCGATGACGGTTCGCATGGCGCGGTGGAGCGCCGAGCACCCGTGGCGCGCGATCGCGCTCTGGGTGGTGTTCGTGGCAGTGTGCTTCGTGGGCGGCAACATGGCCGGCACCCACAAGGCGACCGCGCAGGACGACGCGATCGGCGAGTCCGGTCAGGCGTACGTGATGATCGAGCACGGCAAGTTCGCCGACGAGCCCGCCGTGGACAACGTCCTGATCACGCCGATGTCCGGCAAGCTCGACGTCGCCGCCGCGACCAAGGCCGCGAAGGCCGCGCAGGCCAAGCTCGGCGAGGTCACCGGCGTCGCGAAGGTCGGCGACCCGGTGCCGTCCAGCAACGGGCAGGCGCTGCTCGTCCCGATCACCATGACCGGCGACCCGGACACCGCCCCCGACCGCGTCGAGCCGCTGCGCGCGGCCACCGCCGAGGTGCAGGCGCAGTACCCGGCGCTGCGGGTGGAGGAGGTCGGCGGCCCGTCCATCGAGAAGGCGCTCAACGACACCCTCGGCAAGGACTTCCAGAAGGCCGAGATCCTCAGCCTCCCGGTCACCCTCGCCATTCTGATCCTCGCCTTCGGCGCGCTGATCGCGGCCGGCGTGCCGGTGCTGCTGGCGCTCTCCTCGGTGGTCGCCGCGATGGGCCTGTCCACACTTGCCTCGCACCTGGTGCCGATGGGCGACGCCACGGGCAGTGTGATCCTGCTGATCGGCATGGCCGTCGGCGTCGACTACTCGCTGTTCTACGTGCGACGGGAACGCGAGGAACGGGCGAAGGGCCGCGGGCACGTGGACGCCGTGGAGATCGCGGCGGAGACCTCCGGGCACGCGGTGGTGGTCTCCGGCACCGCCGTGATCATCGCGATGGCCGGGCTGTTCCTGGCCGGCGACTCGACGTTCTCTTCCCTGGCGACCGGCTCGATCCTGGTCGTCGCGGTCGCCGTGATCGGCTCGCTGACCGTGCTGCCCGCGCTGCTGGCCAAGCTCGGCCGCTGGGTGGACCGGCCGCGGGTGCCGCTGATCTGGCGCCTGAACCGCAACGGCGGCGAGGGCCGGATGTGGCGCAAGATCCTCTCCCCGGCGCTCAAGAAGCCGGCGATCACCCTCGCGGTGAGCGTGCTGGCCCTGCTCGCGCTGGCCGCGCCGGCGCTCGGCATGAAGCTGAAGTTCCCAGGGACCGAGGACCTGCCCCGCACCACGCCGGCGATGCAGGCGTACGACCGGCTGGCCGCGGCGTACCCGAGCAACGGCACCACCCACGTCGTGGCGGTCGAGGCCCCGGCGAGCCAGGCCACCGCGGTCAAGGCGGCGCTGACCAAGCTGGCCCACAGCACCCAGGGCGACCCGCTGTTCGCGCCGCTGGAGACCACCGGCCCGAAGATCGACGTGTCGGCCGACAAGACGGTCGCGGTGCTGGACATCGCCACGCCGTTCTCGGCCCGCAGCGACAAGGGCGCCGACTCGCTGCACGAGCTGCGGCAGAAGCTGGCCCCGGCGGCGCTCGGCGGTATCACCGGCGCGAAGTACGCGGTGGCCGGCGGCGTCGCCGAGAACGAGGACTACGCCAAGCACGTCTGGCAGACCCTGCCGATCGTGGCCGCCTTCGTGCTCGCCCTCACCTTCCTGGTGATGGCGTGGACGTTCCGGTCGGTCGTCATCGCGCTGACCTCGATCCTGCTGAACCTGCTGTCCGCGGCCGCGGCGTACGGCCTGCTGGTCCTGGTCTTCCAGAACCACTGGGCCGAGGGCCTGCTCGGCTTCACCTCGACCGGCGCGATCGTCAGCTGGCTGCCGCTGTTCCTGTTCGTGGTCCTGTTCGGGCTGTCGATGGACTACCACGTCTTCGTGGTCAGCCGGATCCGGGAGGCGGTCGGCCGCGGGGTGCCGACCCGGGAGGCGGTCGCCGACGGCATCACGGGCTCGGCCGGCACGGTCTCCAGCGCCGCGATCGTGATGGTCGCCGTCTTCTCGATCTTCGCGACGCTCAGCACGATCGACATGAAGCAGCTGGGCGTCGGCCTGGCCGCGGCGATCCTGCTGGACGCGACGATCATCCGGGCGGTCGTGCTGCCGTCGCTGATGACGCTGCTCGGCCCGGCGAACTGGTGGGCGCCACGGTTCCTGCGGCCCCGCGCCGTCTCCTCCGAGGAAGAGCAAACGCCGGAACTGGTCGGAGTTTCCTGACCGAAAGCAATGAGCCGCCCTTCCACGGGGGAGGGCGGCCCATTGCTGCCCGCCAAGGGCTTCACGAGACGGGATCGGTGAAGTGCGGCCGGATCGACGACGGTCGTGAGCCGTCCACGTCGGTGAAGCCGTACACCTCGGCCAGCTCGGCCGCGACCACGCAGCGGCCGGTATGACGCCGCACGTCGGGGTCGGCCGCAAGCGCCGCGACCGCCCGGCCGACGAACTCGGGGGATTCCGAGTTGGACAGGTCGAAGAACTCCGCCGCCCGCAGCACGCTCTCGGTGCGCACCAACCCGGGATACAACGCGACCGCGGTGACGTCACGGGCGGTCAGCTGCGCGGCGGTCACCGCGACCATCCGGTCGTCGGCCGCCTTGGCCACGCTGTAGGCGACCTGGTCGGTCCCGTTGAGGTAGCTGCCGGGGAAGAACGACACGGTGACGACAAGCGCGCCGGCCCGTAGTACCGGCACGGCGAGGACGGTCGCCGCATAGTGTGCGCGCACCCCCGACGTGAACATGTCGTCCCACACCCGTAGTGGCTGCTCCCAGAACGGGCCCTGCATATCCGCGGGGCGGTCCTCGTGGTAGGACGCATAGCCACCCCACACGTTGTTGACCAAGAGGTCCAGCCCGCCCCGCTCGTCCCGCACGCGCTCGAACAGTGCGGCCGTCTGCCGGTCGTCGGTGTGGTCGCAGGCCACGGCCACGCCGGTGCCACCGGCCGCGGTCACCGCCCGGGCCGACTCCTCCACCGTGCCGCCCAGCACCGGAAAGGTCACCCGATCGCCGGTCGACCGGCCGGTCACGTACACGACGTATCCGGCCGCGCCGAGCGCCAGCGCGATCCCCTTGCCCACGCCCCGGCTCGCGCCGGTCACCACCGCCACCCGCTGCTCAGTCATGGCAGAGAGGATGGCAGAGCGGTACGACAGGAACGGCCGGCCGGAAAGCGACCGGCCGGCCGTGCCTACGGTTGCCTCAGGGTGCCGTCCAGCCGGTCGGGACGTGCCCGATCCGGACCCGCTGCGGGTGATCGCCGACCGCCACCGAGGTCACCTTCTGCCCGGTGGCGAAGCTGATCGCGGTCACCTGGTCGGCGCCCGACTCGGAGATCACGCAGTCCTGGCCGTCCCCGCTCACCGTGGCCCAGTACGGCTTGCTCGCGGTGACCAGCGGTCCCGGGGCGAGCGTCGCCCGGTCGAGCACGGTCGCGTAGTCGTCCATCGTGCCGGCCACGCAGAGCTTCGAGCCGTCCGGGCTCATCGACAGCCCGTGGTGCCGGGAGTCGTTCACCCAGGTGGTCCGGTCCGGGTTGGTGGCCGGGTTGAGCGGGAGCTCCTTGACCCTGGTGATCTTGTCGGTGGCCACGTCGTACTCGACGACGCCGGCGAAGAACGACACCTGGAAGTACAGCTTCGACTCGTCCGGGGTGAAGACCGCCGGCCGGACCGCGTCGGACAGGTCGGACCGGCCGAAGGCGTCCAGCCGCGGCCGCATGTCGATCGTCTTGACCACCTGGTACGTCTTGGCGTCGGCGACCGTGATGTGCCGGTCGCCCTTGGTCCAGTCCATCGACGGGTCGTCCAGCGAGGTGTTCACCTCGCCGATCGACATGTTCCAGAGATATCTGCCGTCCCTGGTGAAGATGTTCTCGTGCGGCTTGTCGCCGGCCCCGAACGAGCCCAGCTGCTTGCCGGTGACGATGTCCAGCACGTGCACGGTGTTCGAGGTGGAGGCGGAGACGGCGACCTTGGTGCCGTCCGGCGAGACCGCCATGTGGTCGGCCCGGTAGCCGGAGACCGCGAACCGCCACTTCTCGGCGCCGGTGGCCAGGTCGATCGAGACCACGTCGGCGAAGCTGGGCCGGGAGACGACCAGCGCGTCCCCGGCCGGCGTGGTGTACATGTCGTCGACGAGTTGGTCGTGCCCCTCCCCCGGGCCCTGCTGGATGCCGAGGTAGTAGGCCAGCTTGATCGGGTTGAGGTAGATCTCGAGGAGCCGCTGGGTCTTGTCGGGCACCACGTTGATCCGCCCGATCTTGGCGAAGTCGCCGCTCGAGTGGATCACGTCGACGGTGCCGTCCCAGTTGTTGCCGACGAACATGACTTCCTGAACAGCGGGCGCCGCGGTGGGTGTGCCGGCGACGACCAGCAGCGCGGCCAGGGCGCCTTTAAAAAGTCCGATGTGTACGCTCATGACGGGTTCCCCTGCCAGGGTCGATACTGTTACCTTTCGGTAACACCATGGGAACAAGCCAGCGATCGACATCGATAGAGGGCAGCACCCAATGCCGCAGCGTCACCTTGTGGTCGGGCGACAATCGGACCGACCGTGCTGACCGGGACGGTCGCCGCCCTGGTGCACGACATGTCCCAGGACGAGCAGCTGGTCGACGACGTCGTCGCCTCGGCCCGGGCCCAGTTCCCCGAGGTCGCCCGGCTGCCGTTCGCGGAGAGCCGGCGGCATGTCGCGGCGCTGCTGGCCGCCGGGTTCGCGGCGTTCGAACGGGCCGCGGCCGACGGTGAGTTCGGGTCCGATCTCGACTTCAGCGAGGCACGCCGGTTCGGGGCCGAGCGGGCGGCCCTCGGCGTACCCGTGGCGGGGTTGATGGCCGGGGTGCACGGCGGCCGCAGCCGCCTCCTGGAGATCGCCATCAACCGCGGCCGCGAATCCGGCATCCCGTACGACGAGCTCCTGCAGGCCCTGCTCCAGCTGGACCGATACGGCACCGAGCTGGAACGCCACGTGATCGACGGCTACCGGCAGGCCGAGCGCCAGCTGAACCGGGACGACCGGACCGCACGGATCCGGGTGCTGCGCCGGCTGCTGCTCGACGACGACGGCGCCCCGGCCGCCCCCGAGGAAGACCCGGCCCGCTTCGGGTTGCACGCGAGCGGCACGTACCACTGTGTCGTCACCGACGTGGCCGATCCCGCCCGCGTACGGTCGCTGGAGGACGCCTTCACCCGATGCGGCGGCGTGCTCGCCCCGGTGGGCGGCCGGCTCAGCGGCCTGACGCCGCGGGTGCCGCCCGGGCGCGCGCTCGACCCGTCCGTCCTGGTGGTGACCACCCCGCCGGTCACGCTCGACCAGGCCCGCAACGCCTACCGCCTGTGCCGCACCGCGCTGCACGCCGCCCGGTCCCGGGAGTCCACCGGCATCTGCGACGTGGTCGACCTGGCCGGCGAGACCGCGCTCGGCGCCCAGCCGATGCTGGCCGGCTTCCTCAGCAGCGGGCTGCTCGGCGCGCTCGACCCGGCCGACGACTTCCACCGCGGGCTGGTCGCCACCGCGCTCGCCTACCTCGACCACGGGCAGCGGCTCGACCTGACCGCGGGCGCGCTGCACCTGCATCCGAACACGGTCCGCTACCGGCTGCGCCGCCTGCAGGACCTGACCGGCTTCGGCACCCCGGCCGAGGGCCTGCCGGTGCTGGAGACGATCCGCTGGTGGTGGGCGCTGCACGCGTGGTCGCGCCGGCCCGCCGAGACCGCGGCCGGTTGATGCGGCTCACCGTGCTGGGCGCGTGCGGGGCGTGGCCGTCGCCGGGCGCGGCCTGCAGCGGCTTCCTGGTCGAGCACGACGGGTTCCGCCTGGTGCTCGACCTCGGGTACGCCACGATGCCGCGGCTACCCTCCCCCGAGACGGTCGACGCCGTCATCATCAGCCACGGCCACCCCGACCACTGCGCCGACCTCAACCCGCTGCTGCGCTCCCGCTCGCTGCGCGACTCCCCCGCGCCGCCGCTCCCGGTGTACGCGCCGCCGGGCGCGCTCGACGCGGTGCTGGCCCTGGACCGGCCCAGGATGCTCGACTACGACCTGCGCCCGTTCGAGCCCGCGGTCGGCCCGTTCCGGGTGGAGACCCGGCCGCTGCCGCACTGGGTGCCCAACGCCGGCATCCGGTTGACGGCCGGCGGCGCCACGCTGGCGTACACCGGCGACACCGGTCCCAGCCCGGAGATCGTCACGCTGGCCCGCGGCGCCGACCTGCTGATCGCCGAGGCCAGCTACGTCGACGAGGTGCCCGAGGACTCGCGGGCCTACCTGTCGAGCGCGCGTCAGGCCGGCCGGGACGCGGCGGCGGCCGGTGCCGGCCGTCTCCTGCTCACCCACCTGATGCCGGGAACGCCGCCCGAGGCCGCGGTCGCCGCCGCCGGCTTTCCGGGCCCGGTCGAGGTCGCCAGGGCGGGTGCCGTCGTTCTCGTCGAGTGACTGTTACGCCGGGTCCAGGACCGGCCGGCGGCCGGGGCGGGTGGATTTGACCGCGTACATCTGGGCGTCGGCGCGGCGCACCACCGCGTCCAGGTCCAGGTCGTCCGGCGCCCGCACGGCGACGCCGACGCTCGCGCCGATCACGACGCGACGACCGGAGATCGTGAACGGCTCGGCGAGGCCGACGGCCAGGCGGGCGCCGACTTCCTCGGCCTCCGCGCGGTCCGTGACGCCGGGCATGAGAACCGCGAACTCGTCGCCGCCGAGCCGCGCGACCAGATCACCCTCGCGGGTCTCGGCGCGCAGCACGCGGCCGACCTCGACGAGCAGGGCGTCGCCGACGGCGTGGCCGTGCTGGTCGTTGACCGGCTTGAAGCCGTCGAGGTCCAGGTACAGCAGCGCGAAGGGGCCGTCGAGGGCCTCCTCGGCGCTGCGCACGAACAGGGCGCGGTTCGCCAGGCCGGTCAGCGCGTCGTGGTAGGCGAGGTGGTGCAGCTCCTGCTCGCGGGCGCGCAGCTGGGCCACGACGCGGCGCAGGTCGCGGCTCAGCGCGGTGTTGTCCCGCAGCGCCACCATCTGGCGGACCAGGACCAGCAGGATCACCGTGCCGAGCAGGACGGCCAGGAACGCGGTCATCTTCTCGCCCCGGGCCAGCAGCTCGACGGCGGCGAGGACCGCGGCGGCGAGCGGCACATAGGGCAGCCACGGCAGGAACGGCACGCTCTGCCCGGCGTCGCCGCGCCGGCTCGCCGGGGCGCGGTGCGCGGCCAGGGCGATGAGGATGAACCCGGCGACCCAGCCGGTGTCGATCGGGTTGCCGCAGTTGTAGGTGGCGTGCTGGTTGAGGTACGCGAACCCGAGGTCGCCGACGCTCAGGGCGACAGCGGCGGCGAGCATCAGCGCCGCGGTCATCCGGTGCCCGGCCGCCGCCCGCCGCAGCAGGATCAGCGCCACCGAGGCGAGGAGCACGTCGCTGAGCGGATACGCCAGCGACACCGCCTTCGCCCCGGCCGTGAGACTGCCGTCCCGGTACACGTCCTCCAGGACGAACACCCAGCTGAGGAAAAGCAGGGAGCCGGCGATCACGAGCCCGTCCAGCATCACCTTCAGCAGACCCCGGCGTACGCCCAGGACCGCCACCAGGCCGGCGACGGCGGCCGGCACCATCGTCAGGAAGCCGAAGTCGCCGAGGTTGGGAAACGGCGCGTTCCCCTCCCGGAACGTCACGTAGTAGGCCCACACCGACTCGCCGAACGCCCAGCCGACCATGCCGACGGCGAGGACCGCCCACCCGTAACGGGCCCGGCCCGCGCACCGGCGGGCGGTGCGGACGGCACTGGCCGCGGCGATCAGCGCGCCGAGGATGAGCATCCCGACGCTGACGTTCGTCGCGGCCTGCGAGCCGGCGGGCAGCAACCGCAGCGCGAGGAAGTGGGTGACCACCAGACCCGCGCCGAGCAGCGTTACCCGTACCTGACGTGACATGCGCACACTGTCGGGTCGGCCAGTTGCCGGGAAGGTGCCGCCGGGGTGCGCGGCGGTTGCGGAGCGGCGGCCCGTCCCGCCCAGGGCAGAATCGGCGCATGGGAAACGTGTGGGGCGGCGTCACGATCGATTGTCTCGACCCGGAGCGGGTGGCCCGGTTCTGGAGCGCGCTGCTCGGCCGGGAGCCGGGCCCGTCCCCCGCGGGGTGGGTCTACCTCGGCCGGCGTGGCGACCTGCTGCCGCGCCTGATTTTCCAGCCGGTACCCGAGCCACACCCGGGCAAGGTGCGCATCCACCTGGACGTGATCGTCGACGACATCGACGAGGGCATGGCCCAGGCGATCGCGCTCGGCGGCCGCTTCACCGGCGAACGCCACGACTACGACGAGGGCGTGGTCGTCGTCATGGCCGATCCCGAGGACCACGAGTTCTGCCTGTGCCAGTACTACAGCGGCGCCGCGTAGACCTTCACCCAGTCGACGTCCATCACGACCTTGGCCGGCGTGCTCGCGTTCCGGCACGGGATGAACTCGCTGCACCCCTGGTCGAGTTGCAGCGCCAGGTGCATGACCGACTCCGTCGGGAGGCCGGTCCTGATGTCGCCCGGGGTGACGTTGAAGATCTTCTTGCCGTCCAGGTAGTAGGTGACCCGGGTCGGTAGCCAGTCCACGGCGATCGTGTGGAACTTGGTGAAGTCGGCCTTCGTGTCGTGCCCGACGATGTTGTTGTCCTTGCCGTGGTGGAGGAAGCTGCCGAAGCCGGAGCGCTGCGGGCTGTTCATCTCGGCCAGGTCGATCTCGCCGGCCGCCGGCCAGTCGCTGTTGTTCTTCGGCCACAGCAGCACATCCGGGGCGTAGCCGGCGCCGGACTGAACGCGGAAGCGCACCTCCCACCGGCCGTACTTCTGGTCGTGCAGCAACATCACGCCGGCCCCGACGTCCTTGCCCAGCCGGGCGTTGACGCCGCCGGTCAGGTGCAGCTGCCCGCCGGAGACGGACACCTGGTCACCGCTGCGCGGCGGGCTGGCGTCCGGGGTGTCGTACTTGCCCCACTTGCCGGAAAGCGGCCCGTCGAAGTTCTCGACCGCCGTCGGGTCACCCCAGAACGACGACCGGGAGGGCTTGGTGGAGGGCTTGCCCGAGGGCGAGGGCGAGGCGCCGCTCGAAGCGGAGGCGGAGGGGCTCACCGCCGCGAGGTCGGGCAGGTCCGACGCGGCCGGCGCGGACGCCGAGCCGTCCCGTGCGGCGAAGTCGGACTCCAGCCCGCCGCCGCCCGTCCCGCACGCGGCGGCAGCAAACACCAAAGCCAAAGCACCAAGACGCCGTACGTGATCAAGCACGGTCCAGCAGTGTGCCGCCCGCGCGCCGGCACCGCGACGGTGAAACGGCCCGGCCTTTCACCCCTCTGGCCGGCTATTCCGTCCGCAGAGCCGACACGGAACGGGACGCGGGGCGCCTTCGCGGGACGTTTACGGCGCAGCACCTCGCCGAGCGCGGCATCCTCGGCGTGGCCGAGCCCGGCCGCCCGGCGAAGAGGAGCGCCGCGTCGCCGTCGCCCAGCGCCGCGAGCGACACCGGCGGCGCCGCGTCGAGGCCCACCAGGACGGCCGACTCGCCGGCGCCGGGCAGCAGCTTGCCGCCGGGCAGCAGCTTGCCGGCGCCGGGCAGCAGCAGGCGCACCTCCTCAGGGTCGGCCGCGTTGTCCAGCACGACCAGCGCGCGGTCAGCACGGTGCCGTCCGGGGCGGGCGGTTCACTGCGGTCCGCTCGGGGCGGGCGCGGCCGACTCGGGGACTGCCGGCGCCGCGGGGAATGCCGGCGCCGGGTGGGTGCCGGGCGCCTCGCCGCGGGCCACCGTTCGGCGCGGGCGGGCCTTCGCGGGACGGTTACGGCGTGGGCAGGCCGGTGCCGTTCGGGGCGGGCGCGGCCGACTCGGGGAACGCCGGCGCCGCGGGGATCCCCGGCGCCGGGTGGGTGCCGGGTGCCTCGCCGCGGGCCACCGCGCCGGGGGCGGTGTCGCGGTCGATGCCGGCCGCGGCGTACGCGTCGTCCTCGTCCAGCGTCTCGCTCTGCAGCAGCTTGCCGGCCAGCGAGTTGAGCTGGGCCCGGTGCGCGCGCAGCAGCTCGAGCGCCTCGGCGTAGCACTCGTCGACGATCTTGCGGACCTCGGCGTCGATCAGCTCCTTGGTCGCCGGGGCGACGCCGTCGAGGCCGAGCGGCGACTCCTGCCCGGGCGGCGGCAGCACGGTGACCGGGCCGATCGCCTCGGACATGCCCCACCGGCCGACCATCTGCCGGGCGATGTTGCTGACCTGGTCGAGGTCGCTCTCCGCCCCGGTGGTCATGTCGCCGTAGACGACCTCCTCGGCGGCCCGGCCGCCGAGGGCGCCGATGATCCGGCCGCGCAGGTATTTCGCCGAGTAGCCGTACCGGTCCGTGGCCGGGTTCTGGAAGGTGACGCCGAGGGCCTGGCCACGCGGGATGATCGAGATCTTGCGGACCGGGTCGGCGCCGGGGGTGAGCATGCCGAGCAGCGCGTGCCCGGACTCGTGGAACGCGGTGCGCTCCCGCTCCTCCTGGGTCAGCATGATGCCGCGGACCGTGCCCAGCACGATCTTTTCGAGCGAGTCGGTGAAGTCGGCCATCTGCACCATGTCGTGCTCGCGCCGGGCGGCGAGCAGGGCCGCCTCGTTCACCAGGTTCTTCAGGTCGGCGCCGACCATGCCGGGGGTGGCCGAGGCGAGCGCGTCGAGGTCGACGCCGGGCGCGACCGGCACGCCGCGGGTGTGCACGGCCAGGATCGCGCGGCGGCCGCGCAGGTCGGGCGGGCTCACGGTGACCCGGCGGTCGAAGCGGCCGGGTCGCAGCAGCGCCGTGTCGAGGATCTCGGCGCGGTTGGTCGCGGCGATCACGACCACGCCCTCGCTGCCGGTGAAGCCGTCCATCTCGGTGAGGATCTGGTTGAGCGTCTGGTCGCGCTCGTCGTTGCCGCCGAACGACTGCGCGCCGCCCCGGGACCGGCCGATCGCGTCCAGCTCGTCGATGAAGACGATCGAGGGCGCGACCTTTTTCGCCTGCTCGAACAGATCCCGTACGCGGGAGGCGCCGACGCCGACAATGGCCTCGATGAACTCGGACGCGGCGATCGAGAAGAACGGCACCTGCGCCTCGCCGGCCACCGCGCGGGCCAGCAGCGTCTTGCCGGTGCCGGGCGGCCCGGAGAGCAGCACGCCGTGCGGGATCTGGGCGCCGAGCCGGCGGTATTTCTCGGGCTCGCGCAGGAAGTCGACGATCTCGGTGACCTCCTGCTCGACCTCCTCGATGCCGGCCACGTCGGCGAACGTCGTGCGCGGCCCGGTCTCCGGCTGGTAGAGCTTGGCCCGGGACTTGCCGAAGCCGCCCAGCCCCCCGCCGCCGAGGCCGGCCGCCGCCCGCCGGCTGATCCAGTAGAAGAGGCCGACCAGCAGGATCGTCGGGCCGAAGCCGACCAGCAGCTGCTGCCAGACCGGTGCGGGCGCGTCCGGCGGGTTCGCGTTCACCGGGACGTTGTTGGCCTGCAGCTGGGCGAAGAGGTTGTCGTCGGCGAACGACGGCCGCTGGGTGGTGAACCGCTCGACCTCCTCCGCCTTGGTCTCGCCGGAGGGCGTGTAGGACACCTTCTTGGTGAACTGGCCCTCGATCGTGTCGCCGGTCGAGGTGATCTCGGAGACGTTGGCCGCCGTCACCTGGGTGAGGAAGAACGTGTAGGAGACCGACGTGCGCTGCGGCGGGGCCAGCAGCACCGACGAGATGACCCAGTTGATCGCCAGCAGGACCAGCAGCATCCATCCGAAACGGAACCAGGCGGGCCGCTGCTTGGGCGGCTCGGGCGTCTGGTTGTGCCCGGGTGGCGCGCCCTCGACCCGCCAGGGGTGTGGGCGGCGGTCCTGACCTGGCGGATTGGGGGCATCGGCGGCCATGAGCGCAAAGGTACCGCTCTCGTATGACAGAAAAGTGCGCTCGTGACGCAGGGAACTTCGGGCGCCCCACCACCTTGGGGCGCCCGAAGCCCGGTCTCAGCGAGTTACTGGTTGAGCGTGCAGGTCTTCAGACCCTCGGCGTTCAGGTTCGGCTTGGCGGCGTTGCGGCCGATCGCCGTCTCGATCCGGTTGATCGTCGCGAACCGCTTGTCCGCCAGCGGGCCGAGGATCGCGTTCTGGATGAAGGCGGACCCGCCCTGGCCGACGGTGCTGGCCAGTCGCTTGTTGGCCTCGGCGATCTGGGTGTTGAGCAGGTTCAGGTTGCTCTGCACCTCGGCCGCCGCCTGGGCCGGGATCGCCACGTTGACGGTCACGGCCGGGCAGTTGACGGTCGGCGCCGGGCCGGTGCCCGCCGCGTTCGTACCGGCCGCGCGGACGTTGACGCTGGTGCCGTTCTGGGCGCTGGCGGCGCCGTCCTGGTTCAGCGTGCAGGTCTTGAGACCCTCGGCGTTCAGGTCGGGCTTCGGCGCGCGGCGGCCGATCGCCGTCTCGATCCGGTTGATCGTCGCGAACCGCTTGTCCGCGAGCGGGCCGAGGATCGCGTTCTGGATGAAGTTTTTTCCGCCCTGGCCGACCGTGGTCTTCAGCCGGTTGTTGGCCTCGGCGATCTGGGTGTTCAGCAGCTGCAGGTTGCGGACGACCTCGGCCTGCGCCTCGGCCGGCACCGCCACGGTGACGGCGACGTTCGGGCAGTTCACCGTCGGCACGCCGGCGGCGGCGTTCGAGCCGGATCCGGCGTTGCCCGCGGCCGCGCCGGCGGCGACCTCGGTCGGCTGGGCCGCCGACGTGCCGCCGCCCTGGTTGAGCGTGCAGGTCTTGAGACCCTCGGCGTTCAGGTCCGGCTTGGCGGCGTTGCGGCCGATCGCCGTCTCGATCCGGTTGATCGTCGCGAACCGCTTGTCGGCCAGCGGGCCGAGGATCGCGTTCTGGATAAAGGCGGGGCCGCCCTGGCCGACCGTGGTCTTCAGCCGGTTGTTGGCCTCGGCGATCTGGGTGTTGAGCAGTTGGAGGTTGCTCTGCACCTCGGCCTGCGCCTGCGCCGGGACGGCTACGTTTACCTTGACGGCCGGGCAGTTGACCGTGGGGACCGCGGAGTCGGCGGAGGCGAGGCCGACGCCGACGCCGGCGATGGCGACCGCGACCCCGGCGACGGCAGCGATCTGCCAGCGGCGCGCGTTGCCACGGGGTTTGGTGTACCGGGACCTGGAGTACATTGGAACCTGCGCTTCCGGAGAGGGGCCGAATTTCGCGTTCGGCCGGAGATACGGGAGCGCTCCCATGGGCGGATCATCTCTTAAAGAGAACTTAAGACGCCCAGGTCAGAGGAGTTCGTCGAGCCACCGGTTCCGGAAGACGCCCGACGGGTCGTAACGGCGTACCAAATCTTGGAAATCCCCGAAGCGCGGGAAGGCAGCGCGCACCGACGGCGGCGCCATGGTGAAGACCTTGCCCCAGTGCGGGCGCGGGTGAAGCGGCTCCAAGACCTCCTCGACCGAAGCCACGACCGGCAGCACCGCGTCGGTGTCGGCGATCCAGGTGAAGTGCAGCGCGACGCTGTCCCGCTGGTAGTTCGGGCTCAGCCACAGCTCGTCGGCCGCGATCGCCCGGATCTCGCAGACCTGCAGAACCGGAGCCACCCGGGCGCGGATCGAGGCCACCGCGTCGATCGCGGCGAGCCCGTCCACGGCGGCCACGTGCCACTCCGACTGCAGCTCGGCGCCGGACGACGGCGTGAACTCCATCCGGAAATGCGGGAGCCGGGTGTGCCACGGCCCGGGCTCGCCGGACTGGTCGGTGCTGTTCTGCGCCGGCCTGCCCGGCACCGGATGGCGCGGCCCGTCGGCAGGCGTTGCCCCGAACCACGGCCCGGACATCGGCTCGGCCCGCTTGAGCCAGGCCATGTTGGCGTCCATCCCGGTCCAGTCGGTGAACAGGCTGACGCTGTAGCCATCAGCCAACATCTCCGGCAGATGCTCGGATATCGAGGCACGTGGCACGGTGTCGTAGACGTACTGCCGCAACGCAAAGGACGGCACCACGTCCAGCGTCAGCGCGGTGACGACGCCCGGCGCACCAAGCCCCACCACCGCGCCCGCCAGGTCCGAGCTGTCCCGACTCAACGTGACAAGATCGCCCGTACCGGAAATGAACTCCAGCCCCGAAACAGCGGTAGCGAGATTCGCATGGCGTACGCCGGATCCGTGCGTGGCGGTCGCCACCGCCCCGGCCACCGAGATGTGCGGCAGCGAGGCCGTGTTGTGCAGCGCCAGCCCCTCCTTCTCCAGCGCCACCGCGAGCTCCCCGTACCGGATCCCGCCGTCGATCCGCACCGAGGTGCGGTCGGCGGAAACCTCGACGACCCGCGGCAGCCCGGCCAGCGACACCAGATCGCCCGTGGTGTCGGCCATCCGGTTGAAGGAGTGGCCGCTGCCCAGCACGCGCAGCGGCCCACCGGACGCGACGAGCGAGCGCACCTGGTCGACCGAGCTCGGACGGTGCAGTCGCCGAGCCCCGAAGACGACGTTGCCGGCCCAGTTCGTGACGCGCTCGCTCATCGCACCAACCTACCGTCGCCTCACCCGACGGATTTTCGAAGATACTGGTTGACCTGCGAGAGGTTGTACCGGGCGCTGTCCTCGGCCCGCTCCTCCCAGGCGAAGACGCAGACCGTCGCGATCCCGTCGAAGTCCACCTCGGCGAGCGTCGCGAAGAACAGGTCCCAGTCGACCTCGCCCTGCCCGATGTCCAGGTGCTGGTGTATCCGCGCGGTCGAACCGGGCGGATTCACGATGTACCGCAGCCCGGACGACCCGCGATGGTCGAACGAGTCGGCGATGTGCACCTGGGTGAGCAGCGGCCCGGCGTGCTTGATCACCGCGGCCAGGTCGCCGCCCTGGTGGAACGTGTGCGGCGCACAGTAGAGGAACGACACCAGGGGCGAGTTGATCGCGCGGACCAGGTTCACGCCCGCGATCCCGTCCTCGACGAAGTCGTCCGGGTGCGGTTCCAGCACGAGCCGCACCCCCTCCCGCTGGAACATCGGGAGCAACTCCTCGATCGAGCGCCAGAACTGCGCCTCGCTCTCGTCCGGCCGGTCGGGTCGGCCGTTGAACTCGGAGTTCATCACGTCGACCCCCAGATCCACGGTGATCTGGATGGCCCGCCGCCAGTACCTCACCGCCGCCTGCCGGGCGTCCTCGTCCGGACCCGACCACCGATAGAGCGGCAGCACCGACGACACCTGCACCTCGGCCGCGGCCAGCTCCCGCTTGAACGCGGCCACGCCGGCGTCGTCGATCCGCGGATGCAGGAAGAACGGCAGGAAGTCGTCCCGCGGTGACAACTCGATGTATTGGTAGCCGAGCTCGGCGACGACGCGCGGCAGCGAAAGCAGCGGCACCTTGCGCAGCATGTACGGGTCCAGAGCGATCTTCACCGCGCCGCCTCCTGGTAGAGCTTCGGCTGTTCGGCCATCGAGATCACGACCCGTTCGCCGGTACGCAGGGCGTCGACTCCCGCGTCCGACACGACGGCGGCGGCGTACCCGTCCCAGGCGCTGGGCCCCAGCGGCTGGCCGCCGAGCGAGATCGCGTGCACCCACTCCTGGAGCTCCACGTCGTACGCCTGCAGGAAGCGCTCCCGCCAATCGGCCGGAACCGGTATGCCTTCCCACCCGTCCCGGCGCACCGCGACGGAGGCGGGACCGCCGAGCGTCGCCGTGCCGTTCTCCGCCACGATCTCGCCGCGGATGTCGTAGCCGTAGCGGATGTTCACCGAGATCTCGACGTCGACGATGACGCCGTCGGCCATCTCCAGGATCAGCAGCAACGGGTCCTGCAGGTCACCGCCGTTGCGGCTGTGCCGGGGCACCAGCACGCGCACGGCGCCGACCTCGGTGCCGAACATCCACCGGACCATGTCGATCTCGTGTACCGCGGTGTCGGTGATCGCCATGTCGCCGCGGTAGTGCCCCGGCACGCTCGGGTTGCGGTGGGCGCAGTGCATCATCAGCGGCAGCCCGATCTCGCCGCTGTCGAGCGCCAGCTTGAGCGCCCGGTACGCGACGTCGAACCGCCGCATGTACCCGACCTGCACGAGCCGGCTGCCGTACGCCACCTCGGCCTCGAGGATCCGCAGGCAGGCGCCCTGGGTGGTGGCGAGCGGCTTCTCGCAGAAGACCGGCTTGCCCGCGGCGATCGCGGCCAGCACGTACTGCTCGTGGGTGGGTCCCCACGAGCAGACCAGCACGGCGTCCACGTCGGGGTCGGCCACGACCTCTTCGCCCGTGGCCCGGACCGCGGCGCCGATCCGGGCGCCCACCTCGGCGGCGACCGCGGTGTCCACGTCGGCGACGGCGGTGACCGCCACCCCGTTGAGCATCGTGGTCAGCCGCCGGATGTGGTCCTGGCCGATCATTCCGGTTCCGATGACTCCGACCTTCAGCATTACTGTCGTCCCAACTCGTGCGAGAGCTCGGCCAGTTCGTCGCCGCCGGCCATCTGCGTGGTCAGCTCGTCGAGGCCGACCTGCTTGCGGGTCTTGTCGAGCGCGGTCTCGCCGAGCTTCAGGATCACGAAGTGGTCGCCGACCATGTAGGCGTGGTGCGGGTTGTGCGTGATGAACACGACGCCCAGCCCCGCGTCCCGGGCGGCGGCCACGTACTTGAGGACCACGCCGGACTGCTTGACGCCGAGCGCGGCGGTCGGCTCGTCGAGGATGAGCACCCGGGCGCCGAAGTACACCGCCCGGGCGATCGCGACGCACTGCCGCTGGCCGCCGGAGAGCGTGCCGATGGGCTGGTTGATGTCCTTGACGACGATGCCCATCTTGCGCAGCTCGGTGTCGGCGACCTCGCGCATCTGCCTCACCTTGAGGCCGGCGAGCGGGTACTTGCCCGCCGTCACCTCGGAGCCGAGGAAGAAGTTGCGCCAGACCTCCATCAGCGAGACCACGGCGAGGTCCTGGTAGACCGTCGCGATGCCGTGGCCGAGGGCGGCGCGGGGGCTGGAGAAGGTGACCTCCTGCCCGTCGACCCGCATGGTGCCCTCGTTGTGCGGATGCAGGCCCGACATGATCTTGATGAGGGTGGACTTGCCGGCGCCGTTGTCGCCGAGCACGCAGGTGACCTCGCCGGCGTTGACCCGCAGGCTGATGCCGCGCAGCGCCCGGATGACGCCGTACGACTTGCCGACACCTTCCATCTCGATCAAGGGCTCGCCCTTGTGCAGGTGACTGTCGGCGTGTTCGGCCAGGGTGTCGGTCATCGTTCGGCCCTCCGCATGGTGGACACCTTCTTCACGTAGAGGTTCACCAGGACGGCCAGCAGCAGCATGATGCCGAGAAACGCCTTGAACCAGTTCGGGTCCCAGCCGGCGTAGACGATGCCGAGGCTGGTCATGCCGAAGATGAACGCGCCGATGGCGACGCCGATCGCGTTGCCGTACCCACCGGTGAGCAGCGTGCCGCCCACCACCGCGGCGATGATGTAGAGGAACTCGTTGCCGACGCCGCCGCCGGCCTGCAGGGTGTTGAAGCGGTAGAGCTGGTGCATGCCGACGAACCAGCCGAGGAACGAGACCGTCATGAACAGCCCGATCTTCGTACGCACGACGGGCACGCCGACGGCCCGGGCGCTGTCCGCGTTGCCGCCGACCGCGAAGATCCAGTTGCCGGCCTTGGTGCGTTGCAGCGTCCAGCCGGCCAGGGCCACGAACAGGATCCACCAGATCACCGAGCCCCAGATCGTCACCGACCCGATCTTGAAGCTGGACGAGAAGATCCGGCCGAGCGAGTCGTAGCCGGCGATCTGGCTGACGTCCATGCTGGAGACCGTGCCGGTGACCAGCTTGGTGACGCCCAGGTTGGCGCCCTGGAGCACGAAGAAGGTGCCCAGCGTGATGAGGAAGCTGGGGATCCCGGTCCGCATCACGAGGTACCCGTTGAGGAAGCCGATCGCCAGGCAGAAGGCGAGCGACAGGATCGCGCCGACCCACAGGTTGATGCCGAAGTACCAGCAGAACATCGAGTTGGCGAGGCCGGCGGTGTAGACGATGACGCCGGCCGACAGGTCGAACTCGCCGCCGATCATCAGCAAGCCGACGCCGACCGCGACGATGCCGATCACCGATGACTGGTAGAGAACGGTGAAGAAGGACTCGGCCGAGCGGAACGACGGCGCGGCCACCAGGAAGAAGATGAAGATGATGATCGCGGCGACCAGTGCCCCGATCTCGGGCCGCGCCAGCAGCCGGTTGGAGAGGCTCAGCCGCACCCGGTTCGCGTGCGGCGCCGGCGCATCCACGGTCGTGGTCATGACGTCACCCCCGCCTATCGGGTGTTGTTCTTGGTGAAGGGCAGGATCTTGTCGATGTTCGTCTGGTCCACGAAGGACGGACCGGTCAGCACGGCGTTGCCGCCACCGATGTCGTTGCCGTTCTTGAGGTACAGGTACAGCGACGTGACGGCCATGTAGCCCTGGACGTACGGCTGCTGGTCGATCGAGAAGAGGATCTTGCCGTCCTTGATGTCCTGGGCGGCCTCCTGGTTGAGGTCGAAGGTCACCAGCTTGGCCTGGCTGCCGGACTGGTCCTTCGCCTTGATCGCGTCGAGGGCCTGCGGTGCGCCGAGCGTGACGATCGCGTCGATCGACTTGTCCTGCGCGAGCTTGACCTGCAGCGTCGTGGTGACCGCGGCATCGTCGGCGCCGTTGACCTGGATGTTCTCGGTGCCGGGCACGGAGCTCTTGACGCCGGCGCAGCGGGCCTCGAGGGCGACCGAGCCGGTCTGCTGGATGACGCAGAGCGGGTGCTTGGCGCCCTGCTCGGCGAGGCGCTTGCCGGCCGTGGTGCCGGCCAGGGTCTCGTCGGAGCCGAAGTACATCAGCGCGCCGAGCTTCTTGTACTGGTCGATGCCGGAGTTGAAGCCGACCACCGGGATGCCCGCCTGGGTCGCGGCCTTGACCGAGCCGGCCAGGGCGTCCGGGGTGACCAGCGTGGTGGCGATGCCGCTGACCTTGGAGTCGACCGCGTTCTGGATGAGCACCGCCTGCTTGGGCGCCTCGGGGTCGTTGGAGTACTTCAGCGTGACGCCGGTGTCCTTGGCCGCCTGCTGCGCGCCGTTCTTGACCTTGTCCCAGAAGGTGTCGCCGGGCGTCTCGTGGGTGATGAAGGCGATCGTGTAGCCGGAGCTGCCGGCGGCGTTGCCGCCCCCGCTGGTGGTGTCGTCGGTCTTCTGGCGTCCGCCGCCGCTGCAGGCGGACGCGGCGACGGCCACGACCGAGAGAGCGGCCGCGATGCGGAACGTGCGACTACGACTGATCATCGGGTGTCTCCTGAGGTAGGACGGCGGCCGGCCGGGAGTGAAGGCCGACCGAGTTGAGGTAGGTGCGGGTGCGCGTCGCGATCGGCAGCGGCAGGTCGAAGTCGACCGGGTACATGTCCTGCTCGACCACGACGAAGATCTCGGCGTCCAGCTCGCTGAGCGCCTCGATCACGCTGGGGATCTTCGGTTCGCCGGCCGGCGGCTCGATGCTCGCGCCCATCGCGACGGCCTGCCCGAAGGCGAGGTCCTCGTCGACGGCGCGCTGCGCGATGACCGGGTCCATCTGTTTGATGTGTACATATCCGACTCGCGTTGGATACTGGCGAATCAGCCCGGGCACGTCGGCCCGCCGGTACGCGAGGTGCCCGGTGTCGAGGCACAGCGAGACGAAGGCGGGATCGGTGCCGTCGAGGAAGCGCTCGACCTGCTCCTGAGTCTCCACCTGGTAGTCCGCGTGCGGGTGGAAGCGCAGGTGCACCCCGTACTCCTCAAGAAGGATCTTCCCGAGGGTGTTGGCGTTGCGGGTCAGATCGCGCCAGGCGTCGTCGCTGAGAAGAGCGGACTCGCGATAGGCCCCGGTCGCGTCGTCGCGGTAGCCGGGCACGGGGACGAAGACGACATTCTTCGCGCCCAGGGCCGCGGTCAGCGCGGCCACCTTGCGGGTCTCCGCCACGACGGCGTCGAAGTCCTTGTGCGGCCCGCCCACGCCGGCCACGGTCCCGCCGGCCACCGACAGGCCGCGCTTGGCGACCTCGTCCCGCAACCGCGCGGGATCCGTGGGCAGGTAGCCGTACGGGCCGAGCTCGAGCCAGCGGTAGCCGGCCCCGGCCAGCTCGTCGAGGAACCGATTCCACGGGGTCTGCTTGGGGTCGTCGGCGAACCACACACCCCACGAATCGGGGCAGCTACCCAGTTGCAGGTGACGAATTTCCATGGAGGGACCAGCCTTCAGTCGAGTCAAGGGGTGGTGGCCGGGGTGGTTGGATGGGCTCAGCTCGCCGTCGGAAAATGCAGAGAAGCGCCGGACGCGTGGGACACGTGCGGCCACCGCGAGGTCACGACCTTGCCGCGGGTGTAGAACGAGACCCCCTCGGGCCCGTGGATGTGCCGGTCCCCGAACAGGGAGTCCTTCCAGCCGCCGAAGGAGTAGTAGGCCATCGGCACCGGGATCGGCACGTTGATCCCGATCATCCCGACCTGGACGCCGCGCTGGAACCGGCGCGCGGCCTCGCCGCTGGACGTGAAGATCGCCGTGCCGTTCCCGTACGGGTTGCTGTTGATCAGGTCGATCGCGGTGTCCACGTCATCGGCGCGGACCACCGAGAGCACCGGCCCGAAGATCTCCTCCGTGTAGACGTCCATCGTGGGCTGGACCTGGTCGATCACGGTCGGACCGACGAAGAAGCCGTTCTCGTGCCCGGCGACCCGCAGGCCGCGCCCGTCCACCAGCAGCTTGGCGCCCTGCTGCTCGCCGGTGCCGATCAGCGACTCGATCCGCTCCTTCGCCGCGGCCGTGACCACCGGGCCCATCTCGCTGCGCGGGTCACGGCCGGGCCCGACCACCACCTCGGCCGCCTTGCGGGACACCAGGTCCATCAGCGCGTCGCCGGCGCCGCCGACCGCGACCGCCGCCGAGATCGCCATGCACCGCTCCCCCGCCGAACCGAACGCCGCGGCGGTCAGATGCTGGGCGGCGAAGTCGAGGTCGGCGTCGGGCAGCACGATCGCGTGGTTCTTCGCCCCGCCGAGCGCCTGCACCCGCTTGCCGGTCGCGCCGGCCCGCTCGTGGATGTAGCGGGCGATCGGCGTCGAGCCGACGAACGAGACCGCCGCGATGTCCGGGTGCCGCAGGATCGCGTCGACGACCTCCTTGTCGCCGTGCACCACAGTGAAGACGCCGTCCGGCAGCCCGGCCGCCCGCCACAGCTGGGCGACGTAGTTGGACGCCGACGGGTCGCGCTCGCTCGGCTTGAGCAGGAACGTGTTGCCGCAGGCGATGGCGACCGGGTACATCCACATCGGCACCATGGCCGGGAAGTTGAACGGGGTGATGCCGGCGCACACGCCGAGCGGCTCACGGAAGCTGAACACGTCCACGCCGGTCGACGCCTGGTCCGAGTAGTCGCCCTTGAGCAGCTGCGGGATGCCGCAGGCGAACTCGATCACCTCGAGGCCGCGCTGCACCTCACCGGCCGCGTCGGAGAGCACCTTCCCGTGCTCGTCCGAGATGAGCTCGGCGAGTTCCTTGACCCGGCCGTTCACCAGTTCGCGGAAGTTGAACAGCACCTTCGTGCGCTTGCTGAGCGACGCCTGGCTCCACTCCTCGAAGGCAGCCTTGGCGGTGGCCACCGCGTGGTCGACGTCGGCCGCCGAGCCGAGCACGACCTCGTGCTGCTGCTCGCCCGTCGCCGGATTGAAGACCGGGCCGCGCCGGGTGGATGCCCCGGCGGTGAACTCCCCGCCGATCCAGTGCTCAATGGTTGACATTTCGGAGATCCTTAGAGGTAGTGCCGCTGAGCGTGCTTGGCTTCGGCATAGCTCTCACGGGCCGCACGCGTGGTCGACAATTCGGAAATTTCCGGAACGGGGACATCCCACCAGGACTCGGACGACGGAACCGGGGACAGCGGGTCGGTCTCTATGTGCACGACCGTGAGGCGGTCGTTCTCCCGCGCCCGTTTCAGCCCATCGCGCAGGTCGGCGACGGTCCGGCAGCGGATCACCGAGGCGCCCAGGCTCTCCGCGTTGGCCGCGAGATCCACCGGCAGGTACGAGCCGTCGTAGTCGTCGTCGGCGCCGCGGAACCGATAGCTCGTGCCGAACCGTTGCGAGCCGAGGGACTCCGACAGCGCGCCGATCGAGGCGAAGCCGTGGTTCTGCACCAGGACGACGATCAGCTTGATGCCCTCGGCGACCGCGGTGACGATCTCCTGCGCCATCATCAGGTAGGAGCCGTCGCCGACCAGCGCATACACCTCGCGCGACGGGTCGGCCATCTTGATCCCGAGCGCCCCGGCGATCTCGAAGCCCATGCACGAGTAGCCGTACTCGACGTGGTACTGCTTCGGGTCGTTCGCGCGCCAGAGCAGCTGCAGGTCGCCCGGCATGCTCCCGGCCGCCTGCACCACCACGTCGCGTGCTCCGCACGCTTCGTTGACCACCCCGATCACCTCGCTCTGGGCGGGGAGCGGGCTGTGCCCCAGCCGGTACGCGTGGTCCACGGTCTCCTGCCACCGCGTCACGTCGGCCCGGTAGTCGGTCGGGAACCGCTTGCCGCCCAGGGCCGCCAGCAGCGCGGAGAGCCCGGCGCGGGCATCGGCCACGATCGGGAACGCCGCCTGTTTGGCCGCGTCGAACCCGGCGACGTTGATGTTCACGAACTTCACGTCCGGGTGCTGGAACGCCGTACGCGATGCGGTGGTGAAGTCGCTGTACCGAGTGCCGACGCCGATCACCACGTCGGCCTCGCGGGCCAGCCGGTTGGCCACTGGTGTGCCGGTCGAGCCGACGCCGCCGACGGAGTTGGGATGGTCCCAGCCGATCGCGCCCTTGCCGGCCTGGGTGTCGGCCACCGGGATGCCGGTCTGCCGGGCGAACCGGTCGAGCTCGTCCGACGCCTCCCCGTAAATGACGCCGCCACCCGCGATCAGGACCGGCTGCGCCGCATTCCGTACGACCTCCGCGGCACGCTCCACGAAGGACGGCTCGGGCAGCGGCCGGGCCACGTGCCAGACCCGCTTCGCGAACAGCTCGTCGGGGAAGTCGTACGCCTCGGCCTGCACGTCCTGCGGCAGGCAGACGACCGCGGCGCCGGTCTCGGCCGGGTCGGTCAGCACCCGCATCGCGCCGAGCAGCGCGGCCGGCAGCTGCTCGGGCCGCCACACCCGGTCGAAGAACCTGGCCAGCGGCCGGAACGCGTCGTTGACGCTCACGTCGTACGACCGCGGATCTTCAAGCTCTTGAAGTACCGGCGCCGCAACCCGGGTGGCGAAGATGTCCGACGGGAACAGCAGCACCGGCAGCCGGTTGACGGTGGCCAGGGCCGCGCCGGTGAGCATGTTCGTGGAGCCCGGCCCGATCGAGGCGGTACAGGCCATCATGGACAGTCGGTTGCTCATCCGGGCGTAGCCGGCCGCCGCGTGCACCATCGCCTGCTCGTTGCGGGCCAGGTGGTACGGCAGGTCAGCCTCGCCGGTCCGCTGCGCCTGCAGCAGCGCCTGCCCCAGACCGGCCACGTTGCCGTGCCCGAAGATGCCGAAGCACCCGGCGATCGCTCGCCTTTCCACACCGTCGCGCTCGGTCCACTGGTTGGCCAGGAACCGGACGACGGCCTGGCCGACGGTGAGTCTCACGAGCGTGTCCTCTCTTTGCAGGTCGAGATGGGTAGGCGCGGGTCGACCTCCATCGACTGCCACGCCGTGCGCACCCAGCCGTGCGCCGGGTCGTCCCGCACCAGCCATTCGCGGGCGCCGGGACCGGCCATCACGTTGAGGTAGTAGAGGTCGTATCCGGGTGCGGCCATCGAGGGGCCGTGCCAGCCGTACGGGATCAGCACGACGTCGCCGGTGCGCACCTCGGCGCAGACGTCGATCGGGCGGTCGGGATGCCCGTACACGCGCTGGTAGCCGCAGCCCGCGCCGCCCGCCGGCGACGGCGCCACCTCGAAGTAGTAGATCTCTTCCAGGCTGGACTCGCCGTCGCCCGGCTCGTCGTGCTTGTGCGGCGGATAGGACGACCAGTTGCCGCCGGGGGTGAGCACCTCGCAGGCGATCAGCCGGTCGGCCTCGAAGCTCTCCGGCGTGCAGAAGTTGTTGACCTGCCGGCTGGCCTGCCCCGCGCCGCGCAGCTCGACCGGCACGTCCTGGGCCGCGCCGTAGCGGAAGGGCAGCCTGCGCTCGGCCCGAGCCGCGGAGAGGGCGAACCGCCCGCCGTTGGGCGCCCGCACCGTGACAGCGGACTCCCGTGGCACATACGCGAAGTCGGTGACCCGCGAGAAGACCGAGCGCCGGCCCGTCAGGGTGACCCGCTCGTCGTCGCAAGTCACGTCGCAGCCGCCGGAGAGCGGCAGGACAAGCATCTCATCGTCGCCGGTGAAAAACCGTGCCCGTGCGCCGATCGGCAATTCGAGCACCCGCAGGCCGCTGTACCGCCAGCCGGCGTTCTCCGGCGAGACCACCAGATCGAACGGCCGGTCGGCGGTGCTGCCGCGCCGCATCAGGGGGTTGACCCGGGCCGTCACAGCAGACTCACCGCCCGGTCCACCGCGTCGGCCACCGTGCCCCGCGCCGGGTAGAGCAGCGACCGGCCGATCACCAGCCCCTGCACGGTGGGCAGCTGCAAGGCCTTGGACCAGCTCGTGTACGCGCCCGCCGCATCCTGCGTGACCTCGCCGCCGAGGATCAGCGCCGGCAGCGTGGTGGCCGCCATGACGCGCTCCATCTCGGGCACGACCGGAACCTTCAACCAGGTGTACGCCGAGGTCGTGCCGAGCCCGGCCGCCACGGTCATCGCCCGGATCATCGCCTCGGGGGTGAGGTCGTTGCGCACCCGGCCGTCCACCCGGTGCGAGATGAACGGCTCGACCATCGCCATCACCCGCCGGGCGGCGAGCTGGGCGACCGCGTTCCCGCAGGACTCCAAAGTGGTCACCGTGCCCGGGTCGTCCGGGTCGATGCGCAGCAGCATCTTGCCGCCCTCGTAGCCGGCCGCGGCGATGCTGCCCGCGTCGTACGCGGTGAACCGGTCGTCCATCTCGAAGGTGGTGCCGGCCAGCCCGCCGCGGTTCATCGAGCCGATCACGACCTTGCCGTCCAGCTCGCCGAGCAGCAGCAGGTCTTCGAGGATGTCCGGGGTGCCGAGCACGCCGTTGACGCCCGGCCGGGCCAGCGCGGTGCGGATGCGGTCGAGCAGGTCGACCCGGTTCGCCATCGCGAGCGGGTCGGCGCCGGCCCGCAGCGCACCCCGCGCCGGGTGATCGGCCGCGATCACCATCAGCCTGCCGTGCTCGCCGAAGAGGCTGGTGGGCCGCCGCCGCGCGGCCGCCGCGGCGGCGATCGCGTCCGGGCGCCGGGTACGCGTGTCGAGCAGGTCACCGAGGTCAGGCACGGGACACCGCCAGCAGCTCGCGCACCTCGTGCTCGGTGGGCATCGCGTCCGAACAGGCCAGACGCGAGGCGACGATGGCTCCGGCGGCGTTGGCGAAGCGCATCGTCGCCTCGAGATCCCAGTCGGTGAGCAGGCCGTGGCAGAGCGCGCCGCCGAACGCGTCCCCGGCGCCGAGGCCGTTGACCACCTCGACCGGGACCGGCGGCACCTCGACCCGCTCACCGGTGTTTCGGGAGGCGAGCACCCCCTTCGGCCCCTGTTTGATCACGGCGAGCTCGACGCCGGCCTGGTGCAGGGCGTCGGCGGCCTCGGCCGGGGTGCGCACGCCGACCGCGGTGTCGACCTCGTCGAGGTTGCCGACCGCCACCGTGGCGTGCGGGAGTGCCTCGGCGTACCAGCGCCTGGCCGCTTCCCGGGAATCCCAGAACATCGGGCGGTAGTCCAGGTCGAAGACCGTGATGCCGTCGTGGTGGCGGGCCCGGAGCGCCGCCAGCGTCGCCGTGCGGGACGGCTCCTGGGAAAGGCCGGTGCCGGTGACCCAGAAGATGCGGGCCTGCCGGATCGCGTCGAGGTCCAGCTCGGACTCGTAGATCTCCAGGTCGGGCGCCTTCGGGAAGCGGTAGAAGTACAGCGGGAAGTCGTCCGGCGGGAAGATCTCGCAGAACGTGACCGGGGTGGGCAGGCTCGCCACCGGCGTCACGAAGCGGTCGTCCACGGCGAAGCCGCGCAGCGCGTCGTGCAGGAACTCGCCGAACGGATCCGCGCCGGTACGCGTGATCACCGCGACCCGGCGCCCGTAGCGAGCGGCGGCAACGGCCACGTTGGAGGCGCTGCCGCCGAGGAACTTGGCGAAGGTGCTCACCCGGCGCAGCGAGACACCGACCTGCTGTGGGTACAGGTCGACGCCGATGCGTCCCATCGTCAAGACGTCGTCTACGGGCATGGTTCTCCCCTGCTCCCCGACCTCGTAGATGTGCATGGATGCCGTGCTCGTTACGGCGCGCCGAACAAGCCATGTCTGCCGTCAGTTAGTTCGCGGCGACGCTATGTTTGCTGTCCTCGATGTAATAACGTGGGGGCTCATACGTCAATACTTTGTCCTGACAAACTGACTTGCACCATCTGAGACTCACAGGGGGACACCGTGACATCCGACCTGACCCCGGTGCGCCCGGTCCACTTGGACCGGTCCAGCCCGGTGCCGCTGTATTACCAGGTCGCGACGCGTTTGCAGGAGCTGATCGAGAAGGGCGAGATCGGTGTCGGCGCCCGCATCGAGAACGAGGTGGATCTCGCCGAGCGCCTGGGCGTGTCGCGCCCCACGACCCGCCGGGCCATCCAATATCTGGTCGAGCGGGGCATGCTGGTCCGCAAGCGCGGCGTCGGCACCCAGGTGGTGCACCCCAAGGTCCGCCGCCCGGTCGAGCTGTCCAGCCTGTACGACGACCTGGTCGCCGGCGACCGGGCCCCGCGCACCGAGGTGCTGGACCTGCGCGTGATCCCCGTCCCCGACGCGATCGCGGCCAGCCTGTCCCTGGCCCCCGGCGCCGAGGTGACCTGGATCGAGCGGCTCCGCTACGCCGGCGGCGAGCCCCTGGCCCTGATGCACAACGCCATCCCGGTCGACGTCCTGTCGGTGACCGAGGCCGACCTGGCCGCCAACGGCCTCTACGAACTGCTCCGCCGAGCCGGCCACGTCCCCCGGATCGCCACCCAGGTGATCGGCGCCCGCTCCGCGACCGCGGCCGAGGCCCGCACCCTGGCCGAGAAGCGGGGCGCCTCGCTGCTCACGATGACCCGCACCGCGTGGGACGCCTCCGGAAAGGCCCTCGAGTACGGCAGCCACCTCTACCGGGCCAGCCGGTACAGCTTCGAGCTGAACCTCTCGGCGGGCTGACCCGGCCGGGGCCGATCAGCCGGGCAGGTCGTAGGCGGTCGGGTGGCGGGGCTCGTACAGGCCGAGCTCTCCCCCGCCGGGCAGCCGGATGCCGGTCAGCAGTCCCCAGCGCTGGTCGACGGGCGGCTCGGTGAACTCGACGCCGCGCTCGCCCAGCTCGGCCATGGTCGCGGCGAGGTCGTCGCACATCAGGTAGAACTCGTGGGCCGGGGCGCCATCGGCCGGGTGCACGGCCAGTTCCCCGGGCGGCGTCTTGAAGATGAGCCAGCCACGGCCCGCATCGACGTGCGGGTAGCCCAGCACGTCCCGGAAGAAGGCCCGGTCGGCCTCGGCGTCGCGGCTGTACAGGATCACGTGCCCACCGTTGATCACGTCCCGATCGTAGACCGGGGATTTCAGGCCCGCTTCAGGACCGCGTCAGTCCGACCGGCCAGACTCACCGGCGGACGGCTTCGCACGCCACTCGATCGGAGAAAGCCGATGCGACCACGAGGTCTGCCGCTCACCGTCGCCGCGACCGCCACGATCACGGCCGTCGTCGCCGCCACCGGACCGGCGGTCGCCGCCGCGGGCGCCTGGAGCCCGGTGCCGGTGCCCAACCCGGGCGTCCAGTTCACCAGCCTGCAGGCCGTCGACGGCCGGACCGACACCGACGCGTGGGCCGTCGGCTACGTCCAGCCGCCCAGCACCGCGCCGACCTACCCCATCTCGCTGCACTGGACCGGCACGGCGTGGTCCGATGTGCCCGTGCCGCTGCAGGGCATCGGCACCACCCTCTGGGGCGTCAGCGGCAGCGCCGCCGACGACGCGTGGGCGGTCGGCTCGGTGAGCACCCACCCGCCGGGCTACCACATCGTCACCGCACCGATCGCGATGCATTGGGACGGCGCCGCCTGGACCCCGGTGTCCGTGCCCGGCGGCGGCACCCTGATGGGCGTCGCCGACCTCGGCCCGGCCAACGCCTGGGCGGTGGGCGACACCGTCAAGCACTGGGACGGTACGGCGTGGACCAGCGTGACCACGCCGTCGCCGAACCCGAGCGGGGTGGGCGCGGGCTCGTTCACGGCCATCGCGGCCCGCTCGGCGAACGACGTCTGGGCGGTCGGCAGCTACTCCCCGCGCCGCCACGTCACCGCGGCCTTCGCGATCCACTACGACGGCACCGGGTGGTCGCTCGTGTCGATGCCGGCCGGCCTCGAGGTGTGGTCGGTGACCTCGGCCGGCGCCACCGACGCGTGGGCGGTCGGGCAGCTCGACCCCGCCACGGTCCAGGACCCGATCCAACCGGCCATAGTGCACTGGAACGGCACCGCGTGGTCGGTCGTGCCCGGTCCTGCCATCCCCGGCAACGGCGGTTACCTGCGGGGCGTGACCGCCCGCGCGACCGGCGACGTCTGGGCGGTCGGACCGCAGCTGCTGGCCGACACCCCGTACGTCGCGCCGCTCACCGAGCACTGGGACGGAACACGGTGGACGCAGGTGGCCGCGCCGACCGCCGGCGCACCGGACCTCTGGGCGGTATCGGGCCGGCCCGGGACCACCCACACCTGGGCGGCCGGCAACCAGGCCTCGGTCGCCCCCGGCACTCCGCTGATCCTGGAACGGCACTGAAACGTCACGGGGAGGCGTGACCGGACGGTGGTCACGCCTCCCCGTGCACGATCCGCAAGTGCCTCAGAGCGTGCGCCACATCCGGAAGAAGGGCGTGCCGTCGGGCAGCAACATCTCGAAGGGATCCATCTCGGCGTAGCCGACCCGCTTGTAGAGGCGGACGTTGTTGGCGTTGGTCGCCTCGAGATACGCCGGCAGGCCGGCCGCGTCGAGCTCGTCGTGCGTGCGCTTCATCAGCATGCTGCCCAGGCCGTGCTCCTGGTGGTCCGGGTGGACCGCGAGGAACGCGAGGTGCCAGTGCGGGTCGTGCGGGTGGTGCTTCTCGAACAGCTCGTCCAGCGCGAGGAACCGGTCGAGGTACTCCCCCGCGAGCGACCGCAGGCGCTCGTCGTAGTTCTCCGGCGCGGGCGACTCGGTCGTGTAGTCGAACCACACGGCGGTGCCGGCCAGGCCGTCGCCCTCCGGGTTGTCGATCACGTCGATCCGGCCGTACTTGTCCGCGTGCTCGGTGAGCATCGCGAAGAAGTCGGCCATCACCGGGAGCCGGTCGTCCAGCGGCGGCACCAGGTACGCGTTCGCCGCCAGGTCGAAGAAGGACAGGCTGATCAGGTGCCCGACCGCGGGAATCTCGTCGGCGCGGGCCGGGCGGATCTCCGGGAAGCTCACTTGGCCCCCTGGTCACCGGCGAGCGCCGCGGCAAACCCGCCGCCGCCCGAGCCGGAGGTCGCGCTGCGGGCGCCGAGGCCGATGCCCGAGTAGACGTCGGGCCGGCTGCTGCGCAGCACCAGCGCCCAGAGGATGCCGCCGAGCGAGACGACGCCGAAGGCGACCGGCACCACCCAGGTCGGTCCGCTGCCCGGCTCGACGCCGAAGAGCGTGGAGATGTTGGTGAGGGTCAGGTAGCTCATCACCAGCAGCAGGATGGTGCCGAGGACCGGGGCGCCGATGCGGTGCCAGAAGTCCTCGCCCTCGGGGCGGCGGGCGAAGTAGCCGATGACCGCGATCGAGCTGACCGTGATCAGCAGCAGCACGCCGATGCCGCCCGCGGTGCCGCCCCAGAAGAAGAGCTGGACCAGCGGATCCCAGCCGGCCACCGCGTAGATCACGATGATGGTCAGGCCGAGCACGGACTGGGCGAGCGAGCCGTTCTTGGGGGCGCCGGTGCCGGGCACCGTGCGGCCGAACAGGCGCGGGAGCACGCCCTCGCGACCCAGCGAGAACGTGTACCGGGAAATGATGTTGTGGAACGAGATCATCGCGGCGATCAGCGAGGTCAGGAACAGCGCGTGGCCCAGGTTCACGGCGGCCGAGCCGAGCCGGTCGGAGGCCACGTTGAAGAACAGGTCCGGGCCCTCCTTGGTGGCCCGGTCGACCACGTTGTCACCGGCCGCCGAGATCATCGACCAGGACGCGAAGCCGTACAGCACGGCGATCAGCGCGATCGCGATGTAGGTCGCCCGGGAGACGGTGCGACGGGGGTCGCGGGACTCCTCGGCGAACACCACGGACTGCTCGAAGCCGACGAAGCCGGTGATCGCCATGGCGAGCAGCGCACCCGCGCCGGTGCCGACCAGGCTGGTGGCGTCGACCGGTGCGGACGAGGCGTGGAAGTTCGGCGAGAAGACGTTGGCGAAGCTGAACACCAGGACCAGGACGATCTCGGCGACCAGCAGGGTGGCCAGCACCCGGCCGTTGACGGCGACGTCGCGCACACCGAGGATCGCGGTCAGCAGCCAGACGATCAGCGCCAGCTCCCACCACTTGATGTCCCAGCCGAACCAGTCCTGGAAGTACACCGCCCCGATGGCGCCGAAACCGCCGTACGAGGCGACCTGGAAGCAGTTGTACGCCAGCAGCGCCAGCCAGGCCCCGCCGACGCCGAACGGCCGGCCGATGCCCTGCGAGATGTAGGCGTAGAACGCGCCCGCGTTGGCGATGTGCCGGGACATCGCGACGTAGCCGACCGCGAAGATCGCCAGCACGACGGCCATGGCGAGGAACGCGATCGAGATACTGGTGAGACCGGTGACCGCGATGCCGGTCGGCACGACGCCCGCCACCACGGTCAGCGGCGCGGCGGCGGACATGACGAAGAAGACCACCGCGGCGACGCCGAGGCGGTCCTTGGCCAGGGCTGTGGACAGCTGGCTCTGTGGTGGTGTTGTTGTGCTGGACACGTGGGTCTCCGGGTGGGGGTTGAGGGATCAGCGGATTGGGGGGCGGTGGCTTGGGGAGGGGTCAGGCGCGCCGGGCCATGACGGCGTCGCCCACCGCGGCCTCGGCGTGCGCGACGAGCTCCTGGAGCATGGCCGGGAGGCGGCGCCGGAACTGGTCGAACAGCTGCTCGCGGCCGCGGGCGTCGAGCGTGATGAAGACGTGCTGGTCGAGGCCGGTGGCCAGGATGAGCCCGGCGAGCACCAGGTCGGAGACGTCGAGCAGCTCACCGCGCCCGATGTAGGTGCGGATCCGGGTGGCCGGCCAGCCGGCGACCATCGAGTCGGCCGGGACGAACGACACCTTGGAGCCGAGCAGGCCGCGCTTCTCCTGCCGGTGCAGCAGCCCGGCCCGGGAGAGGCGGCGCTCGACCAGGTCGGTGGCGATGCCGGTGGCCAGGAATGAGATCCAGTCGCGGACGGCCCGGTGGTGGCCCTCACGCAGCAGTTGGTCGAGAACGGCGGTGGTCGCCGGATCACCGGTCGGCCGATCATCGATCAGCGCCAGCTTCCCGTCGACCAGATCCAGCCGCCGCCAGAACACGAGCTCGCCGATCAACGCCGCCGCGAGTCCGAGGCCGAGAGTGGCCGGCGTCAGCAGCGACTTGCCCTTGACCGTGTCGTGCGCGGTCAAGAACAGATCATCGGCGAGGGGTAGCTGCGGCGACGAGGCCACGGCGAGCCCTCCTTATGTGGTGCGATGACATCCCCGTGGCGACTACCGACCGTAACTTCGGCCAGTCGTCACCACCCGTTACCGTGTGCTCCCCCCTGCACAACATCGCGTAGCATGCCAGCGCACCGGGCCGGACGCAACGTCCTTTGCAGAGGCAGTTTCGAGGTCCACCGCCCAAAGTGGAAATGCATTCTGGCAAGACGTTCTGACCAGGACTTTCATAAATGTCACTCGTTCGATGTAAAACGAATTTAACGCACGTTCGGAGTACCCGAGGCGATCGTGTCGATGGACGCCGATGGATCAACATGGTCGCAATCGACCGATAACGGACGGTGTCGAGCGTGGTCAACTTATACGGAGGGTAATGTGTGGCGACGGATTAGTTGACGGGACAACCAATTCGGCGTACGGTTGCCGTGTTTGGTTGAAGCTTCAACGGAGGATCCCGTGAGCCGCATGCCCGCCCTGTTCCTGAGCCACGGCGCCCCGCCGCTGGTCGACGACGAGCGCTGGGTCGCCCAGCTGAAGGACCTCGCCGCCGGCCTTCCCCGCCCCCGCGCGATCCTGATGGCCTCCGCACATTGGGAGTCCGCGCCGCTGATGCTCGGCGCCACCGAGACCGTCCCGCTGGTCTACGACTTCGGCGGCTTCGAGCGGCGCTACTACGAGGTGCAGTACCCCGCGCCCGGCGCACCGGCGCTCGCCGACCGGGTCGAGAAGCTGATGCCGGACAGCGAGCACGTCGCCCGCACCGACCGGGGCCTCGACCACGGGGCGTACGTCCCGCTGACGGTCATGTACCCCGAGGCGGACATCCCGGTCCTGCAGATGTCGCTGCCCACCCTCGAACCCGACCGCCTGCTCGAGCTGGGCCGCCGCCTGGCCCCGCTGCGCGACGAGGGCGTCCTGATCGTCGGCTCCGGCTTCACCACGCACGGCCTGCCGTTCCTGCGCGACTGGCGCCCCGACGCGACCGCGCCGGGCTGGTCCCGCGAGTTCGACGCCTGGGCCGCCGAGACCCTGGCCCGCGGCGCCGTCGACGAGCTGGCGGACTTCCGCAGCCGCGCACCCGGCATGCCCTGGGCCCACCCCACCATCGAGCACTTCGCCCCGATGTTCCTCACCCTGGGCGCGTCCGGCGATCCGACGCTTCCTCCGGACCAGCCGATCGACGGCTTCTGGATGGGTCTGGCCAAGCGCTCCTTCCAGGTCGCCTGACCTGCGGCGGGAGCGGAACGGGGATATCACGGCGGGCTCCTGGCCGCCGCACCTAAACTTCACGACGGATGACAGAGCCGGGTACCGCCGAGCAGGACCGCCAGCAGGTTCAGCAGTTCCTGCTCGACCTCGGCAGCGCGCTCACGGCCTCGGGCGAGGCCGTCAACCGCATCGAGGACCATCTGCACCACCTGGCGGTGTCGTACGGCAATCCCCAGGCTCGGGTCAGCGTGCTGCCCACCTACGTGGCGATCTCGATGGAGCCCGGGCGTCCGGCCGTCCTGGAGTCCACCCGCCGGCTGGCCGGCCATCTGCGGCTCGATCAGACCGCGGCGGTGTTCGAGGTCCTCAAGGCGGCCGTGTACGGGCGAATCTCGCCCGCGGAGGGCAGTCTGCGGATCCAGGCGATCGGCCGGATGGCGCCGCGCTTCCGGCCCACGGTCAGCGTCCTCGGCCACGTGGTGCTCACCGTCGGCATCTGCCTGTTGTTGGCGCCGACGTGGGGAGACCTCGTTCTCGCCGGGCTGTTCGGCGCCTTCGTGGGCTGGCTCAAGCTGCTCGCCCGGCGCTGGGCCAGCATCCGGATGATCCTGCCCGCGGCGGCCGCGTTCGCCGTCGGTGCCGTCACCTTTCTGGTCGTCGGCCGAGGATGGGCGCCCGGGGATCTCCGGGCGATGATCCCGCCGTTGGTGACCTTCCTGCCCGGTGCGATGCTCACGATGGCGGTCGTCGAGATCTCCGCCGCCGAGATCGTCTCCGGCGCCAGTCGCCTGGTGGCCGGTGGGCTGCAACTCCTGCTGCTGACCTTCGGGATCATCGGCGCCGCCCACGTGGTCGGCCTGCCCTCGCCGGAACGGCTGGCCGCCTCCGGCGGCCACGAGCTCGGCTGGTGGGCGCCCTGGCTCGGGGTGCTGGTCATCGCGTTCGGCGACTACCTGCACCACTCCGCCCCGCGCGGCGCCCTCCGGTGGCTCTGCCTTGTCCTCTATGTCGCCTGGGTCGGCCAGTTCCTCGGCGACCAGGTGTTCGGCGGCTACCTCAGCGGCTTCATCGGCGCCATCGTCATGACTCCGGTGGCCTGCCTGGTCGAACGGCGCCCGTCCGGACCCCCGGCGCTGGTCTCCTTCATGCCGGCCTTCTGGCTGCTGGTACCGGGAGCGCTGAGCGTCATCGGGGTCACCAAATACCTGGGCCGGGGCGACCCCGCGGGCGCACAGGAGTTCGTCTCCGCCGTCGGCTCGATGATCGCGGTCGCGCTCGGCGTGCTCTGCGGCTATCCCCTCTACCGCGCGCTGGCCCGCGGCCGCGCCACGCTCGCGCACCACCGCTTCGCGTAGGCCGAGGCCGTACGACGGCGTTGCCAGGAAGTTTCCAGGCGAAGCGGGGACAATTCAAGGGAATCACCCCGCTTTCGAGGCTCGGAGGTTCCCTGTTGCTGGAGGTCACCGCGCTCGGCTGGACGTTGACCATCGGTGTCATCGTCGCCCTGCTCGCCCTCGACCTGACCCTCGGCGTGCTGCGCCCGCACGCCGTCGGCTTCCGTGAGGCGGCTGCCTGGTCCGCGTTCTACATCGCGGTGGCGGTCGCGTTCGGCCTCGTCTTCGCCGGCGTGGTGGGCTGGGATTTCGGCGCTCAATACTTCGCCGGGTACATCGTCGAGAAGAGTCTCTCGGTCGACAACCTGTTCGTCTTCGTGATCATCATGACCACGTTCGCGGTGCCGGAGAAATATCAGCAGGAGGTGCTGACCTTCGGCATCATCATCGCGCTGGCACTGCGGGTCGTGTTCATCGCGCTCGGCGCCACCCTGCTCAACCTGTTCTCGTTCATGTTCCTGGTGTTCGGCGTCCTGCTGATCTGGACGGCGATCCAGCTGTTCCGGCACCGCGACCAGGATCCGGATGTCGAGGACAACGTGCTGGTCCGGGCCGGCCGCCGGTTCCTGCCGCTGACCGACGACTACGTCGGCGGCAAGATGTTCACCCGGGTCGACGGGCGCCGGATGGTCACCCCGCTGTTCCTGGTGCTGATCGCGATCGGCAGCTCGGACCTGCTGTTCGCACTCGACTCGATCCCCGCGGTGTTCGGCGTGACCAGCGAGGCGTACATCGTCCTCGTCGCGAACGCGTTCGCGCTGCTCGGCCTGCGTGCCCTGTTCTTCCTGGTGAAGGGCCTGCTCGACCGGCTGGTCTACCTGTCGACGGGGCTGTCGGTGATCCTCGCCTTCATCGGCGTCAAGCTGGTGCTGCACTGGGCGCACGAGGACATCAGCCATGCGGTGCCCGAGATCGGCATCGGCCTGTCCCTCGTCGTGATCGTGCTGGTCCTGGCCATCACCACGGTGGCCAGCCTGCTGAAGATACGGAAAGACCCGGACACCGTGGCCCACGCGGGCAGTGTCCGGGCCCATTCGGCGGGTGCCGAGGAGGAGCGTCAGCCGAGGTAGCCACCGAGCCCGGCGGTCTGCCGGAGCTGGGACTGCTGGCGCTGGACGTCCTGGCGGTAGAGGATGGCGCGGATCTGAGCGGTCTCCGGGTCGCTGTGCCGGCTCAGGAGCTCGTCGAGCTCGGCACGCTCGGAGGTGGAGCGGAACGACGCCAGCTCGTCGGCGAGCCGGCGGTTGGCGAGGCGGATGGTCCGGCGGTTCGCCATGGCCGTGCGGATGTCGCGAAGCCGGGACGAGAGCTGCATGACCGGTGTTCTCCTCAACGGATCGTAGTTCTTGTTCATTAGCTACAACGATCCACGGCGAACGCTTCATCCCCAAATCAAGCAGGTAAAACTCTGCTTACACGGTGATCCGGCACACGTGACGGGGGTTACTCTCCGTCGACAGTGGGCAGCTCAGGCCGGGGTGGTGACTTCGGACACCTGCAGGCGGGACGAGAGCTGCGTCCGCGACCGTACGCCGAGCTTGCGGTACACCCGGGTGAGCGTCGCCTCGACGGTCTTCACGCTGAGGTAGAGCTGGGTGGCGATCTCGCGGTTGCTGGCGCCGTCCCGGACCAGGCCGGCGATCCGCAGCTCGGTCGAGGTCAGCCCCAGGTCGGCCGGCGGCACCAGGCCCGGCGCCGCGTTGCCCTCGGTGCGGGCGAGGGCCCGCTCGGTCTGCTCGGCCCAGGGCTTCGCGTCGGCGGCCAGGAAGATGGCCAGCGCCGCGCCGATCGCCATCCGGGCCGCGGCGTACCGGCGCCGGCGACGCTCGGCGCCACCCTGGACGAGCAGCGCGTACGCCTGTTCCAGCGGCTGATGAAGCTGTTCGAAGTGCAGGGCCGCGGCGGCCGACAGCACCACCGCCGAGTCGGCCTGGCCGCTCTCCGAGAGCACCACGGCGGTGGCCCGGTCGAGGTAGCCGACCGTGCCGGGCGTGTTGCCCAGCCGGTGCGCGGCGGCCCGGGCCCCGGCCAGCGTGGCCGCCGCCTCGGCGTGCTCGCCCAGCGCGGCCAGCCCACCGGCCAGATCGCCGTGCCAGCGCACGATCATCGGGTCGGCCCCGCCGGACTCGGCCTCCAGGTCGCGCAGCCGGCGCAGCGCCGCCACCCCGGCCCGGGCGTCCCCGGCGCGCAGCTCGGCCTGGCCCAGCGCGTGCAGGTTCCGTCGCAGGTAGAGGCTGTCGCCCTCCTGTTCGGACGCGCGCACCCCGCGGCGGGCGAAACCGGCGGCCGCGGCCAGGCTGCCCCCGGCCAGCTCGGCCACCGCGGCGGTGTACCAGGTCGGTCCGGGGCTCAGCCCGGCGTGCTGGGCGGCCTCCACGGCGCGGTGCGCGTACTGCAGGGCGTCCCGGCAGCGGCCGGCCCGGGTGGCCACCTCGGACAGGCTGCGCAACACCTCGACCCGGGCCTCGCCGATCCGGTCGTGCTCGGCGACCACGAGCAGCTTGAGCAGCTCGCCGCGGGCCTCGTCGAGCCGGTCGTCCACCATCGCGAACCGGGCCGCCATGTACCGCGGGCCGTAGTGCAGCCAGTCCGGCGCCGGGGTGGCCGGCAGGTCGAGCGCCTGGGCCAGGGTGTCCGCCCAGCGGGCCTCGCCGCGCAGCCGCTGCACCTGGGCGATCAGGCTGAGCCCCATCGCCTCGGTGGTCGGGTCGCCGGCCCGGCGGGCGGCCTCGACCGTGCGGCCGGCCTCGGTGGCGGCCCGGTCCGGGTCGCCGGTCAGGAATGCCGCCCAGGTCAGCCGCAGCCGCACCGGGGCGAGCAGGGCCGGGTCGTCGCCGGCCTCGGCCAGCGCCGCGGCGAACGTCTCCCCCATCTCGGCCAGGCCCTGCCCGGCGAGGTCGATCAGCACGAGCCGGGCACGGACCCGGTGCGCGGCCGGCGCGTCGGCGGCGATCACCGCCTCGGCGGCCCGGCCGGCCAGCGCGGAGGCGCCGCCGGTGAGCGCGGCCCGGGCGGCCGCGACCAGCCAGTCGAGCCGCTGGTCGGCCAGGGTGTGCGGGCAGCGGTCGGCGGCCAGCAGGTAGAGCTCGGCCGCGGCCCGCCCGGCGCCCCGCTCGGCCCGGCGGTCGGCCGCGGCGGCCAGCGACCTCGCCACCGCGGCGTCCGGCCGGCCGGTGCGCAGGGCCCGGTGCCGCAGCGCCTCGGTGGGGTCGACCGCACCGGCCGCGAGCGCGGCGTGCGCGGCGTGCCGCTCGGGCGCGGTGGCATCCTCGGCGAGGACCTGGGCGAGCAGCGGCGGGGTGAACCGGATCGCGTCGCCGTCCACGTCGACCACGCCCTCGGCGGCGGCCAGCCGCAGCTCGCGGACGGCGTCGTCGCGCCCGGCCCGCAGCAGCACGGTCGTGGTGGGCTCGGTGGCGAGCGCGGCGACCAGCAGCGTGGTGAGCACCCCCGGGTGCAGCGGGCGCAGCCGATCGCGCAGCAGCTCGCGGGCCGCCTCGGGGATCTGCGCGGGCCGCCAGGCCGGGCCGGGCGCGACCGCGCCGCCCAGCTCCAGGGCGAGGAACGGGTTGCCGGCGCTGGCCTCGTGCATCCGGCTGGCGGTGCGGCAGGGCAGGCCGCGGGCCTCGAGCAGGGCGGTCAGGTCGTCGGCGTCCAGCGGCGGCACGGCCAGCTCCAGCACCGGGGCCGGGCAGAGCCGGGCCGCGCGGCGCTTGCCGGCCGGGTCGGGGCGGCGCTGGGCGGCGATCACCCGGACCCGCTGGCCGGGCCGGCGGCGCATGGCGAACCCGATCAGCTCGGCCGACTCGGCGTCCAGCCACTGCGCGTCGTCCAGCACGAGCAGCACCGCCCGGCGGCGTGCGCAGTGCGCCAGCAGCAGCGGCAGGACGAGCCGGCGGGCCAGCGCCGGGGTGCCGCCGCGCGGGGGCAGGCCCTGCCGCAGGGCGGCCAGCGCGGCACGCTGGGCGGGCGGCAGGGCCTGGCCGGCGTCCTCCGGCAGCTGCGACACGAGGTCCGCGATTCCCGCGTACGGCAGGGACCGCTCGGTCCGCACCGGCCGCAACCGGAGCACCAGCTCGCCGCGGACGGCCGCGGCGGCCGCGACCGCGTCGAGGATCGCCGTCTTGCCGATGCCCGCCGGGCCGTGCAGGGCCACGCCGCCGCCCGCCGCCAGCCGCGCATCGACCGCCGCCAGGAGCGTGCCGCGGCCACGCAGGGCGGTCGCGTCGGCCTGCACGCGAGTCACCCCCTAGGTCCGAGCTGGCTTCAGCCTAGAAAGACGCGCGACTGTCATCAATGGGTTCACATGTGACAACGTATTGACGGAGATCTTGCTCACCCGGCCTGGACAGCGGGTGTCACCAGACGCGGGTGCGGGCCGGCCCGGCGGTGAGGGCGGCGACCGGGCCCGCCGCGTACGGTGTGCCCTCGGTCTTGATCTCGCCGGTCAGGTCCCGGTCCAGCACCGCAGGGCTGCCGTCCGGCTCCTCGAAGTCGGCGTCGGCGAACCGGACCCGGGGCAGGTCGCGGCCGGTGAGCAGGCCGACCCGGCACTCGGCGAAGCCGGCCGGCAGATCGGTCTCCAGGTAAACCGCGTCGCCGTCGGCGACCACGGCCACCCGGCCGCCGTCCAGGACGACCGGGTCCCGCTCGCCGGCGTACGGGCGGGCGCCGGCCGCGAAGACGTTGCCGCGGGCATAGACCGGCTGCTGGACGTCGAGGAACTTGTTGTGGTCGCCCGGGCCCTTGGCCTCGACCCGCTCCAGGTACTCCGCGAAGGACGCCGGGAAGCCGTCGTACCCCACCAGCCCGTGGTGCGGCTCCGCCTTGCCGTCGCCGCCGTGCCCGTACGCCTGGGCGACGTCCCCGCCCAGGAAGAGGTTGCCGATCCAGCGGTCGTCGCCGCCCCAGATCACCGCGTAGCCGGCGACCTGGGTGCTGTGCGGCCGGTGGTACGGCGTGGCCCGGTCCGGCACCGCCTCGAGCCGGACCGTGCCGGCGAACAGGTTGTTGACGAACGCGCCACCCTGGCTGAACGACTCGAACGACGCCTTGGACCCGAACAGGTTGTGGTCGGCCAGGTAGGGGCCGTGGCTGACCTCGACGAACAGGTCGCGGCTGTTGTGGTGGTAGACGTTGCGGGAGATCCGGGTGCCCTGGGTCTGCCAGTCCAGCCAGGTGCCGAGCGTGCAGTCGTGGATGTGGTTGTGCCGGATCACCACGTCGATCGCCGCGTGCAGCTTGATGCCGCCGATCTCGTACCCGTAGAACTCGTACTTGGTGGCGATGTTGTAGATGTGGTTGTCCTCGATCGTGGAGAACACGCAGCCGAGGTGGCCGACGATGCCGTTCTGCCCGCAGTCGTGGATGGTGTTGCGGCGGATGACGTGCGAGCCGATGTGCTCCTTGTCCCAGCCAAGCTGCCGGGCAATGAAAACGGATTCCAGCTGGTATTGGTAGCCGGGCTTGTCGCCGCGGGTGGCGGCGTAGTTGTGGCCGGTCGACGCCTCCTTGCCGATCGAGATCGCCGAGCACTTCGCGTCGTGGATGTCGTTGTCCTCGATGACCCAGCCCTTGGCCCAGTTGGGGCCGATCAGGCCGGGCTGGTCGGCCGTCGGCGGGGTCCACGGCGAGGCGGCCTGGCACAGCTCGAATCCCCGGACGGTGATGTAGTCCAGGTGATGATCTTCCGGATAGAAGACCGATCGCCGTACGTTGATCTCCACGAGCGAGGCGTTCGGGTCGGCGTCCTGGAAGTTCGCCCAGATCGTCGTCGCCGCGACGCCCACCTCGGCGTACCAGACGTATCCGGTCTGGGCGACATTTGCCACCGGCACCGGCACGGCGGTCCAGTCATCGACGACCTCGGTCCGCGTCCGCGCGGCGGCCACGGCGTCCCGCGAGCCGACCTCGTAGAAGCTCAGCCCGTCGAGGTAGACATCGCCCAGGTGCTTGCGCTCGTCGGTCCGGTAGACGATCCAGTCGCCGCCGATCTCGACCGCGAACGGGTTGAAGTCGCCGAACAGCGAGTTCGGCACGACGGCCGTCCACACGCCGCCGCCCTCGGACTCCCAGCCGGTGACCCGCTCCGAGCCCTTGATCACCACGCGTTCGCCGTCGGCGGCCCGGTACGTGATCCGGCGGGTGTCGCTGAGCCCGCCGTGCCGCGGTTTCACCCATTCCCGGTACTCGCCGGCGTGCACGACCACGGTGTCGCCCGCCTGGGCGAGGGCCGCGGCCCGGTTGATCGTGCGGAACGGGCGCTCGGCCGAGCCGTCCGCGTCGTCGGAGCCGGTCGTCGCCACGTGGAGGACGGATGCCATGTCGAGGTGCCTTCCTGGAAGTTTCGACGCTGCACCGCGGGATTTTTCGTGTTAGAACAACACAGAATGCGGCCTCGGCCAAGCTAATCTTGCGAAACTTGTGCCGTCAAGCGTCGAAACTTCTCGGCGTGGGTCACCTCACTTGGGCTGGGCGGTCACCGAGGTCGCGGTGACCGTGCCGTCGGCGCCCGTGCTGCCCTGCACGGTGACCGACTGGCCGGCCTTCACGTCGGAGACCTTGCCCTTCTTGGCCGTCGACACGGTGGTCCTGCCGTCGGTCTTGACCGTCACCACGTTGCCGTCCGCGGTCTGGACGTAGATGGTGCCGCCGTCGACCAGTTTGACGGTGCCGGCGGTGCCGGCGGCGGCGGTGGCGCCGCCGCCCGGCGCGCCCTGGCCGGTGCCGGTGGTGCCCTGGCCGGTGCCGGCGCCCGGGAAGTTGCCGCCGCCGGGGAGGTTGCCGGCGCCGGGGAAGCCGTTCGTGCCGCCGTACCGCCCGGAGCCGCCGCCCGGGAACGCCGAGGTACCGGAGCCGGAGCTGGTGCCCCACTGCTTCTGCACCTGCAGGCCGCCGACGAAGCCGCCGACCAGCAGCACGATCGCGGCCAGCACGATGGTCGTGTTGTTCCACCACTTCCTGGGCGCGGCCTTGGCCAGTTCCTGCGCGAGGCTGTCGTCGCGGTTCAGGTCGTCGTCGTCGGCCGGGACCACGTTCAGGATGGCGGTGTCGTCATTCATGGGTGTCACAGCGGTCCTCACTCGTAGCGCAGTGCGTCGATGGGACGCAGCCGGGCGGCGCGGCCGGCGGGCAGGCCGCCGAAGAACAGTCCGATGGCGATGGACACGCCCAGGGCGAGCCCGATGGAGCTGGGGACGATCACCGGTTTGACCCCGACGATCTCGAAGCCGCTGCCGATCAGCGCGGCCGCGACGCCCAGGACACCGCCGATCACGCTGAGCAGGGTCGCCTCGATCAGGAACTGGTTCAGGATCACCCGCCGGGGTGCGCCGAGCGCCTTACGGATGCCGATCTCCCGGGTCCGTTCGGTCACCGTGACCAGCATGATGTTGGTGATGCCGATCCCGCCGACCAGCAGGCTGATCGCGGCGACCGCGCCGAGCAGGGTGGTGAACGTGTCGGCGGTCTCGGTCTGCGTCTGCAGCAGCTGGGAGGCGTTCTGGATCCGGTACGGCGAGCTCGAGCTGCTGCTGCTGGACTGGCTCGCGGTCAGCCGCTGATCGAGGATGGCGGACACCTCGGACTGCACGGCATCGACCTGGTCGGAGTCCTTGGCCTCGACCAGGATCGAGGTGAGCGCGCCGTAGCCGGTCAGCACCTGCTGGACCGCGCTCAACGGCGCGACCGCAGTGTCGTTGGCGTCCTGGAAGCCGGTGGAGCTCTTCTGCTCGAGCACGCCGACCACGGTGAACAACGCGCCGCCGACGGTGACCTGCTTGCCGATCGGGTCGACGCCGGGGAACAGCTCCTCGACCACCGTCTGGCCGAGCACCACGACCCGCCGGCCCTGCGCCTGATCGTCGGCGGTGAACCCGGAGCCGCTGCCGATCGGCGTGTTCGACGCGGTGAACCAGCCCGGGGTGGTACCGACGAACGAGTTGACACTGTGGTCGGTGCCCTCGTAGGTGACCGTCGCCGACGAGCTGACCACCGGCGACACCGACCTCACGTCGGGAGCCATCACCGGGTCGTCGAGGGCGTCGGCGATCGTGGTGGTCAGCGCCGTGTTGCTGGACCCGCCCCGGTTGGTGCTCATCACCGTCACCGTGTTGGTGCCCAGCGCCTCGATCCGGTCGCTGACCGCCTTGGCCGAGCCGTTGCCGACCGCGACCAGCAGGATCACCGAGGCCACCCCGATCAGGATGCCCAGCATGGTCAGGGCCGACCGCAGCTTGTTGGCCGACAGCCCGCGCAACGCGAACCGAACAACTTCCCGGAAACTCATACGGCATGCCGTCCTGCGAAGGCGCCAACCGGCGGCAGATGAAGTGGCGACTGCCGGGTGTCCTCGACGATCCGGCCATCGACCAGGCGGATCAGCCGTTTCGTGCGGGCGCCGACGTCGGGCTCGTGCGTGATGATCACAATGGTGCGCCCGGCGGCGGACAGCTGGTCGAAGACGTTGAGCACGTCCTCGGTCGAATGGCTGTCCAGGTTGCCGGTCGGCTCGTCGGCCAGCAGCAGGGCCGGCTCGGTGACCAGCGCCCGGGCCACCGCGACCCGCTGCTGCTGACCACCGGAAAGCTGGTTGGGCTCATGCTTGGCCCGGTCGGCCAGCCCGACCACCTCCAGGGCGGCGAGGGCTCGACGCCGTCGTTCCTTCGGCTTCACTCCGGCGTACGCGAGCGGCAGCTCCACGTTGGCCACGGCCGACGTACGCGGAATGAGGTTGAAGGCCTGGAAGATGAAGCCGATGAGCCGGTTGCGGGCCAGCGCCAGCTGCCGGTCCGCCAGCTTGCTCACGTCCACGCCGTCCAGGTGATACGTGCCGTGGGTGGGCACGTCCAGCGCGCCCAGGATGTTCATCAGCGTCGACTTGCCGGAGCCGGATGAGCCCATGATCGCCACGTAGTCGCCGCGCTCGACGGTGAGCGACACCCCGCGCAGCGCGTGCACGGTCGCCTCGCCCTCGCCGTAGATCTTGGTGAGGTCCTGGACCTTCAGGACGGGCCGGCTCATCGCCCGCCGCCGGTGCCACGGTTGGTGCCGCCGGTGCCACGGTTGCCGCCGCCGGAGAAGTTGCCGCCGCCCGGGAAGGCGCCCCCGCCCGGGAAGGCGCCGCCGCCCGGGAACCCGTTGGTCCCGCTGGTGCTGCTCGTGCTGGTCTTGAGCACGACCTGCTGACCGACCTGGACGCCCGACTTGATCTGGGTGGCCTGGTCGCCCTCGAGCCCGATCTCGACCTGGGTGACCTGCTGCACCCCGTTGTCCAGCACGGTGACCGTGTGCCGGTTGCCGACCGTGGTGACCGCCGCCGAGTTCACGTAGATCGCGTCCTCGACACTGCCGGTGGTGACCGAGACCGAGACGGTCTGGCCGACCTTGGCGCCGGTCGGGATCTTGTCGACGCTGACCGTCACGCCGTACGTCACCACGTTGTTGGAGGTGGTCGCGGACGGGTCGATCGCCGTGACCCGGCCCGTGGCGGTGGCGCCGGAGAGCGCATTCCAGGTGATCTGGGCGACCTGCTTCTCCTTCAGCTTGGTCGCGTCGGCCTCGGCGAAGTCGGCGGTGACCTGCAGCTTGCCCAGGTCCTGGATCTCGATGAAGCCGGCGGACGACGAGGAGGACGAGGACGAGCTGGACGAGCCGCCGCCCGAACTGCCGCCGCCCGAACTGCCGCCGCCCGGGTTGCTGCCGCCGCCCGAGCTGCCGGTGCCGCCGGACGACGACCCGGTGCCCGACGAGGAGCTGCCGATCGTGCCGCCGACCGAGGTGACCGTGCCGGCCATCGGCGCCTTGAGCACCGTGCCGTCGACGCCGGCCTGGGCGTCCTCGACCGAGACCTTGGCCGACGCGACCTCGTCCTCGGCGCTCGACGTGTCCGAGCCGGCGTCCTGGGCGCGGGTGAGAGCGTCGTTCGCGGCGTTCAGGTCGGCCTCGGCGGCGTCCAGGGTGCGCTGCGCGTCGGCCGGATCGACCTTCGCGAGCACCTGACCCTTCCGCACCACGTCGCCGACCTTGACGTTGACCGCGGTGACCGTGCCGCCGGTCACGAAGCTGGCGCTCGCCGTGCTCGCGCTCTCGACGGTCCCGTCCGCGGTCACGGTCTTGGTGACCGTGCCCTGCCGGACCGCCACCGCGCGGACGGAGGCGTTGGCGGCCTTGGGCGTGTCCGGTCCGGACAGGGTCTCGTACGCCCAGAAGGCGCCGGCGGCGGCGACGACAACGAGGGCGGCGTTGACCGCCACCGCAGGATGTCGCAGATTGAGGCGGGCTGGCATGCCGGACACTGTGACCGGGCGGCCTGGGAGGATCTTCGTCGGAACCTCGGAGCCAGCTCGGAATCTCACACCGTGTCACCGGAGGTCGGCAGCAGGACCCGGAAAGTGGCCCCTCCGCCGCGTGGCGCGTCCAGCTCGACCCACCCTCCGTGACCATGAACGATGGCCGCGACGATGGACAGGCCCAGGCCGGAGCCGCCGCCCTTGCCGCGGGTGCGGCTGGAGTCGGCCCGGTACAGCCGCTCGAAGACCCGGGGCGCGTGCGCGGCCGGCACGCCGGGACCGTCGTCGGTCACCTCGAAGACGGCCAGCGGCAGGCCGGGACGCACGGTGGCCGGCCCGGACAGCACGGTGGCCGCCCGCGGCGGGCGGGCCGGCAACCGCCCGACCCGGACGGTGACCTGGGCCCGGCTCGGGGTGTGCTGCAGCGCGTTGGCGACCAGGTTGGTGGCGACCTGGCGCAGGCCGTGCTCGTCGCCGAGGACGGTGGCCGGCTCGAAGGTGTCGGTGTCGTCCTCGAGCCCGGCCAGCTTGACCGGCCGGCCGGGGACCCGGGCATGCGCGTCCCGGATGGTGTCGGCGGCGATCTCCAGCAGGTCGACCGGGCGCAGCGCCGGCGGCCGCTGCTGGTCCAGCCGGGCCAGCATCAGCATGTCCTCGACCAGCACGCCCATCCGGCCGGCCTCGCCCTCGATCCGGCTCATCGTCTCGTCCAGCGCCGGGCCGGGCGGGGCGCCCCCGCGCCGGTACAGCTCGGCGAAGCCGCGGATCGAGGTCAGCGGCGTGCGCAGCTCGTGCGACGCGTCCGCCACGAACTGCCGCAGCCGGCGCTCGCTGGTGGTCCGCGCGTCGACCTCGGCCTCGATCCTGGTCAGCATGGAGTTGAGCGCGAGCCCGAGCCGGCCCGGCTCGGTGTGCGAGTCGGTGTCGGCGACCCGGCCGGAGAGGTTGCCGGCCGAGATGTCGGTCGCCAGCCTCTCCATGTCGGTGAGCGGGCGCAGGCCGAGCCGCACCACGAACCAGGCGCCGCCGGCCAGCAGGGCCAGCACCAGCGCCGAGACGCCGGCGTCGATCAGCAGCAGCTGGTCGGTGGTCTGCTGCACCTCGGAGAGCGAGAGCCCGACCACCGCATAGCCGCCGCCGTAATGGTCGGGCACGGCGATCACCCGCCAGTCGGCGCTGCCGTCGGCGGCCGCGATCGTGTACGGCTGCGCGGCCGCCGCGTGGGCCCTGACCTCGGCGATCGGCTCGACCGGGGGCCGGGTGCTGTCGGCCGGCAGGCTGCGGGCCGGGTCGAGCAGGCCGGCCGCGTCGTAGACGTACATGACCTGTTCGGGGCCGAGCCGGCCGAGGCGGCCCCGGGGGACGTACGGAAGTCCGGGGTGCTCGTCGGCGAACGGACGGATCATCCCGCGCAGCTGGTCGTCGATCCGGCCGAGCAGGTAGGTGCGGATCAGCACGAGCCCGGCGGTGTTGGCGACGACCAGCGCGACCGCGGCCAGCGCGCCGACCACCAGGACGAGCCGGGCGCGCAAAGTCCAGTGGCCCCACCGCCGCGGTCGCCAGCGGAGCCGGAATATCACTCCTCGCCGCCGCGGGGCAGCCGCAGGGCGTAGCCGACGCCGCGGACCGTGTGGATCAGCGGCGGGTCGGTCTTGTCGATCTTGCGGCGGAGGTAGTAGACGTACGACTCGACGATCCGGCCGTCGCCGCCGAAGTCGTACTTCCACACCCGGTCCAGGATCTGCGCCTTGCTGACCACCCGGCCCGCGTTGATCAGCAGGTATTTCAGCAGGTTGAACTCGGTCGGCGACAGGTCGACCAGCCGGCCGGCCCGGTGCACCTCGTGCGCGTCCTCGTCCAGCTCCAGGTCGGCGTAGCGCAGCACCCCGGCGGCCGCGGCGGCCGCCTCGGCGGCCGGCTCGGGCTGGCTGCGCCGCAGGATCGCCCGGATCCGGAGCACGACCTCCTCCAGGCTGAACGGCTTGGTCACGTAGTCGTCCGCGCCGGCCGACAGCCCGGAGATCCGGTCCTCCACCGCGTCGCGCGCGGTCAGGAACAGCACCGGCACCCGGCTGCCGGTGGCCCGCAGCCGCTTGGCGACGGCGAAGCCGTCCAGGTCGGGCAGCATCACGTCGAGCACCACCAGGTCGGGCTCGAACTCCTCCACCGCGACCAGGGCGCGGTGGCCCGAGTCGACCACCCGGACCTCGAACTCGACCAGCCGGAGCGTGGCGCTCAGCAGGGCCGAGATGTTCGGCTCGTCGTCGACGACGAGAACCCGGGCGGCCCGCATCGGGGGCTCGCTGAGAGCGACGGAGGAACGCGAATCAGACAGCACTCGACAGGAATATCAACGCTACCTAGGAATTCCCTATGAATTGCGCGAGAGCGAGCTGTACTCCCCGTCACCAAGATCGGGCAACTTGATCACCCTCGGTGAGACCCGAGGTGATTTCGGTGTATTGGTCGCCGCGCAGGCCCACGCCGACCTTGGTCGGGACGCCGCCCTTGAGCACCGTACCGGTGTCGCCCTGGACGTTGTGCACCGCGGTGCTCGGCACCCGCAGCACGTCGGCCTTCGAGCCGGTGGTGATCTTCACGTTCGCGCTCTGGCCGACCAGCAGGTCCTTGGGAGCGTCGACGAAGGAGAGCACGACGCCGTACTTGACCATCGTGCCGTCGCTGGTGCCGGTCGGGTCGACCTGCACCACGGTCGCCTTGAAGCTCTCGCCGGGCCGGTCGGCCAGGGTGACCACACCGCTCTGCTTGACCGCGAGCCGGTCGGCGTCCGCCTCCGGGTAGTCGGCGTCGATCTGCATGTCGTAGACGTCGGCGAGGGTGATGAACGCCGACCCGGCGCTGACCTGGGTGCCCACCTTGCCGGTCACACTGATGATCTTGCCGGAGATGGGCGCGGTGATGGTGGCGCCGGCGAGCGCTTCCTCGGCCTCCTCCAGGGCGGTGGTCGCCTGGATGACCCGCTGCTGCGCGCTGAGGATCTGGTCGCCGCCGCCCTGCTGACCGCCGCCCTGCTGGCCGGAGCCGCCGCCGGCGCCGGCACAGGAGCCCGTGCCGCCGCCGTTGCCCGATCCGGAGCCCCGCGTCGAGGTGGCAGTGGCGGTCGGCTTGGCGGTCGCCGTCCTGGTCGGCGATGCGGTGGCCGTGGCCGTGGCGGTCGGCGTCGGGGAGGTGGTGGTCGTGGCCGACGGTGACGCGGTCGCCGAGGTGGCCGGCCAGGCGGCCGCGACGTTCGTGCCGCAGGCGGCGGTCGTCGACGAGGTCTTCGAGGCGGTGTCCCGGGCGTCGGTCAGCGCCGACTCGGCGTCGTCGAGCGAGCTCTGCGCGTCGTCGACCGCCTTGGCGGCGTCGGTGTCGTCGACCTTGGCGAGGGTCTGGCCGGCGCCGACCGTGCTGCCGGCCCGCACGGAGATGCTCTCCACCGTGCCCTTCACCGCGAACGAGAGACTGCGCGTCTGCGCCGGTTGCAGCGTGCCCGTGGTCGCGACCTCGGTGGTCACCGCGCCGCGGTCGACCGCCACGGTGGCGGCCGCCTTCGGCTTCTCGGTGGCGCCCGCGGTCAGCGCGTGCACCACCCCGTACCCGATCAGCGCGAGCACGACGACCGCCGCGGCGACCCAGATCCAGCGCCGACGACCGGCCAGAGCTTCACCCATGGGCCGGAAGTGTTCCGTCCCGATCTCGCCACCGGCTCGGTCCCACCTCGGAGTTCCCTCGGAGCGGCGGTCCGGCCCACACAGCGCGCACACAGCGGCTCCGAGCGAACTCTGAGGAACATCCGACGTTCTCACCAGGTGGCCGGGCTTGGGTGGGACGTCACCTTCGACCGAGGAAAGAGGCCATCGTGCGCACACTCAGCTCCCGCGCGCCCCGCCGTGCGGCGGCGTTGTTCGTCGCGTCCGCCGCCGTGCTGCTGGCCGCGGCGTGCGGTGGCAGCTCGGGCTCGTCGAACGGCGGCAGTGGCGACAGCGCCGGCGGAAACGGCCGGAACAGCGAGTTCGCGGCGTACACCGAGTGCCTGAAGAAGAACGGCGTGACCATCACGCTGCCGTCCCGCGGCCCGCGCAACGGCGCCTCCGGCGGCCCCGAGGGCGGGTTCCCCGACGGCAACGGCGCCCCGCCCTCCGGCCTGCCGCGCCCCTCCGGCAGCTTCCCCGCGGGCGGCCGCGGCGGCTTCCCGGGCGGCGGCATGTTCCGCAAGCCGGACGGTGTCGACGACGCGACCTGGCAGAAGGCGCAGGAGGCGTGCGCCTCGGTGCGACCCTCGTTCGGCGGCGGCAACCGCAACGGCGGCAACGGCATGAACGCCGCCTACCAGAACTGCCTCAAGCAGCACGGCGTCACCGCGACCGACGGCCGGCTCGACACCAACGACGCCACCGTGAAGAAGGCCATGGAGACCTGCAAGGTGCTCCGGCCGCAGCCGAGCGCGACACCCAGCGCCTGATCTCCGCGCCGTCCCTGCCTGTCCCCCGTCTTGGCAGGGGCGGCGTGGCCACCAAGTCCGGGCTGCTCGCGGCGTGAACCTCCCCCCGGCGCGTCGCGAGCGGCCCGGCTTTCGTCCTT
>NZ_JAOSZE010000120.1 GCF_025630775.1 Actinoplanes sp. KI2
TACTGCAACCCGGTGTTGCGACTTGAGCGGTGGTGACTCGTTGACCGGTCATGCTGGGTGGCGAGGTACTCGCGGAGTGGCAGTCGGGTCTGGATGATCTGTTCGCGGTGATCGCGGGCCGGTTTTCGCGGGTCGAGCCGCGCCGGTTGGCGTTTGCGTACGTGCGTGGGCTGTTGGCGCCGTTGGAACGGCGTAACGGCTGGACCCTTGCCGAGCATGCCGGCCGGCGATCCCCGAACGCGGTGCAGGAGATGTTGTACAGCCCGTGCTGGGATCCGCATCTGGTCCGTGACGACATCCGTGACTACCTGGTCGAACACCTCGGCGATCCCGGCGGCGTGCTGATCGCTGATGAGACCGGGTTCGTCAAGAAGGGCACACGTTCGGCCGGTGTCCAGCGGCAGTACTCCGGAACTGCGGGCAAGGTCGAGAACTGTCAGATCGGCACGTTCCTGGCCTACGCCTCGCCGAGAGGCCGGGCGTTGATCGACCGGGAGTTGTATCTGCCGAAGTCCTGGACCGACGACCCGGACCGGTGCGCGGCGGCGGCGGTGTCCGACGGTGTCGAGTTCGCCACCAAGCCGCAGCAGGCCCGGACCATGCTGGAACGGGCCGTCGCCGCCGGGGTCCCGTTCGCCTGGTTCACCGCTGACGAGGCGTTCGGGCAGAACCCCGGGCTGCGCAACTGGCTCGAAGAGCAGGACATCGCCTACGTGATGGCCACCCGCAACGACGACGAGGTCCCCGCTGGGCTGCACACCGTCAGCCCCGTCAAGACGGTGATCGGCACGATCCGGGCTGGGGCATGGCGGCGGATGTCCTGCGGCGACGGCGTCCACGGTCCCCGGACATACGACTGGGCTTGGGCCCCGATCCGCACCGGGTTTGCCCATGGGCGCCGGGGATGGGTCCTGGCCCGCCGGTCGATCAGCACCGGCGACATCGCCTACTACCGCTGCTTCGGCCGGCGCGGGATCCGGCTGCGCGATCTGGTCCGGGTCGCGGGTTCTCGCTGGGCGATCGAGGAGTCGTTCCAGACCGCGAAGAACGAGGTCGGCCTGGACCAGTACCAGGTCCGTCGCTACGACGCCTGGTATGCCCACATCACTCTGGCCATGACGGCCGCCGCGTTCCTGGTCGTGACCCGTGCCGCCGAGGCCGCAAAAGGGGTCCATGCACAGACGGCAGCAAGCTGATCCCGCTGACCAGCAACGAGATCCGCCGCCTGCTCACCAAACTCGCCCTGACCGGCAAACACACCGCTGAACACATCTGGCACTGGTCCCGCTTTCGACGCCGACGCCAGCAACAAGCCCG
>NZ_JAOSZE010000121.1 GCF_025630775.1 Actinoplanes sp. KI2
ACTGGACGACGAAACCTCGATCGCCTCCGTGGTGCCCATTGCCTGTGCGCAGGTCGCGAGGCTCGACGAGCCAGGCGGAACATTGATTTCGAAATGCATCTCGTCGACGATGCTGTGGTAGTCGCCACCCCACCGGACAACATCTCCGCAGAGGCCCAGGATGCGTCGGATCGCCGCCACCTGCTCGGCGCTGAAGGTACCGCTGCTGCCCCGCACGTGGTCATCCCAGTTCAGGTCGATAGCCGTACCCGAGGCATGGTTACTCAGTACCGTCTCGCCCTCGATGGTACGGTAAACGTATCCAGCGCTGTTCGGGCCGATCGGCTCGACGGTGCTGTTGAAACGGGCGGCGAGGCCAATCAGGATTGCTTTGACTTCCCCGTCACGGACCCTGAGTGATCGTGCCGGGTTGGTTCCGGGAACGGGAAAGCTTGCGACGTCGATGGCTGCCGGATCGGAGTTGGCCGGCCATCCGTTCTGAGAGGTCCCGGCTTCAAGGACGGTCACTGCTCCTACCTCACCGTCACCGCCAAAAGGCTGAGAGCCGGAGGGATCCGCCGCATTTGCCGCGGTAGGCGCCCCCAGCCCCAGAAATGCCGTGACGATTCCGGCGGTAAGCGACAGGAGCAGCGTTCGACGATCTCTGGACGTACGCCAGGTTTTCATTGCTTTTGAGTTCCTCCCCCTTTTTGGATGTCTCAATACGGGTGGCACTTCACCTCGCATGGTGCTGTCAACGGTGTCATCCACTGTGGACCCGATGCGCGCCATGCGGGATTCGCCCGGGCCCCGATGACCCGCGCCGTCGCCAAATTTCATTGCCGCCAAACGCCCCGCCGTCGAGATCGGACATTTGACGAGGTAGATGTGCCTAGAGGGTGCCGCCGAGGTCGGCGGAGTGCCAGGCGTCGGTGTACCACCAGTGCCAGAGGGTGGCGCTGCTGCCGCGGGCGTACACGTGGTTCTGACCGGCGGCGTAGTACGACGTCGGAGTACCGGTGATGGAACCGCCGAGGCCCGCGGAGGACCAGCCGCCGTCGTACCAGAAATGCCACACTGATCCGCCGGGAGTGCGTACGTAGACGTGGTGTTGGCCGGCTGCGTAGTACGCGGTCGGGCTGTCGGTGATAGACCCGCCCAGGCTGGTGGAGTGCCAGCCGTCGGCGTACCACCAGTGCCACAGGGTGCCGTCGGTGCCACGTGCGTAGATGTGGTGCTGACCACCGCCGTAGTAGGCCGCCGGGCTGTCCGTCATGGAACCGCCCAGGCTGGTGGAGTGCCAGCCGTCGGCA
>NZ_JAOSZE010000122.1 GCF_025630775.1 Actinoplanes sp. KI2
CACGGGATGGCCGCCCGTTCAGAGGGTGTCTGAAGCCGTTCTGAGCAAGGGATCCGCATGCGCGCCGTTACTGCCATCAACCGTCTTCTGGGTTTCAAGGGAACGGCCGTCGAGAAGGTACGTTTCGAAGGGGTCGCGATGGTCGTTTCGGTGCGGTTGACCTCGCCGATGCTGGTATGTCCCTGCGGCCGGACCAGCCGGGCCCGTTATGACCGGTCGCGGCGTAGGTGGCGTCACCTGGGCTTCGGCCGCCGGTCGGTGTGGATCGAGGCGGAGATCCGGCGGGTCGACTGCCGGAGCTGCGGGCGGGTCCGTACGGAGTGGACACCGTGGGCCAGGCCCCGGTCGAGGTTCACTCGTGACTTCGAGGACATGGCCTGCTGGCTGGTCAAACGCATGTCCAAGACGTCGGTGGCGAAGCTGCTGGGCACCACCTGGGCCAAGGTCGACGCCCTGGTACGCGACCTGGTCGATGAACACCTGGACATCGACCGGCTCGACGGGCTCTCTCGCATCGGCGTCGACGAGATCGCCTACCGCAAAGGCCGCAAGTTCCTCACCGTGGTCGCCGACCACGACACCGGGCGGGTGGTGTTCGTCGGCGAAGGCCGTAACCAGCACATATTCGGCGAGTTCCTCCAGTCGCTGGGCGAGGCCGGCCGCGAGCGAATCGAGGCGGTCAGCATGGACATGACCGCCATCTACCGCAAAGCCACCCAGGCGCATGTCCCGCACGCCCAGATCTGCCTCGACCCGTTCCACGTAATCAAATGGGCGAGTGAAGCCCTGGATGTGGCCTACGGCACCGCACGGGAACAGGGCGTAAAGATCAGCGTCCCTGGACTCACGCCAGCTCAGACCTGGCAGCGCGCCCGCGGCGCCCTGCGCCAGCCGGCCGAAAAACACGACCCGCAACGCGCGGCGATCATCGAGCAACTGCGCCGCAAACACCCCCGCCTCTACCGCGCCTGGCAACTCAAAGAAGACCTCCGCGAGCTCTACCGGCTGCCCCCAGCCCGGGCCGACGATCACCTGCGCCGCTGGATCAACCGGGCCAAACGCAGTGGTATCAACGCTTTCAGCACCCTCGCCCGCCGACTGCGCCGACATCGCGACGGCGTCCTCAACGCCATCCACCTCGGCCTGTCGAACTCCCTGATCGAAGGCATCAACGCCGGCATCCGCCTGATCCAACGCCGCGCCCACGGCTACGCCGACCTCGACAACCTCATCGAGAT
>NZ_JAOSZE010000123.1 GCF_025630775.1 Actinoplanes sp. KI2
AACGGCACGAGCCGCCCGGTGGGTTACCGGGCGGCTCGTGGTGGTGTTGGGTCAGCTGATTTTGACGTTGAAGATCGGGTTGGCGGCGAGGGTTTTGAACGCGGCCAAGTTCTTGGCGGTGGAGTTGATGCTGATGTCGCGGTCGCCCTGGTCGTCGTGCTTGGTGTCGAAGTACACGATCGCTTTGATCTTGGGGCGCTTGGCGAGCTCGGGCAGGACGCTGTTGTAGCCGGCGCTCTTGTCGGTGGTGTGCCCGATGCGGTGGTAGACGCCCCACTCGGCGATCATGATGGGCTTGCTGGCGTGCTTGGTGGTGGCCCAGTCGTACCAGCCCTGGCCGCCGCCGGTGGGCTTGCGGTCGAGCAGGTCGGCGAACTTGCCGTAGTGGTAGTAGCCCTTCTCGGCCGAGACGTAGGAGTCCAGGCCGACCCAGTCGACGACGTCGTCGCCGGGGTAGAGGTCCTTCCACCAGGACTGGGCCATCCACTTCTCGTTGCCCATGTAGGCGACCACGTTGATGGCGTTGGTGACGCCGTCGGCCTTGAGCCGCTGGATGGTGTGCCGGTACATGGCGGCGAAGTCCTTGGCTTCCATGCCGGAGCCCTTGCGGGCGATGACGTCGTTCTCCGGCTCGTGGTTGAGCACGAGGAAGAACTTCTTGTCGCCGTAGGTGGCCTTGACCCGCTTGGCGAAGGCGTCGATGCGCTTGTCCTGCTGGCCGGCGGCGACCTTGGCCCAGGTGGAGCCGTAGGCGATCTTCCAGTTGGTGAGCAGGACGCGGGGGTGGGCCGGGTCCTGGGTCATGGCGATCTCGGACTTGGTCGGGAAGACCTCGTCGCCCTTGTGGTAGGTGTGGAAGATCGACGCGGTCCGGCCGGAGAGCTTCTCCCAGTTCTTCAGCTCCGCGTCGCGGGGGGCGGAGGTGAACCCGCCGGCCGCGGCGCCCCAGAGCACGCCGCAGGACGGGACGAGTTTGGCGTCGGTGGTGCAGCGCGCGGCGGTGGGCGTGGCGGGGGCGGCGTGCGCGGCCTGCGCGGTGCCGGTGATCGCGGTGGTCGCGGCGATGATCGAACCGAGCAGGGTCACGGCCTTGTTCATCTTGCGGCGCAAGTCGCTTCTCCTCCGTTTGGCCCGGCCCTGTCAGCCGGTCACGTAAAGAGGGTTCGGAAGCGTCCGGTGCACGCCGGGGAGTCACGGGGTTAGCGAACGGTTGCGGCTCAACCTTT
>NZ_JAOSZE010000124.1 GCF_025630775.1 Actinoplanes sp. KI2
GCACTCGCCGCGCTTCCAGTCGGCGACCTTCCCGTACGGGTTGGCCATCTCGTCCGGGGTGTCGTGCATCAGCGGCGCGGCCACCACGTCCTTGCGTACGCCCAGATGGTCCTTGGCCATCGCGCTGAACGCCTGGGCGATCGTCATGAACGCGTCCCAGTCGGTGCGGGTCTGCCAGGGCGGCGGGATCGCCGGGTTGAACGAGTGCACGAACGGGTGCATGTCCGTGGTGCTCAGATCGTGCTTCTCGTACCAGGTGGCGGCCGGCAGCACGACGTCCGAGTAGACGGTCGTGGAGGTCATCCGGAAGTCGAGCGTGAGCAGCAGGTCGAGCTTCCCGGTGGGCGCCTCGTCGTGCCAGACCAGGTCGGTGGGGCGCGCGTCGGCCGGCGCTTCCGTTGCGCGTACGGCGTGGTCCGTCCCGAGCAGATACCGCAGGAAGTACTCGTTGCCCTTCGCCGACGAGCCCAGCAGATTAGCCCGCCAGACCGTCAGCACCCGGGGGAAGTTCTCCGGCGCGTCCGGATCCTCGCAGGCGAACCGCAGGTCGCCGCTCTTGAGCTTGCCGACCACGTGCTCGCCGACCGGCACCCCGGCCGCGGCCGCCTCGTCGGCCAGGTCGAGCGGGTTGCGGTTGAAGTGCGGCACCGACGGCATCCAGCCCATCCGCGCCGAGGAGGCGATCAGATCCGCGGTCGTCCGGCCGGCGAACCTGCCGCCCTGGTTCGTGGTGCTGAGCGTCGCCGCCGAGAACGGGTCGTACCGGTACTGGTCGGTGTGCAGGTACCAGTACGCGGTCTGGATCATCTGCCGCCCCGGCCGGGACCAGTCCGCGGCCGTGCCCAGCACGCTGTACCCGGTGATCGGCCGGACCTTCTCCTGCCCGACGTAGTGCGCCCAGCCGCCGCCGTTGACACCCTGGCAGCCGGTCAGCGTGGTCAGCGTCAGGAACGACCGATAGATCGTGTCCGAGTGGAACCAGTGGTTGGTCCCGGCGCCCATGATGATCATCGACCGGCCGCGGGACTCCTCGGCGTTCGCCGCGAACTCGCGGGCGATGCGGGCCGCGGCCGGGCCGGGCACCCCGGTGATCGTCTCCTGCCAGGCCGGGGTGTACGGCTCGTCGGCGTCGTCGTA
>NZ_JAOSZE010000125.1 GCF_025630775.1 Actinoplanes sp. KI2
GTCTCGGTGGGCTGGTGTCGGCTCTGCTGATCGCATGCGATACGGCGACGGTGGTGGCGTTGACCAGGCAGAACGGGCGCGACGAGAGCGAGTACGGCAGCAAGCGGCGCAGCTGTTCGCCGACGGTAGGTCGGCGGTCGAGGTCGCCGGGCTGCTCGAGGTGTCGACGAAGTCGGCGTATCAATGGCGACGGGCCTGGGTCGCTGGTGGCGCCCAGGCGCTGGCCTCGAAAGGGCCGTCGGGACCGGACCCGAAGCTGTCGGACGAGCAGTTGGCGCGATTGAAGACGCGCCTTGAGCTGGGACCGGCGGCGGCGGGATACGGCGAGGACCAGCGCTGGACTCTGGTGCGGGTGGTCGCGTTGATCGCGACGATGTTCCATCTGCGGGTCGGGATCACCACGGCGTGGCAGGCGATGCGCCGGCTCGGCTACACCCCGCAACTGCCGATCCATCGCGCGATCGAGCGGGACGAGGCCGCGATCGCGCACTGGCGCCGGTATCAGTGGCCGGCGGTAAAAGAGTCGCCACCGGCCGGGCCGCCTGGATCTGTTTCGCCGACGAGTGCGGCCAGACGCTAAGAGCGCACAAGGCCACCACCTGGGCGCCCAAAGGCGAAACGCCCGTGGTGAAGGTGACCGCCAAGGGCACCGTGCGGGTCTCGGTGGCCGGGCTGTGCTGCTACCGGCCCGGTCACCGCTCCCGGCTGATCTACCGCACGCTGCTGTATCGCGGACGCAGAGGCGAACCGAAAGGCTTCCGGGAGCCGGAGCTGATCCGGCTGCTGGACGCCGCCCACCAGCAGCTACAGGCCCCGATCGTGCTGGTCTGGGACGGCCTGTCCACGCACAAGACACCCGCGATCCGGGCAGCGATCGCCGCCCGGTCCTGGCTGCGCGTCTACCAGCTGCCCGCCTACGCGCCCGAGCTCAACCCGGTCGAGAAGGTCTGGTCGACCATGAAGGGCAGCCTGGCCAACCTCGCCGTGCGCACCGCCACGGAGCTTGCCGCCGCGGTGAAGAACCGACTCAAACGCATGCAATACCGCACTCGTCTGATTGACGGCTACCTCACCGGAACAGGTCTACCTCCACCGTCACCGACCAGACCTTGATCACAAAAGGTGTCTAGC
>NZ_JAOSZE010000126.1 GCF_025630775.1 Actinoplanes sp. KI2
TGTGACGTCCGGGGACGTTGGTCGAGGGAGTGTGACCACTCGATCTGAGGACGGCGGGTCGGTCTGGTGAACAAGTGAAGGCCTCCAGCGGTGCAGTGGAGCTGTCGAGGACCCACTGACCAGGCTTGGAGGCCTTCATGTCCCACGCTAACGCCGCGTTGACCCCGCGAGCGCGATTGCGGCTGGCGCGTCTGATCGTCGAGCACGGCTGGTCACCCGCGCGAGCAGCGGAACGCTACGACGTGTCCTGGCGCACCGCCGCGAAATGGGCCCAGCGTTACCGCGAACACGGCGAAGCCGGCATGACCGACCGCACCTCACGCCCGCACCGGCAACCGAACCTGACCCCGGCACCGCTGGTCCGCAAAATCCTGCATCTGCGCCGTAAACGACGCTGGGGACCGATCCCGATCGCCGATCAGCTCGGCCTGGCCGCTTCCACCGTGCACGCCGTCCTGGTCCGGCATCACGCGAACCGGCTCAGCCACCTCGACCGGGCGACCGGCGAACCGATCCGCCGCTACGAACACCCCGCCCCGGGTGACCTGCTGCACGTGGACGTCAAGAAACTCGGCAACGTGCCCGACGGCGGCGGCTGGCGCTACCTCGGCCGGGTCCAGGGCAAAAAGAACCGCGCCGCCACGACCGGTAAACCCCGCAACCAGTACCACAACCCGAAGATCGGCACCGCGTTCGTGCACACCGTCATCGACGACCACTCCCGCGTCGCCTACGCCGAGATCCACGACGACGAGACCGCCGCCACCGCCGCCCGCGTCCTGACCAACGCGGTCGGCTGGTTCGCCAACCGTGGCGTCACCACCCGCCGGGTGCTCTCGGACAACGGCGCGGCCTACCGCTCCCACCTCTGGCGCGAGGCCTGCGCCGCACTCGGCATCACGGTCAAGAAGACCCGCCCCTACCGGCCGCAGACCAACGGGAAGATCGAACGGTTCCACCGCACCCTGGCCGACAACTGGGCCTTCGCCAAGTTCTACTCCTCCGAGAAAGCCCGCCGCGCCGCCCTACCAGCGTTCCTGCACGACTACAACCACCACCGGCCCCACACCGCCATCGGCAAAGTCCCACCCATCACCCGGTTGAACAACCTGGCTGGACGTCACA
>NZ_JAOSZE010000127.1 GCF_025630775.1 Actinoplanes sp. KI2
ATCTCGTCGGACTTCTCGCCGGGGTGGTAGTACGGCGGGAGGTACGGGTTCGCCTCCAGATCCTTGTCGGGGATCTCCAGGTAGAGGCGGTCCCGGAAGCCCTTGAGGTCGTCCAGGGTCAGCTTCTTCATCTGGTGCGTCGCGTTGCGGGCCTCGAAGTGCGAGCCGAGGGTCCAGCCCTTGATCGTCTTGGCGAGGATCACGGTGGGCTGGCCGGTGTGCTCGAGCGCGGCCTTGTACGCGGCGTACAGCTTGCGGTAGTCGTGGCCGCCGCGCTTGAGGTTCCAGACCTCGTCGTCGGTCATGCCCTCGACCAGCTTGCGGGTGCGCGGGTCGCGGCCGAAGAAGTGCTCCCGCACGTACGCGCCGGACTCGCCCTTGTAGGTCTGGTAGTCGCCGTCCGGCGTGACGTTCATGAGGTTGACCAGCGCGCCGTCGCTGTCGGCGGCGAGCAGCGGGTCCCACTCGCGGCCCCAGATCACCTTGATCACGTTCCAGCCGGCGCCCCGGAAGAACGACTCCAGCTGCTGGATGATCTTGCCGTTGCCACGCACCGGGCCGTCGAGGCGCTGGAGGTTGCAGTTGATCACGAAGGTGAGGTTGTCGAGCTCCTCGCGGGCGGCCAGGCCGATCGCGCCGAGCGACTCGACCTCGTCCATCTCGCCGTCGCCCAGGAACGCCCAGACGTGCTGCTGGCTGGTGTCCTTGATGCCGCGGTTCTGCAGGTAGCGGTTGTACCGGGCCTGGTAGATGGCGTTCAGCGGGCCGAGGCCCATGCTGACCGTCGGGAACTCCCAGAAGTTCGGCATCAGCCTGGGGTGCGGGTACGACGGCAGGCCGCCACCGGGGTGGGACAGCTCCTGGCGGAACCCGTCCAGCTGGTGGGTGGTGAGCCGGCCCTCGAGGTAGGCGCGGGCGTACATGCCGGGGGAGGCGTGGCCCTGGAAGAAGATGTGGTCGCCGCCGCCCGGGTGGTCCTTGCCGCGGAAGAAGTGGTTCATGCCGACCTCGTAGAGGCTGGCGCTCGACGCGTACGTCGAGATGTGCCCGCCGACGCCGATCTCGGGCCGCTGCGCGCGGTGCACCAGCATCGC
>NZ_JAOSZE010000128.1 GCF_025630775.1 Actinoplanes sp. KI2
CCGGTCATCTCGACGAAGCGGCACACCGCCTCCACCTTCGGTCCCATCGACCCCGCGGCGAAGTTCTCCCGCCGCAGGGCCGCCGGCGTCGACCGCGAGATCGGCTCGGGGTTCGGGCCGCCGAAGCCGCGTACCACCGCCGGCACGTCGGTGAGCAGCAGCATCGCGTCCGCGTCCAGGGCCTCGGCCAGCACCTCGGTGGCCAGGTCCTTGTCGACCACCGCCTCCACCCCGGACAGCTGCCCGTCCTCGCCGCGCACCACCGGGATCCCGCCCCCGCCGGCGCAGACCACTATCGCGCCCGAGGAGAGCAGCGAGCGGATCACCCGGGTCTCGATGATCCGTTGCGGCTGCGGGGACGGCACCACCCGGCGCCAGTACTGCCCGTCGGCCGCGATCGACCAGCCGCGCTCGGCGGCCAGGCGGTGCGCGGTGTCCGAGTCGTACACCGGACCGACGAACTTGGTCGGCTTCGCGAACGCCGGGTCGTCGGACGCCACCAGGGTCTGGTCGAGCAGCGCCACCACCTGCTTGCCCGGCAGCACGTTCTGCAGCGCCTGCAGCAGCCAGTACCCGATCATGCCCTGGGTCTGCGCGCCCAGCACGTCCAGCGGATACGGCACGGACAGGGCCGGGTCCGCCGCGCTCTCCAGCGCCAGCATCCCCACCTGCGGGCCGTTCCCGTGGGTGATCACAACCTCGTGCTCGGCGGCGAGCGGGGCCAGCGCCGCCACCGCGCGCAGGGCGTTGGCCCGCTGGACCGCCGCGTCCGGCTTCTGGCCGCGCTGCAGCAGCGCGTTGCCGCCGATGGCGATCACGATCCGCATCCTCAGCCGCCCAGGGTGGCGACCATGATCGCCTTGATCGTGTGCATCCGGTTCTCGGCCTGGTCGAAGACGATCGAGTACGGCGACTCGAACACCTCGTCGGTGATCTCCAGGGCGTCCAGGCCGGTGTGCTCGTAGATCTCCTCGCCGACCTTGGTGCGGCGGTCGTGGAAGGCCGGCAGGCAGTGCATCACCTTCACCGCCGGGTTGCCCACCGCCCGGACCATCTCCATGTTGATCTGGTACGGCTTGAGCA
>NZ_JAOSZE010000129.1 GCF_025630775.1 Actinoplanes sp. KI2
AGCGGCTGTCGATCCCGGTGCCGGGTGGGAAGGCCGCGCTCGTCTCGCCGGTGATCTGCGTGAACGAGGTCCGTGCCGGCAGCCCGTACGCCTGCCGGAGCTGGTTGTAGCTGGGCATGCCGTGGTCCCGGCCGCGTTCGATGTCGATGGCGCCGAGATCGGTCACGCCGCGGAAGCACTGGGGCAGGGTCGGTCCGTCCAGGCAGCCGGGGTTGCCGGTGACCGGGACCTGGAACAGCACGCTGCGGAGCTGGTTGTCGATCATCTCATCGTTCCTGTACTGCGCCTCGCCGCCGACCGCCTCCAGCAGCGGCCCGAGCCCGAGCGCGGGCACCAGGTCGGGGTTGAAGAAGCCCTTGTTCAGCGGGACCACCACGGTGACCTCGGCGCCGTCCACGGTGACCTCGAGGCCCTGTGCCCGGAACGCGTCCAGCTGGGCCTGCGTGTACCGGCTGGCGTCCGCCTCGACCTCCATCTCGCCGTGGATCTGGCTGTGCGCCCGGTATCCGACGGTGGCGAACTCGTTGCTCAGCGAGGCGTTGACGCCCGACCGGTAACCGGAGTAGGCGGGCAGCGGGACGCCCATCGCCGGCAGCCACTGGGTGTAGGTGATGTACTGCTGCTCGGCGATGATCACCTTGCGGGCGATGTCGAACTTGTCCTGCTCGCTCAGCGACGCCGGCAGCGCGGCGACGATCCGGTTGTGCTCGCGGGCGAACAGGGTGTGGGTGGCGGTGAGGAAGAGGTTCTCGTTGGCCCGTACGTCCCCGGCGACCATGCGGTTGTCCGGGTTGGCCCGCAGGATGCCGTCGACCTCCATGGGCGGCGAAGTGCTTGCGTTGCCCCGTGCGGTCGCCCGCGGCAGGTAGCCGTTCGGCAGCAGCAGCCGCGCGTTGTTGTTAGCGGGGTTGCCGTCGGCGTTGCCCTCGCGCAGCCAGTCCAGCCGGGTGGCCGTGCCGCCGTAGACGGGCCAGGCGTCGATGTACGAGTTGTTGGAGTTGACCTGCTGGCGTGGGGTGGTCACCCCGGTGCCCGGGGCCGGCGCGCTGCGGACGAACCCGATACTGCCGAGGTCGTTGGT
>NZ_JAOSZE010000013.1 GCF_025630775.1 Actinoplanes sp. KI2
TTGGGAGTACCGGCGGCGTTGGGAGTACCGGCGGCGTTGGGAGTACCGGCGGCGTTGGGAGCCCCGGTGCCGGGTTGCGCGGCCGTGGCGGCCGGATAGGTGCAGTCCGTCAAGCTGAGGTCGACGGCGCCCGTCTTTGTCACGGTCACCTTGGCGGCGGCGCAGCCGAGATGAACGTCGGCCGCGCCGTCGGCGGCCCGGTGCAGCGCCCGCTGCCACGCCTCGGCCGGGATCGGGCCGGTCGGGTCGGCGGCGAGGTCGGTGGCCAGGTACTGGTGGGACCAGCGGTCGACGTAAACGACCGTCGCCTCCAGCGCGTATCGCTGGGCCGGCGCGGAATCCGGGCCGGGCTGGGCCGCCGGCGACGGGTCGCCGGAGGGCGGCGTGCAGCCCGCCGTGGCGACCAGAGCAAGAGCCGCGGCGAGTGCTGCGCGGCCGCGATACCGAGCCTCCATGATGGACATCGACAATACCGGCTCGCCCGTGCGGCGGACCACCTCGACCAGGGGCCTGCCTTGGTGGGCGACGACGCCCGCGCCTGCACGCTGACCGGAGCGGATTCCGCGCCGGCGTCAGTCGTGCGGGGTCGGGCGGGAGAGGGCGGCCTCGATCGCGTCGCGGGTGCGGGCCGGGGACGTCACCCACGGGAAGTGGCCCGCGTCGGGCAGCCAGATGATCTGGGCGTTCGGCAGCCAGTCGGCCAGGACGTGCGGCGCGGCCAGCCCGGTCACGATGTCCCGGTCGCCCGCGATGATCGTGACCGGCACGCCGACCGCGGCCAGGTCGCCGGGGTCCAGGGTGTCCGACCAGAAGTCGGTGTAGTTGTTCGCCGACTCGGGGCGCTGGGCGTGCTCCCGGACGGCCGGGGTGTCGGCGCCGTAGACGAGCGGCATGAACCCCCGGTCGGCGTCGTCGTCGCCGTTGTCTTTGTCCCAGGAGGCCTTCGCCGCCGGGTACCAGGGCTCGGCCGCGAACCAGCGTTTCACCAGCACGTCCTGGTTGGGCTCGTCGGCGCCCATCGGGATCGGGATGCGCGACGGGGTGAGCAGCACCAGCCGGGAGACCCGGGACGGATGCTTCGCGGCGTAGGCGAGGACCGTCCACGCCCCGGCCGAGTGGCCCAGCAGGTCGAGATGGTCGGCGCCGAGGTCGAGCCGCAGCCGTTCGAGGTCGTCGGCCAGCTCGGTGAAGACGTGCGAGGGCGCCGGGTCGGACAGGCCGGTGCCGCGCTGGTCGAGCAGCAGGAGCGTACGGGTGCGGGAGAGCCCGCCGAGATCGTCCAGATATCCGGCGGGCCGCCCCGGCCCGCCGGGCTGGCAGACCAGGAGCGGCCCGTCGCCGCGCAGCTCGTAGTGCAGTTCGGTACCCGCTGCCGACCGGAAGACCCCCATCAGCGGAGCCTATCGATCGCTTCCACGGTTAGGCTGCTGAGATCCGACACGATCAGGCGCGCACCTGCGAGCGCATCCGGCGCCGGCGGGTAGACGCCGTGCGGCACCGCCACCACGGCCAGGCCGGCCGCCGCGGCCGAGCGCAGGCCGTTGCTCGAGTCCTCGACCGCGGCGCAGACGGCCGGGGCGAGCCCGAGCTTCTCCGCCGCGGCGAGGTAGACGTCGGGGTACGGCTTGCCCCGCGGCACCTCCTCGGTGGAGAGCGTCACCTGGAACGCGTCGGTGAGCCCGGCCGTGGCCAGCACCTGGTCGATCAGGATCCGCGCCGACGAGCTGGCCAGCGCCAGCGTGAACCGCGACCCGATCCGCCGCACCGCCTCGACCGCCCCCGGGATGAGCGGCAGATCCGACCGGTACCGCGAAGCCATCCGGCCCAGCACGTCCGCGGCCACCTGCTCGGGCGTGCGTGGCACGCCGACCTCCTCGGCCAGGTGCCGCGACCACTCCCCGGTGCTCATCCCCATCATCCGGTCCTGGGTGTCCGGGAGGAACTCACGGCCGTACTCGGCGGCGTAGCCCCGGCGTACCTCCTCCCAGACCTCCTCGGAGTCGATGATGACGCCGTCGAGGTCGAAGACGACCGCCCGGATCGTGCTCACAGCTCCGCTACCGCGGGGATGATCTCGTTACGGAAGACCTCGAACTGCTTGGTGTCGTACGCGTTGACCAGGCTTCCGTGCGCCTGCTGGAAGCCCATCGCGGCCAGGCCGCGCAGGCCCTCGATGATCTCGCCCGGGCTCTTCGAGGTGAGGTCGAAGTGGAACATGCAGGTCTTCTCGATCTCGTCGTAGTCCCGGCCGACGTTCTCGCAGTGCTGCTTGAGCACGTCGAGCTTGTGCCCCACCTCGGGGCTCGGGAACAGGTTGCAGGCGTCCGCGTACTTGGCGACGAGCAGCAGCGTCTTCTTCTCCCCGCCGCCGCCGATCAGGATCCGCGGGCTCGGCTTGCTCAGCGGCAGCGGCGAGTTGAGCAGCCGGCCCAGCTGGTAGTGCTTGCCCTGGTAGGGCGTCTCGTCGCCGGCGAACATCTGCTTACAGATCTGCAGCGCCTCCTCGAGCCGCTCGAAGCGCTCCTTGGTCGAGGGGAAGAACAACCCGAGCCCGCGCGACTCGTCCTCGTTCCACGCCGCGCCGATGCCGAGCAGCGCCCGGCCGCCGGAGAGCACGTCGAGCGTGGTCACCGCCTTGGCGAGCAGGCCCGGGTCGCGGTAGGTCACGCCGGTGACCATGGTGAAGAGCTTGGCGACCTTGGTGTGGGCCGCGAGGTAGCCGAGCGCGGTGTAGGCCTCGAGCATGTCGTTCTCCGGTGGGCCGACCACCTGGATCTGCCAGACGTGATCCATCACGCTGATCCGGTCGAATCCCGCCTCGTCGGCCGCTGAGGCCACGTCGGCGAGCACCGCGCCCAACCGCGGCGCGCCCTCGGGCCAGGTGAAGTTCGAGATGTGCAGGCCAAGTTTCACTGCTTTTTCCTTCCGACCGGCATTCGCCCACGTCTGATCCGCAATCAACCAAACCCTACCCCCAAAGCCCTTTCCCTTGTACGCACAGTAGTGGCGCCGGTGACGCATACGTTCCGTCACCGCCGTTCGCCGGGCCGGTTTCGGACCGCGCAGCACCTCGGCCTCCACCGTTCCGACGAGTTGCCATTCGGTTGCCGACCGGTAGCTTCGAAGATCAGTAGTTCACCGTGAGGAGCACCGCCATGCCTCCCTCGCCGCTCAATCCAGCGACGACCCGTCACCGCCGGCCATCACCCTCCGTGAGCGTCGTTATCGCGGCCCGCGATCCGGGAGGGCTGTCGCCGATGCTGCGCGGCCTGCCGCCGGTGGACGAGGTCATCGTGGTCAGCGAGGGCCCCAGCACCGAGACCGCCGCGGCGGTCCGGGCCGCCCGCCCCGATGCCCGCGTGCTCCGCCCCGGCCGCACCGGTTTAGGAAACGCCCTGGCCACGGGCCTGGCGGCGAGCACCTGCGACGTGGTGATCACGCTGAACGGCGACGGTTCGACCGATCCCGGTGAGATTCCGGCGTACGTGGCGGCACTGACCGGCGGCGCCGACGTGGCCCTCGGCTCCCGCTACCGCGACGGCGGCCGGGATCTGACCGGTGGCCGGCTCGGCCGCCGGGGCGACGCCGTCCTGGTCTGGATCCTCAATCGGCTGTTCGGCACCGAGCGCACCGATCCCGGCTTCGGCTACGCGGCGTTCTGGCGGGACGCCCTCGACGTGCTCGACCTGCCCGACCCGTCCGCCCGGTCGGCCGCCACCTGGGCCGACGGGCCGGAGCTCGGGCCCTTGCTCGCGCTGCGCTCGTGGCTGCGCGGCCTGACGGTGACCGAGATCGGCAGCGTCGCCGGGCCGCGGGCGAGCCGCGCCGACCTGCCCACGCCGGCCGGCTGGTGGCGAGTGATCGCCACCGAGCTGCGAGTCCGCCGCGGACGCTACCCCGTCGCCGCGCCCGGGTTGCCGGGCATCGCGGGATGGACGCGGGCCGCCGGTTACGCCCTGCAGGGCCGCGCCGGCTCCACTCGCGCCGACGGGTCCGGTGCCCGGCCGGCCACGCACGCCGGGTTCACCGCGGTCAGCGGGCTGACGGCCGTCGCCGCAGCGGGCGAGGGACCGACCGACCCGGCCGTCTCGGCCGGATGGTCCCGGTTCGACCGGCGGCCGGAGGGCGAGCCGTTGTGGGGGCCGGGCCGGCGCCGGCCGTCACCCGCGCGCGACCTGTGGCAGGCCGGCGACGGCCGCCGGCCGTCGACCTTGGGAAAGCCGTCGACCACGGGAAACCTGTGGCGAGCCGGCGAGAACCGCCTGCCGAACACGACTTCGGGCCCGACTCCGCACACGATCGCCAACGTGACGCCGCACGCCTGGGGCGCCGGGCATTCCGGCCTGGCCGACGGCCCGGACGTCCAACCGTCCTCGGCGGACAAGCCCTGGCGGTACCCGGTGCCGGACGCCGAGGGGTCCCGCGCGGCGATCCCGCCGCAGCGCGAGGTGGGCGCCAAACGCCGCCGGATCGAATCCCGCCGGGAGCGCCCCGACCTACGTGTCATCAACGGCGGCGGCGATGGGACGGGATCGACGCGCAGCGGCTTCCTCCGCCCGGTACCCAGGGAGAACCTGGGCAACTGACCGGGCGGACGGCGATCGTCAGGCGCGCTCGCGCAGGCGCGGGAGGATCTGGTCGGCGTACAGGCGCAGGAAGCGCTCCTGATCGGGGCCCGGCGCGTGGAAGACCAGGTGCTTGAAGCCCATGTCGAGGTATTCCTGGACGCGGCCGGCGTGCTCGTCCGGGTCCGACGAGCAGATCCAGCGGCTCACCGTGCGCTCGACCGGCAGCGCGTCGGCGCGGCGCTGCATCTCCAGCGGGTCCTCGACCCCGGTCTTCTCCTCCGGGGAGAGGGCCAGGGCGCCCCAGTAGTGGGTGTCGTTGCGGGCGCGCTCGAAGTCGTCGTCGAAGGAGACCTTGACCTCGATCATCAGGTCCATGTCGTCGAGTTTGCGGTTCGCCTTCTCCGCCCCCTCGCGGACAGCCGGCAGCAGCGTGTCGGTGTAGAGCGCGTGGCCCTTGCCGCTGGTGGTGATGAAGCCGTCGGCGATGCGGCCGGCCAGCCGGGTCGCGGCCGGGCCCGAGGCGCCGATGTAGATCGGGACCGGCGTCGCCGGCTTGTCGTAGATCGTGGCGTTCTCGGTGCGGTAGAACTGCCCCTCGAAGGTCACCCGGTCCTCGCGCCAGAGCCGCTGGATCAGCTGGACCGACTCCTTGAGCCGGGCGAAGCGCTCCTTGCCGTCCGGCCAGGTGCTGCCCAGCGGCACCTCGTTCAGCGACTCGCCGGAGCCGACGCCGAGCACCACCCGGCCCGGCGCGAGGCAGCCGAGGGTGGCGAACGCCTGCGCCACGACCGCCGGGTGGTAGCGGAAGGTCGGGGTGAGCACGCTGGTGCCGATCAGCACCCGCTCGGTGGTCGCGGCCAGCGCGCCCAGCCACGGCAGGGCGGCCGGTGCGTGGCCGCCCTCGTGCCGCCAGGGCTGCAGGTGATCGGAGATGAAGACCGAGTCGAAACCGAGCTCCTCCGCGAGCCGGCTGTAACCGAGAAGCTCCGCCGGCGCGAACTGCTCGGCCGACGCCTTGTACCCGAACCGAATCATGAGTCGACCCTAACCCGCGGCCTTGTACGCCTCCCCCGCCGCGGTCGGTGAGTCCCCGTCCCGGTACAGGCCGAAGGCGGCGCTGTCGCCGACCGCGGGCAGGCCGAACCAGGCGTACCGCTCGACGTACGACCGGCTCTGCATGCCCTTGGTGGCGCCTTTGATGAAGGTGACCAGCTGGGCGGCGGACGGGTACTTCGGCGAGCCGGAGAAGTTCATCAGGCCGAACTCGGTGACCCAGATGGGCTTGCCGTAGCGCTTGTGCACCGCGTCGACGTACCCGAGGAACTGGCCGACGGCGGCGGCGCTGAAGTCCGACCCGTACCAGTGCAGGGTGATGAAGTCGACCCGGTAACCCTTCTGCTTCGCCCCGCTCATGAAGGTGTCCAGCCATCCGCCGGGGGTGTCCCCGCCGTACGCGACGGACGGGGAACCCAGGCGCAAGCCGGTCGCCTGGAGCTTGGGCCACGCGGCCAGGGCGTCGCCGACGCTCATGTCGGCCTGCCCGGCCATGTCGGGCTCGTTGAAGCCGAGCAGCTCGCCGCCGCTCTCCCGCTTCGCCTTCGCGATCGTGGCGTCGGTGGCGTCGCCCTTGGCCCGGATCATCGGGACGAACTGAACCCCGGCCGGGCCGGGCATGGCGTCGTTGGTCGAGCGCCAGTTGTAGTACCAGCCGGCGCCCACGTCGGCGAGCGCGGCCTCGAGTCCGGTGAACTGCCAGACGCCGACGCCCTTTTTCCGGCTCGCCGTCGCGGTGATCACCACGGCGGGCTTCCTGGTGGTCTTCGACGGCGTGGGCTTCGGGGACGCGGACGGCGAGGGCGGGGTTGTCGACGGCCTCGGCGCCGGCGCCGAGGTGGTGAGCACCGCGGCGGTCGGGGTTCGCGGCGGGTCGTCGTGCTGGTAGACGACGACGGCGGTGGCGGTGCCGGCCACGACGGTGGTGGCGAGCGCGGCGGTGAGCACCTTCTGCGAGACGCCGAAGCCGATCTTGGCGGCGAGGTGGGCGCCGCCGGTTCCGGCCGAGGCGCCGCCGCCGACAGCCATCTTGCCGAGGACGCCGGCCGGGGCCGGGACCAGCGCCAGGCCGGCCAGCAGGCGCTCGGCGGCGACCAGGTTGTCCCAGGCCGGGATGCAGTGCGGGCAGTCGCGGGTGTGCCGGGCGATGCGCTTGCGCCACAGCGCGCCGGGTACGCCGTCCCAGTGCACGGTGAGCAGGCGCAGCTCCGGGCAGGGCGGCTGGGCGGCGAGTGCGCGCACCACCACGCGGGCGGTCTCGAGCTGGCCCTTCATCCGCTGGATGCGGACCGCGGCGTGCGGCCGGCTGACCTCGGTGGCCTCGACGATCTCGTCCCGGGTCAGCTCGCCGGAGGCCTCCAGCCACCACAGCGACAGCAGCTCGCGGTTCTCCTCGTCGAGCCAGCGGGTCGCCTCGGCGGTCTCCCGCCGCTGCCCCGACAGTTCGAGGCGGGTGATCGCCAGGTCGGTGAAGTCGGCGCCCGGGTCGCGGACGTCCTCGTGCACGAGCGCGTCGGGCGCGCCGCGCCGGGTGCGGAACCGCTCGCGCACCTGGCGGACCGTGATCGCCACCAGCCAGGAGCGGAACGACTCCGGTTCGCGCAGGTCACCGAGGTTGCGCAGCACCCGCAGCATGACCTCCTGCACCACGTCGTCGACGTCGGCGTGCCCCTCCAGGGCCCGGCCGACGATCGTGTAGACCAGCGGCAGGTACCCCGCGACGAGCCGGTCGACGGCGGCCGGGTCACCGGCGCGGGCCGCGATGACCGTCGCTATGTCGGGTTGGTCCGCCATGTCCCTGCCTCTCGTCGTGCGTCCCCGGCCGTGAGCCGTGCCGGGCGACCATAGGGGGACGCGCGCGCCGTCCATGGATAACACGTTTTTCCCGAGCACTCGGATGAGCGGCTCGGTGATTAGGCGGGCCGGGGTCCGGGCAACACAAGGGACATGCGTATGACAGTCCGGCTCGACCTGCCGCGTGAGGCCGGCAGCGTTCCGGCCGTACGTCGGCTGCTGCGCAGCACCCTCGCCGTCCTTCGGGTGGACCGGGAGTCCGGCGCCGATCTGGAGCTGGCGATCACCGAGGCCTGCGCCAACGTGATCCATCACGCGTCGGGCACGGAGAACTTCGAGGTCGTACTCGAGGTGGCCGAGGATCGCTGCGCGATCGACGTACGCGACGACGGGGTCGGCTTCGACCCCGCCGCGGTCGGTGCCCCCGGCACGGCGACCGAGCGGGGACGCGGCCTCTTCCTGATCAAGGCACTCGCCGAGAACGTCCGGATGCACTCCGCGCCTCGCCGCGGCAGCCTCATCCACTTCGAGAAGTCGTTCGCCTAGGGCTCGTCAGCCGCTCCGGCGGCAAGCATCTATCATGCTTGCACTCCGGCAATTATTGCCGACCTGGAAAGGAGATCGAGTGCTCGACCGCACGGCATCGGTCGGCGCGCGGCTACGCGCCGCACCGCCCGATCGCCTCCCCGAGGTCGCCGCCCAGCACCTGCGCGAGCATTACGCCGCCGACCGGATCGAGGTGCTGCTCGGCGACCTGAGCCTGACCGCTCTCGTACCGGTGCTCGACCCCGAGGGCGCCACCGGTGGCGCGATCGAGCAGCGCTGCTTCGGCAGCCAGCTGCCGGTCGTCGACACCCGGCCGGACGGCCCCGCACGAGTGGTTCTGCCGCTCACCGTCTGGGGCGACCGGCTCGGCGTACTCGCCTTCGACATCGACCGGCCGGTGACCCCCGAGCTGACCGCCGAGCTCGCCGCGCTCGCCGGCGAGCTCGCGATGGCGCTGCGCACCGCCGACCGGGACACCGACCGGTTCCACCAGGCGCGCCGCCGGCAGCGCCTGACCATGGCCGCCGAGCTGCAGTGGGATCTGCTGCCCGGACGCTCGCTGAACGGCGAACGGTTCCGGCTCGCGGGCGCCCTGGAGCCGGCCTACGCGGTCTACGGCGACCACTACGACTGGTCGGTCACCGGCGACCGGCTCACCGTCACGGTGCTGAACGGGCACGGCGACGGGATCGAGGCGACCCTGCTGACCACGGTCGCGGTCAACGCCATGCGCAACGCCCGCCGCTCCGGGGCCGGGATCGTCGAGCAGTCCGAGCTCGCCTCCGACGCGGTCTACTCGCGACACGGCGGGAAGGCCTATGTGGCCACCCTGCTGCTGGAGATCGGTCTGACCGACGGCACGGTCGAGGCGGTCGACGCCGGCTCGCCGAAGGCGATGGTCGCGCACCACGGCGACATCCGGCCGATCACGCTGGACCAGCAGTTGCCGCTGGGCATGTTCGGCGACAACCGGTACCAGACGCAGAAATTCCAGCTCGAACCCGGCGACCGGCTGCTCGTGACCAGCGACGGCGTGCACGCCGCGGCCCCCGGCGGGCGCGGCGAGTTCGGCGCGACCGCGCTGCTCACGGCGCTGCGCCGGACCCGGCTGCAACCCCCGTCGGAGGCGGTCGGCACGGTCGTCCGGTCGCTGCGCGAGTTCCACTCCGGGGTGGACCCGGAAGACGACGCGGTGATTGTCTGCTTGGATTGGCTGAGATAGGCAGGCATGATTCGCGGTTCAGCGGGTAGTCACACCCGCTACGCGTAGTTCGCGCCCGCAGAACAGGGACTTATCCGACATGGACGACCAGGTCACCGATGTCGCCGCGGCCGTCGAGTCGGCGGTCGAGTCCCTCGTGTCCGTGCTGGACTCGGCCCGGGCCGCGCAGACCCCGACCGTGCCGCCCGCCCAGCTGCGGGTGCTGACGATCCTCGCGGAAAACCGGCACACCAACATGAGCCGGCTGGCCGAGGAGCTACGCGTGGTGCCCTCCTCGGCGAGCCGGCTCTGCGACCGGCTCGAGGCGGCCGGCCTGCTGCGCCGGGTGCCCGATCCGCGCGACCGTCGCGAGGTGCGGCTGATACTCACCCCGTCCGCGCGCCGCCTGCTCGACCAGATCCGGGAACGGCGCCGCGCGGCGCTGGCCGAGGTGCTCGACCGGATGCCGCCGGCCACCCGGGACGAGCTGCTGCGCTCGCTCAGGTCGTTCGCCGAGGCGGCCGAGCCGGCCGAGCACGGAGCGCAGGATCTGCGTACGGCCTGAGGTAGGTTCCGGTCATGCGCATCGGCATCGTGATCCTCCCCGACCAGCGTTGGCAGGTCTCCGCCGAGCGGTGGCGCCGGGCCGAGGAGTACGGCTTCGACCACGCCTGGACCTACGACCACCTCGGCTGGCGCGACCTGATCGACGGCCCGTGGTTCGACGCGGTGCCGACGCTGACCGCGGCGGCCACGGTGACCAGCCGCATCAAGCTCGGCACGTACGTGGCGTCGCCGAACTTCCGCCACCCGGTGCACTTCGCCCGCGAGGTGACGGCCCTCGACGACATCTCCGGCGGCCGCCTGCTGCTCGGCCTGGGCGCCGGCGGCACCGGCTTCGACTCGGCCGTGTTCGGCGAGCCCGAGCTGACCCCGCGCCGCCGGGTGGACCGCTTCGCCGAGTTCCTGGACCTGCTGGCCACGATCCTGGCCAACCCGGCCACGACGTGGAAGGGCGAGTGGTACCAGGCGGTCGACGCCCGCAGCATCCCCGGCCCGCTCCAGCAGCCAAGACCACCATTCATCGTGGCCGCAAACGGCCCCCGCACACTCCGCTTGGCGGCTCACCACGGCGACGGCTGGGTGACCACCGGCCCGCAGGCCGACGACCTCGAATCCTGGTGGCGCGCGGTAGCCGAGATCAAGGCACGCTTCGACGAGACGATGAGCGCCGCGGGCCGCTCCCCCGACGCGATCCCCCGCTACCTCAACCTCGACTCGTCCCCGCGCTATTCGATGACCAGCGTAGACGCCTTCACCGACGCCATCGGCCGAGCCGCAGCCCTGGGCTTCACCGACGTCATAACCCACTGGCCCCGCGAGTCCAGCTGGTACGCAGGCGACGAAAAGGTCTTGGACGCCGTAGCCGCAGCCCTGCCAGCCCTCCGCGCCCGCTGACCAGACCCCGCGATTTCCGGGGTGCACGGCAAGCGGGAACGGCCCGCGCTCGCCCCGTCGTTGAGCGGGCGGTCGATTTGCCGTCGTCGCGGGGTTTGCGACGCCGGCAAATCGGCCGCCCGCTCAACGACCTAAAGGGGCGAGCGCCCGCGGAGCGAAGCGAAGCCAGCCAGCTCAGCCGCACGTGACAGTCCCCCCACGCGACTCATCCGGTCCACCGCAACCAAAGGCCTGGGGTAAACCGCAACCAAAGGCCAGGTCAACCCCAAACCCCCAGCTCAGTTGGCGGCCCGGTACGCGTCGGTGACGCTCTGCGGAATGCGCCCGCGCTCCGAAATCTGGTGCCCGTTGGCCAGCGCCCACTCCCGGATCAACCGGTTCTCGTCGCGAGAACTGGCGGTGCGGCTCGGTGCCGTGCGCCGCGACGGGATGCGGCCGCTGCGGCCGAGCCGGGTGCCCGCGTTGATGAACGGGTCGAGCGCCTTGCGCAGCTTCCCGGCATTGGCCTCGGAAAGGTCGATCGTGTAGTTAATACCGTCGAGACTGAACTCGACGGTGCGGTCCGCCTTCTTTCCGTCCAGATCGTCGATCAGCGTTGTGATGACTTGCCGCGCCATAACTGCTCCCGAAGAAAAGCGATCCCGAGTCAATCCGATCAACCGCGCCCAGTGTTGCTCGAAACAGGCTTCCCGCGCAACTCATCGGCCCGAAATTCGTAATTGTTTCCCCTCGGTGGCCGGTCCGTTATTCAAATGGCGGCACCAACATTCACAGGAATCCGGAGGAAAGACTGGGTGGCAGGCGGCCGGGTGGATCACCTAGGGTCGCAGACATGGACGAGCGGGCCGCCTGGGACGAGCAGCGCCGGCGGGCCATCGACGAGCACGCCGCCGCCCTGGCCGCCGACCGGGAGGCCGAGGCTCGGCGGGCCGCTGACCTGCTGGTCTCGTTCGTCCGGCGGGCCGCCGAGCGCGGCCTGCCGCCGCATCAGTTGTCCGCGCGCAGTTTCGACGGCCGCGCCACGTACCGCACCAAGGCGCTCGGCTGGTATCTGAAGTCGAATCGCTCGGTGGCGGTCGGCGAACACGGTGAGTATTACGTCCTGTCCGTCCCGTCATCGTTGCGCGCCCGGTTCGCCGGCGCCGACCTCACCCCCAGCACCCCCCGATTGATCGTCGGCGCGGGCGGCGGTGACGGCGAGACCATTCCGCTGGCGGAACTGCTCGACCAGCGACTAGAAGCGGGAGTCTTCTGGCCTTGATCCGCATCCCCCTCAGCCGGATCGCGGCAGCCGCATCGGCCGCCGCTTTGATGATCTCCATTCCAGCGGTCCCGGCCGCTGCGCAAGAGCGCTCGGTCCCCGCCGCGGCGATTCGGCAAAAGACCGATATCCCCTGCCCCCATCCCGCCGTCGCCAAGCCGGCCGGGATCCCGCCGCGCCCGGTGCCGCCGCCGGACGACCCGGTCAACAGCGCCGTCGGCGGCCCCGCCCTCGCCACCCACGGCCTGGTCGTCCCGGCCGGGGCGAAACAGCCGCCGGCGGTCACCGCGACCACCTGGATGGTCGCCGACCTGGACACCGGCGAGGTGCTCGGCGGCTGCGGGCCGCACGTCTACCAGACCCCGGCGAGCGTGCAGAAGACGCTGCTGGCCGCGACCGTGATGGACAAGCTCGACCCGAAGCAGACGATGACCGTGGTCCGCGGCGACCTGGACATCGAGGTCAACAGCTCGGCCGTGGGGCTGGTGGTGGGCGGGAAGTACCAGATCTCCACGCTCTGGCTGGGCCTGCTGCTCAACTCGGGCAACGACGCGGCGAACGCGCTCGCCCGGCTGGCCGGCGGCGGGGGCGCGGACGGCGTGGCCAAGACGGTGGCGGCGATGAACGCGGAGGCGCGGTCGCTCGGCGCGTACCAGACGCACGCGCTGACCCCGAGCGGGCTCGACGGGAAGGGTCAGTTCACCAGCGCGTACGACCTGGCTTTGATCGCTCGTAAGGACTTCGCGAACGCCGACTTCCGCAGGTACGTGCTGACCAAGGCCGCCCAGATGCCGGCCCAGCCGCAGCTGAAGCAGAAGGGCTTCCAGTTCCAGAACGAGAACAAGCTGATCTTCAACTACCCGGGGGCGATGGGCGGGAAGACCGGCTTCACCACGGTGGCCCGGCACAGCTACGTGGGCGCGGCCTCGCGCAACGGCCGCCGTCTGGTGGTGACGCTGCTCGGCGCCGAGGCGCATCCCTTGCGCGGCTGGCAGCAGGGCGCGGCGCTGCTCGATTGGGGTTTCGCGCTGCCGAAGGGCGCCTCGGTCGGCAAGCTGGTCACGCCGGCGGACGTGGCCCAGCAGAACGCGACCACCAACGCCCGGATCGAGTCGACCACGGCCGCCAAGAGCGCGGTGCCGTCGGCGCGGGCGTCGAGCAGCGGCGGCCTGCCGATGATGCCGGTGGCGCTGGGCGTCGCCGTGGTGCTGGCCGGGACTCCCCTGCTGTTGCTGCTGAGCCAGCGCCGCCGGAAACGGCCGGCCCGCAAGGTCAGGTAGCGAGCAAGCCGAAAACCCAGACCACCGCGACGCCGAGCGCGGCGGTGAACTCGATCAGCATGGCCAGGCCGGCCGCGGCGAGCGCCCGCTTCGTCGACGGCCAGGCCTGGGCCGCGCCCACCCGGCTCCGCTCGACCAGCCAGACGCCGAGCACGAAGCCCAGGACCAGGCCCACCACCGGCACCACGAAGAACCCGATGAGGCCGAGCACGCCGCCGGCCAGCAGCGCCGCGTTGGGCACTCCGGCGGCCTTCAACCGCTTGCCGGGTACGAGGTATTTGACCAGCGCCCCGAGCACGGCGACCAGGGTCGCGACAACCAGCACGACCCACTTCAGCGCGCCGGAGGCGTCCCCGAGCAGCGCCCAGAACAGCACCCCGGCCCAGCCCAGCAGCAGGCCGGGGACGACCGGGACCACCACGCCGACGACGCCGAGGGCGACGGCGACACCGGCGATCACATTCACCAGGGTCCCGGTGTCTGTGAGGTCCATGGGACACGGGTTCCCGATCCCGGGAGGTTCCTAACCCGCCGCCGTCACTGCAACTTTGCAGCACCTCTGCGTGACCAGAAGTCGTACTCGTGGTCACCCAAAGTCTTTCCCGTCAGCCGGCAAGGAGCGCCGACTAGCGAACCGGGGGAAAGACATGACGACCACCAGCGTGACGAACGCCAGCGATGCCGCGCCCGCCGCGACGGTGCTTTCCGCGGCCGAGCAGGAGGAGCTGATCCGCACCCACATGCCGCTGGTCGGCCACCTGGTGCGTGACATGCTGACCCGCATCCCCAACCACATCCACCGCGACGACCTCACCAGCGCCGGACTCCACGCGCTGGTCACCGCGGCCCGTGGCTGGGACCCGAACCGCGGCATTCCGTTCCACCGCTTCGCGAGCACCCGGATCCGCGGCGCCATCCTCGACGAGCTGCGCTCGCTGGACTGGGCGACCCGATCGGTGCGGACCAAGGCGCGCGCCACGGACACCACCCGCCAGCAGCTGACCACCACGCTGGGCCGTACGCCGACCGCGGACGAGCTCGCCCAGGCGCTCGGCACCACCACGACCGATCTGCAGCAGACCGACACCGACGTGCAGCGAGCCACCGTGCTCTCGCTGCAGGGCTTCACCACCAGCAGCGCCGACGACCTGGTCACCGAGAAGAACCCGGGGCCGGAGGACATGCTGCTGCACCGGGAGCAGATCGGCTACCTGCACCACGCGATCGACTCGCTGCCCGACCGGCTGCAGACCGTGATCACCGAATACTTCCTCAACGAGCGCCCGATGGCGGACATCGCGGGCGACCTGGGCGTCACCGAGAGCCGGATCAGCCAGCTGCGTGCCGAGGCGCTGTCGCTGCTCAAGGACGGGATGAACACCCACCTCAACCCGGACCTCGCGCCGGTGCCGAGCAACCCGGAGAGCATCACCGCCCGCCGCCGGGCCAGCTACTACGCGAGCATCGCGAGCAGCACGTCGCTGCAGAGCCGGCTGGCGATGACCAACGCCCAGGGGCACACCGCGTACGGCGTCGGCTCGGCCGGCCGTACCCCCGCGCCCGCGGCATAACCGACAGACAGACAGGCAGAAGGCCCGGCGTCGCCGCCGGGCCTTTCCGCGTCAAGCGGCCAGGGCGGTCAGCACCTTGGGCAGATCCGCGGTGTGCAGCACGCCGAGCCGCCGGGTGGCGCGGGTGACCGCGACGTAGAGGTCGGACAGGCCGCGCGGGCTCTCCGCGATGATCTCGTCCGGCTCGACCACCACCACCGCGTCGAACTCCAGCCCCTTCGCCTGCCGCACGGTCATCAGGACCACCTGGTTGAGCAGGTCGGGCTGCTCGCCGACGGCCGCGCCGGGGACCGCCTCGACCAGGTGCCGGCCCAGCTCGGGTTCGAGCCCCTCGGGCACCAGAACCCCGACCCGGCCCTCCCCGGCTTCGGCGGCCTCCAGGCGTACGGCCGCAATCACCTCCGCGGGAAGCGCGGCCCGCGGCACCCGCAGCGACCAGGGCGCCACACCGGCGGAGCGGACCGACCGGGGCGGCTGGAGTGCGGGGTCGACGGCCGCCAGCACGTCCGCCGCCACCGCCATCACCTCGGCCGGCGTGCGGTAGTTGACGGTCAGCTCGACCAGGTTCCAGCGCTGCGCGACGTACGGCTCGAAGACCTGCTCCCAGCCGGTGGTGCCGGCCAGCTCCGAGGTCTGCGCGACGTCGCCGACCACGGTCATCGAGCGGCTCGGGCAGCGGCGCATGAGCAGCCGCCAGGCCATCGGGGACAGCTCCTGCGCCTCGTCGACGATCACGTGGCCGAAGACCCAGGTGCGGTCGGCGGCGGCGCGCTCGGCGGCGGTACGCGTGTCGATCACCTCGTGCCGCTCGGCGAAGGCGCTGGCGTCCACGACGTCGATCGCGGAGAGGATCTCCTCCTCCTGATCCTCGAAGTCCAGCGAGCGGGAACCTTCGACGATCTCCAGTACGCCCTCCGCGTACTCGATCGCCTCGCGCCGCTCCACGGCCGCCTGCCGTTTCCGGAGCGTGTCGTCGACGCCGAGCAGCTCGGCCAGCTCGTCGAGCAGCGGCACGTCGGCCGGGGTCCAGCGGGCCTCGCGCGGGCGCAGCAGCAACCGCCACTCCTCGGCGGGCAGGTCGCCGGCCGCCGATTCCAGCCGGTCGGCGTCGCAGAGCAGGTCGCGCAGCACCTGGCGGGCGGTCAGCACCGGCCAGAAGTCGAACAGCGCCATCTGGACGTCGATGTCCTCGCGCAGCTCGCGGCGGGTCTCGGCGAGGTCGGCCTCGGAGAGCAGATTGTCGCCGCCCAGCGGGTCGGCGCCGATCCGCTCGGCGATCTGCAGCGACAGCGCGTGGATCGCCTCGGTCACGAAGATCTGCCGGGCCACGTTGTGCGGCCGGCCGGACTTGCGAGCCGCGGCCCGGGCGTCCTCGAGCACGGCCCGCTCGATGCGCAACGGGTAGCCGTCGTGGTCGACCTCGACGTGGTCGGGTGGCACGGTCTGCCGGTCGGCGACCGCCCGATTCAGCACATCGAGCATGCTCAGCCGGCCCTTCACCGCGGCCGCCGCGGGCGATTCCACCCCCTTCGCGTGTACGCCCGGGAACATGTCGCCGAGCGTGGCGAGCAGCACGCCGGTCTCCGCGAGCGACGGCAGCACCTGCGAGATGTAGCGCAGGAACGTGGTGTTCGGCCCCAGGATCAGCACGCCCTGCCTGGTCAGTTGCGCACGGTAGGTGTACAGCAGGTACGCCGCCCGGTGCAGCGCCACCGCCGTCTTCCCGGTGCCCGGGCCGCCCTGCACCACCATCACCCCGGCCAGTCCCGCCCGGATGACCTCGTCCTGCTCGGCCTGGATGGTCTCGACGATGTCGCGCATCCGCCCGGTCCGGCTCGCGGTCAGCGCCGACAGCAGCGCCGCCTCGCCGGTCACGTCCTCGCGCCCGCCGGCCCCGGCCGCCTCGAGGTCGAGCACCTCGTCGTCGATGCCGGTCAGGACCCGGCCGCGGGTGCGCAGGTGCCGGCGGCGGGTCACGCCGTCCGGCGAGACCGCGGTGGCGAGGTAGAACGGGCGGGCCGCGGGGGCCCGCCAGTCGACCAGCAGCGGGTCGCGGTCGTGCTCCTCGGCGGCGAGACCGAGCCGCCCGATGTACTGCGGCGCACCCGCGGCGAAATCGAGCCGGCCGAAACACAAACCGTTCTCGACCGCATTCATCTGGGCAAGTTGCTCGGCATAGTGGCCACGGGTGGCCTCGCGCTGGGCACGGCCCTGCGGGGTGCCGCCGGCCTCCAGCAGAATGGCCTTCAGCCGCTGATCTGCCAGGTCACGCAGGTTGTCCAGGCGGTCATAGAGGGTGGTGAGGTACGCCTGCTCGGAACGGAGATCGTCCGCGGCGGAGCTTGACAATTCCACTCCCCTTTGTGGTAACATACGCCAGCGGTGACCACCTGTGTCTAATTAAAATCAGGGGTCACCTTTTTTATTGCTCGACAATCGGCCAGAATAGCCGATCGACGCCGATGCCCCAAGCGGTGACGGCGCTGTCCGCAATCTGTCAGCTCCCCCGGCGAGCGTTACGCCCAGGGGTGTCTCGGACTTAACCGTGGCATGAACCACGACCACCCGATCCGACGTCTCGGCGCGCTCGCCCTCACCGCGGCCGCCGCCCTCGCCCTCGTCACGGCGTGCTCCGGCAGCGACGACAAGCCGGAGGGGAGCGCCGCGCAGGCCGCCGCCAACGGCACCGAGCCCAAGACCATCGACGGCGCCAAGGCTGCCGCGCAGACCGTCTTCGATCGGTTCGCGTCCGGCGACTACGCCGGGACCTGGGACATGTACACCGCCGCCGGCCAGGCCGCGATCAGCCGGGACGACTTCGTCAAGCTGAACGACGCCTGCTCCCGCCGGGGCCTGGCGATCCAGCTGACCGGCGCCCGGATGGACGACGCGGACCACGCGATCGTGATCGCCAAGCAGATGGCGGCCACGCAGTCGTACACGATGGTGTACGAGAACAACGCGTGGCGGCTGGAGCCGGCGAAGCAGGGCCTGGCGCTGTACAGGCTCGGCGTGGCCAAGGCGATCGCCGCCCAGAAGCTGTCCGGCACCTGTGCCGGACAGCAGTAGAGACACGGACGCCCGCCGCGGTGTCGCGGCGGGCGTCGCTGCGGTCAGGCGGCCGCCGGCAACCCGTCGGGGCCGGTCATGGCGAGCCGGGTACGGACGTCGCCGCGTACCGCGATCTGCTCGTAGTAGGCGGCCCGCCGCCGTGCCACGCAGCCCTCCTTCGGGGGGTTCTGCGCCGCGAGCGCCGGGTCCAGGTGGGTGTTCAGCCCGTCGCGCAGCAGGACCAGCGCCTCGGCACGCAGCTGCGACACCCGCGACTCGGTGACACCGAGGTCCTCGGCGATCCGGGCCATCGGCCGCTCGTCGAAGAAGTAGCCCTGCACCACCACGCGCAGCCGCTCGGGCAGCGCGTCGACCGCGTGCCGCAGGTAGCCCAGCCGCTCCCGGAGGATCAGCATCTCCTCCGGACCGGCGCTCGGCTCGGTGACCATGTCGTCGGCGGCGGCGGTGGCGAAGCCCTGCAGGCTGAACACCACGGCGCGATGCACGTCGTCGTCGGCGCTCTCGATGTCCTCGACGGTGCAGCCCATCCGCTCGGCAACCTCCCGCACGGTCGGCGTACGGCCCAGCTCGGCGGTCAGCTCCTGGCGGGCCGAGTCGGTGCGGCGGGCGCGCTGGCGCACCGAGCGGCTGGCCCAGTCGAGGCCGCGCAGCTCGTCCAGCAGGGCACCGCGGACGCGGGCCGCCGCGAACCGGGCGAACGGGACGCCACGGCTCGCGTCGAAGCCACGGGCCGCATGCACGAGGGCCGCATAGCCTGCCGACATCAGGTCGTCGCGGTTGACGTGCTGCGGCACCCTGGCCAGCATCTCTCGGACCAGGTGGCCGACGAGCGGCATGTGATCCTGGACGATGTCCGTGCCGCCGCGGCGTTCGACGGAGGGTGCACCGCTCATGGTGGGGGTCTCCTCGCGGTAACGCCCGGTCCGGGGTTCCCGGGCACTGAGGAGAAACGGTGATCGGCATTGAGTGCCAATCAGGTCTGGGACGGTTGCGGAGCGGTTGCTTCTCAGCACGGTCCGTTGCCATTGGGCGGGTGCTTCTATGCTTGATCGTTCGGTCCCACCGGCGACCCCTTGGAGTACCTGCTACATGACCACGTTCACCGAGCTCGGCGTACCGGCCGTCCTCACCACGGCCCTTGCCGAACTCGGCATCACCACCCCGTTCCCGATCCAGGCGGCCACCCTGCCCGACTCGCTCGCCGGCCGGGACGTCCTCGGCCGCGGGAAGACCGGATCCGGCAAGACGTACGCGTTCGTGCTGCCGGTACTGACCCGGCTGGCCGCCTCGCGCACGCCCCGCCGGGCCGGCCGGCCGCGCGCCCTGATCCTGGCGCCCACCCGCGAGCTGGCCAGCCAGATCGACGCCAGCCTCGCCCCGCTCGCCGCCGCGCTCGGCCTGCGCACGCTGGTCGTCTTCGGCGGCGTCGGACCCGGCCCGCAGATCAAGGGCCTCGCCGCCGGCGTCGACGTGCTGGTGGCCTGCCCCGGCCGGCTCGACGACCACCTGCGCAACGGGCACGCCTCGCTGGACGCGGTCGAGATCACCGTGCTCGACGAGGCCGACCACATGGCCGACCTGGGCTTCCTGCCGGTGGTCCGCCGGCTGCTCGAGCAGACCCCGCGGGACGGGCAGCGGCTGCTCTTCTCGGCGACCCTGGACAACGGGGTCGACGTGCTGGTCAAGCGCTTCCTGCGGAAGCCGGTGACGCACTCGCTCGCCGAGAAGGCGGTCGAGATGACCCACCACGTGCTGCACGTGCGCGGGGACGACCGCTTCCACGTGCTGGTGGACCTGCTGGCCGCGCCCGGCCGGACGGTGGTCTTCACCCGGACCAAGCGGCGGGCCAAGGTGCTGACCCGGCAGCTGGTTGCGGCCGGGGTGCCGGCCGTCGAGCTGCACGGGAACCTCGCCCAGAACGCCCGCAACCGGAACCTGGCGGCGTTCGCCGACGGCAGCGCGGAGACGCTGGTGGCGACGGACATCGCGGCCCGCGGCATCCACGTCGACGACGTCGCACTGGTGATCCACGCCGATCCGCCGGTCGAGCACAAGGCCTACCTGCACCGGTCGGGGCGGACGGCCCGGGCTGGGGCGCAGGGCACGGTGGTCACCCTGATGACCGACGATCAGCAGGCGGAGGTGCGTGATCTGACCCGCAAGGCCGGCGTGCGCCCGACCACCAGCCGGATCCGGCCGGGCGACCCGCTGCTGGCCGAGCTGGCACCCGGGGAGCGCCGGTTCGTCGCGGCGCCGGTCGCCCCGGCTCCGGCGACCCGGCCGGGCCCCGGGACACCCGCCGGCGGCCGTCCGGGCCGCTCCCACGGGCGCGGCGCGGCGCAGCCGGATGCGGCCGGCCAAGGATCGCGCGGTCAGTCCCGCACCCGCTCGGCGGCGGCGAGCTCCGGTGGGCAGGCCCGCACCCGTTCGGCGGCGGCGAGCTCCGGTGGCCAGGCCCGCACCCGTTCGGCGGCGGCGAGCTCCGGTGGCCAGGCCCGCACCCGTTCGGGGCCGGCCGCGGCCTCCGGTGGCGGCGGGGCGGCGGCGTTCTCCGCCTCCAGCCGGGCCGGCGGTCGCCGGCGGGGCGGCCGCTGAGGTCAGCCCGCCGCGTCGCGGCGTTCGGTCGCCAACCGGGCCAGCTCGGTCCGGTTGGCGACCTGAAGTTTCGCGTAGACATGGGCCAGGTGGGTCTTCACCGTCCCCCGGCCGATGAAGAGCCGCGCGCCGATCTCCACATTGGAGAGACCCTGCACCGCCAGCTCGACGACGGACACCTCGGCCGGGGTCAGGCTTTCCCAGCCGGCGTCCGGGCGCCGGCGCGGCCCGCGGGCCTTGGCGGCGTAGGCGACGGCCGCCCGCACCTCCATCTCCCGGCCGCGGTCGAGGGCGTCCGCCGGCAGCGCCGACGCGGTGCCCTCCGGCCGGCTGCGCGGCGCGGCACCGGCGTCCTCCCTAGCGCGCTCGGCCGCACCGGTCAGCATCCCGGCGAGCTCGGCCGCGCCGCGCCGCCGGTGCAGCTCGGCCAGCGCCTCCAGGCTGGCGAGGTAGCCGAGCACCAGGTCGTGGTCCATCCGGATGCGCAACGCCTCGTGATGCAGCCGCAGCGCCCGTTCGGGATCGCTGTCGTGCACGAGCAGCGCCCACTCGTCGACCACCCCGGCCCGGATCCGGGGCATCGCCGGCGTCAGGGGCGCGCTCTCCAGCGCCGCGAGGGTCCGGCCGGCGGCCTCGTGCTCGCCCGCCAGCCGCAGCGCGCCGGCCAGCACCAGCCGGGTCTCCGGCGCCAGCCCTTCGTCGCTGGGCGCCGGCTGCCACCGCCCCTCCAGCCGGCACCACCGCACCGCCTCCGCCGGGCGCCCGCCGGCCAGCGCCAGCATCGCCTTGGTCCGTTCCCACCCGGTGATGAACGGGAGGTCCCCGGCGAGCAGCGATTCGATCGGCGCCAGCGCCCGCTCGGCCTCCGCCACCCGCCCCTGCAACACCCGGATCTCGGCCAGCACGCACCGGGTCGAGCCGGTCCAGTGGAAGTCCCGTAGCGGCGCCGCCGTCTCGACCGCCCGCTCGGCCAGCTCCCCGGCGCGCCGCAGATCGCCCGCCCGCGCGGTGGCCAGCGCCAGCCAGCACAGCGCGAGCGCCGCCACGCCCCGATCACCCCGGGCGATCGGCCCCGCCACCGCCGCCTCGAGGTGCCCGATCGCCTCCGGATACCGGTCGGCCAGCACGTGGATCAGCCCGATGAGCGCCTCGGCCGAGTCGGCGACGAACAGGTCGCCGGCCGCGAGCGCCTCCGCCCGGGCCGCCCGGGCCTCGTCGAGGGCCGCGTCGAGGCCGACCATCAGGTGCCCGACCGCGGTCAGGGCCCGGCTGATCCGGGCGGCCGCCGGCGCGCCGGCCTCGACCGCCAGCTCCCGGGCGGCGTGCGCCACCTGGTACGCCTCCATGCCCGGCAGCCCGGTGTCGGCCACCAGCGCGAACGCCGCCAGCACGTCGGCCTGCAGCGGGGTCCGCTCGTTCGCGCCGCGATCGGCGGCCCGGCGGAGCAGCCGTACGCCCTCGCCGCCGCGCCCCTCCAGATGCCACAGCCACGCGCAGGCCACCGCGAGCCGCCGGCCCCGGCTCGGGTCCGGTTGGGAAAGCCCCCACTCGATCGCCGCGCGGATGTTCGGGTACGCCGCACCGACCCGCGCCCGCCACTCGTCCTTGTCCGTGGTCAGCGTCGGTGCCAGCTGCTCCACCAGGTCGAGGTGCAGATCGAGGTGCCGGTCGCGGATGCCGGTCATCTCGCCGGCCTCCGTCAACCGATCCATCGCGTACGCCCGGACCACGCCCAACATCCGGTAGGTCGCCTCGCTGCCGGTGGTGTCGGCCACCACCAGCGATTTGTCGACCAGCCCGCGCAGCGCCCGCAGGCCGTGGGGCTCGACCAGCACGGCCCCCGCGCCGAAGCCCGGCTCGTAAACAGCCAGCCGCCGGAACAGCACCCGCTCGTCCTCGTCGAGCAGGTCGTGGCTCCAGCGCATCGAGCCTTCGAGGGTCTGCTGCCGGAACGGTGCGGTCCGCGCGCCGCCCTCCAGCAGGGTGAACGGGCTGCCCAGCGAGTCGGCGATCTGGGACACGGAGAGCGTGCCGGCCCAGCCGGCGGCCAGCTCCAGGGCGAGCGGCAGCCGGTCGAGCCGGTCGCAGAGCCGCCGGGCCCCGGCGCTGTCACCGATCCTGGATCGTTCGAGGAACAGCGCCAGCGCGTCGGCCAGGCTCAGCGGCGGCACCCGCCACACCCGCTCGCCGGCAGCGCCCAGCGGGGCGCGACTGGTGGCCAGCACCGCGACGCCCGGGCAGCCGGCCAGGATCGCCGCGGCCAGCCGGGCCGCGCCGTCCAGGACGTGCTCGCAGTTGTCCAGCACGATCGTCAGCTCGCGGTCGCGCAGCGCGGCGACCACCGCCGGCACCGGGTCGAAGCCGGCCGGCACCAGCACCTCCAGCGCCTCGGCGGCCCGGCGCCCGACCCGCTCGGGGTCGGGGTCGTTCTCCCCGGACCCGTCCAGCGCCTCGAGGCCGACCCAGCACGAGTCGGCCGCCGCGCGGGCGACCCGGATCGCGAGCCGGGTCTTTCCGCAGCCGCCCGGGCCGACCAGGGTCAGCAGTCGACCGGCGGTCACTGCCGGCTCGATCGCGGCCAGCTCCTCGGCTCGGCCGACGAAGCTCGTCAGCTCGGGTGGCGGAGAAGCCGGCATCCCCGGAAGTCTGCCAGGTGGCAGATGTTCTTCCCGGGCCAGGCGGACAGGATTCAGGGCATGACATCGAACGCGAACAGCCAGAACAGCAGCGGCCGCCGAGTGGTCGGCAACATCTCCCTCTCCCTCGACGGCCGGATCAGCGGCGCCGGCGGCGAGTTCGACATGGGCTGGATCGTCCCGCACGCGGTGACCGGGGCGGCCCGCGAGCACATGATCCGGGTGACCGGACCGGCCACCACCGCCCTGCTCGGCCGGAAGAACTACCAGGGCTTCGGCGGCTTCTGGCCGGCCGTTGCCAAGGACGAGAACGCCGACCCCCGCGACCGCGCCTTCGCCGAGTGGCTCAACGCGGTGGAGAAGGTGGTCTTCTCGACGACGCTGACCGACGCGCCGTGGGAGAACTCCCGGCTCGCCGGCGCCGACCCGGCCTCGGTCGTCCGGGAGCTGCGCGAGCGGCCGGGCGGCGACATCATCGTGCTCGCCAGCGCCAGCGTGATCCGGGCGCTGCTGGAGGCCGGCGAGCTCGACCGGCTGAGCATCACGCTCTGCCCCGAGATCGTCGGCGGGGGCCGTCGCCTGCTCGACGACGGCCTGCCCGCCGGGTCCTGGTCGCTGACCGACCTGGCGACGACCGAGTCGGGCGCGATCTGCCTGATCTACGACCGGAAGTAGATCTTGATCTATGACCGGAAGTAGACCTCGAGCTCCAGCCGGACGGGCCGGGCGATGATGCCCCGGCCCGCCTTCACGCCGGCGGTCACCCGGTCCAGGGTGCAGCTCGCGGTGCAGCGGTAGCCGGTCGTGGTCGGCTCGACGGCATACAGGGTCAGGGTCACCTCGCTGTCGGTGCCCCGGACCGAGAGCATGCCGGTCATCCGCCAGCCGGCCGCCGACCGGGTGCAGCCGGTGCTGCGGAAGGCGATCACCGGGTGGTCGGCGGCGGCGAGGAACCGCTTCCCGCGGATGTCCTTGTCGCGCCGCGGGTCGTCGCTGCGGAAGGTGGCCGCGTCGAGTTGCGCCGAGGCGCTCGACTGGGCCGGGTCGGCGCCGATGGTGACCGTGCCCGCCCGGATCGCCATGGTGGCGGTGACCGGCTTGAGGCCGAAGGCGTGTGCGGCGTGCAGCGTACACACTGATTGGTCTTGATCGATGAGGTAGGTGCCGGGACGGAGGTCGGTGCTCAGGTTGGTTGTCATGCCGTCAGCGTCGGACGTTCCGCGGGCGCGGGCGTCAGTGCTGGTACTGAGATGTGCCACGTAGGTCGGCGCGGCCGCTCAGTCCGAGCTTGCGCAGGATGCTGCGGACGTGTGTCTCGACCGTACGCTCGGACAGGAACAGCCGGTCCGCGACGTCCCGGTTGGACAGGCCGGTCGCGACCAGCCCGGCGATCTCCCGTTCCCGCGCGGTGAGCAGGTCGTCCCCGGCCAGCGTAGCGGCCTCCTCGGCGATCTTGGGCAGGCCGAGGCGGCGGGCGATGGCGAGCGCGCGGCCGGCCATGTCCCGGGCCTTCTTCGGGTCGGTGCCGGCGGCGTGCCGGGCGAAGGTCAGCTGCGCCAGCGCCAGGAACGGCGGTGAGCCGAGGCGCTCCTCCATCGCGATCGCGTCGGTCAGGTGGCGCACGGCGGCCGGTTCCCGCAGGGCCGCGGCGATCACGCCGAGCGACCGGTCCGCGGCGCCGTTACAGGAGGACATGTTGTTCATGTAGCGACCCGCATACGGCAGCGCCAGCCGGTAACACTCCGCAGCGAACTCCAGGTCACCCACCCAGGCCGCGACCTCGCCGGCCGAGATCAGAATGAACGGCCGGCGCCCGTCGACCGGCAGCCTCGGCAGAATCCCGCGCAACTGGGCGACCTGCTCGACGGCCACGCCGCGGTCCCCCACCCGCATGGCGATGCGGGCCAGCATGGTCACGCCGATCGGGACGCCGGGTATGGCCACCGCGATCTCGGCCAGATCGTTGTCCCAGCCCGGGATGTCGCCGGTGAGCAGCCCGAGCCCGTCCTGGAACGCCGGCAGCAGCAGCCGGGCGGAGGTGTCCTGGGCACGCAGCGCCAGGTCGCGGGCCTCGACCGCGGTGGCGAGCGCCTCGGCGAGGTGTCCCGACAGCATGTGCCGGACGGCTCGGGCGCGCAGGTGGTGCCAGCGCGCGACCGGCCAGCCCAGGCGGTCCGCCAGCTCGGCGAGCCGGGCCTGCTCGGCGTCGAAACCGGCCAGATCACCGAGGCAGAGGTACGCGTCCAGCCGCCACACGCGACTCCACAGCTCGGCGTCCGGCCGCCCGCCCGGTACGGCCAGTTCGGCCCCGCGGCGGGCCATGTCGAGCACCTCGTCCACGCCGAGCATCGGGTCGACGATCTCGTGCCGGGCGTGGATCGCGGCGACCAGGGCACCGGGGTGGCCGGACCGTTCGGCCAGGGCCATCGCCTCCCGGCTGATCGGCTCGGCCCGCGGCCCGTCGTGCATCTCGGCGATGAGGAAGGCGTACTGGGCGAGAACCTGGGCCCGGTCGGCGTCGCCGAGGTCGTGGGCGAGAGCGCGTTCGCAGAGGCGCAGCAGGGCGGGCGCCAACGGGCCGCCGAGCCCGCCCAGCCCCCGGACGACCAGGGCCGCGGGCGCGCCGACCTGGTCGACGATCGCCTCGCAGTCGCTCACGGCGAGGTCGAGTTGGCCGTCGCGATAGGCGGCCCCCGCCCGCTCGAGCCGGATCGCCGAGCTCGGTTCGTTCTCCAGGGCCCGGGTCAGCCAGCGGACGGCCTCGCCGTGGTCCAGCGCGGCGGTCGCCTGGCGGGCGGCGGCCAGGCACGCCTCGGCCGCGAGCCGGCGGGAGGCGGCGTCGGTGGCGGCCCGCACCCGGTGGCGGGCGATCTCGATCGGCCCGGCGCCCGTCGCGGCCAGCGCGTCCGCGATCCGCGCGTGCGCCCGGATCCGGGCATCCCGGCTCAGGTCGGCGTAGCAGGCCTGCCGGACGAGCTCATGGGCGAACCGCGGCCGGGCCGGCGCCCAGGGATCGTCGACGAGCACCCCCGCCTCGATCGCCTCGGTCAGCTCGGCGAGGTCCAGGACGGTGGTGTCCACCTCGGCGCCGAAGGCCGCGGCCACTCCCAGCGCCTCGCGGCAGGCCGGCGTCAGCTGGGCGGTGCGGCGGGTCACCAGGCGGCGCAGGCCGTCCGGCAGGTCGATGTCGCCGGCCGGGCGTTCCAGCCGGCCCTCGCGGACCAGCAGCCGGCCCAGCTCCCGGGTGTAGAGCGGGTTTCCGCCGCCCAGCTCGTGCACCACCGCCGCCCAGGTGCCGTGCGCCGCCCCGAGCCGGCCGAGGTAGGCCGCCACCGCCGCGACATCCCAGGGGCCGAGCGGCAGGACGGTCGCCTCCGGCAGGTCGAGCTCGGTGCGGGAGGTGCCGAGCACCAGGATCCGGCTCGCGGACACCTCGCGGGCCAGCGCCGCCAACAGGGCCAGCGACGAGGGGTCGGCCCAGTGCAGGTCCTCGAGCACCAGCACGAGCGGCGTGCGCGCGGCCGCCGCGGTCAGCGCCGCGAGCACGTCCCGGATCGCCCGGAACCGCGCCGCCGCGGCCGGCTCCCCCTCGTCGGTGAGCGCCAGCAGCGACGGCGACAGGCCGTCCACATCGGAGTCGAGCAGCCGCAGCCAGGGCCAGAAGGCGGGCGCACCCTCGTCCGGGTCGGCGCGCCCGGTCAGCACCGTGACCCCGGCGGCCGCGGCCCGGGAGACGGCCTCCTCCACGACGGCCGTCTTGCCGATGCCCGCCTCGCCGGTCAGCAGCGCCACCGCCCCGGAGCCGCGCTCGGCCGCGGCGCGCAGCTCGTCCAGCGCGACGACCTCGGCAACCCGGCCGACCAGGCACGTACCCATGCGAACAACCTCACCACACCCGGTGCGGTTGTCCATCAGGCATCCGTCCTCGGCCGACGTGTTCCGCGATGCCGGCGCATCCGGGAGGAGTGGTTTACCCCCATTGGCGTGCGAGGAGGCCAAGCGGTGGGTGGCCGAGAGCGTTGCGCATGGTACGTACCACACATGCCCGGCATAGTCATTTTAAGGTATTTAAACCTTTCGGGGGATTTATCGGGCTTCAACTGAACGCAGGCTCCCCCCGACGCGTCCTTCCTGTGCAAGTCACTTGCTCGCTACTTGACAAGGGAGAGCCATTTGGGGATCACGTGCCGGATTCCGAGCCGCACTCGGCTTTGCATCGAGGACCTACCTCTTCGCCACACCACCGAAGGAATCGAGCCATGACAAGCAATGACGGCGTCCGCGTGGAAATTGTTCGTGATCGGGGACCGGTCCGACGAACCCGGATCAGCTACTGGGCCAACTCCAGGGCAGGCGAACGATGACGCAGAATATCGCGCTGGCGTCCGGCGACGACGAGCGTGACGACGGATCAACTCCGCCATGCACTTTCGACGACTTCTATCGGGACGCCCAACCCAAGCTTGCCCGCATCGCGAGGCAGATGTTTGGCGACATGGGTGAGGACCTGGTGGCGCAGGCGATGATAAAAGCATTTCTAAGGTGGCCGAAGATCCAATCAATGCACCCTGGCGCCCGTTTCAACTATGTGAAGAAGATCATGGTTCGCGAGGGCATTCGTCACGACAATCGTGAAAGAAATTTCCGCATCAGGCTTCCGCAGTTTTTGAGCTCGCAAAGCACGGCGCCCGTCGAGTCCCAAGTACTCGACAAGATCGCGGCCGCCAAGGCACTCAAGCTTACCGATCTGCTGCCCACGCGGCAAAGGATCGTGCTCGTCATGCTCCTAGAAGGGCACTCATTCGAGGAGACAGCCCAGTTCATGAACGTCACGCAGTCGACGGTCCGAAGCCACCTACATCAAGCCCGCAAGAACCTACAGTCCGTGATTGACAAGGAAGGGGCGGAGGATGCCTAGGCAACCGAAGGACGCCGCTTTGACACCGGCGGAGAAGGCGTTTCTCGAACGTGCCGGCCAAGAGGCCCAGCAGGAGGTCGACCGTCTGGGCTTCGACTTGGACGCCGGCCTCGCAGCCGTCAAACAGCGAGCCTTGAGCGCCGCCGACCATCGTCCACATCGCGCACCGGCCTGCCGGATGCCGAAGGGCCCGGCCCGCTCCGGAGCGAAGGGCATGGCCATCGCCCGGTACGGCGCCATTCATTTCACCCCGGCGAAGACGGCGTTCTTCGCGTTGATCATGGCGTTCGTCCTGGTGGTTGCTGGATACGCTTGCCAGCAGCAGATTCGATCGACATCGGCTGCCGCCCGGGATTCCGCCATTGTCCGCGACCTTCCCGCCGCGGCTCCGCCGCCGGGCCTGCCGAAACCCGCGCCGGGATCGGCCCGCACATTTCCGACCCTTTCGCAGTCGCACCTGGCGACGGTGCAGCGACCCGCTGACTCGACCGGCCTCACAGCGGCCGCTCCGGAGCCGACCTTGGCGGCGACATCCGGCCTACCGGCACGTCCCGACGAATCCGGCGCAGGAACCTGCGCCAGGAAGCCAATTGTCTTGCCCCTGGACACCGGCGTCGAACTGGACAGATGCGCCGTCGGAGCAAAAAACACCGACGTGGTCTACAACGGCGTGGGACTCGTCGTGAACGAGAGCATCGCAACGCGCTCCGCACCGACGGGTGGAACGTCGGTCACCCAGTTCGAGTGCGAAAGAAGGTTCGACTCTCCGAAATATCCCGAGGCACCGCGCCCGGTAGTGGCCGCGGCGTGCCTGAATTCAGGTCAGGGAGTCGCCTACATCGACGTCCGGGGTCTGACCGCCAAGGAAGCGGTTTTCAACCTGTTCTTCCAGGCGGAAAAGTGATCATGAAGCGCGGGCCTGCGCCCGCCGCCGAGGTTGTTTGACGCTCGGTAAACAACACAGGTGTGGGCGGCCGCTGACGTTTGGGCGCGGCCGCCCCAAGTGTTCATGCACGGGGCTGCCTGCCGGCAGTGCTCCGTAAGCCGGTCCGAAGAGGTGCCTCGACCGGGCACGCACGGCTGTGGCTAACTGGAATCCGGTACCGCACGCCTGGCTCCTGGTCGTTGCCCAATATCAAACTCTCGGCGAGGTCGGCATGATCAAATCCCGGAGGCGACTGAGCACACGAACCTACTCGACGGCCGGGGCAGTCGTGGCGATAGTCGCGACGGCCGCAATCCTGCTGGCTTCGCCGTTTGTACTGTCCGCCGTGGCGCCCTTCAGCGACGATTGGTCGAAGCTGTCCGACGTGGGGCAATCCTATGGCGCGGCCGCGGCTGTCTTCAGCGGTCTCGCCTTCATCGGAGTCATGTTCACCCTCTTCACCCTCAACCGCCAGTCCGCATTCCAGCAAGCCCTTTCGCTACGCTCGTTGCACTTCGATCTTCTGCGTACGGTGATCGACCATCCGACCTACGAGCGCGCCATGCGAGAGGGCCACAACAACGACGCCCTGCCGTTGTGGGCATACTTCAATCTCCGTCTTCAGACCATCTACTTCTTCTGGCGATGCGGAGAAGTCGACGACGCGAACGCGGAGGCTGAAATCGGCACACTGATGAGATTCGGAACTTTTGCGGAGTGGTGGCGCGAGGACGGCGCGCCGCTCTGGAACGCCGGCCACCAAACTCCCTCAGAGCGGCGATTCGTTTCGATGGTCGACGAGGTCGGGCACCGTGCGACGAGAAGAACCCCGGACTGCTCCGCAAGTGTCTCGGCGGGCGCTCCGGGGAGCCGTCCGGTCAGGCAGAGCCGCATCAAGGCAACGGGTTTCGCCCTTGCCGCGGGGGCAGCATTCGGCGCCTCCGTGGCATCGATTGCGGCCTCTCGGCGCGGCCGGCCCCGAGTCCGGATACTCAGCACAGGTCGAATTCGTCATTCAGCACGCCGAGCCTGAACTCTTCCCACGCACTCCTCGTGCAGATCACGACGGGACCCGCCACGTACTTCGAATTCCGCAGAACCACCCAGGACCCGGCAAACGCCACCTCTACACAATGCCCTCCACTGCAGGCACTTGACGACTGCCAAGACATGTTTTCGAACTCATTGTCCATGACCAACCAGTTCCTTGTTTCGGGTCTCGATCGACTGCTTTTCGACGCGGGGCGGCTTTTTGCGACGCCACCAGCGTCCGTGGCAAACTCCTCCTCTTCGCGCCGCCGCTACTAAGTGCGCCGGCGAGCCCGAGTTGTTGATGCCTGACCCGAGAAATTAATTCTTGGAGTGAAACTGCGTTTCGTGGTGGACTGCGGCGTAGCCGATCAGCTCATGGACGCCGACGCGGCGGGCAGCGGCGGGATCGGACGGTAGGTACTCGACCCGCGCCTCGTCGTCAGGTTCAAGCGCCTTGCCGAAGAACGGCGGCTGGACGATGACCTCGTGTTGTCGTCCGGCCGCCGGAAAACCACATGTGCCCGCCCGCTCTTCGGGCGGCGGGCGACCACCCCGCCACGATCGGCTCAAACGCTTCCGCGCCGCGCACGAGCGGTCCCTGACCGCAACGGCCGGACAAGGCGCCACAAGGCGACCGCCCAGGCCCGCCGTGCACCCTGGCACGGTCGGGGCGGCCCCAAGAACGCTAGGTGGCGGGGAGCTCCACCACGATCTCGTCGCCGAGGGTGAAGCCCGCGCACAGCTCCAGCTCGTCGCCGCTCCAGAAGCGGCCCGGGTCGTACCAGTTGGGCTGGCGGCCGCGCGGCAGCAGCCCCATGTCCTCGTAGGTCACCGCGACCACCTCGGCGCAGTACGCCGTCTCCAGCCCCGCGTCGCCGGGCGGGGTTCGCTGCCACCGGCGCGGGCGGACCTGCGGCACCCGGCCGCGCACCCAGCGCCACGCCAGCTGCGCCGAGGACGGGAAGGGGGTGCCGTCGAGCCGGGCCACCGTCTTGAGTGCCTTGTCCTCCATGGTGCGGGTGACGCCGGGCTCGAGCTGGCGCAGCCAGCCCCGCTGGCCGTAGCGCTGGGCCCAGACCGTGACCGCGTCTCGCAGGTCGTGCAGCTGGACACCGCGCTGGAACGTGCCCGACCACAGGTCGGGAAGCGATTTGCCCAGCTCGGCGTGCCACATCAGGGGTGGCATGTCCTCGATCACCAGCGACATGCCGACGTGGTTGACCGGGCTGTTGGTCAGCGTCTGGATCGCCCGGTCGGGACCGGAGCGGCCTCGGAAGATCCAGATGTCTCCGGTACGCGTCAGATCGAGTGCCTGATCGAGACTGATAGCGGCATCCACGTGTCTATCCTCGGATGATGCGTTGGTGGAAGGTAGTCGGCTTGGCCGGATTGGCAGGTGTCGCCGCGACCGGGGCGGTGGTGGCCCGGGCGGAGCGCAAGCGCCGGGCGTACACACCCGACGAGGTGCGGTCCCGGCTGCACCAGCGGGTCGCCGAGGCGGCCGCGCCGGCGGCGCCCTCAGACGACATCAGTGTCGCGGAGTAGCGACCACAGCCCCGCGCCGTCGGGCGCGGTGAACCAGGTCTTGCCGCCGGAGCCGACCGCCTCGGGGCTGCCGGCCGGGCCGGGGACGGCGCCGGCCAGCACGGACTGGGTGGGCGACAGGCGGCGGATCGCCACCGCCGCCACGTTTTCCGGGTGGGCGTGCGCGAACTCGGAGTAGATCTCCTGATCGTGCTGGCCGTCGTCGCCGATCAGCAGCCACTTGATCTCGGGAAACTCGGTGGCCAGGCGCTTGAGGGTGGTGCGCTTGTGCTCCTGGCCGCTGCGGAACCAGCGGTCGGGGGTGGGACCCCAGTCGGTGAGCAGCAGGGGGCCGGCCGGGTACAGGTGGCGGCTGAGGAACCGGGTGAGCGTGGGCGCGACGTTCCACGCCCCGGTGGACAGGTAGAAGACCGGGGCGCCCGCGTTCGCGTTGACCAGGCGTTCGTACAGCACTGCCATGCCGGGGACGGCCATCCGGGCGTGCTCGTCGAGGACGAACGTGTTCCACGCGGCGAGCAGCGGGCGGGGCAGGGCGGTGACCATCACCGTGTCGTCGATGTCGGAGATCAGGCCGAACCGGCAGGCCGGGTCGACCACCCGGATCGGGGCGTCGACCGGGGCCGCGCCCTCGGTGGACAGGCGCACGCTGGCCCAGCCGGGGGTGAGGTCGCCCTTGACCCGGCAGTCCACGTACCCGCTGCGGTCGGTCCTCGTCTCGGTGACGTCGTCGCCCACCTGGATGCGCACCAGGGTGTTGTTGACCGGGGAGGTCAGGAAGCTGCGCCAGCCGCGCAGTTTTTCCCGCTGCCGACGCTTGCCGGCCTGGCGGGTGAGCACGATCCGGGCCATCACCCGGCACCAGCCGGGCGCACCGTAGCCGGTGTACGCCGTGATCACCGGCTGCCAGCCCCGGCCGCGCAGCCGGCGCTCGACGACCTCGTGGAGGGCGTCCTCCACCACCGCGGCACGGTGCATCCGAACCGCGGGCGGGGAGGCACCCCCCGGAGTCTCCGTCACGCCGGCCCCCTTACCGTCTCCGGGCGCGCGTCCCGTGCGGTTACGGTACCCGCCCGGCACGACCCTCGCGGAAGAATGCGGAGACCCTCCAATCAGGACTTTCAGGCCGCCGCCGGCAGCTCGGCCGTGGTCCACGTCTCGGCCCACCACTGTTCATCGCCGGCCGGTTGCCCGGCTCCGGCCCGCGTGACGGCGGCCGCCGCCTCGAGCCGGAGGCTGCGCAGCGCCCCGGCCGCGAATTCGGCCTCCTGCCAGGCATTTCGCTCCGTCGCGAGGGCCTTCTGGTACTCGGCCCAGCGGTGCTCGCGGACGGCCCGCTTGAGCGCCGACTCCTGCACCACCGGGTGCAGCCGGGGGTTCCAGCCGCGGTGCGCGTAGACGTCGTTCAGCTGGGCGATGGAGATCTCCCGGTTGCGGCAGGCCGCGCTCGCCGCGTGATGGAGATAACGCTGACGCTCCGCGTTCTCGCCCGGTTTGCGGCGCCGGCTCATCAGCGGGTACGCGAGGGCCTTGGCGGCCTGCCGGGCGGCCCGGTCGGCCGCGTCGAAGGCGAGCCAGGCGGCGTCCAGCTCCTGCTGGGCGATGACCCAGTCGGCGCGGCGGCGCTCGGCGGTCGCGGCGGCGCGACCGGCGGCCACGGTCACCTCGCCGGCGTAGCGGCGGGCGTCGGACTCGGCCTCGGACAGCGGCACCTCGGCCGGGCGGGTCCGGCGGGCCAGGGCGCGGCCGAGCAGGACGACGCCGACGAGCATCAGCACCCAGAGCGCGGCGGCCTGCGGTACGGAGACGAGAAAGTTTTCCACGGAACACCTCACATGACGGACGCGGCCTTCGTGGTGCCTTCGGGGTGCGAACCGTGCCTGGCGGCACGCGGAAAAGGCGCGGGCGGACGGATCAGGCCACGGGCGGGGCGCGCCCGCCGCGAACCCGGAGCGCGGCGCCGGTCAGCACCGTGATCACGGCCACCACCACGAGCACCGCGGGCGCCTCGGCCGGGAGGGGGGCGGCTTCGACGCGTACCGGAGAGGGCGCGGAAACGGACTCACTCAGAGTGACCGAAGCCTCGGCCGACGTCGCCATGATGACGGCGGGTGACGGCGCCACCGGCGCCGGAGTCGTCGCGGCGGGCCCGGTGAAGGCCAGGCCGAGCAGCGCGAGGCCGGCCAGGAAGCGCAGCAGGCGCCGAGTGTCCCAGTCACTGGGGAGCCAGTGACTGCGGAGCACACGCGCCACAGCTGTCACGGGATCAAACTTACCGAATCAGGGCGCAACATGCACGAGTTGCCCAGGTCGTGGGCGTGTGACGGCTTCCGCCCGGCGAGGGACGATGGCTTCGTGGACCTTCAGGTGGTGGAGCAGGTGGCGACCCTCGGCGAGTGGATCGGCGAGGGCGGCGTGGTGGTGCTGAGCGGGGCCGGGCTGTCGACCGACTCCGGGATTCCGGACTATCGCGGGCCGTCCGGCTCGGCCCGGCGCAGCACCCCGATGACCTACCAGACGTTCACCCGCGATCCGATCGCGCGGCGGCGCTACTGGGCGCGCAGTCACCTCGGATGGCACACGATCGGGCAGGCTCGCCCGAACGAGGGTCACCTCGCCGTGGCGCGGCTGCAACGGCGGGGCGCGCTGGACGGCATCGTCACCCAGAACGTGGACGGCCTGCACCAGGCGGCCGGTGCCCGCGACGTGGTGGAGCTGCACGGCAACCTGACCCGGATCACCTGCCTGGCCTGCGGCGCGTCGACCCCGCGCGACCACATGGCGGCCCGGCTGGACGCCGCGAACCCGGCCTTCGCCGGGGTGGCGGTGGCGTTCAACGCGGACGGCGACGCCGAGCTGGCCGGGACGTCGCTGGACGGCTTCACCGTGGTGGACTGCCTGGACTGCGGCGGGATGCTCAAACCGGATGTCGTCTACTTCGGCGAGACGGTGCCGGCCGACCGGGTCGCCCGCGCCTTCGAGCTGGTCGAGAGCTGCCGCACGCTGCTGGTCCTCGGCTCGTCGCTGACCGTGATGTCGGGCCGGCGGTTCGTGCTGCGGGCCGCCAAGCGGGGCATTCGGGTGGCCATCGTCAATCGCGGGGTGACTCGCGGCGAGCCGTACGCAAGCCTCCTCATCGATGCCCCATTGGGCATCGTGCTGCCGCACCTCGCCGATCTGTCGCCGGTATAAAACTGGATATATCACCCCGGTTATCGTCTCGATACACAAATAAAAGTTTGTTTCTCATTGACGTGACCGGGGCCACTGACGTTAACTGCCGGAACCGGTACCGAAACCGGTTCCGAAACACCCGAGCAACATCGTCAGCGCCCGGCGGTAACCGGCCGGACGTCGATGAGAATTGCGGGCATGCAGACGAGGGGGCCTGGACCAGTGCCGATCACCATCGCCGACGTGGCGGCCCGGGCAAAGGTCAGCAAGACCACCGTGTCCCGGGTGCTCAACGGCAAGGGTGAGCTCGACGAGTCGACCGCGGCCCGGGTCCGCGCGGTGATCGACGAGCTCGGCTACGTGCCCAGCTCCCGGGCCGTCGGCCTGGCCCGCGGCCGCACCCGGGTGGTGGCCATGCTGGTGCCGTCGCTGACCTGGCCGTGGATCGGCGAGGTGCTGCAGGGCGCCGTCGACGTGCTGGAGACCGAGCGGTACGGCCTGCTGCTGTTCACCTGCAACCGGGGCGACGAGTCGATGCGCCAGTTCGGCGCCCAGGTCTCCGCGAAGTCCTTCGACGGCCTGCTGGTCATCGAGCCCGAGGGCACTCTCGACTACATCGCCACCCTGCACCGCCGCGGCCTGCCGGTGGTGCTCATCGACGACCGCGACCAGAGCACCGGCGAGATCCCGAGCGTCGGCACCACCAACCACGACGGCGCCGGGTCGGCCGCCCGGCATCTGCTCGAGATCGGCCGTCGCAAGCCGCTGGTGGTCACCGGGCCGGAGCGGTTCGGCTGCACCGACCAGCGCATGGCCGGCTTCGCCGCGGTGTACGCGGAGGCCGGCCTCGCCATCCCGCCGGAGCGGGTCTCGCTCGGCGACTTCACGGTCGCCTGCGGAGCCGACGCCGTGCACGCCGCGCTCGCCGCGGGGGTCGAGTTCGACTCGGTCTTCGCCCACAACGACCTTTCCGCGCTCGGCGCGATGCAGGCGCTGCTGGACACCGGCCGCCGCACCCCGCAGGACGTGGCGGTGGTCGGCTTCGACGACATACCGACCGCGGCGCACACCCAGCCGCCGCTCTCCACAGTGCACCAACCGTTGCGCGAGATGGGCGAGGCCGCGGCCCGCACGCTGCTCGCGCACTTCGAGGGCTCACCCCTGCCCAGCGAACCGACCGTCATTCCCACCTCGTTCGTGACCCGCGGCTCCACGGTCGCCTGACCCATAGCTTTCGTTCCCGTCGTCGCGCCCCGACGACCGCACCACAACGCACCAACCCGCGACATCCGGAGCAGGCCGAGGGCCGGCGCCGCGATGCCGCACGCCCTCGGGCACCCCTCTTCACCCCTTTCATTGACAGGAGCACCTTCGATGCAGAGAAGGAAACTGTTCGCGGTCGCGCTGGCGGGTGTGCTCGCCACCGGCGGCCTCGCCGCCTGCGGTGACTCGCCCAACGCCAACAACGCGAACGCCAACAAGGCGGGCGTCGACTACCTGAAGATCGGCATGCCGAACGGCACGCAGACCGAGAACCACAACCCGTTCGCCGGCACCTCGTCGGCCAACGCGCTCGGCTACAAGTGGATGATCTACGAGCCGCTGCTCATGTGGAACCCGGTCAAGCCGGCCGACCCGGCCAAGCCGTGGCTGGCCAGCGAGGTCAAGTGGGCGTCGGACTACAAGTCGGCGGACATCACCGTCCGCGACAACGCCACCTGGTCGGACGGGCAGAAGCTGACCGCCGACGACGTGGCGTACACCTTCAACCTGCTCAAGGGCAACGAAGCGCTCAACCAGTACGCGATCCCGTTCGACCAGATCACGGTCAACGGCAACGTCGTGCACGTGACGTTCAAGTCGTCGCAGTTCGTCAACCAGGTCAAGATCATGGCGCAGACGACGATCGTGCCGAAGCACATCTGGGAGACGATCAAGGACCCGGCCACCGACATCAACAAGAACCCGATCGGCTCCGGCCCGTACACGCTGAAGTCGTTCACCCAGGCCGGCATTGTGCTGACCGAGCGCTCCAGCGGCTACTGGCAGGACCTGCCGAAGGTCAAGGAGCTGCGCTACGTGTCCTACGCGGACAACAGCGCGCAGACGACCGCCCTGGCCAACGGCGAATCCGAGTGGAGCTTCGTCTTCATCCCGAACTACCAGGCCACCTTCGTCTCGAAGGACCCGGCCAACCACAAGATCTGGGCGCCCGGCGTGCTCGGCATCCACGGCCTCTACATCAACACCACGGTCAAGCCGTTCGACGACCCGAAGCTGCGCCAGGCGATGAACATGGTCGTCAACCGGGCGGACATCTTCACCCAGGCCGAGGCCGGCTACTTCCACCCGCAGATCGACAGCGTGACCGGCCTGCCCGCGGGCGCCGGCGACGCGTTCGTCGCGCCCGAGTACAAGGGCAAGACCCTCACCCCGGACGTCGAGGGCGCGAAGGCGCTGCTGGCGAAGGCCGGATACAAGCTGAACGGGACGACGCTGACCGACCCGTCCGGCAAGCCGGTCAAGATCACCCTGACCGACCCGGCGCCGTGGTCCGATTACCAGACCACGCTGGAGATCATCAAGACCAACCTCGCCCAGATCGGCATCGCCGCCACGGTCGACAAGGCCAACCAGGACAAGTGGGACCAGAACGTCCAGAAGGGCGACTTCCAGGCCACCATGCGCTGGACCAACGGCGGCGCCACGCCGTACGACATCTACCAGACCGTGATGGACGGTGACCTGCTCAAGCCGATCGGCACCGCGGCGCAGCAGGGCAACTTCGGCCGGTTCAAGTCGCCGGAGGCCACCGCGGCCCTCAAGGCGTACGCGAACGCCACCAGCGACGCCGACCGCACCACGGCGATGAACCAGATCCAGAAGGTCTTCGTCGAGCAGGTGCCGATGCTGCCGGTCGGCTCCGACAACGTGGGCGGCGCCTACAGCACCAAGAACTGGATCGGCTGGCCGTCCGACGCCGACGCCTACGCGGGCATGCAGCCCACCCAGCCGTACGCGCTCGACGTCGTCCTGCACCTCAAGCCCGCCAACTCCTGATCGCGTGACCCCGCCGCTCCCCGTCCCAGCGGGGAGCGGCGGCACACGATCCACCCCCGCAAAGGAAGTGGCATGACGTCTACTCAGGACGCCAAGGCCCCGACCGGCGAGGTGGTGCTTGAGGCGGTAGGCCTGACCAAGCACTTCCCCGTCCGCCGGACTCTGCGTGAGCTCTTCACGCGAACGCACAACGCGGTGCACGCCGTCGACGACGTGCACCTGACCCTCCGCCGCGGCCAGGTCGTCGCGCTCGTCGGCGAATCGGGCTCCGGCAAGTCGACCGTCGCCCGCCTGCTCGCCCAGCTCTATCCGCGCACCGGCGGCGACATCCGGCTGCACGGGGAGTCCACCCGGGTCAAGGCCGGCCGCCAGTTCCGCGGCTACGCCAGTCGGGTCCAGATGATCTTCCAGGACCCGTTCGCCTCGCTGAACCCGGTGCACACGATCCGCTACCACCTCACCCGGGCGCTGCGGATCCACCGCAACGACGGCGGCGACCTCGAGGCGGCCCTGCACGAGCTGCTCACCCGGGTCAGCCTTACCCCGCCCGAGCGTTACCTGGACAAGTTCCCGCACGAGCTCTCCGGCGGCCAGCGGCAGCGGGTGGCGATCGCCCGCGCCCTCGGCGCCCGGCCCGAGGCGCTGCTCGCCGACGAGCCGGTGTCCATGCTGGACGTCTCCATCCGGCTCGGCGTGCTGAACCTGCTGCGCGACCTCAAGGAGCGGCTCAACCTGGCGATCCTGTACATCACCCACGACATCGCGTCGGCCCGCTACTTCGCCGACCAGACCCTGGTGATGTACGCGGGCCGGATGGTCGAGGGCGGCGACAGCGAGACGGTCACCCAGTCGCCGGCGCACCCGTACACCCGGCTGCTGATCGACTCGGCGCCGGACCCGGACCGGCTAACGGGCGACGTCGACCCGCTCGAGGAGGACCGGGGCAACGGCGAGCCGCCGAGCCTGATCCACCCGCCGTCCGGCTGCCGTTTCCACCCACGCTGCCCGTCCGCGATGCCGCGCTGCTCGACCGACCTGCCCGTCCCGCTGGCGATCGGCGACACGCCCGGCCACTGGGCCGCCTGCTGGCTGTACGACTCGGCGGCGAAGGAGTCAGCGAAGTGAAGTACTTCCTCCAGCGCATGGCGTTCTACCTCTTCACCGCCTGGGCCGCGATCACCATCAACTTCTTCATCCCGCGGCTCGTGCCGGGCGACCCGGTCCAGTCGCTGATCGCCAAGTACCAGGGCCAGCTCTCCACCAAGTCGATCGCGTCGCTCTACGTCCTGTTCGGACTGGACAAGCACCAGAGCCTCTGGGAGCAGTACCTCGACTACTGGAAGCAGATCTTCCACGGCGACCTGGGCCTGTCGTTCACCTTCTTCCCGGCCCCGGTCTCCCAGGTGATCAGCCAGGCGCTGCCCTGGACGGTGCTGCTGGTCGGCCTCACCACGATCATCAGCTTCACGCTCGGCACCGGACTCGGCGTGCTGGCCGGCTGGCGGCGCGGCTCGTGGGCGGACGGCCTGCTGCCGGTCACCACGTTCTTCTCCTCGGTGCCGTACTTCTGGCTCGGCATCATCTCGATCTACCTGCTCGCCGGGCCGGGCAGCTTCTTCCCGTCCTCCGGCGGCTTCGACTCGGAGCTGGTGCCGGCCTGGGACCAGTACTTCATCCCGAGCGCGATCCAGCACAGCCTGCTGCCGGCGCTGACCATCCTGATCTCCTCGGTCAGCGGCTGGATCCTGAGCATGCGCAACATGATGGTGACGGTGTCCTCCGAGGACTACATCACCGTCGCGCACGCGAAGGGCCTGCCCGAGCGGCGGGTCGCGCTCTCCTACGCGGCCCGCAACGCGCTGCTGCCCAGCGTCTCCGGCTTCGCCCTGGCGCTCGGCTTCATCGTCGGCGGCACCCTGCTCGTCGAGATCGTCTTCTCCTACCCGGGGCTCGGCTACACGCTGCTGCAGGCGGTCGGCGCCAAGGACTACCCGCTGATGCAGGGCATCTTCCTGATCATCACGATCGCCGTGCTGCTGGCCAACCTGCTGGCCGACGTCGCGTACCTGCTGCTCGACCCGCGCACCCGCAAGGAGGGCTGAGCGATGACGATTCCCACCTCCAGCATCGAGCAGGTCATTCCCGGCCAGGGCTCGATGGCGCAGCCCGAGGCGGCGAAGCCGGAGAAGGCCCGGCGGGAGCGGTTCCGCTTCCTGCGCAACGGCAAGGCGTCGATCGGCCTGGCCATCCTCGGCGTGTACGTGGTCTTCGCGGTCATCGGTCCGTGGATCGCGCCGTACGACCCCGACGCGCGCAGCAACGCGCTGGTGCAGGGCCCGTCGGCCGAGCACTGGCTCGGCACCACCCACCTCGGACAGGACGTCCTCAGCCAGCTGCTGGTCGGCACCCGCAGCGTGGTGTACGTCGGCTTCCTGGCCGCGTTCATCGCGACCACGCTGAGCGTGCTGGTCGGCGTCGCGTCGGGATACATCGGCGGCAAGGCCGACGACACGCTGTCGGTGATCACCAACGTCGTCCTGGTCATCCCGGCCGTGCCCCTGATGATCATCATCACCTCGACGCTGAACAACGTCAGCGACACGATGATCGCGGTGATCATCGGGCTCACCTGCTGGTCGTGGAACGCCCGGGTGCTGCGCGCGCAGACGCTGTCGCTGCGCCGGCGGGACTTCGTCGAGGCGTCCCGGGCGTCCGGCGAGCGCACCTGGCGGATCATCGGCTTCGAGCTGCTGCCCAACCTCACCGCGGTGATCGCCTCCGGCTTCGTCGGCACGGTCATCTTCGCGGTGCTCTCCGAGATCACCCTGGCCTTCATCGGCGTCGTCAACAACGGTTGGAACTGGGGCACGATCCTGTTCTGGGCGCAGGGCCAGCAGGCGCTCGGCCAGGACGCGTGGTGGTGGTTCGTACCGGCCGGCCTGGCGATCGCCCTGCTCGGCATGGCGCTTTCGCTGATCAACTTCGGCATCGACGAGTTCGTCAGCCCGCGACTGCGCAGCGCCGGCAAGACCAAGCTGCGGACGGCGCGCGGGCGGACCGTCCGGATGCGGATCGGCTTCACCCCGGTCATGGGCGGCGCGCCTGCCGTCAAGGAGCCGGCCGGGCTGGTCACCCCCGTGGCACGAGAGGCGAAGTGATGGAGCCGGTTCTCGAGATTCGCAACCTCAACGTCGACTACGGCCTGGGCGACAAGGCGGTCCGCGCCGTACGCGACGTGAGTCTGACGTTGCACAAGGGCGAGGTGCTCGGCCTGGCCGGGGAGAGCGGCTCCGGCAAGTCGACGCTCGCCTACGGGATGACCCGGCTGCTCGCGCCGCCCGGTGTGATCACCGGCGGCGAGGTGATCTACCACCCGCCGAGCGGCCAGGCGTACGACGTGCTCGGGCTGAGCGACCGCGCGCTGCGGGAGTTCCGCTGGGCCGAGACGGCGATCGTGTTCCAGGGCGCGATGAACTCGCTCAACCCGGTCCACAAGATCTCCACCCAGCTGACCGACGTGCTGCGGGCGCACGAGCCGAAGATGAGCGAGCACACCCGCACCGCCCGGGCCCGGGAGATGCTCAAGCTGGTCGGCATCTCCCCCGACCGGATGGACGCGTACCCGCACCAGCTCTCCGGCGGCATGCGCCAGCGCGTGATGATCGGCATGGCGCTGATCCTGCAGCCGCAGGTGGTCATCATGGACGAGCCGACCACCGCGCTGGACGTGGTGATGCAGCGGCAGATCCTGGGCCAGCTGATCGAGCTGCGCGAACGGCTCGGCTTCTCGGTCATCTTCATCACGCACGACCTGTCGCTGCTGGTCGAGTTCTCCAACCGGATCGCCATCATGTACGGCGGCCGGATCGTCGAACAGGCGCCCGCGGCCACGATCTACCGGGACGCTCTGCACCCGTACAGCAAAGGTCTGTTGAGCTCTTTCCCGGCCCTGCGGGGCGCGCGGCGTGAGCTCGCGGGCATTCCCGGATCCCCGCCGGACCTCGCGGGCATGCCCGCGGGGTGCTCGTTCCACCCCCGTTGCCCCAGGGCCTTCGAGCCCTGCTCCAGCGCCATCCCGGTGCTCGGCCGTCCGGACGTCCCGGATGGAGCCGGCCGTTCCGTCGCGTGCTGGCTGCATCCGGCCGAGCAAACCGTCGGATGACGTAGAGGGCCGGTCCTTCATACCGCGGGACCGGCCCTCTTTCCTATCCCCACTCTGGAGAGTCATGAACCCCACCACCACGACCGCCCCGCTAGCCGCCGCGCCGATTGCCGGCCTGCCGCCCACGTTCCAGTGGGGCGTCGCCACCTCCGCCTATCAGATCGAGGGGGCCGCGTTCGAGGACGGGCGCACACCGTCCATCTGGGACACGTTCTGCCGCAAGCCCGGCGCCGTGCACAACGGCGACCACGGCGACGTCGCGTGCGACCACTACCACCGGATGCCGCAGGACGTCGCGCTGATCAAGTCGCTGGGCGTGGACGCGTACCGGTTCTCGGTGTCCTGGCCGCGCGTGCAGCCCGGTGGTCGCGGGCCGGTCAACCCGGCCGGGCTCGCCTTCTACGACCGGCTGGTCGACGAGTTGCTGGCCAACGGGATCGACCCGTGGGTGACGCTGTACCACTGGGACCTGCCGCAGGAGCTGGAGGACGCGGGCGGCTGGCCGGTGCGGGACACGGCGTACCGGTTCGCGGACTACGTGGCGCTGGTGTTCGACAAGTTGCAGGACCGGGTGGCGACCTTCACGACGCTGAACGAGCCGTGGTGCTCGGCCTGGCTCGGGTATCACGCGGGGATACACGCGCCGGGCCGGCAGAACTTCGACGACCACCTGTCGGCGGTGCATCACCTGCTGCTCGGGCACGGGCTGGCGATGCAGCGGATGCGGGCGCGGGAGACCCGGCCGCACACGTACGGAATCACGCTCAACATGGGCACGGCCGATCCCGCCTCGGACACCGACATCGACCGCGACGCGGCCCGGCGCGCCGACGGGATGGGGTTGCGGATCTACCTGGACCCGCTGCGGCACGGCCGCTATCCCGCGGACGTCGTGGCGGACCTGGCCGCCCGGGGCAAGGCGTTTCCGGTCGTGGACGGCGACCTGGAGGTCATCTCGGCGCCGTTCGAGGTGCTGGGGGTCAACTTCTACTTCGGACAGGACTTCGCCGGAACCGACGAGTCGGGCAACACGCACGACGCCGACGGGGAGCCGGTCGTGCGGGCCGTGCTGCCGGACACCCCGCGCACCGCGATGAACTGGCCGATCACCCCGGACCGCTTCACCCAGCTCCTGGTGCGCCTGCACCGCGACTACCCCGGCCTGCCCATGGTCATCACCGAGAACGGCGCCGCCTTCCCCGACGCTCCCGACAGTTCCGGATTTGTCGCTGATGACGCCCGTACCGCTTATTTGGCTACGCATCTGGCGGCGGTGGCCGACGCTCGCGCGCAGGGGGCAGACGTCCGCGGCTACTTCGCGTGGTCGCTGATGGACAACTTCGAGTGGGCCGAGGGATACGCCAAGCGCTTCGGCATCGTGCACGTCGACTACGAGTCGCAGGTGCGCACGCCCAAGCAGAGCGCCCTCTGGTTCCGCGACACCATCGCCCGCACCCGCGAGGCGTGATCTCCCGCCGGCGGCTTCGCGGGATCATTCCGAGGCCGTCGGCGGGCTCCACCTTCCTTTCACCGTACGGGTAAGCGGTCGTTTAAAGATCGACGGGTCCGGGGTACCCGGTGGGCATCCCCAAGACCGAGGAGTCCCGCGATGCGTACCGGATCTATCGGCGCCGTCATCATCGTCATCTGGCTGGTGCTGGGCACCGTGGCCGCCGCCCAGCGCGGCTACTTCAAGAACACCGGCGACGCCAGCTGCGCGAAGGCCGGCACCATTGTGGTCACGATCGTGGCCGGGCCACTGAACTGGATGGGCATCAACCCGAAGATCAAGTGTGACATCCCGCAGCCGAGCAAGTAGGCCCCCGCGTATGCCGGGCGGCGGCGCAGGCCCCCACCACCTTCGCCGCCGCCCCTTCCCGCCTGGACGATCGTTGACCGCAACCGCCCCGCGCCACCCGCCGGCCCGGCAGCCCGGTACGGCCTTGCGTTGCAACCAGGCCGGTCGCTACGGCGGGGAGACGCCGACTGCGGTTGTGCGGCCCCTCAGCCTCGTACCTCTGCTTCGGCTTTTATCGTCTTGAGCCTTGCGGGCGACGCGACCTCGGCGGCAGCGCGATCATGGGCTCCTCCGGCTCCGGAAGGCCGCCGTCGGCCAGCAGCTGCGCGATCGGCAGCGTCGCCGCACCCATCGCCACCGCGTCCGGCCCGAGCGTGCACAGATCGATTCTGGTCTGTGAGTAGGGGCGGCGCAGAGCGTGCCGGGCCGCCGCCTCGCGGATCTCCGGAAGGAAGCGCTCGCCCAGCACCGAACCCGCGATGCCGCCGAGGACGATGCGCTCCGGGCTGAACAGGTTGATCAGGTCGGCGATGCCCGCGCCCAGATAGCCGGCCGTCTCGGCGAAGACCTCCCGAGCCGCCGGGGGCGGGTCGGCGAGCAACTCGGCGAGCAGCGACGGGGTGTGCGGGCGGCCGGTGGCGGCGGCGAGACGGCGCCCGATGCCGCCGGCGCCGACGTAGGCCTCCAGGCAGCCCCGGGCGCCGCAGCGGCAGACCTCGCCGTCGTAGACCAGCGTCGTGTGGCCCCACTCGCCGGCGTTGCTGTTGGCGCCCCGGTAGCTGCGGCCGTCCATCACCACCGCGGCACCGACCCCGGTGCCGATCATGATGATGACCGCGTGCCGGGCGCCGCGGGCGGAGCCGAACCACATCTCGGCCTGGCCGAAGGTCTTCGCGCCGTTGTCCACGAAGATCGGGACCTCGGTGCCGGCCCGGAGCATCGTGCCCAGCGGCACCTCGTCCCAGCCGGTGGACTGGGAGTCGACCACGCCGTCCCGGTCGACCACGCCGGGCACGCCCACGCCGTAGCCGAGCACCTGCGCCGGGTCGACGCCGGCGTCGGCGGTCACCGCGGCCAGGCCGGCCAGCAACTGCTCGGCGACCTGGGACGGGTCGTCGTCGTGCTCGAACTCGGCCTGCGCGAGCCGGGCCATCGACAGGTCGTAGAGCTCGATCAGGACGCGCGTCTCGGCGACGTCGGCACCGACCACGTACCGGAAGCCGGGCCGCACCTGCAGCAGCACCCGAGGGCGGCCGCCGTCCGAGCCGACCAGGCCGGCCTCCTCGACCAGGCCCTCCTCGAGCATCTCGCCGATCAGGTTGCTGACGCTGGCCTGGCTGAGCGCGGTCGTGCCGGCCAGCTGCTGCCGGCTCTGCAACCCGCCGTGGAACAGGTCGGTGAGCAGGCTGGACCGATTGGCCCGGCGCACGTCACGCACCGTCGTACGCCTGCTCTCCAAGCTCGCGTCCCCTCTGCTCGCATCAACCCGCTCGAAACTGTACGGCGCGCGGGCCGCGCGTCTATCGTGCCCCCGTGAGCGACTATCGGGACGTCAATCTGGCCCATTGGAACGAGCGCGCCGCCGCTCACGCCGCCTCGCCCGGCTATCCGGTGGCCCAGCTCGCGTCCGACCCGGCGGCGCTGAGCGACGTGGTCGCCTTCGACCGCCCGCTGCTCGGCTCCCTGGCCGATCAGCGCGGAATTCACCTGCAGTGTCACATCGGCACCGACACGGTGTCGTTGACCCGGCTCGGCGCCACGATGACCGGCCTAGACTTTTCTGACAAATCACTATATGAGGCTCGGGCGGTCGCCGCCAAGGCCGGCGCCGACGTCCGCTTCGTCCAGGCCGACGTCTATGACGCGGTCGCCGCGGCCGGCGACGGCTACGACTTCGTCTACACCGGAGTCGGCGCGTTGTGCTGGCTGCCCGACATCGCTCGCTGGGCCCGGGTCGTGGCCGCGCTGCTGCGGCCGGGCGGACGGCTCTTCGTCCGCGAGGGCCACCCCATGCTCTGGGCGCTCGACGACGAACGCCTCGACGCCCTTGTGGTGAAATATCCTTATTTTGAGCGAGCCGAGCCCACCGTCTTCGTCTCCGACGGCTCCTACGTCGAGACCGACATCGACCTGCGCGGCAGCACCACCCACGAGTGGAACCACGGCCTCGGCGAGATCATCACCGCCCTCCTCGACGCCGGCCTGACGGTGACCGGCCTGGTCGAGCACCGCTCGGTCCCCTGGGAGGCCCTGCCCGGCCGCATGAGCCTGCGGCCCGACGGCGAGTGGGTGCTCGACGAGGACCCCGACCGGCTCCCGCTCACCTACACCCTGCAGGCAATCAAAACCGTCATATCGTACGGCTGACACCTCGCCCAACCGCAGCGGCGACCGAACCGCCGTCTCCCCGCGAGCTGAGCGTCACTCGCGGCTCTGCCGCGACCGCCGGGCTGACCTGCCTGGTCACCCTCACCCCATACTTGCCGAGTGAGCCTTGGGAAAGCCGGTGCCCGCCGGCCCGCCCTCCTGATCGACGTCGGCGGCGTCCTCATGGCGGACTGCTTGACCGCGGCCGCGGCCGCTTGGGGAGACCGCCTCGGCATCGCCCCGCACGCCTTCCTCGCCGCGCTGTTCGCCGGCAACGACGACCAGATCCTCGTCGGCCGCGTCGGCGAGGCAGCCTGGTGGCGCACCATCGCCGATCGGCTGCACCTCGACGAGAGGCAGGCCGCAGCGATCCGAGCCGACCTGCGCGCGCGGCAGACCTGGAACTCCGCGCTGCTCACCGGCCTGCGCCGCATCCACGGACGGGCGACGATCACCATCGTCAGCAACGCCTGGCCCGACATCCGGGCCGGCCTGGCCGAGGCGGGCGTGCTCGACCTCGCCGACACCGTCGTACTGTCCTGCGAGGTCGGCTACGCGAAACCCGACCCGCGCATCTACGCGATCGCTCTGCACAGCGTTCGGGCGGACCCGGCCGACGCGCTGTTCATCGACGACACCCTGGAGCATGTCGACGCCGCCACGGCCCTGGGCATGAGCGGCCACCTGCACAGCCACACCGGCCAGACCCTCACCCGAATCGAGCGGTTCGTGGAATCCGCACCGCTTCCGCATCTTGGCTACGACCACTGACGCCCTTACCGACCCGCGGGCGCCGTGACAAGCCGGTACCGGGCGCGGTGACCAAGCCGGTACCGGGCGCCGTGAAAAAGCCGATACCGGGCGCCGTGACCAAGCCGGTACCGGGCGGTGGCCGAGCCGGTGCCGCACCCCGCCACGCTCGTAGGCGTGAATCATCAACATCCGCAGGAAGCCCACGCCTCGCGGGGGCGCACAGCCGCTTGGGTGACCGTCGCGGTTCTGGCGTGGACGGTCAACCCGCTCGTGCTGTTGATCACCGTGTGGCCGACCGGGCTCGGCCGTAACTGCTCGTCGCCGAGCGACGCGCCGGACTACGTGCCTCCGGGTTGTCCGCGCGAGGGCCTGGTGGTCCTGGCCGGCATGTTCGTGCTGGGTTGTTGGATCCTCGTCACCGGGGTCGTCGGCCTGGCGTGCGGGGTGGTGGAAGGGGCCCGCCACCGCTTCGCGAAGGGCGTCGTCGTGCCGGCCGTCCTGGTCACCATCGCGGCGCCGTGGGCGATGGCCGCCTTTGCGGTCGGCGCCGGGCTGGCCTGGCTGGTGACCGCCGCCGACAGGCCTCGCGTCGGGCAGAGCCGCGGCTGAGGTCGACCACGACCCTCAGCCCCGCACCCGGCCCGGCCCGGCTCGGCGACCCACTCCCCGGCTCGGCGACCGACTCCCCGGCGGCGGCCGTTCGCCCGTCAGCCGCGCTCGATCAGGTGGCCGATGATCTGGGGGCCCATCATCACCGCGGCGCCCGAGCCGTCCCGCCGGCCGTCCGGGTCGGGCAGGTCGACCGGGTCGCCCGTGGTGCTCGCGCCGACCGGGCGCGGACCGACCCATGCCACCGCCAACCGCGCCTCGCCCTTGAGGAACCGCTGCGCCCGCACGCCGCCGGTCGCCCGGCCCTTCGCCGGGTACTGCGCGAACGGCGTCACCTTCACCTGCGTGCCGGTCGAGGTCACCACCATCGGCTCGCCGTGCTCGGCGTCCGCGGTGACGACCACGTTGAACGACAGCACCTCGGCGCCGTCGGACAGGTTGATGCCCGCCATGCCGCCGCCCTTGAGACCCTGCGGCCGTACGGTCTTGGCCGGGAACCGCAGCAGCGACGCGTCGGACGCGACGAACACCAGCGACTCGTTGCCGTCGGTGAGCCAGGCCGCCTGCACGACCTCGTCGCCGTCCTTGAGCGTGATCACCTCGAACTCGTCCGACCGGACCGGCCACTCCGGCGCGCACACCTTCACCACGCCGAACTTGGTGCCCATCGCGAGGCCGGGCGAGCCGTCGGCGAGCGGCGCAATACCGACCACCTGCTCGCCCCGCTCCAGCGGGATGAGCTCGGACGCCGACATCCCACCGCGCAGCGACACCGTGCCGGACTGCTCGGGCAGCACCGGCAGCGGCAGCACGTCCGTCTTGAACGCCCGGCCCCGGTTGGTGACCAGCAGGATCCGGCCGCGAGCGGTCGAGTGGATCACCGCGCGGACCGCGTCGTGCCGCACCCGGCCGGAGCGGCGGCGCGCCTCGGTGGCCTCCTCGCTCTCCGCCGCGGTCCGCGCGATCAGCCCGGTGGCCGAGAGGATCACCTGGCACGGGTCGTCGGCGACCTCGAGCGGCCCGGCCGGCGCGCTCGCCGCGAGCACCTCCTTGAGGTCGCCGTCGATCAGCGTGGTGCGCCGCTCGGCGCCGAACTCCCTCGCCACCTCGGCCAACTCGTCCGAGACGACCTGCTTGAGCACGTCGGTGTTGTCGAGGATGCGGGACAGCTCGGCGATCTCGTTGCGCAGCCGCTCCTGCTCGGTCTCCAGCTCGATCCGGTCGAAGCGGGTGAGCCGCCGCAGCGGCGTGTCCAGGATGTACGTCGCCTGGATGTCGGAGAGGCTGAACTCGCTCATCAACGCCGCCTTGGCCGCGGCCGCGTCGTCGCTGCCCCGGATGATCGCGACCACCCGGTCGATGTCGATCAGGGCGATGAGCAGGCCGTCGACCAGGTGCAGGCGGTCCTCGCGCTTGGTGCGGCGGAACTGCGTACGCCGGGTGACCACGTCGTACCGGTGCTGGACGAACACCTCGAGCAGCGCCTTGAGCCCCAGCGTCTGCGGCTGCCCGTCGAGCAGCACCAGGTTGTTGATGCCGAACGAGGTCTCCAGCGGGGTCAGCCGGTAGAGGTCGGCGAGCAGCGCCTGCGGGTTGACGCCGACCTTGCACTCGATCACCAGGCGGGTGCCGTGCTCGCGGTCGGTGAGGTCCTTGACGTCCGCGATGCCCTGCAGCCGGGCGGCCTGCCGCTGCCCGCGCTTGGGACCGGAGACGATCAGCTTGCCCTTCACCTCGTCGGTGATCGCCTCGATGATCTTCTCGGTGCCGATGCCGTACGGCAGCTCGGTCACCGTGATCGCCTGCCGGCCGCGCCCGCCCTCCAAGGGCCCGGTCTGCGCCCGCGCCCGCATCCGCACCACGCCGCGCCCGGTCTCGTACGCCCGGCGCACCTCGTCGAGGCCGAGCAGCTGCCCGCCGGTCGGCAGGTCGGGCCCGGGCACGAAGCGCATCAGCTCGTCGAGATCCGCCTCCGGCTGAGTGATCAGGTGCCGGGCGGCCGCCACCACCTCGCCGAGGTTGTGCGGGATCATGTTGGTCGCCATGCCCACCGCGATGCCGGAGGTGCCGTTGACCAGCAGGTTGGGGAACGCCGCCGGCAGCACCTTGGGCTCGAGGTCGCTGCCGTCGTAGGTGGCCTTGAAGTCGACCGTGCCCTCGCCGAGCTCCCCGACCAGCAGCATCGCCTCCCGCGACATCCGGGCCTCGGTGTACCTCGCCGCGGCCGGGCCGTCGTCCGGAGATCCGAAGTTGCCGTGGCCGTCGATCAACGGGGCATTCAGTGAGAAGTTCTGCGCCAAACGGACCAATGCGTCATAAATAGCCACGTCGCCGTGCGGGTGGTATTTACCCATCACATCGCCGACAACTCGGGCGGACTTCACGTAGGCGCGGTCGGGGCGATGGCCCTGCTCCGACATCGACCAGAGGATGCGCCGGTGGACCGGCTTGAGGCCGTCGCGCGCGTCCGGCAGGGCGCGCGAGTGGATGACCGAGTACGCGTACTCCAGGTACGAATCCTCGACCTCGGTGGTCAGCGGGTTGTCGATGACCCGCGCGCCGGCCTGGTCGAATGCGGACGGGTCGACGCGGTTGTTCTCGTTCTTACGGCGTGCCATGGGAAACCGCGACCTCTCAGGCGTCGATCGTGTCTTCGTCGATGCGGCCCGCCGCCTCGATCAGCCAGTTCTTCCGCGGCTCGACCCGCTCACCCATCAGCAGTTCGAGGGTGGCCTCGGCGCGCTCGGCGTCGTCCAGGGTGATCCGCCGGACGGTGCGGGTGGCCGGGTTCATCGTGGTCTCCCACAGCTCGTCGGCGTCCATCTCGCCGAGACCCTTGAACCGCGGCACGGGTTTCTGCACCGTCCTGCCGGCCCGCTCGAAGCGCGCCACGGTGGCTTCCATCTCCTGCTGGGTGTACGTGAAGACGGTCTCCGCGTTGCGCCCCTTGGTGACCACCTTGTGCAGCGGCGGCATGGCGGCGAACAACCGGCCCTCCTCGATCACGGGCCGCATGTACTTCGCGAACAGGGTGATCAGCAGGGTGCGGATGTGCGATCCGTCCACATCGGCGTCCGCCATGATCATGACGCGGCCGTAGCGGAGCGAGGCGAGCTCGAACGTACGCCCGGAGCCGGCCCCCAGCACCTGCACGATCGCCGAGCACTCGGCGTTGTCGAGCACCTGCTGCAGGGAGGCCTTCTGCACGTTCAGGATCTTGCCGCGGATCGGCAGCAGGGCCTGATATTCCGACGACCGGGCCATCCGGGCGGTGCCGAGCGCGCTGTCACCCTCGACGATGTAGAGCTCGGAGCGGGCGATGCCGGTGGCCCGGCAGTCGACCAGCTTGGGCGGCATCGAGGCGCCCTCGAGCGCGGTCTTGCGCCGGGCCGCGTCCTTCTGCTGCTTCTGCGTGAGGCGGACGCGGGCGGCATCCACCACCTTTTGCAGCACGAGCCGGGCCTCGGTCTTGGTGCGCCGGCCGTCGATCCACTCCTTGATGTGCGCCTCGATCAGCGACTGCACCACCCGGGTGAGGCCGGCCGTGGACAGCTCGTCCTTGGTCTGCGAGGTGAACTGCGGCTCGGGCACCCGCACGTGCAGCACCGCGGTCATGCCCTCGAGCAGGTCGTCGAGGACCGGCGGATCCTCCTTGGGCCGCAGCAGGCCGCGGGTGTTGCGGATCGCCTCGGTGAGCGCCCGCACCAGGGCCCGCTCGAAGCCCTTGCGGTGGGTGCCGCCGTGCATGTTGCGGATCGTGTTGGTGAAGCACTCGATGGTGCGGTCGTAGCCCGTGCCCCAGCGGAAGGCGACCTCGATCTCGGCCCGGCGCTCGACGTTGGACTGCATCACGCCGTTCGCGTCGGCGGCGTTCTCCTTGTATGTACCCTCGCCGGTGACCAGGAGGATGCCGGAGACCGGCTTGTCGCCGGGGTGGGTGAGGTAGTCGACCATGTCGGTGAGGCCGTGCGGGAAGTGGAAGGTCTCGGTGGCCGGCTCCTCGGCGGTCTCGTCACGCAACGTATACGTCACGCCGGGGACGAGGAACGCCGTGTTGCGCAGCTTGGCCCGGACCGCGTCGGCGTCGAGCCGGGCGCCGGTCTCGAAGTAGCGCGCGTCGTACCAGTACCGGATGGACGTGCCGCCGCGCTCGCCGCGCTTCATCTTCCGGACGACCCGCAGGCCGGACTCGGGGTGGAAGCGGGCGGTCGGGCCGGGGCCGTCGAACACGCCCGGGGCGCCGCGGTGGAAGGAGATCTCGTGGACCTTGCCGTCCCGCTTGACGGTGACGTCGAAGCGCAGCGACAGCGCGTTGACCGCGGAGGCGCCGACGCCGTGCAGGCCGCCGGAGGTCTTGTAGCCGGAGCCGCCGAACTTGCCGCCGGCGTGCAGCCGGGTGAGCACGAGCTCGACGCCGTTGAGGCCGGATTTGGCGTTGATGTCGGTCGGAATGCCCCGGCCGTCGTCGTCGACCTGGACCGAGCCGTCGGCGTGGATGATCACCGACACCGTGGTGGCGTGGCCGGCGACGCCCTCGTCGGTGCAGTTGTCGATGATCTCGTTGGCCAGATGGTTGACGCCGCGGCTGTCGGTGGAACCGATGTACATGCCCGGGCGTTTCCGGACGGCGTCCAGCCCCTCGAGGTGCGTGAGGTCGTCAGCCCCGTACAGAATTTCCGCGGTCACGAGGTGGCACTTCCCATCGGCCCTAGGTAATGAGACGCGGCGAGCCTACCGGGACCCTCCGACAGTTCTTCTGCAGACGAGCCGAAGGACCCGCCGGAAGATCCCGGATAATAGCGACTAATACCCCAGGTCGTGAGCTATGACACGGCGCAGAGCACCCGCTGCGGCTGCAATGCGCGCCAGATGTCGAGCGGGTACGGCTTGCCGGCCACCCGCACCGGCGGCATCTCCTGGTACGCGATCAGCTCGCCGGTCACCTCCCGGGTCGCCGCGCACACCACCACGGTGTCGTGCGGGGCGTACGCCTGGAGCCGGGCCGCGGTCGAGACCACGCTGCCGCTGATCATGCCGTGCCCGAACTCGCGGGCCGCCGCCACGTCGACGATCACGTCGCCGGTCGCCAGACCCACCCGGGTGCGTACCGCGAACCTGCCGGCCAGGAGCTGCCCCCTCAACGCCTCCTGGACCGACAGGCCCGCTCGCACCGCCGAAGCGGCCGCCTCCGCGCCGAACCCGTCGGGCCCGGTGCCGAACACCGCCATGACCGCGTCCCCGACGTACTTCTCCACCACCCCGTCCGCGGCTCGCACCACGTCGCACACGGTGGAGAAATAGTCGCGCTGCAACGCGCGGACCACCGCACAGTCAAGATCATCGGTCAGCGAGGTGTACCCCACGATGTCGATGAACAAGACCGTGACGGTCTGACGCCGCTCCTGCTCCGCCATAGCGATTGCGGTCATGACTTCCACACTCCCCCAGATAACTGCTTGCCCCGGTGGAGAACGGTGCCAGGCGCTGTCCAGATCGGGATCGTCAGAACGACGTATCTCTGACAGCCCGGGGCTCCCGTCATTTTTGTGACGCAGAACAGACCGAACCGACGAGAACGTGCTAGGTCCATTCGCACTAGGCTGCCCTGCATGGCCAGCGAGCAAGGGGACGACGGTCCGCTTGTCGGGCGTACCGACACGCTTGCCGAGATCCAGTCCGACCTGCGCAATGTCGGCCCGGGCGGCACCGCCGCGGTGTTTCTCACCGGCGAGAGCGGGGTCGGCAAGAGCCGGCTGCTGCGTGAGACCGCCCGCGCGCTGGGTGACGCGGGTTACTCCGTGCTGTCCGGAACCTGCCTCGACATCGGCGATGCGTCCCCGTTGCACCCCGTTCTTCAGGCCTTGCGGCAGTATCAACCCGATCTTCAGCAGTGGGACCAGACGGCCGGCGCCGATGCCCTGCTCGACCGGGTGAGCCGTGACCTGCGCGCGGTGGCCGGCGAGAAAGACCTGCTGCTGGTCCTCGACGACCTGCAGTGGGCCGACCGCAGCACCCGGCAGCTGCTGCTCTACCTGCTGGCCGGCCTGGGCGGCATCCGCCTGTCGGTGCTGGCCGCCGTGCGGGCCGAGGCGTTGCACGGCGCCCACCCGCTGCGCCGGGTGCTGGCCGAGTTGCGCCGGCTGCGCTCGGTGAAGGTGGTGGATCTCACCCCACTCGACCGCGACCAGACCTCCGAGCTGGTCAGCGCGATCGCCGGGACCGGCATCGAGCCGGAGGACGCCGACCGGGTCTACAAGCGCTCCGGCGGCAACCCGTTCGTGGTCGAGGAGCTGGCCCGCGACCTGCGCGACGGCCGGGTCGAGCTGTCCGACACGCTGCGCGAGATCTTCCTGTCCCGGGTGGACGAGCTCCCGGTGAACGCGCACGCGGTGGTGCACGCGATCGCGGCCGGCGTCGAGCCGGTCGGGCACGCCGTGCTGTCCCGGGTGACCAGGCTGGCCGAGGACGAGCTGATCGAGGCGATCCGGGCCGCGGTCGCGCACCGCTTCGTGGCGAGCTCCACCGACGGCTACCGCCTGCGGCACCGGCTGGTCGCCGAGGTGCTGGAGGCCGAGGTGCTGCCGGCCGAGGCCGCGTCGCTGCACCGCCGCTATGCGGAGGCGATGGAGGCGTCGGGTGAGGTCGACCACGCCCGGCTCGCTCATCACTGGCAGAAGGCGGGCGAGCCGGCTCGCGCGCTGCCGTCGGTGGTCGCGGCCGCGCGGAGCGCCGAGAAGCTGTACGGGTTCACCGAGGCGCACCGCTACTGGAGCCTGGCGCTCGACCTCACGACCGACGACGCCCCCGAGCGGACCGAGCTGGTGGCGCACGCGGCCGAGTCCGCGCACCACTGCGGCGAGCACCAGCGGGCCCTCGATCGGCTGGCCGAGCTGGCCAAGCAGCCGGACGCGCCGGGCGAGTGCGACCTGCACCTGCGCCGCGCGCGTTACCTGGCCGCGGCCGGCCGGTCGGCGACCGCCGAGGTGGAGTACGAGCTGGCCCTGCGCTCGCCGGACTGCACACCGCAGCAGCGTGTCTCGGCCGCCGCCAACCTCGCCGAGTTGCTGCTGCACCTGGGCCGGTACGCGGACGCCAACGCCCGGGCCACCGAGGCGCTCGACCAGGCCGCGGGCAACGGCTCCACCCGCGATCTCGTACGCGCCAGCGCCGCCCTCGGCTTCAGCTCGGCCTTCCGCGAGGACCCGGACGCCGGTCTCGCGGTCATCCGGCACGCCGTCGAGATCGCCGAGCGCTCCGGCCACCCGGACGACCTGGGCGTGGCCTATCTGCACCTCGCCGAGCTGCTGACCGGCCCGCTGAACAGCCCCGAGGAGGGCGTGCTGGTCGCCCGCCGGGGCGCGGAACGGCTGGCCGCACTGGGCGCCGGCCGTACGTATCAGACCCGCCTGCTCGCGATCGCCGGCAACGGCCTGTTCCGGGTGGGCCAGTGGGCCGAGGCCGACGCCGTGCTCGAGGCGGCCATGCGGCACCGCCCGTCCGGCGCGGACGCGGTCGAGCTGCTGCTGGCCCGGTGCCGGTTGTGGGTGGGTTTCGGCGACGTCGACGCCGCGCAGCGCGACCTGGACGCGGTGGCCACCCTGCTGGCCGGCGGCGGCGCCCGGCACGTGCTGCCGATGCTCACCCTGCGGGCCGGGCTGGCGATGTGGCAGGGCCGGCACGCCCAGGCCCGGGCCGCGGTCCAGCGTGGACTCACCGAGACCCGCTCCGACGACCTGGTGCTGCTCGGCGTGCTGGCCTGGCACGGCCTGCGGGCCGAGGCCGAGGCGCGGGCGGCCGGCGAGCCGGTCGACCCGGGCGCGATCCGCCGGCTCAAGACCGTGGTCGACCGGATGTCCGAGGGCGTGGGCAACGCCGCGACGCCGGTCCGCGCGGTCATCGACGGCTACATCGACCTGTGCCACGCCGAGATCAGCCGGGTCGAGGAGCGGCACGACCCCGTCCCGTGGCAGCGCGCCGCGACCGCGTGGGATCGGCGCAACCAGCCCTATCCCGCCGCGTATGCCCGGCTGCGCCGCGCCGAGGCCGCGCTGACCCGTAAGTACCGCAAGCCCGCCGCGGTGCTGGCGCTGCGCGAGGCGTATGCGACGGCGACCGCGATGGGCGCCCGGCCGTTCGCCGCCGAGATCGTCTCGACCGCGCACCGGTTCCGGGTGGCGCTCGCCGACGACCTGGACACGGTCGATCTCGCGCCGCCCAGTGCCGAGGACGACGGCCTGGCCGTGCTGACCCAGCGCGAGCGCGAGGTACTGGCCGCGGTCGCCGAGGGCCTGACCAACCGGGAGATCGGCGAGCGGCTGTACATCAGCGAGCGGACCGTCGGCGTCCATGTCGGACACATCTTCGACAAGCTCCAGGTGCGCACGAGAGTGCAGGCCAGCCGGGTCTATCTGACCGCGGCGTGACCTTTTCGTTATCTACGTACGCGGAATACGTACTTCTACCGATCCCTGCGTAGGTCGCCGGTGAAAGGCTCTTTCCCACGGGGGAGCACCACCCGGCGTCTACCGGCGCCGGGTGGTGCTGGGGGGCCCTCCGAGTGAGAAGCACCTGGAGGAACCGATGACCGAGTCGGTCTGGGGTCCGGTGAAGCAGGAGATGACCGACCTGCTCCAATCGCACCCCGACGACGTGCCCGCCGTGGTCGACCAGCTGACGAAGCTGCAGGACATTCTGGGCCGCGTGCCGCCCCTGCTCGCGGAGAACCCGCTCTGCGACTTCAACAGGCTCTACCTGACGATCACCGAGAGCGTCCTCGAGCGCCTGTATGCGGGCAAGTTCGTCGACCCGTCGTTCCTGTCCCGGCTCGACGTGGAGTTCGCCGCCCGGTACTTCGACGCCCTGCGCGCCTGGGCCGGCCCCGACGCCAGCCCGCACTGCCCGCGCGTGTGGGCCGGGCTGTTCCAGCGGATCCCCGGCCCGGACTGCCGCCCGCTGCCGGCCGCCTGCGCGGGGGTGAACGCGCACATCAACTTCGACCTGCCGTTCGCGCTGGTGACCACGTTCGACCACCTGGGCACCGACCCGATCGACGACAGCGACCAGCACCACGACTACCTGCAGATCAACGAGATCTTCGCGGAAGCCATCCCCGGCCTGCGCCGCGGTTACCTCGACAAGTGGCAGCTGCTGATCGACACCATGAACGGCCGGCTGGACGACTGGTGGCAGGGCGAGGCGGTCGACTACACGAGGAACGTGGCGTGGCGCAACGCCCGGAAGCTGTGGGCGATGCGGCACGACATGTCGGCCACCGACGCCGAACGCGCCCACCTCGACCGAATCGCGTCCGACCTGGGCAAGCTGCTGCTGAGCCCGCTCGGCGAGTTCCTTCAATAAAGCATTCCCGAGTACGCCGCGGCCCGTCCCGGGGGAGACGGGCCGCGGCTCTTGCTCACCCGAGGGCGATCACGACTTGATCGCGATCAGGCGGGCGTCGGTGATGGCGCCGTCCTTGGTGCCGGCCAGGCCGATCTGCTCGCCGGTCTTGAGCGCGGTCTTGTCGGCCGCCTTCTTGTCCTGCACCACCTTCAGCTTGTCGCCGAACGTCCAGGTCAGCGTGAAGCCGTCGGTCGACTTGACGGTCACCTGGGTGGCGGTCACCGCGGTGACCTCGCCGCGCTGGACCACGATCGTCTTGATGCCCTGCTTCTTGGTCTGGATCGTGAACTCGCCGTGCAGGGTGTTCTTGCGCAGGTATTTGCGCACCTGCCCGCCGTGCGGGGCGTCGCCGCTGCCCGCCGAGGCGTTCGGCGACGGGTGGTCGGCCAGCCCGGTGTCGAAGCCGACCTGCTTCAGCGCGAGCGCCTCGTCCGCGAGGTCGGCGGACGCCGCGGACGGTGTCGCGGCGCCGGTCGCGCCGCAGCCGGCGAGGGCCAGACCGCCGAGGGCCAGCATGCCGGTGAGCCCGAGGGCCAGGAGGGTTCGTCTCATGGTGGGAATGCTTTCCCGCACACACGAAGCCGGGATCAGGGCAATGTACGGGAAGCGTAAGTTCGCTCGGGATAGGGCAGCTCCACGACAAACTTTGCGCCACCCTCCGGTGCATGCCCGGCGCTGATCCGGCCGCCGAGCCGAGCCACCAGCCGGGCGGCCAGGGCCAGGCCGAGGCCGCTGCCGACCTTGCGGATGCCCCGGTACTTGCGGTTGAGCGCGCCGCGGTCGAAGGCCACCTTCAGGTCGTCGTCGGTGAAGCCGGGGCCGCCGTCGCGCACCTCGATGACCGCGGCGTCCGGACCGGCGTGCGCGGCCAGCACCAGCGGCGCGCCGGCCGGCACCACGCGCAGCGCGTTCTCGCACAGGCCGTCGATCACCTGCCGGATCCGGCCCGGGTCGGTGGTCACCATGATCGGCTGGGTGGGCAGCTGCACCCGCAGCAGCGGTCCGTCCGGCGCGCAGCGGGCCGCCCAGGCGTCCCCGGCCGAGCGGACCAGGTCGACGACGTCCACCGCGACCACATCCAGCGGCAGGTCGGCGGCCTCCAGCCGGGACAGCACGAGCAGATCGGAGATCAGCCGGTCCAGGCGCTCCGACTCGGCCAGCATGGTGGCGCCCGCCTTCTCGGCGCCGTCCTCCGCCACCACGCCGTCGGCCAGCGCCTCGGCGTACCCCCGGATGGTGGCCAAGGGGGTGCGGAGCTCATGCGAGACGCTCAACAGGAAGTCCCGCTCGCGCCCCTCGCTGATCTGCAGGGCGCCGGCGAGCTGGTTGATCGCGTCGGCCAGGTCGGCGGCCTCGGCCGGGCCGCGCCGGGAGATCCGCACCGAGCGGTCCCCCGCGGACAGCCGCGCCGCCGCGCTCGCCGCCAGCCGGATCGGCCGCGCGATGAAGCGGGCCAGCAGCGCGCCGGCCAGGATGCCGCCGGCCAGACCGGCCAGGATCGCGATCCAGATGCTGCCGAGCACCTTGGCGGTCGTGCCGATGGCGACCGGGCGGGTGAGGATCACACCGCTGCGCTGACCGCTGAGCGGCTGGCCGACGATGAACGACGGGCGGCCGTCCACCAGGGACCGCGTGTCCACCTTCAGGCCCGCCGCGACCTGGTTGACGACGCGGGCGGGCAGGCCGGGACGGTCGACCACGCCCCGGCGTACGAGATAGATCTCGACGTGCTCGTCGCGCAGGTCGGTCGCGATGCGCTCGCGGGCCGCCTGCTTCTCCGTGGTCAGCAGCTCCACCGCGATCTTGCTCTGCTCGACCAGCTCGGCGCGGATCCGCTGGTTCACCGAGCGGGTCGCCACCGGTACCGCGACCAGCGCCGTCACGATCACGGCGACCACCGCGGTCGCGGCCGTGACCAGCACGACCCGCCCGGTCAGGGTGCGGAAGAAGTCACGCATCGGCGGTGTAGCCGACGCCGCGCACGGTGCGGATCAGGGACGCGGCGTCGCCGAGCTTGGCCCGCACCTGGGCGACGTGGACATCGACGGTACGGGTGCCGGCCGCGGACGCGTAGCCCCAGACGCTGGCCAGCAGCTCCTCCCGGGTGAACACCCGGCCCGGCCGGCCCAGCAGGTGGCCGAGCAGATCGAACTCGGTCGGGGTCAGGCTCAGCGGCGCGCCGTCGACGGTGACCTGGCGCCGGCCCGGGTCGAGCGTCACCGGGCCCAGCGTGCGCACCCGCTTGCCCTCGTCGGGCGAGCCGGACGCGCGGCGCAGCAGGGTCTTGACCCGGGTGACCAGCTCGCGCGGGCTGAACGGCTTGGTGACGTAGTCGTCGCCGCCCATCTCCAGGCCGAGGATGCGGTCGACCTCGTCGTCGCGCGCGGTGAGGAAGATGACCGGCGTCCAGTCGCCGTCGGCCCGCAGCCGCCGGACGATCTCGGTGCCCTCCATGCCGGGCAACGCGATGTCGAGGATGCAGGCCACCGGCCGCAGGCGCCGGGCTGCGGCGAGCCCGGCGGTGCCGTCGTGTTCCACGTGCACGCCGAAGCCGTCCCGGGCCAGGTAGAGCCGGACCAGGTCGGCGATCGGCCGCTCGTCCTCGACCACCAGGACGAGGCCCTTTCCGGGGGTGTCGCTCACCGCTCCATCATGCCCGCGACCGGCCGCGGGCGGTGTTCGGGCAAGGTAAGGGCGGGTGGCCGACGACGAGGGTGTTGGCCGCCGGCCACCGGTCGAGTTGGAGAGCGCTCTCCAAACCCACTGCCACCCTGACCCGTACGACCGGTGATTGTCAATGGGTGGACCGTTTTACGTGGGTTGTTCCGAGCAGCCGGACCGGAACCGGGCCACGGTATTGACACGGATGAAAGCGCGGCGTAACACTTCGCGCAATGACGGAGAGCGCTTTCCCCGAGCGCAGCCGCTCTATCCCCGGGAGTTATCCGTGAATACGGCTTCCTCGCCGCCGCGCCCCGCGTGGCGGCGCCTCATCCCTGTCCTCGTCGTGGCGATCATCGTCGCCTACGTCGCGGTCGTGCAGCTCGGCGCGCACGCCGCGGACACCCTGCTCTCGCAGGGCAAACCCACCACCGCGTCGTCCCAGGAGGGCGACGGGTACGCGGCCGCCCTGGCGACCGACGGCAACGCGAACACCCGCTGGGCCAGCGCCTGGAGTGATCCGCAGTGGATCCGGGTCGACCTGGGCGCCACCTCGACGATCACCTCGGTGGTCCTGCAGTGGGAGAGCGCGTACGGCAAGGCGTACCAGATCCAGACCTCGCCGGACGGCACCACCTGGACCACGATCTACTCCACCAGCACCGGCCCCGGCGGCACCGAGACTCTCGCCGTCAGCGGAACCGGCCGCTACGTGCGGATGTACGGCACCCAGCGAGGCATCGGCTACGGCTACTCGCTGTGGGAGTTCAAGGTCTACGGCGGGACCACGACGACCCCGACCACGCCGCCCACGACGCCGCCGACCACCGCGCCCACCCAGGTGCCGGGCGACTTCACCACGATCTGGTCGGACTCCTTCGACGGCGCGGCCAACACCTCGCCGTCGGGCGCGAACTGGCTGCTGCGGACCGGCACCTCGTACCCCGGTGGCGCCGCGAACTGGGGCACCGGCGAGGTGGAAACCGCGTCGAGCAGCACCGCGAACGTCTATCTCGACGGCACCGGAAAGCTGAACATCAAGGCGATCCGCGACGGCGCCGGCAACTGGACGTCGGGCCGGATCGAGACGCAGCGCACCGATTTCGAGCCGACGGCCGGGACGATGACGAAGTTCAGCGCCGTCCTCAAGCAGCCGGACGTGGCGAACGGTCTCGGCTACTGGCCCGGGTTCCGGGCGACCGGCGCCGCCTACCGGGGCAACTACAACAACTGGCCGGGCGTCGGCGAGACCGACATCATGACCGACGTCAACGGGCGCAACCAGCTGTCGCAGACGCTGCACTGCGGCACCGCCCCGGACGGGCCGTGCGCCGAGTACAACGGCCGCGCCTCCGGGCTGGCCAGCTGCGCCGGCTGCCAGAGCGGTTACCACGAGTACTCGCAGGTGATCGACCGGACCAGGACCGACGAGGAGATCCGGTTCTACCTCGACGGGCGGCAGACCTGGCTCGTGCGCGAGTCGCAGGTCGGCGTCACGGCCTGGAACGCGGCCGTGCACCACGGCTTCTTCCTGCGCTTCGACCTGGGCATCGGCGGGTCGCTGCCGAACGCGATCGCCGGGCGCACCACGCCGACCGCCGACACCACCTCGGGCGGCGTGCTCAGCGTCGACTCGGTCAGCGTGTCCCGGGCGACCGGTACGACGCCGGCCGCGATGACCGACCCGGCGACGCCGAGCGGGCCCAGCGTGGTGAAGGTGACCGGCTCGCAGGGCAACTGGCAGCTGCAGGTCGGCGGCTCGGCGTACCGGATCAAGGGGTTGACCTACGGTCCGCCGCAGGCGGCCGCGGACGGCTACATGCGCGACCTGCACGCCATGGGCGTCAATACGATCCGGATCTGGGGAGTGGACGACGCCAATACCCCGACGCTGCTGAACCGGGCAGCGCAGCAGGGCATCAAGGTGGTCGTCGGGCACTGGCTGAACCAGGGCGCCGACTACGTGAACGACACAGCTTATAAAAACTCGGTGCAGACCGAGATCGTGAACCGGGTCAACGCGCTGAAGAACAACCCGGGCGTGCTGATGTGGGACGTCGGCAACGAGGTCATCCTCACCATGCAGGACCACGGACTGTCGGCGGCCGAGGTGGAGGCGCGCCGGGTCGGGTACGCGAAGTTCGTCAACCAGCTGGCCCAGGCGATCCACGCGGCCGACCCGAATCACCCGGTGACCTCGACCGACGCCTATACCGGCGCCTGGCCGTACTACAAGCAGTACGCGCCGGATCTGGACCTGCTGGCGGTCAACTCGTACGGCGCGATCGGCAACGTCTACAACGACTGGGTGGCCGGCGGCTACACCAAGCCGTACATCGTCACCGAGGGCGGCCCGTCCGGCGAGTGGGAGGTCCCCAACGACGTGAACGGGGTGCCGACCGAGCCGACCGACGTGCAGAAACGGGACGGGTACGCGAACAGCGTCGCCGCCATCAACGCGCACCCCGGTGTCGCGCTGGGCGTGACCGAGTTCCACTACGGGCTCGAGAACGACTTCGGCGGCGTCTGGCTCAACACGTTCACCGGCGGCTGGCGGCGGCTCGGCTACTACGCGCTCAGCCAGGCGTATTCGGGACAGACCCCGGCCAATACCCCGCCGGTCATCTCGTCGATGTCGGTGTCGAACCAGACCGCGGTCCCGGCCGGCGGCACGTTCACGGTCACCGTTGCCGCCAGCGACCCGCAGAACGACCTGATCCGCTACAACCTGATGTATTCCGACAAGTACATCAGCGGCGGGACGGGGCTGCGGAACGCGACCTTCACCGACAACGGGAACGGCTCGTTCACCGTTAAGGCGCCGGAGACGCTCGGCGTCTGGAAGGTCTACGTGTACGCGTACGACGGCCAGGGCAACGTCGGCATCGAACAGAAGTCGATCAAGGTGGTGCCGCCCACCGAATCGGGGACCAACCTCGCGAAGGGCAGGACCACGACGGCCTCGAGCTATCAGCCGACCGGCACCAACGGCGCGCAGCTGCCGCAGTACGCGACCGACGGTGACTACGGCACGCGCTGGGCCAGCGAATGGGTCGACACGGCCTGGCTGCAGGTCGACCTCGGCTCGACCCAGTCGTTCAACCACGTGCAGCTGGCGTGGGAGGCCGCCTACGCCACGTCCTACCAGCTGCAGACCTCGACCGACGGGACGAATTGGACGACGGTCTATTCGACGTCGAGCGGCGACGGCGGATTCGATGAGCTAAATATTTCCGGCAGTGGTCGCTATGTCCGAGTAAATGGGACAACCCGCGCCACCACCTACGGCTACTCGCTCTGGGAGTTCGGCGTCTACCGCGGCTGATCTCCCGTGGGGCCGCCCCTTGTGGGGAAGGGGCGGCCCCACATACACATGTCGGATGCGGGAAATAGCCTGTGACGAATCCGGGTACGAGGGCGAGAAGCTCATCGGCTCGACCACGCGCTATTTCGCGCACGCCTCCGTTCTTCTCCCCGACGCGGCGGCGGTCCTGGCCGAGCTCCGCGACCGGATCCGCTCCCCCGCCACCCAGTACAAGGCCACCCATCTGCTGCGCGAGAAACACCGCGCGACGTTGCTGTGGTTTCTCGGTGAGAACGGCCCGGTATTCGGGCGCGGCCATGTCTTCCTGCTGGAGAAGGCGGCATTCGTGCGGGACGCGTTCGCCGAGCACATCGGGCTTCCGATACCCGACCTGTCGGTCGCCAATGACCTCCTGCGGGCGAAATCGTCTTGGCCACCCCGCGGGAAATGGGGCGAGCGGGTGGCCGATTTCCGCGCCTGGCTCGCCGAGGACCCGATCGGCCGCTCCGTTCTCGACCCGCTCGTCCCGGCGATCGTCGCGGCCGTGAAGCATTGGGGCCCGACCGCCATCGCGCACGACCGGCAGACCCAGCTCCCGCCGCGCCGGATCGAGATCCTTCGCGAGCGCTGCGCCCTCCAGGAGATCCGGTTTCTCGACGCGACCGGCCACCCCGAGATCCAGATCGCCGACATCCTGGCCGGCACGGTCCGCGCGCTCACCGAGGCAGGCGACCCGGCCGCGCAACGCCTTCTCCTCGCCTATGTGACGGCCTAGTCTCCGAGAATAGAGGAGGTCAGCATGGACAAGGTCGTGCATTTCGAGGTGCCGTTCGACGACGGCGAGCGGGCCACGACGTTCTATCGCGAGGCGTTCGGCTGGCGGCTCGACTCGATGCCGCAGTTCCAGTACACGATGGTCGGCACCACGGAGACCGACGAGCAGGGCCGGCCGACGGAGCCGGGCGCGATCAACGGCGGCATGCTCCACCGGCAGGGCCCGATCACCGCACCGGTCATCACGGTCGACGTGGCGGACATCGACGACGCGCTCGCCCGGATCGAGAAACTCGGCGGCAAGGTCGCGATCGGCAAGCAGCCGGTCGGCCAGATGGGATTCAGTGCCTACTTCCATGACACCGAGGGCAATCTGATCGGGCTCTGGCAGAACGGTTGAGTATGTTACATCGATGCGTGTCATGGTCTGGAACGTGTGGTGGCGCTTCGGTGGCAACTGGCGGGAACGCGAGCAGAGCATTCATGCCACGCTCGAGGCGTACCGCCCGGACGTGCTGGGCCTGACCGAGAGCTGGTCCGGCGAGGGCACCGACCAGCCGCAACGCCTGGCGGCCCCGGGCGGCCTGCACGCCGCATGGGCGCCGTCGCCGTTCCCCGCGATCGCGAACAATGCCTTCGGGGACCCCGGACAACCGGGCATCGAGATGGGCATCGGACTGCTCAGCCGCTGGCCGATCGTCGCCGTCGAGGCTCACGAACTGCCCGCCGCGCGGCGCGGCCGGCCCGGACCCGCCGTGCTGCTCGCCACCCTCGATCATCCGCGCGGCCCGCTGCACGTCATCGTGGCGGACGCCGAGCCGTGCCTGGCCCAGTGCCGGGCGCTGGCCGAGCTCGCCACCGCCCCTCGGCTGGACGGCCCGCTGCCGGTGCTCCTGCTCGGCGACCTGAACGCCGGCATCGACCAGCCGACGCTGGCGCCGCTGCGCGACGCGATGGTCGACACCTGGTCGGCGGCCGGGGCCGACCCCGCGGCGGTGACCTTCGACTCGGCCCTCCCGTACGCCCCGCACGACGCGCCCGACCTGATCGACCGCCGCATCGACCACGTCCTCGCCCGCCCCGGCCGGCCCGGCCAGCATCTGCCGGTGCACGGCGCGTTCCTGGCCGGCGACCGGCCCTGCGGCGGCGTCTACCCCTCCGACCACTACGCGGTCGGGGTGGACCTGGAGCCGTGACGCGGAAATTTGCCCGCCGAGAATCCAAAGGGTCGCTGCAACCCGGCCGATGGTCGGCGGCAACTGAACCGCAACCGACCCCAAGGGGGACGAGATGGCGACCATCCCGCTCAGCACCGGCGCCCGCGCCCTGCTCACGCACTGCCAGGCCCGGTTGGACGTCGACCTGTCCGCCCGCAACGCCGCGGCCCGGGCCGTCGAGCAGGACGACAACGCCCTCGGCCGGGCCCAGCAGGCGGCCCGGCGCGAACTTCAGTCCCGCGCCGTGCGGGGCCGCACCGTCGACGTCGCGCTCTGACCCACCCGCGCCCCCGCGATGCTGAACTCGTTGCCGTCGGGATCCGCCAGCACGACCGAGCCGTCCTTACCGATCCCGACCTGAGTGGCGCCGAGGGAGATCAGTTCGTCGGCCGCCGCCTGCCGGCCGACGGCGGCCGCGACGAGCTCGAGGCGCTGACGGTTGGGCTCCGTTTTCGGGGGCACGGGAGGTCCACCCCAGGCGATCTTGGTGCCTCCGGCCGGCGACTGGATCGCCGTCTCCTGGTCCTGGTCCCACACCAACGGCCAGCCCAGCGCCCTGCTCCAGAACAGGCCGACCTCCCGGTTGCCCTCACCAGCAAGCTCACCCAGCGGGCCGCACCCGGCTAGGTAGGCGTTGCCGGGCTCGATCACGCAGAACTCGTAGCCCGCGGGGTCGGCCAGGACGACATGCCGGTCCTCGGGTCGCTGCCCGACGTCGAGGTGGCGGCCACCCAGCTCGAGCGCCGTCGCCACCGTGCGTTCCTGGTCATCGAGATCGACGCTGGTCAGGTGCAGGTGCATGCGGTTCGCTCCGGGTCGGCCCGCGCGGCCCGGAACGAACCGGAGACCGAGCTGGCCGTCCTCCCCGGGCAGAAGCGCCCCGGCGACGTCCTCGACGACCTCCCGGCCGAGCAGAGCGGCCCAGAACCGGGTCGCCCGAACCGGGTCGTCCGCCTCGAAGGTCACCGCCACCAGCCGCGAATGCATCACCAGACCGTAGACACCGCTTTGCCGGGACAACAAGGCGCCTCGTCAGTGGAAGACCTTGAGGCCGACCACGCCGGCCACGACCAGCAGCAGGCAGATCAGCCGGGGCAGGGTGGCCGGCTCGCCGAGGGCGACCATGCCGATCACGGCGGTGCCGACCGCGCCGATGCCCACCCACACCACGTAACCGGTGCCGACCGGGACCGTGCGCAACGCGTAGGCGAGACCGGCCATGCTCAGCGCGAGCGACACCACGAAGGTCACGCTGGGGATCGGGCGGCTGAGGCCGGCGCTGCGATGGAGGGCGATGGCCCAGACGGTCTCCAGCATGCCGGAGAGCACCAACACGGCCCATGCCATGACGAGTCACCTCTTCGGCGGTCGTCTTGTCCAGGCCGGGTACGACGCGCAACTCGTCCGGGATGTCCGCTGCGGCGGGCACCGGAATCCAGGCTAGCAAGCGGTTCGCCCGGGGCCGTCCGAAAAGTGACGGAGAGCGCTCCATCGATCGGCATTATCGTTACGAGAGCGTTGCCATTCATCAATATCGAATCGTTGACAGACCGGATCGGGAAAAGTCAGACTCGGCGCGTGAAAATGATTGCCCGGCTCCTGCTCGCCGGCCTGCTGGCGACGACCGGGCCGGCCGGGTGCAGGAGTTCGCGGCCCGAGGCGGACACCATCCCGGCGCCGACCACGGCGACCCAGTTCGGCGGCACCGACCTCGCCTGGATCGAGATCAACATCGCGATGGACGAGCAACTGCTGCCCCTGCTCGGGCTCGTCCCGCGCAGCAGCGGCAGCCCCGGCGTGCAGGCCCTGGCGCTGCAAGTCCAGGCATTCACCACGGCCGAGCTGTCCAGCCTGCGCGCGCTGCACGACCAGGCCGGGCTGCCCGCGGTGAACCCGCACAAGGGCATGGAGATGCCCGGCATGGTCACCCCGCAACAGGTCACCGATGCGCAGGCGCTGTTCGGAAAGAGGTTCGACGCGGACGCGCTCAAGCTGATCCGGGCGCACCTCGAACAGGGCCAAAATCTCGCCGACAGCGAGAACAAATCGGGAGTCGAACCGCAGACGCGCGCCTTGGCGCTTCAGGTTCTCCGCACCCGCAGCGCCGCCTTGACGACGCTCGAAAGCATTCATTAATTGCGCGGGAAAATGGGAAAGGGCGCCGCCGCGCGGACGACGCCCTTTCGACTCGCCTTTCCACTCGCCTTTCGACTCGCCGGAGTTGCCGCTACGGGAGCTCGTAGTTCTCGTTGAGGGCGGCGCCACGGTCCGGCTTGTACTGGTCGAAGCCGCGCGGGTCGCACTGCAGGCCGCCGTTGATGCAGTGGGTGGTGAGGGCGGCCAGGGTCGGGACGTCCCAGGCGTTGAAGACGTCGTAGTGGAAGCTGTAGCCGCGGCCGCTGGAGAAGTGGACCTGCGACATGTCGCCGCTAACCGGCCACGCCATCTTGAACTCGATCATCGGGACGGCGACCGGGTGGTCGTTCGGGCAGATGCCGAGCACCGGGTAGACCATGTGGCTCTTGTGGTCGGGGGTGTCCAGGTGCAGGCCGTCCCAGCAGCTCGGGGCCTGCATGCGGACGTTGAGCTGGGTGCCGGCCGGACAATTGGCCGGGATGTCCCAGTTGAACGAGCTGTCGCCGCATTCGAAGCCCTCGACGGCGCCCGGGGCGTTCCGGAAGTCGTCCATGGTCGCGGCCGGACTGCCCACCACGTACCGCAGGCCGGGCGGGAACGGGCGCACGCTGCGGTAGTCGATCACGCCGCTCTTGTAGTAGATGACCTGGCGGCCGACCGGCTGGACGGCGGTGGTGCCGTTGAGCAGCGTCGGCATCCAGTAGCCGGTCTTGTCACCGGGCGTGATGCAGGCCGTGCCGCCCGCCTGCAGGCTGCTCAGCGTGGTGGCCGCGTTGGTGGTCGTGTTGCCCATGAACGTGTGCGAGTGCGAGGCGCCCGGCATGTTCGGGAAGACGATCGGGTCGTCGTTCAGGTTGGAGCGGCTCACCGCGCAGTTGGCCTGGAACTCGTGGTGCGTGGTGGGCGGGTTGGTGGCCGGCGGGACGGCGGTCGACGGCACCACGCCGGTGACCGGCGGTACGGCCATGATGTAGCCCGGTCCGTCGGTGGCGGGCGGGTTGACCAGGCTGCCGTAGACCTTGAACTCGTACAGCGAGTAGCCGTAGCCGGTGCCACGCTGGGTGCCGTACATGCGCACGTAGCGACCGGAACCGCTCACCGTGAGCGTCTCGGGGCCGCCCGTGCCGTTGGTCTTGGTGTAGATCGTGGTCCAGGCGCTGCCGTCGGCCGAGGTCTGGATCTGGTACGCCTTCGCGTAGGCGGCCTCCCATTGCAGCTGCACGGACGTGATGTTCGCGGTGCCGCCCAGGTCGACGCGCAGCCACTGCGGGTCGCTCCAGGCGCTGCCCCAGCGGGTCGTCGCGTTGCCGTCGACGGCCGCCGCGGCGGGCGCGCCGCCGTTCTCGGTGGACGAGGCGATCGCGGGCCGGCCCTGCGAGAGCAGCGTGTCGGCGGCGTGGGCGGCCTCGACGCCGGCGATCGCGAGGGTGCCGGCGAGGGCGGCGACCGCGGTCGAGGCGAGGATCGCGCGTGTTCTGCGTCTTGCTTTCGGCCGGGCGTCGAGCCGGGCCGTGGATTCAGTGTTCACTCGGATCTCCACAGTTCTCCACGGGGATGGGGGTATACGACCGCCCAGCGCGGGGACACCGGGCGGCGGTCGGAGAGCGCTTTCCGAGTCTGCGCCTCGACATGACAGGCGTCAATGCCGGAAGGGCCGTTCCCGGTTCCGGAACCAATCCGCCGGGAAACGGCCGGCAAGCGGGGGCGGCCGGCGGGTGCCCACCGACTCACGCGATAGTCGCGCTGCGGACCGGTGTTGCAGGTGCTCGCGCGGAGAATCGGGGACGGCCGCGGCCGGCGGGGAGCCGCCCGGCGTACGGTGTAGGGAATTTGGTGATCGCCGAGCGGAAGCTGCGGTCGGAGAGCGCTTTCCGACTGTGCTATAAAGACCGCATGCAGAGCGGGCGCACCTCGGTCGATCGGCTGCCGACGCTGGAAGACGTGGCGCGGGTGGCGGGAGTGTCCCGCGCGACCGTCTCGCGGGTGATCAACGGCGTGCGGAACGTCGATCCGCAGCTGCACGAGGTCGTGTGGGACGCCGTCGGGCGGACCGGCTACGTGCCCAACCGGCTGGCTCGATCGCTGGTCACCCGGCGGACCGGGACCGTGGCGCTGGTGGTGTCGGATTCCGAGTCGCACGACGACGATCCGTTCATGGGCCGGTTCTTCGCCGATCCCTATTTCGGGCGGGTCGTCGGCGGGCTGATGAGCGTGTTGCGGCAGGCCGGCGTGCAGTTGGCGTTGCAGATCGTGGGCACCGAGGACGGCCGGCGACGGCTCGTCGGCGACCTGCGCAACGGGCAGGCCGACGGCGCGATCGTGCTGTCGCTGCCGGCCGTCGACCCGCTGCCGCGGATGCTGACCGACGGCGGGGTGCCGGCCGTGATGATCGGCCGCCCGGGCGAGGCGGTGCCGATCAACTACGTGGACCTCGCCAACGAGACGGGAGCCACGCTGGCGGCCGAGCACCTGCTCGGGCGCGGGTGCCGGCGGATCGGGATGATCTCGGGACCGGCCGAGGTGCCGGCCAGCCACGACCGGATCTCCGGGTTTCGGCGGACGATGGCGAAACACGGCCACGGCTGGGTGCCGATCGAGGCCGGCAACTTCACCCAGGAGAGCGGCGAGACCGCGATGCGCGCACTGCTCGCCGAGCACCCCGATCTCGACGGCGTGTTCGTCGCCAACGACCTGATGGCCGTGGGCGCGCTGCTGGCGCTGCGCGAGGCCGGGCGCCCGGTGCCCGACCAGGTGGCGATCGTCGGCTTCGACGACAGCAGCGCGGCGGTGGCGGCCACGCCGGCCCTGACCACCGTGCGCCATCCCCTGGAGGACATGGCGGCCGAGGCGGCGCGGCTGCTGCTGGCCCGGATCGACGACCCGGAGATGCGGGTGTCGTCGGTGATCTACGAGCCGACCCTGGTGCTGCGCCAGTCCGCCTAGATTCACCGGCCTCACCGAATGTGCCAAGTGTTTGACACAAGCACCCGGCGTGGCTCATCCTCCTTGTGCCAAACGCTTGACACAACGGGGAGCGCCGCATGACCGCACTGATGATCCGGGGGGTCGCCCGGCGTACCGCCGTGCTGCGCTGGGCGGGCGCCGCGGTCGGCGTGATCGTCGGCGGCATCGCCGCGCGATCGGGTGATCTCGGCACCGGGCTGCTGCTGGCCGCGCCGCTGTTCGGGCTGTGCACGCTAGTCGGCGTACTCGCCGGTGAGCTGACGGTTCGGCCACCGCGCGGGCCGATGCGGGTCGCGGCCGTCGAGGTCCGCCGCATCCGCGACTACCTGCCACACCGCCTCGGCCGGGTGGTCGCCGCGGCCGGCGGAGCGCTCGCGGTCCTGCTCACCGCCACGACCTGGGCCGGTAGCCCCGACGACCTGGGGCGCCCCGGACGGTCGCTGACCTGGCGGTGCACGCCCGACACGGTGGAGAGCCACGGCCCGTGGCCGGGCGTGTTCTATGCCGGTCGGCTCGCGGTCGTCGTGGTGTTCGGCGTGCTGCTCGCGTACGTCGCCGTGCGGGCCATCGTCCGCCGACCGCGCTCCGGCGACGCCGGTGACGTGGCCGTCGATGACGCGCTGCGCCGGCGTGCGGCCCGCGTCGTCACCGGCGCGGTCGGCGCTCTCATCGCCATCCCGCTCGCCGGTGTCGGCCTGACGGCCGGCGGCGGCCTGCTCAGCATCTCCTGCGCGTCGACGTGGTGGACAACGGCGGGCTGGGCCCTGATCGCCCTGGTTCCGGCATCGCTTGCCCTCGTGGGCTGGTGCGCCACGGCGGCACTCACCCCGGACCGGGTCGACCCCCTGGCGCGGACGCGGTGACCGACCGTCCGGCGTTGACGGTGGTCACCGACGATCCCACGCCGCCGTACGAGCAGCTGCGACGCCAACTGGTCGAGCTGATCCGGTTCGGCGTGCTGGCGCCCGGTGATCGCCTTCCGCCCCTCCGCCAACTCGCCGCCGACCTGGGGTTGGCCGTCGGCACGGTCGCCCGGACGTACCGCGAGCTGGAGGTGGCCGGGTTGGTGATCTCCCGGCGGGGCGGCGGAACCCGGGTCGCGGCGGTACCCGCACCCCGGTCGGACCCGGACGAGGCGCTGCGGGACAGCGCCACGGCGTTCGTCCGCGCGGCGCGGCTGCTCGGCGTGGCGGATGAGCAGATCGTGTCTGCGGTCGCTCGGGCGCTGGGCCGCTGATTGTCCGAAGAGGACGACCGGTCGGCAATCCGGTCGACCGCCCGCTCGCCTTCGGCCCTTCGGCGACAAGCACGGGCACGACGTTCCCGGCCGCAAGCCTCGTCCTGATAGGACCAACCCCACCCGCCGCATGGCCCTCCAACGGACCCGCAGCCGGCGGACACACCGCACGAACCACCAACACTCCACCCGCTCGACGGCGCAACCGGGCGGTCCGCCGCGACCGGCGGGATAGGGCTACGAAAACGCCAAACCACCGCCGAGAAAGCCCTGGCCAGCGGCAATGCGCCACAGCAAACGTCCGGCGCCGCCGTCGATATCCATGCACGTCGCTGCGGCGTTGGCCGCCGGAGATCCGGACCTACCGCCATGATCACCGGGCTCGCAGATCACTCAACGAAACGCACCCTGTGTTCCAGATAGTCATCTCTTTCTCACGGGGGTTCACATGAAACACCGCAACCTGCGCCGGCGCCTGGGCGTCCTGGCGGCGGCGGCCATGCTGTTGTTCAGCGCGCTGCCGGCTGTAGCGGCCAACGCGGCACTGCAGGCCGTCTCGAAGATCTCAGTCGTCAACAACGGCGGGTACGTGTTCTCGTTCCAGGTGCAGTGGCTCAGCGGCGACGACGGCACGTGGCACACCGCCGACTGGAACAGCGGCCAGTACCCGATCAACCAGACCCGGACCACCCCGCCCCTGTCCCAGATAGGCGTGCCGGACGACGCACTGGCGGTCACGCCGTACGGCTCGGCCGTGCTGGGCACATCCGCGCAGGGCCACGGCTTCGTCCGGTTCACCCCGTCCAGCAGCAACGTCGCCACCTACCGCGCCACCGGCACGACATTCGTCGGCTTCGACATCAGCCTGATCTCCTGACGCACTTGGCACCACCGCCCGGCGGGCGCGAGAAGCTCGCCGGGCAACGGTTCCGGCCCAGCGTCAGCGCTCACAGCTGCCAGACCTGCGGGACTGCCGGGCTTGCGGCAGGCCGTGGCCAGGCGCCCCGGCGAAGTCCCGGTACGCGGCACCGGCGGTGGTCCTGGGCCGGGCCCGCCCGGCAGCCGGGCGCGGAGCTGTTGGTGCAGCCGGCGGCCCTGGCACGCCGGGGACTTGGCGGACGCTCGTACGGGAAAGGCGGCGGGAGGGAAACGCCCAGGTCTCTTCGACGTGGGGTCAGGGGCTGGCCGCCATGAAGAGGAACACGGCCGCCAGGGACAGGTGGAGGCCGCCCTGCAGGACGTTTGCGCGGCCGGGAACGATGGTCAGGGTGCCCACCGCGACGGTCAGGGCCAGCAGGATCATCTGGGTGCCGCCCAAACCCAGCAGCAGCGGGCCGGACAGCCAGATCTTCGCGATGGCGATCGCCGGGATGGTCAGGCCGATGCTGGCCATGGCCGAGCCGATCGCGAGGTTGAGGCTGGTCTGGACGCGGTCGCGGGCGGCGGCCCGGACGGCGGCGATCGTCTCGGGCAGCAGCACCAGCAGGGCGATCGCCACGCCGACCACGGCCTGCGGCATGCCGAGGTCGCCGACCGCCTTCTCGATCGCCGGGGAGACGCCCTTGGCCAGGCCGACCACGCCGATCAGGGCGAGCAGCAGCAGGCCGAGGCTGGTCAGCGCGGCACGGCCGGTCGGCGGGTCGACGTGCTGCTCGGTGTCGATGACCTCGCCGGCCGTGGTGATCGGCAGGAAGTAGTCGCGGTGGCGTCGGGTCTGGACGGTCACGAAGAGCGCGTACAGGGCCAGCGACGTGACCGCGGCGAACGCCAGCTGCGCGGGCGAGAACTCCGGGCCGGGGCGGCTGGTGGTGACGTTGGGCAGCACCAGGCTGAGCGTCGCGATCGTGATGACGGTGGCGAACGCGCCACCGGTGCCCTCGGGGTTGAAGACGGCCACCCGCCGGCGGAGGGCCGCGACCAGCAGGGACAGGCCGACCAGGCCATTACAGGTGATCATCACGGCGGCGAAGACGGTGTCGCGCGCCAGGGACTGGGTCTTCGCGCCGCCGCTGATCATCAGGGTGACGATGAGCGCGACCTCGATGACGGTGACGGCCACGGCCAGCACGAGCGAGCCGAACGGCTCACCCACCTTGTGCGCGACGACCTCGGCGTGGTGGACGGCGGACAGCACGGCGGCGCCCAGGACCAGGGCGACGACCGCGACCACCGGCGGGGGTAGATCACGGCCCCAGGTCAGGACGAGGGTGGCGACGGCAAGGATGGGTGTAATGGCTGCTTTCATCAAGCAACCTTACGTGCGATACGGCTGGCAGTATGGGTTTTATGGCGTACGTGAATCCGTCCGGGGAGTTCACCCGGGATCAGCGGTACATTCCGACTCGCATCACTGAGGACGGCCGGGACGGCTACCCGGTCGAGCCGGGGCGCTACCGGCTGATCGTGAGCCGGGCCTGCCCGTGGGCCAACCGGGCGATCATCGTACGGCGGCTGCTGGGGCTCGAGGACGTGCTCTCGATGGGCGTCGCCGGCCCGACCCACGACAAGCGGAGCTGGAGCTTCGACCTCGACCCGGACGGGCGCGACCCGGTGCTGGGCATCGAGCGGTTGCAGGAGGCGTATTTCGCCCGCTTCCCCGGGTACGAGAAGGGGATCACCGTCCCGGCCATGGTCGACATCCCGACCGGTCAGGTGGTGACCAACGACTTTGCGCAGATCACCATCGACCTGTCGCTGGAGTGGACCAAGTATCAGCGGGCCGGGGCGCCGGCGCTCTACCCGGCTTCGCTGCGGGAGCAGATCGACAAGGTCAACCGGTTCGTCTTCGCGGATGTGAACAACGGCGTCTACCGGGCCGGGTTCGCGGGGACGCAGGAGGCGTACGAGCAGGCTTATGCGCGGCTCTTCGACCGCCTCGACAAGCTGTCGTCACATCTTGAAGATCATCGTTACCTGGTCGGCGACACGATCACCGAGGCGGACGTACGGCTGTTCACCACGCTGGCCCGCTTCGACGCGGTCTATCACAACCACTTCAAGTGCAATCGGAACAAGCTCAGCGAGATGCCCGTCCTGTGGGCGTACGCGAGGGACCTGTTCCAGACTCCCGGCTTCGGCGACACGATCGATTTCGTCGACATCAAGCGGCATTACTACCTGGTGCACCGGGACATCAACCCGACCGGGATCGTGCCGGCCGGGCCCGACCTGACCACCTGGCTCGAACCGCACGACCGGGCGAGACTGGGCGGCCGGCCGTTCGGGGACGGCACTCCCCCGCCACCGCCGCGCGAGCCGGTGCCGGCGGGGCACGGCGCCGTCTGATCGCCGGTTCCCGCGGACCGAATTTGTCGTACCGCGCGACTAGGGTTTGCCCGTGCCCGTTGAGCGATGGTCCGTTCCCCAGGTCGAGGCCCTGGCCCCCGACGCCGCCTCGGTGAAGGCCGCGCGCGGCCTCACCTTCGCGGCGTCCGGCCGGCTCGACGAGATCCTTTGGGGAGTGTGCCGCGGCTACCAGGTCTGTGCCGACCTGGCCAGGCCGGCGTTCCGGTGCTCGTGCCCGAGCCGCAAGATCCCTTGCAAGCACGCGCTGGGCCTGCTCCTGCTGTGGGCCGAGTCCGATGTGTCGTCCGCCGAGGCGCCGGCGTTCGTTCGCGAGTGGCAGGCGGCGCGGGCCGCCTCCGCGGCGCGGCGGCGCAGTCCCGCCGGGCCCCCCGACCCGGTGGCCGCGGCCAAGCGGGTGGAGCAGCGCGCCGAGCGCGTCGCGGGCGGCATGGCCGAGCTGAGCCGCTGGCTCGACGACCAGGTGCGGCACGGCCTGGCCGGCTCCCAGCGCAGCGGGCCGAAACCGTTCGACGTCATGGCCGCCCGGCTGGTGGATGCCCAGGCCCCGACCGCGGCGAACGCGGTGCGCCGGCTCGGCGGCATCGCCGGTGTGGGGCCGCAGTGGGCCGACCGCCTGCTCGGCGAGCTCGCGTTGCTGCGCCTGCTGGTCGCCGGGTACGAGCGGCTCGACCAGCTGCCGCCCGAGCTGGCCGCGACCGTCCGTTCCCGGATCGGGTTCCCGGTCGCCACCGACGACGTGCTGGCCGGCCCCCGGGTCGCCGACCGCTGGCAGGTGCTCGGCCAGGTCGACGCCGACGACGGCGCGCTGACCACCCGGCGCACCTGGCTGCGCGGCGCCGCCACCGGCCGGTTCGCGCTGGTCCTGGCGTTCGCCGCGCCCGGCGTGCCGCTGGTGTCCGATCTCGTCCCGGGCACCGAGTTCCGCGCCGACCTGGCCTTCTACCCCGGCGCCGCGCCGCTGCGCGCCCTGGTCGCCGAGCGGCACAGCGCCGCCGAGCCGTTCGCCGAGCCCGATGGCGCGCAGCGGCCGGCCGAGGCGCTCGCCGGCTGGGCCGGCACGGTCGCCGCCGAGCCCTGGCGGTCCGACGCGCCCGTCCTGCTCGGCGGGGTGACCCCGAGCGAGGACGGCTGGCTGGTCGACGAGTCGGGCGCCGCCCTGCCGCTGGCGGCCGGGCATCGCGAGCCGTGGTGGCTGCTCGCGGCGGCGGGCGCCACCCCCGCCACGGTGGCCGCCGAGTGGTCGCCCACCGGCCTGCGGCCGCTCGCCGCCTGGGTGGCAAGCGGCTTCGTGCCGGCCGGCGTGCCGGTGCCTGATCCCGGCGCCGCACGGCACCCGGAGATGCCGCCCGAGCTGCTGGCCGCCGCCCTGGTCGGCACCGACCGCCGCCCCTGGTCGGGTGGTTCCCTGCTGGATTCCGCCGCGGTCGCCCTCGCCCGGCGGCGGGCCGGCGTCACGCCCGCGCACGGGCATGCGCCGATTCCCGCCGCTCCCGCCGAGATCACTCCCCCGCTGCCCGCCGCGTCCGGCGCCCGGCTGATCCGCATCCTCGGCGACGGCGTGCCCGGGGGCGCCCAGATCGCGCACGAGCTGCTGTCCCAGTGGCTGGAGGCGGCCGCGGCCAAGGGCGGCCACGTGCCCCCGGTCGTGCTGCCCGCCCTGCTCGACGCGGGCCGGCGCAACTCGCTGATCCGCCCGGCGCTGGCCCAGGTCGCCGGCCGGCGCGGCGCCTGGCTGGCCGGGATGCGGGGCGACTGGCGCTGGCTGCGCGACGAGACGGTCGCGGCCACCGCCGGGGAGACCGGCGCCGCCTGGGAGACCGGCACCATCGGGGAACGGCTGGGCTACCTCATCGAGCTGCGCCGGGCCGACCCCGCTCGCGGCCTCTCGCTCCTGACCCGGTCGTGGCCGCACGAGTCGTCGGACGATCGGGCCCGGTTCGTGGCCGCACTCGCGACCGGGCTGAGCCTCGCCGACGAGCCGTTCCTCGAGCAAGCCCTCGACGACCGCCGCAAGGAGGTCCGCGAGTCCGCCCTCGACCTGCTGCGCAGCCTGCCCGGCTCGTCGCTCGGCAAGCGGATGGCGCAGCGCGCGGCCGCGGCGGTCCGGCGCGACCCGAACGGCTGGCTGCTGGTGACGCCGCCGGAAGATCTCGACACCGGCATGCGCCGCGACGGCATGGCCGCCACCCCGGCCCGCGGCCTCGGCGTCAGCGCCTGGCTGCTGGAGGAGACGCTGGCCGGCGCCCCGCTCGACACCTGGTCCGACCCGGCCACCATGCTGCGTCTGGCCCGCGGCAACGACTGGGAGTCGGCGCTGCTGCACGGCTGGGCCAAGGCCGCCATCGCCCAGCGCGACGCCGCCTGGGCCACCGCGCTGATCGACGAGGCGGCCGCCGCCCTGCGCGAGTCGGTCCGGTGGGACCTGCACCTGGTGATCCCGCCGGACGAGCTCGGCCGGCTCGCCGCCGACGCGCTGCGCCGCGAGGACGGCATGGCCCACCGGCTGCTCTCCATCCACCCCGGCCGGTGGCCCGACGAGCTGTCCACCGCGGTGCTGGAGACCATCGCCCACCGCGCCCGCACCGACCGGCACACCTGGCAGCTCGGCGAGCTGTGCCGGTCCGCGGCACTGGCCATGCCCCCGGCGTGGGCCGACCCGGTCGGCCGCCTCGCCGCCCAGCTCGACCAGGACCCGGCCGACCAGTCGCGGGCGCGGCCGGTCGCCGAGCTCGCCCGCACGCTCACCTTCCGCCACGAGATGCTCCAGGAGTTCCAGTGACCGCTCTGCGCCCGCACGCCGAGGACCAGTACGCCGAGGAACTGGCCGAGCTCGCCCGCGACGACGACCGGCCCCGGCCGCCGGGCTGGCGGCTCTCGCCCCACGCCGTGGTGACCTACCTGCTCGGCGACGGCGCGAAGGTCACGCCGAAGTACGTCGGGCCGCGCCGGCTGATCGAGGTCGCGGTGGCCACCCTCGCCACCGACCGGGCCCTGCTGCTGCTCGGCGTGCCGGGCACCGCCAAGACCTGGGTGTCCGAGCACCTCGCGGCGGCGATCTCCGGCGACTCGAAGCTGCTCGTGCAGGGCACCGCCGGCACCGCCGAGGAGGCGATCCGGTACGGGTGGAACTACGCCCGCCTGCTCGCCGAGGGGCCGAGCGAGGCGGCGCTGGTGGAGAGCCCGATCATGCGGGCCATGCGCACCGGCTCGATCGCCCGGCTCGAGGAACTGACCCGGGTGCCGTCCGACGTGCAGGACGCGCTGATCACCATCCTGTCCGAGAAGACGCTGCCGGTGCCCGAGCTGAACACCGAGGTGCAGGCGCAGCGCGGGTTCAACCTGATCGCCACGGCCAACGACCGCGACCGCGGGGTGAACGAGCTGTCCAGCGCGCTGCGCCGCCGGTTCAACACGGTGGTGCTGCCGGTGCCCGCCTCGGCCGACGAAGAGGTGGAGATCGTGGCGCGCCGGGTCGCCGAGCTCGGCGCCGCGCTCGACCTGCCCGCGGTGCCGACCGCGATCGAGGAGATCCGGCGCGTGGTGACGGTCTTCCGCGAGCTGCGTGGCGGGCTGACCGAGGACGGACGCACCAAGCTCAAGTCGCCGACCGGCACGCTCTCCACGGCCGAGGCGATCTCGGTGCTCACCAACGGGATGGCGCTGGCCGCGCACTTCGGCGACGGCACGCTGCACGCGAGCGACGTGGCGGCCGGCATCGTCGGCGCGGTGGTGAAGGACCCGGTGTCCGACGGCGTGGTCTGGCGGGAATACCTGGAGACCGTCGTCCGCGAGCGTCCCGACTGGATCGACTTCTATCGGGCCGCCCGCGATGCCTGAGCGGCTCTACGGGATTCGGCACCACGGTCCGGGCTCGGCCCGGGCGGTGGTGGCGGAGCTGTCGCGCCGGCCGCCGTCGATCGTGCTGATCGAGGGGCCGCCGGAGGCCGATTCCCTGGTGGAGTGGGTTCGTCATGCCGATCTTGAACCGCCGGTCGCGCTCCTGGGATATGCGCCCGACGATCCACGGCGGGCGGCCTTCTGGCCGTTCGCGGTCTTCTCCCCGGAGTGGCAAGCGCTCACCTGGGCGGTGGCCGCGGGCGTTCCCGTGCGGTTCTTCGACCTGCCGTTCGCCTTCCGGCTGGATAGATCCGACTCGCAGGAATTGAGCCGCCCGGTCGACCCGATCGGCGAGCTGGCGAACGCGGCCGGCTACGACGATCCCGAGCGCTGGTGGGAGGACGTGGTCGAGCACCGCGGCATGCCGGCCTTCGAGGCGATCGCCGAGGCGATGACCGCGATCCGGGACGACTCCCCGGAGGACCCCGACGATCTGGTCCGCGAGGCGTACATGCGGACCGTCCTGCGCGAGGTGCGCAAGACGCACGACGAGATCGCGGTGGTCTGCGGCGCCTGGCACGTGCCGGCGCTGGCCCGCAAGGTGACCCAGAAGGACGACACCGACCTGCTTCGGGGCCGGAAGAAGGGCAAGGTCGCGTTCACCTGGGTGCCGTGGACGTACGGGCGGCTGGCCTCCTGGTCCGGCTACGGCGCCGGGGTGCGCTCGCCGGGCTGGTACCACCACCTGTTCACCTCGGCCGACGAGGTGGTGCCGCGATGGCTGGTGGACGCGGCCGGGGTGCTGCGCGCCGAGGGGGTGCCCACCTCGTCGGCGCACGTCATCGAGGCCACCCGGCTCGCCGAGGCGCTCGCCACGCTGCGCGGCCGGCCGCTCGCCGGGCTGGCCGAGGTGACCGAGGCGGCCGAGGCGGTCATGTGCGACGCCGAGCCGCTGCGGGTCGAGCTGATCAACAAACGACTGGTGGTCGGCGAACGGCTCGGCGGCGTGCCCGAGGACATGCCCGCGGTGCCGCTCGCCAAGGATCTGGCCGCCCAGCAGCGCACCGTGCGGCTGAAGCCGGAGGCTCTCGAGCGGGCGCTCGACCTCGACCTGCGCAAGGAGACCGACCTCAGGCGCAGCCGCCTGCTGCACCGGCTGCGCGTGATCGGGGTGCCGTGGGGCGAGCCGGCCGCGTCCGGCCGGGCCTCGACCGGCACCTTCCGCGAGGAGTGGAAACTGCGCTGGCAGCCCGAGTTCGCGGTACGGCTGGTCGAGGGCAGCATGTTCGGCACCACGGTGGCCGCCGCCGCGACGGCGAAGCTGACCCGGGCGGCCGCCGACGCGGAGACGCTTGCCGACGTGACCGGGCTGGTGGAGACCTGCCTGCTGGCCGACCTCGCGGAGGCGTACCCGCCGGTGCTGGCCGCGCTCGACGCGCGCGCGGCGCTGGACGCCGACGTGGGGCACCTGATGGCGGCGATCCCGGCGCTGGCCCGCACGCTGCGCTACGGCGACGTCCGGCGTACCGACGTGGCCGGGCTGGCCGCGGTGACCACCAGCCTGCTCGGCCGGGTGTATGCGGGGCTGCCGTCCGCGGTGGGCTCGCTCTCCGACGAGGCCGCCAAGATCCTGCGCGACCGGATCGACGGCGTGCACGCGGCGATCGGCCTGCTCGACGACGAGGACGCCCGTGCACGCTGGCTGAGCACGCTGGCGTCGGTAGCCGGGCGGGCCGACCTGCACGGGCTGCTGGCCGGGCGGTTGACCCGGCTGCTGCTGGACGCGGGCCGGCTGGACGCGGCCGAGGCGCGCCGGCGGCTGCGGCTGCCGCTGACCGTGGGCACGCCGCCCGCGCACGGCGCCGCCTGGGTGGAGGGATTCCTGGCCGGCGGCGGCCTGCTGCTGGTGCACGACGACGCACTGCTCGACCTGCTCGACGGGTGGTTGGCGGACATCCCGGCGGACGCGTTCGACGCCGTGCTGCCGTTGCTGCGCCGCACGTTCGGCGCCTTCGAGGCCGGGGAGCGACGGGCGATCGGCGAGAGGATCGCGGGTGGCCGCCCCGGTGGCGCCGAGACGAACGGCCTCGGCTTCGACGACTCGCGGGCAGATCTTGTGATGCCGACCCTTCGTCTGCTGCTGGGGAGGGAGCTATGACCGATTCATCCGGCGAGCGGGCGCGGCGCTGGCGGATGGTCCTGGGCGGACCGGCCGACGAGTCGCTGGGCAAGGCCGAGGGCCGCGACGGGCAGATGGACGCCGCGATGGCGGCCCTCTACGACTCCGGCGCGCCCGGCGAGGGCGAGACGAGCGGCAGCAAGCGCTCGGCCGGCCTCGGCGGCTCGGCGCCCAAGGTGGCCCGCTGGCTCGGCGACATCCGCGAGTACTTCCCGAGCACCGTCGTGCAGGTCATGCAGTCCGACGCGATCGAGCGGCTCGACCTGACCCGGCTGTTGCTCGAACCGGAGATGCTGGCCGCGGTCGAGCCGGACGTGCATCTGGTCGGCACGCTGCTCTCGCTCAACCGGGTCATGCCGGCCAAGACCAAGGAGGCCGCCCGCCAGGTGGTGCGGTCGGTGGTCGAGCAGTTGGAGAAGCGGATCACGCAGAAGACCCGGGCGGCGATCAGCGGCGCGCTCAACCGGGCGTCCCGGATCAACCGGCCCCGGCACGCGGACATCGACTGGGACCGCACCATCCGGGCCAACCTGCGGCACTACCAGGCCGACCTGCGCACCGTGATCCCCGAGCGGCTGGTCGGCTACGGGCGGCGGACCACCGCCGTGCAGCGGGACGTCGTGCTCTGCGTGGACCAGTCCGGGTCGATGGCGGCGTCGGTCGTGTTCTCCGGGGTGTTCGCGGCGGTGCTCGCCTCGATGCGGTCGCTGCGCACGTCGCTGGTCGTCTTCGACACCGCCGTGGTGGACCTGACCGACCAGCTCAGCGACCCGGTGGAGGTGCTGTTCGGCACCCAGTTGGGCGGCGGGACCGACATCAACCGGGCCATCGCGTACGGCCAGCAGCTGATCACCAGGCCGCGGGACAGCATCTTCGTGCTGATCAGCGACCTGTACGAGGGTGGCGTCCGGGAGCAGATGCTGCGCCGGGTCGCCGAGATGACCGCGGCCGGGGTGCAGGTGGTGGTGCTGCTGGCGCTCTCCGACGAGGGCGCACCGGCGTACGACCACGACAACGCGGCGGCGCTGGCGGCGCTGGGCGTGCCGGCGTTCGCGTGCACGCCCGACGCGTTCCCCGATCTGATGGCGGCGGCGATCGAGCGGCGGGACCTCATGGCATTCGCGGCCCGGCTTGAGACGAGCCCGCCAGGTAACTAGCGTAGAGGGTATGACTGCTTACATCTGGCAGGAGAGCTGGGACCGTCAGCAGACGGCATTCATGCCCGACCGGGAGGAGCGCTTCGCGGCGATGCTCACCGCGGTCGACGCGGTCACCGACGGGCGGGCGCCCAGGGTGCTCGACCTGGCCGGCGGCACCGGCACGATCGCGCTGCGCACGCTGGCCCGCTTCCCGGACGCCGAGGTGACCGTCCTCGACCAGGACCCGGTGCTGCTGACGATCGCGGGCGCCACCCTCGCCGGGCGGGCCACGATCATCGACGCCGACCTCGGCGACCCGGGCTGGCGGGCGAAGCTGCCGGGCGAGACCTTCTCCACCGAGGCCGGCGACCCGGGCGCGTTCGACGCCGTGCTCACCGCCACCGCGCTGCACTGGCTGCCGGCCGAACGGGTAGCCACGCTGTACGGCGAGATCCGCGAGGTGCTACGGCCGGGCGGGATCTTCGTGAACGCCGACCACATGCCGGAGGAGTCGCTGCCCACGCTCTCCGAACGGTTGCGGGCGCGGGGGCGGCAACTGCGCGAGGAGCGGTACGAGTCCGGCGCGGCCACCTCGTGGGCGGAGTGGTGGCGGCGTGCGGCGGCCGACGAGGTCCTCGGGCCGAAGGTGATCGAGCGGGAGCGCATCTACCCCTCGGTCTCGCACGACCAGGAGTGGACGCCGCCCGCGCTCTGGCACGTCGACGCGCTGCGGGTGGCCGGCTTCGCCGAGGCCGGCGTGCTGTGGCGAGGCGGCACCGACGCCGCGGTGGCCGGCCTGCGGTGACCGCGCGAACCGACGCGGTCTGCATAAAATTCCTCGCGCGCCGGTGAGGCAACTCTCGCCAGGAAGCCGCCCCGACCTGCCTAAGGTGATCGCATGCCATTGAGTGGTGAATATGCTCCGAGCACGTCCGGCTGGGCGCGCGATCAGGCCGAGAAGATCGAGTCCACGAACGGCGCCGAGGGCACCAGCATGCGCGGGATGCCGGTCATCGTGCTGACCTCGCGTGGCGCGAAGACCGGCAAGCTGCGCAAGACCGCTCTGATGCGGGTCGAGCACGACGGCCAGTACGCCGTGGTCGGCTCGCTGGGCGGGGCACCGAAGAACCCGGTCTGGGTCTACAACGTCCGCGCCGAGCCACACGTCGAGCTCCAGGACGGTCCGGACAAGCACGACTACGTCGCTCACGAGACCAACGGCGACGAGCGTGCGATCTGGTGGCAGCGGGCCGTCGAGGCGTACCCCGACTACGCCGACTACCAGAAGAAGACTGACCGCGTCATCCCGGTGTTCGTGCTGACCAAGACCAACGCCTGAGCCCAGTCCCGATCGGACCAACCTCGGGAAAATAGGCTGCCACCCGGACATCGATGGCCGATCATGGCCTTATGCGCACACCCCATCAGTCCGTGGACCGGCATGCCGGACGCGCCGTGGAGCCGGCGGTCACGCCCCCGGCTTCCACGACGCTGCCGCTGTCCGGTTCGGTCGACGATGTCGACCGACTGGTGGACGTGGTGGACCTGCTCGCCCTGGACGCGTTCGTCACCGGGCGGGAGCCGTACGGCCGCAGCAAATACCTGGAGAACGTACGCGCCGACGCGCCGCTGACCACCGAGGACGCCCGCCTGCTGCGGGACGCGGTGGAGGACGACGCGCAGGGCCGGCTCGCCGTCGGCGAGGGCTGGACGCTGCACGTGACGCGCTGGAAGCAGAGCCGCCGGGCCCGGGTGACCGTCACCGCCGTGAGCGCCGAGCTCGCCGAGTCGGTGCTGGACGCGGCCACGGCCAACGCGGTCGAGGAACCGGCGCCGGCGGACGACAGCGTACCCATCGGATTCTGGCATTTCGGTCCGCACGGACCGCGACGTGTGCAGCGAGAGATCGACGCGGCGCCCTGGGAGAAGATCCAGGCGAACTATTCGCGGCCGGTCGCGCGCACGCTCGAGCGGCTGATGTCGCTGGACGGCTCGGTCGTGCCCGGGCGGCTTCTGCTGCTGCACGGCGAGCCCGGCACCGGCAAGACGACGGCGTTGCGGGCGCTCGCGCAGCAGTGGCGGTCGTGGTGCCAGGTGGACTGCGTGCTCGATCCGGAGCGGCTGTTCAGCGACCCGGCGTACCTGATGAGCGTGGCGCTGGGCAGCGGTGACGACGACGAGCCGCGCTGGCGGCTGCTGATGCTCGAGGACTGCGACGAGCTGGTCAGCGGCGAGGCGAAGGCGAGCGCCGGCCAGTCGCTGTCCCGGCTGCTCAACCTCACCGACGGCCTGCTCGGCCAGGGCCGGCACGCGCTGATCGCGATCACCACGAACGAGGACCTGGCCACGCTGCACCCCGCGGTGATCCGCCCGGGGCGCTGCCTGGCCAGCATCGAGGTGGGCCGGCTGCCGTACGCCGAGGCGGCCGCCTGGCTGGGCTCGGGCGGCGGCATCGGTTCGGACGGCGCCACCCTCGCCGAGCTGTACGCCCTGAGGACCGGCGCCAAGCCGGTCACCGTGCCCACCACACCGCCCGCGACCGGCATGTACCTCTGACGAGGATTGACCGACACAGCACCACCAGCTGATGACAAGTTGTGCGCGCGAGCCCACTACCAGCGATGCGGCCCTCGCCAGACACGACTTTGCAGACCGTGATCTCCCGATTGGAGGGCGGCGCGGTTACACCAACGCTTCCCCTCCTGCACCGCCTTGCCGGTGCGCTGGAAGGCGAGCTGGACCTCAAGATCACGGGCACCAGCACTCGCGCCGAGTTCCCCGTTGCTTCTTAGCGAATGCAACGGCGTCGACCCGGACGTGCCACCCTCGCCGAGCCGTCCGCGTTGAAGACGGGCGCCCTGCCGGTCACAGCCCTTCGAGGCGCGTTCGGGCCCCGCGGGTCGACGGGTCGCCCAAGAGTCATCGCCTGCTGACGGGCGGAGCGGCTTATTCGGGCTGGTTGCCGGCTACGTCGCCGATTTTGTAGGGGGTGGCTACGCCGGTGTAGGCGAGGTGGGCGAGCAGCCCGTCGGCCGCGTGTTTCAGGTTGTGGCAGTGGTCGACCCAGATGCCGGGGTTGTCGGCGACGAAGGCGATCTCGTACGTCTCGCCGTCGCCGACGTCCAGGGAGTCGAACCACCACGGGCTGCCGGTCGCGGCCACCCCGTTGCGGCTGAGCACCACGGCGTGATGGCCGTGCAGGTGCATCGGGTGGACCTCGCCGCTGTCGTTGGAGATCGTCATGCGTACGGTGTCGCCGACGGCCACCATGAACATCGGCACGTCGGGGAAGAGGTGCCCGTTGATCGACCACCAGAGGCCGGGCTTGCCGTCGAGGAAGCCCGCCGTGCGGCCGATGCGGTAGTCGAAATTCCGGTTCGCCTTGGCGGGGTCGAACCCCAGCGGGGCTTTTGTGCCGTACGTCAGAAAGTCGAGCACCGCTTTAGGCTCGTTTGTCGCCTTTAATCCGCCGGCCACGAGCGCCGCCCCGGCACCGACATCCACTCTTGCCCCCGACGCGGGCATCGTAAAGGCGAGATCAACGCGCCCACCCGCCGTGACCGTAACGGATTTATCCGAGATATCGGTTGATCCGTGCACGTCGCGCCCGTCGATCGCCGCGACCCGGTAGGGCACGCCGGTGACCCAGGCCCGCAACGGCCCGGCATCCGTATTGATCACCCGCGCTCGGACCAGCTGGCCCGGGCGGGCGCTCAGCGGCGACTCCCCCGCCACCCCGCCGATCGTCCGGCGGCCGTCGTAGGTGTGCACCTCGACGACCTGGTCGATGCCCTCGGCGAAGACCGGCTCGGTCACCACGAACGCCCCGAACAGCCCGTCCCGCACCTGCACGTGCGACACCTGGTGGGAGTGGTACCAGTACGTCCCCGCGTCCTGCGCCACGAACCGGTAGACGTAGCTCTGCCCCGGCTGCACCGCGTCCTGCGTCACGCCGGCGACGCCGTCCTCCGCGTTCGGCACGTCGACGCCGTGCCAGTGCAGCGTCACGCCGTCCGAGACGTTGTCGTTGACCAGCGTCACCTGAACGAGCTGCCCCTTCTTCGCCCGGATCTCCGGGCCGGGGGTCTGGCCGTTCAGCGTGTAGCGACCGTCCTTCTCCTTGCGGGCCGTGAGCGTCACCGCCACCTCGGGGTCGCCGGTGCTCGGCCCGGTCAGCGTGGCGACGCTGATCGACCCGGCCCCGCCGTGCACGTGCCCGGCCTGCGGGCCGCCACCGTAGTCGGGGTAGCCCATCTCGGCCATGTCGTAGGTGGCCGGGACGAGGCTCCGCTGCCAGAAGTACGCCAGCGGTCCGAGGATCGCCACCGTCACCCCGACGGCGATGGCGATCTTGACGGGCTTTTTCAAGCCGCGACCGCGGCGCCGGCCTGCGGCGCGCCTGCCACCCGCGCCTGACGCATCGCCAGCGAGGCGACGGCGGCCAGGGCGAACGCGTTGATCGCGTGCAGCGCACCGACGATCGGCGCCGGGAAGCTCGCGTAGGCCAGCGCGATCTGCAGGACCATCACGCCGAACGTGATCCCGGCCCACTTCACCCCGCCCGGAATGCCCGCGAAGAACGACACGATCAGCAGCAGCAGGCAGATCAGCGGGACGACCATCTCGCCCACCACCTGGTGCACGGCGATGCCGGCGTTCGCCGAGTCCTTGGTGAACACCTGGCCGTCGTCGGTCTTGTGCAGGATGTCGAACAGGGCGTAGGAGATCGCCGCCGCCTGGACGACGACCCCGACCGCGATCAGCATGGCGAGAATCCGATACACCGCGCGCACGACAATTCCCCTCGACGGGCCTACGTTTCCTGCGGCACATCCTGCCCCTCGGGTACGACAAGACGCACGAGGGCCCTCAGGAAACGCTCAGTGTCGACCTCGTGCGGGTGCCGGCCGCCGTACACGTCCGCCATGATCCAGTAGTGGCTGACCGCGGCCATGACGACGGCGGCGAGCGCCTCCGGGTCCCGCTCCGCGGGCAGCTCCGCACGAAGGAACGAGGTTACGGCCAGGTGCGTCCGGCGCAGCTCCCGCTCCCGTACGAGGTCAAGCAGGTCGGGAAAGGACGCCAGGTCGCGCAGCAGCAGCCGGTTGACGTCGCGCTCCTGCTCGAGGCGGGCGAGCCCGGCCCGCGCCACCGCGAGGAAGCGCTCTCGTGGGTTTGGCGAAGACGGCCCGTCGGCCAGGTAGTCGACCAGCTCCCGGCCCGCCGAGGCCTGCCGCTCCAGGCCCTCCTCGAGCACCGCCCGCTTGCTCTTGAAGTGCCGGTACAGCCCGCCCGCGCCCGCCGACAGCCCGGCCGCCGCCTCGATCTGGGCGATCGTGGTCGCGTGGTAGCCCTGCCGCCCGAACAGGTCCATCGCGGCGGTCACGATCGTGTCCTTGGTGCTCAGTTCCGCTCCAGCGTCAGCTCGTAGAACAGCGTCCGATACCCCTTGCGGCGGTGGAAGGCCGGCACCAGCCGCCCTTGCAGCAGCGGATGCTTGCGCGCGAGCAGTTTCCCGGCGCGCTCGGCCTCCGCGCTCTCCCCGTCAAGCAAAGTAGCCCGTCCGGTCACGAACTCCCCGGTGACCCTCCCGCGCATCGTGCACGGCGCGACTCGCACGTCCGGGAAGTTGCGCAGGCGCTTGGCCTTCCCGGATGCGTCGTACGACTTGAAGAACCCACGCCCACCGTCCACGACCATGTTGACCGGCGTCCCCACCCAGCTCCCGTCCCGTTTCCGCGTCTCCAGCAGCAGGTAGCGCTCCCGCCCCAGCTCCTCGATCGTCGTCATCGCACTCTCCCGATAGCTCGCTGCCACAAGTAAGTAACTACTTACGACGCTAGCCCGCCTCTCCTCGCCGCGCAAGTAAGTACTTACTTCCAAGCCAAAACCGACATAACCTCCTAAGCCGTACGCGCGACAGCGCCCCACCGGCAGCCCGCCCACCCCGGCCTGTTTGAGCCCCTTGGCGCCGCCCTGTGGAGTGCCGGAAAGCCCTCTCGAAATGGCCCGAATACAAAAAGAAACGCGTCCGCCGCCCCTGTTCCGGGCGGCGAACGCGTTTCTTAGGAAAGGCTTACTTAGGTTCGTACGTCAGACAATCCGCCTTGTCTCTGGACGCCCCGACAACAATCGCCGGCGCGTGGCACTCAAGGTCGGTGTTGTGCATACAATCGCTGCGCTTACAGGCCCCCACCTGTGCAAGCGCCCTGCCGATCCCACCCTTGTCCGAGCTGTCCACGTAGGTGTCACACTCCGAGTTCATGCTCCCGATGGTGATCGCGAACGCGGTACAGCCGTCATGGTTGTACCCACACTCACTCACCGAACACTTCTGCACCCGCGGCATTTCCAACATCTGCGTCATGGCGCCCCCTCAACTCGTAATCCCGCTCTCCACCTGACAATAAACCAGCGCGCACCATTCCCGGGGCGGTCCGGTTTCGAGGAGCACGATTGCGCAAAGCGATTCTTCATGTCCCCCGACGACCGCCTGCTTGCGTCGAGCCGATAGCTCTGAGCCGCACACAGGTCCGCAACCGGGCCGCACCTCGGCGATCACCGGAGCAGCACTCATCGCGGTCGAACTAGCTCTTCGACCCATGAAGCCGCTACGTGGAGGACGCCGATGAGGAAGCACCTGCGCCGGTACGCCCTGAGCGCCCTTGCCGTCGGAGCCGCCGCGGGCGCCTCCGCGTTCGCCCTCCCGAGCGCCACGGCGGACTGGACTCCCGCCACGTACGGTCTGACCTCGTCGCCGGCGCAGCTGCTGCCGGCCAAGGTGTCGGCGGCCGACCCGGTGCGCGTGGTCAGCACGACGATCGACAGCCACGGCCGGCCGGTCGTGAAGGTGCGCACCGCCACCAGCACGAGCGCCGCCGCCGCGCTGGTCAAGCAGGCGCAGCAGGCCAAGGACGCGGTCGGCGTCGAGGTGGACGCTCCGATGAAGGCGCTCGCCGTCGACCCGTACCGGTCGCAGCAATGGGACCTCGCCAAGATGAACGTGCCCGCCGCCAACGCCAGGTCGACCGGCTCGGGCGTCACCGTCGCCGTGGTCGACACCGGCGTCGACGCGTCCCATCCCGACCTGGCCGGGCAGGTGCTGCCGGGCATCGACATCGTCAACGGCAGCACCACCGGCGTGAGCACCGACCCGAACGGCCACGGCACGCACGTCGCGGGCACGATCGCCGCGCTCACCGGGAACGGTGTCGGCGTGGCCTCCGTCGCGCCGGGCGTCAAGATTCTTCCGGTACGCGTCCTGGACGCCAACGGCAGCGGTTACATGTCCGATGCCGCCACCGGGATCGTCTGGGCGGCCGATCACGGCGCCACCGTCATCAACCTGTCGCTGGGCTCGACCTCGCAGGTCAGCGCGGTCACCAACGCCGTCTCCTACGCCCGGGGCAAGGGTGTCACGGTGGTGGCCGCCGCGGGCAACGACCGCGCGAAGGGAAGCCCCACCTCCTGGCCCGCCGCCGACGCGGGCGTCATCGCGGTGGCCGCGACCGACTCAGCCGACACGGTTGCCGACTATTCCAACCAGGGCAGCTACGTCGACGTGGCGGCGCCCGGCAGCGAGATCGTCAGCACCTACCCGGTGGCGAAGGGCAGCTACGCCACGATGGATGGCACCTCGATGGCGACGCCGCACGTGGCCGCCGAGGCCGCCCTGCTCAAGGCGTACGACAAGAGCCTGACACCGGACCAGATCGAGAAGACGATCGAGTCCACCGCGGTCGACCTCGGCAAGGCCGGCAAGGACACCGATTACGGGTACGGGCGCGTCGACGCCGCTGCCGCCCTCCAAGCCGTCACCCCGGCCGCGAGCGCGCCGACTACTGCCCCCACCACCACGGCGAGCCCGGCGCCCAGCACAACCTCGACGAGCCCGGCGCCGACGCCCACCGACACCGTCGTGCCCAAGGTGAAGCCGGCCATCGCCGTCACTCCGGCCGTCCAGCAGGTCGCCTACGGCACCCGGGCGAAGGTGGCCTTCACGGTGACCGCCGGCGGCAAGGCCATGGCGAACCGCCCGGTGCGGGTCTGTGTCGCCGCGGCCGGCGCGGCGGCCAAGTGCGGCACCACCCACACCGGCACCGACGGGAGGGTCGTGGTCAGCCGGGTCGCGACCGCCGGCTACAAGCTCAATCTGCGGGTCGACGCCACCGACACGACCGAGGCCGTGACCTCTGCCCCGGCCGTCGTCACGGTCAAGGCCGGGGTGGCGGTCGTCCGCTCCGGCAAGTCGATGACGGTCGCCCTCCAAGGGCCGGCCGGCCAGAAGGTTCTGATCCAGCACAAGAAGGGCACGCACTGGGTCACCATGCGCAGCTACCCTGCGCGGGCCAAGACGAAGGTCTCCGGCCTGGCGACGGGTCAGCACTACCGCGTCGTGGTCCCCGGCATCAGGGGCGTCGTGGGCGTCACGAGCGCCACCGTCTGACCAGTCCTCGAACGGTCATCCCATGTCGGTCCATACGTGGGAAACGACCGCCGCCGCGTCGGGCGCCTGCGGTTGCTTCGTCGCCGAGGTGGCGATCACCACGACGCTCTTGTACGGCGACATCCGCCAGCACAGCAGCAACCCGGGCCGGTTCTGCGGGAACGGCGCCCCCTGGACCCGGAAGTTCTGCGTGCACCGCACCTGGCCGATCGGCTCGCCGGCGTCGGCCGCGCCGAGCAGCTGCCGCCGTGACGTGAGGTCGTAGCGCGCCGACACGATCCGGGCCAGCGCACCGCCGGGGGTGATCTCGTTGCGCACGACGGTCGCGCTGTCGGCCGCCGTTATTCCGCTTCGCGGCTGCAGCAACCGGCTGACCTGGGTGTCGGCGAGCTCGTCGTCGGTGGGCGCGGTCGGCGAGGGCACCGGCGACGGCAGCCGCGAGGCGCGGGCCGCCGAGATCGTCCCCAGCGGCGGCGCGACGGGCGCGCTCTGCGGCACCACGGACGGGGTGGCCGACACGGGTGGCGCGACCGACGGCGTCACGAACGGCTCGAGCGCCGACGGGCGTCCGAGGTACCAGCTGGTGCCCACGTACGCGCCGACGCCCAGCAGCACCGCCGCGACGGCCACCGCCACCGCGACCGTTCCCCGCCGGCGACGCCGCTGCGGCGCCGAGAGGTAGATGCCGTCGTCACCCACGCCTCGATGATCTCAGTTAGCCCCATAAACCGCGCCAAAACTGCAAAGCACCCGTATGCCGCAGGGAGGTCCCGACCAGTCCCGACGGTAGAGAGAGCAGTAGAAACCCCATTGATCATCCGGTTTACTGATGTTCCATGGCCATCATTTCGAGAGGGTTCGGCGGCCGTAGGCGGGAGTCGACCCCCGGCCTGCCGCCCGGTCAATATCTGACCCACGACTTCCCGGTGCTCTCGACCGGGCCGACCCCGCGGATCCCGTTGGACCGCTGGAGCTTCACCGTCACCACCGAGACCGGCGACAAGACCAGCTGGAACTGGCAGCAGTTCACCGCGCTGCCGTACGAGGATGTCACCACCGACATCCATTGCGTCACGAAATGGTCGAAGCTCGGCACCACCTGGCGCGGGGTCGCTCTGGACACGCTGCTCGCGGACGTCGAGACTGCTGCCGACTACACCATGGTGCACAGCTTCGGCGGGTACACCACGAACGTACCGCTGGAAGATCTGCTGGACGGGAAGGCCTGGATCGCCTATAAGTTCGACGGCGAGGATCTTGAGCCGGAGCACGGTGGGCCGGCCCGGATGCTCGTTCCGCACCTGTACTTCTGGAAGTCGGCGAAATGGGTCAGCGGCCTGCGGATGATGCAGGAGGACGAGCCGGGCTTCTGGGAGGCGGCCGGCTACCACACGTACGGAGACCCATGGCTCGAGCAGCGGTACCAGGGCGACTGACCTGGCGGGCGGCGACCCTCGCCGAGGCCCGCCGGGAGACGTCGACCGCGCGCACCCTGGTGCTCGACGTGCCGGACTGGCCCGGGCACCTGCCCGGCCAGCACGTCGACGTCCGCCTCACTGCCCCGGACGGCTACCGCGCCCAGCGCAGCTACTCGATCGCGAGCGCATCGTCCGACCAGAGCCAGATCGAGTTGACCATTCAAAAGCTCGACGACGGCGAGGTCTCGCCGTACCTTACCGACGTGCTCGAGGTCGGTGATCAGATCGAGGTGCGCGGCCCGGTCGGCGGCTGGTTCGTCTGGCGGGAGTCGCGGCCGCACCCCGTGCTGCTCATCGGCGGTGGCTCGGGCGTGGTGCCCCTGATGGCGATGGTGCGTGCCCGGGGACAGAGCCGGGCCAAACAGCCGTTCCGCCTGATCTACTCGGTGCGTGCCCCGGAGGCGGTCATCTACCGCGAGGAACTGCCCCGACACGTACGTGATGATCCTGGTTTTGATCTGTTTTTGCACTACACGCGCCAGGCGCCGGACGGGTGGCCGGACCCCCCGAAGCGCATCGACGTGGCTACCATCAACTCGCACGGCTGGCCGCCGGACTTCACGCCCGACGTCTTCGTCTGCGGGCCGACCACCTTCGTCGAAACCGCCGCCGACATCCTGGTGGCGCTCGGCCACGACCCCAAGCGCATCCGGACGGAACGCTTCGGAGGCACCTCATGATGGAGCTCGACGGCAATGCGATGGCGGGTGACCTGCGGGAGATCTTCGCGTTCGACGTGACCACGGCCCGCTACACCTGCGCGGGGTGCGGGCACGCCGAGGCGATCGGCGCCCTGAGCCTGTGGGGGCAGGAGATGGGCCGGGTGGCCCGCTGTCCGCACTGCGACGACGTGGTGCTGAGCCTCGTGCGGGCGCCCGACCGCGTCTTCCTGGACCTGCGCGGCGCCGTCCGCCTCGAACTGCCCCTCGCGGGCTCCTGACCGGCCGCCGTGTTCCGCCAAGCCGACCCGGGCGTGCCCGCCGACGACGACCTGCTCGCCGAGCTGGGCCGGGACGTCGTCGCGACCGTACGCGCCGCGCAGGACGAGCTGGTACATGCCCCGCTCGACCGCCTGCTGATCATCCAGGGCGGTCCGGGCACCGGCAAGACGATCACGGCGCTGCGCCGGGTGGCCTGGCTGCTCGACGAGGGCCTGCTGGACGACGCCGAGACGCTGGTCGTCGGGCCGTCGGCGGCGTTCGCCCGGTACACCGACGACGTGCTGACCGGCTGGGGGTACGACCGGGTCGCGCACCGGTCGGTCACCGAGCTGCTGCCGGACGCGCCGGTGACCATCGACGAGGCGCCGTTCGTGACCCGGCTCAAGGGCGAGGCGCGGATGGCCCGGCTGCTCGCCCGCGCGTTCGAGGAACGTCCCGGCAGCTCGGCGCCCGGCGAGCTGCCCGAGTCGATCGAGATCGAGGGCCGGACGATCCGGCTCGACCCGGTCGCGCTCCGGCGGGTGATCGACACCGCCCGGGCCAGCGAGGCCGCCCCGATGGCCCGGCGGATCCTGCTGCGCGCCACGCTGGTCGCCGACACCAAGGACCCGCGGCTGGTGCTGGAGGCGGCCGACCGGCTCGCCGAGCGGCTCTGGCCGTCGCTCGACCCGCAGGGCTTCCTGCGCGAGCTGTTCGGCTCGCGGGAGGTGCTGGCCTCGGCGGCCGGCGGCGAGTTCACCGACCGGGAGATCGAGTCGTTGCACCGCCCGGCCGACGAGCACGGCTGGACCGACGCCGACCTGCCGCTGCTGGACGAGGCCGCGCACCTGATCGACGGCGACCCGAAGGGCTTCGGCCACGTGGTCGTCGACGAGGCGCAGGACCTTTCGCCGATGCAGTTGCGGGCGATCACCCGGCGCTCGACGACGGGCTCGATGACGCTGGTCGGCGACATCGCCCAGTCGACCGGCCCGTGGGCCCGCGACGACTGGCACGACCTGATCGCGCAACTGCCCTCGGCCCAGCCGCACGAGCACCGCGAGCTGCGATTCGGCTACCGCATCCCGCGGCAGATCTTCGAGCTGGCCGCGGAGCTCCTGCCGATGGCGGCGCCGAGCGTGCCGGCGCCGTTGACCGTACGCGACGGGGCCGACCCGGTGATCGTCCCGGCCGACCAGGCGACCCGCGCCTCGCTGGTCGCCGCCGCCGCGGCCGGGCACGCCGAGCAGGGCCGCTCGGTCGCCGTGGTGTGTCCCGCCCGCTGCCGCGAGGAGATCATCGCCGGGCTGGACGCCGAGGGCGTCGGGTGGCAACCCGGCGCGGGCGGGCCCGGGATCGCGCTGCTCGCCCCGCACGAGGCCAAGGGGCTGGAGTTCGACGCGGCCGTGGTGGTCGAGCCGGGTCACATCCTCGACGACGACCCGCGCGGGCACCGGCTGCTGTACATCGCGCTGACCCGCTCGATCGGCCACCTGCACCTGATCGGCGCGCCGGAGGATCTGCCGATCGAGCCGGCCCCGATCGAGCCGGCCCCGGACGAGCCGGCTCCGGACGAGGCGACCCCGGACGAGCCGGCCTCCGCGCCGCAGATGGAAGAGGCGCAACCGGAATCGCCGGCGCCGCCCGTGATCGAGCTCGACCCGGCGACCCACGAGAGCATCGACATGGTGGTGCAGTCGCTGGCCGAGACGTTGCTCGGGTCGCTGACGCCGGAACTGTGGCCGATCGCGCTGCACCGCCTCGAACAGCTGATCAACCCGGAGATCTGACCGGCGGGGCCGCTCAGCGGGGCCACGCCGCTCAGCGGGGTCGCGCCGCTCAGCGGGGTCGCGCCGGTCAGCGGGGTCGCGCCGGTCAGCGGGGTCGCGCCGCTCAGCGGGGTCGCGCCGCTCAGCGGGGCCGCGCCGCTCAGCGGGGCCGCGCCGCTCAGCGGGGTCGCGCCGATCAGCCCCAGAAGCCTCCGCGCAGGCGCTGGGCGAGCGAGACCGGCGGGCGTGGGGCGGCAGCGGGCGGGGCCGGGCTCGGCCGGGCCGAGGCGGGGCGGCCGACCGGACGGTCGTAGTCGGCGGTCGCGATGGCCTCGACGATCTGGCCGTCGCCGAAATTCTCCGAGTCGGGGATGGAGGCGACAAAACCGACCAGAACCCCGTCCCGCATGATCTGCGCCTCGAGGCCGGCCGTGCCGTCGTTGTCCCAGATCGCCTCGCGGCCATCGGGGAGCACCACCCGGATGCCGTACTGCGTGATGCCGGCCTGCGGCAGCTTGACGTGGGCGAAGACGTTGCGTGCCCGAAGCGTTTCGACGACCCGACGTGCCCGTTCTTCTTCCATATGAAGACAGTAATCCGACGGACTGTGCGTGGGCTGAAGACTGCCTGTGGCCGACATGAAATATCGGCACTCGACGTACACGTAACATCACTGCATGGCATAGATGCAGGTCACATCGATGGATGTTACTACTTTGTAACGAGAAAAACACGATGTTTCTTTTGCTCAGGGCTTGACTTACTGTGCGGTAACCGGAGCGCTTCGGCTTCCCTCCCCTCACGGACCGGAGGCCACCCGATGAGCAGACCTCACCTCGTCCTCGGCTGTCTCGTCACTGGTTCCCTACTCGCCCTCGGCGTCGCGGCACCCGCCGCGGCGGCGTCCAGCGTCGACTACGTGGCGCTGGGCGACTCCTACTCCTCGGGCGTCGGCGCGCCCGGACAGGTCGGAACCTGCCTGCGGAGCCCGAACGGCTACCCCAGCCAGTGGGCCAGCCGCAACTCTCCCAAGTCGTTCACCAACCTCACCTGCTCGGGCGCCGAGACCAGCGACGTCCTCGCCAGCCAGGCCCCGAACATCCCGAGCGGCACCGACCTGGTCAGCATCACCATCGGCGGCAACGACGCCGGCTTCGCGTCGACCGTGCTGACCTGCCAGTTCTCCAGCGACGCCAGCTGCGCGAAGACCGTCGCCGACGCCGAGGCGAGCATCAGCGCGACGCTGGGCGGCAAGCTCGACAACACGTACGCGGCGATCAAGGCCAAGGCCCCGTCGGCCCAGGTGGTCGTGCTCGACTATCCGTTGCTGTTCGACACGACCTCGTCCTCCTGCGGTCTCACCGGGATGAGCCTGGCCAAGCGCAAGTCGCTCAACGGGGGCGCGCAGGTGCTCGACGATCTGATCAAGCAGCATGCGCAGGCGGCCGGGTTCACCTTCTCGGACGTCCGCGACGAGTTCGCCGGCCACGGCATCTGCGCCTCGTCGCCGTACCTCAACGGCCTGACCCTGGCCCCGGCGCAGAACTCGTTCCACCCGAACCAGAACGGCTACACGTACGGATACCTGCCCGCCTTCTCCGGCGCCGTCAGCTAGGAGACCGGCGCCGTCCGCTAGGAGACCGGCGCCGTCAGCTGGGCAACCGGCGGCATCAGCTAGGCAACCGGTCCGGCGTCCCCGGGGCGCCGGACCACAATACCGATTTGCACCTTTTCCGGGACCACAGAAACTTCCCAGGTTTGGCATGATCTACGCCCATGGTTCGCCTCTACTCGCTGTTCGTCCTCCTCGACATGGCGCTGCTGGTCGTCGCGCTGATCGACTGCCTCTCCGCCGAGGAGTTCGCGATCCGGGCCCTGCCCCGGGTGGCGTGGGTGTTCATCATCCTGCTGTTCTCCCCCGTCGGCGCGATCGCCTGGTTCGTGGCCGGCCGCCCCGCGCGCACCGTGCGGCTGAGCAACGGCACGACCTGGCGCCCCGGCAGCGGCTTCCCCGAGTCCGAGCGGCCCCGGCAGCGCGGCGGGCAGCTCGCGCCCGACGACGACCCCGAGTTCCTGCGCAACCTGGCCACCTCCCTGCGCGAGGACGAGTCGATGATGAAGAAGTGGGAGTCCGACCTGCGCCGCCGCGAGGAGGATCTGCGCCGCCGCGAGCGCGAGGCGGAGTAACGCCCGTCCCCCGCGTGTAAGCAGCGCTTTCCCCCGGCCCTGGCGGGATCATGACCAGGTGACGTCGTGGACCGTGCGAAGCGTCGCCTCGGCGGACGCGCGCTTCGTGCTGTTCCCGTCGATGGGCGAGTACCGCGCCTACGACGACCACGTCTACGACGCCTTCGACGCGGCCGACGACCGGCACCGCGCCTATCGGGATGCGGTCCGGGCGGCCGCGCACGGCAAGGTCGTCGTCGACGTCGGGACCGGACGGGACGCACTCTGGGCGCTCGAGGCCGCCCGGGCCGGCGCCCGCCACGTCTACGCGATCGAGGCGGACGCCCGCACCGCCGAGCGGGCCGACGAGGCCGTGGCGTCGGCCGGGCTGGGCGACCGGGTCACGGTCCTGCCCGGTCACTCCACCGAGCAGACCCTTCCCGTACGGGCGGAGGTATGCGTCTCGGACATCGTCGGGAACATCGCCACCGCCGAGGGCGCGATCCCGATCCTGGCCGACGCCGGTCGCCGGCTCTGCACCCCCGACTGCGTGTGGATCCCGTACCGGATGCAGACCTGGGCCGCGGCGGTCGACCTCTCGGCGAGCGACGACCTGGCGCTGGCCGGCGAGAGCCTGCCCTACCTGCGCGCGATCTTCGACTCGGCCGGCGGCCCGTTCGACCCGCGGCTCTGCCTGGCCGGGCCGGTCGATGACGTGCTGATCTCCTCGTGCGCCCCGATCGAGTCGGTGACCTTCTCCAGCGGCGCTCCCCCGCAGTGCGACCGGGAAGAGATCTCGCTGCGGATCGCGGCCGAGGCGACGATCACCGGGGTGCTGCTGTGGGCGCGGGTCGCCGCCTCGCGCCGCGGCGGGCGGGAGGTCGACTGCCTGACCGGGGACACTCGCGCGTGGGCGCCGGTCTACGTGCCGCTGCCGTCCCCGCGGCCGGTCGTCCGGGGCGAGCACATCACGCTCGCCCTCGACCGGACGACCAGCGACGACGGCGTCCACCCCGATTACGACCTGACCCTCGACGGCGACCGGGCCTGGCACGCCCCGCACCACGGCGGCGCATTCCGGGCCACCCCGTTCTACCGCCGCCTGTTCCCGCCCGCCGAGGCGCCGAACGGGTAGACCGTCAGCTGATCCATTCCTCCGGGGCGGCGTAGCGGTAGACCTTCGAATCGCGCAGCTGGAAGCCGAGCCGCTCGTAGAGCCGGTTCGCCGCCTCGCGGGACGGGCGGGAGGTGAGGTCGACCGTGCGCGCACCGTCCATCTCGGCCAGTCGCACCGCCTCGCGGGTCAGCGCCGCCCCGACGCCCTGACCGCGGGCCGCCGAGTCGACCACCACGTCCTCGATCCACGCCCGCAACCCGGTCGGAATCGGGAAGGTGACCAGCGTGAGCGTTCCGGCGACCTCCCCGTCGACCCGGGCGATCAGCATCCGGTTGCCCGGCCAGGCGACCAGCGCGCGCAGCGCCGCCGCGTCCAGGGCCGGCGCCGAGCGGGACAGCTGCGGCAGCAGCCGCTCGAAGGCCTTCACCACGTCATCGGTCACGTCCCGGTCGCTCAGGACCTCGATCTCGACAGCCATGCCGATGAGTTTCGTTCCCATCGATGCCGTTGCATCTTAGTTAAAGGTCTCAATAAACTCCCCGGGGACGAGAGATAGCGATCGGTCGATCCGGGAGGTCTCGTGAGGCGAACCACAACCGCGGCGGTCGCGGTGGCATCGACGGCCGCGCTGCTGCTTGCGGCGACGCAGCCGGCCGCGGCTCAGCACGGCGGCCGGCATCCGGAGCGGGTCAGCGGGACCTACTCGACCGGCGCGGCACACGCCTGGGCGAAACTGCCGGACACGCACGTCGGCGACGACCACGGGCAGGCCACCGACGCGACCGTGGTCATCGACCCGAGCCAAGGCCGGCAGCAATACCGCGGGATCGGCTTCTCGCTGGACGAGACGAGCGTCTCCAACCTGTGGAAGCTGACCCCGGCCGAGCGGGAGAACGCGATTCGCCTGCTCGCCGACCCGAGGACCGGCGCGGGACTGGACCGGTTCCGGCTCACGATCGGCAGCCCGGATCTGATCGAACATCTTCCGTTCTGGTCGTACGACGAACTGCCGGCCGGCGTCTCGAGCGATTTCGGCCTGCGGTACTTCTCCATCCGGCGCGACCTCGACCTGCACATCGTGCAGACCGCGCGGCTGATCCTGAAGTACAACCCGCGGGCCACGTTCTTCGCCTCGGCGTGGAGCGCGCCGGCCTGGATGAAGACCAACGGCAAGTTCCTCGGCGAGGTCGCGCTCAAGCCCGGCAGCAGCACCGACCACTACCAGGTCGGGAAGCTGCGCGACGACTGCATCGACGTGTTCGCCCGGTACTACGTGAAATACCTGCGGGCGTACGCCGAGCAGGGCATCCCGATCGACGCGCTGACCCTGCTCAACGAGCCCGGCATGGACGTCGTCTACCCGGCGATGGACATCAGCATCGATCAGCAGCAGAAGCTGGCGGTCGCGATCAAGCGGGAGACCCGTGCCGCCGGCCTGCACACCGACCTGTACGTGCACGACTTCAACTTCTGGGACTGGCGCGATCCGAACAGCACCACGACCAAGAATTACTACCGGATCATGAACGACCCGGCGGCCCGGGAGGCGGCCGATGCGATCGCGTTCCACCCGTACTGGGGCGATCCGACCGTGATGCGCGACGCCTACGAGCAGTACGGCAAGCCGGTGCACCTGACCGAGACGAGCGATCTGAACCCGGCGACCGTTCTCGACTACTTCCGGCTGGACGCGAGCAGTTATGTCCTCTGGGCGCAGACCACCGACCAGGACGGCGGCACCCTGCACTGGACCGACAAGCGCGACAACAACGTCGACTGGGACCAGGTCGCCGCGACGACCAAGTGGCCCGATCGACTCGTCAAGGTCAACACCAACACCAAGACGTTTTCGGTACGCGATGAGCTGTACCCGCTGGGACAGTTCACCCGCTACCTCTCGCCGAGCGACCGCCGCGTCGAGTCGAGCGCGACGGCCGGCGGGGTGAGCAACGTCGTCTACCGGGACGGGCCGGCATACAAGGCGATCATCGGGAACGCCACCGCGACGGCGGCCTCGGTGCGGGTGATCCTGGGCGGGACGTCGTTCGTGGTGTCGGTGCCGGCGGGGGCTTTTGCGACGTACACCTGGAAGAATTTTGCGGGGAACGACCACCGCAACCATGCGCCAGTGCTGGCGCCGGTCGGCCCGGTGAACGCGGATCAGTACGCGACCACCACGTTCCGGCTGACCGCGACCGATCGCGATCGGGATCGGCTCGCCTTCTACGCCACCGACCTGCCGGACGGGGTGTCGCTGGACGCGCGGACCGGCGTGGTGACCGTGCACCCCACGACGGCGGGCACGCAGGATCTCACCTTCCACGTGACCGACGGCAGCGCCCGGGCATCGACGACCGTGCAGCTCAACGTCGTGCCGCACGGCGCGCCGATCGGCGAGAAGGTCGAGGCCGAGGCGTACGTGGCGCAGCACGGGTGGACCGAGGGCGTGAACTTCGTCGAGTCGAACCCGGCGACCAGCGGCGGCAAGGACGTGGGGTGGACCGCTCCCGGCAACTGGTTGCAGTACCGGCTCGAGGTCGCCTCGGCCGGCACCTATGACCTGGAGCTGCGGGTCGCCAACGGCACGGGCGCGGTCGCTCCGAACGCCGTGTCCTTCCGCGACAGCTCCGGCAACTCCCTTGCTGTTGTCTCCGTCCCCGACACCGGTGGCTGGGGCTCCTACCAGTCGGTGCACGTGCCGGTGACGGCGGCGGCCGGCGATCAGCTCGTGACCGTCTACTGCGAGACCGGTGGATTCAATCTTGACTACTTCCGGTTGAGTTGAGCCGGTCAAGACGACCGGCTGGTCAGGCGGAAGCCCGGCTGCGGAAAGTTGGTGTCCCACACCGCGGGGTAGCCGGGCGCCTGACCGGTCAGGGCGAAATGGTTCTTCGGCGGCACCTCGGAAGCGTTCTGGTACAGCCGGCCCACGTCGTCGAGATAGGCGGTGCGGCTGCCACCGGCCGGCAGCACGTAGTCGACCGCCATGAGCCATCGGTACGCGTGCTTGACCGCGGTGAACGTCACGGCGACCGTGACGTGCTCGTCGGCGGCCAGCTCGATGCCGTGCCCCTGGAAGTACGGCTTGCCGTCCGGGGCGTTCACGTCCAGGCTCGGACGGTCGAGGTCGACGCGCACCGGAACGGTCGGCTGCTCGCCGTTCGAGGTGGTCTTGATGAGGCTGCCGGCGAGCACCCCGCCGCCCTGCTTGGCGTACACCCGAAGGCCCACGATGCGCACCGTGCCGGACCGGTTGAGGCCGGTGAACGTCAGCGACGGGACCACCGACGAGAGCGGCGCGCCGTCGTGGGCCCGCAGGTAGGCGGCGAGCTCGGCGTCGCCGGGGAAGCCGAGGAGCAGCTGCTCGGCGGCGGGACCGCCGGTGACCGGGGACGGCAGCGCGTACCACATGCCCGCGTCGAAGCCCGGGTCGACGGCCACGTCGAACGGGAACGCCAGGGCGGCCGGCGAGGACGGCCGGACCGTCGGGTCGGGCAGGATGCGAGCGGCGCCGCGCTCGGCCACGGCGACGGCGAACGCGGTGGTGGCGGCGAGGGCGGCGGCGCCGACCCCGGCGACCACTTTGGACACCGGTCGGCGCATGAGCCGCCGGAACCGGCTCTCGGGCTTGCGTCGTTTCTTGGCCATGGGCCTCAGCCTCCGGACGGGCGTAGCCGCCGCGTGACCGCGCCGGCGAGGGTCAGGGTCTGCTCGGCCGTGCCGCCCAGCATCTGGACGGTGGCCACGACCGGGCCGCTCCGGACGGCCAGCATCGTGGTGGTCACGCCGTACGGGCTCTCGTCGGTGACCTTGACCGCCTCGTCGCCGAGGCCGCGCACGGCTCCCTCGTACTGGTCGCTCGCGATGGCCGCCAGCGCCCGGGCGGCCTGGTTGCCGCACCACGCGACCGACACGGTGACGACCGGGCCGTCGGCGGGGTCGGGCAGGAACCGGCAGCTGACCGCGGTGCCGGTGTCGATGTCGGCCAGCACCCGGCGCACCGGAGAAGGCCGGAACCGGACGGTCGGCGCGACCTCGCGAAGGTCCTCGGCCGACAGCAGGTCGCAGGGATCGGGCCACTGGGCGGCCGGGGCGCCGCCGAGCAGGCCGGGAGCGTCGGTGTCGACGGGACGCACGGCCACCGCCACCGTGTCGTGGTCGAGGATGCCGGGGTCGGACAGATAGAGAATCCCCGCCGCCGCATCGAATGCGTCCAAGGATCCGTAGTGCAGGAGCGCCGCCGCCCGGATCCGCCCGGTGGACGGGTCGAGAGCCCCGACCGTCGTGCCCGGGGTCGGCCGCGGAGCGGGTTGGGTCAGGTAGATGCGGTCGCCCACGATGACCATCTCGTCGACCTCGGTGCGATGGGTCCAGCGCAGGGTGCCCGATCGCTCGTCCACGCCGCGGAGGACGTACTGGTTGTCCCAGGTCGCGTTGATCACCAGGGTGCCGTCGGCGGCGAGAAAGCACGGATCGCTGCAACGCATGGCCTCGGCGGAGCGGAAGCGGACGGCGCCGGTCCGGTCGTAGATCCGGGTTCCGTTCTCGCCGTAGGTGAGCAGCAGATCGTCGGCGATCGCATAGCCGTACGCGTCGGCGAGCCACGGCCGGCCCCAGAGCGTCGTGCGACTGCGGGCGTCGACGGTCACCAGAAATCCGTCGCCGGAGCAGAGCACGGCGGCGGTGAAGAACGTCGTCCCGGCCGCGGTCCAGGTCACCGTGCAGTCGAGCGGGGCATCCCAGCGCCACAGCACGGCCCCGTCGGCCAGCGAGACCCCGGCGAGCGTGCCGCCCTGCGGGACGAGGACGGTGGCGCCGAGAAGCGTGACCTGTCCCGCCGACATCGGCAGGTGCCAGGCGACGTCGCCGTCCCGGGCGTCGATCGCCCACAGCTCGGTGCGGTGCCCGGGGTCGCCCCAGGAGCGGATCAGGTACCGGCCGCCCGCGACGGTGTCGATCTCCGCGGTGTCCGGGCTGATTCGGGGGTACGCGCGTTGCCAGCGCGCCTCGCCGGTCGCGGCGTCGAGGGCCGCGTACTCGGCCGCCGAGTATTCGTTCGCCACCGTCATCGGGATCGTGCCGGTCACCGGGTCGTAGCCCGGCCCGAGCGAACCCTCGACCGTCCGCTGCCAAACCGTGGCCAGCAACAGCGCCGACCCCTCGGACGGACCGGCCGGACGCGGAACGGCCGCGGCCGCCGGCAAGGCGGCCGCCACCAGCACCAGCAGGGCCTTCAGGAAACGGATCACCTCAGGCCTCCCCCGCACACGGGTCGGTGGCCGGCCGGCTCCCGGCGTAGCGCCGCCACTCGGCCTCGGTGAGACCGGGCGCGAACACCCGGCACAGCCGCGCCGCCCACACGTCCGGGTCGGCCGTCACCTCGGTGGTCTCGCCGGCGGCGAACCGGTGGTGCCGGACCGTGCCGGTCGCGGCGGCCAACGACCGGCCGGATGTGTCCCAGACCAGCCGCTCGACGTAGGCGTTGTCAGCCGGGCGCCGGGAGACCGGCAGGGCGTACCCGGGGCGGCGGCCGGCCACGTCGAAGACGGTCACGCGTCCGCCGTCGGTCGCCACCGCGAGGCGGGCGCCGTCCGGGCTGAACGCCAGCGCGGTGCCGAAGCCGCCGAGCGGGAGGATGTCACCGCCGAGCACCAGGCGGTTGCCGGTGGTGAGGATGGCGAGCGGGCCGCCGGCCGGGCTCTGCGCCATCCGGTACACCGCCGGCATCGGCGCGCGGCGGCCGTCCAGAGTGCCGTCGGACGGGTCGATCCGGGCCTCGTACGTCCGCGCCGCCACCGCCGTCGAGTCGACCGCGGCGCCCACACTCACCGGCGCGAGGATCCGGCCGGCCGCCGGATCGTAGGCGAGCCCGAGACCGTACCCGGGAATGATCCGGAAGGCCTCCCGCCAGGTCTCGGTCGACCAGGCGGCCACCTCGCCGCCCTCGTTCCGGGCCACCAGCAGGCGCCGGTCGGGCAGATACCTCAGGTCGGTCGGCGCTCGCGGGGCGCCGTTCGCGTCGGGCGAGTCGAAGGCGAGCAGGCGGCCCGGCCGGTCCGGCGCCGGCCAGATCATGACCCCGGCGGTCGAACCCCGGATGCCGCCCGCCGCCACGAAGGCCGGCGCGGCGACCAGACTGTAGAACTCGAAGCCGGAATCCCGGAGATGGTGTCTCTCGTCGACGCTCACCAGCTTGCCGTCCGAGGCATAGGCGATCTCGGTGGCGCCCGGTCCGGCCCGGCGCACGAGAGTGTCCCCGCCCGGCTCGATCAGGCAGATCAACCCGTCGGAGGTCAGCACGGCAGCCGCGTCGCCGCCGGCGGGTGCGGCGAGGTCGCCGGCCGACCCGTACGCCCGTACCACCGCGTCGGCGGCGTACCGGCTCGACGGCACCGCGTCCACCCCGCCGGCTCCCGCGGCGACCAGCCACGATCCGTCTCGCGTGTAGAACATGGCGCCGTACGCGCCGAGCCGCAGGCCCGCGGCCGGCCCGGCGACCCGGCGGTTCGTTCGTAGATCCCAGACCAGCACGCCGTCGCCCGTGGCGACGGCCGCCTGATCCGGGTCGCCGCCGGGCCGGACCGCCACGGCGGCGACCGGCCCGAGCAGGTCGCGGCGCGGAACGCGAACCGTCGACCGGGCCTGGACCGTCTCGGACGGCCAGCGCGCGCCCGGCAGGTCGACCGACACGACGTCACCGGCCTCGGGCGCAAGCAGCAGCCGCGCCGGGTGGCGTGCGGTCGCCGGGATCACGGTGGAGGCCGCGTCGATGTCGATCTGCTCGTCGCGCGGCGCCGGCATCGCCGGGTACCGGGGAACCAGGCCGACGTAGTCGAAGTCGAGGAACGCCTCGGCGTGCCAGTTCAGCCGCCACAGGTGGACGTAGCCGTCCGCGGTCACCGCGGCCAGCCGGGCACCGTCGAGGTAGAAGTCCAGCGCGATCGTCTCGCCGCCGACGAGCAGGGACCGCACGCTGTTCGTCGCGTCGATCGGCGGATAGATCTCGCCGGCCCGGCCGACCGGCCAGAGCTGCACCCGGCCGCGGGTGTCGCCGGAGGCGAGCAGCCGGTGCACGGGGTCGAAGGCGAGCCGCTCGGGCGGTGCACCCGGGTAGCTGTTCGAGCCGAGCTGCGCGCCGGTACGGACGTCCCAGGAACGGACCGTGCCGTCCTCATAGGCCGCGAAGACCAGCGAACCGTCGGCCGAGGCGGCCACCGCGTCGGCGACTCCGGCCGCCGCGCCGAGAACGCGGGTGACGTGCGAGTACCGGTCGGCCGCCGCGGCAATCGCCGCATCGAACGGACCGGCGGGGTCGAGACGCCGACCGGCCAGGGCCAGCATGGTCGTGACCCGGCCCGGCGTCTCGGGCACGGTGATCGCGGCCGCCAGCCGCTCGGCCGTCACGCCGCCGGCCAGACCCGGCGCGTCGGCGACGAACGCGCCGGCGAGCAGGATCAGCCCCGCGGTGACCGCGAGCGGGAGGCGGAGCTTCGTGGTGGCGCCCATGCCGTCGATCCGAGGAGAGTCCGTTGGCGCGTGACAAGCAACCGTAACAACGGGACGCGGCCCGCGTCCGTGGCGCGTCGAGAAGGCGACATGGACGCCGTGGGTGTGCCGGGCCGGTCTCCCGCCCCGGCACACCTGGTCAGCACCGTCAGTCCAACAGGCCGGTCACCGTGCCGGCGGCGACCGTGCGCTTGCCCTCACGCACCGCGAAGCCCATGCCGACCTCGATCGCGATCGGCTTGCCCAGCGTCACCACGACCGCGTCGAGCGTGTCGCCGGGCACGACCAGGTCGCGGTCCCCCAGGTCCAGCCCGCCGGACACGTCCGTGGTGTGGAAGTAGAACTGGGGGCGGTAGTCCGCCGCGAACGGGGTGTGCCGGCCGCCCTCGGCCGCCGTCAACGCGTACATCGTCGCCGTGAACCTCCGGTGTGGAGTGACGCTGCCAGGCACCGCGACCACCTGGCCGCGCTGCACCTGCTCGCGCTTGACGCCGCGCAGGAGTACGGCGGCGTTGTCGCCCGCCTCGGCCCGCTCGAGCGACTTGCCGAACATCTCCAGCCCGGTCGCGATGGTGCCGACCGTCGGGCCGAGGCCGACCACCTCGACCGGCTCGCCGACCCGCAGCGTGCCGCGCTCGACCTTGCCGGTCACCACCGTGCCCCGGCCGCTGATCGTCAGGACGTTCTCGATCGGCATGAGGAACGGCTCGCCGAGCTCGCGCGGCGGCACCGGCACGTAGTCGTCGACCGCGTCGAGCAGCTCGACGATCGTCGCGGTCCAGCGCGGGTCGCCCTCGAGCGCCTTGAGAGCACTCACGCGTACGACCGGCACCTCGTCGCCGGGGAAGCCGTACTCGCTCAGCAGCTCGCGGACCTCGAGCTCGACCAGGTCGAGCAGCTCCGGGTCGTCCACGGCGTCGCTCTTGTTGAGCGCCACCACCAGGTACGGCACGCCGACCCGCTGGGCGAGCAGCACGTGCTCGCGGGTCTGCGGCATCGACCCGTCCTGCGCCGACACCACGAGGATGGCGCCGTCGACCTGCGCCGCACCCGTGATCATGTTCTTCACGTAGTCGGCGTGGCCGGGCATGTCCACGTGGGCGTAGTGGCGGTTCGGGGTCTCGTACTCGACGTGCGCGATGGTGATGGTGATGCCGCGGGCCGCCTCCTCCGGGGCCTTGTCGATCCCCTCGAACGCGACGTACCGGTTGGCGGCCGGGTCGCGGTCGGCGAGAACCTTGGTGATCGCGGCGGTCAGGGTCGTCTTGCCGTGGTCGACGTGACCCATCGTGCCGATGTTGACGTGCGGCTTCGTACGGATGAACTGGCTCTTCGCCATGTCTTTTCTCAATCCTCACTGGATGCAAGGCAGTTCGGTGGTACACGACCCGTCGCCAGGCGGGACGCGTCAGAACCCGGGCAGGAGGCAGCCACCCTTCCCCGGGGTTCTGCTGCCGGTGGGGAAGGGTCAGGCTCGCGTATCGACGCCGGGAAGCGCGCACACGGGAGCCACCACGGGGGGCAGCTGCAAACCGAGCGCGAACATGACCAGCACGGTAGCGGTCAACGCACCACCGCGCGATCGAATTTCCGGGGCCCGACGGGCATCACCAGGTGAAGGCGTTGCCCCTCGTCGTGCTCACCATCGTCCGGCCGCCCCGCACGTACCGGAACGACATCGACACCAGGTACCTGCGGCCCCTTGCCGGTCTCGCCCAGGCCGGTCCGCAGCCCCACGTCGCGGCCGTGCCGAACGCCAGGTTTCCGCAGCTGACCGGCCCCGCCACGGTCTCTCCGCTGCCGGCGTCCTCCAGCGCGAGGGTGATGCTTCCGGCGCCGCCGCCGGGCGCGGTCAGCGAGGCCTGGTACCGGATGTCGCGCCCGAGCATCTGGCAGGGGCTGGGCGTGAGCGGAAGCCTCGAGACGTCATCGAACACGACGCTTCGCGTGCACTGCCAAGGGCCGTAGCGCTCGGCCTCCGTCTGCGGCGAGGAAAACACCTTTGCGGGTACGCGCGGGGAAGTCACCGGACGCGCGCCGCCCGTCGGCGTCGTCCGTGGCCCTGCGAGGTGCTTCGGCCCGGCGGCCCGGCGCGGCCCGTTGTCGCGGCTGGTCCGCCCGAACTGCCGTGCGGAGGCGGTCGGCGTGGCCTGGATCGCCGGAGTCGCCGGGTCGGCGGTGTCCCCTCCCCTGTCCCGATGGTGGAAGCCAGCGGCCGCGACCGCGACGGCCAGCATCGCGCCCGCGACGATCGTGGTCACCGTGGCACCGTGCCGGGGCCGCCGCTGCCGAGGAGCCGCCCGGTCCCGCCCACTCTTCCCCGGCTGCGGCTGCGGCGACGGCGACGGCGGCTGCAGCTGCGGCTGCGGCTGCGGCTGCGGCAAAGGCAGCTGAGGCTGCGGCGACGGCAACGGCGCCGACAGCAACGGCAACGGCAACAGGCTGACGGCTTCCGGATCGCCCGTGCCCCCGTCCGCGGCCTCGACGCTCCGAAGGCCGCCCCCGCCGACCGACGCCGGCCCGCCCTGCACCGGCACTCGGATCCCCGGCCGGGGCAGCTCCAGGCCCACATCGGACTGGTTGGGACCGGCCGCGGCGGCGACCTCCGGCCCGGGCAGCGCCGGAACGTCGGCGAACGCCCGGGCCGCGTCGGAAAGCTCCGCCACCATCTCGACCGCCGACGGTCGCAGGAGCGGTTTGATTTCCATGCACTGCGTGATCAGCGCCCAGATGCCGTCGGGGATGCCCGGCCGGCGCTGCGGGTTGCCCTCCGAGTGCCGGCGCATCAGGTCCGGGATCGAGTCGCTGTCGTACGGCGGCCGCCCGCTGACCAGCTCGTACAGCAGGATGCCGAGCGCGTACACATCGGTCGCCGGGCTGGCCGTGGCACCGTGGAACGCCTCGGGCGCCATGTAATGCGGGGTTCCCACGACCGTGTTGGCCGTGGTCATGCTGGGCGTGTTGAGGATCCGCGCGATGCCGAAGTCGGTCAGCCGGGTGTCCAGGCGGCCGTCCTCGATCTGCAGCAGGACGTTGTCCGGCTTGAGGTCGCGGTGGATGATCCCGAGCTCGTGCGCCTCGGCCAGCGCGGCGGCGACCTGGGCCGCGAGCCGGGCCGCCTCGCCGGCCGGCACGGTGTGGTGCCGGCGCAGGTGATCTCGCAGGCTGCCGCCGTCGACGAGATCCATCACCAGCCCGAGCGTCTCCCCCACGCTGAACAGGTCGCGCACCCGCACCACGTTCCGGTGCCGCAGCATCAGCAGGATGGTTCGCTCCTGCACGAACCGGGTGACCAGTTTCGGCTGGCGCAGCAGGCTCTCGTGCAGCAGCTTGACGGCGACCGGCTCCCCCGAGGCCCGCTCGACCGCGCGCCAGATCGTGCCCGTGGCGCCCTGCCCGATCGGGCGTTGGAGGATGTACGAGTTCCCCACGCATCGCCCACTGAGATCCATGGTCGACGCGCCGTCGGAATCCGGGCGCGCGACGCCGCTCGTGCGATCCTTGGTCACTCAGGCTCCCTCCGGGCTGCCCCGCGGTGTCCCGGAATCCTGCTGTTTGTCCAGATCCCCTGGCAAGTCCGCGCGCCCCAAGTTCGCCCCTTTGGCAGGAGTAATCGGATTCGCGTCACCCCCGGCCCCGGCACTCGTTCGGGCAGCCGGATCCGGCCCGGCGCCGGAGCCGCCGGGCGTACCCAGGGAAGGGTTTTTATTCGGCCGTTGGTTGCGGGCCGCAGAGCGTGCGAATCGCGCCCAGCAGGGTCGACCGGGTGAACGGCTTCTCGATCAGCATGCTGTTCTCGTCGAGGTGCAGCTGCGGGCCGAGCGACGCGGCGGTGTAGCCGGACATGTAGAGCACCGGCAGGTCCGGGTGGTGCGTGCGCAACGCGGCGGCCAGCTCGGGGCCGGTCATCGCGGGCATGACCACGTCGGTGATCAGCAGGTCGGGGTGCGCCCCGGCGGCGACCTGGGTGACCGCCGTCAGGGCGTCGGTGGCTACCGTGATGGCGTAGCCGGCCGGCTCGATCAGCCGCTGCACGAGCTGGGCCACCTCGGGCTGGTCCTCGACGATCAGCACGTTGCCGATCACCTGGTTGGCGGCCTGCCGCCCCTCGGCCGGCTGCCGGGTCTCGGCGGCGGGCAGGTAGAGGTGGACCGTGGTGCCGATCCGCGGCTGCGACTCGATCTCGATGTGCCCGCCGATGCCCTGCACGATGCCGGCCGCGGTGGCCAGGCCCAGCCCGGCCGCGGTCGGGCGGGTCGTGAAGAACGGCTCGAGCGCACGCTCCCGCACCTCGTCGGTCATGCCGGTGCCGGTGTCGGTGATCACCAGGTGGACCACCCGGCCCTCCGGGACGCCCTCGGGCAGCTCGCCCTGCTCGTGCACCTCGTTGCTGGCGGCGACCCGCAGCATGCCGCCGTGCAGCATCGCGTCCCGCGCGTTGGCCGCGAGGTTGACCAGCGCCTGCTCCAGCGGGCCGCGCTCGGCGCGCACCGGCCAGACGTCCTGGCCGAACGCCAGGTCCAGCCCGATGTGCTCGCCGAGCGTGCGACTGAACAGCGACTGCACGTCGGTGAGCAGGTCGGGGATCGGGATGATCTCGGGCCGGTTGCCGTCGCTGCGGCCGAACGCCAGCAGCTGGTGGGTGAGCGTGCGCCCGGTGCTGACCGCCTCGAGGATGTCGTTGGCCAGCGTGTACTGCGGCGAACCCTCCTCGGCGTGCGAGAGGATCATGTCGGCCGAGCCGCCGACGACGGTCAGCAGGTTGTTGAAGTCGTGCGAGATGCCGCCGATCAGCTGACCCAGGCTGTCGAGCCGGCGCAGGTGGTCGAGCTGCCGCTTGAGCCCGCGGGCGTCGATGTGATCGGTGGTGTCGGTGACCATGCAGACCACGCCGGTGAACTGACCATGGTCGTCCATCAGCGGCATCATGCTCATCCGTACGCTGCGCCGGGAGCCGTCGGCCCGCATCAGCCGGGTCGCGCCGACGGTGGAACGGCCGGCCCGGCACTCGGCGAGCCGCCGGGTCAGCTCCTTCTGCCCCTGGTCGTCGAGGAAGCCGCGCAGCGACACCCCGACCAGCTGGTGCCGCGGCATGCCGAGCACGACGCCCATCGGCTCGTTGGCGTACGTGGCCAGGCCGTCCGGGTCGAGCTGCAGCACCCCCTCGGGGATGGTCTCCAGCACCCGGCGGTAGCGCTCCTCGCTCGCCTTCAGCCGCTCCAGGGCGCGGGCGCTGGAGATGGCCAGTGCCAGCTCGCCGCAGATGTCCCGGGCGAGCTCGACCTCGGCGGTCGAGTAGAACGTGCCCGGCCCCTCTCTCGTGAGCACCAGATATCCGGCGTACGTGTTGTCGACGATCACCGGGCAGAGCACGGCCGCGTGCACCTGGTGCTCGTGGCCGGTCAGCGGCTCGACGCCCTCGCCGGCCAGCACGATCGGCCGGCGGCCGGCCGATAGCGCGGTGGAGAAGTCGTCGTCGGGCAGCTGACCGACGCGGTCGAGCACCCGGCCGAGCGGCGCCGCGCGCTCGTCGTCCACGTGCAGATAGGTGATCGCGTCGTAGCGGCCGTCGTCGCGCAGCAGCTGCACACCGGCGCCGTCCCCGATCATGTCGGCCGCTGCACGAGCCGCCGTCGAACGCACCTCCTCGGCGTTGTCGACGGCCCGGCTGAGCGCCAGGGCGAGATCGGCGAGCGCGTACCGGAGGGGGTAAGCCATGACACCCATGCGGACATGATCCGTGTCGGGTGGGGTGCGTGCGGCCCGTTCGCCAGCATTGCAACCGTCGTCGGTGAACGGCGGCAGCGTGGGAGACGCCGACGGCGCCATGAACCTCAGACGATCACGCGATAGTGGGTGGTCAGCCGACGATCATCGGCGAGCACGTGAAACGCGATCATCGGCGGCTGGTGGAGGTCGACCAGCGCGTCGGTCTCGAACGGCAGCATGGCGGTGGAGACCACGCCCGGGGCGACCAGGAGCGGGCGCCCCGCGAACGTGCTCGCCGCGGCGGTGTGCGCATGCCCGCAGAGCAGCGCCACCACCTGCGGATGCCGCTGCACGACGGCGGCCAGTCGCTCGGCGCCGAACTGCCGGATGCCGTCGACGAAGGGCATGCCGAGCGTGACCGGCGGATGGTGGAAGCAGATCAGGGCGGGCAGCTCGGCCCGCGCGGACAGCCGCGCCTCCAGCCATGCGAGGGTCTCGTCGGCCAGCAGCCCGTCGTTGCGCCCCGGGATGCTGGAGTCGCACATCAAGATCAAAACCCCGGCGATCTCGTACGCCCGATTGACGGGTCGCGCGGTCGGCTCCTCGTCGAGCAACGCCTTGCGGTAGGGCCCGCGGTCGTCGTGGTTGCCCGGGCACCAGAGCACCGGGGCGGAGAGCCGGACCAGCCCGCGGACCCGCTCGTACTCCGCCTCGGCGCCGTGATCGGCAATGTCGCCGGTCACGATCACGGCGTCCGGGGAGGTGTGCAGCCCCGCGAGATATCGGAAGACCCGGCCGACCCGCTCGGCACTCCGCTCACCCGCGTCGACGTGGATATCGCTGACATGCGCAATCACGACCATGAGCCGAAGCTACGCGCTCGGGCCCGCCGCATCGACGGCCAAAGATCGACGGGTGGCGCCCTGCTTCATCGATCGCCCCACGCCCGGGCCACCAGGTCGGGGAGGATCTGCGCCGCGGTACCCCGCAGGTTGACGTCGGCGACGGCGTCGAGGGCGGTGGGCTCCGGGTTGACCTGCACCACGGTGGCGCCGGACCGGGCCGCGACGTACGGGATCTCCGCCGCCGGGTAGACGAGGCCCGAGGTGCCCACGGTGAACAGGAGGTCGCAGCCGAAGACGGCCTCGGTGGCGGCGGAGAGGGCATGCGTCGGCAGCTGCTCGCCGAACCAGACGACCCCGGGCCGGACGGGGGCGCCACAGTCGGCACACGACGGCGGCGGCAGGCGCCCGTCGAGCTCCTCGTGCGGCCCGGCCGGGGCGGGGGTCGTGGCGGGGGGCGGGGCGGGCCGGTCGCACGACGAGCATCGCGGGGTGAACAGGCTGCCGTGCAGGTGGATCGGGGTGCGGGAGCCGGCGCGCTCGTGCAGGTCGTCCACGTTCTGGGTGATGACGACCGTGTCGGGGACGTGGGCCTCGATGGCGGCCACCGCGTCGTGCCCGGCGTTCGGCCGGGCGCGCAGCACCTCGGCCCGGCGCCACTCGTACCAGCCCCAGACCAGGGCGGGTTCGGCGGCGAACGCCTCGGGGGTGGCCAGGCTCTTGGGGTCGAAGCGGGCCCACAGGCCGGTCAGCGCGTCACGGAAGGTAGGCACGCCGGACTCGGCCGACATGCCGGCGCCCGTGAAGACGACGACCCGTTTCGCGTCGCGGAGCAGCTCCGCGGCGTCACGCTCCGGCATCCTCCGACCTCCCGGCGTCACGCGGCGCGGCTCCTGTGCCGCGACGCCCCCGGCATTCTTACGCATCACCGGCCCCACCCGCCTACCCCCGGCACGGCGGATCCCCGACCAGTATTGACATATATCGATTCAACGGGAAGGGTAGGCGTCACTCGCCGGGTCACGCCGCGCGGAGGTCGAGGGCATCCTCCGCGGACCTTCCCCCGACCCCGGCCCTGCCGCCAAGGGGCCATCACCCGCGGAGCTATGAGCCCTCATGATTACCAGGAAACTCCTCGTCAGCGCCGTCGTCGGCGCCCTTGTCGCCGCCCTGGCCGCGGTTGCCCTGCCGGCCGGTCCGGCGCAGGCGCACGGCAACGTCATCAGTCCCGCCTCGCGCAACTACGGCTGCTTCATCCGCTGGGGCGACCACTTCCAGGATCCGGCGATGGCCACCGAGGATCCGATGTGCTATCAGGCGTGGCAGGCCGACCCGAACGCGATGTGGAACTGGAACGGCCTCTTCCGGGAGGGCGTCGCCGGCAACCACCAGGGCGCCATCCCGGACGGCCAACTGTGCAGCGCCGGGCATACGCAGAGTGGGCGCTACAACGCCATGGACACGGTCGGCGACTGGAAGCCCAGTACGGTCGGCAACAACTTCACGGTGCAGGTGTTCGACCAGGCGCTGCACGGAGCGGACTACCTCTGGGTGTACGTCACCAACCCGGGCTTCAACCCGGTGACCACCGCGCTCAAGTGGTCCGACCTGACCCGGGTCGCGGTCGTCGGCAACACCCCGGCGTCGCAGTGGACCCCGGTCACCGGCGGCGTACAACTGAACATCCCGGTCGCGCTGACCGGGCGCACCGGCCGGGCCATGGTCTACACGATCTGGCAGGCCAGCCACCTGGATCAGTCCTACTACTGGTGCAGCGACATCGACTTCGGCGGCGGTGGCACCACGACCCCGCCGACCACGTCACCGACCACGCCCCCGACGACGACGCCCACGACCGCACCGACCACCCCGCCGACGACCGTGCCGACCACGTCACCGACCACGCCGCCGGCCTCCGGCGCCTGCTCCGCCGCGTACGCGCTGAGCAGTCAGTGGTCCGGCGGATATCAGGCGGGCGTGACGGTGACGGCCGGCTCGGCGGCGATCAAGAGCTGGACGGTGAAGCTCACCTACCCGAGCGCGCCGACCGTCCAGCAGACCTGGAACGCGACCGCGAGCGTCAGCGGCACCGTGCTCACGGCCACCAACGTCAGCTACAACGGGGCGCTGAGCGCCGGCGGGAGCACGACGTTCGGGTTCCTCGGCTCGGGCACGGCAACGACGCCGACGGTCACCTGCACGGCGACGACCTGACACACCCCCTGTTCATCTTTGTTGCGTACCGGTAAAGTTCTTTGGGAGCGCTCCCAACATCGACCATCACAAATGAAGGGAGGCCAATCAGACTGCACTATCGCGTGACACCGGTTCCTAGAGACACCATCCGTCCGCTTGGACTGGAGCGGGGGACGGGACGCCCTCCCCGTCCCCCGCTCACCACCACGGCTGCTGGGGTAGCGTTCTCCTGCAGCACTCCTCCTCCCGGTCCGCACCAACGGTGAGGAGGGATCATGCACATCGGGATCATCGGCGCCGGGCATGTCGGTTCGACGCTGGCCCGCTCGTTCGTGACGGCCGGGCACGACGTGGCCGTCGCCAACTCCCGGGCGCCGGAGACTCTGCACGATCTGGAGACCACGCTCGGCCGGCATGCGCACGCCATGACCGCGCAGGAGGCGGCCGCGTACGGGGACATGGTCGTGCTGGCCGTCCCGTTCGGCCACTATCGCGAACTGCCGGCCGCGGAGCTCGCCGGCAAGACGATCATCGACGCCGAGAACTACCTGCCCGAACGGGACGGGCACATCGCGGCGCTCGACGACGACTGGACCACCTCGAGCGAGCTGGTGCAGGAGTTCCTGCCCGGCGCGCGGGTGGTCAAGGCGTTCAACGCGATGCGCTGGGACCACCTGCGCGACTACGGGCACGAGGCCGGGTCGCTCGAGCGCTACGGGATCCCGATCTCCGGCGACGACGCGGCGGCCAAGCGCGAGGTGTGCGACATCATCGAGCAGATGGGCTACGAGCCGGTCAACGCCGGCAGCCTGGCCCAGGGCGGCCGCAAGCATCAGCCGGGCAGCGACGTCTACGCCGCCGACCTCACGGCCGATGACCTGCGCGCCCGCATCGGCGTGGTGCCCGGGTAGGCGACCGGGCACGGACGGTGGTGGCGCCGCGGTGCTGGAGCACGCGCAGCACCAGGCAACCTGCTGCGTGCGGCCGGCGCCGGGGACGGCTCGCCGTCAGGCGAACAACGCGCTGACCGATTCGCCGTTGTGGATGCGGCGCATCGCCTCGGCCAACGCGGGGGCGACCGAGAGAACCGTCAGCTTCTCGGTGTGGTTCTTGCGGGGAATCGGCACCGTGTTGGTGCAGACGATCTCCTCGATCTCCTTCTCGTCGGAGAGGCGGCGGATCGCGTCACCGGTGAACAACCCGTGCGTGCAGGCCACCCGGACGCTGCGGACGTTGCGTTCGCGCAACCGGGCCAGCAGCTCGAAAACGGTGCTGCCCTTCGCGATCTCGTCGTCGAGGACAATCACGTCGCGGTCGGTCACGTCGCCGATCACCGTGGTGATGACCACCTTGTCGTCGGCGTAGCGCTGCTTCGCGCCGGCCGCCACGTCGATGTCGAGCATGCGGGCGAAGGCGGCGGCCTCCTTGGCGTTGCCCAGGTCGGGCGAGACGACGACGGTGTCGCTCAGGTCGTAGCCGCGGAAGTGGTGGGCCAGCTCGCGCAGCGCGTGCAGATGGTCGACCGGGATGCTGAAGAAGCCGTGCACCTGCGGGGAGTGCAGCGTCATCGCGAGCACCCGGTCGGCCCCGGCCGTGGTGAGCAGATCGGCCACCAGCCGGCCGCCGATGGAGATGCGGGGCGCGTCCTTCTTGTCGCTGCGGGCGTACGCGTAATGCGGCATCACCACGGTGATGCGGCCGGCGCTCGCACCACGGGCGGCGTCGAGCATGAACAGCAGCTCCACCAAGTTCTCTTGTACGGGTGGTACCAGCGGCTGGATCAGGAAGACGTCCCGCTCGCGGCAGTTGCCCTGGAGCTGGACCTCGATGCAGTCGTTGGCGAAGCGGGACGTCTTGGTGGGCATCAGCGGCACGCCCAGATGCAGGCAGATCTCGGCGGCGAGCTCGGGATGGGCGGATCCGGAGAAAACGGCGATGTCACGCACGGGGATCACCCTAGAAGCCTAGGGCCGGACACTTTCGAGCGACCAGGGGTACCGCTACCGTGTGCCGCATGAACGGGCTTGCCGTGGCCTGCCGCCGCGTGGTGCACATCTATCGGGCGCAGGCGGGTGACGTGGTCGCGCTGGCCGGGGTCGACCTGTCGATCGCGCCGGGTGAGACGCTGGCGCTGGTCGGGCCGTCCGGCTCGGGCAAGTCGACGCTGATCGCCCTGCTGGCCGGCCTGATGCGGCCGTCGGCCGGGCGGATCAACATCGGCACCTACGACCTGGGCAAGCTCTCCGACGGCGAGATCTCCCGGCTGCGCGGCACGGAGATCGGCGTGGTCCTGCAGGGCGCGGGCCGCAACCTTCTGCCGTACGCGTCGCTGCACCGCAACATCTGGCTGGCGCAGCGGCGGGCCGCACACACCCGGGGCATCAAGCTGGACGATCCGGACCGCATCCTGGACCTGGTCGGCCTGCCGGGCCAGGGCCGGCAACGCCTGGCCGACCTGACCCCGGGTGGCCGGCAGCGGGCGGCGCTGGCGGTCGGTATCGCGGCCGGGCCGGGGCTGCTGCTGGTGGACGAGCCGACCAGCCGCCTCGACACGGCCGGCCGCGACGAGGTCCTGGCCGCGATGGAGACGGTCAACGCGGAACGGCAGACCACGATCGTGGTGGTGACCCACGACAACGAGGTGGGCGCGCGGCTGGGCCGGGCGGTGACGATCCGGGACGGCCGGGTCGGTGCCGAGGGCCGCGGCGGCCAGGACTTCGCGGTGGTCGCCGGGGACGGCACCGTGCAGCTGCCGCCGGAGGTGCTGGGCAACTATCCGCCGGGGACCCTTTTCACCGTGCAGCACCTCGACGGCGAGGTCACGCTGGTACCCAGCGGCACCGAGCACGTTCCGTAGAGCCGCAGCCCGTCGTGATCGGCGGGACAGCCCTACGGCCGGGCCCAGACGGCGGCGCCGTCGGCCAGGTGCAGTTCCCGGTCGCAGGCCGCGGCGGCTTCCGGGTCGTGGGTGGCGAAGACGACCGCCGCGCCGCGGGTCGCCTCGCCGCGCAGCAGCTCGATCACCCGCTGGCGGTTGGCCGCGTCCAGTTCGCTGGTGATCTCGTCGGCCAGCAGGACGTCGCCCCGCAGGGCCAGCCCGCGGGCGATCGCCGTGCGTTGCTGCTGACCGCCGGACAGCTCCTCGATCAGCTGGTCGGCCTGGCCGGAGAGGCCGAGCGGCTCCAGCGCCTCGGCGGTGCGGCGGCGGGCCTCGGCGGGCGTGCCGCCGGTCGCGATGACCGCCACGGCGATGTTCTCGGCGGCGGTGAGGATCGCGGCCAGGCCGTTGTCCTGCGGGATCAGCACGACGCCCAGCGACACCGCACGGTCGCGGTCGCCGAGCGGGTCGCCGTCGATCAGCACCACGCCGGAGGCCGGGGGCAGCAGGCCCGCCATCGCGCTGAGCAGCGTGGTCTTGCCGGCGCCCGAGGTGCCGGTGACGGCCAGGATCTCCCCCGGCCGGGCGGTGACCGTGAGGCCGGTCAGCACCGGGGGGCCGCCGTTCCAGGACAGGTCGACGCCGTCGACGGCCAAGGTCTTCACGCGCGGCTCCCCGTTTCGATGCGCCCCACCCTAGAGCCAGTGCCGCCGCCGAAGATAGATCCACAGGCCGCCGGCCGAGCAGATGATCAGCACCATGCTCTGCACGTACCCCCAAGGTTTGGCGAAGCCGGGGTATGGCACATTCTGTCCGAAATAGCCGGTAAGCGCGGTGGGGACGGCGATCACCGCGGCCCAGGCCGCCAGCTTCCGGGTGATGTCGTTGAGCACGTTGCCCTGCTCGGCCAGGTCGGCGTGCAAAAGCGAGTCGATCCGGTCGCGCAGGTGCTCGACCTGGTCCTCGGCGTGCCGGGCGTGGTCCTCGACGTCCCGGAAGTACGGCATCAGATGCTCGTCGACCAGTTCGAGGTCCGGGCGCATGGCCTGCGAGACGAGATCCGGCATGGGCGCCACCGCCCGGCGCAGCCCGGCGACCGTCTTGCGCAGCCGCAGGCCGTGCATGCGAACCTCGCGAGGCGCGCCACCCTCCTCGATCAGGATGTCCTCGACGCTGTCCATCGCGACGTCCAGCTGCTGCGCGGCGCTGACGTGCCCGTCGACCACCACATCGAGCAGCCCGTAGAGCAGGAAGGCGACGCCCCGCATCTCGGTGAGCTTGGCGCTGGCGTCCCACCGTTCGACGAACTTGGCGGTGTCGCTGGGCGCCTTGCGGACCGTGATCAGGGCGCGGTCGGTGACGAAGGCGCTGATCTCGGTCTTGCCGAACGGCGGGTCCTCGGGCTTCGTGGCGACGTCCACGGCGTACACGTTGAGGAACAGATGCTGCGGATACCGGTCCAGCTTCGGCCGCTCGTGCTCCTGGGTGGCGTCCTCGACGGCCAGCGGGTGCAGGCGGAACTCCTCGGCCACCGTGGCCAGGTCCTGGGCGGTGGGCCGGTACAGGTCGAGCCAGAGCACGGCGTTCGGATGCCGGGCCAGCCTCTCGGCCACCTCGCCGGCCGGGAAGTCCTCGGCGATGACCTTGCCGTTCTCGTACAGGCGGGTCTCGGCCGGACACGATGGAGCGTTCACCGCCACACTATGCCCCACCGGTCACCCCGCCACGCCACGAGCCGCGGCCAGGCCCGATCACCGGGACAGGACGCGTCGACCCACCGAGCTCAGAGCGCCAGCAGTCGACGCAGGCCCGCATCGATATTGGTCAACATCGTGGCCGTGACGCGCCCAAGCCGCCGCCCGAATGCGGACGGGTCCGCGAACCGAATCCTGGACAGGTCGATGGTGCCGCCGCCCCCGATGTCGGCCGGCAGCGGGATCAGGATGCCTGGCACATCGCCGTCGGCCCGGTCGTGGACCAACACGATCACCGGATACACGCGACTGTAAGGGGTCGCGCTCACGACGAGGACTCTGATGCGCCGGCTTCCCTGCGTGTACTCGACGATGTCGCCCCGGGTCACCACTGCGCGTCGAACGCCTCGAGCGCTGCCGCGTCGTCGCCGGTCAGACTCGCGTGCCACTCTGCTGCAGCGGCGATCCGCTTACGGTCGAGGTACTCCCGGACGGCCTGCGCCACGACAGCCGACCGATTGCCGCCGGCAACCTCCGCGTCCAGGTCTTTGCGCAGGTCCGGGTCGAGCGTCACGGAGATCGTGTCGGCGGTCACGCCGATCACAATACCAACACCAATACCAATCACACCATGACCGGGATGGTGGGGGCGGGCGGCCTGTGCCAAGCCCGCCTCGACCTGCTTCTTCCTGGCACGCGAACGGGGCTCAACTCGATCGGGGCAGCACGATGCGGGACGGGCCGAGGGCGAGCGTGTGCCGGGTGGGCTGGAGTTTTGTGCCGAGGCCCGGGTTTTCGGCGGTGCCCAGGTTGCGGGCGAACTGGGGGTAGCAGCCGCCGGCGATCAGGACTCGCACGCGGGAGCCGGCGGCGAAGCGGTGCGCGATCGGCAGCAGGGGGAGGCGGACCGGGGCGTTCTGGTCGCGGTCGGGGTCGAGGCGGCGGTAGCCCTCGGTCACGTTGCGCGAGCGGCCGGCCGGGTCGACCTCGCTGATCCGCACGAACAGGTCGGCGTGCGGGTTGTCGGTGCGGTGCGCCAGCTCGACGACCGGCGAGCCGTGCACCTCGAACGCGGCCGCCAGCGGCTCGCCGGTGAAGGCGAGCACGTCGGGGCGGGCGGCGAGCGCGGAGTCGTCGACATAGCCGCCGTCCTCCAGCAGCGGGCCGCCGATCGCCGGCGTGGGCTCGGCCGGGTCGAAGGTGAACGCCGCCTCGCCCGCGGCGGCCTCCCCGAGGCCGCCGCCGGGGCGCAGATGCAGGGCGAGCTCCCGGGTGGGTGGCGGCCAGGCGTCCGACTCGCGCCAGTCGCGGGCTCCGGTGACCTGCACGCGTACGCGATGAGCACGGCGCAGCGGCTCCCCGCGCAGCTTCGCCCCCAGCCAGTCGAGAGTCTCCGGGATGAGGATCGACGCGCCCCGCCCGATCACCTCGGTGTGCGTCCACGGGCCGACGGTGAGCGCCACGTCGACGCCGCGGGCGTGCAGCCGCTCGTACTGCTCGATGGTCTGTTGCAGGAAGAGGTCTTGCCAGCCGCTGTGCAGCAGGATCGGTATCCGCGCCCGCTCCAGGGCGAGCGGGTGGCGCATCGGCTCCCAGTACGGATCGGCCAGGTCGGTGCGGGTGGCCCGGTCGCGGAACCAGCGCGCCCGGCCCGCGTAGTGCCGCTCGGCCGCCTCGACCAGCGGCAGGTCGGTGAAGACCGACCGCAACGCCCTTGTCCGCGCCGGGCCGGCGAACAGCTCGGACACCCGGGCGGTCAGCGACGACTTGTCGGAGCGGGGCAGCCGGGACACCATGTCGCTCCAGCCGACCAGGTCGAGGTTGAGCGAGCCGGTCCCCCAGGAGTGCCGGGCGAAGTCGTGCGGGCCGACCGTGATCACCGCGGCGGCCATCTCGTCGGGCGGGTCCTCCAGCAGCGCCCACTGGACATAGCCCAGGTAGGACGGGCCGATGGTGGCGAACGTGCCGGTGAACCAGGGCTGCGCGAGCAGCCAGGCGACCACGTCGCGGCCGTCCGCGCGCTCGGTGCGCATCGGGTCGAAGTCGCCGTCCGAGGTGGCGGTGCCCCGGCAGGACACGAACACCACGTGGTATCCGCGGGCGGCGTAGGGCCTCGCATACAGCAGGTTGAAGGGGAACCGGCGGCCGTACGGACCGCGCACCAGCAGGGTGCCGGCGGGCTCGCCGGCCGGCACGTAGTGATCGGCGGCGAGGGTCACGCCGTCGCGCATCGGAATGCGCAGCCCTCGGTCGATCGAAAAGGGCTGGACGGCGCCGGGTAGCTTGAGCACCCGGCTCGCGAGTTGATCCTGCAGCGCCATCGTCGCCTCCTCGATCTGCTGGGAACACCTTGCCAGACCGGTACGACAGAACGTTGCCGAGTAGCGGTACGGTCACTATCGGTATCGATGGGAGGATGGCATGGGCGCGATGGTCCGGATAGACCAACCCGAGGTGTCCAAGATCGGGAACGCCGTGCTCGACGTGGCCGGGCGCCTCGAACGGGTCTCCGGCGAGGTCGACCGGTGCGGCTCGATCACCGACTCGGCCGTCGAGGGCTCCGCGGCGCTCGGTGCCACCGGCAACTACGCGATCGGCTGGCGGGAAACCCTGACCGACCTCGCCGGGCAGGTGCGTGCCTTCGCCGGCGACCTGCACAAGGCGGCCGGCGACTACCACGAGACCGACGCCGAGGCGGCCGCCCGGCTCAGCTCCGAGGCGGGGTACTACTGATGGCGATCACGCTCGACGCGCTGATGCACGCCGACACCGGCCGGATCCGGGACGCCGCAGCCGGCTGGGAGAAGATCGCCGACGAGCTCGACGCGACCGTGGAGCAGATGGCGCGCGGCACCGGCGACCTGCCCAACCACTGGGAGGGCGACGCGGCCGAGGCCGCCGAGCAGCGCAACCGCACCTTCCAGATCGAGATCGGCAACGTCCCGCACGGCTTCCACGTCGTCGCGCAACAGCTGCGCGGCCTGGCCGAGAAGTTCGAGCACTGCCGCACCCTGGTGTACGCCGTGGTCGACGACGCCAGGGCCGACGGCATGCGGGTCGACCTGCGGACCGGGCAGATCAGCACGACCGGCCCGGTCACCAACGACTCGGTCACGGCCGTGCGGGGCATCATGGACGAGTTTTCCCGGCGGCTCACCCAGATCCTGGCCCAGGCCAACGACGCCGACCGGCAGGCGGCCGATCTGATCGACCAGATGGACAACGACCCGACCCCGCTGAACGCCGAGCTGGCCGAGTCCGGGTCCAACGACTTCCTGCTGCAGGACTATCAGTTCCTGCAGAGCGACGACTACTCGCCGGACTTCAAGGCGCAGGCCTGGAACGACATGAACCAGCTCAACCGCGACCGGCTGATCACCGAGCACCCCGAGCTGATCGGGCCGACCGTCGGCCTGCCCACCGTCGACCGGGACCGGGCCAACCGGCTGCTGCTGGCCCGGGCCAAGACCGACGCGCTGGCCCGCCAGGAGCGGCTGGACGTCATGCAGGACGGCGCCGCCAGCCGGGCCACCATGAACACCGACCGCCGGCTGGCCGACATCGCCGCGGTGCAGCAGAAGCTGGCCAGCACGCCGGGCGCCCGCCTGCTCGGCTACCCGCCCGCGGTGATCGGCACGGCCGACCCGAGGTGGGACGACTGGCAGCCACCGGCCCGGCGGGTCCCGGGCTGACCGGGTGCTCCTTTCGAGGCAGGCGCATGGCCGTCCGGCTCGCCGGATAGCATCGTCAACGGCCCGCTGTGTCGTCGAAGGAGAACAACCGTGTCCGGAACCCGTACCCCCGCTGCCGACCCTCTGGTCGTCCCGGCCGGGACTACGGCCGCCGACGCGGTGGCCAAGGCCGGGCTGCCCACCAGCGGGCCCAAGGCGGTCGTCGTCGTCCGCGACGCGGCCGGCCGGCTGCGTGACCTCGACTGGGAGCCCGAGCTCGACACCGACGTGACCCCGGTCGCGATCGACGAGCCGGACGGGCTGAACGTGCTGCGCCACTCGACCGCGCACGTGCTCGCCCAGGCCGTGCAGGACACCTTCCCCGAGGCCAAGCTCGGCATCGGCCCGCCGATCGAGAACGGCTTCTACTACGACTTCGACGTGCCGAAGCCGTTCCAGCCGGAGGACCTGTCGAAGCTCGAGAAGCGGATGCAGGAGATCGTCAAGGCCGGGCAGAGCTTCCGCCGCCGCGAGTACAAGTCGCTCGACGAGGCGAAGGTCGAGCTCTCGTCCGAGCCGTACAAGCTGGAGCTGGTCGACCTCAAGGGCTTGGATGACGCTGCGGACGCCTCCGATGTGTCTGTCGAGGTCGGCCACGGCGAGCTGACCCACTACGACAACCTCGACAAGGACGGCAAGCGGGTCTGGGGCGACCTGTGCCGCGGGCCGCACCTGCCGAGCACCCGGCTGATCCCGGCGTTCAAGCTGATGCGCTCGGCCGCCGCGTACTGGCGGGGCAGCGAGAAGAACCCGCAGCTCCAGCGCATCTACGGGACGGCCTGGCCGTCGCGGGACGAGCTCAAGGCGTACCTCAACCGCCTTGCCGAAGCGGAACGCCGCGACCACCGCAAGCTGGGCACCGAGCTGGATCTCTTCTCGTTCCCCGATGAGATCGGGTCGGGTCTGGTCGTCTTCCACCCGAAGGGTGGGGTGATCAAGCGCGAGATGGAGGACTACGTCCGCGCGCGCCACATCGAGGAGGGCTTCCAGTACGTCGGGTCGCCGCACATCACCAAGGAGGGGCTGTTCCACACCTCCGGGCACCTGCCGTACTACAAGGACACGATGTTCCCCCCGATGGAGCTGGAGGGGGCGAACTACTACCTCAAGGCCATGAACTGCCCGATGCACAACTTGATCTTCAAGGCGCGCGGGCGGTCCTACCGTGAGCTGCCGCTGCGCTTCTTCGAGTTCGGCTCGGTCTACCGCTACGAGAAGTCCGGCGTGGTGCACGGTCTCACCCGGGTGCGCGGCCTGACCCAGGACGACTCGCACTCGTACGTGACCGCCGAGCAGGCGCCCGACGAGATCAAGCACCTGCTCAAGTTCGTCCGGTCGCTGCTCGACGACTTCGGCCTCGATGACTACTACCTGGAGCTGTCGACCCGGGACCCGAAGAGCGACAAATTCATCGGTACGGACGAGCAGTGGGCGGCCGCGACCAAGGTGCTCGAGGACGTGGCCACCGAGTCCGGCCTGGAACTCGTGCTCGACCCGGGCGGCGCCGCCTTCTACGGCCCGAAGATCAGCGTGCAGGCCAAGGACGCGATCGGCCGCACCTGGCAGATGTCGACCATCCAGTACGACTTCAACCAGCCGGCCCGCTTCGGCCTCGAATACCAGGCCGCCGACGGCACCCGGCAGGAGCCGGTGATGATCCACTCGGCGAAGTTCGGCTCGATCGAGCGGTTCTTCGGCGTGCTGGTCGAGCACTACGCCGGCGCGTTCCCGGCCTGGCTCGCGCCGGTGCAGGTGGTCGGCATCCCGATCCGCGACGACCACGCCGACTACCTGTCGGAGTTCGTCGCGAAACTTCGGGCGCAGGGCATCCGCGCCGAGGTCGACTACTCCGACGACCGCATGCAGAAGAAGATCCGCACCGCCCAGCAGCAGAAGATCCCGTTCATGGCCATCGCCGGCGACGACGACGTGGCCGCCGGCACGGTGTCCTTCCGCTACCGGGACGGCTCGCAGCGCAACGGCGTCGCCGTCGACGAGGCGGTCGCGCACGTGGTCGAGATCGTCCGCTCCCGGGTGAACACCGGCCCGTCCGCCGCCTAGGGTCTGTCCTGCCGCTCCCTCGTGATCGGCAGGACAGACCCTAGGCCTGCCGGCCGTCCCACGACCAGCGTGGGACGGCCATCCCGGCCGGCACGTCCGCGGCCGAGTGGTGGTACCGCGCCATGGTCGTGGTGGTCGCCCAGGCGAAGTAGTCGTGCAGCACCTGCCGCAGCGGCTCGCCGGTCAGCCCGGCGTCGTCCAGCGCCGCGTCGAAGCAGGCGATGGCCCGGCGGTCCATCTCCTCGTGCGGGCCGTTGCCGCTGTGCATCCGGACGACCTCGCTCTCGTCGAGCCCACCCGGCGGGCCGCCGAGGGCCTCACCCCAGTACGCGGCCAGGCGCTCGGTGTGGTCCGGGCGGTAGCCGTGCTCGAAGGCGTGGCTGACCACCTCGTCGGCGAGCACCCGCTCGTGCCAGGCCGCGGCCAGTCGTACCAGTCCATCGTGGCCGCCCGCGGCCTCATACACGCTGGTCATGTCGCCGAACATACGCTTACCCGCGGGCTTCGGGCTCCGGCGCAAGACAGAGCGGCAGGACCATCGCCGCGGTGGCCGCCAGGTCCCGGTCGAGCACCTCGTCGCGGGGAACGAACACCATGGCTCGCCCCTCGCCGAGCACGACGTCCTCCTGCCGCGCCTCGGTGGTGCCGCGAAAGACGTGGATCGTGACGGTGTGCGGGAAACCCTCCTCGACGGGCCGCGGGCCGGACCAGGCCGGGTGCAGCTCACCGGCGGTCAGGCCGGTTTCCTCCAGCAGTTCCCGGCGAGCGGCCTGCTCCGGCGTCTCGCCGGGCTCGACGCGGCCCCCTGGCAGACCCCACTGATTGGGCGAGGTCGGCGCGTGCTCGTCGCGGTGCTGCAGCAGCACCGCGCCGGACCGTTGGACGAGCAGGACGAGCGCGACTTCGTAGCTGGCCACCGCAAGATCATGCCACGTGGACGGGGTAGCTGTTCTGGAAGGCGAGCCGGTCGTCGGCCCGGGAAGTCGAGCCCGGCCGGCCAATCCACGAGCTGATGGGCGACGTCGTGCGCGGCCCGCAGGTGGGCGGCGAGCCGCGGCGGCGCCTGGTGGGCGCGCAGCAGATCGGATGCCGCGGCCGGGATCAGGCGCAACGGCGGTCGGTCAGCGCGCGGTCGACGATCACGAAGCGAGGCTGCTGCAAGTCGGTGCCGGCGCTGAGGTCGCGCCACCGTTGCATCTCGGCGCGCCGGGCGTCCGGCACCGCCGCGTAGGCGCTCAGCGCGTCGTCGCCGAGCGGCAGCATCTCGGGCGGTTCCGAGGTCCCAACAGCACGGACATCGCGGGTGGCGCGGACAGCGGCCGCCCGGCGCGACCGTCCTCGCGCCGAGCGGCCGGGCTCACGGGCGCGCGGGGCCGGACTCACGGGCGCGGGGCCGGACTCACGGGCGCGGGGCCGGACTCACGGGCGCGAGGCCGGACTCACGGGCGCGAGGCCGGGCTCACGGGCGCGAGGCCGGTTCTGCCGGTCACGCGGGAGCGAGGCGTGGCCCCTAGCTCGATGGGCGCAGGAGCCGCGTCGCGAGGCGGCGGCCCTCGTCCGACCACGGGGACGGGCGCATCGTGGCGGGGTCGAGGTTGATGATGACGCGACGGCCCTCGGCGTACACAATCTGGTTGTCGGTCGAGGTGACCCGGAAGCGATAGTCGGCGCTGGTGGTGCCGAGCTTTTCGGCCCAGAAGTGCACGGCAATCTCGCCGGTGCCGCGGACCGGCACGTGGAACGTGATCGAGTACTCGCGGACGACGTTGAACGCGTCCGGCGAGGTGGGCCGGCCGTCGGCGAACGAGACGCCGCGCTCGGCCCACCAGCTGATCATCGCGCGTTCGACGAAGACGGCGTAGCGCGCGTTGTGCAGCACGCCCAGCGCGTCCAGGTCGTCGAAGTGGACCGGGACCCGGGTCGTGTGTCCATACTCGACGGCTACGGCGGTCATGTCGGCTCCGGAAGGATCGAAGGGTCGGTGGCAAGCGCTCGCAGATGGCCGAGCAGGGCGTTGCGAGCGTGGCGGAAGGTGACCTCGGCGCCGAGCGTCGGCGCCTGCATCACGGCGCAGACGGCGAGCGACTCGGTCTCGTACGCGATCGCGCCGGCATCCGTCCCGGCGCGCAGCTCCCCGCCCTCGACCGCGTCGGCGGCCAGCCCGGTCAGGAAGTCCATCCACTCGCGCAGCTGGATCGCGAGCCGGTCGCGGACGGCGCCGGGCCGGGCGTTGAACTCGAAGTTGGCGTTGGCGAAGAAGCAGCCGCCGGGCAGCCGCTCGGTCTCGTAGAAGGCGAGTCGCAGGTCGTGCACGGCCCAGAGCCGGCGGACCCCGCGGGGCGCGCGCACGCCGGGCCGGATGACCTCGGCGGTCCACTGGTCGCGGGCGTGCTCGATGACCGCGAGCTGGAGCGACTCCTTGGAGCGCCAATGCGCGAAGAGGCCGGCCTTGCTCATCCCGAGCGCCTCGGCGAGCTGGCCGAGCGAGAGGCCGTCGAGCCCGGCGGTGGTGGCCAGCCGCAGGGCGTGGTCGAGCACCGCGGTGCGGGTGCGTTCGCCCCGGGCGAGCCGGCCGTCGACGGTCATACACCGAGGCTATAAAACGACCGACCGGTCGTAAACATAGTTGTGGCCCGGGTCACCTAGAAAATCGGGCCGAGGGCCGGACATCGACGGTGCTGACCTCCCTCGACTCACCCGGCGGAGCGCCTCCGGACCGCGTTGCCAACTGATCACCCGCGTGCCGTCCCAGTCGTAGACCTCGCCGTCTAGCCGTACCAGTGTTTCGCGAGCAGCTCGAACGAGCGCACCCGATCGCCGTGGTCGTAGGTCATCGTGGTGACCAGGAGCTCGTCGGCGCCGGTTACGCGGCGGAGCGTTTCCAGGCGTTCGGCGACCGTCGCGGGTGAGCCGACGAACTGCGTCTGCACCCGGTCGGCCACCAGCTCCCGCTCCTGGTCCGTCCACTCGTGCGCCTCGGCCTCGGCCGGTGACGGGTACGGGATCGCCCCCTCCCCGGTGCGCACGCTGCGTACCCAGAGCCCATAGCCGGCGGCCAGCCGCCGGGCGGTCGCGTCGTCCTCGGCCACCACCACGTCGGCCGAGACCATCACCTCGGGCGCGGACAGCACCGAGGACGGGCGGAACGCCGCGCGGTACGCCGACACCGCCTCCAGCACCCGGGCCGGCGAGACGTGGTAGTTCGCCGCGAACGGCAGGCCCCGCGCGCCGGCCACCCGGGCGCTCTCCCCGCCGCTCGAGCCGAGCACCCAGATCTGCAGGTCGGCGCCCTCCCCCGGCACCGCCCGCGCCTCGTTCCCGTCGTCGTCGGTGTAGGGCCCGGCCAGCAGCGTCCGGATGTCGGCGATGGCCGTGTCGAGGTCGACCGGGGACGCGTTCGGCTGGCTCAGCAGCTTGAAGAACAGCGCCGACCGGGAGGACCGGAAGATCGGCGTGAAGGAGAACGACTTCGGGATGAGCAGCCCGTCGACGGTCCGGGGCTCGGTCGCGGGCTCTTCGACCCCGGACTGCCGGCGCTGCGCCGACCGGCCCAGCCCGAGGTCGAACCGGCCGGGGTAGAGCGCGTCGAGCATGCCGAACTGCTCGACCACCCCGAGCGGGGTGAGAAATCCGGTCTGCACCGCGCCCGAGCCCAGCCGGATGTGGTCGGTGACCGCGGCGATCTGCCCGAGCAGCAGGGCCGGCTGCGAGCTGGCCACGCCGGGCGTCAGGTGGTGCTCGGCCACCCAGTACCGGTGGTACCCGAACTGCTCGGCCTGGCGGGCGAGGTCGAGCGTGCGGCGCAGCGCGTCGGCGGCCGTCCCGCCGGAGACGAGCGGCGACAGATCGAGGATGGAGAGCGGCGCGGTCATTCTCTTTTCCTATCGCTTAAATAGGTTTTAGACAAGCGATGCGGCGTTGACAACTTCGTAATGACATACATGACCTATAGGACTTGAGCGTCTTGCCGGAGCGGACCTAGCGTGGGATGGCATGAGCGTCCTCTCCCCGCCGCCCGCGACCACCGCCTCACCCGCGGCCGAACGGCTCACCGTGGTGCCCGCCCGGCACCCGTGGCGCTGGGTCGGCGCCGCCGCCGTCCTGGTCCTCGTCGCCCAGTTCGCCCACGGGCTGGTCACCAATCCGGGCTGGGACTGGGCCACGTTCGCCGGCTACTTCTTCGAGGAGTCGGTGATGCAGGCACTGCTCGTCACGCTGGAGCTGACCTTCGCGGGCGCGGTGCTCGGCTTCCTGGGCGGCATCGTGCTCGCCCCGATGCGACTGTCGGGCAACCCGGTGCTGCGGTCGGTGAGCTGGACGTACATCTGGGTCTTCCGCTCGGTGCCGCTGATCGTGCAGCTGCTGTTCTGGGCCAACCTGGGCTACCTCTACGACACCCTTCAGCTCGGCGTGCCGTTCGGGCCGGGCTTTCTCCACGTCGGCACGAGTAGCTTGATCAGCTCGCTGGGGGCGGCGCTGATCGGCCTGGCATTGCACGAGGCCGCGTACGCCGCCGAGATCGTCCGGGCCGGCATCATCTCGGTCGACCAGCGCCAGCTGGAGGCGGCCGCCGCGCTCGGCATCCCGCGGCTGCGGCAGTTCCGGCGCATCCTGCTACCCCAGGCCATGCGCGCGATCCTGCCGAGCGCCGCGAACGAGCTGGTCAACCTCCTGAAGAGCACCTCGGTCGTGTACGTGCTGGCGATCGGCGAGCTGTTCTACCAGGTGCAGGTGGTCTACGGCCGGAACGGGCGGGTCGTGCCGCTGCTCATGGTCGCCACGGTCTGGTACGTGATCTTGACGGCGTTGCTGAGTGTCTTCCAGCACTACGTCGAGCGCCACTTCGCCCGGGGGTGGCGGCGATGATCGAGATCCGCGGCGTGCACAAGTCGTTCGGGACCACCGAGGTCCTCAACGGAATCGACCTCACCGCCGACAGGGGCAGCGTCACGGTGATCCTGGGCCCGTCCGGCTCGGGCAAGTCGACGCTGCTCCGCACGATCAACCACCTGGAGAAGGTCGACCGCGGCCACGTGCGGATCGACGGCGAGCTGATCGGCTACCGCCAGGAGGGCGCCAAGCTGCACGAGCTGCCCGAGCGTCTGGTCCTGAAGCAGCGGGCCGGCATCGGCTTCGTCTTCCAGACCTTCAACCTCTTCCCGCATCTCACCGCCGTGGAGAACGTGGCCGAGGCAATCCGCAAGCAGCCGGAAGCCCGAAAAAAGGCCACAAGTCTGCTGGAAAAGGTTGGCCTGGCCGACAAGGTGGACGCCTACCCGCGGCAGCTCTCCGGTGGTCAGCAGCAGCGGGTGGCGATCGCCCGGGCGCTGGCCCTCGACCCCAAGCTGGTCCTCTTCGACGAGCCCACCTCGGCGCTCGACCCGGAACTGGTCGGCGAGGTGCTCGACGTGATGCGGGACCTGGCCAGGGCCGGCACCACGATGATCGTCGTCACGCACGAGATCGGCTTCGCCCGCGAGGTGGCCGACTCGATCGTCTTCCTCGACGGCGGCCGCATCGTCGAGCAGGGGCCGCCGGCCCAGGTCCTCGACTCACCCCAGCACGACCGAACCCGGGCCTTCCTGTCCAAGGTCCTCGTCTGAATCCGGGAGCTCCCATGCGTACGGTAAGAATTGCTCTGCTCTCCGCCGCGCTCGCCGCGAGCCTGACCGCCTGCGCCGCGCCCGCCGAGACGGTGCAGACCGCGGCGGTCCAGGCCGACGCACCGAAAGTCAACGACAGTCCGGAGCAGAACCGGATCGTGCCGGCCAAGGTGGACGCGATCGCGCGGCTGGTGCCGGAGAAGGTCCGGGCCACCGGCAAGCTCACGATCGGCGTGGGCGCGGCCGGCTCGGGCTTCCCGCCGCTCGCCTTCACCGCCACCGACAACAAGACGCTGATCGGCAACGAGCCGGACATCGCGGTCGCCGTCGCCGGTCTTCTCGGCCTGCAGCCCGACCTGCAGAACACCTCCTGGGAGAACCTGTTCATCGGCCTGGACAGCGGCAAGTACGACGTCGGCGCCTCCAACATCACGGTCACCGAACTGCGCAAGCAGAAGTACGACTTCGTCTCCTACCGCAAGGACGACCTCGCGTTCGAGGCGAAGAAGGGCGCGACCTGGACGGTGGCCGGGCCCAAGGACGTGGCCGGCAAGAAGGTCGCGGTCGGCTCCGGGACGAACCAGGAGAAGATCCTGGTCGAGTGGAGCAAGCAGGACGTGGCGAACGGCCTGCCCGCGGTGGACATCAAGTACTACCAGACCAACCAGGCCACGTATCTGGCGCTCGGGTCGGGGCAGATCGACGCGTACCTCGGTCCCAACCCGACGGCCGCCTACCACGTCGCGGTGGCCGGCCAGACGCAGATCATCGGCACCTACTCGGGGGCGGGCGCCAACCTGCAGGGGCTGATCGCGCTCACCACCAAGAAGGACAACGGGCTGGTGCAGGCGTACAAGGCGGCGCTCGACGAACTGGTGAAGTCCGGCGACTACGCCAAGATCCTGCAGCGCTGGAACCTGGCCAACGAGGCCGTCACCACACCGGAGGTCAACCCGCCCGGCCTCCCGATCGACGGGAAGTAGGACGATGCATCTAGCCGTAGCGCTCGACGGGACCGGCTGGCACCCCGCCTCCTGGCGGGAGCCGGACGCCCGGCCGGCCGAGCTGTTCACCGCGCGGTACTGGGTCGACCTCGTCCGCGAGGCCGAGGCGGGCACCCTGGACTTCGTCACCATCGAGGACGCGCTCGGCCTGCAATCGGATCGGCCCGACGGGCCGGACGAGCGGACCGATCACGTACGGGGGCGGCTGGACGCCGTCCTGATCGCGGCCCGGGTGGCGCCCGCCACCAGCCACATCGGACTGGTGCCGACCGCGACCGTCACGCACACCGAGCCGTTCCACGTCGCCAAGGCGATCGCCACGCTGGACTACGTGAGCCAGGGCCGGGCGGGGTGGCGGGTGCAGGTCTCCGGCAAGGCCCACGAGGCCGGGCACTTCGGGCGCCGCACGCTGCCGGTGATCGAGCCGGGGCAGATCGACGAGCCGGCGACGCGCGCCGTCGTTCAGGAGCTCTTCAACGAGGCGGCCGACTACGTCGAGGTGGTGCGCCGGCTCTGGGACAGCTGGGAGGACGACGCGGAGATCCGGGACGCCGCGACCGGCCGGTTCATCGACCGGGACAAGCTGCACTACATCGACTTCGAGGGGAAGTACTTCAGCGTCCGCGGCCCGTCGATCACGCCCCGGCCCCCGCAGGGTCAACCGCTGGTCACCGCCCTCGCGCACGCCGGGATTGCGTACGCGTTCGCGTCCCGCTCGGCGGACCTGACCTACGTGACCCCGGCCGACGCCGACCATGCCCGCCAGATCGCCGGCCAGGTCGGCACCCGGCACGTCTTCGCCGACCTGGTCGTTTTCCTGACCGACGGCGCGAAGGAGCGACTCGACACCCTCGACCGCCAGGTCTACCGATCGGATGCGGCGATCTTCAGCGGCACCCCGGCGCAACTCGCCGACCTGCTGATCGAGTGGCGGGCGGCCGGGATCACCGGCTTCCGACTGCGCCCGGGCCGGCTGCCCGCCGACCTCCGTTCGATCACCCGGGAGCTGGTGCCGGAGCTGCGGCGCCGAGGGGTCTTCCGCGAGGCGTACGAGTCGACGACCCTGCGTGGGCTGCTCGGCCTGCCCCGACCCGCCAACCGCTATGCGCTGGGAGCGACCGTTGCCTAAGCAGATTCACCTCGCCGCGCACTTCCCGGGCGTCAACAACACCACGGTGTGGAGCGACCCCGCCGCGGGCAGCCACATCGAATTCTCGTCGTTCGTCAAGCTCGCGCAGACCGCCGAGCGGGCCAAGTTCGACTTCTTCTTCCTGGCCGAGGGGTTGCGGCTGCGCGAGCAGGGCGGCGAGATCTACGACCTGGACGTGGTCGGGCGGCCGGACACGTTCACCGTGCTGGCCGCGCTGGCCGCGGTCACCACCCACCTCGGGCTGACCGGCACGATCAACTCGACGTTCAACGAGCCGTACGAGGTGGCCCGCCAGTTCGCCTCGCTCGACCATCTCTCCGGCGGGCGGGCCGGGTGGAACGTGGTCACCTCCTGGGACGCGTTCACCGGGGAGAACTTCCGGCGCGGCGGGTTCCTGGCCGAGTCCGACCGGTACGGCCGGGCCACCCAGTTCCTGGCCACCGCCAAGGAGTTGTTCGACTCGTGGCCGGCCGACACGATCGTGGCCGACCGGGAGAGCGGCCGGTTCCTGCGGGACGGGCACGCCGGCACGTTCCGGCACACCGACGCGCATTTCGACATCGGCGGCCGGTTCACTGTGCCGCGGTCGCCGCAGGGCCGCCCGGTGATCCTGCAAGCCGGCGACTCGGACGCGGGCCGGGAGTTCGCGGCGGCCACCGCCGACGCGATCTTCAGCCGGCACGGGACGCTGGTCGAGGGCCAGAAATTCTACGCGGACGTCAAGGGGCGGCTGGCCCGGTACGGCCGGCGGCAGCAGGACCTGCTGGTGCTGCCGGCCGCCACCTTCGTGCTCGGCGACACCGACGCGGATGCCGCCGAGCGTGCGGCCGAGGTGCGCCGGCAGCAGGTCAGCGGGCCGACCGCGATCAAGCTGCTCGAGCAGCTGTGGAACCGGGACCTCAGCGGGTACGACCCGGACGGGCCGCTGCCGGCGATCGATCCGGACGTCTCGGACGGGCACATCGCGCGCGGGCGGGCCAGCGTCCGGATGCATCGCGACCCGATCGCCACCGCGCGGGAGTGGCGGGACCGGGCCGAGGCGGGCCACCTGTCCATCCGCGAGCTGATCATCGAGGTGACCGGGCGGCAGACGTTCATCGGAGCCGCGGCGACGGTCGCGGCGCGCATCGACGAGCTGGTGCAGCAGGACGCGAGCGACGGGTTCATCCTGGTACCGCACGTGACGCCGGGCGGGCTCGACGAGTTCGCCGACACGGTGGTGCCGCTGCTGCAGGAGCGCGGCGTGTTCCGTACCGAATATGCCGGGCCCACCCTGCGCGACCAGTTGGGCCTCACCCGATGACCACGGTGACCCCGGATCGGGCGGTGCTGGACAACCCGATCTGGCACTCACTGACCGGGGCGCACGCGCATCTGGCGGAACTGCACGGGCGGGCGGGTCGTTACCCGGACGAGGTGGCGCAGTTCTACGCGCTCGCCGACCCCGAGGATCCCGGCGCCTGGGCCGACCTTGCCGAGCTGACCGGGCCGGGGGCCGAGGTGGCGGTCGCCGGCCGGGTCCCGGCGAGGCTCCCGGGATGGGAGCTGGTCGCCGAGATCCCCGGCGTGCAATTGGTGGACGTCTCGCTGCGCGTCGCGCCGAACGCCGAGGCTGTGCGGCTGACCGCGGCGGACGTGCCGGAGATCCTCGACCTGATCGAGCGCACCCGGCCCGGGCCGTTCCGCCCGCGGACCATCGAGCTGGGCACCTATCTGGGCATCCGCCGGCAGGGCGCGCTGGTCGCGATGGCCGGCGAGCGGATGCGCCCGCCGGGATGGACCGAGATCAGCGCGGTCTGCACCGATCCGGCGTACCGCGGGCAAGGGCTGGCGACGTCGCTGGTCCGGGTGGTGGCGGCCGGGATCCGGGCGCGGGGCGAGACGCCGTTCCTGCACACGGCGGCCGAGAACGCACCGGCGATCCGGCTCTACGAGGCGATCGGGTTCAGGCTGCGGCGGCGCACCACCTTCGGCCGCTACCGGCTGATCCGTTAGGCGACCACGTCGATGACGAAGGTGCCGCCGGCCGGGCCGGCGGTCGCGGTGATGGTGGCGACGCCCGGGCTGCGGGCGACCAGATGGTCGCCCTCGACCGACACGACCGACGGGCGGTTGCTGGAGTACGTCACGCCGGTGTGCCGGAGGCTCTGATCGGTGTACGCGACGGTCGGCCGCGGGTCGATGCGGCTGCCGGACAGGAACCGTAGCCGCCCGGGGTTGGCGGTGACCACGGACGGCTGCGGAGCCGGCGTGGGGCCCATCGACACGTACGTCTGAAGCTTGATGTCCCGATCGGCGCTCGACGTGGACAGCTGCAGGCCGATGCGGCCGGGATCGAGCCGGAAGGCCGAGCTCTTCTCGTCGAAGAAGGCCAGGTCGTCGCCGCGCACCGGCAGGGTGACCGAAATGCTCCGGTGCGGTGGCAGGCTGACCTTCCGGAAGGCGATCAGGCGCTTGCGAGGACGCTGCAGGCGAGCCGGCGAGTCGGGGGTGGCGGCGTAGAGCTGGACGACCTCGGCGCCGGGACGGTCGCCGGTGTTGGTGACCGTGGCGGTGACCTTGCCGTCCGAATAGGACAGGGCGGAGTACGCGAAGCTGGTGTAGCTCAGGCCGTAGCCGAACGGGTACGCGACCTTGCCGGTGAAGTACTGGTACGTGCGGCCGAGGCTGGTGGCCGACGGGCGGATCGCGTAGTCCGCCATCGGCGGCAGCTGGTTCTCGTCGGCGTACCAGGTGAACGGCAGCCGGCCGCTCGGCGTGACCTTGCCGCTGACGACGTCGGTGAGCGCCTCGCCCTTGCGCTGCCCGTTGAACGAGCTCCACAGGATGGCCGGCACCCGGCCGGCGAACGACGAGACGTCGACCTGGCCGACCGTCTCCAGATAGACGATCGTGCGCGGGTTCGCGGCGGCGACCTCGCGGATCAGCTCGTTCTGGGCGCCGGGCAGCGCGAGGGTGGCCCGGTCGTGGTCCTCGCTCGCGTACTCGGCGTCGGTGCCCGCGTAGACGATCACCGCGTCGTACGTCTTGGCCTTCTGCCCGATCGCCGGGTCGATCGCGGTGAGCGTGCCGGGCAGAGTGCCCGGGAGGAAGTCGACCTGGTACGCCTGCCGCAACCCCTGATAGCCGGTCACCGAGTTGGCGATGCCCGAGTGGGTCTGCACGCTCGAATACCCGCCCAGGTAGAAGTCGGCCGGGTCGCCGAAGGCGCCGATCACCGCGATCTTCCTGGCCGTCTTCAGCGGCAGCAGGTTGCCCTGGTTCTTGAGCAGCACGATGCTCTGGTCGGCGACCTCGCGGGCCATCGCCAGCCGGTCCGGGGTCTGCGTGACCGCCTTGTTGGCCTCGCTGTTCGTCCAGCTGCCGGGGGCGAGCCGGGTGCGGGCCGCCGCCACCCACGGCACCCTGGCCTCCGCGTCGAACTCGCCCAGCTCCATCCGGGCGGTGAACAGCCGCTGCACCGAGATGTCCACGGTGTCCTCGCTGACCAACCCCTTGGCCACCGCCTCGGGCAGGGTATTGGCGTAGTTGAAGTCGTCGTGGTAGCCCATGTCGCAGTCGAGGTCCTCGCCCGCGTTCAGCGCGACCGCGCTCCGGCCGTACTGGTCGAGCGGCCCGCCCCCGCCCGGCGGCAGCCAGTTCTGACCCGCCATGATCTCGTAGATCGCGTCGCAGTCCGAGGTGAAATACCCGTCGAAGCCGTACGTCCGGCGGGCCAGCGTGTCGATCAGGTGGCCGTTCGCCGCGGCGGGCACGCCGTTCACGCTGTTGTAGGCGCTCATCATCGAGCCGGGGTGGCTCGCCGCGATGATGTCCCGGAACTGGGCGGTGTAGTACTCACGCAGGGTGCGCTCATCCATGTCGGACGACCCGTTGAGCCGGCTCGCCTCGCTGTTGTTGGCCGCGTAGTGCTTGAGGGTGGCGATCGCCTTCAGGTAGCCGTTCTGCCGTACCCCCTGCTCGGTCTGTCCTTGCAGGCCGTTGACGAACTGACCGGCCAGCGCTGCGGTGAGGATCGGGTCCTCGCCGAACGTCTCGTCGTTGCGGCCCCACCGCGGATCCCGGGACAGGTTCACCGTCGGCGAGTAGAAGTCGAGGTCGTACCGGTTGTCGCTGACCACCTCGCGGGCCTCGTCCGAGATCATCGAGGCCTCGCGGTAGACCAGGTCCGGGTTCCAGGTCGACCCCAGCGACAGCGAGACCGGGTACGAGGTGGTGTTGGTCAGATCCGGCGGGTTGTCCCCGTCGTTGGTCTGCTCCCGGGCCACCCCGTGCGCGGCCTCGTTCCACCAGCCGTACGCCGCCACCCCGAGCCGCGGGATGGCCGGCGCCCGGCTGCTGATCATCTGGGATGCCTTCTCCGGGAGGGTCATCCGGGCGACGAGGTCGGCCGCGCGCTCGGCCGGCGAGTAGGCGGGATCGAGATAGATCCGGTCCTTCGCCCGCGCGGCGGACAGGTCGCCCGCCAGCAGAACGAGCACCACCAAGAACGCCGACGCCGCGAACGCACGCTTCATCCGCCACCCTCCCCTGGGAGCGTTCCCAGGCTAGTGCAAGGGGCTGTCCTCCAGGTGACATCGTTACCGGCCCGTTTCGGCCATCGTCGAGGGCATGGAGCTGAAGACCAGATTCACCGAGGCGTACGGGCTGAGCACGCCCATCGCGCAGGCCGGAATGGCGTTCGTCGGCATGACGCCGGAGCTGGCCGTCGCCGTCAGCAACGCGGGCGCGCTCGGCTCGCTCGGCGTCGGACTGCTGCCGCCGCCGGCCATCACCCAGACCATCGCGGCGATCCGGGCCGGCACCCCGCGCCCGTTCCACGTCAACCTGATCACGATCCTCACCGACGAGGCCCGCATCGACGCGGTCGGCGAGGCCGCACCGGCGGCGGTGTCGTTCCACTGGGGACATCCGCCGCGTACCTGGATCGACCGGCTGCACGAGGCCGGCAGCAAGGTGTTCGAGCAGGTCGGCTCGGTCGACGACGCCAAGCGAGCGGTCGACGACGGGGTGGACGTGATCGTCGCGCAGGGTCTGGAGGCGGGCGGCCACAACTTCGCGACGCTGCCCACCTTCGCGCTGGTGCCGCTGGTGGTCGACGCGGTCGCCCCGGCACTGGTGCTGGCGGCGGGCGGGATCGCCGACGGGCGAGGGCTGGCCGCCGCGCTGATGCTGGGCGCGGACGGCGCATGGGTGGGCACCCGGCTGGTCGCCACCGACGAGTCGATGGCCCACGAGGACTACAAGGCCCGCCTGGTGTCGGCGGCGGCCACCGACACCGTACGCACGTCGCTGTTCGGCCCCGAGATGCCGGAGTTCAACCCGATGCGGGTGCTGCGCAACCGGGCCATCGACGAGCCGCACACCGACGAGCGCCCGGTCATCGGCCGGACCCGCCTCGGCGACGAGGTGATCGAGCTGCATCGCTACACCACCATGGTGCCGATGCGCGGCCTCACCACCGGCGACCTCGACGAGATGCCGCTGCTCGCCGGCCAGGGCGTGGGCCTGGTCGACGCGGTCAAGGGCGCCGAGTCGGTGATCGCCGACATGACCGCCGAGGCGGTCGAGTGCCTGGCCCGATACCGCCGCTGACCGGCCTCAGCCGTCGAGCTGCAGGTGCATGGTCTTGCCGAGCGGGTCGATGTCGAAGGCGAGCAGGCCCCGTTTGACCACATGCAACTCGTTGACGATGGCGGCGGCCTGTTCCGCGGAGTCGGCCTCCAGGAACAGCAGGACGCCGGGGATGTCGCCCTCCTTCATCGCGTACTCGATGACGGTCCGCCGGCGGACGAGATCCCAGGAAGCCGGCGAAAACGTGTTCTCTGCGAAGAACTGGACGAGCTCCGCACGGGAAACACCGTCCGCAATCCGGGAATTGGCCATGTATCGCATACGTCCTCCTGGATGAGCCCGCGTCCATGAAAGCCCGAGCCGCCGGGCTCCGAGCTCATCCCCGTGGGATGAACGCCGGAATCCGGCGGCGGGCGTGATCAGTGGCCGGGGCGCTCGATGGTGCGGATGCGGCTGCGGCCGGCCGTCCGCTCGAAGGTGATCCGGTCGATCTCGGTGTACGGCTCGCCGGAGCCGGGCAACGCGTCGGCGAGCGTCCGGACGGTGAAGGTGGTGCGGTGGCCGCGGCGGCCCGGGACCACGTCGACCGCGATGAACGCATAGTCGTCGTAGCGGACCTGCGACCACTCGATGACCTCGGGGACCTTGGTGCCCTGCGGGTAGCCGGACGCGTTGACCGCCGTGCCGTCCTTCGACCACACGTAGCTGTTCACGACGTTCTCGGTGTTGTTCTCGGCGGTGTTGGCGCCGCCGGCCGGCTGGTAGCCGCGGTAGCGCTGCCCCTCCGGGAGCAACTGCGGGCCGGTCGGGGTGACCCCGGGCGGCGGCGGGGCGGTCGGGCTGGGCGCCGGCCGGAACGGGTACCGGGGACGACCGCCGGAACCGACGCAGAGGTAGGTGACACCGTCGTCGGCCGGGCGGATCGTCGAGCCGTCCGGGGCGGGCCGGGTGCGCCGGCCGTACCGGATCGGGTCGGTCCGCTCGAGCAGGTGGTTGTGGCCCTGCACGACCAGATCCACCTGGTACTTGCTGAACAGCGGGTCGAGCTTGTCGCGCAGGCCGCCGTCCGATGCGTGGTTGTTGGTGGTCGAGTACGCGCAGTGGTGGAAGAACGCGACGACGAAGTCGACGGTGTCGGACAGGCCGCCCCGCCGCCACTCCCGCAGCGTGTCCTCGAGCCACCTGAGCTGGGCGCCGCCCGAGTACCCCGTGTTCGTCTGGATCTCGTACGACAGGTCGTTGGCGTCCACCGAGAGCACGCCGACGTTGCCGTACACGAACCGGTAGACCGACGGGCACGTGTGCGGGCCGTTGTCCGGCATGTCGAGCCGCTTGGCGTGCCCGCCGTAGCCGTGGTTCGGGCTGTCGCCGAGGAAGCCGGTGTTCCCGTACAGCGGCTCCATATCGTGGTTGCCGGTCGCGAACATCCACGGCGTGAACGCCGCCTGCGGCTCGATCTGGGTGAGGAACACATCCCAGACGTACGGGTTGTAGCGGTTCTTGCCGGGTGGGGTGCCGGGGACCGCGCTGTCGTCGGCCGGCAGGCCCGAGCCGTCCGGGTCGGCGTAGCAGATGTCGCCGGCCAGCAGCGTGAAGACCGGGTTCTGGGTGGCCATCAGGCTGGTCTGGGTGACCGCCGGGGTCCGGTCGGTGCCGTTGGTGCCGGCCACCGGGTCGGCCGCGTTGTAGTAGTTGTCGTCGAACACCCCGGCCGGCCAGACGCCACCGGCCCCGGTCACCGACGCCGGGTCCTGACCCCAGGCCCACTTCGGGTCGGTCGGCGCGGTGTTGGTGCCGACGTCGGCGAAGGCCGTGAAGGTGAACGGCTTCGGCGGGCGCAGGTCGTGGCCGTGGGTCGCGGGCGCCGTGGTGAAGTGTGCGTCGCCGCTCACGGTGCCGTCGGAGAGCCGCACCCGGTAGTGGTAGAAGCTGCTCGGCCGCAGCCCGGTGAGGACCGCCTTCACGTAGAACTGGCTGCTCACCGGGCCGCCGGGGATCGCGTACTGGCCGTACAGGTGCTGGATGTCGGCCTCGTGGCAGTCGCCGTAGTGTCCCGGCGCGGTGCCGACCTCGACCCAGGCCCGCAGGTGGTGCGGCAGTGTGCCGGTCTTGCTGACCAGCTGGGCGGTGACCGCCATGGCCGGCCGCAGCAGGCCGTCCGAGGCCGGGACGAACGACAGGTGCCGGCCGGAGACGACCACGCCGGCCGAGCCGGCCGTGCCACCACCGGCGGCGAACGCCGCATTGGCGAGCGTGAACTGGGCGACCGCCACGCCACCGGCTCCGGCGACGGCGGCCTTCAACATCGACCGTCGGCTGACGGACTGCCGGGCCAGCGCCCGCGTGTTCCACTCGGCAAATTCGTCGACCGTGACGGGACGATCAGGGAAACGTTTGGTCACGACCGTCATCCTCAAACGGCTGCCGGGTCAACGTCCCGTCATTCCGGTGATCCCTCGGTGAACTGAACTCGACCTGCGCCTGAACCGAAGTGGAGATTTGCGCCCGTCAGTCCCCGGAAGACTTTCACCGGGATCGAGCCAATCCATGCGGTCAAGAACTGACCGCAATGGCTGCGACGATCGAGTCATGACCGCAACGTGGAAGATCGAGCTCATCCCGGTCCCGGTGACCGACGTCGACCAGGCCAAGGCGTTCTACGAGAAGATCGGCTTCAACGCCGACATGGACCGCACGGTCCGCGAGGGCCTGCGCTTCGTCCAGTTCACCCCGCCCGGGTCGGCCTGCTCGTTCGCGATCGGCGAGGGCATCACCGAGAAGACGCCCGGCACCCAGGAGATCCAGGTCGTGGTGGCCGACGCGCACGCCGCCCGCCGGCACCTGCTCGCGGCGGGCGTCGAGGCGAGCGAGGTCGACCCGCAGCCGTGGGGCAACTTCGTCCACTTCAAGGACCCGGACGGAAACAGCTGGGCGCTGCAGGCGCTCGACTACCGCCCCAACGGCTGAGACATCCAGTCTTGCCGATGACTCCCGGTCCCGCTATGTTAATGGGAAATCACAGACCGGCTGGCATTGAAACAACCCTGTGACACCGGTCTTCTGGCCTCCGGGAAATGGGGCAAGCGAATGGAGAATCTCAGTAGAAGACGCATCCTGACCCTGGGCGCAGCGCTGGGTCTGGCCGGCGTGGCGGCCCCGTCCAAGGCTTGGGCGTGGTCGTCCGCCGGCTCGATCGCCGCGACCGACACGGTCACCGACCCGTGGTCCGTCTGGGACGACGCCACCGATCCGCTGGTCGCCTCGCTTCTGGACAACGGCCGGATCCCGGCGGTCAACACCGCCTTCCGGTCGTGGGTGAACAACGGCGATGCCTTGCCCGCCGGCCTGCCCGCCGAGCTCGTCACCTATCTCCAGCAGGTCAACCGGCTCCCGTCGTGGGCCGACCCGGCCAAGCTGGCCGCCGCCGCCCAGTTCAACAAGCGCATGAGCCTCTACCTGTTCCTGCTGTACGGCCTCGGCAGCGGGATCATGAGCACGGTGATCCCCCGGGAGGCGCGCAACGTCTACTACTCGGCGGGCGGCGCCGACATGCAGTCCCGTGCGGCCAAGACCTTCACCTACGGGTACGACCTGAGCGCGATCGACGCCTTCCTGCCCACCGGCCACTTCATCACGACCTCCAACAAGACGCGCCTGACCCACGCCGCGGTGCGGCACCTGCTGCCGCAGTCGGCGGCCTGGCGAGCGGTCACCGACAACTCGGTCCCGATCAGCAACGGCGACATCCTGATCACATTCCACAGTCTCGGCACGTTCGTGCACCGCAAGCTGAAGTCCTGGGGCATCCGGATGTCGGCCGCCGAGGAGGCCGCCTACCTGCATCAGTGGCAGGTCGCGCTGCACCTGCTGGGCGTCCGGGACGACTTCATCCCGGCGACCTGGGCCGCGGCCGACTCGCAGTCGAACTACGTGCTGACGCCGCTGCTCGCCCCGACACCCGAGGGCATCGACCTGGCCAACATCCTGCTCGGGCTGGTCGCGCAGGTCGACGGCGGCCTCACCGAGGGAATTCAGCGGGAGTTCGCCCGCTACGCGCTCAGCGACAAGATCGGCGACTGGCTCCGGCTGCCGCGCGACTACGCGGCGCGAGCGCTGATCGAGGTCGCCTGGCCGGCGTACGTGTTGTTCCAGGAGGGACTGTCGCCGATCATTCCGCAGGGCTTCGACGTGATCAACCAGCTCGTGCGCGGCATCGCGATGCTGTTCCTCAACAACGGCACGTCGGCGACCTACACCCCGATCACCATCCCGACCGGAAACCGGCCGGGAACCTGAGCCGTCGGACGCCCCGAGCCGTCAAACGCTCAGGGCGCCGATCACCAGCGCGGTGACCGCGTCCCGGTGGCCGGGCTCGTCCTGCCAGCGCAGGGCGCGCCCGGCCTCGACCACCACGCCGAAGCCGGCGTGCACCAGCAGCCGGGCCTGACGCGGGTCCAGCTCCGGGCGGGCCAGCCGCAACTGCTGCTCCCAGACCGCGATGTGCTCGCGCTGGGCCAGGATCACCGGCCGCTGCAGGTCGGCCGGCAGACCGGCGACCTCCGCCTCGGCCACGCTGTTCAGCGCGTTGTGCTCGAAGCTGTAGGCCACGTAGGTCGCCGCCAGCGCCGCCACCGCGCGGCGCGGGTCGGCCGCCGCGTGCAGGCTGCGGTCCACCGCCTGGGCCAGCAGCCCGGCCGCCTGCAGGCACGCGGCCACCAGGATGTCGACCTTGCCCGGGTAGTGCCGGTAGATCGCGGACGGGGCCAGCCCGACCGCTCGGGCGATCTGCGCGTTGGTCACGTTGGCGAACCCGTCCCGCGCGAACAGCGGGATCGCGGCCGCCAGGATCTCCGCCCGCCGGGTGCGCGGCACCGGCTGGGCCGGCAGCTCGACCAGCCGGGCGCTGCCCGCGGCCGCCGCCGGGTCGGTCGCCACCACCCGCAGCGCGGAGGCCAGCAGCAACTCCTCGATCCGGCGCTGGGCGACCGAGGTGTGGTGCATGGTGACCGACCCGATCGCGCCGAGCGCCGCCACCGCCCGCAGGTGCTCCTCGGGCAGCGGGAACTCGCGCCGCACCACCTCGGTCACCCGGGCCACGACGTGGTCGAACCTGGCGCGCAGCCGCCGCCGGTCGTCGCGCTCGAGGTAGCGGGCCTCCCACCGGTACAGGCCGCCCGAGGCCCGGTGCGCGACGGTGACCCGGATGATCGCGGCGAGCACCTCGGTCAGCGGCGCGTCGGCCGGCGACTCGTCGGCCGCCTCGGCCAGCCGGTCCACCATGACCGTGGCCGACTCGGCGAACAGCGCGTACTTGTTCGGGAAGTGCCGGTACAGCGCCGCCGCGCTGATGCCCACCCGGGCGGCGATCTCCTCCATCGAGGCCGCGTGGTAGCCGCGCTCGCTGAACACCTGCCCGGCCGCCTCGACGATGAGCTGCCGGCGGTTGCGCGGCCGGGTGGCCGCCGCGGCCGGCTCGGCGGTCACAGCGCCGTAACCGACGTCGGCGAGCACAGACCCATGACCGCTAGTCAATCACAGCCCGATCAGCGATCCCGGTAGTGCTCGACCGGACGAGGGTCATGGATCGGTCACTTCCCGGACGCAGAGGCGGTGCTCTCCCGGATCTTCAGCTCCACGCCCAGCAGCGACTGGGTCGGTGGCTCGCGGCCCGGTCCGTCCACGGTGGCCAGCAGGATCTGGGCGGCCTGCGCGCCCATCTCGGCCAGCGGCAGCGCCACCGAGGTCAGCGGCGGAGCCAGCTTGTCCAGGTGCGGCATGTCGTTGAAGCCGATCAGCGACACGTCGCCGGGACAGGACAGCCCGGCCCGGGTCAGCGCGTCCAGCACACCGAACGCGATCAGGTCGTTGCCCGCCACGACGGCGGTGAACTCCCGGCCCGAGGCGATCAGCCGGCCGGCCGCCGCGGCGCCGGCCACTTCGGTGTACGCGTCGCAGGCCCACACCAGATCGGTGGCGGGCAAGCCGTGCTGGAGGACGGACTGGCGGAAGGCGGCGGCCCGTTCCCGCCCGGTCGAGGTGTCGGCCGGCCCGCCCAGGTGCGCGATGTGCCGATGGCCCAGCGCGACCAGGTGGTCGACGGCGAGCCGGACGCCGGTGCGCTCGTCGCCGCCGACGTACGGCAGCGTTGCGCTCGCGGTGTTCCGGTTGACCAGCACCGCCGGCACCCCGGCCGCGGCGATCTCGGCGAGCAGCTCGTCCTCCCAGCGGGCGGTGGCGACGATGAAGCCGTCGGTGCCACGGGCCCGCAGCAGCTCGATCTGCCGGCGCTCGGTGGCCGCGTCGTTGTCGGTGTCGGTGAGCACCAGCGTGTAGCCGGCCCGGGTGAGCACCTTCTCCGCGCCGCGGACCATGGGCGGGAAGAGCGGGTTGGTCACGTCCGGCACGACCATGCCGATCAGGAACGACCGGGCCGTACGCAGACCGCGTGCCACCGGGTTCGGTACGTAGCCGAGGCGCTGGGCGGCCCGGGCCACCCGCCGCACGGTCGCCGGGCTGACCTGCTCGCGGGTCTGCGGGTTGAGCGCGCGGCTGGCCGTGCCCGGGTGGACGCCGGCCGCCCGGGCCACGTCGGCCAGCTTGATCCGCTGCATGGCGTCAGCGTATCCCGCGCCACAATCGATTGCGCCATCTGACGAAACACCAGATTGACGTCCTCCAAAAGGGAGCGAATGCTCGCCTGCAATCGATTGTGAGGGAACGGCTATGTCGACGAACAATCGTTTCTGGCGGGCCGGCCTCGCGACCGGCGCCGCGTTGGCCCTCGCGGCCTGCTCCTCGTCCGGGTCCGGGTCCGGCGGCTCCTCGGCCGCGCCGAAGCAACCGCTGGTGATCGGCGCGTCGGTCTCGCTGACCGGTGACTTCGCCGACCCCGGCAAGGCGGTCAAGAACGGCTACGAGCTGTGGGCGGACGCGGTCAACGCCAAGGGCGGCGTGCTCGGCCGCCAGGTCCAGATGAAGATCGTGGACGACACGTCCAGCCCCAACCAGGTGGTCACCAACTACCAGAACCTGATTAACAAGGACAAGGTCGACCTGGTCTTCGGGCCCTTCTCCAGCCTTCTCACGGTGCCCTCGTCGCAGGTCGCCAAGCGGTACGGGTACGCGTTCCTGGAACCGGCCGGCGGTGGCCCGGCGGTCTTCGCCCAGAAGCTGCCCAACCTCTTCTTCGTCCAGCCCGCCCCGGTGGTCAAGCAGGGTGACGTCTTCGCCGACTGGGTGCTCTCGCTGCCGGCCGCCCAGCGCCCGGCCACCGCCGCCTACACCGAGCTGGACGACCCGTTCGCGACGCCGGTCGCGGAGAACATCCGGCTCCGCTTCGAGGCGGCCGGCATCAAGACCGTCTACAAGCAGGTGTACCCGGCCGAGACCCAGGACTTCTCGACGATGATGGCGAAGGTCGCCGCGGCCAAGCCGGACGTGCTGGTCGGCGGCACCCAGAGCGAGGACGCGTACGGGCAGGTCAAGAGCCTGGTGCAGCTCAAGTTCAGCCCGAGGTTCATGTTCCTGTCCAACGGGGCGAACTCGCCGGTCGAGTTCCCCGACAAGGTCGGCGCGGCCAACACGGCCGGCATCATGTCCTCCGGCGACTGGTTCCCGGCCAGCAAGGCGTACGGCAGCGACGAGTTCGCCGCGGCCTACGTGCAGAAGTACGGCGGCACCACCGACACGATCGACAACACCAGCGCCGAGGCGTACGCCGCCGGGCAGTTGGTCGAGGCGGTCGCCACCAAGACCGGCAAGATCGACAACGCGACCATCGTCGCGACCCTGCATCAGGGCACCTGGCCGACCGTTCTCGGCGACCTGAGCTGGGACGCGGTCGGGCGGCCGAACGGCAGCTTCGCGCTGATCCAGTGGCAGAACGGCAAGCTGGTGCCGGTCTACCCGGCGAACGTAGCGCAGGCCCAGCCGGTCTCCCCCAAGCCGGCCTGGGGCGGGTGAGCGTGTGCACGCCCTGGTCCAAGGGCTGATCCTGGGCGTGCTGACCGGCGGCGTCTACGCGCTGATGGCCTCCGGTCAGACGCTCGTCTTCGGCATCATGAAGGTGGTCAACCTGGCCCAGGGCGCGATGGTCATCCTGGCCGCGTACCTCTCGTACCAGCTGTTCGTCTCGTACGGGATAGATCCGTTCCTGGCGATCCCGGTGACCACCGCGGTGATGTTCGCCGTCGGCGTGGGCGTGCACCTGGCCTTCCTGCGCCCGCTGCGCCGGGAGGACCGGGCCGAGCTGAGCCTGCTGGTCACGTTCGCGGTGGCGCTGCTGATCGAGGGCGTCATCGGCGTCGTCTGGAACACGACCCGGCGCAGCATCAACACCTCGTACGCCAACGACAGCTGGACGGTCGGCGGCTACCAGATCACGGTGGTCCGGTTCGCCGCCTTCGCGCTCTCGGCCGTCGCCCTCGGCCTGCTGGTCCTCCTGCTGCACCGGACCCGCTTCGGGCGGGCGATCCGGGCCACGGTGCAGAACCCGGAGTCGGCCCGGCTGCTCGGGGTGCGGGCCGAGCGGGTGGCCGCCCTCGGCTTCGGGCTGGGCGCGGCCACCGCGGCCGCGGCCGGCTCGGTCTACGGCCTGCTCTACCCGTTCAACGCCGGCAGCCACTACGACCTGATCTCGCTGCTGCTGTCCATCGTGGTGCTGGGCGGCCTGGGCAGCATCGGCGGCGCGATCGCCGGCGCGCTGATCATCTCGGTCTCGTCGGCGGTGGTGGCCTCGACGATCTCACCGTCCTGGGCTCCGATGACCTTCTTCGTGCTGCTGCTGGCCGTGCTGCTGGTCCGACCGCAAGGCCTCTTCGGGAGGCCCACGTGATCAAGGGCGCGTTGTTCGTGGCGACGCTGGCCGTGCTGCCGCTGCTGGGGCTGCCGCACTGGGTGCTCAACATGCTGGTGTTCGTGCTGATGTTCGCCGCCCTCGCCAGCGCGTGGAACCTGGTCGGCGGCCTGACCGGCTACCCCTCGCTCGGACACGCGGCGTTCTTCGGCATGGGCGCGTACGCGTTCGCCCTGCTGCTGCACCGGCAGGCCGAGCTGACCGAAGGCTGGCAGCCGTTCGCCTGGCTGCCCGCCATCGGCGTCGGCGTGGCGCTGATCGGCGTGCCGATCGCCGCGATCGCGATGCGCACCCGGGCCGACGTCTTCGCGATCGTCACCATCACCCTGCTCTTCGTCGTGCAGACGCTGGCGTTCAACCTGCACGGGCTGACCGGCGGCGCGCAGGGGCTGTCCTTTCCGGTCGCGCCGTTCCCGGCCGACACCTTCGAGCGGCCGTTCTACTACGTGCTGCTAGCCCTGCTCGTGCTGGCCATGCTGCTGACGTACGGCACGCTGCACAGCAAGATCGGGCTGGCGCTGGCCACCGTGCGCGGCGACGAGGACAAGGCGCGCGGGCTCGGCATTCCGGTCGCGGGTGCGAAGGTGCTGGCCTTCGCGGTCAGCGTCGGGCTCACCGCGATGGTCGGCGCGGTCTGGGCCTACTACCAGGTCGGGATCATCTATCCGCAGTTCGCGGTCGACCCCCTGATCACCATCGCGGTGGTGCTGATGACCTTCCTCGGCGGCCGGGGCACGCTCTGGGGTCCGGTGCTCGGCGCGGTGCTGCTCGAGGGCGGACAGCAGTACCTCGCGTACGAGTTGGGCGCCGGCCAGTTCTACCTGATCGCGTACGCCATGATTTTTCTTTTGGTCATGTTGGCGCTCCCCCGCGGCATCCTGCCCTCGCTGGCCGGGCGGCTGCGATGAGCGACCTGCTGCGAGTGGACGGTCTGCGCAAGAGCTACGGCGGGGTGACCGCGGTCGACGACTGCTCGCTGGCCGTCGCCGAGGGCACCGTGACCGCGCTCATCGGGCCCAACGGCTCCGGCAAGACCACACTGTTCGACCTGATCACCGGCTATCAAAAACCGGACGCCGGGCTGGTGGCGTTCGCCGGGCGGGACGTCACCGGCCGCGGTCCGGGCCGGCTCTACCGCGCGGGGTTGACCCGCACGTTCCAACAGGCCCGCGTGTTCCCGCAGCTCACGGTGGTGGAGAACATGGTGGCCGCAGCCGGGCACCGGTGGTGGCGGCAGCTCGCCACGCCGCGAGTGAGCGCCGCCGACCGCGCGCGGGCCGGGACGCTGCTCGCCGAGTTCGACCTGACCGGGGACGCGGACCGGATCGCGGCCGAGCTCTCCTACGGCCGGCGCAAGCTGCTCGAGTTCGCCGCCGTGCTGATGAGCGCGCCCCGGCTGGTGCTGCTCGACGAGCCGATCGCCGGGGTCAACCCGGTGCTGGTCGAGCGGATGGAGCAGCACGTCCGGTCCCGGCACGCGGCCGGCGTCACGTTCCTGATCGTCGAGCACGACCTGTCGTTCGTGATGCGGCTCTGCGACCCGGTCATCGTGCTGGACGCCGGCCGCCCGATCAGCGAGGGCGACCCGGCCATGGTTCGCGCCGACCCGCGGGTCCTCGACGCCTACCTGGGCGGCTGACATGCTGCTGCGCCTCGACTCAGTGGTGGCCGGGTACGGCGCCGGCGAGGTCCTGCGCGGCCTCGACCTCGACGTCGCCGAGGGCGGCGTCACCTGCCTGATCGGCCCGAACGGCGCCGGCAAGTCCACGTTGCTGAGGACGGTCAGCGGGTTGCTGCGGCCGAGCCGGGGCCGGGTGCTCTTCCGCGGCGACGACCTGGGCCGGCGCGGCCCGCGCGAGCGGCTGCTGCTCGGCATCGTGCACGTGCCGCAGGAGCGCAGCCTCTTCCCGGCCATGACCGTGCGGGACAACCTGCTGATGGGCGGCTATCTGCTGCGCGACCAGCGGCTGCTGCGGGAGCGGATCGACCGGGCGGTGGCGGCCTTCCCGATCTGCGCGCGACGGGCCGGCGCGCACGCCGGGACGCTCTCCGGCGGCGAGCAGAAGCAGGTCGAACTGGCTCGCACGCTGCTGCTCGACCCGGCGCTGGTGCTGCTCGACGAGCCGTCGATCGGGCTGGACCCACGGTCGCGGCGGCAGGTCTTCGACAGCGTCCGGCAACTGGCGGGGGCCGGGCGCACGATCCTGCTGGTCGAGCAGAACGCCCGGTCCGGGCTGGCCGCGGCGGACACCGGCGCGGTGCTTGACGGCGGCGTGGTGCGGCTGGTCGCCCCGGCCGCCCGCCTGCTCGACGACCCCGAGGTGGCGCGGCTGTATCTGGGCGCGCGCACGGCAGAAAGGACCCATGATGAGTGAAGTCGGCTGGATCGGCGCCGGGCGGATGGGCGGCGCGATGGCCCGGCGGTTGCTGGCGGCCGGGTACGGCGTCCGCGTCTGGAACCGCACCCGGGACAAGGCCGAGGCGCTGACCGGGGCCAAGGTCGCCGACGCACCCGGCGACCTGGCCGGCCTGGAGGTCGTCTTCACCACGGTGGCCGACGACGCGTCGCTGCTGGGCGTCACGATCGGCGAGGGCGGGCTGCTGCGCGGGCCGGCGTCGCCCGGCTACCTGGTCGACGCCAGCACGGTCGCGGCGGAGACCTCGGACCGGGTCCGGCAGTTCGCCGCCGACCGGGGCACCACGCTGCTGGCCGCCCCGGTCAGCGGCAACCCGAAGGTGGTGCGGGCCGGCCGGGCCTCGATCGTGGTCTCCGGGCCGAGGTTCGCCTACGACGACGTCGAGCCGCTGCTGCGGGCGATCGGCGCCTCGGTCACCTACGTCGGCGACGGCGACCAGGCCCGCCTGGTCAAACTCGCGCACAACGTGCTGCTCGGCGTGGTGACCCAGGCGCTGGCCGAGGTGACGGTGCTGGCCCAGCGTGGCGGCGTACCGCGGCATGTCTTCCTGGATTTTCTGAACGACTCCGTGCTCGGCTCGACGTTCAGCCGGTACAAGTCGCCGGCGCTGGTGAACCTCGACCTGGCCCCGACCTTCACCACCGGCCTGTTGCGCAAGGACTTCGACCTGGGGCTGGCCGCCGGGCGCGGGCTGGAGGTGCCGATGCCGGTCGCGGCGGCGGCCTACCAGCTGGTGCAGGCGGCGGTCGGGCGCGGGCACGGCGACACCGACTTCGCCGCGCTGATCGTTGAGCAGGCCCGCAGCGCCGGGCTCGAGCTGGAGCCCGAGCAGGTGGAGGTCGACGACGGGCTGGGGTCATGATCCCGGCGTCGCCCGGCCGGATGGGCGTCGACTTCGAGGAGCGGGTCGACTTCGCGCGGCTACGCGCCTACCGGCTCGGCCGGGCACGGGCCGCCCTCGAGGCCTCCGACCTGGGTGCGCTGCTGCTTTTCGACATCAACAACATCCGGTACGTGTCGTCCACCATGATCGGCGAGTGGGCCCGGGACAAGGTCGCCCGCTACACCCTGCTGACCCGTACCGGCGAGCCGGTGGTCTGGGATTTCGGCTCGGCCGCCCGGCATCACCAGCTGTACGCCCCGTGGATCGTCGGTTCGAACAGCCGGGCCGGGATGCTCGGGCTGCGCGGCGCGGTCGCCCCCGACGCCGGTCTGATCGCCGCGGCGGTCGCCGAGATCGGCGGGCTGCTCGCCGAGCACGGCGTGGCCGGGCAGCCGGTCGGGGTGGACATCGCGGAGACGCCGATGTTCCTGGAACTGCAGCGCACCGGCATCGACGTACGGGATGGGCAGCAGGTGATGCTGGACGCCCGCCTGATCAAGTCGGCCGACGAGATCATGCTGCTCTCCACCGCGGCGGCCATGGTGGACGGCGTCTACCAGGACATCGCCGAGGCGCTCAAGCCCGGGGTCCGGGAGAACGAGATCGTCGCGCTGGCCAACAAGCGGCTCTACGAGATGGGCTCGGACGACGTCGAGGCGATCAACGCGGTCTCCGGCGAGCGCTGCAACCCGCACCCGCACAACTTCTCGGACCGGCTGATCCGGCCGGGCGACCAGGCGTACTTCGACATCATTCAGGCCTTCAACGGCTACCGGACCTGCTACTACCGCACCTTCGCGGTCGGCCGGGCGACGGCCTCGCAGCGGGACGCGTACACCCGGGCCCGCGAGTGGATCGACGCGGCGATCGAGCTGGTCCGCCCGGGCGTGACCACCGACCGGATCGCCCGGCTCTGGCCGGCCGCCACCGAGTTCGGCTTCGCCGACGAGATGGCCGCGTTCGGCCTGCAGTTCGGGCACGGGCTCGGCCTCGGACTGCACGAGCGGCCGATCATCTCGCGGCTCAACTCGCTGACCCACCCGGTGGAGCTGCGCGAGGGCATGGTCTTCGCGCTGGAGACGTACTGCCCCGCCGACGACGGCTACTCGGCGGCCCGGATCGAGGAGGAGGTCGTGGTCACCGCGGACGGCGCGTCGGTGCTCACGCTCTTCCCGGCCGAACAGCTCTTCGTCGCCAACCGCTACTGATCGCCTTGGAGGCCTCGATGCCACCTCCCGGCCTGTCGGCCCAGGACCTCTACACCCCGGCGGGCACCGTGCCTGCGCCGGTTGCGCTCGACCTTTTCCGTACGCTGGCGCGCCTGCGCCGGTTCGAGAAGCGCGCGTACGACCTGTTCCTGCAGAACCTGGTGAAGGGCACCAGTCACCTCTCGCTGGGGATGGAGGCGATCGCGGCCGGGTTCGCCACCGCGATGACGCCCGAGGACTACACCTTCGCGACCTACCGCGGCCACGCGCACACGCTGGCCCGAGGCGCGCCGATGGACGCGGTGCTCGCCGAGCTGCTCGGCCGGGACACCGGGCTGCTGCACGGCAAGGGCGGCTCGATGCACCTCACCGACGTCACGCACGGCGTGCTCGGCTCGTACGCGATCGTCGGCGCGCACCTGACCGTGGCGCTCGGGGCCGGCTGGTCGGCGCGGTACCTGGGCCGGCCGCGGGTGACGGTGGTGTTCTTCGGCGACGGGGCGACCAACATCGGCGCCTTCCACGAGGCGCTGAACCTGGCCGCGACCTGGCGGCTGCCGGTCGTGTTCGTCTGCGAGAACAACCAGTACATGGAATACACGCCGATCCGCGCGGTGACCGCCGTGCGGCGGCCGGCGGCGGATCGGGCCGCGGCGTACGGGATGGAACCGGTTCTGATCGACGGCAACGACGCCGACGCGGTCTTCCTCGCCGCCGCACACTTCGTCGGACGGGCCCGCGCGGGCGACGGACCGGCCCTGATCGAGGCCTACACCTATCGGTCGACCGGGCACTCGCGGGCCGACCCGGCGCACTACAAGCCGGCCGACGAAGTTGCCGCGTGGGCGGCCTACGACCCGCTGGACCTCTACCGGCGGCGGCTGTCGGACGCCGGCGTGCCGTCCTCCACGCTCGACGGCATCGAGGCGGAGGCGGCGGCCGAGGTGGAGAAGGCGACCGTATCCGCGAAGGGGGCGCCCACGCCCGGCCCGGACCGCCTGCTGACCAACCTGTGGGCGGACGGAGGCTCGTCATGGCGGAACTGACCTATCGCGACGCGGTCGCCCGGGCGATCGCGCAGGAGATGGCGCGCGACGAGCGGGTGGTCTTCCTCGGCGAGGACGTCGGCGCCCCCGGCGGCGTCTTCAAGGCGACGCCGGGCCTGCTGGACCGCTTCGGCCCCGAGCGGGTGCGCGACACACCCATCTCCGAGCAGGCGATCCTCGGCGCCGCGATGGGCGCCGCGATGACCGGCCTGCGCCCGATCGCCGAGATCATGTTCGCCGACTTCTTCGCGGTCTGCTGGGATGTCGTCGCCAACCAGATCGCCAAGGCCCGCTACATGACCGACGGCCAGGTGAGCCTGCCGCTGGTGATCCGCGCGGCCAACGGCGGCGGCCTGCGCTTCGGCGCCCAGCACTCGCAGGCGGTGGAGAACTGGGCGATGGCCGTTCCCGGCCTCAAGGTGGTCGCCCCGGCCACCCCGCGCGACGTGATCGGCCTGTTCGCCGCGGCCGTCCGCGACCCCGACCCGGTGCTCTTCTTCGAGCACAAGGCCCTCTACCCGGTGAAGGCGCCGGTGCCGGACGGCGAGATCGTCGACACCCTGGGCACGGCGGTGGTCCGCCGGGCCGGCGACGACGTGACCGTCCTGGCCCTGGCCGCGATGGTCCCCCGCGCCCTGGCCGCCGCGGATCGCCTGGCGGAGGACGGCATCGAGGCCACGGTGGTCGACGTCCGCAGCCTGGTCCCGGTGGACACCCGGACGATCCTGCGCGAGGTCGCACACACCGGCCGTCTCTTCACCGTCGAGGAGAACCCCCGGCTGCTCGGCTGGGGCGCCGAGGTGGTGTCGATCGTCGCCGAGGAGTGTTTCTGGAAACTGGACGGCCCGATCGTCCGCATCACCACGCCGCACATTCCGCTGCCCGCCGCCGATTTCCTGGAGGACCAGGCGATCCCGTCCGTGGACCGGATCACCGAAACCATCCGCACCGCCATGAAGTCCTGACCGGCCCCGAGTTTGGCGTCGATGAGGTCTTCCCTCGCGTCTGGCCACCGGAGATCCTGAGAACAGAAGGCAACAGTGCCGTTGCTCAGGGTAACCCGCTCGGTCGAGTGGAGCTTGAGGAAGCCGCGGTGCATGAGTCGATTTCGCGTCCTGCTCTCGCAAAAGGTGCGGCCCTGGGGTTTCGGGCTGCTGTCGGCGGCCTCGCTGGCCATGCTGGTCTCGGGCGAGGTATACGACGGCTACTCGCGCGACGTCCTGATCAATCTCGGCACGAGCCTCCTGGTGGTGGCGCTCACCTATGCCATCTTCGACCCGGTCTTCCAGGAATTTCGTCGGTCCCGAGTCATCGAGCAGCCGTTCTTCGACGACGTGCGGTTCAGCCGGAACGTGCAGAACGCCTCATCGACGGTCCGCATCATGGACACCGGGAACCACATCCTCGAGGGCCGGCAGCGCGACCGCTTTCTCGAAGCGATCCGGACGGCGGCCGAGCACGGCGTGCGGATCGAGATCCTCCTGCTCGACCCCGACGCCAAAGCGACCGAGCAGCGGGCCGAGGAGATCAGACCGGTCGACGTCCGCGGCGTGATCGTCGAGAACCTTCGTTTCCTGTACTGCTGCCGGGCCGGCATGAGCGTCGCGCACGCCGAGAACCTGGCCGTGCGGACCTACGACGCGTTGCCCGCCCTGCAGCTGCACCAGTGGGACGGCCGGGCGCTGATCTCGTTCTACCCGGTCGGCCAGCGCGCGTCCGCCTCGCCGCACCTGGAGATCAACATCGACTCGTCGCTCGGCCAGTTCGCCGAGAGCCGCTTCCACGAGCTGTGGCAGCACGGCAACACGACCGTCCTCGAGGACTGGTGGACTACGCCGCTGGTGTTCTGCCGCGACGGCGAGCCGGTCGCCAAACGCGCGGTCCGCTACGTACGCATGCACGAGGCGATCTTCATCGACGGCGGCCGGATCGCGGACCTGCTGGTCGACTTCGGACGCGACCACATCACCGCGTCGGGGAGCATGGGGGTGCGGCCGTTCGAGTCGGACTGCACGTACTCGATGTCCCGGCTGTCCTCCGAGTCCGAGATGAACGGAGTGGTGACCGCGGAGTTCCTCCGCAAGTACGGCGACGGCGGCGCGGAATCCACCCCGCCCATGCTGCTGGCCCTCGAGCCGATCTGATCCCGGTCAGGCGTCCGGCCCGGTCTCGGCGAGGCGGCGGCGCAGGAACGCCCGTTCCGGCTCGTTGCCGGCGAGGTCGAGCGCCTGCCGGTAGGCGTCCGCCGCCTCCGCCTTACGGTCCAGCCGGCGCAACAGATCGCCGCGAGCCGCGGGCAGCAGGTGATATCCGGCCAGCCGCCGGTCGGCCGCCAAGGCGTCGAGCAGCGCGAGCCCGGCCGCGGGACCGTCCACCATGGCCACCGCCACCGCCCGGTTGAGCTCGACCAGCGGCGAGGGCGACACCGTTCGGAGGACGTCGTACAGCGCGACGATCTGCGGCCAGTCGGTGGTCGCGACGGTCGCGGCCTCGTCGTGCACGGCCGCGATGGCGGCCTGCAGCGCGTACGGACCGGGTCGGCCGCCGGTCAGCGCGCCGACCACGAGCCGGCGCCCCTCCTCGATCTTGCCGGCGTCCCACCGCGCGCGGTCCTGGTCGTCGAGCAGCACCAGGTCGCCGCGGACGTCCACGCGCGCGTCCCGGCGGGCGTCGACGAGCAGCATGAGGGCCAGCAGACCGGACACCTCCCGCTGCCGGGGCATGAGGCGGTGCAGGATCCGGGCCAGCCGCACGGCCTCGTCGGCCAGGTCGTGGCGCATCAGGGCGGGGCCGCCGGTCGCGGCGTACCCCTCGGTGAAGATCAGATAGATCACCCGGAGCACGGCCGGCAGCCGCTCGGTCAGCTCCGCGCCGCTCGGAACCCGGAACGGGATCCGAGCCTCGCGGATCTTGCGCTTCGCGCGCACCAGCCGCTGGGCCATCGTGGCGTTCGGGAGCAGGAACGCGCGGGCGACCTCCGGCGTGCTGAGGCCGCCGAGGCAGTTCAACGTGAGCGCGGTCTGCGCCTCGAGCGCCAGCGCCGGGTGGCAGCAGGTGAAGAAGAGGTACAGCCGCTCGTCCGGCACATCGTCCGGGTCGGCCCAGCCGGGGTCGGGCTCGGGCGGCGGCGGCTCGTACCGCTCCGCCTCCACCCGCAGCAGGGCCAGCTTCGCGGCCAGTACCCGGTCCCGGCGTAGCAGGTCGACCGCCCGGTGGCGGGCCGTGGTGAGCAGCCACGCCGCCGGGCGGTCCGGCACTCCGTCGCGCGGCCACCGCTGCAACGCGGTGGCGACGGCGTCCGCGGCGACCTCCTCGGCCAGGTCGAGGTCACCGAGGGTACGCACGAGGGTGGCCAGCAGGCGCCCCCACTCCTCGCGGAAGACCGCCTCGACCGAGTCGGCCGCCGTACCCATCGGTGATCCCCCCACGTTGCCCACGGACCCGCTGCCTCGGGACGCGCTGCCTCGGGACGCGCTGCCTCAGGACGCGCTGCCTCAGGACGCGCTGTCGAACTCCATGATCGGCCGCACCTCGACCGACCCGTACTTCGCGCCCGGGCACTTGGCCGCCCAGTCGATCGCCGCGTCGAGGTCGGGCACGTCGATCAGGTAGTAGCCGCCGAGGACCTCCCGGGTCTCGGCGAACGGCCCGTCGGTGACCACGCGCTCGCCGCCCTTGACCCGTACGGTGGTGGCGGTCTTGCTGTCCTGCAAGGCCTCACCGCCCGAGCTGGCCCCGGCCTGGGTGATCGCGTTGGTGTACGCCCAGTACTCGTTCATCACCTGCTCGGCCTCGGCCGGGTCGGGCGCGGCGGTGGATTCCTCGCTGTAGATCAGCAACAGGTAACGCATGATGGTCCCCTCACGTCGGGTGGCCGCCGATCGGCCGCTTCCACCGTCACGACGATCGGGAACCGCGATATCGACAGCCCCGTCGAGAAACTTTTCTACCGGTCCTTGTGCCAGACGGTACGGTCGAGCCAGCCGTCGCCGTTGTCGTCGTACATGCGCTTCTCGAAGGTGCCGTTGTCGTCCTTGTCGTAGTCGGCGTAGTCGACGAGCTTGTCACCGTCGGTGTCGTGCCCGATGAAATCGACGTGCCCGTCGTGGTCCACGTCGACCAGGATCTCGACGCCGTCGCCCTTCGTACCGATGAAGGTCGCTTTGTCCCAGTGCCCGTCGCCGTTGGCGTCGATGTGCGGGTGGTAGCCCTTCGGCGGCGCGAGGTGCTCGGCCGTGTCGAGGATCCGGCCGAGCACGGGCTGGTCGCCGAACCCGCCGTCGGATGCGGTACCGGCGAGCCCGCTGTCGGTGGCACCGCCGAACCCGCTGTGGGTCGCACCGGCGAGCCCACTGTCGGTGGCACCGCCGAACCCGCTGTCGGTGGCACCGCCGAACCCGCTGCGGGTGGCACCGCCAAACCCGCTGTGGGTGGCACCGCCGAGCCCGCTGTCGGTGGCACCGCCAAACCCGCTGCGGGTGGCGTCGCCGAACCCGCTGCGCTCGGTCGGCTGCCACGGCTGGTGTGCCGAGCCGCCGCCGGCGCCCCCGCCACCCGGCGCGTCACCGATCCCTTGCCCGGCCCCGTGCGCGCCGACCGCGTCCCCGACGTGCCCCGCGGCCGCGCCGGCGGTCGATCCGCCCGACAGCGAGTGGCCGAGGTCGGCGAACGCCGAGAACAGGCCCATGGTGCTCGACTTGTTCGTGCGCGTCTCCACCGCCGCCAGCCCACCGCCGGAGTCGGCCGAGACCTGGCTGCGCAGCAGCTCGACCTCGCCCGCGTCCAGCTGGTAGCCGGACAGCGCCGCGTCCGGATCGGCCGCCAGCGCGGCCGCGAAGGCCGGCTCGCCGAGCAGGCGCTCCAACACCGCATCGAAGTCGCTCATGGCAGCAAGGCTAGAAGACCGCGTCGAGTCCGGGCTATCGGGCTGTCAGTCGAGTTCCGGCATCGCCACGGGCTGGGGCCGCGGCCGGCAGCTGCCGCATTGCACGGCGTCCTCCACCACCAGCGCCTCCGCCCGGCCGCGCACCTGCGACCGGAGCACCTGCAACAAGTACGGACCGAAGCGCGCATGATCCTCGCAGACGCCGCGACCGCAGAAGCGGCACGAAGCCCGCGCCGCCTTGGCGCAGAACCAGCAGAGCACTTTTCTCCTTGAAAATCAGCCGATGATGATGGGTGGCGACGAGGACGTGGCCGACGGCGACGGTGAGGTCGACCGCGATGGCGAGGTCGAGGTCGACGGCGAGGGCGAGGTCGAGGGCGAGCTGGGCGTGGTGGTCGGTGGGCGGGTGGTAGGCGTGGGCGTGGTGGTCGGCGGCCGCGTGGTGGTCGGCGGCGGTGTGGTCCGCGGGTTCGGCCGCGGATTGCGGCGCGGCTGAGGAATCGTAGTCGGAACATTCACCGTCGGGGGCGCGACACTCACCGACGGGGTGACCTCGGTCGGCGACGGCTCCTCGCTCGGTGGCTGGCTCGGCGGCTGGGTCGCGGGCGGCTGGATCACGACACCGTCACCGCAGGTCAGATCGTTCGACGTGGCGGGGACGGGCGTGCCGGCCACGGCGACCGACCCGATGGACACGGTAACGGCGCCCGGGTCGACGGCGTACCACGCCTCGCCGGTGTTCCGGACATCACCGGCCGGGCGGCGCAGGAGCAGCGAGAGCGGATGGTACGCGCCGCTGGTGCTGGTGGTGTCGGCCAGCAGGCGGCCGGCATCCACGCCGAGCGTGCCGTGCGGCGAGCGTTGCCGGCCCGTGCCGGTCCACAGCACCCCCACGTCCGTACGGGAACCGGCGCAGAGCAGGACGGTGGAGCCGCCCGAGAACGTGAGCCGTCCGGTGGACCGGGCCGGCACCTCGATCCAGGAACCCTCGCCGAGGTACCGCCGGTCGCCCTGCTCGAGCCTGGTCGTGGTGCCACCGCCGCCGCCCACGGTGACCGGGCCACGGTCCGCCGTGAGCAGCACCTTGTCGGTGGCCATCTCCGCCCAGACCGGCCCGGGCACGAAGTTGGCCACGGTGAGCATCATCGCGAGCAGGAGCAGGAGCAGGACGAGCCACCACATCCGGCGGGCGAACCGGCGGTCCACCTCCGGGTCTTCGGTGCCGTCGGGTGGGCCCGGCGGCGCGGCGAGCGGCGGGTAGACGCCGGCGCCGTGCAGGCCGGCGGCCGTGATCGCCCGGCCCGACGGCTGCGGCGAACCGGCGACGTGGCCCGCGGCGCCGACCAGCGGCGGCAGGTTGGACGCGTCGGGGATGACCCAGAGCCGGGCGGGCGTACGCGTCTGTGCCACCTCGCCGGGATCGCCCTCGCCGACCGGACCGACCAGGGTGCCGCGACGCAGCTCGACGCCGTCGGGCGTGGCGATGACGCCCGACTCGACGACGACCGCCTGGGTCGGCCCGGGCAGGACGACGGGCGCGCCCGGCTCGAGGTCGACGGGGTGGGCGCCGGCGATCAGCGCCAGCCGCGCGTCGACGGGCAGCTCGGCCAGCGCGGGGGTGTCGGCGAACAGCGTCTCGGCCTCGTCGCGGTCCCTCGGCGGCGGCCCGGGCAGCGGTCCGATCACGGATGCCACGGTCGCGGCCGGCACGGCCAGCAGGGTTGTGCCCGCGGTGTGCCAGTTCAGCCGGGTGGGGCGGCCGGTCAGCGCGCTCGCCAGGCCGACGACGCCACCGGGGCCGACGTGGTGCCGGATGGTGCCGCCGGGATCCCCGTCCTGCCGGGCCTCCATGGCGCCGTCGACGACGACGTACACGTCCTGCTGGGCGCCGCCGGCGAAGACCAGCTGCCGGCCGCTCGACGGGCGCAGCCAGTGTGCCCGGGCCGCGAGGCCGGCCAGCGCCGGCTCCGGCAAGCCACCCAGGTCGGAGGCGCGCAGCGCGGCCACCCGGCGCGGAGAGTCGGCCTCGCGGGCGCGTTCGGCGGAGCGCTCGCGGTAGCGCCGCCACCACCTCGCCAGCCGGCCGGCGAGCAGATAGATGAGGGGTGCGCAGAGCCCGCCCAGGATGAGCACGAGCAGCAGCTGACCGGCGACACCGTTGTGCCACAGGCCGGTGACCAGCCCGGAGACCCGGTCGGCCCAGATCCGGTACGCGAGGTTCGCGGCAATGGCCAGCCAGAGCACCGCCAGCACCCCGTACAGCGCAACGATCTTGCCTTCGACGTCGAGCCCGGCCCACGCCGGCGGCCGGCGGCGCAGCCGGCCCGTCACCCAGGCGATCCCGCGGGTCCGGAGGTTCGGGATCTCCAGCCAGTCCATCAGCAGGTAGTAGCCGTCGAGTGCGATGAACGGGTTCAGGTTGAACAACCCGTTCAGGTACCAGGCGAAGGAGAGCTTGAAGGCCAGCGGGCCGACCGCCGGGATCGCGAGGGCGACCAGCTGCATCGAGCCGGCCAGCACCACGCCGGTCAGCGGACCGGCGGCGGTGACCAGCAGCCGGGCCCGCCGACCGGCCATCCAGACGTCGGTCGTATCCACGAAGACGGACGGGATGCCGAAGTAGACGAGCAGGCCCGCGGCGGGCACCTCGCGGCCCGCGTGCTTGGCGGCCAGCGCGTGCCCCAGCTCGTGGCAGGCCAGCGCGAACACGTTGAGCAGCAGCAGCACGAGCGCGCCGAGCAGATACGAGCCGTGGCTCAGAAAGAGCGCCTGGCTGCCCCGGAACCAGGTGGCCACGAAGACGCCGAGCCCGAGCACCGCGACGACCGACAGCAGCGCCGCGGCGAACTTGGTGAACAAGAACCGGCCGCCGAATCGGTACAGCCCCGAGACGACGCCGTCGATGTCGACGACCAGCATCCGGCGCCCGCGCGCGGCCGCGAGCAGCCCGCTGCCGATCCGCTGGGGCAGCGGCTTGCGCTGGATGTTCCGCAACGGCCCGAACGCGTCGACCGGCAACTCGTCGAGCATCCGGTTACCGGCCAGGTCGGCCACGATCCGGCGGACCTGGTCGGGCGCGAGCCGGCCGGACAGGCGGGCGAACTCGGCGACCAGCCGGGCCACCGTGTACGTGCCGTCCATCATCAGGGCGAGCTGCCACTCCTGCGGGGTCAGCCGCAGATAGCAGGCGCGACCGCCGTCGTCGGGCGAGCGCAGCATCACGTACGTGGAGCCGCGCACGCTGGTCAGCTCCACCCACTCGACGCCCGTGCGCAGCACCGGCCGGGCCTTGGCCGGGTTGAGCCGTTCGACCACCGCGCCCCACAGTCCGGGGTCGGCCGGTCCCAGAGGCTCACCCGGCGCGCGCCCGGCCAGAGCCTCCCAGACACTGATCCGGGTCTCGACGTACGTCACTCCACTCGGCCCTTCCACTAGCCGTCGGCCCATGGAGAGTAGGCGTTCGTCCCGGTCGAAAGCGAACCTCTGTGACGGGACGGTCCCATTGATCACCGCAAATCGGACGCAATGTCTACTTCCCGACCGGACCAGCCGCGACTCGGCCACATGGCCAGGTCACCCGGTACGGCCCCGTCCGCGAAAGGACGCCCGCCGGCCCGATGCAGGGACCCGGAATAGATCCGCCGGCGCCGGAGGTTCCTCTCACGGCCACTCAGATCAACACGAGGGAAGCAGCGAACATGAGTGACGAGACCGCCGCGGCGCTGGCGCAGGACCGGACCATCGACATCACCACCGTCGGGCGCAAGACCGGCCAACCGCGCCGGATCGAAATCTGGTTCCACCGGTTCGACGGTCGGTACTACATCACCGGCACCCCGGGCCGCCCTCGCGACTGGTACGCCAACCTCGTCGCGCACCCGGGATTCACCTTCCACCTCAAGGAGTCGGCGACCGCCGATCTGCCGGCGACCGCCCGCCCCATCACCGACCCGGCCGAGCGCGAGAAGGTCCTCGCCGGAGTGCTCGCCCCGCTCGGCGCCTTCACCAGCCAGCCGGGCCAGGAGCCCGAGGTCTGGGTGGCGAGCAGCCCGCTGGTCGAGGTCACCTTCGCCTGACTTGACGCGTACGGGGTCCCCGGCGCCTTCATAGCGGCATGAAGCGGTCGGCCGTGCCGCTTCCCGCCGGCGAGCCGGGGTTCCAGCAGCTCAGCGTCACCATCGCCGAGGGCCGGGTGACCGAACGGGCCGCATCCCTTGCGATGCGGCCCGTCGGAGTAGCCCGAGATCAGGACTTGGTCGAGGCGCTGCAGACCCAGTCGCCGTACGGGACGCCACCCTTGGAGCGGACCTCGCACGCGCGTACGGTGACGTTCTCGCTGATGTCGTAGTTGCAGTGGCGGACCTCGGTGCCGTCGTCGCCGATGCTGGTGTTGTCGTTGCAGCCGGTACGCAGGTCCACCCAGTGGTACCCGTCGCAGCCGACGTTGGCGCAGACGTACTCCTGGATCTTGCCGTGCACCGCGTAGGTGTCGGCGTCGAGGTCGTGGACGTAGAGCCAGTCACCGTCCGGGATGAACGTCGTCGTGCCCCAGCTCTTGCTGATGGTCACGTTGGACCCGCTCGCGGAGGCGGAGCTCGCCGGCCCGGCGACCATGATCGCGCTCGCCGCCAGGGCCAGACCGACCTGGGCCAGTCGGATGAGTTTCATGAGGGTTCCCTTCGTGCCATTGACGTGTCTTCTCGTCGCGGCAACTTTCTACCGGCCGTATTGATTGATCTCGACCAAATCGGCGAGAGATCAATCAATCCCGGCCGATCAGGGTGCGGCGGGAGCTACCGGAACCCGCTCGACGCGCCGGACGACCTCGGCGCCAAGGAGGGTCTGCGGCGGCTCGACCAGGCTGGTGACTCGCACCAGGGCCGCGGCGGCCTCGGCGTCCTCGGTCGCCGCCAGCTGCAACCGCCGAAGGTAGTCGGGGGTGAGCGGGGAGGCGGGCAGGGCCGGGCCGGTCACGCCGGGAAGTGCCAGGTCGGCACCGACGGCCAGACGCCACGGCGCCTCCAGGATCTGGGCGACGGCCTGGAAGTAACGGTACGGGTCGGGCTCGTCACCGTGACCGAGCTCCTCGGCGAGAGCGGCGGCGTTCATCGCGGCGACGGACATGCCCTGGCCGTACACCGGGTTGAAGCCGCAGGTCGCGTCGCCGGTGACGAGCAGGCCGGCGGGCAGCCGGCGCAGGTGGTCGTAGCGATGCCGCACGTACGTCGGGAAGCGGTACGCCACCGGTGTGCCCAGCGGTTTCGCCGCGCGCAGGACGTCGTAGGTGTCGTCCCTGGCCAGCGTGCGCGCGTACGCCGGGAGATCCGCGGGCGTGACCGGCGGCCGCTCGCCCTGCACCCCGGCGAGCGTGACGAGGACCCGGCCGCCCTCCAGGCGCTGCATCACCGAACTGCGCCGCTGTCCGGGGAAGCGGGCAGTGACCACCACGAGGTCGTCACCCATGAGATGGTCCGGCGCCGTGACCAGGAACGAGCTGTACGCCAGGTCGATGGCGACCCGGTCGGCCGGCGGTGTCTCGTAGCCCAGCTCGGCCAGCCAGCGCGGCGTCCGGGAACCGCGGCCGGTGGCGTCGACGACCAGGTCGGCGTCCACGACGCGCGGGCCCGCACCGCCGCGGCGCGCCACGACGACGCCGGTGATCCGGTCCCGGCCGGCCGACGCGCACAGCCCGGTCACGTCGTACCCGTCGAGGATGGTGACGTTGGCCAGCGCCCGCACCCGGTCCCGCACGGTTCCTTCCAGCAGCGGGCGGCTGGCCGACAGGGCGGTCAGGCCGATGGCGGTCCGCCGCAGCGGCAGCCCGTTGAGGTACCAGCGGACGTTGGCCAGGATGTCGCCGGTCAGCCCGCCGGCGGAGACCACCTGCGCGGTGAAGCCCGGCAGCAGGCCCTCGATGATCTGCAGGCCGCGGGGCAGCATGGCGTGCACGTGCTGCCCGTGCGGCACGCCCCGCCGCTGCACCGCCGTGCTGGGTAGACGGTCTCGCTCGACGATCGTGACGGTGGCGTACCGGTCCGCCAGCACGCGCGCGGCCAGCAGGCCGGCGATGCTCCCGCCCAGGACCAGCGCGTGTTTGCCGGTGTTTCCGACCATGACGTTTGCTCCCCCCAGGTGTCGGCCCGGTTCGCCCGAGCCGGTCGTTCCCCGAGGCCGAGGCTGACACCGGCGGAGGGTTCCGGCATCGGTGCTGCCGTGCATGCGACATGTCAACGTAGATTGAGGCGGTGTCGAAAGTACGGGTGCACAACTTCGCGGTCTCCCTGGACGGGTTCGCCACCGGGGAGGGGCAGAGCCTGCAGGCGCCGTTCGGGCATGCGGGCGTACGGCTCATGGAGTGGTTCTTCGAGACGCGTACGTTCCGGTCGATGAACGGGCGGGACGGCGGGAGCGAGGGCGTCGACAACGCGTTCGCCGCGGCGTGGGGGCCCGGCATCGGAGCCGAGATCATGGGCCGCAACAAGTTCGGGCCGCAGCGGGGAGCGTGGCAGGACGAGGAGTGGAAGGGCTGGTGGGGCGACAACCCGCCGTTCCACACGCCGGTCTTCGTGCTGACCCATCATCCGCGGCCGACCCTGGCGATGGAGGGCGGCAACACCTTCCACTTCGTCGACGCGAGTCCGGCCGAGGCGCTCGCGCAGGCGCGTGACGCGGCGGGCGGTCGGGACGTACGCATCGGCGGCGGCCCCAGCACGGTCCGCCAGTTCCTCGCGGCGGACCTGATCGACCACCTGCACGTCGTCCTGGTCCCGATCGTGCTGGGCCGCGGCGTACGCCTCTGGGACGGGTTGGAGAGCCTGGAGGACCGCTTCACGATCGAGTCGGTGACAACCCCGAGCGGCGTCACCCATGTGACCTGCACCCGTCGCTAGTGCCGAGACCACGAACGTTCACGGTTTTGACTGACACGCCGTTGGCCCTGCCGTGGTTGCGACGTCGCGGCGGTCAGGCCGTTGCGGTGGCAGATCCCGTACGCGTGCGGCGGCTGAGTGACCAGGAAGGTCGGCAGCTGCTGCGCATCACTCGTAGAGGTACCGGTTCACCGATTCGATAACGGCGGGCGATGGTTGTGCTGGCCTCGGCCGGTGGTAACACCGTGCCGGCGATCGCTCGCCTGGTCCAGGCGGACGAGGACACGATCCGGCAAGTGCGGAATTGACCGAGCACACCGCGATCGAGATGGGCCGGATCGCCGTGCGGCCCGGTCACCTCGACGTCCCTCACAGCGGCGGCCAATTGTCGTCCTCCTCGCCGGGTTTGCCGCCGGCGGCCACCCACCGGTAGCGGATCAATTCGTACCCGGTCAGCAGGCCGACCTCCCTGGCCGGCAGGGCGTGCCTCGGGCCGAACAAATTCTCCCGGACGGACGGCGGCAGGATGGTGTGCTCCACACGGCGGATCTCGCCCACCCGCCGCCACTCGCCGGCCAACTTCACCTGGATCATGTAGTAGCCGTCTTGCCCGCGGGACGCGTTCGGGCCCGACCATCGATCGGCCGGCGCGGTCCGCACTCCCTTGATCTTCGTCCAGGGCACGAACGACGAGCGTCCGAACAGGGGACGCAGCAGCAGCCCGTCGTCCTGGATACGCACCCGTGGCAGGGGTCGGCCGCGCCCGCTGAGCCCGAGCAGAATGAGTTCGTTAAGCAGCACCCCGCCATCGTGCCTCCGGAACGGAAAGCGGTGGGGGCGGGACGGACGCCCGCGCTGACCTGCTTCGCCGTTGCGATCGCCGGGCAGAACCGGTGATCGCCAGCTGGATGCTGGCCTGCCTGACGCCCAGTACGCCGCCACGCAGCGACCACTCCCGATACCAGAGCCTTGTCACTCAGACGGGCCGAAGCGCGGCATCCAAGTCGCCCAGCACCAGGGCGATAGCTCCCACGCCGCCCCAGGATGGATCCTGATCGCGGACGAGTGCCTCCAACTGCCCCACCAGGAACAGAATGCGGTCATCAACGGTCGACATCGCGCGCAGCGCCTCGCAGACCGCGCGGCAGCGTTCGAGGTCAGCCGGGTCGGCCCGGACCATGCAGTCGGCACACTGGCCGAACATCTCCGACAGCACGCTGACCGCGGAGCGAACGTCAGCCAGTTGATCGTCCACCACGGATCCGAGGCTAGCTAACCGGGAAGCTCTTCTGCCGCTCTCGATCGCCAGCCTCGACCTTCCTGGTCACTCAGCCGCCGCACGCGTACGGGATCTGCCACCGCAACGGCCTGACCGCCGCGACGTCGCAACCACGGCAGGGCCAACGGCGTGTCAGTCAACACCGTGAACGTTCGTGGTCACGGCACTAGAAGGCCGAGCGGTGGGTCAGGACGCCGCCAGGACGTCGACGACGAACCGCAGCGCGCCGGCCGGTTGGCCGCCACCCGGGTTGTCGCCGTACGCCAGGTCGGCCGGGATGTCGAGCTGCACCCGGCTGCCCACCGGCACCCCGATCAGCCCCTTGTCCCAGCCCGGGATGACGCGGCCGGCCCCGATCGGGAAGCTGAACGCCTCCTTACGGCTCCAGGACGAGTCGAACTCCTTGCCGTCGGCGTAGGTGGCGCCGACGTAGTTCACGGTGACCGTCTGACCCGACTGGACCGGCGCGCCCTTGCCCTTGATGAGGGTCGTCGTCTTGAGCTCGGTGAGGGTGCCGGTGCCCGCGGTCACGGTCGGTTTCGTGCTCAGGGCGGGGTCGGCGCCCGGTGGCACCGGCGGGAACGCCGCGCTCGACGCGGTGGGGGCAGGGCTGGAGCCGGCTTCCGCGCTCGCGGTCGCGGCGCCCGGGCTCGGCGGCGACGACGACGAGTGACCGATCCACACGACCAGCCCGACGAGCAGCGCCACCACGACCGCCGCGACGCCGCCGACGGTCAATGCCTGGCGGCGCTTCTGCGCCGCCCGTGCGCGTGCCTTGGCCGCCTTGGCCTCGGCCCGCTTCTCGGCCTTCGTCTTGATCGGCTGCCCGCCGGCGCTCTTACGCGGCATCGGCTGCCCGCCGGCGCTCTTACGCGGCATTGGCTGCCCGCTCGCGCTCTTGCTCTGCGGAGCGGCGGCACGCTTGGCGGCGTCGCTGCTGCGACCCTCCACGGAATCGGACACCGTACGACAATAAGGCACCCGGTCCGGAAGCAGCTCGGCCCGGCGCGTCGCCGCGCCGTCCCGGATAGCGTGGGAGCATGAGCGACGGCGCGATGGTCGGATTCGGCGGAAAGCAGGCGTGGCTGGCGGTGGCCGGCGACGACCCGGTGGCGCTGATCGAGGCGCTCGGCCTGCGCGACCTCGGCCCGGTGCCGTGGCGCGAGGGCATCGACCTGGCGTACCTGACCGACGACCGAGTGGCGGTGACCCCGCCGCTGCCCGGCGCCCGCGACACCGACTGGATCCTGGCGACCGGCCGCCGGCTGCTGCTGCCGGCCGCGCCGGTCGACGTGATCGGCCTGTCCGCGGCTCTCGACACCGAGGTGCAGTTCTTCGCCACCCATCGGGTGACCGAGCTGCACCGCTGGCAGCGGGCCGTCGGCGGCGAGCTGGTCCGCGCCTTCGGCTATGTGGGCCAGACCGGCGAGGTCACCAGCTGGCACGGCGAGCCCGGCCCGGCCGAGCGGGACGCGGGCCTGCCGGCCGAGCTCGACGAGGACCAGACCATTCTGGTCGGCGAGAAGGACGTGCTCCGGGTGGCCGACGCCTGGAGCATCGACCCGACGGCGTTGACCGGGCGGCCCGCGCCCGGCCCGCTGCGGCTCGGCGCGACCGGCTAGCGTCGGCGGACGGTATAAGCAAGGTGCGTCACCCGCGGCGACGACTCCGAACGGATCGGCTCCAGCGCGACCCGATCCGCGTCCACGCCGTCGAACAGGCGAACTCCGGAGCCGAACAGCACCGGCGACAACGCGATCGAGAACTCGTCGACCAGGCCGGCGTTCACGTACTGCAGGATCGTCGCGCCGCCGCCCGCGATGCGCACGTCGCGGTCGCCGGCGGCCGCCCGCGCCTGGTCGAGCGCGGCCTCGATGCCGTCGTTGACGAAGTGGAAGGTGGTCCCGCCCGGCCGTTCCCAGGGGTCACGCTTCTCATGCGTCACGACGAAGACCGGCGTGTGGAACGGCGCCTCCGCCGGCCATGCGTGCTCGCCGGCGTCGAACATGCGCTTGCCCATGACGCTCGCGCCGGTGCGCTCGAACGTCTCCCGCGCGATGTCGTTGTCGCGTCCTTCCTCACCGCCCTCGCCGAACTTCAGGTTCTCCCGGAAGAACCGCAGCGGGAAGACCCACGCCTGCAGCTCCCTCCACCGCTGTCCCATCAACTCCTCGGCGGACTCGGGCGCGATGAACCCGTCCAGTGACATCGACACGCTGAAGAACACCTTCCCGGCCATCAGCGCTCGGCTCCCTTCCGTACGATCCCGGCGACGTAGGCCGCCAGGTTGCTCAGCGTCTGCTCGCCGCCCTCGATCGCGTGGTATTTCTCCACGGCCTGGTCGCGCAGGTGCTTGGTGGGGAAGACCGTGCGCATCTCGATCCGGGTCGCGGTGCCGTGCGGCGCGAAGGCCAGGGTCGACTCGAAGGTGTTCGGGTTGTCGCGGAACTCGCCGTGCCGCAGCGCGATCCGCTCCGGCGGGACGATCTCGGTCCAGGTGATCCACTCGGGATAGTCCGTACCGTCCGGTCCGTGCATCACGAAGGCCCACTCACCGCCGACGCGGAACTCGAACGACCGCGTGGTGGTGCTGAACCCCGCCGGTCCCCACCACTGCGACAGGTGCCGAACCTCGGTGAACGCCTCGAACACCAGCTCCCGCGGCGCGTCGATGACCCGGGAGAGCACAATCTCCCGATCGGCCGTGGCCGGCCCCGCCCGCATTTCCCGCCCCGCCTCTGCCATCGGTCATTCCTCCTGCCGTGTCTGCTTGAGGTCCTGCCGTGTCTGCTTGAGGTCCTGCACGTACGCATCCAGCCGGTCGAAGCTCTCGGCCCAGAACCGCTCGAACCCGCCGACCCACTCGTGGATCGGCCGCAGCCCGCGGGCGTCCAGGCCGTAGAGGCGCTGCTTGCCCGCCCCGCGAACCCGCACCAGCCCCACCTCTCGGAGCACCCGCAGGTGCTTGGACGCCCCCGGCAGGCTCATCCCCAGCTCCTGAGCGAGGTCGGTCACCGGCCGCTCGCCCGCCCGCAACAGCGCCAGGATGTCCCGGCGCTGCGGCTCGGCGATCGCGTTGAACGCGTCCGACGTCGTCGCTGCTCGTGCCATGACCGCCACAATATTTTCCCATATGGGAAAACGTCAAGCCTGTGCTTTACTCGCAGATGTGATAAAACGAGCCGGTTTGGCGGCCGGAGTGGCAATAGTGCTGGCCGGGACCGTCGGCGTGGCCGGCTCGCGGTGGTGGCACAACCGTCCGCCGTACGGTCCGGAGGCGCTGAGCGCCCGGGCCACGCTCCGGCTCGTGGACCAGGCAACCGCCGACGCCGCGGTCAAGCCGGCCCCGGCGGTCGTAGCCAATGACGGCGACCAAATCTTCCTCGGCCAGGTCACCTGGAACCGGCCGCCGCGCCCCCAGAAGAACGGCTCCTTCCGCATCGTCCTGCTCGACAAACGCCGCCACCTCACACCCGGCTACCTCGCCGTGACGTCACCCAAGCCCGACGCGGTGAGCTCAGGGTCGGACCACGCCCTGGACATAGCCCAGGAGCGCTACCCGTGGCTGCAAGGCGCCGGCGCACAGCCCGTCGACGGTTCGGGTTGGGTCTCCGGCGAGACCATCGACGTCGAGTCGATGGACGCCGCACCGGTAACGTTCCAGGCCGTGCTCCGCCGAGCAGACCCGCAACGCCACCCGATGCTTCCCGTGGCCACCGCGCCCACCCCGCTGGAAGACCTGCTGGTGGCCCTGATCTGCGTCGGCCCCGACGGCCAGGTCTACTGGGCCCAACGACTCCTGCACTGAGCCGGCGAACCCCGCACCTGCGGATCACGTCCGGGGGCTTGGTCGGTCGGTCCGCTCAGCTTGCGGCCCGGCCCACCGAACAGATGTTTATGGCCCGGCCGCTGCTGGCTGCGGTACTGATCGTCAAGGACGAGGCCGCGATGCTGCCCGCCTGCCTGGAGTCGCTCGCAGGCGTGGTCGACCAGATCCACGTGCACGACACGGGCTCCACCGACGCCACACCGACGATCGCCGCCCGGTACGGCGCCACCGTCACCCAGGGCGACTGGCACAACGACTTCTCGGCCGCCCGCAACGAAGCACAGCAAGGCTGCGCGGCGACCTGGATCCTCGCCATCGACGCCGACCATCGGGCGACCGCCGACCCCGGCGCGCTGCGCCGTCTGCTGGCCGAGGTCACCGCTGACGCCCTGCTGGTGCAGGTCGACGGAGCGCATCACGCCGGTCCCCATACCCAGCTCGAGACCCGGCTGTACCGGCCGGACTCGCTGTCCTGGACCGGCCGGGTGCACGAGCGGCTGGTCGGGCCCGGCTCCTCGGCTCCGGACCAGGGCACCGTACCCCCGGCCACGCTGCGCCTACACCACCTCGGCCACGCCACGTACGCCGACCGGATCCGCCGCGCCGATCGCAACATCACCCTCGGCAAGCGCGCTCTCGACGAGCTCGCCGCCCAGGGACAAGCCGCCGACCGGCAGCAGATCGCCCGTACGCTGCTCGACCTGGGCCGTGACTGCATGGCGGCCGAGCAGCGCCAGCAGGCGGTCGACACGTTCGCCCTGCTGCGCGAGCTGTTCCCGGGCACACCGGAGTCGTCGCAGGCGAACGACGCGCTGACCCGCCTCACCGTCGGGATCAGCTACGACAGGTTCTGCCAGGTCCTGGTCGACCAGCTGCGAGCCGCGGGCGGGCCGCCAAGCAGCGCCCAAGAGTCCTGACGCAGCGCCCGATCCGCACCGCCGGCGGTCACGATTCACCGCCAAAGCCACAACATTCCGTACGGCCGGGCGGCCACCTGCCCACGCCGGCAGCTCTCCCGTACGCGACATGAACCGTCCGTCGAGGCCTGCCTGTCACCCGCGGACGTCAGGCATTGTCAATGACACGCCACTTCTGCTCTTGGCCGCCGTTGCAGGTCCAGATGATGGCTTGCACTCCCGTGGCGGTGCTCCCGTTCGGGATGGCGAGGCACTTGTTGCTCGCGGGGTTCCTCAGCACGAAGACGTTGGCGCTGCCGCCGGACTGGAGTTCCCACACCTGATCTTGGCTCGCGCTGTAGGTCCACTGGATGATCGGCTTCGTGGTCGAGCTGGCCCCGCTGCTGACCGTCAGCGCCGCCCAGTTCGCGGCGGCGTTGCGGAAGGCGTAGTTCGACCCGCTGATGTGCACCTTCAGCCAATCCTGACGTGCGTCGGTGTAGCCCCCGTTGGCCAAGCTCGAGGTGTCGTACGTCTGGATGACGCCGACCCCGTTCTGGTCCGTCCGGCCCTGCAATGCCAGCCCGCTCTTGATGTTGACGATCCGATACCAGCCGTCACCCGCGACCGCGTGTGCCGGTGTGCCGGGGAGGAGCGCCACGGTGGTGGCGAGCGATGCCAGGACGGCAGCGACGATGCGTCGTGTGGACATGGTGCACCCCGTTTCTTGTCGTTATCCACTTTGGATGGTCGCAGGGACGCCGGTCGCTCCACCACTACGCCGAGATGAACGATTGGCAGTTCGTCGAACTCACCGAGGTCGATTGGCATCCGCTCCGGCGAGCGTGTCCTGGGCCAGTGCGTCGAAGGCCGTCGTCGCTTCCTGGTCCAGTTCGATCCGGGCGACCGCGACATTGTCGGCCAAGTGGGCGAGGTTGCGGGTGCCGGGGATCAGCAGCGTGGCCGGGCTGTGCCCGAGCAGCCAGGCGAGCCCGGCCTGGGCCGGGCTGATGCCGAGGCGCGCGGCGTGCGCGATGACCACCGGGTGGTCGGTAACGCTGGGCAGCCGGTCGAAGGCCGAGCCGAGCGGGAAGTACGGCACCCAGGCGACGCCCCGCTCGGCGCACTCGGCCAGCACGTCCTCGTGGCCACGGGTCAGGACGTTGTACATGTTCTGCACGCAGACGATGCCGGCCGGAAGAGCCTGCCGCAGCTGCGTGCGGCTGACGTGGCTCAGGCCGATGCCGCCGATCTTGCCTTCGTCGCGCAGGGCGATCAGCTCGGCCAGCTGGCTGTCCAGGTCGACCACCTGGTCACCGGTGGCGATGATGCCTGGCGGCAGGTCGGCCCGGCGAAGATTGACCACCGCGAGGTGCTCGGTGTCCAGGGTGCGCAGGTTCGCCTCGACCGACGCCCGTAGCTGCGCCGGCTTCTGGGCGGTGACCAGTCGCTCGGTGGGATGGGTCACCGCGCCGACCTTGGTGACGATCCGCAGACTGTCGGCGTACGGATGCAAAGCGGTCCTGATCAGGTCGTTCGCCGTGCCGTAGAACTGCGCCGTGTCGATGTGGTCGACGCCGAGCTCGACCGCGCGGTGCAGAACCTTGACGGCGTCCGCGGGGTCGGCGTGTTCCAGCTGCATGGCGCCGAAGCCCACCCGCAGAACATGACGATCGCCCAGCTTCCCGTACGCGTACGCATGCGGCTTGGTCATGGTCCCGTCCCCTTCCGATACGATGGCACAAGCGGAACCGATTCCGTTTTTCTCGATCGACCGTAGCAGAAGCGGAATCGGTTCCGCTTGTGAGGTGATTACCGTTTCCGAGTCCGAGCGACGCCCCGGCGCGCGCAGCGACGCCCAACGCAACCGGCAGCGCATCATCGACGCCGCCACCCGCGCCTTCACCACCGGCCCGGATCCCGTCAAGATCGAAACCATCGCGCACGAGGCCGGAGTCGGCGTCGGCACGCTCTACCGCAACTTCCCGTCCCGCGAGGCCCTGGTCGAGGAGGTCTACCGCAGCGAGCTCACCCGCCTGTGCGCCATGGCCGAGCACCTGGTGGCCACCCACCCGCCGGTCGACGCCATGCGCGAATGGATGCGCCGCTACCAGGACTTCGTCGCCACCAAACACGGCATGGCCGAAGCCCTGCGCGCCGTGATCGCCAGCGGTGCGATCGGATCCGGCCAGACCCGCGAACGCCTCGACGCCGCCATCGCCACCATCCTCGAAGCCGGCCGAACCGACGGCAGCCTACGTGCCGACGTTCAACCGACCGACGTCTCCGCCAGCATGGCCGGCATCATGCTGACCGCCGCCGACGTCGACCAGGCCACCCGGATGCTGCAACTGCTCGTCGACGGCCTACTCGCCCGCGCCCCCTCCTGAGGAAACGCAGCCACCGCCCCCGAAGCGGGGGCGCAACCTTCTGGCGCCCCTCCTCCAGCGGCCCGCCACCAAGACCTACGACTGGTCCTCCTGGTGGATGTGAAGTGAGGTGGCAGGTCGGTCGGTGCCCAGCAGGAGCGGCGAGGCCTCCGGTTAGCCGCAGCTCAAGGTTGGCGGGTTTCCGGTATCGAGCAGGCAATCACCGGTGGCAGCGCGCCGGCGGGATGCCGATAGTGGCTACATGGTTGAACCAGGGAAACACACGGCGGTCGTCGTTGTGGGGGCGGGAGTTGCAGGCCTCACGGTCGGCAATTTCCTTCGGCGAAACGGCGTCGACTGCATCATTCTTGAGCGTCGTGCGCGCGAGTACGTCGAGGCGCGGCAGCGCGCTGGGACCCTCGACACCCGTGGGGTGCGATTGTTCCGGGAGTGGGGATTGGCCGAGGTACTGGACGGCGGACCTGCTCCCGAGGTGGAGGGTGGATTCTTCATCGACGGCCACCCGATGCCGATCGAGGTGGACGAAGACGACAACGAGAGCATCTTCATCCCGCAGCAGGTCCTGGTCCGCCGGCTCGCCGACATCTTCCTGACCGAGGGTGGGGAGATCCGTTACGAGGTCGACGTCACTCTGGAGGATGTCGCCGGCTCGAGCCCGGTGGCGCGTTATCAGGACCGTGCCGGCGCGACGGTGGCCATCGGCTGTGACTACATTGCCGGCTGCGACGGTGATCGCGGTGTGACTCGGGCGAGCATCCCCGCCGGCGCGCTCACCCGGTATTCGCACGAGTTCAAGTACTCCTGGCTGAGCGTCCTGGCCGCCGTGCCCGGCAAGACCGCCGGCATGGCCATCCACACCCGCGGCCTGGCCGGCCTGATTCCCCGTGGCACCGAGAACAGCCGCATCTATCTGCAATGCCTCAACGAGGACACAGTTACGCAGTGGCCCGACGAACGGGTATGGGACGAGTTGGAGGCTCGTGTCGGCCAGTCGCTGGGCCGGGGCGAGATCCTCAGCAAGGAGATCGTCGCGCTGCGCAGCGTCGTCCACGATCCGATGTGCTACGGGCGGGTTTACCTGCTGGGTGACGCCGCGCACATCGTCCCGCCGATGAGCGCCAAAGGCATCCACCTGGCCCTCTTCGACGCCGAGACGTTCGCCAAAGCCGTGATCGCGCAGGTCCGCGACGGTGATCCGGGCCTACTCGACGCGTATTCCGAGACGTGCCTGCATCACGTCTGGAACTACCAGGCGTTCGCGACCTGGATCACTGATCTCATGCACAACGCCGGCGACCCCTCCCTCGAGGGCGAATTCCGCAAGCAGGTCGCTCGGGCGGAACTGCGCCGCCAGTTCGAGTCGGAGGCGGCCAATCGGGTTTTCAGCGAGCTCACTTCCGGCATCGCCTGAAAGGGGAAAGACATGACTGACACGAACGGCCGGATTCTGGTATCCGGCGCGAGTGTCGCCGGATTGACCGCCGCGTACTGGCTCGACCGCTTCGGCTTCGAGGTCACCGTGGTCGAGCGATCCGCCGGCCTGCGCCCGGGTGGGCAGGCGCTGGACATCCGTGGCCCGGCACTCGAGGTGGCGCGGCGGATGGGTGTGCTGGACGAGTTCCGCAAGCGGACTACCGAGCTGCGCGGCATGTCGATGGTCGACGACTCCGGGGCGGAGATCTACCGCACCACGGAACGCACCCTGACCGGCGGCCGGCTGGACTCCGAAGATCTGGAAGTCCTGCGAGATGACCTGATCGACGTTCTGCACGGGGCGTGCGGAGCAGGGGTCCGGTTCATCTTCGGCAACCGGATCACCAGCCTGAATCAGGACGACCACGGGATCGACGTGGAGTTCGAGAACGCCGCACCGGGGCGGTTCGGCGTCGTGATCGGTGCTGACGGTGCGCACTCGGGCACCCGTCGGCTGGTGTTCGGCCCGGAGAAGCCGTTCCTTCGCTACATGGGCGGTCGGCGCCTACGTCCTGGCCGGCGAACTCGCCGCGGGCATCGCCCGCTACGAGGACGAGGTCCGCGAGTACGTTCTGCGCAATCAGGCGGCCGCGCGAGAACTCAACGACCGCGACCATGGCGACGACGGCCAATCCGGACCCGGCGGCTTCACGGACTTCGGGACGTTGGTCGAGGACCTGTCATTGAGGGACTACCGGGCTGAGCTCACCTGATTTCGTTGCGCAGGTCTGCCTGGTAGCGGCCCGGCGTCTGGCCGACGACCTCGGTGAACGCCTCGATGAAGCTGGTCGGGTTCGACCATCCGCAAGCGGTGGCGGTCTCGGTGACCGAGCGGCCGTTGGTGAGGTGGATCAGGCCATGGTGGATCCGCAGGATGGTGCGCCAGCGGTGGAAGCTCATGCCGAGTTCGGTGTGGAACAGGCGGCTGAGGGTACGTTCGCTCGCTCCCACGGCCCGGCCCAGCTCGACCAGGGTGGCGTTGTGGCTGGGGTCAGCGTGCAGGCGGTCGGTGACGGCACGCAGCCGATCGTCGCCCGGTTCGGGCAAGTGCAGGGACTGCTCGCGGGCCTCGACGAGTTCGTCGATGGCCACTGCGCGAAGCCGGTCATGCGCGCCGGGGCGCGTCTCGGGGCGGTCGGTCAGGGCCAGCAGGACTTCACGTAGCAACGGGCTGACCGCGAACACGCTGGGCTGCTCCGCCAGTTCACCGCAAAGATCGACCGGGATCACGACGAGGCGGACGTCGGTCTCGCCGTAGAAGCGGTGAGCGTGCTGGAAACCCGGCGGCGTCCAGGTAACCCGGTTGGCGGGCGCTACCCAGGTCCCCCGCTCGGTCGTGGTCGCCAAGGCACCCGCTGCCGCGTACACCAGCTGTCCCGCGCCGTGCGAGTGCGCGTCCATCTGGAAGCCGTGCGGCAGCCGGCCGGCTCCCCCGGGTGTGTCCTCCGGAGGTGTGGTGGGCGGCGAGACGGGTTGGCGGGTTTCCGGCACAAGTAGTGAGTTTATCGCCGTTGACCGCACCCGACCGCATCGTAGAAACCGCTCATACAGCCAGGGAGGCGTCTCCTGTGCGGCGGCCGGGAGACTGTTAGGGGAATGCGTATGCGCGTGAAATGGGAGCCAAAGCATAATGCCCTCTGTGATTGTCCGGGACGCAACCACGGCTGACGTCGAAGCGCTCGCCGATGTTCATGTGCAGACCTGGCGGGAGGCGTACCGGGGAAAGGTCCCTCAGCAGTATCTGGACCAGATGGATCCCGCCCAGAGGCAACGAGGCTGGCGGCAGATCCTGCAGAACCCTGGGCCGGCGACCATCCTTGTGGCCGAGCACGAGAGCCAGGGCATTGTCGGGTTCATCCGCGTCTCGCCGAGTCGTGACAACGACACCGACCCGGGGCGGGTAGGCGAGGTCCAAGCCCTTTATCGCCTGCCCGAGCACTGGGGCCAAGGCGTCGGGCGACTACTGATGGATGCCGGCCTGCGCTGGCTGGCGGAGTCCGGTTATCCGGAGAACGTCCTGTGGGTGTTGGCGACGAACGATCGGGCACGACGCTTCTACGAAGCCGGCGGCTGGCGGCCAGACGGCGCTACAAAGACGGATGATTCGCGGGGCTTTGCGTTGTTCGAGATCCGGTACCGCCGCGCAGCCAGCGAATCGACATCCTTGTCTTCACGCTGATCGGCCGCGAGTTGCCGACTGCACACCGTAACGCAGCAAGTTTCCGCCATGGCCGGACCGGGCGGTGCCGGGGTCCGCCGCGGCCCGGTGGCAAACCCGAAGCGGCGATCAGCGCTGCTGCCGGGCGGTCGCCTCGGCACTGATCGGCGTGAACAGGTTAACCAGCGTCCCGTCGGGGTCGCGGAACAGCAGCGATCGGTTGCCCCACGGCATCGTGGTGGGCTCTTGAACGAACTCACCGATCATGTCCCGCAGCCGGACGAACTCGGCGTCCACATCGTCCACCCGAAACTCGACGATCGCCGTGCGGTTGGCGGCCGGTTCGGCCGAGCCTTCGCCGAAGAGCTTGACCGTGGCGGTGCTGCCGATCGCGAGGGTCGCTCCCGGCAAGACGATCTCGGCGAAGTCGGGCGTGTATCGGCGGGCGGTCTGCCCGGTGACCTGCTCGTAAAAGTCCGTGAGACGGCCGACCTGGGCGGTGATGATACGGACGGACGCAAAAATCATGACGTTTTCTCCCTCTTGCACTCGGGCTTGGAGCGAAGACTAGGAGCAATACCGGGCACATTCCGTCCGGTTTAGGGGAGAATCTTGATCCATGCCAAGGCCTACCGCTCGGGTGCTCGCCCTCTTGGAGATCCTCCAGGGCGGCGGCACCCATACCGCTGTCGAGCTGGCCACGCGCCTCGACGTCGACGAGCGCACCGTGCGCCGCTACGTCGAGCACCTGCTCGATCTCGAGGTGCCGGTCGAATCGGTACGCGGACGCCACGGTGGCTACCGGCTGGCGCCCGGATTCCGGATGCCCCCGCTCATGCTGACCGACGAGGAAGCACTTGCCGTCCTGCTCGGCCTGGTGGCGGGCCATCGAGCCGGCCCGGCGACCATGTCGAGGGAAGCCGCCGAAGCCGCAGCGGCCAAGGTACGCAGGGTGCTGCCCAAGACGCTCGCCGCGCGGCTGGATGCGCTGTTTGCGACCACCGACTTCACCGCACCTGACCGCGAGACGAGGGCACCGGAGGCGGACGTGATGCTGCGGCTGGCCGAGTCGGCCCGGCAGCACCGGCCCGCGGTGATCGCCTACACCGACCGCGGCGGCCGGCGCAGCGAGCGAACCGTGCATCCCTACGGAATCGTCGCGCACTCCGGGCGTTGGTACGTCACCGGCCCCGACTCGGCCTCCGGAGAACTGCGCACCTTCCGACTCGACCGGATCGCCCAGGTGCGCTCGGCGCAGGGCACGTTTACCGTCCCCGACGGTTTCCGGCCCGCCGACGTGGTCCGCACGAGCCTGGCCAGCACTCCCTGGCGCCACGAGGTAGCCATATCGGTGCAGGGCACGGCCGACGAGGTGCGCACGCGGCTGCCGCGAGGCATCGCCACCATCGAGCCGGACACCCGGCACGGCTCGGACTGCGTTCTGGTACGGCTACGAGCGCAGCGGCTCGACTGGCTTCCGGGCGTCCTGGCCGAGCTCGGACTGCCTTTCCTGGTGCACGAGCCTGCTCAACTCCGCGACGTCATACGCGCCTGGACCAACCGCGTCGCGGCCTGTGCGGCCGCAACGACCCCGCAGGAGGCGACCGCGGCCTGGTACACGGATGCCGCAACCTCGCCGCCATCTACCTCCGCCGAGGCGGAGTCAACCTCCGGTGCCCAGGACCTGTGAAGCCGAGAACAGCGCGTCGCCCACCACACGAGTGGTGCCTGGATCGCGACCGGAGGAATATGGTGCTCCCCATGGCACATGGCGCTTTCCCGATCGTTTTCGCCACCCGAGTCTGCGCTACGGTCGCCTTCTACGAACAACTCGGCTTCGAGTCCCATTTTCGATTCCCCGCCGAGGGCGAACCCGGATACGTGGGAATGCGGCGCGGCACGGCTGAGTTGGGAGTCGTCGACGCTGGCTGGCCCGCGGACCAGTACGGACGCCCGCTCGGCAACGGCCCACGGTTCGAGATGTTCGTCTACGTTGACGACGTCCACCAGGTGGTCACCCGGCTCGGGGCGTTGGCGCCGATACTCCGGGAACCGGCGGACATGCCGTGGGGCGAGCGCATCGCCTACCTCTGCGATCCGGACGACAATCCGGTGGCGCTTGCCACGCCGATAGCGCGATCGGGCGAAGCGACCACCGTACGTTGACTCTGCTCTTGGCCTTGGCGTCCATGCATTGTCATACCGCCGACCTCGCGTCACCCGCCGGTATGAGGACCGAGGCCGGCGTCCGGTCGTGCCGATGACTGTGCATTGTCAGTTCTGACTCTTGATTTTGCGCCAGCCGCCGGCGCGGTTATTGGCGATGATCTGCCGGAACATGGCACCCAACGCACGGCGGTTGAGCGTTTCCCCGTGCCGCACGGCGACGGTGCGTGCGGTCTTGTTGTCGTGACCACCCGTGACGATCCCTTCGGGATCGGGCACGATGGCCCCGTCATACAGGAAGATGTTGACGTGATCCTTCGCGGCTTGGAGGGCGCAGATGTTGCCGTGCAGAACGAAGTAGGGCCGGTCGGTTCGCTTTATGGTCTCGGCCACCTCGGGATCAGCGGCATGGACGAGGTCCCGGACGTCGTGGCACACAGCTTGCTGCCAGTCAGGTAACACCGCGATGTATGCGTCCACCCTCGGATCTTTGTCGTAGGCCATGGTCAGAACGGTATCGCCGCGACCGATCTCGACGCATACGTACCATGAGCAGGGGAGGTCGGATCCTCACCGCGCCGATCCTGAACCGCAGGACAGCCGGGCACGATCAGCGAGCCTGATCTCGACGGCGAGCGCAGCCCTAGTCTTCAACGGACTCGGGTAGCCCGCAATGCTGTGCAGATGAGTACTTCCGTCATCGCCGCCGGACCGCGACACTCGGTGGGGCTGTACGCCGACGGCACCGTGGCTGCGGCCGGTACCGACGCGTCCGGTGAGTGTCGAGTCGAGGACTGGGCCCAAGTGGTCGCCGTGGCGGCGGGCAACGTGCATACGGCGTCGAACACCGGGCGGTCCCACAGCGTCGGACTGCGCGCTGACGGCACGGTGCTGGCAACGGGCTGGAACGGTGACGGGCAGTGTGATGTCGTGTCCTGGCGGGACGTGACCCTTATCGCCGCGGGCTGGCGCCGCACCCTGGGGCTGACCGGTGACGGGACGGTACTGGCTGCCGGGCGGCTTCGCGATGGCGCGTGCGACGTGGACCAGTGGCGTGAGGTGGTCGGGTTGGCTTGCGGCGACTGGCATTCGGTGGGCTTGCGAGGCGATGGGACCGCCGTTGCTGTCGGTAACAGTCGCCGTGGGCAGTGCGCGGTTGCCCCGTGGCGCGGTCTCACCGGCATTGCCGCCGGTTACCTTCACACGGTCGGCCTCACCGACGACGGACGCGTGCTCGCGGTGGGTGATCAGTCAACGGGTGCTTGCGCCGTTGATGCCTGGCGGGACGTCGTGGCAGTGGCTGCCGGGAGCTACCACACCGTCGGCGTCACCTCGGCCGGCCGCGTCGTGGCTGTGGGAAGCACAGCTTTCGGCCAGTGCGACGTCGCCGGCTGGCGCGAGGTCGTCGCTGTAGCGGCCGGGTCCACCCACACTCTCGGTCTACGCGCGGACGGAACAGTTCTCGCGGCCGGCAACAACCAGCACGGTCAGTGCGACATCAGCGGCTGGGCCACAATCCGCTCCCCCAACTGACATCGCGCGCACGCATCCACAAGCAGACCAGCCACCACACCCTGACCGGTTCGCCGCAAGCCGCCTGCCGCAACGCCCACCCGATCTCGCATGGGAGCGCTCCCAGGCAAAAATGTCAATCCTCTCTTTGGCGGCTTGATTCGATCATTGTCGATGCGGAAGCGTGCTTCGCGGACTGCAACGCCACATCCACGGGGGGATTGTCTCGTGCGCTTGCCCAGTCGATTCAGGCTGCTCTGCCATGTCGTCGTCGCGACGTTGATCGCCGCCCTCCTCGTTGCCACCCCGCTTTCGCCCGCTGCCGCGGCGGTGCCGGTCGCGGCCCCGGGTGCGGGGCCGGTGCACAGCCCGCTGCCGCCCACCGCCGCACCGCATCACGGCCTGCCGGCCGGGAAGGCGGCGCCGCCGGTGCCGCCCGGGGTGGAAGCGGCCGGCCCGGCGCGGGTGCCCACCCCGGCCGAGAAGGCGAAGCGTAAGGCGATGGCGGCCGCGGCGTCGCGGGTGGCCGCGGCGCAGGACACGCCGCTGCCGGGGCGGCCGATCGCGCGGCCCGGATTCCTGCTGGGCGACACCTCGCTGGTGGTGTACTGGGACGCCGAGGTCGACGAGGGGAACCCGGATTCCTGGGGCCGCTGGTTCGCGACCGTCGCCGACATGGAGTCCGGCGCCGAGCAGCGTTCGGCCGTGCTCGGGCAGAAGGACCTGAACCGGTGCTCCAGCCCGGCGCTGCTGTGCCGCAGTTTCGGGGCGGCCGACGGCTGGGTGCTCGACCCGGCGCGCACCTACACGGTCACGGTGACCGAGGTCGCGCCGGACGGCACCGAACTGACCAGCGCCGCCTCCGCTCCGGCGCACCCGCGCAAGACCGACGACGTGCCGGCGGTGCCGGCCGGGCAGGTGGCCGGGTGCGGGTGCGCGACGGTACTCGGCCCGACCGTGGTCGCGCAGGCGCTGCGCGGCGCGACGGTGAATACGGGTACCGGCGCGTACCTGCGGGTGGAGCGGGACTTCGCGATGCCGTCGTACGGGATGCCGTTCGACCATGCCCGCTACTACTCGTCGGCGAACACCGCAACCGGCATGTTCGGGCCGGGCTGGAGTTCCTCGTACGACATCCGGGTCATCGCCGCCGACAACGGCGCGGTGCGGGTGCGCGCCGAGGACGGCTCCGAGGCCGTCTACACCGCGACGGCCGAGGGTTCCTACGACTCGCCGGCCGGCATACGCGCGAAGTTGTCCAAGGTGGACGGCGGCTGGCAGCTGGTGCCGCCGGACCGGCGGGTGCTGCGCTTCGACGCCGCCGGGAAGCTGCTGTCCATCAAGAACGCGCGCGGCCTGGGCGTGACGCTCGGCTACGCCACCGGCGGGCTGCTGAGCACGATCACCGACGCGAGTGGCCGGGTCGTCCGCTTCGAGTCGCGGGCCGACCTGCGGCTGATCACGAAGATCACATTGCCGGACGGCCGGTCGACCCAGTTCGACTACCAGGACGGGCGGCTGCTCAAGACGCAGGATTCGCGCGGCTATGTGACCTCGTACGCCTACGACCCGGCCGGCCGGCTCGCCGACATCACCGACGCGCGGGGCCAGAAGCTGATCCGCAACACGTACGACCCGAACGGCCGAGTGACCGCCCAGCTGGACCCGGAGGGCGCCCGGACCACGTTCGCCTGGGACGCAGACACGCACGTGGCCCGCACCACAGACCCGGACGGCGTCGCGGTCGTCGACTCGTACAAGAACAATGTTCTGCTGTCGAGCCAGAACGCCAACAACGACGCCGTCGTGCACCGCTACACCGGCCGATTGAACAAGAGCCTGGTCGTCGACCCGAAGGGCAACCAGGAGGAGACCCGCTTCGACGAGCAGGGCAACCCGGTCTCCCGCACCGCGCCGGAGCCGTTCTCGTTCACCACGGTCAACACCTACGACGACCGCAGCAACCTCACCACGTACCAGGACGGCCGGGGCAACACCTGGAAGTACGAGTACAACGAGTACAACGAGATGGTCGCGCAGCGCGACCCGAAGCAGAACACCGGCTACCGGTACGCGTACGACGCCAAGGGCCAGCTCGTCTCGCGCACCGACCCGCGTGGCAAGGTCACCCGGTACGAGTACGACGCCAACGGCGACCGCACGGCCGAGATCTCGCCGACCGGCCGGCGCACCGAGATGACCTACGACGCGACCGGCCGCCTGGCGTCCGTGGTGGATCCACGCGGCACGGTGGCCGGGGCGAACCGGGACGCGTACCGCACCAGGTACGTCTACGACCAGCAGAACCACGTCACCGAGGTCTGGCAGCCGGGCAAGGCCCAACCGACGCGGACCGTCTACGACGAGCTCGGCAACGTGACGGTCGCCACCGACCCGCTGAGCAACTCGAGCCGGTACACCTACGACAAGGCCAGCCGGCGGATCGAGGTCAAGGACCCGATCGGCAATGTCACCACAACCAGGTACACGCCGGGCGGCCGCAGCGCCTCGATGACCGACGGCGAGGGCAACACCACCAGTTGGACGTACGACGGCAACGGACGGGTAGCGACCGAGACGTCCCCGCGCGGCAACGCCGACCCGGCGCACAAGGACCTGTTCACCGCGGTGTTCCACTACGACTACAACGGCAACCTGATCCGCGCCGACCGGCCGTACGGCTCGGGCGGGCAGCGGGTCGAGGTGGACACCGCCTTCGACGCGCTGGACCGGCCCACCGGTCAGCAGGACCAGTTCAAGAAGGGCACCTCGGTCAACTACGACAACAACGGCAACGTCGTCGAGATGACCAACGAGCGCGGCGAGAAGCTGACCAGCACCTTCGACGAGGCCAACCGGCGTACCGGCAGCGAAGGGCCGGGGGCGGGCGCGGCCGGCATCGAGTACGACGACGCCGGCAACCCGATCCGGCAGACCACCCCGACCGGTGGCGTGATCACCACCGGCTACGACGACGACGGCCGGGTCGCGGCGGTCACCGAGCCGCGCGGCAACGTGGCCGGCGCCGACCCCGCCGACTACACCACCAGGTACGCGTACGACCAGGCGGGCAACCCGGCCTCGGTGACCGACCCGCTCGGCAACGTCACCAAGGTCACCTACGACGCGCTGGACCGGCCCACTGCGCAGACCGACGCCAACGGCAACACCACCAAGCTCGCGTACGACGACGCCGACCGGCTCGTCAAGGTGACCGGCGCGGACGCGCCCGGCGGGCAGTCGCTGGTCTACACGTACGACGCCGACGGGCAGGTGATCAAGCGGACCGACCCGCTCGGGCACGTGTCGTCGACCGAGTACGACCGGGCCGGCCGCACCACGGTCACCACCGACCCACTGGGCCGGCGCCGCGAGTATGTCTACGACGCCGACTCCAACCTCACCGAGGAGGTCACCGCCCGCATCGTCGAGCTCGGCCGCCCTGACCCGAACCGGCCGGCCCGGACGATCTTCTACGGATACGACAACCTGGGCCGGCGGATCAGCAAGCAGCTGGGTGCCGGCGGGGTCTCCTACACCTACGGCTACGACGCGAAGAACCGCCTGGTCAGCTCCGCCGACCCGGCGGGCGTGCAGTCGTTGGTCTACGACGACACCGACCGGCTGACGTCGGCGACCCGGGGCGACGAGACCTTCACGTACGACTACGACACCGAGGACCGGGTGACCGGGCGTACCTACCCGGACGGCACCCACATCGGCGCCACGTACGACGACGGCAACCGGATCAAGTCGCTCACCGCGTCTCGCGGTGGCACCGGCGCCGAGTATCAGTTCTCGTACGACGTCGCCGACAACCTGACCGGCATCACCTACCCGGAGTCCACCGGCATCTCCGAGCATCGCGAGTACGACCGGGCCGGGCGGATGACCCGGATCGCCGCCACCAAGGGCGACACCACGCTGTCCGCCTTCGACCTGACCCTCGACAAGGTCGGCAACCCGACCCGGATCGTGCAGGCCACCGGCGAGCCGGGCCGGCCGACGGTCACCAAGGCGACCGCGTACACCTACGACGCCGCGAACCGGCTGACCGCCGAGTGCTTCGGCGCGCAGTCCTGCTCGGGCTCGGTCGCCGAGCGGACCGATTACACGTACGACCTGGTCGGCAACCGCACGGCGATGACCCGGAAGGCGCCGGGCGCGAACACCACGACCAGCTACGCGTACGACGCGGCGGACCAGCTCACCAGCGAGAGCGTCACGGGCAGCCGCACCAGCACCCGCGCCTTCGCGTACGACCTGGAGGGCAACCAGACGCAGGCTGGCACGGACCGGTTCACGTACGCCCTCGACCACACGATGACGTCCGCCACGACCAGCGGCCGCACCACCACGTACGCGTACGACGCGGCCGGCAACCGAATCTCCGCGGTGTCCGGAGCTCAGACCCAGAAGTGGAGCTGGGACGTCAACGGCGATCGGCCGATGCTCGCGCAGGAACGGCAGACCGACGGCTCCGGCACGGTCGGGCGGGACTATCTGTACGACCCGGCCGGCCAGCCGCTGGCGCTGCTCGTACCCTCGGCCGACACGCTCGGCGCGCACTCGTACCTGCGGGACTGGCTCGGCGGCGTCGCCGGCGTCGTCTCACCCGCGGGCGCTCCGGAGTGGAGCTACGACTACGACGCGTTCGGCGTCAGCCGGGGCGCCACCAAGGCGGCCGACGACGCGCCGGCCAACCCGCTGCAGTTCGCCGGCACCTATCAGGACGTCAGCCAGGGTGACCGGTACGCGATGGGTGCCCGCAGCTACGAACCGTCGACCGGCAGGTTCGCCTCGGCCGACCCGGTCGCCCAGCCCGCCACGGATCAGGCGGTGTCGACGTACTCGTACACCAACGCCCGCCCGACCGTGCTGACCGACCCGGCCGGTACCGATCCGGACGACGGCAAGACCGGCATGACCGACGCCTACGTCGCCTACTACTCGGGCTGCGCGAACAACCCGGCCGCCTGCGGCGCGATGACCGACGCGAACACCCCGTCCGGCAACGACGAGCAGCAGACCGAGAACCCGGAGTGGCTCAACTCGAAGAAGATCGTGGACGAGGCCGACGGCTTCGTCAAACAGATCGGCGACGAGATCGTCAATCTGATCCTCGACCTGGTCGGCTTCAACGACGCCAAGGCCTGCATCACCGAGGGCGACATCGTCGCCTGCATCTCTACGGCATTGCAGGCGGTGCCGTGGGGCAAGCTGTTCAAGGCCGCGAAGGTCGCGATCAAGGCGATCGGAGTGGGCCGGCGGCTGATCGACGCGTACGAACGGCTGAAGTCGGCGAAGAACGCGCTGTCCGCCATCCCACGATGGATCAAGAAGGCGACCCGCACCGCGGACGAGGCGGCGAACGACAAGAAGTATGCCGACGAGGCGGCCAAGGCGGCCAAGGGCGCGAAGGACGCCGGCGGCAAGGCGAAAGCCACCTCGCAGAAGGCCGCGGACAACGCCAAACGCGCGGAGAAGAAGGAGTCCACGACCGGGGAGAGTTGCAAAGTCGCCCAGGGCAACGCGGCCCGGCTGGCGTCCAACTCGTTCGCGGCCGGCACCGCGGTGCTGCTCGCCGACGGCAGCACCAGGCCGATCGAGAAGCTGCAGCCCGGCGACACCGTCAAGGCCACCGACCCGTCAACCGGCCAGACGGAGCCGGAGCAGGTGACCGCCACCGTGGTCGGCCACGGCGACAAGGACCTGGTCGACCTCACCCTGGCCGGTGCCGGGGCCGGGGGCGGCGGCCCGCCGTCGGTCGTCACCGCCACCGCCGGCCACAACTTCTACAGCCTCGGCCGCCACGACTGGGTGCGGGCCGCCGACCTCAAGCCCGGCGAAACTCTCCGCGACGCCGACGGCAACCCGGTCACGGTCGCCCGGCGGGTGGAACGTGCCGCCACCACGACCGTCTACAACCTCACCGTCAACGACCTCCACACGTACTACGTGGTGGCCGGCGCCACGCCGGTGCTGGTCCACAACGTCAACCGGCCGGACCAATGCGCGCTGCTGTTCCCGGGTCCGAACGCGAAGAACGGCGTTCCGGTGAGTGAGTTCGGACAGATGAACAACGCCGAGCGGGCCGCAACCCAGGCGGAAGGAGCCGCCAACGGATGCCATTCGTGCGGGGCCTCCACCCCCGGTCGCGCTTCGGGTCTCTGGACCCCCGACCACCAGCCGATCACGTCCTTGGTCCCCGACGGCACACCACAACTGCTCTTCCCGCACTGCGCTCTCTGCCAGGCCAGGCAGGGTAACCTCGCGATGAAGCTCCTGGGCGGCAAGAACCCGTCGGGCTGGCGTCCCAACGCATTCGGGCTCATCGTGCCGAAACCCCTCGCCAACTCCGGTTGGGTCACGACGGCGAGCGGCTTGCTCATACCTGGGTGACCCTGGAGGTCGAGATGAGATGGATCAAGTCGCTGGGCGGGCCGTTGATCCTGCTTCCCCGCGACGCCGTACGGCGCTGGACCGGCGCCTATGGTCCCGGCGGGGAGGAGGACTGGGATGAGGATGACACCGAGTATTGGCGCATCTCCGAGGAGGTCACCGACTTCGCCGAAGCGGTGGACGTAGCCGGGGCGAGCGCCCTCGTCCTTGCCAACGGGAGCTCACCGACCACGTTCGTCGAGGGAGAACGGCTCTTCGTGCAGCAGTTGGCGAAGGGCTCGGAGCCGGATGTGGTGGGGGCCGTCCTCCGGCTCCTTCCATCGATCGCCTGGCAGCATGCGACCGAATGGGTTTGTGAAGGGCCGAGCCTCCTGTTCGACTCCGCGAGGTTCGGTCCGGAGGTCGGGCCGGGTGACGGTTTGGCGGTCGATCTCACCCCCGGACGATACGAGCTGAGGTCCGCCTACCGGCAGCCCGATGCCACGGCCGATGTTTTCGTCGCCGTGACGATGGCGGTGCCTCTTTCGTAGGCAGTACGACGCCATCGTGGACACGGTGTGGCCACCACGAGACCATGGCCGTACGGGGAACGACTGGATGTTCCGCCGGGCGATCACGACCACGAAGCGCGCCGGTCGGGCTCGAGCGTCACGGTCAGCGGCGTCCCTGACAGCCCCGGATCCGAAGAGGGAACATGGCACGAAGCCCCCGTATGGCCAAGTTGGTCGACGATGGCTCGGCGCAGTCCATCGCCGCCTTCTGGAACGAGATCCTCGTTGCCGGCGCTCCGCTGATCGAGCCGTACAATGACGCCTCAGTGCTGGTTACCTTTCTCTGGCGGGGAGAGGCACCGAGGACTCGCGTCTGGTTCGGCGTCAACGCGGAACTCACCCGCCTGCCCGGCAGCGACGTCTGGTACGACACGCAGATCCTGCCCGCAGACCTGATCACGATCTACGGCATGCTGCACGGTGAGATCCAGGGATTGCCCAGCGAAGCCGTGGTGAGCGGACCCGCGCACCTGGATCCGCTCAACCCGCACCGGGTGTTTTTTCCCGGCGATCCGGGCGACCCGAGTGACCGGGACAACTGGGCGTCGCTGCTCAAGCTGCCGAACGCGCCGACGGATCAATGGACCGTCAGGCGGCCCGGCGTCACCCCGGGTAGCCTGCTGCGCACCAGCATTTTTGGCAAGGCCCTGGGTGGCGAACGGACGGTCACCGTCTACCGGCCGCCGGGCGCGCCGCCCGGTGCGCTGCCCGCACTCGTGGTCTTTGACGGCTATCTGGCGCAGACAATGCTGGACATCCCGACGACCCTCGACAATCTGATCGCGGCCGGCCGGATCCCGGCGATGGCCGCCCTGTTCGTCCACACCCGTGACGACCGTCGCGAGCAAGATTTGGTCCCGACGCCGCCCATCGACCATTTCATCACGGGTGAGCTGCTGCCCTGGGCCCACGACGAGCTGAGCGTCGGCGGAGACGGTATCCGCAACCTGATCGCCGGCGTGTCCCGTGGCGGGCTGACAGCCACCTATCTCGGTCTGCGGCGACCAGATCTGTTCAGCGGCGTCGTCGCGCATTCGGGCAGCTTCTGGTGGCCGTCACCGGCCGAGGGGCGACCCGGCCGCCTGATTGATGAGGTGCCCGCGGCGGGGGCGAACAAGGTCCGGTTTTACCTCGATGTCGGCAACCGTGAGACGATGCCAGGACCCGGCGGCGCGTCGGCTCAACTGGACGTCAACCGCAAGATGCGTGACGTCCTTCGCGCGAACGGTCACCAGGTCACATACGCCGAGTACTGTGGCGGCCACGACTACGTCAACTGGCGCAGAACGTTCGCCGACGGCCTGCTGGCCGTATGCGGGCTGTAGACGCCAAGAGCAGACCGGCTCGCCGCACTCGGTGGCCGAAGCCTCGACGACCTGGGCCAAGCCCTCGCCGAACACCTTCCCGCATCGACACCAAACCCGCCTGCCGGTTCGGTCCGTCAACACCGAGCTAGCACTGCAGCTGCATGTGGTTCCTGCTCTTATCCGCAGGCGTCTGACCGTTCGTCGCCAGACAGATCGACTAGCCCTATAGTGAGCGCCGCACCGTCCTTCGGCATGGGGAAGTCTCAATGGGTAAGGCACGCTCGGCCGCGGCCGCCGCACTCGTCGCAACGTTGATCGCCGCGGGCGGCTCGCCCGCCTACGCCGATGACCCGGCTCCCCTGGCGGTCACCTCGACCGGCCTCAGCGAGGGTCAGGTCGTGGGGCCCTCGCTGCTTTTCCACCCCGTCTGGTCGGAGGGCGCCAACGTCACCAAGGTCGAGGTGTACGCCGACGGCGTGCTCAGCTACACGGCGCTCAACTGGACGGCGGGGCTGTGCCTGCGACTGTCCGGCAAGCAGGACGGCACCGAAGAGCTGATCACGATCCGCGCCTACGACTCGACGGGCGCGTGGGCCGAGGCGAGTACGCACGTCGTCGTCGACCAGACGCCGCCGACCGCGACGATCTCCCCCGTCGGCGGCAGCCTGGTGCAGGTCGGCGGCGTACTCACGGTGAACGCTACCGACGTGTCGGACGATCTCGCCGAGATGTCGCTGTACGGCAACAACGGCGTGACCGTCGCGTCCGTGACCTCGGCGCCGTGGACGATCACCTATGACACCGTCGGCGGCCCCCAGCGCGTCTACGTCCACGTCACCGACCGGGCCGGCAACACGCGCGAATATGCCGGCTACCAGATCGACAACCAGCCGCCCACGATCGGAGATCCGACCGGATTCCGCGGCCGGGTGGGCCGCGTGTCGGGCGCCACTCACCTGGACATTCCGCTCTCCGGCGGCGCCAACCACATTGAGGTACGGGTCGACGGCACGCTCACCGAGTCGTGGGACGGCGGCCACTCGCCCACGTCCTACGGGACCACCAACGGCGCAGACATCGACTACAACTTCGGCACGACCCCGCGGACGGCGACCGTGGACGTGCTGGTGCGCGACGTAGCCGGCAACACGGCCACCAAATCGTTCGCCCTGATCGTCGACCCGACCGGGCCGACCATCACCTCGCTCACCCCGGCGAACGGCGCGCTCGTGCGCGGCTCCACGATCTACTTCACGATCCACGCGACCGACCCCGACGGCGTGGCATACCCGGAAGTCAACGGTTGCTACTGCCCTTCCGGCCCGGACAGGCTCTTCGTCGCCGCCGGCGCCGACGGCAGCAAGACGCTGGTCTTCCGCGTCTACGACAACCTCTTCAACTTCACCACCGCCACGCGGACCGTCATCGTCGACAACACCCGGCCCACCCTGACGATCACCTCGGCGCCCAAGAACGGCGCCCACGTCAAAGGCACCGTCAAAATCAACGCGGCGGCCGCCGACCGCAACGGCGTCGCCCGCGTCGAGTTGCTGATCAACGGCAAGGTCGTCGCCCAGGACGTCACCGCCGGCTACAGCTTCGCCGTCAACACCACGAAATACGGCAAGACGTTCAACGTCCAGCTACGCGCCTACGACCGCGCCGGCAACGTCACCACCACCAGCACCCGCACCTGGCACCGCTGACCCTGCCCCGAGGGCTCGCCAGCGAGCCATCCTGCGGATTCTCGCCGTGCTGGGCACAGCGGCTATGGGACGGTCGGCGCGTGCAATCTGTCCGTGGCCGGTGCTGGCTATCGGATTGGGAGTGAGCGCGGTAGCCCGAACCACGGCAGCACGCTGTTGTCGAAGCGGGTCATGGCGCGGACCCGGTTGCCGGCAAGGGTGAGCACGTAGAAGCCGGTCGCGTGGCGGATGCCGACCGGGACGCGCAGGTAGGCCCCGAACGCGGGCTGGCCGTTGGCTCGGGTCGGGACGAGGTCGAACCTGCGGCCGGCGCTGAGCTGACGGGCCCAGTAGCGGGCTACGAGGTCACGACCCTCGTATCCGAATGGCTCCGGCGGCATCGCGATGAAGACGTCGTCGGTCAGCAGGGCCACCAGCGCGTCGAGGTCGGCCGACTGCCACGCGCGGGCGAACTTGGCCACGATCGCGTCCTCGGCGGATGAGCCTGCGGCCGGCGGCAGTTGGTGGCCGGCGGCCGGCTGCTGCCGACGTCGGAGGCCGGCGCGGGCTCGTTTGAGGGCACTGTTAACCGATTGGACGGTCACCTCCAGCATGCCGGCCACCTCGCTGGCGTGGAATCCGAGGACGTCGCGCAAGATGAGGACAGCCAGCTGGCGCGGCGGCAGCAGTTGCAGGGCGGTCACGAAGGCCAGCGAAATGGCTTCGGTCTGCTCGTAGCGGGCCTCCGGCCCGGCCAGACGGCCGGCGGCGTGGTCGAGCAGGGCGTCAGGAAACGGCTGCAGCCAGGCGGGCTCGTCGCGCGGAGTCGGCACAAGCGGATCGAACTTAGACAGATCCCACTCCGTGGCCGGGCGCCGGCTCGCCGCGCGGCGCACGTTGAGGCACCGGTTGGTGGCGATCTTGTACAGCCAGGTGCGCAGCGAGGCGCGTTCCTCGGTGAACCCGCCGATGCCTTGCCAGGCGGCCAGCATCGTTTCCTGGACGGCGTCCTCGGCGTCGGCGAAGGATCCGAGCATCCGGTAGCAGTGCACCTGCAACTCCCGCCGGTGGGACTCGGCCAGTTCCCGGAACGCCTCTCCATCCCCGGCCCGCGCCCGTGAGAGCAGATCGGCTGTCACCATCCTGCGCTCCTTCCTTCCGCACCACGTCGCATCTCCGCCCGGTATATACACCGCCCGGGGCGCGAACTGGGCGGCTCGCGGGCGCCCAGTTTCCCGGTGCCGCGGTGTATGCACTACCGACCGCAAGCCAACGAGGGGAGTGCGGATCCATGAATAGCATCGCCGCCCCGCCACGGCAGGGCCTGCTCTGGCTCGTCCAAACCATCGTCCGCTCCGGCGCGACGTTCCCGAGGCGGACCGGGCGGCACGACCCAGAAATAGCGACGAAGAAGGCCAGACAGGTTCAGCGCGCCGTGCTTGGCGGCCCACTACCGCCCCGGCCTGCACGGGAGATCGCACTGCGGTGTCGACGATACGAGGACCAACGACTTACCGGACACTTGCTGTAAGGCAGGTATCTCGTCCGTAAGGCAGTCAAGGCGCCAGGTGCCCGGCCTATACGCCCGAGCTCAACCCGGTAGAGAAGGTGGGGTCGACGATGAGGGCAGCCTCGCCAACCTCGCCGTCCGCACCGCCACCGGCCTCGCTGCTGTGGTGAAGAACCGCCTCAAACGCATGCAATACCGCACTCGTCTGATCGACGGCTACCTCACCGGAACAGGCCTATCTCCACCAGTCCCGGGACTGTAAGAAGAAGTTCGGTGTAACTCCTGATCGGCGACGACGACGGCCATGACAAAACGGGGCTGCGATTCGCCCGAGTGCGATCCCGCCGATCGCGGCAAGCAGGATCGGTAGCCATCGCCAGCCCGGCCCGGCGATCACCGCGGTGAGACGGGCCCCCGCCTGACCGGTGCCAGCGAGACCACACCCGCTACAAGCCGAGCGGGACGCGGTCATGCGCTACGCACTTCTCCTAATGTCGCCGGTCCTGCCGCGCGTCACATCCTGGCCATCAGGCCACGACCGACGCGGCCGGGAGGGAAAGACGTGAATTCGGCACACATGACGACACTGGCTCAGGGCATCGGGTACGGACGCGGATCGTCCGGCGAGCCGGTCCGGGAGCTGCAGCGGTACCTCGCCCGCTTCGGTTACCTCGCCGCCGAGGCCGGCGACCCGTACCGGAGAATGCGCGCCGGGAAACGGGCATTGCGCCCCGCCGCCGGCGAGTTCGACAGCGCCACGGTGGGCGCGCTCCGCCGGTTCCAGCGACACTTCCGCCTGCCGGTCACCGGCGTACTGGACGAGGCGACCGTCGGGCTCATGACACGACCCCGTTGCGGGTTCCCTGACCTCCCCGCCAACTTCGTGGCGCCGGGCAACCGCTGGGATCACACAAACCTGACTTACCACGTCGACGATTACACCAGCGACCTGTCGAAGGAGGACGTGGACGCGGCGCTCACCGCCGCGATGTCGCTGTGGTCGGCGGTGACGCCGCTGACGTTCACCGACTCCCCGAATCCGGACATCCGCATCCGGTTCGTGAGCGGCGACCACGGCGACGGCTCGCCGTTCGACGGCGTCGGGAACGTCCTCGCGCACGCCTTCTTCCCCCCGCCGCCCGATGTGGACCTTGCCGGTGACGTCCACTTCGACGACGCGGAGACGTGGAGCTTGGCGCTGCCCGTACCCACCGGCGACACCGATCTGATCACGGTGGCGGCGCACGAGCTCGGCCACGCGCTCGGCCTGGGCCACAGCGACGACCCGGCCGCCCTGATGTGGCCCTTCTATGCGGGTGCCCACCGATACCTCGGCGTCGACGACGTGCGCGGCATGCAGTCTGTCTACGGCTCGTCGCTGCACGAGGTGCCGGGCTGGTTCGGCGCGGAGGACCAGGGCGCCTCCGTCGCCATCGGCGCCATCGCCGACCCCCAGCACAACGACCTCGTCGTGTTCCACGTCGACAACCCCGACGGAGAGAACCACGGCTACTACCGGATCGGCTGGAACCTCGACGCGGCCGGGAATGCGACCGGCGGCTGGAGCGACGTGAAGGCCGTTCCCGGCTGGTTCGGAGCCGAGGATCAGGGCGCGGGTGTCGCCATCGGCGACGTGAACGGGTCGGGCCGGCCCGACCTGCTGGTCTTTCACGTCGACAACCCGGACGGCGAGAACTTCGGCTACTACCGGATCGGCTGGGACCTCGACGCCGCCGGCAACGTGACCGGCGGCTGGAGCGATATCAAGCCGGTGCCGGGCTGGTTCGGCTGGGAGGACGAGGGTGCGGCCTGCACACTCGCCGACCTGACCGGCAACGGGCGGCCCGACCTGCTGGTCTTCCACATCGACAACCCGGACGGCGAGAACGTCGGCTACTACCGGACAGGCTGGGACCTCGATGCCGCCGGCAACGTGACCGGTGGTTGGAGCGACATCAAGCCGGTGCCGGGCTGGTTCGGCTGGGAGGACCAAGGCGGCGGCATCGCGGTGGCGGACGTGGCTCACGACGGCGGGCTCGATCTGGTGGTCTTCCACATCGACAACCCCGACGGAGAGAACCACGGCTACTACCGGATCGGCTGGAACCTCGACGCGGCCGGGAATGTGACCGGTGGCTGGAGCGACATCAAGGCCGTCCGTGGCTGGTTCGGAGCCGAGGACCAGGGCGCCGGCATCGCCACCGCCGATCTCAACCGCAACGGCCGTACCGACCTGGTCGTCTTCCACGTCGACAACCCCGACGGAGAGAACCACGGCTTCTACCGAGTTCTCACCGATCTCTGACAGCGCAGGGACATCGGCGCCGGTCACCGGCGCCGATGCCCCACTTCCAGGAGGATGATCGATGAACCTGTATCAACACCTGTCCGAAGAGGCTCAGGACTACGTCGACCAGATCCGCGACCGGCTGCAGGCCGAAGCGGCCAAGCCGCTGACGGTGGCGGTGATGGGGCAGACCGGCGTCGGCAAGAGCAGCCTGATCAACGCGTTGTTCGACACGCGGTTGCCGACCGACCCGGTCCGGCCGTGCACAATGGAGCCCGCCGAGGTGACCGTGGAGAGCAAGTCGGCCCGTCACCCGCTGACCTTCGTCGACCTGCCCGGGGTGGGGGAGAGCGCGGCCGCCGATCCGCGCTACTTCACCATGTACCGGCGGTTCCTCGACGCGGCGGACGTGGTCCTGTGGGCGGTGCACGCCGACTCACGCAGCCTCGCCGGTGATGTGGCCCTGATCCACCGGCTGCTGAACGGGGCGCCGGACCTGGGCAAGATCACCTTCGTGCTCACGAAGGCAGACCTGGTCCATGCCGACCCGTGGATCGTGCCGCTGGAGGCCGGCCTGCCCGCGCGGGTGACCGTCCAGCCCGGCCCGGCCACCGCGGACCTGCTTGCCCAGAAGATCCGGTTCGTACGCGAGACCTTCGGGGCCACGCCGGCCGCCGGCAGCGACGAAGTTGTCCTGCCCATCGCCTGCTCGTCCGTTCTGCGCTACAACCTGGCGGGCGTGATGACGGCCGTCGTGGACCGGCTGAACGCTCTGGCGATCCGGCGGCTGATCCCGCACCTGCGCATCGACGAGCTCGACTTGGCCGATGCGCAGGACGTGCTGGCGACGACCGACGTCATGGTGCTCGACCTGCAGCGTCGCGCGGCGCTGCGTTTCGCGGATCTGGTTGCCGGGGCGCTGGCCGCTCCCGTGCCCGTTGGCGGTGAGCAGTGATGGCGGCGGAATCCGACCTTGACGAGATCATGCAGTACGTCGAGCAGCAGCTGCGCAGCAACCAGCACGTGCGGGAAAAACTCGCCGCCGCCGTGCGTAGCAAGGACGAGAGTGCCGTACGCCTGGTGGCATCGGCGCTGTGGAAAGGCCTGAAGGCGGTCGCGCCGGTCGCCCTGTCCATCATCCTGGCAATATTCGGTTTCCCGTCATCCTGATCACTTTCTTGCCCGAGGGCGGCGCGCCGGTGTGCTGAACACGCCGGCGCGCCGCACGATCTCGACAAGTGGGATATTCGACGTCGCTGTCACGAGACCCGTGCAGCGCAGCGTGGCCCGCGCCCTGCGGCTGAGCTCCATCGTGAAGCAGCGTCCCGCAGTCCGAACAGTGTCAGCAGCACTGCGCCGGCGCCAAGCACTGCCCAGGCTTCCCGGCTCGTCCGCCAGCCGCTACCCGGGCCGCCGGTGAGCCAAGGCCCCAGCGCTGTGCCCTGATCGAGCAGCACGATCAGGGCCAGCACACCGGTCGCGGCCAGCCCCGGGTCGGCGCGCCCGGTGCACCGGACGCCGGCGGCGCAGGCGATCGCGATCATCGCGGCGGCTTCGACGGCCAGCCCTCCCCACGGCAGGGCCGGAACGCGCGCCGCCAGCAACGCCATGATCGCCGGCCATGTCACGGTGAGAGTGAGCACGGCACAGCCCACGGGCGCGAGCCGGCGACGCACGCGGGGTTTCGGCGCCGCGTCGAGCACGGGCGCCGCCGGATCGCGCAGCGGCGCCGCGGCGGCCGTGGCGAGCACGAGGTTGACGCCGTGCCCCAAGAAGACCACACCGGGCAGGCCACCGTCCTGCCCGAGCATTGGGGGCACGACAACGACGGCGCAGCCGGCCGCGATCGCGCCGGTCAGCCAGCCGGGGCGCGTCAACCGCCACCAGTACGCGTTCATGGTCGGAGCTGGAGCATGCCCGCGAGCACGGTGACTGCCGTGGTTGCGGTCGCGGCCATCCACAGCGCCCGGCGAGGCCCGGGGGTTCGCAGGAGGGCGGCGATGCCGGCCAGCACGCCGAGGCCGAGCAGATAGGTCAGGTGCCACATTTCCTGGTGCGCCGGTTGTGGCGGCAGCATTCCTTGCGTTCCACCTACCCAGACCGGCCACAGCGCGAACCAGGTCCGGGTCGGCATCGAGTCGGTGAACTGGTAGAGCAGCAGGAATTCGAGCACGAGGCCGAGTGCGGCCAGCGGGAGTGCCCCGGGCCGCGGGAGCCAGCGCGCCACGGCGACGCCGAGCAGCCCGGCTCCGAGTACCAGCGCGGGCAATTGCAGGTACTCCGGAGCGCTGCGCTGGTAGACGGCGGTGAGCGGGTCGGAGGTGGAGGGTGTGGTGAACGCGCCGATCAGCACCAGGACAAGCGTCGTGATCACGCCGACCACGAACGGCCCTCGCAGCAGCCCCAGAATGGCGGCGACTGTCCGCTGACGCCCGTCGACCGGCGTGCAGTCGAACGGCTCACGCACCCGGCGGCGGTAGGTGGCGGCCGCGATCCGGTTGCCGGCGATCAGCGTTACCGGGGCGTACACCAGCAGAAGGTCCAGACACACGACGGTGTACGCGGCATTCGCCGGCGGGCCGTTGTCCTGAAACGGCGCGCTGACGCCGAAGACGGCGAGATAGAGGACTGCGACCCCGTACACCGGGTGGCGTAACAACCGGCGGGCTTCGACGGCGCCGAGTTGCCGGGCGGCGGGTGTCAGGGCTGTCGCCGTGGTCGCGTCCATGGTCAGCCCAGTTGTTGCCAGGAGGCCAGGACCGTCACGGCGACCGCAGCGCCGGCGGCGAGCCACAGAGCGCGGCGCGGGCCGGAGGTGCGCAGCAGGGCCGCGATGCCGGCCAGCACACCGAGGCCGAGCAGGTACGTCAGGTGCCACATCTCCTGGTCGAGCGGCTGCCGGGGCAACATCCCCTGCGCGCCGTCCACCCAGACCGGCCACAGCGCGAACCACGTCCGGCCGTGCATCACGGCCCCGTCGGCCATCTCCGTCATCCCGATCGTGCCGAACCAGATCACGATAGCGACCAGTGGCAGCGCGCCGGGCCACGGCAGCCAGCGGGCGACCGCGATGCCCAACAATCCGGCGCCGAGTACGATCGCCGGCAGCTGCAGGTATTCCAGCGCCGTCCGGGGGTAGACCGCGTCGCTGCGATCGGCGGTGTCGCCAGTGGTGAATTCCTGGAGCGCCAACAGCACGGGGATACCGATCAGGCCGACCAGCAGGGGACCGCGCAGCAGCCCCAGAATGACCGCCACGGCTCGCTGGCGGTCGTCGACCGGCGCTCCGTCGAACGGATCGCGCACGCTGCGCCGATAGGTCGCGGCAGCGGTGCGGTTGGCGGCGACGAGGGTGACCGGCGCGTACGCGAGAAACAGACTGAGAAACACCAGTTGGTAGACGAAGTTCGGTCGCGGGCCGCCCTCGTGGTGCGCCATGGCCGAGACGGCGAAGACGGCCGGGTACAACAACGCCACCGGGTACGCCGGGTGCCGCAGCATTCGCCGTGCCTCGATCGCGCCGAGTTGCCGGGCGGCGGGTGTCAGAGCAGTCGCCGTGGTCGCATCCATGGTCAGCTCAGCTGTCGCCAGGAGGCGAGGACCGTGACGGCGGCCGTCGTGCCGGCGGCGAGCCACAAGGCGCGGCGCGGTCCGTGGGTGCGCAGCAACGCGGCGATGCCGGCCAGCACGCCCAGCCCGAGCAGATACGCCAGGTGCCACATCACCTGGCTGAGCGGTGGCCGAATCAGTGCGTCCTGGGGCGATCCGGATGTCCAAACCGGCCACAGCGCAAACCACGCCCGTGTCGGGACCGTGTCGGCATTCGTGAACTCCGCCATCTGTATCGTGCCGAGCCACAGCACGAGCGCGACCAGAGGCAGCGCGCCGGGCCGGGGAAGCCAGCGGGCGACCGCGATGCCGAGCAGCCCGGCGCCGAGCACAAGCGCCGGCAGCTGCAGGTACTCCAGGACGGTCTGCTGGTAGATGGCGTCGTCGGGCACGACGGTGTCCACGGTGGTGAACTGCTGGAGGACCAGCAGCACCGGGACACCGGCCAGCCCGACCACCATCGGGCCGCGGAGTACGCCGAGTATGGTCGCGGCGGTGCGTTGCCGGTCGTCGACCGGGGTGCAGTCGAGCGGGTCGCGCACGCGGCGGCGGTAGGTGGAAGCGGCGGTGCGGTTGGCGGCGACCAGCGTGACCGGTGCGTATACCAGGAACAGGCTCAGAGCCACGACGCCGTAAACGGCGTTCCCGAGCGTGCCACCCTCGTGCAGGACGATGAGCTGGACGGCGTAGGCGGTGGTGTACAGCAGCGCTACCGGATACGCCGGGTGCCGCAGCATCCGTCGAGCCTCCAAGCTCGCCAACTGCCGGGCGGCCCCGGTCGACGCCGACGCTTGAGGTGTTCCGATCAGCGCGCTCATCGGACGGCCGTTTGCGGGCTGATCTGCGCCGCATCGACCAGCAGCAGGTATCCGTCCTCGAGGGAGGCGTCGGCAAGGGTGGCGCCGGGTGGCGGGGTGCCGACCTGGTGCAGCGTGCCGGTGCTGGTGCGCCAGGCGAGCCGGGCGCCGGGGTCGCGCCGGTCGGCGGTCCAGACCCGGCCGGTCGCCGTGGCGGCGAGGTCCTCCGGCGCGCCGTCGAAGCGCACCCGGCCCTCGTGCAGCACCACGACGCGGGGGCAGAACGCGGCGACGTCCTCGGTCTGGTGGGTGGACACGATGACGCACCGGTCCTCGGCGAGGGCGGAGACGGTGTCGCGGAACCGCAGGCGCTGCTCCGGGTCGAGACCGACGGTGGGCTCGTCGAGTACGAGCAGCCGCGGGTCGCCGAGCAGCGCCTGCGCGATGACCAGGCGCCGCTTCATGCCGCCGGACAGGCGCCGGACGCGGCGGCCGGCGACCGGGGTGAGGCCGACGACGTCCAGGACCCGGCGGACCTCGTCATGGCGGGCGCGGCGGCCGGTCATCTCCTTGAGGATGGCGACGTAGTCGACGTACTCGAAGGCGGTGAACCCGCTGGGAAAGCCCGTCTCCTGCGGCACGTAGCCGAGCCGGCGGCGGATCTCGGTGCGCGCGGCCGGCTCACCGGTGTCGTAGCCCAGCAGCTGCACACTTCCCGCGTCCGGCGCCGTCACGGTGGCCAGGATGCGCAGCAGCGTGGTCTTGCCCGCGCCGTTCGGCCCGAGCAGCCCTACGATCCCGGCTGCGGCATCGAGGGTGACGGCGTTCAGCACCCGCTGTCGCCCGTAGCTCTTGCTCACCTGGGTGAGCCGGATGTCGGTCACGGGAATCTCCTTGTACGGGTCCGCAGCACGGTCACCGCCGCCACGGCCAGGACGACCACCAGGGACAGCAGCTGCACGGCCGGAGAGAAGGCGCTCAACGTCGACCCGGTGGCCACCCGGGTGGTCACCACGTATGCCACCCACAACGTGGCCAGCCCGGCGATGGCCGGGCCGGCACCGATCAGCGGTTCGGCGATCAGGCTCACCCCGGCCAGGGCAAGACCCGGCAGCAACCACAGCGCAGCCTGCGCGGTGTAGGGCAGTACCGCGCCGCCGACCAGCAGCAGCAGCGCCGTCATCGGCACAACCGGCAGGCAACGCAGCAGGATCAGGCGCAGCCGCGGGTACGGAGCGGCGGCCGCGACGTCATGCATCGGGAACGCCCCCGGCCCGTAGGCGAGCGCGACACCGGTGAGCGGCGCGAGCGGCGCCACGGTGAGGAACCACATGCCGACGGTCAGATCCTGCATATCCTGGGCGAGCAGGGCGAAGGCGGCGACCAGCACGCACCCGATCACCCACGCCCGGCGTGCCGCGGACGCGCCGGCCGCCAGCCGAGCTGCCGGCGCGGAGAGACCCAGACCAATCAGCACACGCTCGAACAGCGACACCCGGGGCCGGTCCACCCGGTCGCCGATCTCGGTCCAAGCTCGAGCCAGCAGGGTCGGGTCGGCGTGCGGAGCTATCGCCGCCCGGCAACGGGCGCAGCCGGTCACGTGCTGCTCCACGGAGGCGGCGCGTGCCCGGTCGAGGCGGCCCTCGGCGTACGCGCCCAGGAGCTGGTCATCAGCGTGCCACGGGGTCATGACAGCGCCTCCCTCAACAGGGTGCGGGCGCGAGCCATCCGGGTCTTGACCGTGCCCTGGGGAATGTGGAGCAGCTTGGCCGCCTCGCGGGTGGTCAGGCCGTCCAGGACGGTCGCCTGCACCACCGCGTGCAGCTCGGGGGACAAGCGGTTGAGCGCGGCGCCCAGGCCGGCGTACTCGACACCGAGCAACACCTGCTCCTCGGCCGAGGCCACCACCGGGTCGGGCACCGTCGACAGCGGCCGATACGCGGGCCGTTTCGCCAGGAGATCAACGAGGCGCCGCATCGCGATCCCCCAGAGCCAGGCGGCCACGTCGCCATCGCCGCGCCACCGGCCGGCCCCCCGCCACGCGGCCACGAACGTGTCCTGCAACGCCTCGGCCACCAGGTCGGTGTCGGCGCAGCGGCGCCGCAGCCGCACCTGCAGCCACGGCGCGTGCCGGGCGTACAGCTCCGACAACGCGTCCCGGTCGCCCTCGGCGACCGCTGCGATGAGATCGGCGTCGTCCACAACGCCTCCTCTCCGGCCTTTGGTCAGTCTGTCCGGCCGGAACGCCGATCGGTTCATGAACAACTCGGCTTTCTGAGGCCGACGCGCTCGACGAGCCGAAACCGATCCGAGGGCTGTCGGTTGAACCGGCCGTTTCGGTTCGAGGTGGCCCGCCGGACTTCGCGATGTGCACAGGACGCGCCATTGGCACGGCGATCGAGAACCGTGCCTGCTTCTGGCGCCGACATCCGAGCATCCAACCGACGCCCTGAGGGAGGAGTGCACTGATGTTGACCACGGACATCCTCACCGCCGCGCGGGCGGAAGCCTTGTTTGCCAGCAACCTGGCGACCGGCTCCGCAGTGCGCCCGGCCGCCGCGACAGCGGCGATCACCAACGCCATCCACCGGTACGGCGGAAGCCGGGGCTGCGCGGCTCTAGTCGCCGAGGAATTCGGCGACTACCCGGATACCGCGGCGCCCAGAATGCAATGGGCCCGCCGCGTGGTCGCGCAGTCGTATCGGCGAGGACCCATCAGCGGGGATTCACCGACGCCACGCACCTTCATCGCCCCGGTCCGACGGAGCCGGATCCCCCTCTTGGTTCCTGCGAACCCGTTAGCCAACCGTCAGCTCGGTGCGTGTGAGTCGGGGATATGACCGGGTCAGGTGCGCCGGCCGGGCTCACGGCACGGGAAACGACCGTCCTGCTGCTGCTCGCCGAGGGGTTGACCGCCCGGGCCATCGCGCGACGTCTCGGCGTCGCCACCGCGACGGTCTCCAAGCATCAGGAGAACCTGTATCGCAAACTCGGCACGCGGGACCGGCTCACCACCGTGCTCACCGCGCAGCGTCTGAACCTCGTCTGAATTCATGGGAACCGACCGGGGATCTCACCACAGCGGACATCCCAGACCGCAGCGATGCGGTACGCGGCTGACCGCCGGCCCCGGCCCGCGCCGGGAGTCGCGGCGGGCCGCGTGGCTCCTGTTCGGCGCGGCCGGCGCCGGGATCGGGCTGGTCCGGCCGCGCGACCCGGCCGGTGGCCGGCGGCACCGCCGGCCCGCGCTACGCAGTCCTGCTAATACCGCCCGCCCACCGCCCGTCCGATCCTGGTAATGAGGTCACGACCGTCGTGACCGGAGGGGCTCGGACCATGACTTCCCGCAGACTCGCGTCTTTGTCGCAAGGCACCAGGACCACCGCAATCATGATCGGAGTGCTGCTCACCGGCCTGGCCGGCGCGACACCCGCGTACGCCACCAACCCCTGCGACGGGCCGAAGCCGCCGCCGTCCTGTGACCCGCCCCCGCCGCCCCCCACGCCGACGACCCGCACCGACGTGCTGGTCTCCGGGTCGGCCCAGTTCGACTGGGGCAACGACTGTCACCGTTACCGCTGAGCCCGCATACCGGCGCAACCAGCCCCGACGCGCCAGTCCAATAGACGTCAATCGAAATACTGCTGACCTGGACGCCGTTGCGCTGCGGCCGGCGGCGAGCCGGGCCACGGAGGTGCCTGATGGAACTCTTCCAATTCCGGTCGGTGCGACCTGTGCAGAGTCAACCTTCGGACGGCTTGAGGGTGGATTCGAAGCTTTCCACGGCGGCCGCCCGCGAATCGGAGACCTCGAACAGCGGTACGGCCCGGATCGAGACGTGGATACGCGCCTTCTCCGACGCGCTCGCGCTGCGCGGCGATCTGGTGACGCCGGACGAATGCGTCAGCTTGCTGCCGAAGGACTGGATCGACGACGTGCGCTCGGCGAGCTGGAACGCGCTCGACTCCAGGCTGGCGCGGCAGCTCGTCGAAGAGATGGATCGTGAGCAGACCCGGGCGGAGGTCGCCGAGTCGCTGTGCCGGCTGCTACTGATCATCGATCTGGTCGCCGTTCTGGCCGCCGGCCGGCGTCGCCCGAAAGCGGACATCAGCGACCGCCGGTGGTGGGTCGTCTGGTTCCGCAGGCTGCGCGAGTGGTGGCTGGATCTGTTCCGGGACGAAACATCGCAGGACGTCAAGCCCGTGATCACCTCGGCCGCCGAGGTACGCGCCCGGGTCAGCTGGCGGCACGTGATCATCCCAGCGCAGCACGTCGATCAGGCGGAACACGGTGTCTCGTTGCTGGCTCGCCGCCCCGGCGTGACGGATCTGTACGTCGTCCGCGACGAATGGAACCACTACGAGGCCGGCGAATTGGCCGCCGTGGTCAACGTCCTTCCCGGCGAGACCTTCTCGCAGAGCGTCCGTCACGCCACCGAGGTCGACACTCTGACCTCTACCACGACCGAGACCACCTCCTCGCAGCTCACCGAGATGCAGCAGACCGCGTCGTCCAACCTGGCCGAGGCGAGCACGAAAGATTCGTCGGTCAACATCGGCGTCCAGGGCCAGGTGCAGACGTCCGGGCAGTACGGTCCGACGCAGGTGAACACGAGCCTCGGCGCCCAGCTGCAGATTTCGCAGGCGCAGTCCGACTCCCGGGCGCTGACGACCGCGAACCAGACGGTGCAACGGTCGGTGAAGTCGGTGACCGAGCGGGTGTCGACGATCCGGTCCGAACGGACGGTCACCCGGGACAGCACCCGCAGCCTTCACAAGCTGCAGAACTCCGGGTCGAAGGCCACGGTGGGCACGTACCGGTGGCTCACTTCGGTGCACTACGTCGAGGTGGTCCGCTATCCCAACCGGTTCGTGCTGGAATTCCAGATCCCGGAGCCCGGGGCCTGGCTGAGATGGGCGCTGCGCAACCCGCCGACAGGCGACTGGGACAACCCCCACCCCGGCCAATTCCGGTTGCCCACCGCGGCCAAGGACCTCTCGCCGGACCAGATAACCGCGGACAACTGGATGACGCTTGCCGGGCTCTGGCGGGTCCGCGGATTGAGCGCGCCCCCGGCCGCGTCCCTGACCATAGGAACTCAGCTGTCGGTGGACACGACCGAGAAATATGCGGCCGATGACGTCAAGACGCCCACGGTGCCTCGCATCGCGATGGCCGCCGATGACAGCGTGACGGTGCCGAACGGATACCAGGCCGTGACGTGGTCCGCCGCGATCACGTCTTTCAAAGGCCATGGCCCGTGGAATTTCGAGGAGGCCTGGATCACGGTGGGCGCGTCGCAGACATCTCAGCAGACGGTGTGGGCACAGGCGACCCCGAACCCCGACATCAGCGGCCCAAGGCTGGTGGGCCGGCCGGCCATCTCGGATGACGTGAAGATCTTCAACGTCGGGGACATCACCACCGGAACCATACCGATCTCCGTGTACGCCTTCGAGTTCCTCGACGGCTTCACCTGCAACGTCGACATAGAATGCACCTTGCTGCCGGAAGCTCTCACGCAGTGGCAACAGGACACCTTCGACCAGGTGGCGGCCGCCTACCAGAGCCGTCTCGACGCCCATCGCCGAGAGCGGGACGAGCGCAATCAGCTGGCGGGCCGCCCGTTCGACACGGCCGGGCCGCCCGAACTGAACAAACACCGGGCGGTCGACGAACTGCGCCGGATGGTGATTCAAGATCTCCGCGGTGTCCTGATGGGCGGCACGACCGATGTGAAGTCGGACGGCAAATCACCGTTCGACGGCGCTGACGAGCCCTACGTGCCGGCCAAGCCGCTGGAGGATACCGAGACCATCCAGTTCTTCGAGCAGCTATTTGAATGGGAAAATCTGGTTTACATCTGTTACCCGTACTACTGGGCACGCCACGAGAAATGGGTGGAGAACGCCACGAGCGCGTCCTCCGATCCGGTCCTGGACGGATTCCTCAACGCGGGATCGTCCCGTGTGGTCGTACCGGCCCGGCCGGGGTTCGAGAATGTGGTTCTCTACTATCTGTACACGGGCAAGATCTGGGGTGGCACCCAGCCGCCGGCACCGGACGAGCCGGGCTATCTCTCGATGGCCCAGGAGATCGAGAGCGTGCAGCGCGGAGCCACCGACGGAACTCCGCTATCCCCCTCGTGGTCGGTGCGTCTGCCGACGACCCTGCTGTGGGCCGGCACCGACGAGTCGACTCTTCCCCGCCGGCTGGCACCCACCATTCCGGAACCGCCGCACCGCTAGGAGAATCGTGGAACCTTTGGAGATAGCTTCCGCGTTGGCCGCGAGCGGTAGCGGGACGGACGTTGCCAAGGAAATCATCGAGAAGCTGCTCGATCCGGGTTTGAACAGCGCACTGAGTCCGGCGGCAGGTCTGCAGGTCAGCCCAGTGGTTTTTCAATCGACCGAGCAGGAGGGCCGGTGGAAGCCGACCGAACTCGTGGGCGCCGATCGGGCGCTCGAGGTGAAGCCGAAAAAGGCGAACGGCGCCGCGGCGAAACCGCCGGACGAGCGTGTCCTCGCCAAGCCCTTCGGCCCGCTCCGGCAACACGAGACCACGCTTTTCACCATCAAGATGCCGGGCATCGCCAGCGAGGACGAGATCGAGGCCGCCGTGCTGGAGCTGCTTTTCAGCATCGCCGGACAGAACCGCGACGTCACCGACCTGAGCCATCTCATCAAGCCGGACGTCTGCACATTGCGCGTGTCCGCCACCTGGTGGTCAGACGGACTCGAGATCTTCGCCGGATACGCCGGCCTGTCGTCCGCGACGGCGTTCGGCAGTGTCTTCAACTCGAACGCGAACATCTCCCTTCAGGCGATTCCCTTCGGGAACTACTATCCGGCGTCGGTGCTGCTCACCTGGTCCGGTTGGGTCAACCCGATGGGACCCGGTTACTGGGAGTTCCAGGGCGCTGTGGTCCTCGATGCGGAGGGACAGACAAGCGGATCGGGCTCGGAAAAGGCCCTGGTGGACAACCCACGCGGCCCCACCGGGGTGAAACACACCTCTCTCGGGGCTCGCTTGCCCGCCTACATGCGTTGCTGGGATCGCTCCGGCGGAGAGCGAAAAGACCTGCGCTGGCATCCGATGCGGGGCTTCTCGATGGCTTACGAGGACCTGGGGACGCCGTCCCTGCAGCCCCTGGTTGACCGGCTCGTGGACCGGCTCCTCAACAGCCGGACGCCGTAGCCATACAGCGCGCTCCAGCACAGCCGGGCCACCAACAAAGATCACCCGGCACAACGCGAAGGTGTTCGTCAAGACCTCAACGACACGTCGCCCCCACCAAGCGCAAGCAACAGTCACGTGGGGGGTTCGGAGGGCTCGGCCCCCCGGCAGACATGACGAGGGGCCGAGGTCCGCGCTTTCCGCGGACACACGGCCCCTGCACCTCGTGGACCATACTTGGCAGAATAATAACCGCATACCCGTAGCTCAGGGCCCAATCGTGACGCTATCGGCGGTCCGCCGAAGCGCGACCTGATCGGTTCAGCGATCGACAGCCGCCGCGCCGACACGTTGATCCAGTCGATCAACACCAGTAGCGCCGCGGTCCTAACCGTCGGACCACCACGGGCTGGTTGCCGAGGGCGGTGCGGCGACGGCTATGTCGACACGGACGAGGTCACCGAACTTAACAGCCGCTCGAGATGGCCGACGCTCAGAAAGCGCCATCAACGGCCGGCGAGCTGTATCAAGCTTTCCGTAGCTGTCCACCCGGCTCTGCGCCGACCTGGGCAGCGGTGTCAGCGACAGCAACCGGTTCGGCGGCTTCATCCTCCGTGCACACCTTGGATTGCCGAATCTGCGCGTGTCGCAGCATTGCATGTGAGACGACCGTCGTGACGCCGCCCCACAGCTGGGCCGCGCGTGGCGGTACCCGAGCCGGTGGAACAGCTCGTCGACCACCTCCACCTGCCGCCGCTGCCAGGCGCCGCTGTGGTTGGCGACGTACCGGGCACTGTCGGATATACGCAGCGCCGCCGGTTCAACCTGACGGAGTACACGAGCCGGGGAGCGAGATCGTTTGCGGTGCCTGTCGTAGCAGGCGTCCGCGGTGATCTTCCCGGTCGCGACTTCCAGGGCGAACAGCGTCGTGGTGCCGTGTCGGCGGTAGTCATGGGTGCGACGTTCGGCCTGGTCGAAACGCATCGGCAGCAGCGGTGCGGTCCGGTAGGGGGCCTGGATCTGCGACTTTTCGTCGACGCAGACCACCACGGCGTTCGCGGGCGGGTCCAGATACAGACCGACGACGTCACGGATCTTGGCCTCGAGCTGCGGGTCGGTGGAGAACTTGAACGTCTCCGAGCGGTGTGGCTGCAGGCCCCACGCCCGCCAGATCCGGGCGACCTCGGCGAAGCTGACCGGCATCCCGGCCTTGCTCAAATGCTCGGCGAGCAGCCGTGCCGACCAGTGCGTCACCGCCAATTGTTGCGGTGGCGGGTTCAACGTGGACGCGATCACAGCAGGCTCATCGATCACCGGCGGGCGGCCCGAGCGGGGCAGATCGGCCAGGGCGTCGATCCCGCCGGTCTCGTAGCGGGCCCGCCAGGCGATCACCGTCTGCCGGGTCATCCCCACTTGCCGGCCGATCTCCGCATTCGGGAGGCCTTGGGCGGCCAGCAACAACATCCGGGCCCGCTGCACATGCCCCGCCAGTGCCGTCGACGACCGGGTCAGCTCACGCAACCGGGCACCGTCACCGGGACGCAGGATCAACGCGGCAGCAACAGACATGCCTCATTCTCCCGCACCCACACCGTCAAATCACTTCAGACACGCCACACTAGCCCGTGGATTACGCCGGGTCGATGGCCGCGGGTCGTCGCAGGCTTTGGCAGCCGTGATTTCAGCGCTTCACCCTTGCCGAGGCTTCTTGCGACCACCCCGCCGAATCATGGAATCAAGAGATCAGCATAGCTCCAAGAACGGTATTGACCTTGGCATCGGCGAAGTCTCGCAGGGTGTACCCGCTTGCCGTCACAGAGCATTCGAATGTTACGGAGCACAGAGCCGCCAGCGGATCAACCACCACATTCGGTGCTGGGACACCGGAAATCGGTGCCTCGGACAGCACCGACGACTCCGATGCTCCGACCCTGACGCTCTCCGCTCCATTATAGAGGTGCACCACCGAGCGCTTCGCCTGCTCATGAACCAATTTCTCAAGATCCAGTGTCGGCTGCTGATCTATTCGCAGAAAAGCAGCCAGGTGGGACAGGTAGATGTCGGGCAGATCCAGTTCTCGACTCAGGCGCGCTGACGTCCCCGACGAACCTTGGAAACGTGGGTTCACCTCGAGGAAGTAAATCTGGCCTCGATGGAGAAGAGCGTCCATCCCGTAAGCTCCCCGATAACCGGAACTGGCCAGCCAGCGACCCACTTGACCAACAAGTCGGTCTAACGCCGACAAATGGTCCTTATCCAGGTCTTTCACCAAGGCGAAATCGTTCCCACAATATCCCAAACGACGGTGAATGCACGATTCAACCCCAACAAGTTGAACCGATACCCCATGTACGGTCACGACACCCCGATGGTCAACCGTCGCCCCGACATTGAGCGGCAGGCTTGCCTCCAGATAATCGGTATAGGAAAACTGCGACCTAACCGAGCCGGTCAGACGATCAACGTCCTCCGGTGTCTCAGCGATGTCGACACCGGATCCACCGCTCGACCTTGCGAGCCTAATCACCTGCGGCCGCCCAGCGACGGCAGCATAGACTCGCCCGTCAGCATCCCCTGGCCGAGCATACTGCCATGGCAGGATCCTGATACCCTGAGCCTGAAGCTCGGCGTCGATCCAGACCCGGTTGTCGAAGCAAGCCTGGTGATCGGCAAAAAGACCGAGGTAGCTGTCCCTGCCCCCTCGCGCCACTTGCGCCTCCCAGGAAAAGCGCGAGCCCTTATACGGAAACGTGGCGGAATAGCGGCTCACCTTGCTCTCGAACACCTCCCGCCATGCAACGAGATCGCCCATGTTTTCGAAGTCGTATTCGAAAGTATTGAGGTCGAAACGTCTCCCCATCCGAGTTTCCAAAGAACAGTCGAGGACGGCGCACTGTGCTCGCAGCGGCTGCGTGAGTGAAAAACAGTCAGTAAAGGCCCGCAACTGCGCAAGCGGCCAGGCATCCACCCCTCGCACCCCAAGCCAAACAAGGCGTTTACCCGCCAATATCTGGTCCAGCGAACGGAGCATCTCGGCCACATTCACAGGGATTTCATCCGACCGGTGCCATGACGTTGTTCTGACAAACCACGCATCTGGGACCTAGCGCGACGCCCTTCTGAGACACAATCTCGACTGCGGCCTCGAAGACTTGGGTCAGCATGACCTCGGAACATGGAGCCGATTGCTCCAAGGGTGTCCCAACGGCAGGCCGGAACGGACTGATCACGGGATCACACCCCAAACTCGCCAGCCACTCGATTGCCTCCAGACTGTGGCCGGGCGGTTCCAGGCCGACGACCACGAGCGAGCGAACCGCTCCCTGCCGGCCGAGCCGTCGAACCGCTCGACTGATCGCTTGCTCATAAGCCGATCGCCCTAGCGAGGCCTTCTGCCTCGTCAAGTCGGAGACCTCGCCGATGCCCGAGGTTTCCAGATTTATGGCGAACCCGGAAACACCCACGTCGACCAATCTATCGACGAACCACGGGTCCGACGCCCGAGGCGGCATCATTACCTCGACCGGAAGAGCGGAGTGCTTGCAAATTTCTGCGCAGGCAAGATCGAAAAAACCGTAGTCCCTCCGCGACGGGGTACCACCACTGATGAGCACATGCCGGAGGTCCTCCGTCTCCGACGCGATCATCAAAGCTTCCACGAGCTGCTCGACGGGGCGCTTCGAGTACTTCAACCCAGCAAGATCACAGAAGCTGCAGGCCATACTGCAGCCTGTGATCGGCGACAACCGCGCACGGTCGCCGACGGTGAATATGGAGTCGGCGACGCGGCGGCCCTTCGCATCGGTGCGATCAAGGTAGCCAGGCAGCGGGAGAATGCGCGCCTCCAAACGGTCATTTCCCACTAGGACGGCAAGCCCGTCGTTTGAGCGCCGAAGGACGGCGCTGCCGTTGCCAGCCGTCCGAGACAGTGGCGCATTCACATAGAAGGCGCCGTTACCGATATCTAGCGAAAGACCGCTGGTAGTCGCGTACTCGTTGAAGACCAACGGGAGTTGGCCTCCTTGGGTAACCTCTCGCACGACCTCAGGATCCACGGCGACACCGTAGGTGAGGAGGTTCATCTTGGCCCGTTCGAGACGGTTCATATCGCTTTCCCTCTCGGGAGGAGCAGCGGCTCACGACACGGTCTGGTCCGCAAGTAAGATGATCTTTCCCATGACGCCACCACGCTCCAACATGCGGTGCGCGGATGCGGCGTCACTCATGGGTAGCTTTCGGTGCACTACCGCAACTACACTACCGTCCTCCAGGAACGGCCATACGTTCTCGCGAGTAGCATTGACAACTTCGGCCTTACTTCCGCTTCCATGGCTCGGTCGCGACCTTAGATTCGTCGATCCGATCCACGCGGACTTGGCCATCAACGCTTGGAGGTCCAACTGACCGCGGACGCCCTTCTGCAGTCCGATGACGACAACGCGCCCGCCGCGCTTGAGTAGCGAAACATTCTCTTGCAAGAAGTCCCCGCCCAAGTTGTCGAGTATCAGGTCTAGACCCTGGCCCCCCGTTGCGGATGACACCACCTTGTGAAGCTCGTCCTCAAACCGCGCCGTCGCCGCGGCGCCGAGACGCATACACAACTCAGATCCGGCATCATTCCGGACTGTCGCAACGACGTGTGCACCAAGGACCCGGGCGATTTGTATTGCATGCGTGCCCACCCCGCCAGTTCCGCCCCTCACCAGAACGAATTGGCCTCGCTGAAGGCCTCCTTCCATGAGCAGGTTCGACCAAGCCGTACATGCGACTTCCGGCAGAGCCGCGGCGTCCTCAACCGACACACCGCGCGGGACCGGCAGGAGCTGGACGGCAGGGACTGCTACCCTTTGGGCATAGCCTCCCCCCGCGAGAAGTGCGCAGGCTGACTCACCAATCCGCCAGCCGCGGACGTCCCGGCCTACTTCCACGATGGTTCCCGAGCACTCGAGACCGAGGATCTCTGACGCACCTGGCGGCGGCGGGTAAAAGCCCTTGCGCTGGAGGAGATCGGCCCGGTTCACTCCAGCGGCCACAACCTCGATCACTACTTCATCCGGGTTTGGCGAAGGATCTGAAACTTCCGCCCAGGTGAGAACCTCGGGACCGCCAACAACAGGCGGGACGATAGCGAACATGTGCTACATGCTCCATGCCGCAAAGGAGGTACGCAATCCGTCGAAGCGATCATATATCATCGGGGTACACCCGCCGCCGCCTCAGGCCCGGTGTGGCGGAGATCGAGACGTCCGGTGGTAGACCAAGCGTATTGTTTTGGCACGGCAAGCATGTAGGACCCAATGGTAAGCCGAACTCCGCTGCGATGGGACGACATGCGGCAAAAAGGTCCGCGTAGTCTTGCCCAGTAAAGCCGGTCGCGCCGGCGAGCATCGTCCCGTCCAACGGCCGGAAGGGTGAGAGGATCGGCATCACGCCTATCCGCGCCAGGTACTCGACCGCCCGGATGGTCTCGGAGGGGGGCTCGAGCCCAGCAATGAGTATGGATCGTGCTCGGACAGGTCCGAACAATGACGCCGTATATTCCAAAGCTCGGAGATAGCGCTCCTTGCCAATCACCTCTTGTTTACCCGGTATGTAGCTCGACCAGGCATCCTCGCTCCAGAACTCAAGATTAATACCGAGTTCATCGACGCCCGAATCATACAATTCATCGATCGACTGGTTTTCCGCGGGTGCCGCGATCATGACATAGACGGGTATGTCGAAGCGTGCCTTCGCGCTTCGGGTCAGTCTCGCCGCCATTGCTGCACCCATGTCCGACGTCCGCGGGGTTCCTCCTCCGATGAGTAGATGCCGTGCGGGACGAGCAGCATCATTTACCGCCGCGTCGACAACGTCTAGGAAGTGGCGCTCGGCTTTGCGTGCCGAGTCAGCGTCGTAGTTGTCTCCGATGGAGCAGTACCTGCACCGCTGACCCCTGCTCCAAAACCTACATCCCGGGCCGGTCATGCCGTAGCACAGTCTGTCGGACGAACACATCTGCGCGATACGCACGAGAGGCTGAGCGCCGTCCACAGTGTCCCGGCTGTAGTACTGGGGCACAGGGATCGGCCGACATAGAGCGCGAGTGTTCTGCAGCCGTCTGCCTATCCAAAGATCCTGTCCGTCCGAGTCCAGCTCGTACGGCGAGCTCTCAGCAAACGCTTCGTTGACGGGAATGTTCACGAAAATCTTACGTTCATCGTCGAGGGAGACGTCAAGTCCTCCCGAAACACCCGATCGCGTACGAACCGGCCTGGCGCCCTGGCCTTGTGCCTCGTCCGTTCCGAAGAGGTACCTCTCCGCCGCGGCAGACAACCTGGCGCCTGACGCGAGCAAATTGAACTTTAACATCGGTACGTCGATCAGTGTCGATGACTTGATCACATTAGCGCCCCTACCCGAGTATAGACGAGCAAGCATAGGAGGTATAGAGCAAGCGACCCTGTCCAGTCCTATGGCATCTGTCAATGATGAAGGCCCGGTACATGTGTCAGTCGGTGGGGATCTGCGGCAGGTTGGTGTGTGCTGCCCGGGATGGCCTGTCAGCGGCGTGTCATGAACATGCTCGATGCCAAGCTCGCGACTGGGGTGCAGGTGAAACCGGCCGAGTTCGCCCGCCAGCACGGTGTGTCCGAGCGGACCGTGTACCGGGCATCAGACCCGGGTCAGGGCCGAGGG